>NZ_PYON01000014.1 GCF_003026355.1 Photobacterium kishitanii | reverse complement strand
ATATAACAGCAAATAAACATTATGATAAATCTACATTTTTTGACAATTTAGATAAAAACATATTGAAAGATATAATTATTAAACAAATAATTGAGATAAACGGAAATACAAATTTAATAAGATCAAAAAAAATATCTATAAACATACCTGCATCACTGTTATTAGATATAGAATACCTAAACAAAATAGTAACACTATCTTCTTTTATTTTAGCTATTGAAGTAACTAATATGGATATTAATCATGATAGTTTTAATATTTTAAAAAAACACATGAAACATATATTAAAAACAAGTAGTACTGAATTTTGGCTTGATGATTTTAGTTCAAATAGATATGATATTGAAATTGTAAGAGCATTTCCTTGGAATATAATAAAACTAGATAAGTCAATTTTTAACAGTCATGATTATTTTCATGAAAATATAAATATCTGTAAAGAAATACAAAAAACAAAGCATTTTGAATTAATTGTTGAAGGTGTAGAGAATAAAGAAAAACAGAAATTAGCAAATAAGTATAGTACCTTTTCTCAAGGATATTTATATGGTAGACCAAAAAAGACATCACATTATTTAAACCTTATAGCTTCAGCATAAGTATCTATTTAATTATTTTTTATAATTCTGAGAACAAAGCAACTCTCTATTCGAAGTACGGTTCCCACAGTCAAATGCTTTTGATAATGTTCACCCGCAGTATGAAGCGGCATAGTTAATTTTGTCTTCTTTAAAATGATAGTAACAGCTTATTAAATAATGTCGCACTAGCAAAAATGACTGCACCTGCATCAGTATTACTGTTCTAGAATTCTTTGTAACTAACTATGAACACTCAATCGCTAACATGACTATCTTTGCGTTATCTTGGTTTGATGCACATAAAGAGGTATTCACACGAGTAGGAATTAGTCATACATTACTATGGGTAACGAGTGGCATACTATTTCTAGAATTCGATCACACACTGAATAAGATATGCAACTTTATGGTTAATTAATAGACTGTTATTCAATAATAGTTACAAAAATGGCGAGCTAATTAGCTCGCCATTTCTTTATCTGTTAGCCAACCATTAGGTTTTGTTAGTGATTATCTGCGTTTAACAAATCACCTTTAGCAGCTTTAAGATATTGCACCATTGACCAATAAGTTAACACCATTGCAATATAAAGTGATGCATAACCTAACCACACAACATATTCATGTGGATGCCATAGTAATAATAATAGTGCAAACATTTGAGAAGCTGTTTTAACTTTACCTACCCATGAAACCGCTACACTTGCACGTTTACCTAGTTCAGCCATCCACTCACGTAGTGCTGAAATAATAATTTCACGTCCAATCATAGTAATAGCAGGCACTGTCACCCACAACGTATGATAATGTTCAACCACTAGCACCATTGCGGTTACGACCATTAATTTATCCGCAACAGGATCAATAAAGGCACCAAAACGGGTAGTTTGATTAAGCTTACGCGCAAGATAGCCATCAAACCAATCCGTTACACCAGCAACCCAAAAGATTAACGCAGTAGCAAACGCCGACCATTCATACGGTAAATAAAAGGTAATAACAAAAAATGGGATAAGAATGAGCCGGATAAAACTTAAAATATTTGGGATTGATAAACGCATAATTTTATTCTTATGTTCAAGATCTGGGCCTAACATACAATCTAGACTACTCTAAAAAAACTAAAAGAGTGTGCCTTTTCTGTAAATTCAACCAATTAAAGTACTGTAGCAATGATGACCTTCAAAGCGACAGACTAACCATGTTGCAATGCATCGACTATTTTTTCCGCTAAAGCTAAACTGATACCAGGCACTTTAGCAATTTCTTCTTTATTTGCTTTTTTCAGTTCTTGCATTCCACCCATGTATTTTAATAAAGCCTGACGTCGTTTAGGTCCAACTCCCTCGACATCTTCAAGTGTACTACGTTTTCTTACTTTTGCTCTCTGGGCACGGTGACCACTGATCGCATGATTATGACTTTCATCGCGAATATGTTGTATTAAATGTAACGCGGGAGAATCACTTGGCATAGAAAATTCTTCACCCGTCACGAAAATTAAAGTCTCAAGACCTGGTTTTCGTGTGGTTCCCTTTGCAACACCAACTAACATTGGTCGTTTAGGCCACTCAGCAATATATGGTTTTACAACATCATACGCTCTTGAGAGCTGACCTCTACCCCCATCTATGAAAATTATGTCTGGAATTTTATCCAATTCCATGTTTTTACTATATCTGCGCTCCAATACTTGTGCCATTGCAGCATAATCATCGCCACCAGTGATACCACTAATATTATATCGACGGTATTCTTGCTTTAATGGGCCTTCATGATTAAAGACCACACAAGATGCCACGGTCTTTTCACCCATGGTATGACTAATATCAAAACATTCCATGCGTGAGATAGGTTTTAAATTTAAGGCTTGTTGCAGGGCAAAGAAGCGTTCTTGAATCGTCATGCGATGATTCAGTTTACTGGTTAGTGCCGTTGCAGCATTAGTTTGTGCTAATTTCAGATATTTTGCTCGCGTACCGCGAGGATGGTATTTAATCGTGATTTTACGCCCCGCTAACTCTGACAGTGCAGTTAAAATTGCATCACTATCATCCCCTAGTTCCTCACTCAATAAAATAATACTCGGAATAACACGTCCTTCCGCCTGATTAAAATAAAACTGAGTTACAAAACTTGATAATACTTCTGTCAGCGAAGCATCTACTGGCATTTTAGGAAAATAACTGCGACTGCCTAAAATTTTACCCTGACGAATATATAAACCATGGATACACGCCATTCCATTTTGGTGAGCAATACCAATAACATCTAAATCGTCTTGATTATCTTGACTAACAAATTGTTGTTCTTGAATGCGACGTAAAGCTTGGATCTGATCACGATAAACAGCTGCTCGTTCAAAATCGAGTGCCATACTGGCCTGCTCCATTTTTTCGACCATGGTGTTGATCACTTGGCGATCTTTACCTTGTAAGAATAAACGCACCCATTGTACTTGTTGCTGATAATCCTCATCAGATACTAGACCAGCAACACACGGACCTGAACAACGACCAATTTGATACATTAAACAAGGGCGACTACGGTTAGCATAAACCGAATCTTCACATTGACGGATAGGAAATATTTTTTGCATTAGATGCAAACTTTCACGCACAGCAGAAACATCGGGATAGGGACCAAAATATTCACCTTTACGACGCTTTACACCGCGATGAATAGAGAGTCGAGGATGTTTACTAGCACTTAACAAAATATAAGGATAAGACTTATCATCTCGTAATAAGACATTATATTTGGGTAAATACTGCTTAATATAATTGTGTTCGAGGATTAATGCTTCCGTTTCTGTATGAGTTACAGTCACATCAACTTTACAAATATTTTTAACTAACGCGCGTGTTTTCTCACCGCTAACATTAATACGGAAATAGCTGGATAAGCGTTTTTTGAGATCTTTTGCCTTACCAACATAAATTACCTCACCGCTGGCGTCATACATACGGTAGACGCCAGGTTGGTGAGTGACTGTTTTGAGAAAACTTTGGGCATCAAAAACAGTACCATCATCCACATGCTCAGACACTACAAGGTCTCAGTATCAAGCATGCCATGACGAATCGCTAGATGTGTTAACTCAACATCACCACTAATATTTAACTTATTAAATAAACGATAACGGTAACTATTCACAGTCTTAGGACTTAAACTCAATTGTTCTGATATATCGGTAACTTTTTGGCCCTTCGTAATCATCATCATGATCTGTAATTCACGCTCTGACAGTTCTTTAAATGGATTTTCTGAATCGGGCGCGAACTGACTTAAAGCCATTTGTTGAGCAATTTCAGATGAAATATATCGCTGACCACTGTTAACCATACGAATGGCGTTAACCATTTCATCTGGCCCAGCACCTTTAGTTAAATAACCCGAGGCGCCGGCTTGCATAACTTTAGTTGGAAACGGATTTTCCGTATGTACCGTTAATACAATAATTTTAACATCCGGGTTGAAGCGCAAAATTTTACGGGTAGCTTCAAGACCGCCGATGCCTGGCATGTTCATATCCATAAGAATAATGTCTGCATGATTGCTACGACACCACTTTACGGCTTCCTCACCACTGATGGCTTCCCCTACCACTTTAATACCACGGACATCTTCAAGAAGACGTCGGATCCCTGTGCGAACCAGTTCGTGATCATCTACAAGGAATACATTAATCAAGCTGTATCTCCAATATGATTTGGCTCTGCACCCTGCCACTATGGCGGGATAGCTAACTCACTAATACTTATAATTCTACCTCAACTTCGAGATTAACCTCATACTGATTCTGTGTCTCAGTGCAAAGTTTCACATAAAGTTAAGACTTGACAGTTTACGGCTATCTATTTTTTACACGCTGCAAAATAATGACCGTTGTTCGATTATTGTCTATTTTATAATAAAAATAAAGCCCCAAAAAATGAGTATATTTATATGGTTAAAATACCCAGATAAAAAATAACCAAATCAGCAAATTATAACAGCTCATTAACCTAACTTCGGTAACAGAAACTAATGCTGATTATTCTTTAGCCGTCTAGATGTAAAGCATTCCTTTCCGAGAAAGATTACGTTATCATAGCGCCGCTTTTGGTTTCACATTTTACTATATTACGTTTTCATACTGAAAAGACTTATAACGCTCTTACTTAATAATGGATTATTAGTGCTGAGTTGCCCTTGAAGATGGTTTCAACTATCACGGCGTACTCTGCTAATTGGCATGGCCTGTCTAATCTGTAACATGACGATTACAACCATAAGCATTTGTATATCCAATTATTGCATTTCATCGATGACTGAATGTCTCGATGGCTGAGTTAACAAGGTTAAGTTATGAGTCTTTCTGCTAAAACAGTTGTTGTTATTGCAATTGGTGCAGCTTTATATGGCATAGGTGGTTTGCCTATGTTCGGTATTCCTGTTTTTGCCAATACTACCCTTAAACCTGCAATGGCTGTATTAGCCTTATTTGCAGTTCTCTTCGGCCCACTGGTTGGATTTCTAGTTGGTATTATTGGGCACTGGGTGACTGATCTCTTTGCCGGCTGGGGAGTATGGTTCACATGGGAACTTGGCTCTGGCATTGTTGGCTTAATTATTGGTCTCTACCCTATTCTTACCCGTGGCCGCTTAGAAATGGGACTATTTTCTAAACTTGATTTTAGTCTCTTTGTGCTACTTGCATTCATTGCCAACGTTGTCGGCTATGGCTGCTCTGCTTTCCTTGATGCTGTACTTTATGCCGAACCTTTTACTAAGGTACTGGTGCAACTCGTTATTATTGCATTAAGTAATACCGTTATTATTGCCTTTGTCGGTCATTTAATTCTGACTTCGGTAGCTAAGCGTAAGCAGCAAAGCTTCAACCTAAAAGAGGCTTATTAATAATGAGTATCGTCTTTAATAACTTTTCGTTTAAGTATTGGGCTCTTGAAAACCCCACTCTCAAAAATATTAACCTAACCATCAATAAAGGCGAAAAAATTGCCCTTATTGGTCCAAGTGGTTGTGGTAAATCGACCTTAGGTCAATGCCTGAATGGGCTTATTCCTCATGCGATTAAGGGTGATTGTAGTGGCGAGTTATACATTAATGGTAAAAACACCCGCAGCTTAGATCTTGATCACTGTACTAGTATGGTCGGTACTGTATTGCAAGATACTGATGGTCAGTTTGTAGGATTAAGTGTCGGCGAAGATATTGCTTTTGCACTTGAAAACCAAATGATTCCACAACAAAAAATGCGTGAAATCGTACAAGCCACCGCGAATATGGTCGATTTAAACAGTATTTTATATCACTCCCCTTTTGACTTAAGTGGTGGCCAAAAGCAACGTGTATCCCTCGCTGGTGTGATGGTGGATGACGTTGATATTTTATTATTTGATGAGCCTCTTGCTAGCCTCGATCCTAAAACAGGTAAAGCGGCAATTGAAATCATTGATAATTTGCATAAAGATTCTGATAAAACGGTCATTATTATTGAACACCGTTTAGAGGATGTATTACACCGCCCAATCGATCGTATTATTATGATGGAGCGTGGTGAAATCATTGCAGATATGACACCAGATGAGCTGTTAGCCAGTCCGTTATTACAACAACATGGTATTCGTGAGCCGTTATATATTTCTGCAATCAAAGCAGCGGGATGCACGATCACAGCTGAAGATAAGCCGGCTTATTTTTCCACGATTAAGCTTGATAAATTCAAACCTCAAATCGAAGATTGGTTCCATCAAGTTAAACAGCCACAAGTAGAACCAATAAACGATGTGCTACTAAGTGTTAATAACCTTAGCTATTCTTATGATGGTATTCGCAACACGCTAGATGATGTCAGCTTTGATATTCATAAAGGTGAGTTTGTTGCCATTATGGGAAAAAATGGCTCTGGTAAATCAACCATCACCCGTTTGATTATGGGTGTATTAGAAGCCGATAACGGTACTATCACTCTCGATGGTAAAAATTTAGCTAACCAATCTATTTTTGAGCGTAGCCAACATATTGGTGTCGTAATGCAAAACCCCAATCATATGATCTCACATCATATGATTTTTGATGAAGTTGCATCGGGTCTGCGTAACCGTGGTATGGATGAGGCGCAGATTAAGATAAAAGTAGAAGCGACGCTTAAACTTTGTGGTCTGGGTCGCTATCACCACTGGCCTGTCGATGCCTTAAGCTTTGGTCAGAAAAAGCGTGTCACTATTGCGACAATGTTAGTCCTTGAACCTGATTTGCTCATCCTAGATGAACCAACTGCAGGCCAAGATTACCATCATTACACTGCTATGATGGCCTTTATTCAAGAGCTAAATCAAAAGCTAGGACTTACCATTGTGATTATTTCACATGATATGCACTTAGTACTTGAATATACCCAACGCGCTATTGTGATTGCCGATAATCGCTTACTTACCGATGATAAGGTCAATCATATTTTTAGCCAGCCAGCATTACTGGATCAAGCCAACTTAACCGTTACGAGCTTATATTCACTCGCTCAAGCAATCGGAATTGAGCAGATTGATCAATTTATTCGCTGTTTTATCGCCCACGAAGTAAAAAATAAATAACCATGAAAAGCAAACATTTAAAATTTGGCATTAGTTATGTCAACACTAACTCTTGGCTACATGCCTTAAACGGTATTACCAAGTTTGTGTTATTTATGGCGTGGGTAACCATGGTGTTACTCACCTTTGATCTGCGTGTTATTTGTGGATTAATCATTGTTGGGTTATTGCTATTAAAAGCCACTAAAATTCCATTTGCTGTCTATAAACCACTATTAGTGGGTACCGCGGTGGTGTTACTCATGAATGCTTTATTTATGTTTTTGATTGCCCCTCAGCAAGGCACTGACTACATGCATTCAACCACCGTATTAGTACATCTTTTTGGCCACTATAATATTACTCTTGAAACGGTATTTTACTTACTTACCGTCACGCTTAAATATTTTAGTATGTTCCCGATTGCGTTAGTGTTTGTTTTCACGACTCATCCAACGGAATTTTCAGCCAGTTTAAATAAACTTGGTGTACCTTATCGTATTGCTTATGCAGTGAGCCTAACGTTACGTTATTTACCTGAAGTAATGAAAGATTTCACCAATATTATGCATGCTCAACAAGCACGCGGCGTGGATATTTCAAAGAAAGCACCAGTAATGACACGTATTCGTAATGTTGCCAAGATTCTGGGGCCGCTGATATTCTCAAGCTTAGATCGTGCAGATGTGATTTCTAATGCGATGACATTACGTGGTTTCGGACGTAATAAAAAGCGTACTTGGTATAGCTTAAAACCGATGACAAAAAATGATGTGATAGCTTTAGTCATTATCGCGCTCGTACTTGGACTCGGTATTCTGCATCGTTATCAATCAACGACTCTATTCTGGTACCCTTTTCATTAAGACTTCATAAAGCATAATTAAAAACCGTCATTTATTGGCGGTTTTTTCATTTAAGCCGCTGTAATTCCTACCTTCATTACTTTCTTATTAGCCTTATTTTCATTTTATCCCTCGTTAACAATATTAACTGCTTTCTCACACAACAAGAAAAGCAGTTTTTTACTCATTGTCACATTCATGATTTAACCGTACCTTGGGTTAACAAAAAATACACTTACTGTTTACTGGTTGAACAATTATTCGCATTTTGATAACTAAAAATCATAAAAAACACCAGATAAATACTTACTGATACAAATACAACAGTAACTATATCGTGATCAAAGTAACACCAATTATCACTCTGTAATAATCATTGAAAGGATTTTAAAATGAAACTACTCGCTATTATTGTTAGTGCGCTGGGAGGTGTATTTTTCTCATCTTTCGCAACAGCGGCTAACAACTTTATTTCTATTGGTACAGGTGGCCAAACGGGCGTTTATTACATTGCTGGACAATCTATTTGTCGATTTGTAAATCGCACCACAGATACCCATCAAATAAAATGTAATGCCCCAACCAGTGGCGGTGGGGTTGCTAACGTCAATGGCCTACGCAGCCACGAATATAATTTTGGTATTATGCAGTCGGATCATCAATTTAAAGCCCTTAACGGCTTAGCCCCTTTTCAAGATCATGGCAAAATGTCCGATATTCGTGCGGTCTTTTCTCTTCAAAGTGAGGTATTTACTATCCTTGCTCGTGAAGACTCTGGAATTCACTCCTTTGACGATCTTAAAAACAAACGGGTGAATTTAGGTAACCCAGGTTCAGGTCAGCGTGATACTTTTGAACAAATTTTAGCAGTCAAAAACTGGAACAGTGATGTGTTTAGTCTGGTATCTGATCTTAAACCAGCAGAACAAGCGCCAGCGATGAGCGATAATAAAATTGATGCTATGAGCTATTTTGTCGGCCACCCTAATGGGGCAATTCAAGAGGCATCAACAACAACAGATACGCGCTTAATTCCTGTTGTTGGTCCTGAAATTGACGCGTTATTAAAAGAAAAAAGTTATTTTACTAAAGCGATTATTCCCGGTGGTATGTACCGCGGCAACCCCAATGATACCGTTTCTATTGGCGGTAAAGCAGTACTGTCTACCAATGCAGCAACAGATCCTGAAATGGTATATCAATTAGTGAAGTCAGTATTTACTAACATTGATCGTTTCAAGCGCCTACACCCAGCTTTTGCCGATCTAAAAGAAACTGACATGATAAAAACAGGCTTAACAGCACCATTGCACGATGGCGCTATTCGTTACTATAAAGAACGTGGTTGGATGTAACCGCACTGCCAAGCGAGATATATTGTTATCTCGCTTGCCCTCTTTTTTACTAATGAAAAGACACAACATCCTATTACTTTAATTACGTTTCCTGTTTTCATTAGTACCAATCTGTAAGTGAATACATATGGCTCAACAACATATAACGCTAGATACCCCTCTTTCTACAGAAGATCTAATAGCTAAAGATGTTGGTGCACGTTTACCAACAGGAATGATGGCCAAAATCATTACATTTTTAGCCATTTCATGGTCACTGTTTCAGCTATGGATAGCATCTCCGCTACCTTTTATTATTGGGATTGGGGTATTTAATGACACCGAGACTCGTGCAATCCATTTAGCTTTTGCTCTTATTCTTGCTTTTTTAGTTTTCCCTGCGAGACACTCTTCAGCTACCGATCGTGTCCCTTACAGCGATATCGCATTAGGTATGATTGCAGCAGCAACCTCATTGTATTTATTTGTCATGTACAATGAATTAGCTCAACGTCCAGGAAGCTTAACCCAATTCGATTTAGTCATCGCGTGTATTGGTTTACCATTACTTCTCGAAGCTGCTCGACGCGTATTAGGTCCAGCCTTGCCTCTCATTGCCCTTGGCTTTATTGGCTATAGTTTTGCAGGTCCTTGGATGCCGGGGCTACTTGCTCACCGTGGCGTCCAGTTTTCATCATTAGCTAACCATCAATGGATCACCACCGAAGGCGTATTTGGAATTGCCCTTGGTGTATCCACCAGCTTTGTATTTCTATTTGTACTTTTTGGTGCCTTACTTGAACGAGCCGGCGCAGGACATTATTTTATTCAATTAGCATTTAGTTTATTAGGCCATCTTCGAGGAGGACCGGCAAAAGCCGCGGTGGTCGCATCAGGGTTAACTGGCTTAATCTCTGGCTCATCAATTGCTAATGTCGTTACAACTGGCACATTTACCATTCCTATGATGCGTAAAGTCGGTTTTAGCAAAGAAAAAGCTGGTGCGATAGAAGTCGCTTCATCGGTGAACGGCCAAATTATGCCTCCAGTAATGGGCGCCGCTGCTTTTTTAATGGTTGAATATGTGGGTATTCCTTATATCGATATTATTAAACATGCGTTTTTACCGGCGGCAATTTCATACATCACCCTATTATATATTGTTCACTTAGAAGCTTTAAAACTAGGCATGGTGGCAATTGAGCCTAAGCACCACAAACCGTGGCTAGTACGCTTAACCAGTTTTAGCTTTGGCTGTTTATTAATTAGCGGCTTTTCTTTAGCTATCTATTATGGCTTAGGGTGGATCAAACCATTACTCGGTAATTATGCTGGGTATGTAATTGGAGGATTATTAGTCGCGGTATATATAGGGTTACTCAAAGTAGCGGCCACCCACCCACCACTACCAAATGATGATCCTGAAGCTCCACTGGATACATTACCCGAAACACGCAGTGTCTTATTAGCAGGATTACATTTTATTCTGCCAGTCGTGGTCTTAGTATGGTGCTTAATGGTGGAGCGTCTATCTCCTGGATTATCTGCTTTTTGGGGATCAGTGATGCTGGTTGGCATTATTGTTACTCAACGTCCATTACTGAGTTTATTACGTAAAGATGGTTATCATTACGGCAATTTTAGTGATGGAAAGAACGATCTGATTGAAGCTTTAATTGCGGGTTCACGCAATATGATAGGGATAGGTATTGCTACAGCGACAGCTGGTATTATTGTCGGTGCAGTATCTCAAACTGGCGTTGGCTTAATTTTGGCTGATTTAGTTGAAATGCTGTCAATGGGCAACCTGATGTTAATGCTAATTTTATCTGCATTACTCAGTCTTATTCTTGGTATGGGATTACCGACAACGGCTAATTATATTGTTGTTTCAAGCTTGCTCGCACCTGTAATTGTCACCCTCGGCCAACAAAATGGCTTAATTGTACCGCTAATAGCAGTACATTTATTCGTATTCTATTTTGGTATTATGGCTGACGTAACGCCTCCAGTCGGATTAGCTTCCTTTGCTGCAGCGGCAGTATCAAAAGGCGATCCAATAAAAACGGGAATCACAGCGTTTTATTACAGTTTACGAACAGCAGCATTACCATTCTTATTTATCTTCAACACTGATTTACTACTCATCGATGTTAGTGCTACTCATGGAATTATTATTTTTATCATTGCAACCATTGCAATGCTTATTTTTGCGATGGCAACCCAAGGCTGGTTCATTACCCGCAATCGATGGTATGAAAATATTGCACTGTTATTGATTTCGTTTACTTTATTTCGACCGGGATTTTGGCAAGATTTAATCGTTGAACCTTATCAGAATATTGCACCAACGCACTTGGTGAGTACCCTTGATAACCTCCCTGCTGGTGATGTTATTCGAATGCGGATTGCTGGCGAAGATGCTATCGGTAAACATCGAGAGTTTAGCGTGCTATTTACTGTTCCTAAAGGAGAAAATGGTCAACAAAAACTCGCACAAATAGGTATTGAAACCTACCAAAGCCAAGGTAAAACACTCATTGATATGGTGACATTTGGAAGTCCAGCTGCCACCGAACAATTACAGTTTGACCAACAAATTGTAGATATTCGAGTTCCTGTTGAACGCTGGCGTAAAGAATGGTTATGGCTGCCCGCTATTTTAGCGTTTGGTATCATAATTCAAAACCAACGCCGCCGTTTACAATCAATATCGACACCGAAAACCACTGTCATCGCATAAATAAAAAAGCCGATCATCTGATCGGCTTTTTATTTTTATATATCTATACTTATTGATTAATTATTTTTAGCTCGCTGTAAGCTTCGCTCTCTTTGGCCTTTGATTACCAAATAAATACCAACCAAAATAAATGGAATACTTAATAACTGACCGGTATTAATAACCATATCGGTTGAGTAATCGGCTTGATGTACTTTAATAAACTCTAATAAGAATCGTACTGTCATCACTAATACTAAGAACCAACCAAGCAGTAACCCTTTATACTTACCTATATCGGTTTTACGATATAAAGCAAACAATAAGAAGAATATTGCCAGATAAGAGAAACCTTCGTAAAGCATAACTGGGTGACGTGGAACTAAATCAACACGTTCAAACACAACCGCCCATGGCAAGCTACTTGGAGTACCTAAAATTTCCGAATTAAAGAAATTACCGAAACGAACAAAGAAACCAAAGAGTGCCGTTGCAATCGCTAAACGATCGAGTAGCCACATACGGTCAATAGTATACTTTTTACTGTAGTAGTAAACCGCAATGATTAAGCCTAAACCACCACCATGGCTTGCTAATCCACCTTCCCATACAGCAAAGATTTTCGCAGGGTGTGCCCAGTAATAATCTGGATCATAGAACACTACATGAAATAATCGAGCACCAACAATGATACCAACAACAGCATACATAAGTAATGAATCTAAACTTTCAACAGGTTTATTTTCACGTTGATAAATTGACTTCATAACTTGGAAGCCAAACGTAATAGCGAGCGCAAATAGCACGCCATACCAATGTATCTTTAAACCAAAGAATGACACTAGTATTGGATTAACATCCCAAACAAAATGATTCAAACAAGATTACCTTCTGAGTGAACAATAGCTAAAACAATAGACGCTATCGATAATAGTCACAGATTAGCAAGAAAAACCAGTGGGGTGAATAAACAGCAGCTTAATTTATCAAACTATTTCTAATAAATACGGTTAATATTTCATCAAACAAAATCTATTCAGCAAGCTTTTAAACATATTAATGCATCATATTTGTAATTTTATGCCTTAATAAGACTTTACATAATAATTAATACTTGACGTCAAATAACAATAATTGCATATAATAGCCTCTAAATTTAATTAAAGGCTTAAGATGTATATTAAACGTCTTCGCACAATTTGGATTACAAGCTTTACACTTATAGCATTATTGTTATCAAGTGTTGCAGCCAGTGCGCCTTTAATGTCAGTAAAAATGCTCGGTATGAATAATACGATGACGACAATGTCATCAACGATGGATTGTTGTGATGATGAATCTATGACTTCTCATCAACATCATCAAGCACCAAAATCTACTACCCATTGCGATAAAATGGGTGGAATCGACAAATGTTGCTCCGTCGCATGCTTTACGGGTGTTGCTTTTTTGCCCAGCCCGTTTGGTAGTATCTTCCAGCAATCAAATCGTACGTTAATTACCATAGAAAAAACACACCATTTAAATACCACCACGCCAACACTATATCGCCCTCCAATAGCGTAAATCCTTTTAATCTCCTTTTACTCACGACACTTTTATTGTCGTGATAGGTTAATTGCATCTTACGATCTGTATTTAATTATTTTGCAGCAGATCTAAGATCACCATAAGCCTTACCCAATTCAATCACTGAGCTATACCATTACTGCTTAATTGCATTAGTAATCGTAATTAGCTTATTGATAAAATTGGCCTATATGCTTATGGAAGATTGGATTACGTTATGAACGTTACAACTTCTATGCTAGCGCTAACTATCAGCGCAGTAGCCATTATGCCGTCAGCACTTTTCGCGGCCCCCACAACGGCACCAGTTGAACAAACCTCGCCACAACAATTGGCGCAATTGATCACAAGGGCACTTAAGAGCGATGCCAATATCGCGCAAATTAAAGCTCAACAACATGCCATGCTAGAAACAAGTTCAGGAGCGAATAGCTTACCCGATCCGAAACTAAAGCTTGGTATTGGCGGTCTACCTACAGACAGCTTTTCTGTTAACAAAGATCCAATGACCACCTTATCTATTGGGTTAATGCAGCAATTCGATCGCGGTAACACCCTTGATTTACAACAACAAAAAGGCAATATTCAAGCTCATGCCATTGGTATTCAACAAGCTGTGCGTGAACTGGATATCACGACGAAAATAACCCAATTATGGTTAGAGCTTGGTTATCAACAATATACTTATCGCACCTTGCAACGAAACCATCGCCTAATCACTGAATTGGCTAACGTCACTAGCACTAACTACGGCATCGGTAGTGGTGAAGCTCAAGATCTCCTGCAAGTTAAACTCCAATTAGTAAAAATAGAAGATAAATTACAGGCTAACCAACAAATACAACGCCGTATCATGGCACAACTGTCTGAATGGCTTGGTGCTGATTGGCTAACAAATCAAGTGATGATCCAAACATCAAACCAGTTACCTTGGCAACAGTTAAATAAATTAATGCCACGTTTAACCGCTACAACACAGCATTATCCACTACTTAAAAACCATCCGATGGTACAAATAGCCAATAGCACTATCTCCGCCAATGAAACCCAAGTTGCCATCACTCAGCAAGCTTACAAACCTCAATTTGGTATTGAAGTCATGTATGCCTCTCGTCAAGCTAATGCAATGTCTGGTAAGCCTGCATCCGATCTTGTTAGTGCTTATCTGACGATGGATCTACCGTTATTTACTGATAATCGTCAAGATCATCATGCTGCGGCAGCGCAATATCAGGTGGGGGCCGCAAAGTCTCAACGTGACCTGCTATTAAATCAAATGAATGCCAAAGTAAATGCCTTACTGGTTGAACAGGATAATTTACGTCAACGTCTAGCACGCTATAAAAACACCCTACTTAACCAAGCAAAAGCACGTACTCAAGCTGTAGAACGTGGTTATCAAAACAATACCGCGCAATTTAATAATGTTATTGCAGCGGCAACTGATGAACTCACATTAGACATCGAACAAGCTCGTATAACCACAGATTTGAATATTACCAATGCGAACCTCGCGGCATTAGTTAATGGTTTTGATATTCAACCACTCTCGCTACAGCTTCAACATTCAACCATCAATAAGTAGGTAAATCATGTCTTCAAAAAGTACAGTTAAAATCGCCGCCGCTGCGTTACTTATTGGTACAGCTATTGGTGTAACAGCAACCCATTATATCTCCAGTAACTCAACATCCATGACAGCTATTGCAACAACGGCGACAGACAAGGAACCGTTATATTGGGTTGCTCCAATGGATCCTAATTATCAGCGAGATAAGCCAGGTAAATCACCAATGGGAATGGATTTAATTCCTGTCTATGCTGAAGATTCTCCAACAGCTACTGTTGCTGGTACCGTCACCATTAATGCCGCAGTGGAAAATAACCTAGGTGTAAAAACAGCAGCTGTTATTAAACAAAAGTTATCTCCCCAAATAGATACCATCGGCTATGTTGCTTTTGATGAAAGTCATCTGTGGCAAACGAATATTCGAGTCAGTGGTTGGGTACAAAAATTATATGTTAATGCCGTGGGCGAGCAGGTTCATAAAGGCGATGTACTATTTACACTATATTCACCTGAAATAGTTAAATCCCAACAAGAATTACTCAATGCCTATCGAACTGGTCGCAGTGGCTTAATGCAAGGTGCGCGTGATCGCTTAATGGCTCTTGGGGTCGATAAACAGCAAATTGAACAAATCATTAAAACGGGCAAAGCAACTAAAACAATCGAAGTAAAAGCCATCGCCGATGGTGTTATTGCCAGTTTAAACGTTCGTGAAGGGGGATATTTATCTCCGGCACAAGTCGCAATAAGTGCTGGACCTCTAAATGAAGTTTGGGTTAATGCCGAAATATTTGAACGCCAAGCACACTGGATAACTACTAACAGTAAAGCCACCATGGCATTAGATGCCATCCCTGGTCAACAATGGCAAGGTAGCGTGGATTATGTTTATCCAATTTTAGACCCTAAAACGCGTACATTACGGATGCGGTTAAAATTTGCCAACCATAACGGTCAATTAAAACCTAATATGTTTGCCAACATCACCCTCACTCCTACCACTGATAAAGCGGTACTCACAGTACCGACCCAAGCCGTTATCCGTTCTGGTGATATGACCCGTGTCGTATTAGCTGAAGATAATGGTAAGTATCGATCTGCAAGGATCAAGATTGGTCGAGAAGCCAATAATCGAGTTGAAGTGTTAGCTGGATTAACAACAGCAGATCGTATTGTCACTTCTGCACAATTTTTACTTGATTCAGAATCAAGTAAAAGTGCTGATCTGTCTCGTATTAATGGTGTCGACAGTGTCGATAAAAACCTTATCGTCACGTGGGCTAAAGGTGAGATCACCGCGATCAATACCGATCAGGGTGTATTAACAATCAACCACCAGCCCGTGAGTGCTTGGAATTGGCCTGCGATGACAATGGATTTCAACGTCAATAAAAAACTGAATATCAATGCGTTAACTGTAGGTCAACCGCTTAAATTTGAAATCCAAAAAACAGCCAACAATCAATATCAAATTATTGATTATAAGAAAGATACCAAGAAGGCTATTAATGAAGTTTGGGTCAATGGTGATATTTCAATGTTAATGGCTGATTTCAATATGATCACCGTTAACCACCAGCCTGTTCCTGCATGGCAATGGCCCGCAGGTGAAATGAACTTTACGGTTAATGACACCATTGCTTTAAACCATTTTAAACAAGGCCAGTCCGTTCGATTTAAGCTGGTTAAAAATGGCAGTGATTACACGCTACAAGATCTTCAACCAATGGAGAGTACACTATGATCCCTGCTATTATCCGGTGGTCAATCAACAACCGTTTATTAGTCTTGATTGCCGCATTATTTTTAACGATTGGTGGTTTATACAGTGTTAAAAATACGCCAGTTGATGCCCTACCCGATCTTTCCGATGTTCAGGTAATTATTAAAACCAGCTATCCCGGTCAAGCACCACAAGTGGTTGAGGATCAAGTCACTTACCCATTAACAACCGCTATGTTAGCCGTACCAGGCGCCGAAACTGTACGTGGTTATTCCTTCTTTGGGGATTCTTATGTCTATATTATCTTTAATGATAATACCGATATCTATTGGGCTCGTTCACGAGTACTGGAATATTTAAGCCAAGTTGCGCCTAAATTACCCGCCAATGCAAAACCTACCTTAGGCCCAGATGCAACAGGGGTTGGCTGGATTTATAGCTATGTATTACAAGACAAAACCGGCAAACACGATCTAGCAGAACTACGTAGCTTACAAGATTGGTTTCTAAAATATGAACTCCAAACCGTCGCTGGCGTCTCTGAGGTCGCAACTGTTGGTGGTATGGTTAAACAATACCAAGTTCAAATAGATCCCTCCAAATTACGGGCATATAACCTGACGTTACAGCAAGTCAATATGGCGATTCAAAACGGTAACCAAGAAACAGGTGCCTCTGTTATTGAAATGGCTGAAGCTGAACATATGGTGCGTACCACTGGTTATTTAACCAATATTGAGGATATAAAATCATTACCGCTAAAAGTCACGGAAAATGGTACTCCATTATTATTAGGCGATATTGCAGATATTAACCTTGGCCCACAAATGCGACGTGGTATTTCTGAATTCAATGGCGAAGGTGAAGCCGTTGGTGGCGTTATTGTGATGCGCTTTGGTGAAAACGCCAGTCAAGTGATCACTAATCTCAAAACAAAACTGGCACAATTACAACGGGGATTACCAGAAGGTGTGGAAATTGTTGCCACCTATGATCGCTCAACGTTAATTGATCATGCTGTTAAAAATCTTTGGCAAAAACTTGCTGAAGAATTTCTAGTGGTAGCCATCGTTTGTGCCCTCTTTTTATTCCATATTCGTTCTTCATTAGTAATAGCGATTAGCTTACCCATTGGGATTTTATCGGCTTTTATCATCATGCATTGGCAAGGTATTAATGCCAATATCATGTCATTAGGTGGTATTGCAATTGCCATCGGTGCCATGGTTGATGGGGCTATCGTAATGATAGAAAATGTTCATAAGCATATTGAACGCACACCACTAACAGATAAAAATCGTTGGCAAGTGATTGGCAAAGCCGCTGAAGAAGTTGGTACTCCACTATTTTTCTCATTACTGATCATTACCTTAAGTTTTGTGCCAGTATTTGCTCTCGAAGGGCAAGAAGGAAAAATGTTCTCGCCATTAGCATTTACCAAAACCTATGCCATGGCGGCGGCGGCAGGTTTAGCGATAACGTTAGTACCCGTACTAATGGGCTATTTTGTTCGAGGTAAAATTCTACCTGAACATAAAAACCCAGTTAACCGAGCAGTGATAGCTCTTTATCGACCATTATTAAATTTAAGCCTCAAATTCCCAAAAACAATGATTATTGTGGCTATCTGCTTAATGGCTTCTTCGTTGTACCCATTAACCAAGCTTGGTAGTGAATTCATTCCACCGTTAGATGAAGGTGATTTGATGTACATGCCAACCACCTACCCCGGTATTTCGATTGGTAAAGCACGCCAGCTGTTGCAACAAACCAACAAACTGATCAAAACCGTTCCTGAGGTCGCTACCGTTTGGGGTAAAGTCGGCCGTGCAGATACTGCAACAGATCCAGCGCCTTTAACCATGATTGAAACGGTGATCCAATTAAAACCACGGGATCAATGGCGAGATGGTGTTACCACCGAATCTTTACGCCAGCAATTAGATCAGTTGATCCAATTTCCAGGGCTAACTAACGCTTGGGTAATGCCGATCAAAACTCGAATTGATATGTTAGCGACAGGCATTAAAACACCGATAGGGATCAAGATTGCAGGCCCCGATCTTAAAGTGATCGAAAAGATCGGTGCTGAGCTTGAGCCTATCCTCAATAATATTTCAGGTACTACATCTGTCTATGCTGAGCGCGTCGCTGGTGGTCGCTATATCACGATTGATATTAATCGCCGTCAGGCTGCTCGTTATGGACTAGCAATTAAAGACGTTCAACAAATCGTATCTACTGCTGTAGGCGGAATGACTGTTGGGGAAACTATTGAAGGATTAGAACGTTATCCAATTAATGTCCGTTACCCGCAAGCTTATCGAGATTCAGCGGTTAAATTACAAAATTTACCGTTAATTACCCCCAATGGTGCACGCATTGCATTGGCTGATATAGCTGATATTCGTTATGAAGATGGTCCGCCGATGATCAAAACCGAAAATGCGCGTCCAAATGGATGGGTGTTTGTCGATATTGAGCAGCGAGATTTAGGTTCTTATGTTAGCGAAGCACAGCAAGTAGTTGCCGAACAATTACAGCTCCCAGCAGGGTATTCATTAGCATGGTCAGGTCAATATGAGTACATGGAACGAGCAAAAGCCCGTTTAAGCATTGTTACACCCATTACTCTTGCCATTATTATGCTACTGCTCTATTTCAGTTTTCGCCGTCTACAGGAAGTGTTCATTATTATGGCGACACTCCCCTTGGCAATGGTCGGCGGTTTATGGCTGATGCTCATTCTTGGCTTCAATTTCTCGATTGCTGTTGGCGTGGGCTTTATCGCTCTCTCAGGTGTCGCTGTTGAAATTGGTGTGATTATGCTGGTGTACCTCAATCAGTCATGGGCATTTAAAAAACAAGATGCACAAAGCCAACAACGCCTGTTAACTGCTGATGATTTACAGCAAGCGATTAGCGAAGGGGCTGGATTACGCGTACGCCCAGTTATGATGACCGTATTAACCGTTATTATTGGTTTGATCCCAATCATGTATGGCTCAGGTACTGGATCTGAAGTGATGCAACGTATAGCTGCCCCTATGATTGGCGGTATGGCCTCCGCACTGTTACTTACCCTATTAGTACTTCCGGCAATTTTCAAACTTTGGAAAAGCCGTGAGCTTAAAACCACGACAACACCATCAGTAAATTAATCATCAATAACAAGGAATGAACCATGAAAAAAATACTGTTTACTTTAGCACTAGTCTTAACAACCACTAATGCCATCGCTGCTATGGATCACTCAACGATGGATCACTCACAAATGGATTCCAATAAAATGGACCATCAGATGATGAATATGAAAAGTATGTCTGATGTAGGGATGCCAGCAACAGGTTCAAAACCCGATAAAGTGGCTTATGTCATTCTTTCTGATGACATGAAAATCACCTTTAAAAAACCCGTCGATATCAAGCCTAACGACGTGGTGCAGTTTGTCGTTATTAACCAAGGAAAGATGGCGCACGAGTTTTCAATTGGATCTCCCCAAGAGCAAGCACAATACCGAACAATGACTAAAGAGCATCAGGCTGATAATGGTAACAGCGTTATAATAGCTCCGGGTACAGCGAAACAAGTCTTATGGCATTTCCATGGTAGTAACAAGGTTGAACTTGCTTGTAATATTGCAGGTCATGCACAAGCTGGAATGACGAAAGAAATAACACTATAACGGAAAAAATAATCACTAGAGGTAGATAATTTTATCTACCTCTTTCATCTAAAAATCAAATAGTTAAAAATCAGAATAATAATAGGCTAATTTATCCATGATAATGTTATCTAATAGATTAATATCACTATAAACGTTAATATCTAACGCCAATAACTTTTGCTCAATATCTGTTGCTGATTCTGAAAAAAATAATGTCGGTAAATGGAAATAACTACCAGCAAGACACTGGTTATGAGCAGTTAAATAATCCACTGTATACTCAAAAATACGCTGCTGAATAAGTACGCTTTGGGCTAATGAGCTAACTTTAAAAGCCAGTGGTGTCGACCAATCTAAATATTGTCCTTGATAAGAGGCCAAAGATTGGGTTAATGGCTCGCTTGTTCCTTGATAAGAGACTAACGCTTGTGCCAAAGCCATCGACGCATCAATCACCTCAACGTTAGCAGGTAACATGCCTTCTATTTTAAATCGCTGACAGCTCGTCGCTGTTAATGCCAATGGTAATTCTGTACAACCTAATACAACGCTGGTACATCCTTGTGTTGCAATTTCATCAGTGATCACTTCACATAGCAATAACTCTGCTTGCTTGGTAATTTTAGCTGTTTTAATACCAAAGCTTGGGTTATAAATCGCCTCCATAATCTTCGCTTGATTAACAACTGATGGCTGAGTAGCTGTCATTCCCTTTGCTGTTAATGCCGTTTGATACAGTCCTGACTCGACTAAACTATTCACTCCCATCACTAAGACCGTATCTTGACAACCTTGTAATGAGGTTGCTGTTTGATTAATCATATCGACAAATGCCACAGGGATATTCGGTAATATACGCCGAAATAATTCATGGGCGCTATTACACGCTAAGCCAATATGATCAACATCTAAATACTGCATTAATCGTAATGTATAAACTGCAGTATCAAATTTACGTAATTCAGGTATATCAGTCGATAACCATTGTTGCATGACTTCTTGAGGCTTATAAGCTAAACGGGCATTGCCAAAAGCAACAAATTGATAGTCTCTATCCACTGGCAGCGAAGTCATTTTTACCATCAAATCGACCATTGCTTCATTGCCCATACCACCAATGATACCAATACGTGGTTGTTTAAAATTATCCTTAATTTTCATAAGCTCACCGACTCAATATTTATAACTGAAGTTGATAGCTTACAAACTAACCAGTTTTTTTCTTTGATTGGTACAATCAATATCACGAATAAATTGACAAATATGTTAGTAAATATTTCAAAAACTAACGCTTAAATATCTATTTATCAAACAGAAGCCAATAAAAAAGCAGCTTCAATAGAAGCTGCTCTTAATATTTCATTTCAACGAAGACGATTACTTCTCGTCAGTTGTTTCTTCTAGTGATTCTACACCACGAAGATTAATCTGTAGTGCTTGTAAAAAGTTACGTAATACTTGATCTTTACACTCACGGTAGTGTTTATGATCCACTTTACGGAAGAAAGCACTTAATTCATGTTTGCTTAAACGAAAATCAACTAACTTCAACAAATCAAGCACATCTTCTGCTTTTAGATTTAGTGCAATCTGCAATTTTCTAAAAATAATATTATTTGTGATTTTTTGCTCTGGCGCAGGCTGTTCGCCTTCTTTTTTGCCACGCTTTTGATTAATAAAGCCATTTAAAAAAGTAGCAACTTGCTCATCAGAACAACTTTTATAACCTTCTGCATCGTCAGCTTTTAACCAACTGCACACTTGCTCACGCGTTACTTCACAATCAGCCGCAGCAAAAATAGCGATCATCTCACTATCATTTAAATCAAAAGTATAGCGAACACGGCGCAAAACATCGTTATTAGTCACAATTTATCCAACTTAGTATGCTGTGGTTGCAATAATCACAGCGAAATTATCGATAAATAATAACAGATAATTCATTGCTATTCACCCGTATCTAGTAGCTTTTGTACATCAACCATACCAATCATAGCTTTATTTAACGGATTTTTCTCAGCCGTGATTAATAATTTCCCAGCACCATACCAATGAATAGCTTCCCATTGTGAATAAATACCTAACCGCTTATAAATACCAGTCGACCAATCTGGTTTATTATTCTTAACTTTGACTAACCAGATGAATGAATATCCTAAATACAGATTTCGACGATATCCAAGGAACGCTAATGTCGCTGTTTTGGGGTCATAATCAACACTAGTAATTAACCCTTTACTCGCATATTCAGCAATCGGTTTCACATGTTGAACTTGATCTACTTTTGATTTATTCAACTGATAAAGCTTTGTTTTTTCATTTTTCCAATTCTTGGTAAACAGCCAGATTTGATCACCGACCACTGTAATCGCTTCGCTATCGAAATTGTGCTTATTAAACCAACCTTTTTTGAAATCAGTATATTGATATTTTAACGCCGCTGTCGGGGTTACTACTCGCTGTTGATTAAGCTGGTTTCGATCTATTTTATAAATCACACCACCTTCACGGTTTGCTAGATTATTGCCAATGTCGCCAACATATAAAAATTGCTGATCTTGCGCTAAATCTTCCCAATCCTGATTACGACTCTTATCAACTTTTACAATTTGTGCCACCCCTTTTAAATCATGATCTAACCGATAAAGCTTATTTTGACCGTAAGTATCATTGTGAGTCCAAACATCACCATCAATAATGGCTAAACCCGATGTCTCGCTTAGATTTTTAGGCATATATGTCAAAACATCTACATAAAGAGTATTTCGCACAAAATATGTGGCTGCCATACTACATGACGACAGTAATAATATAACTATCAACCCTGCTAGAATTCTTTTCATTATTAATTAGTTATCCATAAAATTCACAATATAAAAAAGCACTAATTAACTATCATATCATTATCTTTAATATATGAAAAATCACTATAAATCATACAAAATCACGATATAAATAGGAAAATTTCTCCATTCAGAGCCATAATTAGTTCCAAACCTATTAATTTACGTTTCCTTCGGCATGGCAGACAAATAATGACGAATATTCCGCACCTCATTAAATATAAACGCAGACTCATTGCTTTGTGTTTGCTATTAATAAGTTTCCATGCCAATTCAATTCAACTTACGCCTCTAAGTGGAACTGAATATGTTGGCGATTTAGCGGAACTGGAAAAAAAGCGGGTACTGCGAGTACTCGTTGCTGCGGATCTGGGCTTCTATTACATCGAAGATGGTATCACCAAAGGAATTATTGCTGACTTATTGCAACACTTTGAGAAAGATATTCATAAGAAGCACCCTTCACTACACCTACAAATTATTCCTGTTCATCGTGATAACTTACTACCTTATGTCATTAATGGTTTAGGCGACTTAGCAGTTGCTAATATTACTATTACAGCCGAACGGAAAAAAAAGGTCGCCTTTAGCCAACCAGTACTGAGTAATATTTCAGAAATCCTTATTAATAATAAGAAACAGCCACCATTTACCAAAGTAACCGATTTAAGTGGTCAAACAATATGGATCAGAAAAAGTTCAAGTTACTATCAAAGTTTACTCAAACTTAATAATAAATTACGGATGCAAAACTTACCGTTAGCATCAATATTATTTATAGACGAAACTCTACAAGACTATGAATTACTAGAACTTATTAATTTAGACTTACTAAATGCAACTGTCATTGATGATCATAAAATAAAAATTTGGCAACCGATTTTAAAAAATATTCGTATAAATGATAGCTTTGTTTTACGTAACAATGGCCAAATTGCATGGGCAATGCGTAAAGATAGTCCTAAATTAATGGCATTAGTTAATCAATATATTAATACCGTAAAAGAAGGAACTTTAATCGGTAACATGATTTACAACAAATACCTTGAAAATCATCGTTGGCTTCATACGCTACTTGATCCTAATAATATCGATAGAATGGAAAAACTATCACATATTTTCTTTCGCTATTCAAAGCAATATGATTTTGATTACTTAATGTTAATGGCGCAAGGATTCCAAGAATCTGGCCTTAATCAACATAAAGTATCCAACAAAGGTGCTGTAGGAATCATGCAAATATTACCCAGTACTGCACGTGATCCTAATGTTGATATTCCTAACATTTATACCTCAACAAATAATATTCATGCTGGTATAAAATATATGCGTTACCTGCAAGATCAATATTTTAGTAGTGATGAAATAGATTATGATAATAAAATCTATCTTTCATTAGCCGCTTATAATGCAGGCCCAGGAAATATTAATAAAATGCGTCGATATGCAAAAGAACAAGGCTATAACCCTGATGTTTGGTTTAATAATGTTGAACTTATTACTCGCAAACACATTGGGATACAGCCTATTGTCTATGTTAATAATATTAATCGTTACTTTATTGTTTATAAGCAAATAATGAAACTAAAACGCTTTCGCGATTCAGGTATTCGACCGTTTATTCCACCGTATCGATTTGATGCTTCAGTATTATTCAAATAACGACTATCACAGCAGTATCATATAAGTTATTAAAAGCATAACTTCACACTCAGTATTATATTATGCTTTTAAGTTAGGTGAGGATAAATGCTTCGTGCGACGATCTTGTTTCTGGAAATACCATAATTTACGGTTTTTAGATGACTTTTTCATTACGCTACCAATAAAAATATGAATAGAACAAATATCATCCTATTTTTTATCTTTAATGTAAATTACAGCTACTACTAATCAGCACTCACATTTCCAATATTAAATTGTAATATTGGTACTGTAAATCAACCCAACCCTGTGAAATAGCGCTATCACAATTTCAAACCCAACCCCTTAGTTACAACAAATATCACTCATAACCTACGATAATAATTAAACAAAATAGCTTAAAAACGACAATTAATGAGAATTAAGTCACAAAAACGTTCAGTTATAATAATTAACACAGACGATAAAAATCATTTTTTAACATTTTCAATAGTCAGATTCAAACAAATAGCAAGCGATTGCGTAAATTTGAGAAATTAGTTCTTGTCAATTACAAAAAAAACCACTGGATTAAAAGTGCGATATATATCACTTTATCTAAGAATGAAATCGTTCAGCATAACCGCATAAACAGATAATAATCACACTGAGCACAATCCAATATGGTCTATCTACACTTTATACTCGGGCTAGTCGTTATTGCAGTATTAGCTTTACTCGCCAGTAATAACCGAAAAAACATTAAATATCGATATATTATTCAACTGCTTATTATTGAATTAGCATTAGCTTACTTCCTACTTAATTCGTCAGCTGGTACAGGTATTGTTAAAGAGTTTGCTGATGCCTTTAATGGCTTGCTTGCATTCGCAGCAGAGGGTACTAATTTTGTGTTCGGTAATTTATCGAATAATAATGATTTTAACTTCTTCCTTAGTGTATTGATGCCAATTGTCTTTATTTCTGCATTAATTGGTATTTTACAACATATAAAAGTATTGCCATATATCATCAAAGCTCTAGGCTTTTTACTCTCTAAAGTTAACGGTATGGGTAAACTAGAATCATTTAACGCGATCAGTGCATTAATGGTTGGACAGTCTGAAAACTTTATTACTTATAAGAATATTTTAGGCGGTATGTCTGAACGCCGTATGTATACCCTTGCAGCAACGGCAATGTCGACAGTTTCGATGTCTATCGTCGGCTCATACATGAAACTTATCGATCCTAAATATGTTGTAGCGGCATTGTTCCTTAACATGTTTAGCACCTTTATCATTCTTTCCATTATCAATCCTTATGATCATGAAGCTGAAATGGATATTGATGAGATGATGGCAGCAGAAAGTGGCGAAACATTAACTTTCTTTGAAATGCTAGGTGAATACATCTTAATGGGCTTTAAAGTTGCGGTTATTGTTGCAGCAATGCTTATTGGTTTCATTGCCTTAATCTCCATGATTAATGCTGGCTTTAGTGCTGCTTTTGGTATCAGTTTCCAAAACATAATCGGTTACTTGTTCTACCCTGTCGCATGGCTAATGGGCGTACCTGCTCATGAAGCATTACAAGCTGGTAGTATCATGGCGACCAAACTTGTTACTAATGAATTTGTTGCAATGATGGATCTACAAAAACAAATGGGTAGCTTATCAGCACACACTGTTGGTACTGTTTCTATCTTCCTTGTTTCATTCGCGAACTTTAGCTCTATTGGTATCATTGCCGGTGCAGTTAAAGGGGTAAACGAAGAAAAAGGTAATATGGTTGCTCGTTTTGGCTTACGTCTACTTTATGGTTCTACCTTAGTCAGTGTTTTATCAGCCTTGATTGCTAACATCATGCTATAACAACATTAATAAATTGCAGGGCCTCATTTGAGGTCCCTGCAATTTTTGTTTATAGATAAATCGATACACTCCCCATCGCCTCCCCTAGTACATCCAGTTTCATTTCATTAAGTAATCAATTCCACCACCATCATTTAAATAAGTAATATTAACTTCCAGTTTTAGCCTCTTTAATTTGTATGATAAATAATTTATTTTTGTGCTACTCATCACATAAAATTCGATTTAGCGAAAAATGTTCTGAGCCGATTAATAATCATAACCATGAGGCTTATATGTCAAATAAAACCATTTCAGGTGCAGAGCTTGTCGTTGCAACCCTAAACGCACACGATGTTCCGCATATTTTCGGTATTCCGGGCGCTAAAATCGATTCAGTCTTTGATGCTGTATGTGATAACGGGCCTGAAATCATTATTTGTCACCATGAACAAAATGCAGCTTTTATGGCGGCAGCAACGGGACGTTTAACAGGAAAAGCAGGTGTTTGCCTGGCAACATCAGGACCTGGCGCATCTAACCTTGTTACAGGTGTTGCAACAGCAAACAGTGAAGGTGACCCTGTTGTTGCGCTGGCTGGTGCGGTCCCGCTTTCGATGTATTCTCATAATACGCACCAATCAATGGATACACGCTCTCTCTTTAATCCGATTAGTAAATTTTCCGCAGAAGTCATGGACAGTGCTTCTGTATCTGATGTGGTTCACAAAGCATTTCGTATTGCAGAGCAACCTACTCAAGGAGCAAGTTTTGTCAGCCTACCTCAAGATGTATTGACGAATCAGATCCCTTTTATTCAGGTACAGCAACCTAAACCAATTTTATTTGGTGGTGCTCACCCACAAGCCATTCGCCAAGCAGCCGATCTTATTAATGCCGCTAAAAACCCAGTCCTATTATTAGGTATGGATGCAAGCCAACCATTTGTTACTGCGTCTATTCGTCAGTTGCTAGAGCAAACTAAAATTGCTGTGGTTAATACATTTGCAGCTGCTGGTGTAATTTCACATGATTTATATGATTGTTTCCTAGGCCGTGTTGGTTTGTTTAAAAACCAGCCAGGTGATATTGCATTAAATAATGCTGACTTAATTATCACAATTGGTTACAGCCCAATTGAATACGATCCTATTTTATGGAACAAAGATGGTAAGACTCCGATTATTCATATTGGTTATCAACAAGCTGATTTAGAAGCCAGTTATAATCCTGTTGCAGAAGTTGTTGGTGATGTTGCGGTCTCTGTTAAGTCAATTTCAGCAGAATTAGATCAACGAGAGCCTCTTGAGAATAATCAAAAACTTCAAGACTTACGCCAAGACTTACAACATATTATGCGCATGGGTATTAACAAAACATCGTCAATGGGTGTCCACCCACTACGTTTTGTTCATGACCTACGTCGTTTTGTAAGTGATGATACAACTGTATGTTGTGATGTAGGTTCCATCTACATTTGGATGGCGCGCTACTTCCACTCTTTTGAGCCTCGTCGCCTACTGTTCAGTAACGGCCAACAAACACTTGGGGTAGCTTTGCCTTGGGCTATTGCTGCGTCACTACTAACACCAAATGAAAAAGTTATCTCAATGTCAGGCGACGGTGGCTTCTTATTTTCATCAATGGAATTAGCAACAGCTGTACGTCATAAGTGTAATATTGTTCACTTTGTTTGGACAGATCACAGCTACGACATGGTTAAAATTCAGCAACTTAAGAAATATGGCCGTGAAAGTGCCGTGAGCTTTATGGGACCCGATATTGTTAAATACGCAGAAAGCTTTGGTGCACATGGCCTAGCAATTAATACTGCAGATGATATTGAACCTGTACTGCGAAAAGCAATGGCATTAAGTGGTCCAGTACTAGTGAACGTTAATGTCGATTACCGTGATAATAGTCGTCTACTTGATCAACTTCACCCTTGCCAACAAGATTAAGAGGAAAACATCATGAGTCATAAAAATAACGAAAAAACTTTCTACCAAACCTCAATGATGAGTGCCTTGATTGCAGGTTTATACCAAGGTGATTTTACAATTGGTCAATTGCTTGATCATGGTAATTTTGGTATCGGTACCTTTAATGATCTTGACGGTGAAATGATCGTTTTAGGCGATGACGTATATCAACTTACTAGTACTGGCGAAGTACATTTAGTTAATCATGATATTACGACGCCGTTTGCTTCAGTAGTTAACTTTGAGCCTACAGACAAAGTGAGTCTTATTGAGCTAACTAAAGCAGAATTTGAAACTTGCTTAGAAAAAGATTTTGTCGCTAACAACGCAATTAATGCAATCCGTCTAACGGGTAAGTTTTCATACGTTAAAACACGTACAGTGCCTGCACAGCATCGTCCTTATCCACCTATGGTAGAGGTAGTTAAACACCAACCTATCGCAGAAATGACCCATGTTTCAGGTATAATGATTGGTTTCAAGATCCCAGAATACATGATCGGCATTAATGTACCAGGGTTCCACTTCCATTTTATCAGTGATGATCGTACTCAAGGTGGTCATGTTAGTGACTTTATTTTAACTGAAGGTACCGCTGAAGTTGAAATCTTCAAAGATTTCCACCTCCGTATGCCCGCTTCTCAAGAATTTGATCGCGCAGATTTAAACCCTGAAGATCTTAAAGCGGCCATTCATACCACAGAGAAATAGTTTTAATTAAATATTCCCTCAAGCTCTATTCTTCATAAGGATAGAGCTTTTTTTTATGGTTTTTAAAAACATTATTGACAATGCTAATAACTGCCTTTATTATCCGCGCCAACTAAAGCAATCGATTACATTTGAAATTATCTTTATATTGTAATGCTTTAAGCGAAAATATCCGCACCACAATGCAGCTGATCCCCATCAGTTGTCTTTCTATTTTTATAAATATGAGAGACTTTGATTTTGGGATTGATTATGCAAACTAATACATTAAACACCAGTAACCCCACACGCCATTCTAATTGGCAAAATAAAGCAATTTTAAGTGTTGCTTTTTTAATGGCTACAACCTCTGTCGGCCCGGGTTTTTTAACGCAAACCGCGGTGTTTACCAATATCTATAATGTTGATATGGCTTTCCCTGTTTTCGCATCAATGTTTATCACTTTTGGGATAGTGATGAACTTATGGCGTATCGTTGCCGTTTCTGGGTTACGTATTCAAGATATTGCCAATAAAGTTGCACCTGGGATGGGATACTTTGTTGGTATTCTATTAGCACTGGGGGCTGTTGCGTTTAACTTTGGTAACGTTAGTGGCTCAGCACTTGGTATGAATGTTCTAATAGGATTGGATACTACTTGGGGGGCAATCTTTACTGGTGTTATTGGTAGTCTACTTTTTATTGTTCATAACGCTTCCAAACGAATGGATCAAATGGCGCGTTACTTAGGGCTACTAATGATAGTCTTAATTGCCTACGTCGCCCTCACTAATTTACCACCATTAGCACCCACAGTAATAGCAGCTATTGCACCTTCTGATTTTTCAAACCTGCTATTACCAACATTAACCATCGTCGGAGGTGCTGTTGGTGGTTATTATACTGGTGCACAACGATTAATTGATGTGAAGTTAACGGGTAGTGAAAATATACACAACGTAACCAAAACAGCATGGGCGGGTATATCTATTGCTGTCATTATTCGAATCTTATTATTTTGTGCGGTATTAGGTGTTATTACTACTAGAGTAACATTAGATCCATCAAACCCGGCGGCAGATGCATTTCGTCATGGTGCAGGTGATATTGGTTACTTTATTTTCGGATTAGTATTATTTGTCGCTTCAATTACTTCTGTCGTTGGCAATTCATACATGGCTATATCACTAATAAAAACCCTTTTTCCTATTGTTGCCCGTAATGAAAAATCATGGTGTGTAGGGTTTATAATACTAACCACTTTAGGCACGGTATTAATGAACATGCCTATCTTATTACTTATGTTAGCCGGATTAGTTAACAGTATCATTTTACCTATAGTACTCGCGACAGTACTTGCTGCCACACGTAAGAAAGATATTGTTGGCGATTACAAGCACCCACTTTATCTTACAACGATTGGGGGAATTATCGTGATTATAATGATTCTTGCGAGTCTTTCTAATATTAGTGGCTTTGTTACTAAATTTATAGGGTGACATCAAATCTGTGCCATCAGCTATACTTTTAGCGACTGATTTATATACGTGTTAAATAAAAATATTCACAATATAAAGAGTTACCTCTACATGTGGAAACTATAAAATATAATAAATATCAATATAAAAACCACTAATAGTTGTCTTTAGGTATAGGTTTTAGTTATATTAGAGAGACACCAATACAGTCATTCTTATGTAGAACGATAGGATATGACCGCCACTCATTATAATAAATAAGATGAATCGTTAAAAAATGAATATAAAGATTGAAACTCTTAGCTCATTTATTGCTGCTGCCGAATATGGTTCGTTTAGTGCAGCTGCACGACAGCTAAATAAAACACAAGCAGCAGTTAGCCTTACCATTCAAAATTTTGAAATTGATTTAGGATTTCAAGTATTTGACCGCTCAAGTAAATGCCCTCGTCTAACAGAAAAAGGCGAGCATGTACTCAAAAATGCCAAAATAATGATGGCACAATATCAAACATTCCTTGAGCGCTCGCTATCCATTTACCACATGAATGACGTGAAAATCAAGGTAGGTATTGACCCACTTGTTTGTAATGACAAAATACTATCAATAATCAAAGAGTTATCTTCAGATTTACCTAATATTGAATTGTTTATTATGCAACAAAATAGTAAACGTTTAGCTGAAGAGATCAAAGCTAAAAATCTCGATATTGCACTGGGTATTTTCGACCACGAAAACAAAATTAATCTAGAGTACACTCAAGCATTCAATATCAATGTCAGTTGGGTCGCAACTCAATCTTATCTTGATAAGTTTAATGCTGGCGCAACAACGTTAAGTTATCAAGATTTTTGTCAACAGCGCCTATTGATCCCAGCGTCTTTAGATTCATTACCCTTTGAAGAAGCAAAAGCAGCATTGCAATTGTGGCATGTTGAAGATATCCATACTATTTTGTCTTTATGTCGTGAAGATATTGGTATTTGTTGCTTACCTGACTTCGTATTACAACATGACCTTAAAAATGAGATGGTAAAAAAACTAAACCTTTCATTCAGTAAAATCACTAGCAATGTATGGTCAGCATCCCTTATTTATCCAATTGGATCTCAATTAAGTCCGGCTATTCACTGGCTTCAAGGACAATTTACTGATATCGAATCGTTTTAAATTATTATTTTTAGCATGAGCTTCCCAGTTCATGCTACCTCCTTCCTTTCTAGCACCTCGAACATTCTTACCATATAAGAAAGCAGCCATTCTCTAGGATAGCTATATCTGCTCATTTATATAGCCATAATTGTATACTTATTCATATTCTCCAAAGACACATAACTTATCAATTTACCAGTAAATTATTGTTACCAACTTTTACAAGTAGATTTTTATACCCTTTATTATTACCAGTCAGTAAAGGTTATTTGTTTTTTTACATCATTGTCCTTAAATGAGTTTGCAATATAATGGTCATCACTAGCACAACAGCGATATTTTAAAAAAAATACCCGTGTTGAGTTCACAGAACTTGAATTTTGATTGATTTAATTGTCTTATATCAAAGAAATTCATCACATATAAGATATCAGGTAGCCGCCCTGCGTGTTGTGGCTAATAAAAAGTCATTTTGTAGCAACGGATCAGCTCATAGATTTAATGATGGAAAGACCATCCCCTGAGAATGATGTCTAGGGTTCACTTTTTTGAGGTATTCGTTATGTCACGAATCGTTATTGTAGGTGGCGGTGCTGCCGGTATAGAACTATCAACTTTATTAGCAAAAGCTAATCGAAAAAAACATGAAATTATTCTGGTTGAACCAGAAACAGATCACTATTGGAAGCCACGTTTGCATGAAATTGCTGCTGGTACCTTTGACCGCGAGCTAGATTCAGTTTGCTATTTCACCCATGGCGCAATCAATGGTTACCAACATTATCAAGCAGCAATGACTGATATTGATCGTGAAAACAAGATGCTTAGCGTTCGTCGTAATGATGGTACAGATGCTGCGGTTAAATATGATTACCTTGTTGTTGCCGTCGGTGCAGTGAGTAATGACTTTAATACTAGCGGTGCTCGTGATAATTGTATTTTCCTTGATTCAGCAAGCCAGGCTCGTCATGCATGGAATAAAATCAGTCAATTGTTACGCGAAGGCAATGATCGTACCGTTAATATTGTAGGTGCTGGCGCAACGGGTGTTGAACTTGCAGCTGAACTTGCGCGAGTAAGTCACAAATTACAACGTTACAATGCAGCAAAACTGACAATCAACTTAATTGAAGCAGCAGATCGTGTGTTACCAAATAGCCCACAAAAAATGTCCGCTAAAGTATTAAAAGAGCTACAACGTACAAATATTAATGTGCTCTTAAATACACGCATCAGTGAAGTATCAGACCATGGCATGGTCACAGCTGATAATCAACCACTAGAGGCTGATATTCAATTTTGGGCTGCTGGTGTGAAAGCGCCTGAATGGCTAAATGGACTGGGCGGTTTAGAATATAACCGCATGAACCAAATTATTGTTAATGCTAATTTAACGACTACTATTGATGATAGTATTTTCGCTTTAGGTGATTGTGCATCAATTCCACAAGCTGACGGTAGTTTTGTTCCACCAAAAGCACAAGCGGCTAACCGTGCTGCGGTACATTTAACCAAAAGTTTAACTGGGTTATTACGTGGCAAAGAATTGACTGATTTTGAATTTAAAGATGGTGGTATGGTTGTTGCTGTCGGGCATCACTTTGCCGTAGGCTCATTTGCACCTAATTCAAAAATGGCAAATAAATTAGTCTTTAAAGGGCGTCTTATTCGTCGTCTTTACGATACTATTTTCCGTCTTCATCAACGTACCGTTGAAGGAATGTTTACCGTATCGCGTTTAATTATTACTAAACGATTAAAGGCACTATTCCAGCCTAACGGAATGTAGTAAACCAACAGAATATATATTCGGTTAATATTATTAGCCGAATATAATCACCTAATACCTAATACCTAATACCTAATACCTAATACCTAATACCTAATACCTAATACCTAAATATATTACTGATAATATTTTTATCACAAGTATTTAATACTCTTACTCTACATATAATATAAGATTAATATAATGAAAAAATTCTTTGCTAAATTATTCGGTAATAATACTGAAGGTTCATCTACACCTTTTATTAAATTACATCCTGCAATTGATAATGGAATTAAACCAACTAAAAATACATTTAAAGGTGGTTTAATTAGCTGTCATTGCCGAATAAATAAAGTAAATATTAAATTAAGCGGACAAACCGCTCATAACCATGCTTGTGGTTGTTCTAAATGTTGGAAGCCTAAAGGTGCATTATTTTCACAAGTAGCCGTAATTTCACGTGATAATGTTGAAATTATAGCGAATGCTAAAAAACTGATTGTCATCGATGAAACTGCAACTATTCAGCGTCATGCTTGTAAAGACTGTGGCGTTCATATGTATGGCCGTATTGAAGATACTAACCACCCATTCTACGGATTAGACTTTGTTCACACTGAGCTTTCTAATGAACAAGGCTGGTCTGCTCCTGCATTTGCTGCATTTGTATCATCAGTAATTGAAACAGGTACCGATCCTAAATCAATGGCTGCAATTCGCGAACGTTTTGAGTCATTAGGTTTAGAAGCTTATGATTGCTTATCTCCTGATTTAATGGATGCAATCGCAACTCATATTAGTAAAAATAAATAAAATATCCGCTATTTTATTTCATTGTAATGATGCCCTTTTAAGTTGTGCCTTATTAGGGCTATCCTTTATTTTTGATTGTTCCTATTTGGTAATAATCAATTACTGTATTCGTTATTGTGAAAAATGAAATTAAGCATAGAATATATTACATCAACACAATATATGTTTCGTTGATTCTTATTATAATTAATTTTTCATTTTGATCGCACTTGTACTACGTTAAATGTAGCACTTTAAAATGTCCTTTATAATTAATTATAATAAACCTACAAAATAAATATTATCTAATAACAATCCAATAAGAGAAACATTATGTCTATATCTCTACACCCTGCAATTGATAACGGTTTCGCTGCTACTAAAGAAAACTTCCAAGGTGGCGTATTAAACTGTAACTGTGAATCAAATACTGTGCGTGTAAAACTATCAGGTCAAACTGCACATAACCACGCTTGTGGTTGTTCTAAGTGCTGGAAACCAGAAGGTGCTGTATTCTCACAAATCGCTGTTATTTCACGTGACAACGTTGAAGTAATTGCAAATGCAGACAAGCTTGTAGTGATCGATGAATCTGCAGCAATTAAACGTCACGCTTGTAAAGAATGTGGTGTTCACATGTATGGTCGTATCGATAATACTAACCACCCTTTCTTTGGTTTAGATTTTGTTCATACTGAGCTATCAACTGATGAAGGCTGGTCAGCACCTGAATTTGCTGCTTTTGTTTCATCAATTATTGAAACAGGTACAGATCCTAAAGACATGACAGCAATCCGTGCTCGTCTAAATGAACTAGGTCTAAATACTTACGATTGCCTATCTCCAGCACTAATGGACGCAATCGCAACACATGTTTATGCTCAGAATCACCCACAGGCATAATACCTACACTTATTTAGTGTAAAACTCTAAAGCAATATCCTATTTGGGTATTGCTTTTTTTTTATTGGTATTTTAGATAATCGGGTAATGAAACATAACAAATGCGAGGGATATCACATTTAGATGATAACACCTCATATAATTAATGATATTAGTCTACCCTGACTACAAATTTTAGTAGCCATCTAATACTATATTTATTCCTAAAAAAGAAGTTATTGTTACACTGGTGTAATAATGATTTTCCATTTTTAGGGATTATCAATCTTTAAGAAACAAATATAATAGCTGCATCAAGTCACAATGACGATATCAAATCGGTGACTATAATTAACAACGAACACCATGTTTGAACATGGGTCATAACTATATTAAGAGAGCGAACGATGACTGACAAATTTATCAAATCAAAAGCTGCTATTGCTTGGGGTCCTAAACAACCACTTTCTGTTGAAGAAATTGATGTAATGTTACCTCGTGCTGGCGAAGTATTAGTTCGCATCGTTGCAACTGGTGTATGTCACACAGATGCATTCACATTATCAGGTGACGATCCAGAAGGTATCTTCCCTGCGATCCTTGGTCACGAAGGTGGCGGTATCGTTGAAATGGTTGGTGAAGGCGTTACAAGTGTTGAAGTTGGCGATCATGTTATCCCACTTTACACCGCTGAGTGTGGCAAGTGTAAATACTGCCTATCTGGTAAAACGAACCTTTGTCAGGCAGTACGTGAAACTCAAGGTAAAGGCCTAATGCCAGACGGCACGACCCGTTTCTACAAAGACGGTCAGCCAATCTTCCATTACATGGGCTGCTCTACTTTCTCTGAGTACACTGTGCTACCAGAAATTTCTTTAGCTAAAATTAGCAAAGAAGCACCGCTTGAAGAAGTATGTCTATTAGGTTGTGGTGTAACAACCGGTATGGGCGCAGTACTTAACACAGCTAAAGTGCAAGAAGGCGACACTATCGCAGTCTTTGGTCTTGGCGGTATCGGTCTTGCAGCAATCATTGGTGGTACTATGGCTAAAGCAAGCCGTATTATTGCAATTGATATCAACGAAAGTAAGTTTGACCTAGCACGTAAACTAGGTGCAACTGAATGCATCAACCCAATGAACTACGATAAGCCAATTCAAGAAGTGATTGTTGAATTAACTGATGGCGGCGTAGACTACTCTTTCGAGTGTATCGGTAACGTTAACGTTATGCGTTCAGCACTTGAGTGTTGTCACAAAGGTTGGGGCGAATCAGTTATCATCGGTGTTGCTGGCGCTGGCCAAGAGATCTCTACCCGTCCATTCCAACTTGTGACTGGTCGTGTATGGCGTGGTTCTGCATTCGGTGGCGTTAAAGGCCGTTCAGAGCTTCCTGGTATCGTTGACCGTTACATGGCAGGTGAATTCAAGCTTGATGACTTCATCTCATTCAACATGGGCCTAGATGACATCAACAAGTCATTCGACCTATTACACGAAGGTAAGAGTATCCGTACGGTTATTCACTTCGATAAGTAATTACTAGCCTTAATAGGCTCTATTCCCAGCGCATAATAATATGCGTTGGGAATTATTTATTTTATGTTCACTTGTTCAATACCATACGCTAATGGATTAGCAATTAACTCATTAACGATATTATATTTTTGTTTTACCTAAACCTTATTTTAGATACTGATCTAAATCATCGTTAATTGAGAATGGCATTTGCCACGCTCTGGCATTCTGTGTCAGAGCGTTTTTTATTCTCCACCAATTAAATTTAACTACATATTATACTTCTTGGATAAGGCCACTCTAATTATTAATAAGCCTTTTTAATACCAAGTCTTTCTTTTTATATTCTCGTTACGAAACGAACACCGAACAGAGACCTTTTTCATGAACCGTCATCTATTCAAATCGTTACCTTTTCAATTAATGATCGCAGCCCTATTAGCTTGGAGTCTCGCCTCTTTTTTACCATTACAATCTGGTTTTGAGCACTCCACGACGTTCAAATTATTGATGTTAACTAAAACAACCTATATCGGCTTACTCAAAATGCTGGTTGGTGTGGTGGTATTATTATCGTTGCTGCAAGGGATCACGAGTATTGGCTCAACTTCACGTTTAAAAACGTTGGGGTATAAAACAATAGCCTTCTATAGCCTTACTTCTACACTTGCAATCTGCTTAGGGTTAGGAGTCTCTCTAGCTATTCCTCAATGGCCACATTTAATTGATACTGCACAAGTAACTGTCGGTAGCCATGTTCAATTAATTGATAATAGTGCCTCTTCTGGTGGCGCTATTGCAGAAAAATTATTTAACATGGCATTAGTGAATCCTTTTCAAGCACTCGCAACAACAAACTTATTAGCTATTGTTGTTTTTGCACTGTTACTCGGCATTGCATTATTAGCCAGTTTACCGTCTAAACATCCTATTTTTGAACTTATTTCAGGACTTAATATTGCAATTAACCGAGTGGTGTCTGCGGTTATAAAATTAGCGCCTTTAGCTGTATTTGCCATTGTGTTTCAATTTACCGCTCAAAGTGGCAATAGTATTTTTGGCGAGTTAGCACTGTTTGCTTTATTAGTATTTTCGCTTACTTTGGTTCATGGTGGGGTTGTATTACCACTACTTGCTAAAATATTTACCGGTATTAAATATTCAACCTTATTTAGAGCACTATCCGCTCCCATGGCAATGGCATTTGCAACTTCATCAAGCTCCGCGACTTTGCCACTTTCACTGCAAACAGCTCAAGAAGATTTAGGCATATCACAACCAACCAGCAGTATGGTATTACCGTTAGGTTCAATCATGAATATGGATGGTACAGCACTGTTTGAAGGTGTGGCTGCGATTTTTCTCGCTCAACTTTATGGTATCGAACTTGGAACATCAGGACTGATCATGATTTTTATCATGGCAATGGTGTCATCAATTGGTGCTCCAGGCATGCCATCAGGTTCAATGTCAGGTATGCAACTGGTATTACTTGCGGTAGGTATTCCACTTGAAGCTATCGCGATATTGCTTATTATCGAGCGTCCATTGGACACTTTTCGTACCGCAGTCAATGTTGAAGGAGATTTAATCGCCGCTTTAGTCGTTGATAAATGGCAAAACCAGTCAACAAAAGTGTGATCTAAGTCTTTTTTAGCATGTTATCGCCTTCTACTATAGAAGCTTGATATTGCTTTGACAGCAATGAAACTGTGCCATAACATTACATACGAGCATAACGAATCAATATTAATTTATTCGTTATGCTCACCATACTTTTAACATCCTTTATATCAATATGGATACTGTGTACATTAGCAGCGATATAATGAAGCAATAGGAAGCTCAAAGATGATGTTAATTCACTAAAAATTAAATAATAATCAACCCGTGAAATGGCCGATCTATTATTTAACAATGAGTTAATAGGTCATATTATGGTCAGAAAATTATTGCAAGCATTAGGCTTCAAACATACTGAAACAAAATCTCGCCAATTGCGTGAGCGTCTTGAATTCGCAGTTCAACAAAATCTAGGCCAACGAGAAGCACGAGCTAATCGAAGTCATCAATAATAATCATTCACACTATGCAAAGACTTAATTATATTTACGGGCCTTGGCACGAGCGACAACAATAAGACGATTGAGCAATACTTTCTGTTTTACTGCATCAGCTTGTTTCAATTCTCGTATAATACGTATTACTTCTGTTTCTAAATACTTCGCCGTTTTGGTTTGTACCATACTACGAATAAGTTTTTCTGCATTATCTGGTATTGGTTGCTGTAGTGCCCATTCATAGCTGTAAGCACACTTCCCTGTTTCATCTGGATCAGGTAGAGAAATAACAGCGGCTTTAGGTGGTGATTGCATATCATCAATACGTGCAAGACGACGATAATATCCCTGAACCACTGATGACTTGTGGTATGGTAATTCGCCATCATGATATAGCCTCGGCCCTATTTCCTGAGCAACATCCGCCTTTGATTCAATAATAAATTGGCTGGCATTTTTGTCCTTACGAACATACTGATCTTTCTTAGCTGCTTCAACCGTATAATATATTTTCGCGCTATGTTTAGCCCGAGTCATTGCTACATAAGCAAGTCGACGCTCTTCTTCGGTATCAGCTGAAATACCTAATGCCGAACGGTTCACATAAGGAAAAGCATCTTTATCCCAATAAGGTAAATGTACTTGGCTGTACTCACAACCTTTAGCTCTAAAAATAGTGGTTAATTGAACACTGTTATTATTATTTTGTGATTGATTTTCAGCCGCTGACTGTTGCGTATAATATTCAAAATACTGCAATGCTTTATCACAGTTTTGATCCATTGATTCCAATACCGTTTCAACACTGTCTAAACGTTCAACAGCCTCTTCTATTTCAGTCGCCGTCGCTTCTGTTTTCCAAATCCAAGTATCAAGCTCACTATCACGACGATACTGTCTATAAACAGCTAAGGCTTTAAAATTACCCTTACGTTGTAACATTAATAATAACTCAACCCGATCTTTAAACGTTTCTAAATTTAACGTCGGTTGAATTTTTTCAGTTTGCTTTATTAAGCTAAGCCATTCATTACTTGGTCGCTGAGCCAAAGTTTCACACAACGGACGTAAACTTTTATTAGGAACATAACAGTGTGGGAATGATAATAAATTAAATAATAAATTCGCTTTATCATTACCGGCTAACGTCAAAAATCGCCCAGTAGCTAACACCATGATATCCATTAGTAATTTAACTTCGCGACTATGGGTTAGCACTGATCCTATCGGCATATGATACGGTATTTTCTTGGTTAAAAACGCTAACTCAAATAACATCGCTTGTGACCAGCGTCTAACTAAAATAGCCACCTCAGCAGGCTGCCCACCTTGCTGAATAAAATCAGCGACTGATTGTGCTATTTCACCTACTTGACGTGACGTACCAACCACTTCAACGGCTGTATCCGCGATTGACTCATGAGCAATGGTCTGAAAATCATGAAAACGGTGCTTATTATTTGAGATTAAATGACTCGCGGCTAACGCTAAACTATGACCAAATCGAAACGTATTTGACAAGGTATATGTCGTTGCTGGCGAAAAATCTTGCTCAAAATTCAGCATAAATTGTGGTGCACTACCGCGCCATTTATAAATACACTGATCAATATCCCCCACTGCCACTAATTGTGCTTGCGGTGACAACAGCAGTTTTAATAACTGATATTGGGCAGTATTTATATCTTGAAACTCATCAACCATCATAAATTTAATCTGTTGATGGTAATAATTACGAAGTGCATGATCATTTTTTAATAACTGGATTGTTTCCACCAGCCAATCATCGAAAAACAATTGTTTACGCTCTTTACGTACGGTTTCAAAATTCCAAAACGCTTCAACAATAAAGGCATATTCGCTATTTATTTCAGATAGCTCAAACACTTCTTTCGGCGGCAACATATGCGCTTTTACAAGCCCAATAAAGCTTATTAGTAGCTCAATAGTACGCGGATCTTTAAACGTCTGTTGTTTTTGATAAGATTTTTCTTGGGATGCCATTTGTCGTAATACAAATTTGGCAATACTTTTATCGCTATCACCACTATTAAAATCAATTTGATAACCTGTCGTCGACAAATAGCCGGATTGTCTTAACAACTGAAAACAAAAGCTATGGAAAGTATGAACGGGTATTCGCTCAGCTAACGGAATCTGTACTAACTTTGTCTTAAAATCAGTACGAATATCGCGATTAAACATTAATACCAGCATATTATCAGCAGCTATAGTCTGTAATTTATATTCCACAACCCCCACTAAAGTCGTTGTTTTACCCGTCCCAGCACCCGCCACGCACAGCGCATTGCCCGCCTGATGGTGAATAAAAGCAGTTTGTTCAGCAGTAAAACGGGTCATTAAAAATACTCAGTAAGACAATAAATGCATGGCAGGCGAGTATAACAATTGCCATCTTAAGTTTAAATCGTAAACCAACGATTGCGGTGAGCTAACACAAATGTAGCGTTGGTCTGTTTCTATTGTTAGAATTTGGCTTAATTATGGGTAGCAAAACGCTATTTACTGACTCTATGACCGTGCCTATCGGTGTTATAACTACTAAGAACTACCACATGTTAAAAAACAAAAGCTTCATGACAAACGCCCTTTCTCTTCTACTTTTATTCATTGGTTATATTAGCGATCAGCATATTATTCTTTACTGTGGTTTATTTGCCTTTTCGGGAGCATTAACTAACTGGCTTGCCATTTATATGCTATTTGAAAAAGTACCCGGCCTTTATGGCTCTGGGGTTATACCGGCTCGCTTTGAGGCCTTTAAAGCCGCAATAAAAGCATTAATGATGGAACAATTTTTCACCGAACAAAATATCAGCCGATTTTTAAATCAAGATGATAAACAAGCTGCTGCATTAGATATGCAGCCGATTATTAGTAAAATAGACTTTGCACCAACATTTGATTCATTATTAGATGTGATAATGAAGTCATCATTTGGTGGCATGATCACTATGATGGGTGGCGCAGAGGCGATGCAGCCGTTACGAGAACCATTCATTGCAAAAATGCAAGAATCCGTAATAGATATTAGTCAGCAAGATAATTTTAAAACAGCGCTGAAACAACAATTAGTTCAGCCTGAAACATTACATGATATTGAAAATAAAATTGAAGATATTATCGACCAACGTTTAAATGAACTTACCCCAAAAATGGTTAAAGAGATGGTTCAAAAAATGATCAGTGAACATCTTGGTTGGCTGGTTATTTGGGGAGGTGTCTTTGGTGGTGTTATCGGTATTATTTCAGCACTAATTACAGGCTAACATTTATCCACGTTCAGTCGTATTTTTTGATATTAAAGCAATACGACTGTAACAACACTTTTTCTCCTAATATTACCGATAATCCCTGTTCTTACCCCGCGTACATTTCTGCAACAACAACTAAAATGATTCTTTTTCACCCAATTAATTTCATTTATTACACTAAAAGTGTGATAAATGTTGAACTATGATAACTAACAGTGATAAATACCTGTATATGTATCCAGTTGGAATTCATTTTTCTTGGCAAATTTCTCAACCCATTTCACGGTTGCAGCAATTGTTAGTGGCTTAACAGCAACCACACTTTTGTCTGCTGACCATATTAGCCCCAGCATCGCACTATGGATGACCTTTTTTGGCACCACTGGTGGGCTTCTTCCTGACATTGATTCAGACCATTCAACATCAATGAAAGCCTTATTCACACTCTTGGCTGGCTTTTGTTGCTTTATACTCGTCAGTCATATTTACACCCAAGTGGCAATGCTAGAACTGATTCTTTACGTTGTATCATTATTTGTCACTATACGTTATTTTGGAAAAACTGTTTTTGATCGCTGCACCGTACATAGAGGTGCATGTCATTCCATAGCATTTGTAACGCTAATTGCTTTATGTTGTGTACATATTTGCGTGTTACTTGGCCACACTGCAACTGATAGCTGGTTAGCTGGCGGATTTGTTTTACTCGGTGGCATCGTACATTTAGCATTAGATGAAATATATAGCGTCGATCTGTCAAATAAACGCTTAAAATCATCTTTTGGTACAGCACTCAAGCCATTTGCTTTTACAAAACCATTTATCAGTCTTGCTCAAGTTATAGCGATTGTTATTCTGTTTGATATTGCACCAAGTTATGATGGCGCTTTACAAGTCGTCACTAACTGGAATCATTTCAAATTTACTCCGGTATGGTTCAATATTGATGATGCAAAGCAATGGTTAATACATATGTTTTATATTACACCACATGATTTGCATGCCTTTTATCAACGGTTTTAATCCCCACTAAATTTCTTACCGATAATGTAAAGTATGGTCTTTCACTACTGTACTTTACATTTATTACACCGACACGATCACAAGGCAATCGTTTGCTTTTTTACTGGTAGTCCAAGAATGAACCTAGTATTATGCTCAATAAGATGAGTGATTAAGGTGACTTCTATCTAAAGCACTCTGTATTTCGATGTCTTCATTTTGAAATAGGAATTTCACCATGAGCCTTGCCGATCAAGTTCTTGCCGTCAATGACGACCTTCCAATTCGTACTGAAAAACCCGTTCACAGTGGTAAAGTACGCTCCGTTTATTGGTTAACAGAAGCAGACAGTCGTCGCCTTATTCAACAAAAAGGCTACAATGTTCAACCTGATGCCCCCTTAGCAATAATGATCATTAGCGATCGTATATCTGCATTTGATTGTATTTGGCATGGTGAAGGTGGCTTGAAAGGCGTTCCAGGTAAAGGAGCTGCACTCAATGCAATCTCAAACCATTGGTTTAAACTATTTAGTGATAATGGTTTAGCTGATAGTCATATTCTTGATATTCCCCACCCTTTCGTATGGATAGTACAAAAAGCCAAACCAGTAATGGTTGAAGCTATTTGTCGTCAATATATTACTGGCTCAATGTGGCGTGCATATAATCAAGGGGAACGTCAATTCTGTGGTATTCAACTGCCAGAAGGATTACAAAAAGATCAGAAGTTACCACAATTACTGATGACACCCTCAACGAAGGGTATTCTAAAAGGTATTCCTAATGTCCCTGAAGCTGATGATGTTAACGTCACTCGTGAAGATTTAATTAACAATTACCAAGCATTTAATTTCCGCAATATCGACGATATCAATTATTACGAAAAGCTATTAGCAGATGGATTTAATGTTATTAGTAACGAGCTATCAAAATTAGATCAAATTTTTGTCGATACTAAATTTGAATTTGGTTATGTCACAGATGCTAATGGTAATGAAAAACTAATTTACATGGATGAAGTTGGTACGCCCGATTCATCACGTATTTGGGATGGCGCAGCATACCGCGATGGACAGATTATTGAAAATTCCAAAGAAGATTTCCGTCAAGTTTTATTAAACTATTTCCCTGACCCAGATATTTTATTAAATAAAGAACGTATGCCTGAACGTTTTGCTCTAGCTGCAAATAACGATCTTCCTCAAGAGCTACTAATGCAGATATCTAAAATCTATACGAGCATTGCTGAAAAAATCACAGGTAAGCCAATTACACTAAGCCAAGATCCTAAAGCCGAAATTATTGATATTTTACAACGGGAATATCAGTTAATTGATTAATGAAATCCAGAGAGCTATTTAATTAGCTCTCTAGCTTAAATGTGTACAGCTGTTCATATTTAAAACTTAAATATTACATAACAAGTCCCCTTCTTCACATTATTCTTCAAAGGAATAATATCAAGCAAGCTTATCCCCCTCATAAAAATAAACATATAAAACAAATAAAGCCACACAAACCAACAACAGCCTCAAAAACACAAACAAAAAACCAACATAAAACTCATTTTACACCCATTGAATATTGACACATCTTGTTTTAAATATTTATTTAATTATACATATCAATATTTACTGTTAACAATTAGGCGTAATATCAAAAAGTCACAATTTTAATAGTGAAATAGTGCATTTATTAATTGAATAAGCACAGGGGTATAATTTATGATCACATCGCAATTAGAATTGATATAAATATTTATAAGAACTCATTTTTTACATTTAACAATCTCAGGAGGTTTTATGAGCAGTATTACTGATCCTACTGCCAAGAAAACACGCAGCCGCGAATGGAAAATGTTCCTTTTTATTACCATTTTTCTTTTCCCTATTTTAAGCGTCATTTTCGTTGGTGGTTATGGTTTCACCGTATGGATGTTGCAATTGTTTGTCTTTGGCCCTCCCGGTCACGGTGGTTAATTCCCTACTTCACGCTGCAAGCATCATTTAAAGAGAAACAATAATGAAAGCATTTTTAAAAAAAGCTTGGCTAACCCTATCACGCCCAAGCGTTCATATTAGCCTTGGTGTCCTAGCCCTTGGCGGCTTTGTTGCGGGTATTATTTTCTGGGGTGGGTTTAACACCGCACTTGAAAAAACCAATACCGAAGAATTTTGCGTAAGCTGCCACGCCGACAATGTCGTGCCTGAATACGTAAATACCATTCATGATAAAAACCGTTCAGGTGTTCGAGCAACGTGTCCAGATTGTCATGTACCCCATGATTGGACAGATAAGATCTCACGTAAAATACAAGCAAGTAAGGAAGTGTTTGCTCACTTCGCTGGTTTTATTGATACCCCTGAAAAATTTGAAGATCGCCGTATTGTGCTTGCTCAGCATGAATGGGAACGCTTTAAAGCTAATGGCTCACAGGAATGTCGTGATTGTCACGACTACAAAGGCATGGATTTCGAAAAAATGTCTCCTGTTGCTCGTGTACAAATGAAAAATGCCGCAGAACGTGATCAAAGCTGTGTCGATTGTCATAAAGGTATTGCCCACCACTTACCAAAAAATATGGACACCAGTGGCGGCATGATTTCCGAACTTGTCCAACTATCGCATGGTACCGACTACAGCAAAGGCGAAGAAATCTATAGCGTCCGCTTCCTTCCTGTTTATGAAGATAAAGCGATGAAAGTTGAGGCAGGTATTTTAAATCCAGCTTCTGGCGTGAAAGTAATTGATGAAACTGATGATGCAGTAGAAGTTGAAATTGCAGGTTGGCGTAAAGACAAAGGTTACGGCCGCGTGATTCAGGAAGATTTTGGTATGAATATTCCGGTTGCTTCTCTACTGAAAGAATCTGCACAAAATGACAAAGTGGTTGATAAATACGAAGAGAAAGTCGATGACTTAACGGGTCTTCCTTGGCAACGTGTAACCGCAAAAGTATGGATGCCTAAAGATTCATTAATTAACGACATTAGTCCGGTTTGGGCACAAGCAAAAACAGCTTACACCACCAACTGTTCAGTGTGTCATACCCAACCAGCAGAAGGCCACTTTGATGCCAATACATGGCCTGGAATGTTTAACGGTATGTTGGCATTTGTAAACTTTGACCGTGATAGCGAAGCCATTGTGTTGAAGTACTTACAAAAGCACTCTTCTGACTTTTCTAATGGCCAACACTAAGCATTGATGGAGTAAATACTATGTCTGTATCAAGACGCTGTTTTCTAAAAGGCATTGCAACAACAAGTGCGGCTACTGTGATTGGTCCAAGTCTACTCGCCTCTGCAAAAGTATTTGCTAGCGATGAGATTGGTCAAGGTACTTGGCGTTATTCTGGTTCTCACTGGGGTGCTTTCCGCGCTCAGATCTATGCCGGAAAAGTGCAACAAATTGAAGCCATTGAAATAGATAAAAACCCAACTGAAATGCTAAAAGGCATTAAAGGTATTATCTATAACCCATCACGCGTTCGTTACCCAATGGTACGCCTAGACTGGCTCAAAAAGCATAAGTTTAGTGGCGAAACTCGTGGTAATAATCGCTTTGTGCGTGTGACATGGGATGAAGCATTAGATCTGTTCTACCGTGAACTTGAGCGTATTCAAAAAGACTACGGTCCATGGGCATTACACGCAGGTCAAACTGGCTGGCGTCAAACGGGTCAATTCCATAGCTGTACTAGCCACATGCAACGTGCTGTAGGTATGCATGGTAACTACATCACCAAAGTTGGCGACTATTCCACAGGTGCAGGTCAAACCATCATGCCTTATGTGCTTGGTTCGACAGAAGTGTATGCTCAAGGTACATCATGGTCTGAAATTTTAGACAACAGTAAGAACATTATTTTATGGGCTAACGATCCCGTTAAAAACTTACAAGTTGGTTGGAACTGTGAAACCCACGAATCCTACCCTTACCTTGCACAACTAAAAGAAAAAGTAGCTAAAGGTGAAATTAATGTTATTTCGGTTGATCCCGTTAAAAACAAGACTCAACGTTACTTAGAAAACACTCATCTTTACATTCATCCACAAACCGACGTGCCGTTTATGTTGGGTGTGGCACACACGCTTTACACTGAGAATCTTTATGATAAAGAATTCATCAAGATGTATTGCTTGGGCTTTGATGAATTTATTGGTTACGTAAAAGGCGAAACCAAAGATAAAGTAGAGAAAACCCCAGAATGGGCAGCTGAAATTTGTGGCGTGCCTGCAGATCAAATCCGTGAATTTGCCCGTATGCTGGTTAAAGAGCGTACTCAAATTCTGTTTGGTTGGTGTATTCAACGTCAAGAACATGGTGAACAACCTTACTGGATGGGAGCAGTTATTGCAGCCATGGTTGGCCAAATTGGCTTACCTGGTGGTGGTATCTCTTACGGTCACCACTATTCTGGTATCGGCGTTCCTTCAACAGGGTTTGCTGCACCAGGTGGTTTCCCACGTAACGTTGATGAAGGTCAAAAACCGAAGTGGGATAACAATGATTTTAACGGTTATAGCCGTACTATCCCTGTAGCACGCTTTGTTGACTGTATTTTAGAACCAGGTAAAGAAATTAAGTACAACGGTTCTAAAGTCATTTTACCTGACTACAAAATGATGGTAATCAGTGGTAACAACCCTTGGCATCATCACCAAGATCGTAACCGTATGAAACAAGCATTCCAAAAATTGCAAACAGTGATCACCATTGATTTTGCATGGACTGCTACCTGTCGTTTCTCTGATATCGTACTACCAGCATGTACTCAATTTGAACGAAATGATATTGATGTAATGGGTTCATACAGTGGTCGTGGTTTAATCGCGATGCAAAAATTAGTTGATCCGTTATACCAATCAAAAACTGACTTTGATATTTTCACTGAATTATCACGTCGTTTTGGTAAAAATAAAGAATACACCCGCGATATGGATGAAATGCAGTGGGTACAATCACTATATAACGATTGTCGTAAAGCGAATGCTGGCAAATTCGATATGCCTGAGTTTGACGTATTCTGGCAACAAGGCTTTTTAGATTTTGGTACAGGTAAACCTTGGGTTCGTCATGCTGATTTCCGTCAAGATCCTGAAATCAATGCACTTGGCACCCCTTCTGGTTTCATTGAAATATCAAGCCGTAAAATTGCGCGTTATGGATATGAACACTGTCAAGGCCACCCAATGTGGTTTGAAAAGACAGAACGTTCTCATGGTGGCCCAGGTTCTGATAAACACCCATTCTGGATGCAATCTTGTCACCCTGACAAACGTTTGCACTCACAAATGTGTGAATCAGATGAATTCCGCGCAACTTATACTGTTCAAGGCCGTGAGCCGGTATACATAAACCCTAAAGATGCTGCTACAAAAGGCATCAAAGACGGTGATGTTGTACGCGTGTTTAACGATCGTGGCCAATTGCTTGCGGGTGCCGTACTGACAGATAGTTACCCACAAGGCGTGGTACGAATCGAAGAAGGCGCTTGGTATGGTCCATTAAATGAAAAGGTTGGTTCGATTGATACTTATGGCGATCCAAACACATTAACGATGGATATTCCAACCTCTGAATTAGCACAAGCAACCAGCGCCCAAACTTGCTTGGTTAGCATTGAGAAATTCAAAGGCGAGTTACCACCAGTGACAGCATTTGGTGGACCGATTGAAGAATACTAAATATTAATCCTGTTTAGTTATATCAAGCCCTAACATTCTGTTGGGGCTTATTTTACTAATAATTAACGCTGCAGCGCAGTTTTAATTAACGCACAACTAAACGCTTGTAAGGCATAAGCATTTTTCTTTGCCACATCAAGGCTCGGGGTATTTATCAATTGAATTAAATATTCTATATACAGAACAGATAACGAATGAGATAAAACATCTAATGAAATATGCCAATGGTCTTCGCTAAAGGCAGTATTAATTTTACCTTTAATTTTACCCGCTAAGCTTATTTTTAATAGTCTTACAGCATTTGACCACTCATCACCGAATTGCGCAGCTAATGAGCGTCGCCCTCCTGTTCTCTGAATCGCTAACATAGACATAGATATTATTGAATGATGAGGATTTTGACTTAACCAATCATCTTCGGTGACTAAACCCACTAAAAGGCGATCAAAAATATCACTATGCATTTCAACAAACACATCTAGCTTACAACTATAGTACCTATAAAATGTTGATTTGCTTACTTCTGCTTTATCAATAATCGCCGTTACTAAAATCTCACCGTAATTATAACTAACTAATAACTCTCTAAATGCTGATAATATGCGTCTTCGACTACGATTTTTCGCCATTAATTTATTAATCCATCTGTAAACCAATTTCCAATGCTATAAATAAAGTAACAACGAATACAATAACTAAATCTAATAATGGGACAATTTAAGGTTTTTGTCTCATTTGAAACAAAACTGGCTAAACGTTTCTCTGGTTATTAATAACAAATAAGTACACTTAACCATCAATATATAAATGATAAAGGTTAAGTATGAGTTATTATCACCAACGCCGCACACTATTAGAAAAAATACCACTAGCATCGTCTGCAACAGGTATTTTAGGATTAACATCAACAGCTATAAATGCTGAAAAAACAATAACTAATGCCATATTCCCAGAAATAGATCCTAAGAAACTCAATATTGGTATTTTTATTTATCCTCATATGACGATGTTAGATGCATATGCACCATTACAAGCATTAGCAATAAGTAAACAATTCAATGTGTTTACATTTGCAAAGACACAGCAACTGCTACCATCGGATGCTAATGTAAATTTAGTACCTAATTATAGTTTTTCTAATTGCCCCAATATCGACGTTCTTATCGTGCCTGGCAGCGCAAATCCATTAGAGCAACTAAACGATATTGAAGTTATTAACTATATTAAAGAAGTCGGTAATCAAGCAAAATATATTACATCAGTCTGTACAGGTGCACTTATACTTGCAGAGGCAGGGCTATTGGATAACTTTAGTACGACAATCCATTGGGCTTATTCTGACATATTAAAATACTACCCTAATGTTACTTATATAAATCAAAGAGTAGTCAAGGATAGAAACCGTATTAGTGGTGGAGGAATAACTGCTGGACTTGATTTTTCTTTAGCATTAATTGCTGAAATTTCAAATGCGAGCACAGCTCAAGCACTTGAATTACTCTTAGAATATGACCCTCAGCCACCATTTAACACTGGTAATCATAATACTGCTCCCCCTAAATTAAAAAATCAGATTCAACAAAAAGTACATCATATAGCTAAAGATCTTTTTGAACGTAATCGCATATCATTGAAAATTTAATCTCTAACATATTTTATAAAGCGTAAGTATGTATACGTACGCTTTATTTTATTAAAAAATAGAATGTTCCCACTCCCCCAATAAATGATCAACCCATGTCCCGCAATACTATCTTTTGCTACAGCCATAAGATTATAAATAACGACATTTGTTTGTTTTTTGTCAAACTTATTGTGTACATATTGATCAAATTAAGCGTATAAGCGAAAATTAACTTATAGGCACGGAGGTTTATAACAATTATATGATTATGGATATTTGACTTTAAAGGTACATTATATGTCAGGCTTCGCCTACCCTTACACTTGCCCATTAATTGATACACAAATAGGTCGAGCAAAAGGTGATTTAACGACTTATGCTCGCGATTTATTACGTTCTTACAACGTGGAAATCAGTGGCCAAGAAATGCTGCTCGCAGGTGAGGAATTATTTAGTGCGCTTAGTGATATTTTTGAAAAAACACGTACAGCAAATGAAGATATGCGCACAGCAGCTCACAAACAGATTGTGGCATTAGAAGCAGAAAATATGGAATTACGTGCGTTACTATATTGCCAACGCATGGCGAGTTAAATTTAAATGAACCATAAAAAAAGCCACCAAAGACGGTGGCTTAGTAATATTTACAACTTACATATTAAACATCGTAAGTGGTAGAAGCTGTGTCACCACCAGTACCAGTCCAATTAGTATGGAAGAACTGTCCACGAGGCTGATCAATACGCTCATAAGTGTGAGCACCGAAGTAGTCACGTTGCGCTTGGATCATGTTCGCTGGTAGGTTTGCAGTGGTGTAACCATCTAGGAAGGTTAATGCAGACGTCATTGTTGGCATTGGTAAACCAATTTCCATCGCTTTTGATGCAACTTTACGCCATGCTGGCATGCTGCTTAGCAGAATATCTTTGAAGTATGTATCTGAACCAAGGAATTTAATTTCTGGGTTCGCCTCATATGCATCACGGATATTACCAAGGAATGCACTACGAATAATACAACCACCACGCCACATTAGCGCCACGTTGCCGTAGTTAAGATCCCAGTTAAATTCTTCTGAAGCTTCGCGAATTAACATAAAGCCTTGTGCATAAGAGATGATCTTAGAAGCAAGTAGCGCTTGACGTAATGCATCAACCCACTCTTTCTTATCACCATCAATCTTAGCGATTGTTTTACCAAATAAGCTTTCAGCTTCTACGCGTTGATCTTTCATTGAAGATACGCAACGTGCGAATACTGCTTCAGTGATCAGTGTTAGTGGAATACCTAAATCAAGAGCATTAATACCTGTCCACTTACCTGTGCCTTTTTGGCCAGCAGTATCAAGGATTTTCTCAACTAATGGTTGACCATCTTCATCTTTATAGCCAAGGATATCAGCTGTAATTTCAACTAAGTAGCTATCTAGTTCAGTATTATTCCACTCTTGGAAAATCGCTTGCATCTCATCATGAGACAGCGCTAAGCCTGATTTCATAAAGTGGTATGCTTCGCTGATTAACTGCATGTCACCATATTCGATGCCATTGTGAACCATTTTAACAAAGTGACCAGCACCATCTTTACCTACCCAATCACAACAAGGCTCACCAGCAGCTGTTTTAGCTGAGATCGCTTGGAAGATAGGTTTGATTGCAGGCCATGCTGCTTCAGAGCCACCAGGCATGATAGATGGACCAAAACGCGCACCTTCTTCACCACCAGAAACGCCAGAACCTACGTATAATAAACCTTTAGCTTCAAGCTCAGCAACACGACGGTTAGTATCAGGATAGTTTGAGTTACCACCATCAATGATGATGTCACCTTTATCTAATAGTGGTACAAGTTGATCGATAAATGCATCAACAACATCACCAGCACGGACCATTAACATGATTTTACGTGGTGCTTCTAACTTAGATACTAAATCTTCTAGTGATGTTGCACCGATAATATTAGTACCCTTTGCTGGTCCTTCTAAGAACTCTTCTACTTTAGAAACAGTACGGTTAAACGCAACAACTTTAAAGCCATGGTCATTCATATTAAGGATCAAGTTTTGACCCATAACTGCTAAACCAATTACACCGATATCGCCTTTCATATTATTCTCCTTGTGCAAGCAGTTTTGCTGCTGCTGCATCTAAATACCATTCTGTTTCGCCATGAGAGGCTTTAATTTTTGCCGCCGGATAAGCTAACTCTTCCGCCGGTGTACTATTTATTTCATGTAAGACTTCAGCCTTACCTTCACCCAATACCAAATAGGTAATACGATCAGCATTTTCAAGTAAACGTGCTGTTTTTGAAATGCGCTGTTGACCGCTTTGTGGTTGAGTCGCTATCACTGCTAATGCAGGATCATCAAAGTTGGTTTGATTCGGAAATAAAGAAGCAGTGTGACCATCGCCACCCATACCTAATAAAATCCAATCAAACGCAGGCAAACCATGCTTGTGTGGAATCACTGCATCCATTTCTGCAGCAAAACGGGCACATTCAGCAACAGGTTCTACTTCACCACGAATACGATGAATATTCGCAGCGGGAATCGCAACATGCTTGAATAGTAACTCATTCGCTTCACCGAAATTACTTTCAGCATCAGTCGGTGCTACACATCGCTCATCACCCCACCAGAAGTGAAGGTTATTCCATTGAATACTGTTAGCAAAAGGGGCTTGCGCCAATGCTTTAAACAATAATTTAGGCGTACTCCCTCCTGACAATGAAATGTGGACAGCTTGAGCTTGTAGGCTCATCGCTCGCATGGTTTCAGCTAGAGAAACGACCACATCCTGAGGGGTATCAAACACTTTATAATTAATCATGCTTATAACTCACAATAATCCGTATTGGCTAAGTTTTTACATGGGAAGCGCCATTGACGGCCATCATTAGTTAATAGCTCATCCGCTTCTTTAGGTCCCCAAGTGCCAGCAGCATAACCAAATAGGTGCTCTGGTTGCTCTTTATGATCAAGAATTGGCTGTACGAATTTCCAACATGCTTTCACTGCATCAGTACGCGCAAATAACGTTGCATCTTGTTTCATGCAATCTAATAATAAACGCTCATAAGCAGTTAGCATATTCATAGATTCAAGTTTATCGTAATGGAAATCCATTGATACTTCTTGAGTCTCGAACCCCGCACCTGGCTTTTTCAAACCAAAGCTCATCAAGATACCTTCATCAGGTTGAATACGAATAATCAACTTGTTCTCAGCCGATTTAGCTGCAAACACTGGGTGAGGTGTTTTCTTAAAATGAATAACGACTTCAGTAACACGAGTAGGCAATCGCTTACCGGTACGTACATAGAACGGTACACCGTTCCAACGCCAGTTTTCGATAAACATCTTCATGCCCACGTACGTTTCAGTACGTGATTCGTCATTAACACCGTGTTCTTGGCGATACCCAGGAAGATGTTTACCACGAACATCAGACTCAGTATATTGACCTAAGACTAAGTTTTTATGTAAATCATCGTCAGATAAAGGTTTAAAGCTTTGCATCACTTTAACCACTTCATCACGAATAGAATCAGCATTAATTGCTGCTGGTGACTCCATACCAACCATTGCTAATACTTGTAGTAAATGGTTTTGGAACATGTCACGTACAGCGCCAGCACCATCGTAATAGCCGCCGCGATCTTCAACACCCAATGATTCAGATGCAGTGATTTCAACGAAATCAATAAAGTTACGGTTCCATAATGGCTCAAACATGCCGTTAGCAAAGCGGAAAACTAATAAGTTTTGTACCGTTTCTTTACCTAGGTAGTGGTCAATACGATAGATTTGATGTTCTTGGAAGCAAGCATGAATTTGTTTATCTAAAGCAATTGCAGACTCAAGATCATAACCAAATGGCTTTTCAACAATCAGATTTTTCCAACCGTCAGCTTCATCATTAAGACCATGAGCAGCAAGGCATTCTGGAATTACACCATAAAGGCTAGGTGGTGTTGCAAGATAAAATACTGCATTACCACGAGTATGGTGGGTATCTTTAAATATATCTAAACGCTGCTTTAATACTGCATATTGTTCAGTATCAGAAGTGTTTAAGGCTTGATAATATAAGTGCTGACAAAACTTCGTCAATGTCGCTGCATCTGTTTTTTCATTTTCTTCTAATGCAGAACGAAGCTTGTCACGAAACTCCTGATCGCTATATGCCGTACGACTAACACCTAAAATTGCGAAATCTTCTGGCAATAAACCATTAGCGTATAAGTGATAGAACGCAGGGATTAATTTTCGATGAGTCAAATCGCCTGACGCACCAAAAATCACAATTGCGTTATTTTCTGGTTTAACCATGTAATGTTCCCATTTATTTACAGATCATTCGATCTGGTACAGCAATCAATTGCTTGGTATAACGGGCATTATTATGCCGTAATTTTAAATTTGTTATCTGTTTTTCGTGATAAAAATTGAAAATTTTTGTTATACCTTAATTATCATTTCAGTCGATTAGCGCATCAAATCTGTAGCATTTATCGCTAATATATTAACATACCAGATAATTTAGTGCTGTTTGCTATTTTCTATGCTGTGTATGTTAACAATTATTGACAACAGTGGTAGACGAAAAAACCTATTAGTTTGATAGGTTTTTCCATCAACATAATTGATTCTTGCAGCTAACCATTACTCTACCAAGTTCTATTAAAACCGTCTAAGTGTGAAGATAAAATTCGACCAATGCAATCGATTACTTGAGTACAACCAGAGAATCAAACACTGTCTGCTATATTTTTAATCATATTCTGTGGCTATTTTTATACGGCAGCATTAGCTCAACGCTTGATAAGCTACACGATGGCGGTTATTATGCCCGCAATTTCAGCCACCTAATTTTGGTGGTTTTTTCGTTATAAAGCGCATCCATTCAATAATGGTCACGCTAATATTTCATAGCAAACAGGTTATCCCATGTCTAAATTTTTCTATAAAGGTCGCATCGAAAAAAAGCCAAAACACAGCAGCTGTGGCTACAACACGAAGCGCGAAACTAAGCTTGGCACGGAAACCAACCCACTCACATTGATTGTGAACACAGAAGAACGTCAACAAGAACTAGAAGTGCAACTTGCAGAACACCAGCTTTTTGCAACCATCACAGTAGATACTGACGCTGTAGAAGACATTGCAGAACTTACTGCAACATTAAATAAGCCAACCACGACAACATTTGATAAAACACCTAATCGAAATGATCCTTGCTCATGTGGTAGCGGTAAGAAATACAAAAAATGTTGCGGTAAATAATTTCACTAATAAAGAACAGGAGCAGAAGTTCCTGTTTTTCCCCTCGAATCACTATACCTACTGCAAAAATATTATTACTAGGTATACAATCTCGCCTCAATTTCTAAAGTAGATATCCATATGAGCAAAAAAAGTCAGGGTTACTCTTGCGTAGGCCTTTTCAATCCCAAAACACCTGAAAACGTCGGCTCTGTTATGCGTGCAGCTGGCTGTTATGGCGTGAACTCTGTCTTTTATACTGGTACTCGTTATGATCATGCTGCGCAATTTTGTACAGATACCAAAAATGTGGCGCTTGATATTCCTTTAATTGGCGTTGAAGATCTAAAAGCAATCATTCCTGTCGGCTGTGTGCCCGTTGCAGTAGATTTAATTGATGATGCCAAACCATTACCAGAATATAAACACCCTCGACGTGCCTTTTATATTTTTGGTCCTGAAGACGGTACATTAAAAAAAGATATCACTGATTTTTGTCGTGAAACAATTTACGTACCAACTAAAGGCTGTATGAATTTAGCCGCGGCTGTAAATGTGATTTTATATGATCGCATGGCGAAAGGTGATAACTACTCGAACCATAAATAGGCTCACTACAGGTAAACCACTGCAATATCTATTATCACATTGCAGTGGCTCTATTTTATCGTTCAAGACCTGTTTTCTCATAGAAACGGCGTTTATCTTTATACATCGCTTTATCTGCAACTAAGCAAACTTGATCTGCTGGGTTTTGATCAGTACTAGAATAACCAACAGCAAAATGTACCTCAACGTGTTCTCCATTTGGTAAACAAGCGTAATTGATTTTCTCTCGAACTTTTTCTAATCGGTGCCATAAAACAGAACAACTATCTCGATCACCTGCTTCAAGAATAATAGCAAATTCATCTCCTCCTAAACGATAAACTTTATCTGTTATACGGCATGTTTCTACCAGAAGCTGACTGGTTTTAATTAATAAAGCATCACCCATATGATGCCCATAATTATCATTCGCTCGTTTTAATCCATTAACATCTAACATAAATAAACCAAAATGACGTTTTGGATAACGATTGAATAATTGAATATGCTCTTCTAAATCATGATCAAACGCTTTTCTATTAGCAATTCCAGTAAGTGAATCTGTTATAGCAATACGAGCCAATTCACTATTTAATAATCGGCCTTCTAATTCAGCTGATAGCTGTCGAATAAATAGTGAAATAACTTCAAAATCATCTCGCTTTAATTTCGCATATTGCATCACGATAATACCCACGATTTCGTTTTGACTATTTTTCACTTTAAAACAATGTAAATATTCGTCACCATCCGGCAAGCAGTAATAATCACTATAATGTTCTTCTGGTCGTATTTCATTCTCTTCTAGGCGTGCTTTATCAATATTCTCACATGCCCATTGATTTTTATTATCAGCATAAGTTTTCATTGCCCATCCAGCAGTAGGATATAAAGCAACAACTTGCGTCATTACAGTCTCAATAATATCACCAGTTTGAAGATCATGACTGAATGATAACAATGACTGTAACATTGAGCGTCGATGTTCTTCTCTAAATAATGAATTACTGAGTGCTAGTGTCTTTTCGGCAACCTTGCGCTCTAACTCATCATTAAAATTAACTAATTGTAAATTTGCTTTTTCTTTCTCTAAATATGCAGTATTTAATTCACTATTAGTAACGGCTAAATCAGCAACTTGTGCTTGAATCGTTTTAGCCATATTACGAATTAACCTGTCTACCATAAAGAACTCAGCAAAGCGTAATTCTCGTCCTGAACGCTGGTATTCTCCGCGTGAATATGCCCGTACAGTTTCCATTAATCCACCGAGAGGCCGAGCTATCCAGCGATATGTTAACCCTGCACTAAAAAAAGCCAATAAAACAATCATAACCCCAAAAAATGTAATATATTTCAAGGATTTGATATATGGATTCACGCCTAAATACTTATCCATATACACTTTCATAGTGTACTCAATCGGCTTTGAAATATATTTATTATCCAGTTTTATTTTTATAACTTTATTTATTGTTGGTACATGAAGGTCTACTTTACTATTAGAGATAACAATATTATTCATTTTATTATTTTGAAAAACAACTCGTTCCCCGTTTTTCAAATAAGGCTGTAATACCTTAATAATATTTTCTATTGGAACAACGACAATTAAATATCCCAGCGGTACTCGCTTCAACCCATTAGTCATAGACTGAAAAATAGGCACACCAATAATAATACCACGACGACTTGGATTATACTTTAATGGCATCAAGCTTTCGCTATTATAATAAAATACCCATTGGCGACCTTTCGCTTTATTTTTTGATATTCGATGAAGAAGTACATCTTTTAATTTAGTAAAAGATGATAAACCATGAATACCGTTATAGCTTTCAATTTCAGACCATTGATCATCAATTAAATAAGCAGCCTGAACTAAAGGTGTATTCTTAACTAACGATCCTAAAGAAGCATTAACATGACCTGCAAGAAAAAAGTTATCAATAGCTTGAACAAATAACCTATCTCGTGATAATACATCTAAGCTTGTTGATAATAATGAAAAACGATAATCAAATTCTTGTTCAATGGTATTAGATAGTCTTGCAAGCATATCAATACGATAATTAGCTTCAACATCTGACTGTTGTTTTAAAAGCAATCCACCAACAATTGTAGCAGGTAAAACAGCTATTGTTAGCATTAGTAACGCTAACGAGGACTTTAAGCGTAACTTCATCATTTCTTATCCAACTTTTCAAGCTGTTCAATCGCCATATTCTGCATATGTGTCGCTGAATATTCAGCTGTGGCTCCAGCTTGATAACGTTGAAATCCAATCGCAAGGGCTTGCCAAGCAATTGACATATTCAATACTGATGGCATCGGTTCTGTTAACGCCATTTGTTGAAACATAACCAAACTATCTCCCTTAGCTTTTTTGCTAAGTTCTTGAAAATATGCTCTGGAAATAGGTAGTAACTGTGTTTTCTCATACACTAACCGCTGATTATCTTGTTGTTGAACAAATTCAGAAAACTCTTTAATTAAATGCTGCATTATTTTCGCATGTTGCGTGTAATTAGGAAGAGCCAGTACAAATGTACTTGACATCGGGTGCATGACTTTACCATCAACTTTCGGTAATAAAGCCACACCTAAGTCACTACCCAGCATATTTTTCAAATCATGATACGCCCAATCGCCATTGATAGAATAAGCACTTTTACCATTCACAAAATCCAATTGGGAACAACGATAGTCGCACTCTGGATTAACAATTCCTTGATCAGCTAAATAATGATAGTACTTTAACGCTTGAATCATCGCTGGTGTATTAAGTGTAATTTTACCATTCGTGATAGGTTGCCCATCAAATGCAGATAAAAATGGCATAAAATAATACATATCATTGTAGTTCCACCCCATCGGCATAATATTTTTTTTAATAAACTGATTTTTAGCTAAAATAATATCGTTAAAATCGGTCGCTGGGTGTTGTACGTATTTTTTATTGTAATATAACAATAGAAAATTACCTTGAATAAGAGGTATTCCCCAGTAAGATCCTTGTAGTTTAACCGTATCCCTTACTGCTGGAGTAAGGTTTTCGCGATACCACCGTTGAGGAATAGGATATAATTTCATCAGGTTGTGCATACCCAAAAAATCAGAGGGAATAATAATAATATCAGGCAACCCTCCATCTTCAGCACTTAATAATATTTCAGCTTTTATCTCTGAGGGGTCAAGCTGAATAACAGATATATTAACATCATGTTTTTTTTTAAATTTATTGGCCATTATCGTCATAAAGTCACGATTTTGATGAGATGACCAAATTGTTAGTGTTTGTGTCGCGAATATAGTTTTTGAAAATAGTAATATACTTAAGAGAATAACTCGATTAATAGTCTTTAATAGTTTGTCAGACATAGTATTAATTAAACCTAAATATTTTTATATTAATAATTTTTTGTTGTAACATTGTCTATATGACAAACATAGATTGAATAACAATTGTCAACCTAATATTTTCTTCAAAAAAACTATCGTTTAAATATGATTTAAAATAGTATACCTCAAAAAGGTGACACTAGTTGATATGAATCAATAATAATATTATTCAATATCCATTGTAAGCTAAAAATAAACAGTTATTATAAAATTAATTACCCATAAAGCTTAGCAAAACTGAAACATAAAGACCATGACTATAAAAACACACCTTAAACGCATTTTTCCGTTATCCTTTTTTCTATTAGTCGCTTGTGAAACACATGTTAATGCAGCACCACAAGTCACTAAAGAAATGATCAACAAACCGATGAACTATTCCCAACAACACCCAGGTATAAATCAATCTAAAGAAAATATAGAACAAAAGAAAATGGTTGATTTTGCTAGAAAGTATATTGGTACACGCTACGTTTGGGGAGGAATTACACCGAAAGGATTTGATTGTTCAGGATTTATTAAATATGTCTATAACCATTTTAATATTGCCATTCCAAGAACAACAGCACAGTACGCACAACTATTTAGTCATTCAATAGCATTAAAAGAGGCTAAAGTTGGTGATCTCATTGTTTTTACAGGCACAAATTTAAAAATAAGAAGACCTGGCCATGCCGGTATTATTACCGAAATAAAACCGGGGTTAGTGAAATTTATTCATAGTTCATCATCTAAAAAACACTTTGGTGTCACAGAAACGAATTATTATCAAAGTGGTTACCCAAAGCGTTATTTAACGGTTATACGGATGCCTAATCCATCAAAAAAGGAGTAATAATACTCCCATTAATTGTTATGTTTATGGCACTACGCATTCAGTGAGTAACCGTAAACAACCATAATCAACTAGCCAATCATGTTGTTGTTGATCTTTTACTAAAAAGCAACCTGAATAATTCAAAGCATTAGCAAAAATATCACCAACATGGTTAGTTAGCCGAGGGATCACTAGCATCCAATTTTGAGTTAATAGAATATTATAAGGTAAGCATTCTATGGGCTCATTGATATTTAGTGTGACATTTTGAGGGGTTAGACCTAAATCGTGCATTGCCGCTAAATAGCAAAAATAGGCTTTCTCACTATTAATACGATCAAACGTAAATAGCTTATGTCTGAATGGTAACTTACCAGACAAAATCATACTCTCTAACGGCACCGTCGTTTTCATTAACTGCATATGTCGGTGGCGCTGACTTGCTCCAGCTTCTGATGCTGAATTAAAAAAACCTAATACATCAGGGTAAGTAACGCCTTGGATCCAAGCTGAAAAATCTTGTAAATCAAGTAGAGATGATTGGCTCACAAACGCTTTACTACAAATAAGTAAATGAGGCTCACCGACAGGATACTTATTTAATAAACACACATGATCATGACCTACAGTATCCACAAACATTTGCTCATCATAAGGCAAGAAAGGATTCTGCTGTACATGTCCTTGTTGCATTTTTTTATTAAGATTATCATTCATGATCTTAATAAAAAAATCAATTCCCTGCTCAGAAACGACTGAGCTCATGGTCGCTATTGGCAACAATGCTTGCGCCTCACTTGCATTTTTAGCAACTGTTAAAGCTTTATCCCATAACATCTACAATACCTGCAACCATTATTATTACTAGAAAATAAAACAACAATAATCACTCACCTAATAAAAAAACAGCAACATTAGATAGCAAAAATGATGTGTAATTTAAAGTTTACACTTTTGGCGAGAAATCACTATCGCTAAAAACAATGAGAGGATAGCCCTCACTGCTGAAAGTTTGTATTATCGTACCAGTTAATTCTATCGTTTACTTACAATATAACTTCGTACTCCAAAGTAGATTATAGATCCTAATGATTAAACTTTATATTGGTCCTATAAAGTGCTTTAACAGGGTATTCCAGATCGGTCAATCTGTTACCCTACTCTCTTTTTATTTCTACTCTAGTTAGTTAAAAGATAAAAAAAACGCCCATCAAAGATGAGCGTCCTATTTACACGTTTATCATACTAAATCAGCTGCGCACCTATTAAGAAACAGCCAAAAGCTAAGCTCAACAGCATTGCGACAGATCCACCTGCCACTTGATAATCAGAACTTGTCGTTGCTGGAGCAGATTTTCTTATATTATGGATCATCCACATCGGTATAAACACTGCGATAAATACTAATATCAATCCTGCATAGCTCAAAACAGATAGGAATTGGTTGGCGGCAAAGATAGCCCCTAACAAAGGTAGAATAAATGTTAGTACATAAGTCACTGCGCGATTTTTTCTAAATAAATCAATATTTTGATCAAACAGCGACATAGCCACGCCTAAGAACGACGTTAATAACGCTAAGCCGGTAAAAATAGAAAGAATAATATGTATGCCAGCAAAACGTGTACTCAATGCATCTATCAGTACAGAAACATTATCAAATTTAATTAATTGCTCTGCTGATAGACTACCAACAACAGCATATAGCCATAATAAGTAACAACCCAATGGAATCAATGAGCCTAATAACACCATATTTCTTAATTGCTTATGGCTTGCTTTATCATTGTACGACACTAATGAAGGAATGACGGGAAAGAAACCGAAACTGGTGAACAATACTGCACTAGTTTTAATTAAATCAACTTGGCTATTATTGCTTGCTTCAAAGAAATGATTAAAACTCATACCCGGTATTAAGGCAAATAACGTAATAATTAGCACTGCAATCATGATTAAAAATAACACACGATTGAGCTTATCAACGACGCCTGTTCCAGCAGCAACAATACAACCAGCTAACACTGTAAAGATGATCTGACTGTGTAGCATTGATAACTCAAACCCAAACCCTGTTACCAATTTCTGTAGTAAATCGCCAGCACCGATGATGTAAGCCATTAATAAACAAACTAATAAAGCATAAAGCAATCCATTTGTTACTAATTGACCACCTTTGCCTAATGTTTTTCGTGCGATGGTATTCATACCAAGACCACCGCCAACTTTGATACTTGCTTCTAATAACAATAAAGCGGCATATGTCGTACCACTCCAAATAAGCAGCATTAATAATGAGCCAGATAGTAAACCGAACTGTGCTAATACCATCGGGATGGCAAGCATGCCAGCACCCAATGCTGTGCCCGCAATAATTAGCGAACTTCCTAATAATTTAGTATTCATATTTCCCTTGTTCTTATTGTTAAATAATAGCAATCCATATATCTATTTATAGATATATTAGTAATAACATGTGATTTGTCGTCAATAACAGTACGGTTACAAAGAACCGTTACTAAATCGGAAGCTAAAATAAGAGGCAGAGGAAAAGGTCATTGCTATGCATACAGCATTAGCAAAAAAAGTATCTAGTACCAACGATGAGGGGGGTTGGTATTGTTTATTTCGAGGGTAATGCGTCATTATCGTACTCCAAAACGATGAATCCCAGTCTATTAGCTCTATTCGGTCATAACATGATTACTGCTTCGGTCAAAACAGTTCACTCAGCTAATAGCATCATACTAAAACACATTTATCAGGAATGGAATGAATGATTCTATTTCTATTCAACAAATTTGATTGCTGAAATCAAGCTTAACTAACGTCAAGCAATTAAATGCTGTCGGCTTCACGGCAATAACGCTGCCATCAGCAAACTGTATACCATCATAATACTGACGCCCCCATTTCACGCGCTTGAAATGTGCATAACCTGCTTGCTCATAAATAGACTCTAATACATTAACAGCACCATCTCGTTTTACTTGAGCTGCTATATTTATATCCAATAATTTATCAGCAATCGACATAATGATCCTCACTTTACCTTTACTGCTTTTTGCTTTATTTACCTTTTCTATCAAATTACAGACAACAATCAAGGCTCAATAAGTAAAATGCGATCTTTATCACTATTCAATATAAAATTAATAAAAAAAACCCAATCCGAAGACTGGGCATTATTGATAACAAGAATAATTAACTAAAAATTATACATTAAACGTTGCATCACCGTGCTCTTTGGGATTCGCACCAAAACGGTTTACCCCTGATGTACTGTCCTGAATCATAAAATAGAGCAGTACTAACATGCCAACAATAGGAATTAACATTATCAGTGCCCACCAACCCGTACGATCTTGATCATGCAAGCGTCGTACTGTCACAGCAACTGTTGGTATAAAAGCAAAAGCCGCATATAGCGCAGCTAATACACCATAACCTTCAACGAGCGTTGGTAACTGTAATGTACTATCCACTAGACCACAGGCCATACTGATAAGTGCGTTAATTAAAGTGAAATACCAAAATTCTTTTCTGCGTGAACGCCCTTGAAATTGCGCATATTTACGAAGAACAGCAAAGTACCAATTCATTATTTTTCCTTGTTAATATTAATAACGTTTAATGCGGACTACTTTCATCATTTCAAATTCTAAACCAGCGACAGTAATCATATCAGCATAATAAGTCATATTCACTTTTGCACCAGTAAGGCTTTTATATTTTGATTTCCTTTTAAATTTAAAAGGCACATTATAGCCGTCGATCATCAATGAATGCTGTATCCACTCGCCATCATCTCGCTGAGTATGAGAACACACAGTTAAGCCTTCGCTGTGAATTAATTGTGCATGTTTAGCGATAAGTTTATCACTGTCAGACTTCATTGATCATCCCCCATTATTAATGCTTTTTCTAGATACAAAAACAGAGAGCTGAGCTCTCTGTTTATTTTTAATCATTCAGCGTTAATATACTACCTCTAAAGAGGAAGAAATAAACCAGCCAATGTCGCACTCATTAAATTAGCTAAAGTCGCTGCAAAAATAGCTTTCATCCCTAAACGCGCAATTTCAGGACGACGTTGAGGTACGATTCCACCTAAACCCCCCATCAACATGGCAATAGAGGTTAAGTTAGCAAAACCACACAATGCAAATGTCACTATCGCTTGTGAGTGTTCACTAAGCTTAGCTATTGTTTCTGGTTTCATTAGTTCAGCAAACGCTATAAATTCATTCACAGCAATTTTAGTACCAATGAGGCTAGCCGCTGTTGTTGCTTCAGACCAAGGCACACCAATTAACCATGCAACAGGAGCAAATACGTAGCCAAAAATCATATTGAGGCTAAGATCATTAATTCCAATCCAGTGACCAATATGGCCGAGCCCACCATTTACCATTGCAATTAAACTAATAACAGCCAATAAACTTGCACCAACAGCCATTGCAATTTGTAAGCCACTCAATGCACCACGAGAAGCAGCATCGACGAGGTTAACGGGTTCATCTTCTTCACCGTCATCTTCCTCTTCCATGCTATGCACGCCTTCGGTTTGCGGCACGATCAATTTCGCCATCATCAATCCCGCAGGTGCTGACATAAAACTAGCAGCAATCAGGTATTTCAACTGCACGCCAAGCCCCGCATAACCAACCATAGTGCCGCCAGCAACAGAGGCTAATCCGCCAACCATTACTGCAAATAATTCTGAACGTGTCATCTTTGCTAAGAATGGGCGTACAACTAATGGTGCTTCTACAGAACCAACAAAAATATTAGCCGTTGCAGACATTGATTCAGTACGCGTAGTACCTAATAGGCGTTGTAATAAGCCACCAATACCACGGATAACCCATTTCATCACACCAACATAATAAAGTACGGAGATTAATGCCGAAAAGAAAACAATAGAAGGTAAGACATTAACCGCAAAAATAAAGCCTAGTTTAAATTGAGCTAGCTGGCCAAACAAAAATGATGTGCCTTCATGACCATAATCAATCACACCAGATACAGCACCAGAAACACTATTTAGCACGACCCGGCCAATAGGCACATAAAGAATAAAGGCCGCAAACACGACTTGAATACAAAAAGCGCCTAAAACACTGCGCCAATTAACTGCTGAACGGTTTTCTGAAAATAAAAAACCTACTGCAAAAATAGTAATAATACCGAGCATGCCAACAAGATAATGCAAAGTCATTCCCCAATGTATGGTGTAGTAAACGATTGCGGAAAGAGTGTATTCATAAAAAAAAGTGTGACAAGGATCAAGTTGTTATTGCAAACAACAACAATTTAACAAACTGACGCGATATTGGGTCATTTTTAGCCTAAGCAAACGAAAATCATCGGATTAGTTCCTATAGAGAATACTATTACCCTCTACAGTTACAATTTGAAACACTTGCCCCTCACTTTTAGCCAACCGTTTGCGTGTGATCGCTGTTTTTTACATCATTACCATTTGCACAAAATATTACCTGCTTCTATATGGCGGCGAATAAATTCAATAAATAGATTCACTTTATTAGGCAAAAATTTATGTCTTGGATAAACGGCATATAGCGGCATATGCTGTGTTAACTGCCAATCTGGCATAAGTCGAATCAACTTACCTTGGCGGATTTCATCCGTTAACAAGTACGTTGCTAAATAGCCAATACCATTACCTGCAATCGTAGCATCACGAATTGCATCAGCAGAATCGACGCGATAATTACCCGTGACTTTAATATCCTGATTATCATTTTGCTGACTAAAGCTCCATACATTATCTTTACGCTCACGGCTAAAATAAATAATACAATTATGCGCAGTTAAATCGCTGGGTTGATAAGGTACACCATGAGTCGCTAAATATTCAGGACTTGCCACCAGCACAAAATCACAATTACTCAAATGGCGTGCAACAAAACCTTCTGGGGGTGAATCCATAAACCCAATCCAAAGATCGAGTTGCTCTGCAATCAAATCAACACGGTGATCAAACAAACTTAATTCTAAATTGAGTAATGGATATTGGGCATGAAACTCATTGATATAAGGTGCCACATGATTGGAAGCAAAAGATTGCGCGATCCCAACCCGCAGTAAACCTTGTGAGTTATCTTCATTTATCAATAATTCACTTTCTGCTTCATTTATTTCTTCCACTACTTTTTCACAATGCTTCGCAAACAAACGTCCCGCTTCTGTTAATGCGAATGATCGCGTTGTGCGTTGTACCAATTGCACCCCAAGGCGTTGTTCAAGTTGCTGAATCAATTTACTGACTTGAGTTCTAGATATATCAAGTAGCTGTGCTGCCTTGGTAAAACTTTGTTGTTTAGTGAGAGCATTAAAAACTATCATCTGCTGCGCTTTTTTTAACATCGACAACCTTTTTATTTTTGATAGAAAAACAATTTCAACTAAAAATACCTCAATATTGGTGCGATCGTAATATTATTTATAGTTGCAAGTATATGGCATCACTATATTTAGTGAGTATTTCATTACCACTTATGACAACAGAGAATAAAAGAACCTTTTTATACATTCTCATTAAGCATTTGTTACAACATTCATAGAGTGTTCAAACTTCTGAAATATTACTGTCACATAACTTTTTTAATCTTTGTCGTGTTCATTCAGACCTATTGGCGTTTTGCCTAACAAGAAAGGATTATGAAAATGAAGACAAAGATTATCGGCGCAGTTGTTGTTGCAAGTTCACTTGCTGTTAGCTCTGCAGCGTTCGCTGGCGAGACTATCTCTGTTGTAGGTTCTAGCTCTGTTTCTCCCCTCATGGAAGTATTGGGTGAAACTTATGCAAAATCTAACGATGTAACGGTAGAAGTTCAAGGACCAGGATCATCAGCAGGTATCCGCGTTGCTCACGATGGTTCAGCGGATCTTGGTATGTCATCTCGTGCCTTAAAAACATCTGAAGAATCGCCACAAATAAAAGAAATCGTTGTTGCTCGCGATGGTATCGCTGTCGTGGTTAATAATAGCAACCCAGTAACCGATTTAACCAAAGAGCAAATTACTGAAATCTACAAAGGTAATGTGACTAACTGGAACCAAGTTGGTGGCGAAGATAAACCGATTGTTGTCGCAACCCGTGATACAGCATCAGGTACTCGTGGTGCATTTGAAGACATCATGTCGTTAAAGAAAAAAATTAATAATATCGAAGTCTCTGCAATATCTCAAAAAGCACAAGTTGCAAGTGGTAATGGCCAATTAAAAACAACCGTTGCAAATAACCCATTTGCTATCGGTTATATTTCACTGGGCTCAGTTGATAACACAGTGAAACCCCTAACTATTGATGGTCATAAACCATCCGTCGAAGCGATTAAAGCGGGTGATTATAGCGTTCAGCGTCCATTTATTGTGGTTTACAAAGAAGGCCGCCCATCAAAAGAAGCATTGGAATTCCTAACGTGGGTTCAATCACCAACAGCACAGAAAATCGTTGCAGATAAAGGCTTCATCTCAGTTAACTAATTTTTATTTTAGCGCTCAACTATTTGAGTTGGGCGTTTTTGACTTCTCAGAAATAGGTTACTCATTGGTAGCCTTTCTGGAGTGTAGATTATATGACCATCGCAAATATTGAGAAATCAACTAAGGATACTCCGTTGCTTAAGTCGAAAAAGCGTATCGACTGGCGCGAAATGTTCTTTAAATACCTATTCATGCTCAGTGCAGCAATCGGTATTTTATCGCTCGTTACTATTGGCTACTTTATTTTCCGTGAAGGCTATGCGGCCTTTGCCTACTCAGGTGTCACAGGGATTGTACTTGGCACTGACTGGTTGCCACCTGCACTTTACGGTATCGCACCGATGATTGTTGCTTCACTTGTATCAACAGCAGGTGCAGTAATGATTGGTGTACCTATTGGCGTATTAACCGCAATATTTATCGCAGAAGTTGCACCAAGACCATTGGCTAGTTTTATTCGCCCAATGATTGAACTGTTAGCAGGTATTCCATCGGTTGTTTATGGCTTCTTTGGCTTAGTTATTATTGTTCCGTTGATCCAAGAAATATTCAATGTTCCTGCAGGTAATACAATCTTAGCCGGAATCATTGTACTTGCAGTAATGATTTTACCTACAGTAATTACCATTTCTGAAACGTCTATCCGTGCTGTACCTCGTGCTTATAAAGAAGGCTCTTTAGCACTTGGCGCATCACCAATGTTTACTATTTTTAAACTTATCGTTCCTGCTGCACGTTCAGGCATTATGACAGGGGTTATTTTAGGCGTTGCGCGAGCACTTGGGGAAACGATGGCAATCATTATGGTTATGGGTAACTCCCCAGCAATGCCAGAAGGTTTACTTGAATCAGCTCGCACATTAACAGCCAATATTGCAATTGAAATGTCTTACGCAACAGGTATTCACGCAAGCGCACTGTATGCTACGGGTATTGTATTGTTAGTGTTTATTATGACGCTAAACGGTGCACTTCTTTATCTAAACCGTGAGCGAGCGAGGTAATTCACAATGACTAATAATCACTCTTTATCAACTCAAACTAGTCGATTAGAAAATGCGAATCCAGCAGCGCAAAAACTAAAAGATCGCCTATCACTCACTATTATTTGGTTATCTGCAGGTGTTACTGTTGGCTTTTTATTATGGGTGATGTGGTACATTCTCAGCAATGGCCTCTCTCATGTCGATTGGTCTTTTATTAGTTCAAACTACACGACTATTGGTAAAGAATCTGGCATTTGGCCAATGATTGTTTCGACACTTTATATGGTGTTTGCATCAATCGCTGTAGCTGCCCCATTAGGAATAATGACGGCAATTTATCTGACTGAATATGCCAAAGTTGGAAGTCGTTTAGTTAAAGTTATTCGTTTTTGTACTGAATCTTTAGCGGGTATCCCTTCGATTATTTATGGCCTTTTCGGTATGACCTTTTTTGTGGTTATTCTCGGCTTTGGTTACTCAATTTTATCAGGTGCATTAACCTTAAGTATTTTGATTCTTCCGGTGATTATTCGTACCACCGAAGAAGCATTAATGGCTGTACCACAAACTTACCGTGAAGGTTCATATGGTTTGGGTGCATCTAAAATTTATACCATCTGGCGACTCATTCTTCCTAGCGCAATGCCTGGAATTGTGACCGCTATTATCCTCAGCGTGGGTCGTGTTATTGGTGAATCAGCACCAGTATTTATGACAGCAGGCATGGTAGCGCGTATTCCTGACAGTGTCTTTGACTCAGGACGTACGCTTACTGTTCACCTGTACAAGCTAACGCAAGAACTCTACACAGTACATGAATGGAACCAAGCTTATGGTACGGCGACAGTACTTATCATTGTTGTTCTTGTAATTAACCTAATAACCAAGCTTATCGCTAGCCGTTTTAATACTGCGACTTACTAAATTCTGAGGATACATACATGAACAAATTTAACATTGAAAACCTAGATCTTTTTTACGGTAAAAACCAAGCACTAAAGAAAATTAATTTGTCGATCCCTAATCGTCAAGTCACTGCTCTAATTGGGCCATCAGGATGTGGTAAATCAACATTATTACGCTGCTTAAACCGCATGAATGACTTAATTGAAGGGGTAACGATCAAAGGATTGCTTACAATCGATGATGAAAATGTCTACGGTAATATAGATGTTGCTCAATTACGGATTAAAGTTGGCATGGTATTTCAAAAACCAAATCCATTTCCGATGAGTATCTATGAGAATGTCGCTTATGGTTTACGTGCTCAAGGTATCAAAGATAAAAAAACGTTAGACACTATCGTAGAGCAATCACTGCGTGGCGCAGCATTATGGGATGAAGTCAAAGATCGTTTAAAGTCACATGCATTTGGTCTTTCTGGTGGTCAACAACAGCGTTTGTGTATAGCACGTACCATTGCGATGAAACCTGAAGTGATCTTAATGGATGAACCGACATCAGCACTTGATCCTATTGCCACTAAAAAGATTGAAGATCTGATGGAAACACTCAAAAAAGAATTTACGATTGTTATCGTTACTCACTCAATGCAACAAGCTCGCCGTATATCAGATCGTACAGCGTTCTTCTTGATGGGCGAGTTAGTTGAGCATGATGAAACCCAAAACTTATTTAATAACCCTGCGGATGATCGCACCCGTGGTTATGTCAATGGTGACTTTGGTTAACCCCATATTTACAGAATAATAATAGCGATGGTACAACTTGCCTCTTCTTTATGAAGGGGCTTTTTTATTTAAAAGGCATTGATATCAGTAACTAAAATAAAATCACACGACAATCTTAACAGAATTGATTGCAGCACCAACATTAAACATGTATTTTATAGTTATGTTTTAATAATATCAGCAATCAAGGATATCATCATGGCAACAATTCCAAATGATTACGTTAATTATAAATCTACCCCGATCTTTACGCCTGAAAATATTCCGAAGATGTTTCTTCACTGCCACAATACCCGTGTTGGCGTCTATGGAAAAATATGTGTCTTACAAGGGCAACTAAAATTTTATGGCTTTCGTGATCGTCGCGGAGAAGTTGAACAAGAAATTATTATCAATGCTGGTGATATAGCGATTAGCCCACCGCAATACTGGCACAAGGTCGAATTTTTAACTGAAGATACACAATTTCAAGTACGCTTTTATGCTCAAGATAATAGTCAAATCGTACGTGAGAACCTAAACGAACGCTCATCAGAGTTATAGCAACACCAATAGCGCATACTCACAGTCATTACCTTATAGTTGTTAAATTAACTCTATAATGACAGTATTTAAAAGAGTATCAGATAGTCTTGGCCGCATTGACAACTAATCACTGATAATCAGTATTATGGGAGATGTGATAATGCGCTATAATCAACAACTTAGACAAGTTACGTCATGGATAGACGTACTTACATCAATCAATATCCCAATAAAATCAGCTGCAGTATTAATTAATAACTCACCGATTAAAAAGTTATTTTCCTATCAACTTAATCACTGCAACATTAAAACATATAAATTAATCAAAGACGTAACCCCCAAAATATTAATTAATGAAATAATTAACAGTGACTGTAATATCATTATTGCCGATAGATCTAGTTACATCCTGCTGCGACAAATAATGCCCTACCTACGACGCAATGTTGTCATTGTGCTCACTCAAGAGTATTGGGTACCTGATTGGGCATGGGCTTTTACTCAATATTATTTTTTATGTCAGCAAGATTTACCATAAAGTGATCACGGCCTTAGATACTGCAACAAATTGATAATCAAAAGGATAATTATTATCTAAACCGCTCTAGATACATTTGTTCTATTTAAAATTGAATATTTATAGCAGCGGACGCCAATTTAGATATAATCTGCGCACATTTGTCTAATGACAATAAATAGCTCGTTATCAATAGCCATTATAAATACTGATAACTTCATATTTTCTCATATCACCAGCAGGAGTTTATCGCAACATGCGCTTACTGGTATTAATGCTCATTTTCGTTTCTACGCTAAGTTTTGCTAACACAAAACCACAGCCTACAAACCCTCAACAAACAAATGTTGAGTATCAAAAACTTCAAAAACTTAACACTGAATTAAACGTATTAGCAAAAGAAGCGACATCAACAACAGGTTCATCGCTTGACGTTATTCGCTTACAACTACTCAATAAAAACAAAGAATTAAGAAGTACACTAACGGATTTAATTGACGATAAAAAAGCAGATAAAACACTTTTATTAAAACAAGTAGAACAACAAATAAAATTTGCGGCTGAAGCTGAAAAGTTTTTACAAAACAAAGTTGAACGCGATCAAAAAGATCTTGATAGCGCGAAAGACACTGACAAATTAGTGGCTTTAAAAGCACTATCTGAAAGCCGTGATTTTATCATTCTGGTTCTTAATGAAGAATGGGAAAACTACCAATGGATGGAACGTTTAGGTAAACCTCAGCCTAATGCGATTAAAGCACTCAAGAGTAATATTGAGCATCGCCTTGACTTCATGTCAGCATCACTCACTTTTGGTAGCCAAGCACTAGATTTAAACGATAAACAACTAAAGTCGGCGACAGGTGATGAACTAAAAACACTACAGGTCACCCAAGTTTTAGCCCAACGTCAAGTTGATAGTGACACTAAAAATCTAACGGATTTAGTCAAACTTGCAGATAATATGGGACTAGATACCGCTGAATATAAACGTTTACTATTTGAACAAACGGGTAATGTTACAGATGACCTACTAAATAGCAAAGTTATCTGGTCAATCGTTACATCGTGGACGACTGAATTTGGATCGTGGTTATTTGAAAATCTCCCACAGATGATCTTTAAAGTCTTTATCTTTATTTTTATTATCTTTGCCTTCAAAGCATTAAAGAATATTGTCCGTAAAATGGTAACGCGAGCCGTATCGACAAAAAACTTGAAGATGTCGATGCTAATGCAAGAGTTCTTTATTTCTATGTCGGGTAAGGTTGTGTTTGCAATCGGTATCTTAATCGCGCTCTCACAAGTAGGTTTAAATCTTGCTCCAATTTTAACCGGTTTTGGTGTTGCCGGTATTATTGTTGGTTTCGCACTACAAGACACACTCTCTAACTTTGCCTCAGGCATGATGCTATTAATCTATCGTCCATTTGATGTCGGTGATTTAGTAGAAGCAGGCAGTATTACTGGCAAAGTAAGCCATATGAGCTTAGTTAATACGACAATCAAGACATTTAGTAATGAGATAATTATTGTACCTAACAGTAAAATTTGGGGCGATATAATTAAGAACGTTACTCACGAAAAAGTACGTCGTATTGATATGATTTTTGGTATTGGATACAGCGATGACATCGAAAAAACAGAGCAAGTATTACACGATATCGTTGACTCTCACCCTTCTGTTTTACGTAGCCCAGAGCCAACAATCAAGCTGCACACTTTAAACTCATCATCGGTTGATTTTATTGTGCGTCCTTGGGTTAAGACTGACGATTACTGGGATGTTTACTGGGATATTACTCGTGAAGTTAAAATGCGCTTTGATCGAGAAGGCATTTCTATTCCGTTCCCACAACAAGATGTCCATTTACATATGGTTGAGAAAGCTATTGAATCAAAAACAGTCTAATTAGTCATGTTATAACAACCTAAAAGGGCAACTCATGTTGCCCTTTTTCAAGTAGCTAGTAAAAAAGCAAATACTCGCAAGCAAACAAATTAAAAATATACTGTTAGTAACAAATAAATTCATATTATTGAATAATAAATAGGTATAATTATTTCGAGCAAGTATTGAGTTAAACTGATTTTTTATTCAATATTCACAACACTAGCATGGACGTTAACGAACATGCCTTAAAAAGAAACGATAATTTCATCGTTAAGCAAAGAAGTATATTTGCACTTTTGCTCACATATTCACATTACTGTTCAGGAATAACTACAATGAAAAAACGTCTATTAGCGGCACTGGTACTTCCTATGATGTTAGCTGCATGTTCAACTACAGGTATCACCACTCAAACACCACACCAAGTAACAGGCAGTGAGCTTGCTAATGGTAGTTGGTCATTAGTAAAAATTGATAACCAAGATCTTTCTCAACCAGCACCAACACTAGAGTTAGCTACTGATCTTGCTGCAAATGGTCACGCTGGTTGTAACCGTTACTTTGGTCAAGCTGAAGTAAAAGACGGTCAATTCCGTATTGAAAAAATGGGTATGACGATGATGCTATGCCCAGATAATGAAATGAAGATTGAACAAACCTTTTCACAATCTCTTTCTGAGTGGAACAAAGTCAGCATTTCAGGTGATACCATGACAATGACTAACACCAACCATACCTTAACATTTGCACGTGATGTTGCGGCAACAGCAGCAGAATAATCACCTACAAATAAAATAAGAGCTGTTTACACACTTTCGATAACAAAGAAATCTGTGTAAACGGCTTTTTTATTCAAATAAATAATTAAGAGTGTTACCAACTAACATTTAATGAAAATTTAGTATCAGATGGATAATTCGCTTTCCAATCAGATACGACACGAATAATAGATTGATTATCTAATTTATAACAACTAATTCCCATTTTACCACCATTATCTATAGATGGCTTATTAGAAGAACATGTTAATTGAATATCGTTTTTTCCTCCTTCTGCTGGTAAAAAACGATTTGGCAATGTTACACTATATATACCTTGATCAACTCTTTCTACCTTGATTTCATTATAATATAATTGAGAACCTCCACCTTTAATAATAGTTGCACTAGATAGCTTTCCATCAGCCGAGATATTAAGTGATATAGATCTCTTAACCTCATTAACAACTGGACCGTTCTTATTAATAAATGTTAGTGGTAATATGGCATCAGCAAAACCTCTCACCCAATCGCCAACATATTCAAAACGAATCCAAGAATATTTTTCGTCTTTTTTAATATTTATAGGTTTATTATTTGTTCTTGCCATAAAAGCACTATCGTCACTACTAGAATAAGGATTACAAGCACTTAACTTACCATCTGTACCAATCCTTGCTATAGATTTCATGTAACTAAAAGAACGATATCTTGGGGCATCATAATCATATTTCCATACGTTTTTATTAATATTTTCAATATTGGAAATTAAAACACTACCTCCATCTTTAGGTTCAATATCAAACCAATTTGTTTCAAGAAATCCATCGCCTTGACAATCATTTTCTTCAAAATACATAACTTCAACGGGAGTAACAAAAGTATCGAACGGGTCCGGATACATATCTAGAAGCCCAGAATTGGGATTAATACCAGCTCGTATTGTATTTTTTAATATATTCGGTGTTTTTAGCCCCGCACCTATTGCCTCTGCATAATAATCATTATTAGCATCATTATAAATACCAACAATCTCACTTTCGGTAGCATAAACATTAAAACTGGATAACTCTAATATAATTCCAGTTGCAATACTTGTTACTAACAATATCTTTTTCATATCAATCCCTTTAATTATATTAATAAAATGTTTTTGTTAGTATTAAATATAAAACCCTTACAGAAAACTTTTTACCTATTATTATAAATAGGGAATGAATACTATATTCAAATAATAACTAATACCAATACACTTTTTATATATAAGAAAATAAAAGATTAACAATTAATATAAAGCTTGTAGATAAATACAAAACTTTATATTAAAAATATTTGTTACTTAAACTGATTATTTAATGGATCGTAATAATAACCTTGCTGAGCCAGTTTTGTGGTCAGTTCAGTTTCACTTAATTCATACCGAGATGCTAACTCTGCCATAGAGTTACACTCTAATCGCAAACGCTCATTAACGATACCAATCACAATATGGGTATCCATACCAAGTAAGTTATTAATTTCCATTATTTCCCCCTTACTATTCAATGATCACAGTCATTAGTGTACGTAACTCATTAAGCATAGACGATATGTTATTAGTTCTCCTGTTAGTAATTTTCAGATATAAAAAAGCCTTTATCTCAAACAAGATAAAGGCTAACTAATATCTAAGCTAATGACTTAAAATAAGGTCAATTGCATTACGGCAGAAAATGTTAGTAACGCTGCAGCCGCTAATAACTGCCATTTATTTACCGTTTTATGTAATAAAATATGCCCTGACCATACCAACATTGCAACGACTAAACACAATAACGAAATAACAATTTCTACGGTGTAAGGTGCTGTCGCCGCCTCACCCATGAAAATAATTTTCCATACTAATAATAGTACCGAAACAATTGCACTGATAAAGCCAACAAACGGTAAAATGCGGTGAAAAGCCTGTAACCGAGTCCGTGAAAAAGTTAATAGAACATGAGCAAGTAAACCACCATACAGTGCCATTGCCACTAAGCTCAACAACACTTCAGGCATGTCCATCATCGGCAATAACATAATCCAACAAATCAAACCTAATAAATTAGCACCATAAAGTACTATTAGAGGTCCTGAATCTCGAGTTTTACTGGTTTTCACTTTAACAGTAAAAAACAGCAAACTCAGTAAAGGAAGCACCGCCCAAACTTGGCTGATCGCAGCTAGCAGCCACCCAACAAGCAATACTGGTAGCATCTTATGTACTCGACCTCGTTGACCAGGGCAAATCTCCCCTTTGGTGAGTACTAAAGTCAGAATACATTGCGCACCAAGTAGTGCTGGAATTAAAAATGCGAGATAGCCGATCATAATATGCATCATAAAAAATAAAGGGAGCACAATTATACTCAAGTCACGTCAAGATGCGAATTTGCCCCTCTATATTACAATTAATCACTCTTTAACATGATTAACCGACTTAATATTATCAAGACCATCTTGTTATGAACCAAAATGAACGTCAAAAATGTTCGTTCGCTCATTTATGTGCGTTCGCTCAACAAATATAGTCTAATTTAGTGGCATATTAACCCTACTATAATAGTGGGCGTTAGAAGCGCTAATACTGTAATCAATAACGATAAGCGAAACGAACATGACGACTTGGTTAGAAACAGAGGTTGTGATCATCGGTGGTGGCGCAACAGGTACAGGTATAATGCGTGATTGTGCCCTGCGTGGCATAAAATGCATCTTAATTGAAAAAGACGATTTAGCCTCTGGTACAACTGGTCGTAATCATGGCTTGCTTCATTCTGGTGCTCGTTATGCCGTTACTGATCCAGAATCAGCCAAAGAATGCATTATTGAAAATCGTATTCTTAAAAATATTGCTCGCCACTGTGTTGAAGACACGCAGGGACTGTTTATTTCTCTACCCGATGACGATCTCCAATTTCAACAACAATTCATTGGTGCTTGCCAAGGGGCTGATATTGACGTTGAGCAATTAACCCCCCAACAAGCCCTACGATTAGAACCTAACTGTAACCCACAGTTAATTGGTGCAGTAAAAGTGCCCGACGGTACTATCGATCCTTTTCGCCTTGCCTCTTCTAATGCACTTGATGCTATCGAACACGGCGCACAACTTTTTAATCACACTTTTGTGACGGCCCTTATTCAAGAAAACGGCACTGTAAAAGGGGTTAAATGCTTAAACTTAAAAACTAATACCCACTTTGAGATTCGAGCACAGCAAGTTATTAATGCTGCAGGGATCTGGGGACAACAAATATGTCACTACGGCGATCTTAATATCACTATGTTCCCCGCTAAAGGATCATTATTGATCTTGGATTACCGAATTAATAACTTAGTGATCAACCGCTGTCGAAAACCTTCTGATGCGGATATTTTAGTACCTGGTGACACTATTTCACTGATCGGTACGACCTCTGAACGCATTGATTATAAAGATATTGACGATCTCCATGTCACCAGCAAAGAAATTGATATTTTATTAAAAGAAGGCGCCAAACTTGCGCCAATTATGGCAAACACACGCGTATTACGTGCTTATGCTGGCGTTAGGCCATTAGTCGCTGTCGATGGTGATACTAGCGGCCGTAATATTAGCCGTGGCATCGTGCTACTCGATCACGCTGAACGCGATAGTATGGACGGATTTATTACTATCACCGGCGGTAAGTTAATGACATACCGCATGATGGCGGAGTGGGCCACCGATCTTGTTGCAAAAAAACTCGGTAATACCAATCCTTGCATTACCCACCAGCAACCACTACCAGGATCTGAACAACCAAAAGCAATTAAACACACAGCCAGTTTAGCCAAGCCTGTCTATCAATCGGCTTATTATCGACATGGTGAACGCGCTCAACAATTTTTAACTGACAGCAAAAAAAGCCAAGCGATTATTTGTGAATGTGAAATGGTAACTTGTGGCGAAGTTGAATATGCGATCAAGCAATTGGATGTCCATAACTTAGTCGATTTACGGCGTCGTACTCGTGTAGGAATGGGACCTTGCCAAGGTGAACTCTGTTCTTATCGTGCTGCCGGTTTATTTGCTGAATATGGCAACACTGATGGTAACTGTGCGAGTCATATTCTTAGTGATTTTCTTGAAGAACGTTGGAAAGGCATTAAACCCGTATTTTGGGGTGATGCGCTACGTGAAGGCGAGTTTTCTTATTGGATCTATGAGGGGCTATTTGGCGTAAGTGATATTCCACCAGCACCAACATCTACCACTGCTATCAATCCAAGCTGCGAGGAAAAATAATGAAATTTGATAATATAATTATTGGTGGTGGTGTTGCAGGTTTAACGTGTGCTATTCGTTGCGCCCAAGCTGGACTTAAAACAGCCGTTATTGCCGCAGGTCAAAGTGCGCTCCATTTCTCTTCGGGCTCAATTGATGTGTTAAGCCGTTTACCTACAGGTGCTGTAACCCATTACCCTTTTAATGAATTTGAGACTTTAGCCAATCAATCCCCCGGTCATCCTTATAGTAAATTAGGTGTTGATGTTACTCATCAAGCTATTGATTGGTATCAACAAACAATGAAAAATATTGGCATTGAACTACACCATCAACCTGATGGCTGTAATCATTTACGTATTACACCAATGGGAACATTTAAGGCCACCTGGTTATCACAATCAACCGTCCACCCTTTTCCAATGTTTGAACCCGCTAAAGCATTACATAAAATAGCATTAGTAACCATTGATGGATTTCGTGATTTTCAACCGCAATTAGCTGCTGATAATTTACGTTTATTACCTCAGTTTGCCAATGTTGAAATCACAACCGCTACGGTTGCATTACCTAACGTTGAATTAATGCAACGTAACCCATGTGAATATCGCTCAATTGATATTTCCCGTGTATTAGCTGATGACAACAAACTGCAACGTTTCGCATCAGCAATGAAAAATGCCATTGGAGAAACCGATTTGGTGGTACTGCCAGCGGTATTTGGTAACGGCACTGGTATCAAAGTCATTAAAAAATTAGAACAATTAACTGGCTACCAATTATGTGAAATTCCAACAATGCCACCATCATTACTCGGCATACGTTTAGAAGATGCGATGAAAAGCTATTATAAATCGTTAGGTGGACTGATTCTTGCGGGCGATGAAGTGACTCATGGTGAGTTTGAAAATAATCAACTCCAACGTATTTTTACTCGTCATCACGGCGACATGCCATTAATGGCTAATAATTATTTACTTGCCAGTGGCAGCTTCTTTAGTCGAGGCCTACATGCTGAACGTCACCATATTGAAGAGGCTATTTTTGGATTAGATATCGCGCCATTAATATCAACTAACCACCAGCATTGGTATCAATCACAATTTTTTAGTGAACAACCACATCAATTCTTAGCCATGGGCGTTGAAACCAATCAACACTTGCAACCAAGCCTTAACGGCAACACCATCACTAACCTCTATTGTGCAGGGGCTATTTTAGCGCATTACAATCCTATTTTTGAAGGTAGTGGCAGTGGCGTTGCTATCAGTACTGGTTATCACGCTGCACAATCAATGATCGCATTACGCGATAACTACGCATCAAGCGCTATTTTTCCATCATTAGCAGAGGGCAATATCTAATGCTCAAGCAAGATACCAGTTTTGACCAATGCATTAAATGCACCGTATGTACCGTTTATTGCCCTGTTGCTAAAGCAAACCCTAATTACCCTGGCCCAAAACAATGCGGCCCTGATGGCGAACGCTTACGGATTAAAAGTGCCGAATTTTATGATGATATGCTCAAGCTCTGCACTAACTGCAAACGCTGCGAAACCGCTTGCCCTTCAGGAGTGAAAATTGGTGATATGATTGCTGTTGCGCGCAGTAAGCATGCTAAACACGACATTAATATTAAAACAATTCGTGACTTTGTATTAAGCCATACTGATTTAATGGGGACTGTCGCGACGCCTTTTGCTCCAATTGTAAACGCAGTAACAAGCATGAAACCCGTTAAAAAAATCATGCATAAGACCATTGGTGTCCATGATCATAAAAGTTTACCTAAATATTCTCACGGTACTTTCCGCCAATGGTATAAAAAACACTGCCAACAACAAACTAAATATCCGCAACAAGTGCATTACTTCCATGGCTGCTATGTTAATTATAACCATCCACAATTAGGTAAAGATTTCATCAAAGTCATGAATGCAATGAATATTGGAGTGCAATTACTTAAAAAAGAAAAATGCTGCGGTGTACCGCTAATTGCTAATGGTTTCTTTGATAAAGCTAAGAAAAACGCATTACTCAATACTCAAAATTTTGAAGCGGTTATTGAGCAATATAATTCAACTATTGTATCAACCTCTTCAACATGCGCGTTTACTTTACGTGAAGAATATCCTCATGTTTTAAAAGTTGATAATGCCAAAGTTGCCGATAAAATCGAATATGTCACCCGTTTTTTACTCAAAACTTTTATGAATGGTAATACCCCTAAACTCAAGCCTCTTAATAAAAAAGTGGTCTACCATACTCCTTGTCATCTTGAGCGTACGGGAGGAAGTTTGTATACCATTGAATTACTCAAAATGATCCCAGGCTTAGAACTAGAAGTATTAGATAGCCAGTGTTGTGGCTTAGCGGGTACTTATGGCTTTAAAACTGAAAATTATGATACTTCAATGAAGATTGGTGAGGACTTATTTCAAAAAATACGCCATGCCAAAGCAGATTATGCGATAACTGATTGTGAAACGTGTAAATGGCAAATTGAAGAAAACGCTGATTTAACAACGATTCACCCAGTAAGTTTACTGGCAATGGCATTAGCTGACTAAACACAGCTTTACCAATCCGCTCTTTTTGATAATACTAATTAAAGTACGCAGTATTTCACCCGATTAAATATTGCGTACTTTTAACTTGCTCAATAGCTAGCAAAATCGGTTTATCTAAAATTTGAGTCGTCGCATTATGTTATATATAAAACCACTAGGGTTACTTTTTGCCGCACTAATTTTAAGTAGTTGCTCTTTCATGGCAATCGCTGCAGATAGCAATGAAACTGTTCACTTTAAAACTGACACTAGCAGTGGTCAATATACAGCAACAGCTGCTAACTATGATGTCAATAATTATGTTTTTTATGCAAAAAAAGACCAACATTTAAAAATCACACTAGACACTAAAAGCACTAAGCTATGGGTGATTCTATTAAACTCAAAACTTGAGCGTATCGCTGATCTAAACCCTTTTTCTGCTGATATCAATGATAATGGTGAATATATATTACCTTATACTGGTAAATACAGTATCCGTATCGGTCAATATCGTGCTTTTGCTCGTCGCGGCGAAAGTAGTCATTACACATTAACCATTGCGATCGATTAACCATTTTAACTCAATATAACAATGCTGTTACTTTATCGCTTTACTATTATAAAACTAACACCATTGTTAAATAACGATTATTGACTTAATTCGGTTGTAAAATAGGCTGTTGCTTAGCCGATTTAATTAGGAACCCGCACAATATAAACATAATCAAATATAACGCTGTTCCTCCTGCCACTACAGTATCCCAACCGCCATGCTGCCAACAATAAATTAAGAAGAAACCACCTAAACTACCGCCAACATAATAATGAACTAAATAGAGCGCTGTTGCGGTAGCTTTAGCGACTTTGGCATGTTGGCTCACCCATGCATACGCTAATGAATGAGTGAAAAATGCCCCTGAACTCAATAATAATAAACTTATTAAAATAGCAATGCGTGATTCAATTAACCCTAACCACATTCCCACAAGACTTAAAACACCGCCTAAAATCATACCTGATATTGGATTAAACTTACTTACCCAACGTCCACTTAAACGGGATGTTATGGTACCACTCAAATAACAAAGGAAAATTAATGATGCCCAACTTAACGGTAAATTAAACGGCGCGGCAACTAATCTAAAACCAGTTACTGAATAAAGATTAATAAATAGAGCAAAATTCAATCCACCAATTAGCATTGCTAACCATAATACTGGTTGTTTTAGATGCGCGTATAACTGGCTAGCATGTACTCGCAGTTGATGGTTATGACGAATAAAGTGTTGCTGTGGTGGGAGTAATTTAATCACCACAACAGCACCAATTAAACTCATTATAGCCATACCAAGCACAGCCCAATGCCAGCCTAATTGTTCTCCTATAATCCCACCATATAATCGCCCAGCAATCCCTCCTAATGAATTAGCACTAATATAGCTACCCACCGCTAACATTAATGCAGTGTGGCTAAATTCCTCTGCCATATATGCCACAGCGACAGCAACGTAACCTGCAACAGAAATCCCCATAACCGCTCGTGCTAGAGTTAAGGTCAACAAATCCTGAGTGAAAACCATCGCAATGCCGACAATGGGCATCAAACATAAACTGATCACCATGATTAATCGGCGCCCTACTATCTCTGATGCAATAGCCCATGGAATTAAACATAACGCGAGCATTAATGTTGTCGCCGCTAATACCCAATTAATTTGAGTCGCAGAAACAGCAAACTCTGTCGCCATCAGTGGCAACATCGGCTGAAATAAATACAAATTACAAAAAACGATAAATGACCCTAATGCCAATGCAAAACTGGTTTTCTTATAGGCTGATGTGTTTATTTCTATCATGATTTCACCATTAAAAAGATTCATGCTTAGCTAAAAGGGGAGCAATTATTATTTTTAGACACTAAACATTGCGTGACAAGACGATAGCAGTAGCTACATAATAATGAAAATATATAAATAATATCGCAGCGATAAACAAAAACTATACCTATGGATACTCGTCTACTTACTTATTTCACCAAATTAGCTGAAACAAAAAACTTCACTCGTGCAGCTGAGCAACTTCATATTGCGCAACCGGCACTCAGTGTTGCTATCAAAAAGCTCGAACAACAATTAGATCTCACCCTCTTTTACCGTAATGAGCGTAAAGTCACCCTCACTCAAGAAGGTGAAGTATTGCTAATACACGCTAAGCAAATTTTACAAAAAATAGCAGATGCGACCTTAGCAATGAAAGAATTACGCGGATTAGAAAAAGGCGAAGTACGGCTTGGTGTACCGAGTATGTTAGGGTCATATTTTTTCCCTCAAATACTGATGGGTTTTAAAAGCCACTACCCCAACCTTAAATTAACCATTGTTGAAGCAGGTACCCAATCTATTCGACAAATGTTACTTGATGGTGAATTAGATCTCGGAGTCATTATTAATCGTAAAGTCCCCTCAAGTTTACAAATCGAACACCTGTTGAGATCACAAATGGTGGCAGTAGTCAGTGAACAACATAACTTTGCTGCAAAAAAAAGCTTAAGTTTTGAGGATTTTTTTGGACAAGAATTAGTGGCATTTAAACCAGGATACTTTCATCGAGAAATGTTAGATCACGTCTGTGAGCAACATAATTTAACCCCTAATATTTCATTTGAAACTAATTTATTACCAATGATTTTACAGATCGTTCGACATGATTTTGCCATTACCGCATTGCTTGAATTAGTCACAGAACATGAACCTCATCTTATTCCAATCCCTTTTACAAAACCGATTCAATTAGATCTTGCCATGGCATGGCGCAAACAAGGTTATCTATCACTTGCTGATAGAACATTTATTGAATATGTAAAACAGCAATGCCAACAATAAATCATTTAAAATAACACTACAACCAGCATGGGTAACAATTATTATACATTTTAAAACCAATAAACATTAATAACAAAATCAAACCATTAACATTATCAATAAAAGCATGGGCAAGATCATATCTTGAACTGTTAATAGTCGTTCATAAGCTTATTTTTAGTTACATTACTCACGTAATTTATGAAGAATATGCAGCAATAGATCATAAATGCATATTTATTTGATTTTAGGAGAGGACTTTCCATGACGGAATTATTAATTGGGTTGGTGATCACTATTGCCGTTGGCTATTACATAGTAAAGGGATATAAAGCCGCGGGAGTACTTCTTGTTGCCGGCCTACTACTATTAATTTTAGCGGGCTTTTTAGGGCATACAGTATTACCTAAAGCAGTAGCATCAACCGGTAATTTACTGACAGACTCACTTGAATATATTAAATATATGCTGCAATACCGCAATGGAGGCCTAGGTCTACAAATTATGTTGCTATGTGGTTTTGCAACTTATATGACCCATATTGGCGCTAATAATGTTGTAGTAAAACAATTTTCAAAGCCTCTTTCTTTTATTAAATCACCTTATGTTTTATTAGTGGCTGCCTATATTGTTGCATGTTTAATGTCACTCGCTGTCAGCTCTGCTACCGGACTTGGGGTGCTATTAATGGCAACGTTATTCCCAATGATGACGGCGATGGGTATTTCTCGTCCAGCAGCTGCGGCAGTATGTGCATCACCAGCAGCAATTATTTTATCACCGACTTCTGGTGATGTGATTGTAGCGGCTGAAAAATCAGGCTTACCTTTACATGTTTTCGCAGTAGAAACCGTACTACCTGTTTCTATCTGTGCAATTATCGTCATGGCAGTTGCTGCATTTTTCTGGAACAAATACCTTGATAAGAAAAATAACACGCCAATGGAAAAGCTTGATATTTCAGAAATTGAAGTAAAAGCCCCTGCCTATTACGCTATTTTACCTTTCTTGCCGATTGTGGGTGTTTTCCTCTTCAACGGTGAAACTATTCCAGGCTTAACTCTAGATATTTATACTATCGTTGTACTTTCTATTGCGATTGGTGCTGTAGTTGATTTCCTTACGAGTCGCTTCAATGGTAAAGAAACTCTTGAGAATCTTGAAGCATGTTATGCGGGTATGGGCGATGCTTTCAAAGGCGTGGTGATGTTATTAGTCGCAGCTGGCGTGTTCGCTCAAGGCCTAATGTCTATTGGTGCGATTGATAACCTACTAGCATTGGCTGATAAAGCTGGCGCTGGCGGTGTGGCATTAATGCTCTTACTAACAGCCCTTACTGTTGCTGCTGCAATTGCAACGGGGTCAGGTAATGCACCCTTCTATGCCTTCGTTGAATTAGCACCACAGCTAGCGGTTAAACTTGGTTTAAGCCCTGCTTTCTTAATTATTCCAATGCTACAAGCATCAAATTTAGGTCGTACTATTTCACCTGTTTCTGGTGTTATTGTTGCAACATCAGGTATGGCACAAATCAGTCCGTTTGAAGTTGTTAAACGTACAGTAGTTCCTGTGGTGTGTGGCTTGATTACCGTTATTATTGGTACTGTTGTATTAGTCCCTATGTACGCTTAATCACGCTATTGAGAGCATTGGTCACTTAAAAATCCCAAGCCCATTAAGAATAATAATCTTAGTGGGCTTTTTTTATATCACGGTTCGCGGCACAATCACCGCCATTGATTCAAACCTTAATTATTCTTCTATGAACAAACAACAAGCTCTTCATCAAATATTAACCTTTGGTCCTCAACGAGACTCTGCTTTTTCCGTGTACGTAAATGCTGATATTGAGCCTAATGAAGCGCCATTTGAGGTTAATCACCAACATTTAATCATGGTATTAGAAAAATACCTTGCTGATGAAATTGACGCCGATGATATTGAACAATGGGCAAATTTAATCGATTTTAGATCAGATATTGATGGTAGCAGTATCGATGGATATTTATACGCCTTAGCTAATCCAGAAATGATGGGCGATGGTGAAAATAAAACGAACATTTTACGAATGCTCGCTGTATTGACCCGAAACTAACCGTCTAACCTGCGCGAAGTGCAAGTAAAGCAGCTAAATCATAAGGCGGTTGGTATAAACAAAAATCGACGACTTTAGTATCGACCGCTAAAATAGACATTCGATCGGCTAATTCATTGCCTTCAATGCCAACATGACCATTAACATGGTGGATCACAACTTGCGACTTTAATGCTTGGTAACGCGTAAACATTTGTTGAATCAACGCTAAATTTTTAATTTCACCACCCGCTTTTTTCCAACCATTTTTCTGCCACGTTACAGCCCACTGGGTAATACATTGAATCGAATATTTCGAATCACAAAAAATAGCCACAGTCGTTGCTTGAGCTAATGCTTTTTCAGCTAATATCAGTGCTTGGTTAAGTGCATTTAACTCTGCGGTATTGTTAGTTCCCATTGGATCATACAAGCCATACCATAGTTCATTCAGTTGGTTATTTCGGTATAGTGCCAATCCCGATCCGGCTTTACCTGGATTAGGATCACACCCACCATCAGTAAAAATTTTTATTTCCGCTGTAAGTGCATGCACCTGCTCACTGGTCAATGATCCTTTGCTGGTTGTTGTACGTTTTGCTGACGTTTTATTAGCACTCGTGGATGAACGAACAGCTCGAGGCTGTTTACCAAAAGCTGCCATTGCTTCTGCTTGAGTTGGAAATGATTTATAGCGTGCTCCTGCAAATTTATCTACTTGCTGCTTACAACTTGCCCAGTCACTATAAATGCCAGGTTCACGACCTTGCCACACCACATAAAACTTTTTGGCCACCATCATCTCCATACTATCTTTAATATCGTATTTATCGTTCAAACAAATATACATACTTGGTATTCTAAGATTCTACCACTAATGTAGCTTTCTGATTATGCTAAGATAAACACCACTATTAAAATATACTCGCATTCACTGTCAATTGTGTCTCTAAACCAATGACGATATCGAGCAATCTACATTTATTTATTCACAGTGTGAGTTTGGAGTTCGATTTTGGGCCATCATAAAATACGCTTAGACATTGCTAATGGGATGTCACAACTGGGGATTAATGTTCAACCACAAGATAATATCTCAACCGCTATTTTTATGGTGCTTTGTTGTGGAGTAGCATTCCTATCTTATGTCTTTGTTCGCTGGGGATTACTCGCACTATTACGATCTGCAATTAAACGTTCCCAAGCTACATGGGGACACGTCATGGTACGACACAAAGTATTTGAAAAACTATCACTAACTATCCCCGCAATGGTGCTCAATCTACTTATACCGTTAGTATTAGATAAGCACGCTATTCTCAGCAGCTTTATAGATCGTACATTAAGCTTATGGCTGATTATAGTGTTAGTAAGAAGCTCCTATGCGTTTCTTGATGCTAGTAATGACATGGCCGATATTAATCAGATCAGCCGCAACCTACCGGTAAAAAGCTTTGTTCAGCTATCCAAACTAATTATCTTTTTTATTGGATTCATTATTGCAATTTCAGTACTTGCCAACCGTTCGCCTATTTTCTTCTTAAGCGGGTTAGGTGTTGCTACTGGTTTAGTGTTATTGGTTTTCCGCGATACCATTTTAGGCTTCGTGGCGGGTATTCAGCTATCAGCAAACCAAATGGTCAAGGTCGGCGATTGGATCCAAATGGATAAATACGGTGCTAATGGCAGTATTGACGAAGTTTCTTTAACAACCGTTAAAGTAAAAAACTGGGATAATACTGTGACCAATATTCCTGCTTATGCGTTGGTACAAGACTCCTTTATTAACTGGCGCCAAATGCAAGAATCTGGTGGGCGACGTATTAAACGTTCAGTATTAATTGATATTGAAACCATTAAATTTATCGATGAGCAGCAGCAGCAAAAATTAGCACAGATCCCTTATGTGGCTGATTTTATAACTAAAAGAAATGCAGAAATCGCCACAGGTGATGCGCATGCATTACAAATTACTAATATTACTGTATTTCGCGCCTATCTAGAGGCTTACCTAAAACAAAACAGTAAAATTCGTCAAGATATGACTTTTATTGTGCGTGAATTAGAACCAACAGCCCAAGGTCTACCCGTGCAAATTTACGTGTTTGCCAATGATACTCGCTGGGCTTTTTATGAAGCGATTCAATCAGACATTTTTGATCACGTGCTAGCGATTTTGCCTCAATTTGGTCTTGCGGTGTATCAAAGTCCTGACGGATCAGATTTACGTAGTTTGCAACCAACCATCACACAGTCTTAACTCATTTAACTATCGGCGTATTGAACGGTTATTTGTTAATCGTCAATACGTCATTTATTTAAAAATAATCCTCATTTACAGCTTCGTATCACCCAATACGCCACTATAGTTAAGAGTCCGATAACGATTCATTTAAAAACCCTGTTTTAGATCAGGGTTTATAATCACTAGCCAGCCTTTTTATGAGCCGCTATAATTCCCGCCTCAAAATATAGAGGTCAAAACATGCACACGAAAGTAACTCCTATTGATAGCTATCCTAAGTATTGGGCTGAATGCTATGGCACTTCCCCATTCTTGCCAACATCTAGAAAAGAAATGGATGCACTTGGCTGGGACAGCTGTGACATTATCATTGTTACTGGTGATGCCTATGTTGACCACCCAAGTTTTGGTATGGCCGTTATTGGCCGCTTACTTGAATCTCAAGGCTTTCGCGTTGGTATTATCGCGCAACCTAAGTGGGACAATAAAGACGACTTTATGGCGCTGGGTAAGCCAAATCTTTATTTCGGTATCACATCCGGTAATATGGATTCGATGATCAACCGCTATACTGCCGACCGCAAACTTCGTAAAGATGATGCCTACACACCGAATAACGAAGGTGGTAAGCGTCCAGATCGCGCGGTGTTAGTTTATTCACAACGTTGTCGTGAGGCTTATAAAGAAGCACCTATTGTCCTTGGTGGTATTGAAGCCAGTTTGCGTCGTCTCGCTCATTACGATTACTGGTCAGATAAAGTCCGTCGCTCAGTGTTAATGGATGCCAAAGCCGATATCCTACTATTTGGTAACGCTGAACGTGCGCTGGTCGAAGTATCACACCGTATTGCCAATGGCGAAGATATTAAGTCATTAACTGACATTGCTGGCACTGCGGTAATGATCAAGGACATTCCTGAGCGTTATCAAGAAATCGATTCGTCACGCATTGAAAAACCTGGTCGTCCGATGGTGATGCAAAATCCATATGCGACCGAAGAGACTTGTGCATCCAATAAAGAAGAAAAAGAAAAACAACCACAAGTTGTTCATGTTCGTCCGTCACGCCATGATGCTGAAAATACAGTCGTCCGTTTGCCATCATATGAAAAGCTAGCTAATGACCGTATTTTATATGCCCATGCAAGCCGAGTAATGCACTTAGAAACAAACCCATATTCTGGCCGCGCATTAATCCAAAAACACGCAGATCGTGAATTATGGATCAACCGTGCACCAATTCCATTATCGACTGAAGAAATGGATTTTGTGTTTGGATTACCTTTTGCTCGTGTACCTCACCCAAGTTACGGCAAAGCAAAAATTCCAGCTTATGACATGATTAAAACCTCGGTTAATATCATGCGTGGTTGTTTTGGTGGTTGTTCATTCTGTTCAATTACTGAACACGAAGGCCGTATTATCCAAAACCGCTCCAAAGAATCGATCCTTAATGAGCTGGAAGATATCCGTGATAAAGTACCAGGCTTTACCGGTACTATCTCTGATTTAGGTGGCCCAACAGCGAACATGTATCGTCTTGGTTGCTCAGATCCACGCGCAGAAGCGAACTGCCGCCGTCCATCATGTATCTTCCCTAAGATTTGTGAGAAGCTAAATACCGATCATCAACATCTGATTGATTTATACCGTAATGCTCGTAACGTTAAAGGCATTAAGAAGATCATGATTGCATCAGGTGTTCGCTATGATTTAGCGGTAGAGTCACCTGAATATGTGCGTGAGCTTGTTACTCACCATGTTGGTGGTTACTTAAAAATCGCACCTGAACACACAGAGAAAGGCACACTTGATCTGATGATGAAACCAGGTATGGGCACTTATGATCGTTTTAAATCAATGTTTGAGCAATACAGTCAAGAAGCAGGTAAAAAACAATACCTTATTCCTTACTTTATTTCAGCGCACCCAGGCTCAACGGATGAAGACATGTTGAACCTTGCACTATGGCTTAAGCAAAATGATTACCAATGTGATCAGGTACAAAACTTCTACCCATCACCGATGTGTAATGCAACAGCAATGTACCATTCTGAAACGAATCCGTTGAAGAAAGTAAAGTACAAAGGTCGAGAAGATTTATTTGTAGCTAAAGGTGAACGTCAACGTCGCCTGCATAAAGCACTATTGCGTTACCACGATCCTGTAAACTGGCCTCTTATCCGTGATGCTTTAATCACAATGGGCAAGAAATACTTAATTGGTAATCGCCCTAATTGTTTAGTACCAGAAGCGGGTAGCGAAGCTGAAATGACACCAGCCGAGCGTCGAGGTTCAGGCCGTCATGGCTCTAAACGTTTTGCGACTAAAAATCCAAACCAACCAGATATTCGTACTGATGGTAAACGCCCTCAGAGTAACCGTAACGGTAAACCTGTTGGGAATGGTAAACCGCAACCCAACGGCTCACGTAACGGCAATACTACGAAAGCGAATACAAACACTAATCGTAGTGGCAGTAATAACACGACGAATGCTAATGGAAAACCTACTAGTCGCCCAACTAACCGTAATGGTAAGCCTAGCGGTCAACGACCTAATGGCAAACCAAACCGTAGTCGTGCAGGCGCGTAACTCACGCAGCATAGAACTCTGACTGTTAAACAATAAAAGGCCGTCTTAGATAAGACGGCCTTTTTTACAACTATTTGACTTAATATTAATAATATTGATAATTAATTAGATACACTCATGGCAATATAAAAACATACAAATAATAATTAGCACCCTTTATTTTCACATCACTTTCAAGGATTATGAATTATTGTGAGATATATTTATACTTTTTGCCTTACAACATCAGTACTGATTTCTGGCACTGCTTTAGCAAATACACCTCAAGATTATGAGGCTTGCCTACTTAATGCCGTTAAAACTCTGAGTGGTAACCTCACTCTTGAGGAGATACGTTCACACTGTAATGATACGGTTATTGCCACTAAACCAGCGCCAGAAACAGCACATCCAGCTCTTATTTCTCAGCGCCTAAAATATGAACGTGAGACCGCTTTTCATCGCTTTGTCATAACTCCTCACCGAATGAATTACTTTCTACCAATAGTAATGACAGACAGTATTAATAACGCCGCTTACGAGGATAGTCCTTGGGCTGGTAAAATGAAAAATGCCGAAGCTGAATTTCAAATCAGCTTTAAAACACCATTAAACTATGGTGACTTACTGATCCATGATGATGGTTTATTTGTCGCCTTCACATTAGAATCATACTGGCAAGTATATGCTGCTGATATTTCTCGTCCGTTTAGAGAAACCAACTATCGTCCCGAAATATTTTATCTTGCACCAACACCATGGACGCCTTTGGGTGCAAATACATGGATGACTGTTGGTATTGAGCATCAATCTAATGGTCGTACTCAAGGATTATCCCGTAGCTGGAACCGCATCTACACCGATATTATTTTTGAAAAGGGTAATTTCGCCTTCTCATTACGTCCATGGTGGCGTATTCCTGAAGATAAGAAACAAACCCCATCATCACCTACCGGCGATGATAACCCAGATATCATTGACTACATGGGACACTATGAAGTCAATGCTGTATATAAATGGCAAGATTATGAGTTCACTTTTACCGGACGCCATAATTTTGCCAGTCATAAAGGTTATGGAGAAATAGGTTTAACATTCCCGCTCTGGGGTAAATTACGCGGATATACTAAATACTCAACTGGTTATGGGGAAAACTTAGTTGATTACAATCACAAACAACAGCGACTAGGTGTCGGTATTGCATTAACCGATTTGCTCTAACGGAATAATTCAGTACCAATAAAAATGATCGCCGCAGAACCCAATACTGCGACCAAGCCAGTCACTATCTGATTTTGTTGTGACTTTGATAAATAACGAATAACCCAATATGCAAAGGCTAATAGCCCAAAAATAATCAATAACTTTAACATTCGCACTCCTTTGACTTTTGTTAACAACGATATGCATATCGATACTAGTGATAATCTACAGACTTATGCTTATATCTTCTTTATCAAGTGTAGGTGGTAATACCAATAAAAATAGCACCCTTAAGTGCTATTTTTAACTATTTTTTCTGTCATTACATTTTAAACATAGGTATGTCTTGCAATTGTGGAATAATTTGTTGAAGTTGTTGTTCTTGTTTTGCTAACCCTTCAATTGAGCCACATAAATCATTGGCTTTCACTTTCATTTCACCACTATGTTGAGTAACGGTATCGGTGATCTGAGTCTTTAATTGTGAAAATTTAGACTGCATCTGACTAAAATCCAGATCTCCATTTTTCATTTCTTCACCCAATGCTGTTAATACACTCGATATTGATTCTACTGTTACTTGCTGCATTGCATTTTCAAATTCAGTTTTCCATGTCGTATCCATACTGCTAAACACATCAGCTGGCATCACAAATTCACCCTGTTGATTGTAAAATTTATGCTGAGCTTGTTCACTTAATTGATTAACGAGAGTTTGAACTTTTAAAAACGCGGCTTGCGAATCAAAATTACTGGAAACATCTTTTAATACAGCCAATGCAAGTCCTGTCCCCTGTTGTGCTAAGGCTGCCATTTGTGGCAGATAGGTCTGCATATTGTCACTATAAGCAGTTAATGCTTTTTGTTGGATCGTATTAAGATCAACCTGCTGACCATTAATGAATAAATTATTATTATCATCAATTAATAGCTTCGGCTTTCCTGCCTCATAAACGGATACATTACCTTTATCAATATGAATAGGGTTAGGAATATCAACAGGGCAACTTTGCGCATATACAGTACTTGAACCTAATAAAAGAATACTGCCAATTAGCCACTTTCTCATCATTCTTTCTCTTTCTATTTGATCTAAAAAAGCAGCTATTTAAAGCTGCTTTTTTTAGTTTAATTATTTATCAATGCGTATTATCAACTTGAAATGCATTATGGCTAAATAAGGATGACACAATGTCAGCAGAAGATGCCCCATCAGCTAAACCTAAGTCATTTTGTGGATTAACATTTTCTAACACAATATGCTGTGACTGTCCTTCACGGCTATTTACCTCAAGGTTTATATTGCCTTTACCATCAACATCAGCACTAACATGTTTTAATAAATCATCCATATTTAAGCTGCTGTTATCATCAGTCAGTAAATTACGGATATTAATTTGATCTTTATCCAATTCAAAATCAGTGATCGTATCAGTATTACTTACGGTAGAAAGTGACGTTTCATGCCATGTGAACACATCATCACCGTTACCGCCCGTCAAAATATCATTGCCTTGTCCAGCAACAAGAATATCATTACCATCAAGACCAAATAGAGACTCACCTTGATTATCAGCAACTAGCGTATTGCTCTGTTGATCACCAAAGTTATCACCTAACTCAAGATTGCCGCTATTAATCAACGAGTCCAACTTATCTTCGTTACTCATGTTGAGCGCATTATCACCAAAGAGGTCATTATGACTCACACCTTCTAAAATAATATTTTGCACGACTTGATGCTGATCATCAAAGATTTGAATCTCAGTATTACCTTGTTGCTCAATAATATTTAGACGATTATTTAAATCATCTAATGACTGAATATTTTGACTATCAAGCGCATTTCCAAGGCTAATGGTATCAATACCGACTTCAAAATCCATAATGGTATCCGTTGCCGGCGCATTAGCCGTACCAAAGTCGGCTTCAGACCATAAGAAAGTATCTTTAACGCCATCACCATGGCCATCCAGATCTCCTCCCCACAGAATATCATCACCTCGGCCACCGACTAAAATATCAGACGCTAATCCCCCAACAAGAATATCATTACCATCACCACCAAACAGGGTTGCTTCAGCAGTACTATCAATCACCAAATTAGCTTGGTCGGAAGCAGTATTCTGTCCAATAACATTATTCGTTTCAGCAAGATTATCGACGATAACATTTACAGCTATTGGTTGTGACGCTGCTTGATCACCATCAGGTACTATTGATACCGCTTCAATATTGATCTTATGGGTACCTTGTTCTAAGCCTTTAATGTAAACATTATCCAAATCTTCTGCTGGGATTTGCCAATGCCCATTACCAAAATCAATACCTATCTGTTGACCGTCCTTATTTACCACTTGCGCAGTACCTAAATCAGCCAAACGTATAAATAGCTTTTCTGATGCATTAGCATGTACTGATGCGGCTGCAATCAAACCGATTAATGGCAACATTGTACCTAATGAACTTTGAATTGCCGCTGTTTGTAAGTGCTCTGGACTTAATGTTAATGACGGCGCATCTGGTTTTGGCATCACCGTAATATCAACCTTATTGGTTGTTGTTTGGCTACCACCAGACCCAGTATTACCACCATCATTCGTCGTCATCGTTAACGTATCATTACCACTGAAATCAGCTGCGCCAGTATAGCTAACGCCACTATTTAATACCGCATCAATATCAGCCAATGAACCTTTAATCTCAACGTTACCGCTACCATTATTAATCACCTGAACGGTGCTGTTTTCAGGTAAGGTAATCAATAATGAGCCATGTTCTACCGATAAATTAACCGACATCGTTTCATTATTTTTAGCTTCATCAAAATCAACATCAGTAACCCCTAAACCACGAATAACGGTTACTGTATCTTCATCCGCATTAATCGATGTAGGCACTTCATTTATAGGCGCATCATTAACTGCAGCAACAGTAATATCAACCGTACTCACATCAGTTAATACACCACCACTGCCAACATTACCATTATCTGATGTTGTCATTGTTAGCTGATCGCTGCCATTAAAGTTTTCATCGCCAGTATATTTAATACCGCTATCTAACAGAGTATTAATCTTATCAAGATCGCCACTTATCACGAGTTTTCCATCACCATTATCCGTAATAGTTAACCCTTGTGTATCAACCGCTATAATAGATAACAACCCATGCTCAACGCTTAACTCAACGGTCATTTGCGCTGATGTACCACCTTCTTTAGCATCAACATCCGCAATTTTCAATCCAGTAATAATATGACTACTGTCTTCATCTACATCAAACGCTGCTGGCACGGTATTAATCGGCGCATCATTAACGGGTGTGACTGTAATATCAACCGTACTCACATCAGTCAATACACCGCCACTACCAACATTACCGTTATCTGATGTCGTCATCGTCAACTGATCACTACCGTTGAAATTTGCATCTCCAGTATATTTAATGCCGCCATCTAGCAAAGTATTGATCTTATCAATATCACCACTGATCACGAGTTTACCATCACCATTATCCGTAATGGTTAACCCTTGTGTATCAGCCGCTATAATTGATAACAACCCATGCTCAACGCTTAACTCAACGGTCATTTGACTGGATGCACCACCTTCTTTGGCATCAACATCCGCAATTTTCAATCCAGTAATAATATGACTACTGTCTTCATCTACATCAAACGCTGCTGGCACGGTATTAATCGGCGCATCATTAACTGGCGTGACGGTAATATCAATGCTATCAGAGTCTGTTAATGCACCGCCAGCCCCTGAGTTACCATTATCATTAGTGGTCATCGTTAGGCTATCAGTGCCATTAAAATCTTTATCACCAGTATAATTAATGCCATGATCCAGTAACTGATTAATCAGGTTTAAATCACCTTTAATGACCAATTTACCGTCACCATTATCAGTAATAGTTAGCCCTGAAGTATCAACACCCGCAGCAAGAGCAAGTTGACCATGCTCAACACTTAACGTGACGGTCATATCCATGACAGCATTATGATCACTGCTATCAACATCAGTGATTTGCAGATCTTTAATCACTAAAGTGGCATCTTCATCTACTGTTAATGTATCTGAAGGCAAGTGGTTTACTGGTGCATCATTATCTGGTGTGATATCAACGTGAATTGTTTTATCAACCGCAACACTATCAGTACCAACAACACCGTTATCAACGGCACGAATATCTAGATTTAAATCGCCATTCCAAACATTACCATCAATTACCGTTTGATTATTTGCATCACCTGGATGGAAAATCAGCGTATCAAGATCAGAACCAGTAACTTTAATGATCCATGAACCATCGGCTTGCTTTTCAGCACTCCCGGCCACACCATCTGGCAAAGTAAATGAACTTGAATCTGGTACATTTGTAATAATGATTTGTAATGATTCAGCACCATTTTCGTGGACATTAGTCCCTGAGTTATTAATGGTGTTTTTGTCATCATAGGCTTTAATACCCAAATCAAGCGTTATGGTACTATTTTCATCGCCAGCCGCATTTGGGTTAACATCTGTATCAACTTTATCAGCGATAGGTGTTACATCAATAGTGATCGTTTCACGATTCTCTGCTGGTTTATCTAATGATTCTTCTTTTGAATAAACTACAATATCAATATCAACTTTACCGCTAAAATCATGCGGTGGTTGCACTTTAATCGAGCTCAAATCAAATGATTCGCCGGATGCGGTAATAGTCCACACACCATGACCATTATTAACTGCACCTTCAATAATAAAACCATCAGGTACATTTTCTAATTTAATAGATACAATATGCTCAGAACCATCAATATCTTCTAGAGAACCACTAATACCAGCAAGTGAAATAGATGTATCTTCATCACCTACTATTGGTTTATCAACGCCTTGCCATTTAATTTCATCATTCACAGCAATAACATCAAAGCTAACGTTACTATCAAACGATTTAGTATCAGTTACCGTCGCACCAGTCGTATCATCATAAATAGCGCTATCAACAACCGTTGTAGTAACGTTAATATCTACCTTACCGCTAAAGTCTTGTGCAGGACGGAAATGGATATTATCCAGCTGACTTTGATCAATCGTAATCGATGTTCCAAGCACATTACCATGAGCATCAATGAACACCCCATCACTACTATCAGCCAATGTCAGTGTTACTGATTGGACAGTTTCTTTACCACTCGTTTCAGAGGTATGAGAGTCCTTTAAACTAACAGACAGATCGAGTTTAATATCGCCATCTTCATAAGCAACATTATCGTAAACCTGCTCTTGTTTATCATCTGAGGTTGAAATTGGCTGTTTATCAGCATTCAAACCATCCGTTTCAACAACGGTAATAGCGACATCTTTAGGACCATCCACTTGTGGCGCAACTTGAACGGTAATGCTGTCCGTTTTAGTTACAACATCACCACTATCAGTATCTGTCGTAACATAAGTCACATCGAATTTAAAATCACCCGCATAGTCGGCAGGTAAATTTAATTTAATACCTGAAAGATCAACCGTACCATCAGCAGCGACTGGAACTTGTAACACATACTCGCCAGTTATATGGTCAAACGCCGCCCCTGAAATTGATGCGCCATCAGGTAAGTCCTTAGCACTTATTACTAAGGTAAAATCATCATGACTTTGGTTACCATTCGCAGTACTAACAGTAACGATATGATCCATTATCTGCTGGCCAAGATTGACACTATGATCTTCATTACCCGTTACGATATAACTTTCATCAACAATAATATCAGCGGCTTTTTCAGTATGACTTTCAGTATTCGCGCTGAAATCCAACGTGATTGTGCCTTGTTCTTTAACTTTCGCACTGACATCACCGTCATCACTCATATCTTGAACAAGCGCATTAATATTAAGCTTTAGCTCACCTTTAAAACCTTCTGGCGCAATAATTTTTAGATCATTTAAAGCAGATTGCGGTACGGTCCAACTACCATTACCATTATTAATACCACCAATAATGACAAATCCTTCAGGGATTGGCTCCAAAACTATCTGAGTGATCACTTCAGTGCTTGAACTATCATTGTTCTGCCACGTGATTTTACCGTCAGAACCAGCATCATTAGAAAGATCAATAACACCATCCGTGCCAGAGGCTATTGTGGTTACAAGTGTGCCATTATCATCAACAACTAAGTGGCCATTAGCTTCAACAACCGCAGTTATATCAACATCCAACGTACCAGTAATATCTTTAGTTACCGTTTCTTTATTACCGTCAACATCCGTTTGAGATATTGTTACTGTTGACGTTAACTGGATATCTTTATCTGAATCTTGTGGTGCAGTAACCGTTAATTTACCGCCATCTAATAATGTTTGTAGTTGTTGCGAGGTCAACTCAACGTTACCACTACTATCGGTATCAAGCAGAACACCATTAATAAACAGCTGATAACCGGCAGGCAATCCAGCTAAGGCTAATCCTGTGATATGCTCTTGAGTATCCGTAATCACCGGTTTCCAATTAATAACGGTCGCCTGATCTTCTAAGCCTTCGGAAACAGTGCTGTAATTACCCGCATCAATTTCTGGCGTGATGTGAATAACTAACTCACTATTAAAACTTGCACTCGCACCATCATTTTCAGTCACCACCGTCCGTACATCAAGATGAATATCTTCAGTACTATTGTGTGGCGGCTTAATCGCAATATTCGTTAATGAATCAAGGTTAACTTGATAAATTGGCTGGCCGTTACTGTCTTCACCTGCATAAATTAATGTTTGCAGATTACCCTCGGAGTCATAAACTTCAGTACCTTTTGGTATCCCTGAAATAACAACACTTAATGTTTCTGAACCATCAGTTTTACCATCAGCATGAACATGTTCGCCTGAGATCACTTTAAAATCGAATTTTGCCTCACCATCTTCTTTAATCGTGGTTTGTAAACCATCTCGACCATCATCCAATGGTGTCCAATCTGAGTTTTCAGCCACAATTTCAGGACGATCAACCACGCCAGTAAGTGCAACATCAATCGTTTGAGGACCAATCACTTTTTCACTGGTTTCAGTTGTAACATTACCGTTAGCATCAGTAATTTGTGCCATATCACGAATAACGCCATTTACAGTAATACTAAAATCGACATTACTATCTAATGGCGGCTGTAGCGATAAACCGTTCAGATCTTGGTATGAAATTTCATACACACCATCAGCATTTGGGGTTAATAGTTGATCGTTAAGATACAACACGGCTCCGTCAGGCAACGCTGAAATTTGCAAGAATAAATGCTCAGAGTTATCCGTATTATCATCCAATGACGTTAAATCAATATGGCCTGATAAATCAATCCGCTGATCTTCATTTGCTTCAACACGCGTTACTTTAAGCACACCATCATCAGCATCAGGATTAACATTAATAATCACTGTCTTCTCTGCAGAATCAGCGGTTTGATGCCCATCAACAAAGTTCTTTTTCTCTTTGCTTTGTGCCTGAATAGTTAGCTTAATATCACCACTGAAGTTATCAACTGGATTAACTTCAACAGAACCCATCTGCTTCGCTGTCACTTTATAAACACCAGAACCTGGCGAAGTCTCAGTTAATAACTGTCCACCAATTTCTAAAGTACACTTGTCCTGATATTCTGCAGGTACCGTAATGAAATAGAACAACCTTTCTGAACCATCAGTATCTTGTAAATCAGCGACAACATTAAGTAATACATTATTCTGATCTTCTGTAGTGACATAATGATCAACTGAGCTTGCATTCCAAGTAGGAGTGTCAGCAATACCTTGAACATTAACTGAAAACTCACCATTCATTACTGGATGATTACCACCATCAGTGGTATTTACTTGTGCTGTTACATCAAATTTAATCCCAGCGGCTGAGGTTGAATAATCAGCATCAGGAACAAAAGTAACCCCCTGTAAGGTAAAATTCTCATTCGCAGCATCGGCTTTAAATGCACCAGCAGGTAAGGTAATACTACCATCACTATTTACGGTTAATGGCTGACCGTTATACATAAATACGCCATGCGCTTGAGTCTGGGGCTGAATAGTTACCGTACCAATATGTTCGCCACGATCATTATCACCAACATCTATGGTCATATTAATTGCAATACCATCACGACTTGGATCAACATTATCTGTTGCGTCAGTTGAGTGACGGCCATCGTCTTCTTCACCAATGCTATTTTCGGTATGAAGAATTGAATCTTGGTCTGATAACTCAATCGTGATCGTACCTTGAGCAGTATCGCCATCGCCATCAGTGACCTCAAAACCAATTTGTTTAATAATTTCTTCTTGGCTATGAGTAAGATCAGCACTTGCTCTAAAGATTGTTTGGCCATCTGGTTTTATAAACAACTGACCTAATAATTGATTACCATCATAAATATTAAATTCATGGAAACCATCGTGACTTAAGTTTTGATCGCTTAGCGCAACGTCTTTGCCATCAATGGTTACAGAAGTAACTTGTGCACCATCAGCACCTGTACTATCGATAACGTAGCCATAATTAGTATCACTTACATGATCAGTTGTACTTTCAACCGCTATTAACACCACATTTTCGACGGTAGGAATATCATCTTGAATAGTGACATCAATATTAACACTTGCACTCACGTCACCATCTTTATCGACAGCATAGACAGGGATTTCAACGGTTAGTTGATCTTCACCTTGAGTCGGATGATCAATCGTGCCGTGCAATTGGAAAATATAGCGCCCTGTTGGTAGCAGGTAATAAGTAAAGACAACATTACCATTAGCAATACCTTGATAAGTACCTTCACTTGATTGCGATAACGTTATTTTATGACCTTGTGAGGTTATATCATTTTGTTGATTAAATGATTCAACATCAACTTTGAAATTAACCACATGATCACTGCCAGAATTAACAATAATGTCACCTAAAGCAGATTCACCATTACCCGACGGCGTAGTACCTGAAGCTAAATCACTTTCCTCTACGGTTAATGCCGGTGCCGCAGTGATCACCGGTCCAGTACCGTCTTCTATGGTAATTTGAGCATTAACATCATTGTCTAATAAATCACCATCAGTATCTTTAACTTGTACAGGAACATCGATAATGATCTTATCGCCATCAACAGTCACTAATCCGCCATTAGCATTACCACTATGATCAAGTGGTGAATGCTGAGTAATTGATACTTTAATATCAGCATCATGGCCATTAGTCGCTTGAGTGGCAGTCACCGTTACCGTAAGCACGACTTTTCCGTCAGCAGTACCCGTTAATACACCACTATTATGGTCATAAACAAAGCTAATCTTAGCGCCATCGGCAGTTAATTCTGATTGTAACTCATCAATTAATACCGTCAGCTTAGCGTTATCGATTGTTGCCGTAGTTGGATCAAGACGATCGACACCAGCAATAACTGCAATATCAGTATTACCTGAAACTGGATATCCTTGCTGACCATCTGTTGGCGTTAAATCACCTTCAGTTATCGTAATCGTTCCACTTTCACCGCCAGCCGCATTAATACCATCATGAATATTAATCGTAATTTGACCAGGTTTACTCACATCACCATCATGATCTTGCGCATAAACATCTAAGTTGATTTTTTCATTATCTGCTGCTTTATCATCAACTTGATCAATCGGCAATTGCTGATTAATCGTATAATGACCATTAATATCAATGCTTACTTCCATCACCACTTGAGACGGATCGCTTTGTAGCACCACGATTACACTCGTGCCATCAGCACTTAAATGGTACGTCGTCGCATGACCATTACTGGTTAAGCCATTTAATGATGCTTGATCACTGCCAAAATACACTTTTTCTATTTGGTCACTGCCTGTATCAACACTAATCGTACCTGATGCCGTTGCTTGACCTGATGCTCCTTCGTTTAATGTTGCCGAAGTATCATGACCAAACGAAGGTAGTTGGCCATCGTTAATCGTAATATTGACATCAACAGGTTGTTGTAAACTATCACCGTCAGTATCTTGCATTTGAACAGGAACATTAATCGTGATATTGCCGCCATTAACATCAACATAAGTACCATCTGCACTCAAATGATCTAATGGTAACTGCTGGGTAATCGACATCTCGACACTGACATCACCATTCGCTTGCGCTGTTGGCGTTAAAGTAATAGTAACGGCTTCTTGCGCGCCCGTTGCTGTTATACCGGTAATCGTGATGACACCATTAGCATCAATATTAATGCTAAAGGTCAATGCTTCCCCATCGGAAGTAAGGCCATTTAACTCTTGTAATAATGTGGTTTTAACACTGTTAGTGATCGTTAATGAGTTTGCAACTAACGCATCATCTGTTGCATCAACAGTAAATTGTCCAGTACCTACAACAGGATAACCTTTTCCTGGTTGAGGATGCTCTAGATCGCCTTCCGTAATAGTGATACTGGCCTGAACACCTGCGCCGGTTGGGTCTAAACCATCTTTAATATGGATCTCTAATTGACCAGTATTACTCGTATCACCATCATCATCAGTAGCAACAACAGATAACGCAATATCAACGCTATCACCCGCGGTATTGCTTTGCTCGATTGGTTGATGTTGATCAACCACATAACTACCATCATTACCAATAGTGATAGTTAGAACCATTTCGCCATCATTGGCGCCGCCATCAATCACTACACGAATTTCATTACCATCAACGATATAACGCGTGGCTTGGTTATTAGATACAATACCGTCAAGTGATGGTTGCGAAGCTAGAAAATGAATGTGGGCAATATCATCTGAACCAACATCTAATGCGATTTTACCGCTAGCAGTCGTGCCATTTTCAGTTTCAATAATGGTTGTGCCTTTATCTTGACCAAAGACAGGATTTTGACCATCAATAATATCAATATAAACATTGGCAGGATTAGTTAGACTATCACCATCAGTATCTTGCGCTTGAACTGGCACATTAATTGTTATCTTGCCATCATCTATAGTGACAAAACCTGATGAACTCTGTGACTGATGGTGATCTAAGGGTATATTTTGAGTGATTTTTATATCAATCGTAACATTATTGCCAGTTTGGGTTGCCGTCAAATCAACACGAATAGCGACCGTATCACTACCAGCAAGTTTACCGATTAAATTACCGTCACTATCGATACTAAATATCAGCGGCTGACCACCAGAAGTTAACTCTGCTGTCAGTTCATTAATCAAGGTTTGCTGTTGGCTTGGATCAATTTTTGCTGTTGATGCTAAAATACGATCGTCATCAGTACGTAAAATTAACTGACCTGATTGCTCAACAGGGTACGGTAGATCTCCAACCCCTTGCATAGGGTCAAGGTCACCTTCCGTTAAGATGATTGTTACTCGATCAACATTGATAGAATCACCACCATCTTCAATAGTAATATTCAGTTCTCCTGAAGTACTATCACCATCATTATCGATCGCAGTGACATCTAATTTAATATCAACTAAATTATCTATTGGTTGATCAAAAGGTCCTGTGACTTTAACCGTGTAAGAGCCATCAATAGCAATCGTCACTACCATCAATGGCTTGTCGTTACTATCCATCACAGTTAACACGTTACCTGCCACAGTAAAGGTGGTGGCTTCGCCATTACTCGTTATACCATTAAGACCAGGTTGGTTAGCGTTAAAGCCTAAGCTATGAATAGCATCCGAACCAACATCTAGCGGTATGTCACCATGAATAATCTGACCTTTTTGACTTGATTCATTAATGGTCACCCCAGTATCGGTACCGAACTCTGGGTTAGCGCCATCTTTAATTGTGATATCAACATTAGCCGGTTTTTGCAGCCAGTCACCATCGGTATCTTGCACCTGAATCGGCACATCGATGGTGATCTTATCATTCACACTATCAACTAACCCTTGGTTACCGTTATCGGTATGATTTAACGGTTTTTCTTGAGTGATGGTGACATTAACCGCCACATCGTGACCATTCGCCGCTTGTACTGCAGACAATGATACCGTCACAACCTGCTCGCCATTGGCTGTTAAACCAATTAACTCACCCGTCGCACTGTCATAATGAAAACTGATCGCTTCATTATTACCAGTGGTTAACTCTGACTCTAACTCAGTGATTAGCGATGTCAGTTGTTTTGGATCGATGGTCACTTTTGTTGGGTCGAGACGATCTGTACCAGCTTCAATCGCAATGGTGGTAGTGCCAGATACTGGATAGCCGTGTTCGCTACCCTGCGGGGTTAAATCCCCTTCGGTGATCGTCACTTGACCCTGCTCATTACCTGCAGCATCGCTACCATCTTTAATGGTGATCACTACTTGGCCGCTGGCGGTATCGCCATCGTTATCAGTCGCCGTTACGCCTAAGCTAATATTGGCAATATCAGCCGCATCTTGGTCAATCGAACCGGTGACTTCAACCGTGTAAGAGCCATCGGTGGCAATAGTTACCACCATCACGGGCTTATCGTGGCTATCAACCACGGTTAGCA
>NZ_PYON01000013.1 GCF_003026355.1 Photobacterium kishitanii | reverse complement strand
TTGCTTGGCGACCATAGCGTTATGGACCCACCTGATCCCTTGCCGAACTCAGTAGTGAAACGTAATAGCGCCGATGGTAGTGTGGGGTCTCCCCATGTGAGAGTAGGACATCGCCAGGCTTCAAATTGCTTAAATGCTGAATAGACACTGCGGAGTGGTAGTTCAGTTGGTTAGAATACCGGCCTGTCACGCCGGGGGTCGCGGGTTCGAGTCCCGTCCACTCCGCCATTATTAAAGAGGCCTGAATCTAACGATTCAGGTTTTTTTTCGTCTGTAGATAAGTAAACTTTCACTAGCGATATAATATATCAGTTCAAATTATTTATTACCAAATACTTTATAATTTCTCCTATTAGATTTAATGAGATGACTTTGTTCTTTAATTCTCTAAGCTACTTGAATGTATTTAGTTTCGAACAATATATGTTTGTCGCCTAGATAACTTTTTAAAGCTAATTGACTCTTATTTTAAAGGCTATAATTTGAGAGTGCGTAATATTCGTGTTTTTTACTTTTCTAATATATATAAGTATGTGCTATCTATATTCATTCTTATTATAGATTTCAAATTTATCTATTTGATTAAATAATGATATAAACGCTACGCTAGACTATTTTGAACTCGATATTTTTAGTTTTGGATAGCCAGCTAAATAAGTTTTTTAGATATAATATTATTTGTTTCCCGTTTTTTGAAGAGCTGATTTTATTCAGTAATAGTTGCCATATTATTAACTTGTGCCATGTAGTCTATATAAATAACTATCAGATTATTAAGGTTATTTATGTTGGGGTGACTTAATTGTGGGGGGGGCAGATGTAATATTGTTTATTCCTGATTGTTAAGTTGTGTCTCGAGATCCTTTGATATATATAATTTTTTATATGAGTTAATTAAATAATTAATATAGGTCATATTATTCTGTTGTGATTGTAAATAATTTAGCGAATATCTCTAGTAAATAAGTTTGGTATTCAGAATTGTTTTTATATTCTATCAATGATGCAAGCTCTTGCCCAATTGGTGATATACGATAATAAGTAAAAGAGGTATTTTTATTATGGCAATGTAAGGTGTAATGAGTATCTTGTAAATGTACTTGAAGTTGTGCGGTATGATCAATTGTACTTGATTCGAATTCTGTTTTTAGTATTAGCCCTAAATCCATTAAAATAACGATACTGGAGTAGGGGAGATTGTATTGGTCATATGCTATAGAGTAATGTCTTATTTTTGCTCTAAAAGGAATGAAGTTTGCTGGTACTTTAATACCTGTAATTATTTTTTTATCTTTATTCTTACCAACTTGGCAACATACACTTATAACTCGTTGAAATAATAGAGCCTCTTTTTGAGTCATTGTTATTAAAATAGTCAGTGTTTTTAAAGAGGTTGTACCTGGACGTATAAGCTCTTTTTTGAGAATCCTAGACCATAATTTTTGCATAGATGGGTTATAGACATGTTTTGCCATTTCAATGAAACGCACTAACCAGTCAGGATCTGGTTCTGTTGTTGTCTCATTCTTGCACTCGTCGTAGGTCAATTTGAATATTTTTTCGATATTATACTGTTCGCGTTGATGTTGTAACTGTTGGCTATTGAAGTACCTTTCTGTCAATGATAAGCCATTATTTGAATGAATTAAGCCATCATAGCCAAAATGTTTCGCTAAAGATTGGGTGCGAGTTTTACTGTCAGTTAATGGTCGTTTTACTGAAGTGTTTTTTAAAGGTTGTTGTATTGATGTCATTATGAAATATCTATTCACGATTAGGCCGTTATTAATAACGGCTATCATCAATATTTCTGAAGTGATAAATAAGGTTTATATGTTTTTTTTCACTAAGGCGATTACTTGCTCTATTTGCCTCTGGTTCAGTTGTCCTTCATGAACGAATACGACCTGAGCATTTTTATTGAGTACAATTATTGCGGAGTTTTCTTTTTTTAGATCCCATGTTTTTTGTACGATGCCGTTACTATCTAGCACAATAGATGACCACGGATATTTCTTTTTATTATCTTCAGTAGCGCTTTTGACAAAGCTAGCTGTTCCCCAAATTGCATCATCTTGGTTGATGATGGTTGTTGTTTGATATTGTTGTTGTGGAAAGCGCGCAGCGCTAATAGCATTAACTAATTTAGCATTGATTTTTTTTGCAGAACTTCTTCCTGCAATTGCCATTATTATACGTGTTTTCCCTTCTAATTTGGTGCTATGCCAGAACTGATAGCTAATACTGTCATTGTTCAGTACTAGTTCACCTTTATTCGTTACAGTAACTGCTGGTAGAGTTGCGCCTATTTCAATGTCATTAGCTTGAGCTAAAGTTGGAATTGTAACAATAAAAAGTATTGTTAATAGTGCTTTATACATAAAAATTCTTATTTATTTGTGATGTTATTAGTGTAGTGAATTATATTCCGAATGGTGATGATTTTATCTTATCGTCGTTAATCATTTTTGTTTATGTGGCAAATTGTTTGCATCTTTTTGTTGTTAATAAAAATAACTGCGTTCATTGATTATGATGTGAGGATATATGTTGAGAATTTTTCAAGTTTATCGTCCTATTCAAGTAGCGAAACATGTTAAAAACTTCTTTAAAGGACGACTTTTTATTATTGGAATTGGTGGGTTTGAATTTGAATATGGCCGTTTACTTCCACCTAAGTCAGCTAATCTTAAAGCATTGAATGTATTATCAGAAGTGAATAAAGAAATTCAAATACTTTCAACTATAATTGCTTAACTAATAGCAAATCAATATAGGTATGAGTGTTTATTTTTTGAGAGAATAGAGCTCAATGTCAATCATTGCTAATGACTATTTAAAGATAGTTATCAAAATGAGGTGAATAAATTATAGGTTTATAATGAGATCGCCATTTTCATTTTGCAACGCTTGTTGATAATATTTAGTGTCTCACTAGGTTAGATTATTTAAAAAGTGTGGATAATTGTTCTAGAGTTATTTGGTCACTATGTAACTCCCTCTGGTGCTTGCCAGATAAAGTCATTCTAATCTGAATGTGCAACGTGATGGTTATTGTGTTGTTAGTGATAGATATTTGAATTGAGTGGTTTATTATCAATAAATATTTGTAGTTATTGTTGGTATAGATATACACACTTGCCAAAATAGACCGTGTGAATGAATCTAATTTTTCCAAGAAGCATAATCCGAATGAATAAAGTTTATCAGTGGCTGGGTATTGCATCTTTTGCCTTAGTATTATCAAGTCCGGCAATGGCGGCATCTCTTAAAGTAAAGGGATTAAAAAGTAGCCTCGAAGATAATGTCGATGCGTATTTATCAGCTATTTCTAAGAATGATTATAGTGATACGTTACGCTTTCAAGAGCAAGTGAAGTCTGAAATAAGTCAAGCTTTACAAGCGCTAGGCTATTATCAACCGAGTTATGACTATCATGTAAAGGGCAGTGGTAAAAAGATTGCAATTACCGTGACTGTTGATGCAGGCCCTCGTACGCATATCAGCCAGAGTAATATTATTATTACTGGAGATGCGAAAGATGATCCTGCTTTTATCTCTTTATTGAAAAATAGTGGCTTAGGGATAGGTAAGGCTCTCAATCAAGGAAAATATGAAGCATTAAAGTCTTCCTTACAAAGCTTAGCTATACGTCGAGGTTATTTTGATGCCGAATTAAAGAAAAGCGAATTAGGCGTGATTCCTACTCGTAATGAAGCGATCATCACTATAGATTTTGATTCTGGACGTCGTTACACTTTTGGTGACACGCATTTTACTGGCAGCCAAATCAAGGATGCCCGTCTTCGTTCGATGATTCCTTATACTGAAAATGAGCCTTATTTAGCATCTAAATTAGGTTTATATAATGAACGTTTATCTAATGTGGGTTGGTTTTCATCTATTTATGTTGGCGGTGATGTTACTAAACGCAAGGATGATAAAATTCCGATTGAGGTCGCTTTAACACCTCAAGTTAGAAATCAAATCGAAACGGGTATTGGTTTTTCAACTGATACTGGCCCACGTTTGAAATTTAATTGGAAAAAGCCATGGATTACCAGTAATGGCCACAGTTTTTATCTTAAATCTGAAATATCGAAAGAGCAGCCTAAACTTGAAGCCGCTTATAAAATTCCATTAGATGATGTATTAAATAATTATTATCAAATTGTTGGTGGCATTCGCTATGTTGATAATCACGATACTATTAGTACCCAACTAGGGTTAGGTGTTGAGCGTCATTGGAAGCTAAGCTCAGGTTGGGATCGTACAGTATCATTACATTGGCTTAATGAAAAATACAAGCAAGCTGGTGATGAAGAGGGTACCTTTAACTTATTTTTACCAGGACTTTCTTATAGTAAAAGTGAATTCACAGGCGGAGTATTTCCAACCTCGGGTAGCAAATATAATTTCTCAGTTGAATTTGCGGATAAATCATTAGGCTCAAATACAAGCTTAGTTCGTTTGCAGGCAAAATCTGCTTGGATTCGTACCTTAAGTGAAAATCAACGTGGTATTTTCCGTATTGCAGGTGGTGCTGTATTAGCTGATAGCATTCGTGATATTCCACCATCATTACGTTACTTTATTGGTGGTGATAATAGTATTAGAGGCTACGGTTATGAGTCTATTTCGCCTCGTAATGATGCCGGAAGAATGGTGGGTGGCCAATATATGGCGACTTCTAGTATTGAGTACCAATATCGCCTATACGGTAATTGGTGGGGCGCACTATTTTATGATTATGGTTCGACATGGAATGATAATAAACCAGATTGGATGCGAGGCACGGGCTTTGGTGTGCGTTGGGCATCACCTGTTGGCCCGGTTCGTATTGACTTTGCTTGGGGGCTTGATAAGCCAGCCAAGAATAAGTTTGAACTTCACTTTACTCTAGGACCTGAATTATGATCTGGGTGAAGCGTATTTCTCTGGCTATCTTAGCCCTTTTATTATTTGTTGTGATTGCCGTTGCGGTGATTTTATACACTCCTGCTGGCTTAAAAGTTGCCAGTTGGGGAGCGCAAAAGGCTTTACCTGCACTATCTATTGGTACAACTAATGGATCGTTGTTAAGCGGTTTCCAAATTGATGATGTACGCTATCAAGATAGCAGTATGGATTTAGCTGTTAAGCAATTAAATTTAACCTTGGATGAGCGTTGTTTACTGACTCCTGAGATTTGTATTTCAGATTTAGGCGTAAAAGGGGTTAAGTTTTCAATGCCTAAATTACCGTCAGCAACGGAACCTCAGCAACCATCAAAACCAGTAACAGAAATTAGTCTTCCGATTCCGATCAAAGTCGATAAAGTCACTTTAGATAATATTGATCTTGATATATTAGCGAATAAAGTGAGTTGGCAACATTTTGCAACGGCAGCGACTGTTATTGGTAGTCATGTAACATTAAAACCAACCGACTGGCAGAATATTAAGTTAGCGCTTGCTCCTGCTAAGGACACTGTTAAATCAAAAAACACCTCTCCAACAGATGTTAAAGCTAAGTCAAACGCTACAGCGATTACATTACCTGATGTTGTATTGCCAATGTCATTTGATATTGAACGCTTTACAGTTAAAAACTTTGAATTGGAAGGTAAAACGCCACAAAAGGTATCTTTGCTTGAGCTGATTGCATCTGGAAAAGGTAGTGAGATTAATGTTGAAAAACTACAAATTAATGCACCGCAAGCTAATTTAAACGCTAAAGCACAAGTGATGTTAGCAGGGGATTATCCATTAACATTAGATGCCGATGCTAAAATCGCAATGAAGCCAGTTAATGGGCATCGACTGACATTAAAAGCTCATGGTTCATTACAAAAGTTGCTTATCGATGCTCAACTAAAAGGTAAGTTAGATGCTGTTATTAAAGGTCAGTTATCGCCTCTTAAGGCAGACTTCCCATTTGATGTTGCAGTATCGAGTAAACACTTGCAGTGGCCAATTGATAAACCAGCTGAGTTTACCGTTGATAATACAGTCATTGACGCCAAAGGTAGTTTAAAAGGATTTACTTTTAAGGCTAAAAGCAGCATCGACGGTACACCTATGCCTGCGGTGAAATTAGCACTTAATGGTAAAGGTGACTTGAATCAGGTCGATCTTTCTTCTTTAAAGATAAATACCTTAGGCGGTGTAATCAGTGGTAATGCGCAAGCGAATTGGAAAAAATTAGTTACTTGGGATGGAGAATTAGCCTTTGCGAATATTCAACCTGGTTTACAGTGGCCTGCGGCTAAAGGCAATGTTAGTGGTAAATTTGTAACGTCTGGTGGATTAACGAAGCAAGGTGGTTGGTTTGTAAAACTGCCGCAACTATCAGTTGATGGCACTATCATGAAACAAGCATTAACGCTTGTTGGACAGTTAGATGCGTCAGATATTAACGGCAAAGGAGATTTACTTCAGGTAAATACCCCAGGGCTGACGTTAAAACATGGCCCTAACGGCATGATGGTGAAAGGTCAGTTGAATAAAACTTGGGACATGATTGCTAAGATTGATGCACCAGATTTATCAAAATCATTAAAAGGTTTACATGGTGCAGTTAATGGTGATGTGAAGTTATCAGGTAGCATGGCAACACCAGATATTAAGCTTGATTTACAAGGTAATGATTTAGGTTGGCAACAATTAGCAAGCTTAGCATCGTTTGATCTTAAAGGTAATGTGACGCCGTTGCCTGATATGAAAGCGGATATCAGTTTAACTGCTGCAAAAGGTAAATATGGCACGACCACATTAGATGATCTTAAGGTCTTATTTAACGGCACGGAGCAGAAACATCGTTTAACGGTTAATGCTAAAGGTGATCCTGTTGGTGCCAATTTATTGATTGATGGATCTTTTAATAAGCAAACTGGTTGGCGGGGTACGCTAGCTAAAGGTGATATTAGTACGCCTGTTGGTAATTGGGTATTGAACCATCCGACTTTGATTCGTTATGACCTTAAAACAGCAATGGCAACGGTTGGAGCGCATTGCTGGCAACAAGGGAAAGCGGGGATTTGTTTAACGCAAGATCTTACCGCAGGGGCTTCTGGTCAAGCGCAATTAGCGGTTCGTAAATTTAACTTTAATTTGCTTAAACCCTTCCTACCACCAGAGCTAAAAGTTAATGGTGAGTTAGGGGCGAATGTTGATGCGAAATGGTCTCCTAAAACAGCACCATATCTAAAAGCTAACATCACCATGCCTGCCGGTGGGTTAAGTCAGCAAATGAGTAGCGATGAACACTCACTGAAATTAGGCTGGGATAAAGTAACAATTAATGCTGAGATGCAAGATAATGCGTTAAATGCTAATTGGCTAGTTGCGATTAAAAATAACGGTGATTTAAGTGGCCAGGCAAAGATCACTAACCTGCAAGGTGATAAACAGATTAATGCTAATGTTAAGCTTGATCATTTTACGTTAGGTTTTCTTGAGCCAATAATTAAGGATTATCATAAGTTTGATGGTCAAGTTGATACTAATCTGACAGTGACTGGACCTATTCTACATCCTGCGGTTAATGGTTTATTACAAGTGACTAAGCTTGAAGCAACAGGGCGTAAGGTACCGTTAGATATTAAAAATGCGGATATTAAACTGGCATTTAATGGTTATAACGCCAACTTAATCGGTAATATTTATACGCCTGATGGTCAGCTTTTACTACGTGGTACTGGTGACTGGCAGGATATGGCCGCTTGGAAAACTAAGCTTAATATCAATGGTAAAGAGTTGAAAGTTAGTGTGCCGCCGATGGTTTCGTTAAAGGTCTCTCCTGATTTAACCATTGAAGCATCACCAACTGCCGCAGAGATCACTGGTAAAATTGGTATTCCATGGGGACGGATTACCGTTAATCAATTACCTAAATCAGCAGTGAAAGTATCGAAAGATCAAGTGATCTTAAAAGATAACTTACAGCCGGTGAAAGAAAAATCTGCGGTTCCATTTGATATTACAACCAATATTTTTGTTCATATTGGTGATGACGTTAAATTGTCAGCCTTTGGTTTAAAAGCTGGTCTGTTAGGTGATTTAAATATTCGCCAAGCAGGTAAGGGACCAATGATTTATGGTGAAGTAAATATTGCTAAAGGATCGTACTACCGCGCATTAGGGCAAGAATTATTGATCCGTAAAGGCCAAATTTTATTTAATGGCCCAGCGGAACAACCTTATCTCTCTATCGAAGCGATTCGAGATCCTGATAATGTAGAAGATGATGTTATTGCCGGAGTACGAGTTACTGGTCCTGCGGATAAACCTGAAGTCAATATATTCTCTGATCCTGCGATGCCGCAACAAAATGCATTGTCATATATCCTAACTGGTAAGAATCTTGATTCTGAAGGTTCAGGTGATAGTAATGGTGCAATGACAACGGCATTGATTGGAATGGGTCTAGCACAAAGCGGCCAGCTAGTGGGTGATGTTGGTGAAGCTGTTGGCGTTAAAGATCTGAGTTTATCCACCTCTGGTGCTGGTGATGATTCACAAGTGACGATCAGTGGCTATATTGCTCCTGGCTTACAGGTGAAATATGGGGTTGGTATTTTCAACCAAGTAGATGAGTTTACTTTACGTTATCAATTAATGCGTAATTTGTATGTTGAAGCGGTTTCTGGTCTTGATCAGGCGGTGGATTTACTTTACCAATTTGAATTTAATTAATCACAATATTGGTATTCAATGTATTGAGTGCTAATAATTGACAAAGCCCGGTTAGATTAATAACCGGGCTTTTTTTTGTCTCATCACTTTATGGTGTGGATATTGGTTGTGATGTTTTAAGTTTTTGATAGCTAAGACCGTTGTAGATTGCAGTGTAACCGAGTTTTTCTAGTGTCGTTGCTGCTATCTCAGCCCGTCGACCTGATTTACAGTAAAGTAAAATGGGTTGAGTCTTGTCTTGATAACGAGTCACTATAGTTGCAATCTGTTGGTAAGGGATATTGATGGCTGAATTTAAATGTCCTGCGGCAAACTCAGCACTGGTTCGAACATCAATAATGACATTAGGTTGTTGCTGCTGTAGTTGCCAAAATTGTTGTACTGAAACATTTTTGGCATAACTTATTGACGTTATAATATTAAGGCTTAATGTTGTAATGAGTAACCCATATTTTAGTGCTGGTTTCATTACTAGGCCTCGTTATTTTTGTGCGCGTTCAAATGAGGTTATTATTTCTTCTTTTGCTGACTCGGCATTTTCCCAGCCATCAATTTTGACCCATTTGTTAGCTTCTAATTCTTTATAGTGTTCGAAAAAGTGCACAATTTGTGCTTTCAATAAACTAGGAAGATCATCAATATCTTGAATATGATTGTATTCTGAAGTGAGTTTACTATGTGGTACCGCCACAATTTTAGCATCTTCACCTGATTCATCGGTCATTTTTAGCACCCCGATTGGACGACAACGAATAACTGAACCTGCAAGTAATGGGTAAGGCGTTGGCACCAATACATCAACAGGATCACCATCAAGAGAAAGGGTGTGGTTGATATAACCATAATTACACGGATAGAACATTGGAGTTGAGGTGAAACGGTCAACAAAAATCGCGCCACTGGCTTTATCTACTTCGTACTTAATTGGGTCGGCATTGGCTGGAATTTCAATAATAACGTTAATATCGTTGGGAATGTCCTGACCTGCAGTCACTTTATTTAAGCTCATGATAGATTCCTTTTTGGTTAATTAAATGTTGCGTATATCGAGGTTATCATGATTATGGCTAAAAACAACCGCAGCGCTTGAAGTGTTTTTAAAGGAACTTGATGGCGATAAAGAGAGGATTAATTAATATCAAGGTGGCTAGCACCACCTTGAATTGTTGTTGTTATTGATCATTTATTTCGTGCAGGAAAGCCTCAACTTTGTTGACCATATTGGTTGAACCAACAAAAAAAGGTACTCGTTGATGTAATTCAGTCGGAATAAGATCCAAAATACGCTGTTGACCATCTGTTGCTCGCCCGCCAGCTTGTTCTATTAACAGTGCCATTGGATTACATTCATAAAGTAGGCGTAATTTCCCATTTGGATAACTGGCTGTACTTGGATAAAGGTAGATTCCACCTTTTAATAAATTACGATGAAAATCAGCAACTAAGGATCCAATGTAGCGTGAGGTATAAGGACGGTTATCTTGTGGAACACATTCTTGGCAATACTTGATGTATTTTTTCACACCTAATGGAAAACGAATATAATTACCTTCGTTAATCGAGTAAATATTGCCATCAACCGGAATTTGCATATTCTCATGCGAGAGGCAGAATACGCCGAGAGAGGGATCATAAGTGAAGCCATGGACACCGTTACCAGTAGTGTAAACCAGCATCGTTGAGGAGCCATAGATAATATAACCGGCTGCAACTTGCAGATGTCCCGGTTGCAGGAAATCGGCATCTGTCGCAGGTGAGCCAACGGGAGATATTCGACGATAGATTGAGAAAATGGTGCCGACGGATACATTAACATCAATGTTAGATGAGCCATCTAGTGGATCCATTAACACCACATATTTAGCATCACGATTTAATTGGCGGTTAAAACTGACAGCTTGATCTTCTTCTTCACTGGCAATGCCACATACTTGATCACGTGCTTCTAATGCTGCTTTAAATTTATCATTAGCATAAAGGTCAAGTTTTTGTTGCTCTTCCCCCTGCACATTTTCGGTGCCTACAGCCCCTGTTATATCAACCAGTCCTGCTTTATTGATTTCGCGGTTTACGATTTTAGCCGCTAGTTTGATCGAGCCTAATAGTGATGATAGTTCGCCACTAGCGTGAGGAAAATCATTCTGCTTCTCGACAATAAATTCACCAAGCGTTCTAATATCGGTCATAAACAATCCTTGCATCATGTTGTCATAAGGGTAGAGAGATTCAGTTGTATACTGTTTGGATCTCAACGCATAATGAGATCGGACGCCTCATAATATTTTTCGTTATATAAAGAATTGTATATAAAGATCTTTTTTATGGTAACGAAGTAACGTCAAAGCGTGACATTAATAAAAATTAAGGATGGAGAGAGCAATTATGCATATTCATATTTTAGGTATCTGTGGAACATTTATGGGGGGCGCAGCTACATTAGCGACTCAACTTGGGCATAAAGTTACCGGTTCTGATGCTAATGTTTATCCACCGATGAGTACCATGCTTGAGTCTCAAGGTATTGAAATAATTCAAGGATATGATCCTGAGCAATTAAATCCAGCACCTGATTTAGTGGTGATCGGCAACGCGATGAGTCGCGGTAATCCGTGTGTTGAATATGTCCTCAACAATAATTTACGTTACACCTCTGGCCCTCAGTGGTTACATGATTATTTATTGCATGATCGTTGGGTAATGGCAGTTGCTGGTACACATGGCAAAACAACTACCGCGAGTATGTTAGCCTGGATTTTAGATGATTGTGGTTATCAACCTGGCTTCTTAGTGGGGGGAGTGCTTGGAAACTTTGGTGTTTCAGCTCGCCTTGGCGAAAGTATGTTTTTTGTTGTTGAAGCCGATGAATATGATAGTGCTTTTTTTGATAAGCGTTCGAAGTTTGTGCATTACCATCCACGCACTTTGATCATGAATAATCTTGAATTTGATCATGCAGATATCTTTGATGATCTAAAAGCAATTCAACGTCAATTTCATCATTTAGTACGTACAGTACCAGGAAATGGTCGTATTTTAGCGCCGCATGGGGTAAAAAATATTGATCAAACGCTAGCGATGGGTTGTTGGAGTGAATTGGAATATATTGGTGGCGATGGCCATTGGCGTGCGCAAAAACAACTTGCTGATGGCAGCATATTTGATGTTTATCTGGATGGTCAATTAGTCGGTGTTGTGGACTGGGCATTAGTTGGCGATCATAATGTTAATAATGCATTGATGGCAATTGCTGCTGCTCGACACGTGGGGGTAACGGCGAATTTAGCCTGTGAGTCATTAGCTAAATTTATCAATACTAAGCGTCGATTAGAGTATAAAGGTGAGGTCAATGGCGTCACTGTATATGATGATTTTGCCCATCATCCAACCGCAATAGAGTTAACATTGGGTGGATTGAGAGCTAAATTGAATCAATCACGTATTCTTGCTGTGCTTGAACCGCGTTCAAATACGATGAAATTAGGTGTACACAAACACGACTTGGCACCTGCGTTACATGCCGCAGATGAAGTGTTCTTATTTCAACCGGATAATATTCCATGGTCAGTTCAAGAAATTGCAGATCAATGTCCACAACCTGCATTTTGTAGTGATGATATTGATACGCTGGTGGCTAAGATTGCTGAATCAGCTCAGGCTGGCGATACTATTTTAGTGATGAGTAATGGTGGTTTTTGTGGTATTCATGACAAATTATTAGCCGCATTAACTGCAAAATAAAGTGAGATATAATGAAGCATAAACAGATAACATTGGCATGGACGGGAGCGTCCGGTGCACCTTATGGTTTGCGTTTGCTGGAATGTTTGTTGGCGGCAGATTATCAGGTTTATCTGTTGATTTCATCGGCGGCGCGAGTGGTATTGGCGACTGAGCATGGGCTTAAATTATCAGCAGCACCAGAAACAGCGCAGCAACAATTAGTTGCTTATTTGCAGTGTGCCACTGAAAAATTGGTAGTGTGTGGTAAAGAGGAATGGTTTTCACCTGTAGCTTCAGGTTCGGCAGCGCCTAAACAAATGGTGATCTGTCCATGTTCGGCATCGACGTTAGCTTCCGTTGCTTATGGAATGTCGAATAATTTGCTCGAGCGGGCGGCGGATGTAGTGATAAAAGAGCGTGGTCAATTGCTACTTGTGGTCAGAGAAACGCCATTCTCAAGCATCCATTTAGAGAATATGCTTAAGCTATCGCAATTGGGGGTTACGATCATGCCTGCAGCACCAGGATTTTATCATCAACCGCAAACCATTGCTGATTTAGTGGATTTTATGGTGGCACGTATCTTAGATCACCTAAAAATAGAGCAAGGTTTAGTTCCTCGTTGGGGATATGATCAACGCGAACAATCCTAATTTAGGAACAGAGTGTCACTCATATTAAGGAGACACTGAAAACAAAGGGTCTATATTTCTTGAGCATTGATATTGATGCTACGCAAAGTTAGATAGACCCTAATCATCGATCAGTTGCTGTAATCAAACAGCTCGCATACCGAGTCATAAAGCTCATTGGTGGTGATGTTATTGGTCGGTGTAATAAAAATAGTATCGTCACCCGCAACAACACCTAAGATTCCTTCCGCTCTACCTAAAGAGTCTAATAAGCGTGCAATAACTTGCGCTGCGCCGGGACCGGTATGGATCACGACTAAGGCACTATTAAAGCCCACTTCCATTACTAATTCTTTTAATGGGCTAGTGATTGTTGGAACACCCAGCTCAATCGGTAAGCAATAAACCATTTCCATCTTTGCATTGCGAGTACGGACTGCGCCGAATTTTGTTAGCATGCGAGAGACTTTTGATTGGTTAATATTATCAAAACCCTGTGCTTTTAACGCATCAACAATCTCACCTTGAGAACTGAATTTTTCTTCTTTTAAAATTGATTTAAACGCTTTGATTAAACGTTCTTGTTTATCTGAATTTCGCATAAGTAAATATTATCTACAGGGACGAGGTGAGCCATTTTTGCATAACCTGTGACTCACTGGCAAACAAACTGAATCAAAATAAATATGTGAATTCGCATTTTTGGCATAGATAAAATTTTTTATTGTGGCTCTTGTCATTGTTTTATCATAACTAATTAATTGAAATCTGATAAAGCAGAGTCATTATTAATTTTTTATTTTATTTGTCTGATAAAAGCATTTGAGTGCATTTTTATGGGATTCTGCGTTACTTCGCAAAGCGAGGGGGAGAAGATTGTATTTTTTTTATGCTTAATATAACGTCCATAGATTGTTATTCAGTTACTACTATTATTAACTGAATTAGGTTGTACCCACTTCAATAAATATACTTCTATCGTAAAGGAGAACGAACATGAAAGTTGCTGTAATTGGTGCGGCTGGTGGTATTGGTCAGGCATTAGCATTGCTATTGAAAAATCGTTTACCAGCAGGCTCAGATCTTGCTTTATATGATATTGCTCCAGTGACACCTGGGGTTGCGGCAGATTTAAGCCATATTCCAACCCCTGTAGCAATTAAAGGATATTGTGGGGACGATCCAACGCCGGCGCTAGAAGGTGCTGATGTTGTGCTTATTTCTGCAGGTGTAGCACGTAAACCCGGAATGGATCGTTCTGATTTATTCAATGTTAATGCTGGTATTGTAAAATCATTAGCTGAAAAAATCGCAGTAGTGTGTCCACAAGCTTGTGTTGGTATTATTACTAATCCTGTAAATACTACGGTTGCAATTGCGGCTGATGTATTGAAAAAAGCCGGTGTTTACGACAAGCGTAAGTTATTTGGTATTACGACTTTAGATGTACTTCGTTCGGAAACATTTGTTGCTGAGCTAAAAGGCGTTTCACCATGTGATATTCGAGTACCTGTCATTGGTGGCCATTCGGGGGTAACTATTTTACCATTGTTATCGCAAGTTGAAGGTGTGAGCTTTAGTGAAGATGAAGTGAAAGCATTAACTCCACGCATTCAAAATGCAGGTACTGAAGTTGTAGAAGCTAAAGCGGGTGGTGGCTCTGCGACATTGTCTATGGGCCAAGCCGCCTGTCGTTTTGGTTTAGCCATGGTGCGTGCATTACAAGGTGAACAAGGTGTTGTTGAATGCGCTTATGTTGAAGGTGACGGTAAACATACTCGTTTCTTCGCTCAACCTGTATTACTGGGTAAAGATGGCATTGAAGAAGTGATGGACTACGGTACATTAAGTGCATTTGAACAAAATGCATTAGAAAGCATGCTTGATACATTACGTGCAGATATTACACTGGGTGAAGAGTTTGCTGCAAAATAAACCAGCTTAACTATTTGAATTAAAAAAGCGGCCTAAAGAGCCGCTTTTTTATGGCTGTTATTTATGAATATTAATAATAACGTTCGCAACCATTATGGAGTTGAGGTTGTTCGATAAGATCTGCAATATCTATTGACTGTAATTGATGATCTTGGCGGTGCTCGACGATCACTGAGTGGTACTGATGATCAATGCCGATCACTTTGCCTACTCCATGATAAGATTCAACCCACATTCCTTTGGTCAAATGCTTCATATCCATGATCACCTTCTTAGCCGATAAGGCACTTTATTTACCTAGTAGCTACAGTATAGATCATCGTCGATCGTAGATAGAGTTATCACGGGGGGAGGTTATTGGATATAAAAAAACCTGCCACTAGGACAGGTTTTGATAAAAAGGGGATTATTTTTTACGTTGTACTGCCATATGGGCTAACGTAATCAGTGCTTGCTTATAGTCGGACTCAGCAATTGGAGCTAGAGCCGCTATGGCTTTTTGTGCTTCTTGTTCAGCACGTTGTTGAGTGTACTCTAACGAGCCATATTGGTGCATACAAGCCAAAATAGCCTCAAGCTTATCCATGCCATTAGCATGAACAATTGCTTCACGTATCATTGTAGCCTGTGCTTGATCGCCATGATGCATTGCATGCAGTAAAGGTAATGTCGGTTTGCCTTCAGCAAGATCATCACCAACGTTCTTACCCATTTCTTTGCCGTCGGCAACATAGTCAAGGACGTCATCGATTAACTGGAAAGCAGTACCTAAATAACGTCCATACTCTTGCAGCGCAACCTCAATTTCTGTTGGTGCATCTGCAATAATGGCCGCAATTTGTGTTGATGCTTCAAATAAGCGCGCTGTTTTCGAGTAGATCACCTGCATGTAGCTGGCTTCTGTGGTTTCAGGATCGTTACAGTTCATTAACTGCAGTACTTCACCTTCAGCGATCACATTGGTTGCTTCACTCATGATATCAAGGATCCTTAAGGATCGTAGGCTTGTCATCATTTGAAATGAGCGCGTATAAATGTAGTCACCAACTAAAACACTGGCTGCATTACCAAAAGCGGCATTGGCTGTTTCTTTGCCACGACGCATATCTGATTCATCAACCACATCATCATGGAGCAATGTCGCGGTGTGGATAAATTCAACAAAAGCCGCGGCTGTGGTGTGTTTGTCACCCTCATAGCCAAGTGCACGTGCTGTTAATACTGCCAGCATGGGGCGAATACGTTTTCCACCACTGTTGACAATGTAGAATCCGAGTTGATTAATGAGGGCAACATCTGAGTTAAGTTGCGCCTGTATCTTCGCGTCGACTTCCGCCATATCGTTGGCGGTGAGCGCTTGGATAGCTTTAAAATCCATTATACATCCAGCAAGATTGTTAGCCGCGTAGGGCGGAAAATATTTTCAATTGATACGGGAATCTTACACTAAAATAACCATATCGTCATAACCTCAAATACAGCTATTTCAAACAGTTTTTGTATTGGGCAGCTTTTCACCAATTTTCTTTCCATAATGGCTTGCCACAAAGTCTCTTTTCGCGTAACATTCGCGCCCTATTGATGACAAGATTAAGCGCATACCCATTGCCCATTTTAGACGTGGCAAATGGCCTATGCGGAGAAGCGGAGTAAGACATGTACGCTGTTTTCCAAAGTGGTGGTAAACAACACCGTGTAAGCGAAGGCCAAACCTTACGCTTAGAAAAATTAGACGCTGAAACTGGCGCTAACGTTGAATTTGACTCAGTACTTTTAGTAGCTAATGGCGAAGAAGTAACTGTAGGCGCACCGTTCGTAGCTGGCGGTAAAGTAACTGCTGAAGTTGTTACTCACGGTCGTGGCGATAAGATTAAAATCGTTAAGTTCCGTCGTCGTAAGCACTCTCGTAAGCAAATGGGCCACCGTCAGTGGTTCACTGAAGTCAAAATTACTGGCATCAGCGCTTAATAACAGGAGAATTTAAAGATGGCACATAAAAAAGCTGGCGGTTCTACTAATAACGGCCGTGATTCAGAAAGCAAACGCCTAGGTGTTAAGCGTTTTGGTGGCGAGTCTGTATTAGCAGGCAACATCATCGTTCGTCAACGTGGTACTAAGTTCCACGCTGGCACAAACGTTGGCCTAGGTAAAGACCACACTCTATTCGCTCTATCTGATGGTAAAGTGAAGTTTGAAGTTAAAGGTCCTAAAAACCGTAAATTCGTATCTATCGACGCTGAATAATTTTCAGAATCGACACGAATATTAAAGCCCTGCCTTTTTGGCGGGGCTTTTTATATCTGGAGGGTTTATGATTAACCGCGGCCCCATGATTGGTTTTTTTCTTGCAATGACAACCGCCGTTTTTTGGGGCGCATTACCCATTGCAATGAAACAAGCTGTAGAAGTGATGGATCCTTTTACAATTGTTTGGTATCGCTTTATTACTGCAGCGTTTGGCTTAGGCCTTTTTTTAGCGTGGCGAAAGCAATTACCAACGATATCAAATCTTGGGCGAATGAGTTGTGTGGTGCTAGCCATCGCCAGTATTGGCCTTGCGGGTAACTTTGTGCTGTATAACAGTTCATTGAAATACCTAAATCCTCCCGTTGTACAAGTTATTATCCAATTAGCCCCCGTGATGCTGTTAGTATCCAGTGCGTGGGTATTTAAAGAAAAGTTAGGCCGACATCAAATTATTGGTGTAATTGCGTTAATTAGTGGGCTGATCTTATTTTTTAATGAACGGCTTATTGAGTTGTTTACCAGTTTTTCTGGCTATACTCTTGGTGTTAGTCTTGCTGTTGCCGCTGCGTTAGTGTGGGTCGTTTATGGCTTAGCGCAGAAATGGTTATTACGGCAGTTTTCATCAGCACAAATATTACTGATGATTTATATCATCTGTGCTGTAATACTGACCCCAATGGCACAACCACAACAAATTTTAACAATGGATAACCGTCAATTAGGGATGCTGTTATTCTGTTGTGTTAATACGCTTGTTGGCTATGGTGCATTTGCTGAAGCAATGGCACGTTGGCAAGCATCACAAGTGAGTGCAGTGATTACACTGACTCCCTTGTTTACGATATTATTTGTCGATCTTGCGAGTTTGGCTTGGCCACAATATGTTGCGACAGTCTCTTTGAATATATGGGGCTATCTCGGTGCTATGGTTGTGGTAAGTGGCGCTGTTTGCTGTGCTATAGGCCATAAGTTTATTCGCCAGAGCAAATAGTCAAGGTCCATGACAATAATTACTACGCGATGATAAGTGCTAAATGCCGTCATCGCTGTATGTTAAACGCCACAGTGCGGAGAAAAAAATGAAGTTTATAGATGAAGCGGTTATTCGCGCCGATGCCGGTGACGGTGGTAATGGTGTAGTAAGTTTTCGTACTGAAAAGTACATTCCTCGTGGCGGCCCTGACGGCGGTGACGGCGGTGACGGCGGTGATGTTTACCTGCTAGCTGATGAAAACTTTAACACTCTAATTGATTATCGCTTTGAGCGTTTCCATGCTGCTGAGCGTGGCGAAAATGGCCGTGGTGGTAACTGTACGGGTAAACGCGGTGCGGATAAAGTATTAACAGTACCTGTAGGTACACGTGCCATTGATGAAGATACAGGTGAAGTGATTGCCGATCTTACTGAACATGGTATGAAAGTGATGGTTGCTAAGGGCGGTTTCCATGGCCTAGGTAACACCCGCTTCAAATCATCTGTAAACCGTGCTCCTCGTCAAAAGAGTATGGGTAGTAAAGGTGAAATTCGTCATTTACGTCTTGAACTACTGCTTTTAGCTGATGTTGGTATGTTAGGTCTGCCTAATGCTGGTAAATCTACCTTCATTCGCTCTGTATCGTCTGCTAAGCCGAAAGTAGCTGATTACCCATTCACTACCCTTGTTCCAAGCTTGGGCGTGGTACGTGTTGATGCTGAGCGTAGTTTTGTCGTTGCTGATATTCCTGGTCTAATTGAAGGTGCCGCTGAAGGTGCTGGTCTAGGTATTCGCTTCTTGAAACACCTTGAGCGTTGTCGTGTGTTATTACACATGATTGATTTATTACCAGCTGATGGCTCTGATCCGGTAGAGAATGCATTTACTATCATCAATGAGCTTGAGCAATACAGTGATAAACTGGGTAATAAGCCACGTTGGATTATCTTTAACAAAGCAGATCTTCTTGATGAAGAGCAAGCACAACAAAAGATCACTGAAGTACTTGAAGCATTAGCATGGGAAGGTCAGCATTACAGTATTTCTGCCTTGAACCGTGTTGGTACTAAAGAGCTTACTTATGATCTGATGGTGGCTATTGATGCCTTGCCACGTGTTAAGTATGAAGTTGAAGAGCAACAAGCTGATAAAGTTGACTTTAAGTGGGATGATTACCACGCTGAACAAATTAAGAAAGTTCAGGATGAAGACGGCGATGATGATGATTGGGATGACTGGAATGAAGATGATTACGATGTAGAGATCATCTATAAGCCTTAAGTCCGAGCGAGCTTTATGCTAATGAGCCACACCTTTTGAGGTGTGGCTTTTTTTTGTGCTTAATCAACGCAGGCTGCAGCGGGTTAGGTATGCTAGTTGTTACAAAAGGTATTTTTATAATGGATTGTAAATGGATATTGGCATGGAGAGAGCACTCCAACCGTTGAATGACGCTCAGCAACGGCAAGTGACTCGGTTAGCGATTGAGGTTGGTCAACGGTTATTGCAACATGGGGCTGAGAGCTCGGTTATCATGGATGTCACTCGCCGACTCGGGTTAGCACTCGGGGTTGAGTATGTTGAAGTGTCATTATCAGCGAGTTCGATAGTGATCAGTACTCGTCATTTAGGTTGCTGTATTACCACCACGCGTCGTTGCCAAGACGGGGGAATTAACATGCAAATAGTGACTGATATTCAACGTATTTGCATTCTTGTTGAGCGTGGATTATTGGATTGTAATGACGTTCAACATCGTTTAGAAAATCTTAAAACCCAACGTTATAATCGCTGGTTAGTTGCGCTTATGATTGGCTTATCATGCGCGGCATTTAGTCGTTTAGCTGGTGGCGATTGGGCTGTATTTTTACTTACCTTTTGTGCTTCATCTGTGGGTATGTGTGTCCGACAGCAAATAGCCAGCTATCATTTTAATCCGTTGTTAAACTTTGCAATAACCGCGTTTGTTACCACTTTAATTTCAGGACTTGGGCAAGTATACAATATTGGAGAACAGCCTTTTTTAGCCATGGCTTCATCAGTGCTGATGTTAGTCCCTGGTTTCCCGTTAATTAATGCGGTGGCTGATATGGTAAAAGGTTTTCCAAGTATGGGGTTAGCTCGTTGGACAATGGCAAGTTTATTGACACTATCAACCTGTATGGGGATTGTGGCGGCGATGAATGTGCTTGATGTCTGGGGGTGGTTACTATGACGTTAATGTTAGCGTTACTCAATGATATGTTACTTGCGATGATCCCTGCATTAGGATTTGCATTGGTGTTTAATGTCCCTAAAAAAGCGCTAAAATATTGTGCAATTGGTGGTGCGATTGGTCATGGAACGCGGTTCTTGCTAATGCATTGGGGGATCTCGATCGAATGGTCAACGTTGGTCGCAGCAACTCTCGTTGGTATGATAGGTGTCCATTGGTCGCACCGTTTTTTGGCACACCCTAAAGTGTTTACTGTTGCCGCATTGATTCCGATGGTGCCGGGAGTGTTTGCCTTTAAAGCCATGATTGCAATCGTTGAAATTAATCATCGTGGATTCTCATTAGAATTATGGGGGCTGATGATTGATAATGTGCTAAAAGCGATGTTTATTGTGGCGGCATTGGCAATTGGATTAGCAATGCCGGGGTTATTATTTTATCGTCGCCGTCCTGTGATATAACGATAGCAGAATGATAATGTGCGCACTGAGAGTGTGAATGGAGATACAAAGATGAAGATCAGTATGATCGCTGCAATGGCTCATGATCGGATCATTGGTAATGATAATAGTATGCCATGGCATTTACCTGCAGATTTTACGTGGTTTAAGCGTTGCACTTTAGGTAAACCGATTGTTATGGGGCGTAAAACCTTTGAGTCGATTGGACGGCCGCTACCTGGGCGATTAAATATTGTTATTAGTCGTAATCCTCATTTCAGTGCTGAAGGTATTACGGTGGTCAACGATATTGCCGCTGCCAAGTTAGTTGCTGGTGATGTACCAGAGTTAATGATCATTGGTGGTGGTAGCATTTATCAGGCCTGTTTACCGATAGCCGATAGACTGTATTTGACTTTTATTGATGCAGATCTTAAAGGGGATACTCAGTTTCCTGAATGGGGAGATCATTGGCAAGTGGTAACAAAAGAGCATCATAATAGCGATGATAAAAATGCTTATGCGATGGAGTTCGTGATCCTCGAACGATCATAACTGATGAATATATTGCATCAGCGAGATAATGCCGACAATCATTGTCGGCATTTTTATAACTTCAAATTAAGCGTAGAGTGGACACTCGGTGACAAATCGTTGTCCATCTTCCCAACGTAACATGGTTAAGCTATTACCCCATACGCAGCCAGTATCTAAACCGATACAGTGCTCATCCTGGTGGCCCATCAGTGCCGCCCAATGACCAAAAATAATGGTTTTTCCTAATGGCTGACTACGTTTGACATCAAACCACGGGATTAAATCACCGATGGCAGGATCGTTAGGTTGCACTTTGCAATGCATATCTAGCCGTCCTTGAGGATCGCAAAAACGCATTCGCGTAAAGCTGTTGATCGTAAACCGTAATCGTTCTAATCGCGAAAGATCGTCTTGCCACCAATCAGGACCATCGCCATACATATTTTTCAGAAGCCATAAGTAGTCATTAGACTGTAGTAGTTGCTCTACTTCACTAGCATGGTGGCGGGCTTGTTCAAGTGTCCACTGTGGCGTAATGCCAGCATGCACCATAACAAATGGATAGTGCGGATGTTCGGCTAATAATGGCTGGTGGCGTAACCAATCGAGTAACTCTTGGCCATCCTCTGCGGTGAAAATCTGATGAATATTATCGCTTTTTTTAGCGCGTGCGAGTTGATGAGATACGGCTAATAAATGCAAGTCATGATTGCCAAGGATCACGGTAGCGTGATCGCCTAATGCTTTGACAAAGCGTAATGTTTCTAATGATTCAGGTCCGCGGGCAACCAGATCACCCGCGAGCCATAAATGATCGTGGTGAGGATCGAAATTAGCTTGCGCCAGTAATTTTTTTAAGTCGGGTAAACAGCCTTGAATATCACCGACAAGATAAGTCGCCATGGTGCTCCCATTATCAATGCGTTAATTAACATGAAATTAATCGCATTAGATTAATGAAGAATGTTTGGCATTGCTAGTCGAAATGGTGCTACTTCAACTTTAAAGGCATTACCTAATTCATCTTCCATGGTGTATTGGCCTTGCATAACGCCGACAGGGGTTTCAATAACGGTACCACTGGTATAAGTGAACTCATCATCAGCGTTAATATACGGTTGTTGACCTACAACACCTTCGCCCTCAATGACTAATTTTTTCCCGTTGGCATCGGTGATCAACCAATAACGTTTAAGTAAGTGGGCACAGCCACGACCTAAATTTTTGATAATAATGGTATATGAAAAAACATAGCGTTGGAGTTCTGGTTGTGATTGTTCGACTAGATAATGACTAACAACATGACACTTGATTGTTGGAGGGGATGAGATACTCACAGGCAATATCCTTTGCTGATGGTTTATTCTCATTTTAGTATTGTTGGCTGATAAATAAAGAAAACCCTGTGTAACACGTGACATGTTACACAGGGTTTTAAGGTTATTTACGCCGTTATAAGTAGGTTATAGCGGTTATTGTTCTTTTTGGAAATTAACATCAAGCCAATTAGCCATAGCAACAAATTGCTCAACCGTAATGTTTTCAGGGCGGTGGCCAGGATTAACGCCTAGCGCTTCAAGTTGTTCTGGAGTGAACAAGCCTTTGTAACAGTTACGAATTGTTTTACGACGTTGGTTGAAGCCTTCACGACACACACGATCTAGCCATTTTAGGTTAGTACATGGGTAAGGTAAAACTTCATATGGCGTTAAACGTACTACCGCAGAATCAACTTTCGGTGCTGGTACGAAAGATTCTGGTGGAACTTCCAATACAGGCATCACTTTACAGTAGTATTGTGCCATTACTGTTAGACGACCATAAGCCTTGCTACCTGGGCCGGCTGCTAGACGATTAACCACTTCTTTTTGAAGCATAAAGTGCATATCTAGTACGTCTTTATGGAATTCAAAAATATGGAACATCAATGGTGTTGAGATGTTGTAAGGCAAATTACCGAAGATACGTAGCTTATTATTTGGCTTAATAAGTTGCGTAAAGTCGAAGCGCATTGCATCGCCTTCATGGATCGTTAGCTTTGAGGCAAGATCGGGATGGTTACGTAAACGCTCAGCCAGATCTCGGTCAAGTTCAATAACGGTAAATTTATCAACTAATTTGCCAACATATTCAGTAATTGCACCAAGGCCGGGGCCAATTTCTACCAAGTTTTGGCCTGGTAGAGGGTTAATCGCTGACACAATGCCATCAATAATATATGGGTCTTTTAAAAAGTTTTGGCCAAAGCGCTTACGCGCGCGGTGACCTAAGTGGACTTGATCGCTGCTCATGCTTGTTTTTCTACCAATTCGAGGGCGTGGGATAGCGCTGTCCGAAGGCTACCTATGTCTGCTTGCCCAGTACCTGCGAGTTCCAGTGCGGTACCATGATCTACTGAAGTTCTGATAAAGGGCAGTCCCAACGTAATGTTGACTGATTTACCGAAGCCTTTGTATTTCAGCACCGGTAACCCTTGATCGTGATACATCGCTAACACCGTATCGGCATCAGCTAAATATTTTTCTTGAAAGATAGTATCTGCTGGAAATGGTCCAAGCAAATTTATGCCTTCTTGTTGACGCAGTTGTTCTAATGTTGGGATGATAGTATCAATTTCTTCCATTCCCATACAGCCGTCTTCTCCGGCATGAGGATTGAGCCCGCAAACATAAATTTTGGGGGACGCAATACCAAATTTAGTCACTAAGTCAGCATGCAAGATACGAATAACTTGCTTAAGTCGAGATTCGGTAATGGCTTTAGAAACACAGCTTATAGGAATATGGGTCGTCACTAATGCAACCCGTAAACCTTCTGTTGCCAGCATCATAACAACTTGTGCTGTATCTGATTGCTGTGCAAAAAATTCAGTGTGACCACTAAAAGAAACTCCGGCGCGGTTGATTACGCCTTTGTGTACTGGACCTGTAACAACCGCGGCAAATTCACCACTCATACAGCCAGAAGCTGCACGTTCTAGTGTTGCTAATACATAGAGACCATTTTGCTCGTCAAGTTGTCCACAGACAACTTCAGCGGCACTGTCTATTTGAGCCACTGTCATGGTGCCAGCTTGATGTGGTTGAGCTGGTAACTCAGATTGATAGGGCAAAATAGTAAGTGGCAAACCTAATTGAGCCGCACGTTCTACCATAACCTGAGCATCAGCACAAATTACAAGTTGATGCGGCCAATGTTGCTGACACAAGGCAATGACTAAATCTGGGCCAATTCCTGCCGGTTCACCTGGAGTGATTGCAATCCGTTGTGTGTTAGTCACCTGCTTGTTATTAGCCATTATTTACCTTATTCATTTGTTCAATGTAGGCACCAGCACGAAGTTCTTGTAACCAAGTTTGTGCTTCTTCATTGAATTTACGGTTAAATAAAATCTGTGCGGCACGGTTCTTTAATGCAGCTTCAGTACGATCGACATTACGGCGACCTTCAACTTCAACAATGTGCCAACCAAACTGAGATTTAAATGGTTGGCTAATTTGATCTACTGGCAATGTTTCTACTTCTTTTTCAAAAGCAGGTGCATACATTGATGGTACTTGCCAACCTAGTTGACCACCATTAGCCGCTGAGCCTGGATCTTCGCTGTATTGTTTTGCTGCTGCAGCAAAGGTTTCTTTACCACTAATGATCTTCTGGCGAATTTGTTGTAATTCTTTTTTAGCTGCGGCGTCACTTAAAATGATGGAGGTTTTAATTAAAATATGACGTGCTTTTACTTCAACCGCAGAAACTGTTGGCATGCCTTTAACGTCATTAATTTTTAAAATATGGTAACCAACACCGCTACGGAAAGGACCAATTACACTGTCTTTACCGCTGGTTTTAATTTGGTCAGCAAAGATAGTTGGCATTTCATCTTTACTCATCCAACCCCATTCTCCACCTTTAAGGGCTTTAGGGCCTTTTGAGTAGCGATAAGCCAATTCAGCAAAATTAGCGCCTTGTTTTAATTGGGCATAAATTTTATCAGCTTCTTGCTTCGCTTTTTCACGGGTCGCTTTGTTTGCATCATCATCGACAGCAATTTGAATTTGGCTAATGTTGTACTGGACGTTTTGCTGAGTTTGTTTTGCTAGCTGTGCGGCTAAACTATCCACTTCTTGTGGCAGAATATTCACTCGTTTACGGACAATAATGGTACGCGCTTCAGAAGCTAGCATATCGTTACGTAATTGCTCACGGAACATTGAGAAGCTGATACCGGCACTCGCTAAATCTTGACGTAGTTGAGCCACGGTCATATTTCGTTGCTTAGCAACATCAGCAATCGCTTGATCAAGTTGATTGTCGTCAATGCGTAATCCTAGCTGTTTTGCTTGCTGGATTTGCAAACTTTCCATGATTAATTTGTCCATCACTTGCTGGCGTAAAATATTATTAGGGGGCAGTTGTTGGCCCTCTGCTGCCGCATTTAGATGAACAGTTTTAAGCATTGCATTGACGTCACTTTGTAAAATGACACCATCGTTAACCGTGGTTACAATTTGATTTAATTCTTGCGGTTGAGGAGCTGCCATTGCTGTCGCTGTCATCCCCATGAGCATTACGCTTAGCGCCGAATACTTCCACTTTTTCATTTATAGTCCGTCATGTTGAGTGGCGATATGTATTATCGCCACGATCATTAATTTTTAAGTGTGAATGGGTCAGCATAACCTAAGATATTGCCGCCATCATCTGTCGATGTTTGACCAAATGGTCGTGCACCTTGAAGCCCAAGTAGACTAAACGAGAAGCTAACATTACTGTCATACTCAGTAAAATCTTGGCTCAATGCATTTTTTGCATAGCGATTATAGCTTAAACCGATCATCCAACATGCAGAGCGGTAAACTAGGCCGACCCGACTCTCTAGCATTTTATTGACATTCATATCTTGGAAATAATCCGCAGTAATATCAATATTATCGTTAATTGGAAAACCTGCTGATAACCCTAATTGTGATATGCCATCATTACCGTTATCTTTTAATGTATTTTCATCAACATAATTACCAAGATAAGAACGAGACACATAACGATAGCTAGGTTGAACAAAAACGCGACCATTACGGTATTCAACTGCAGTACTGCCTTGCTGAATTTCATTCTTACTTGAGTCATATTGCATTGCACTCTTGAAGAACAGGTTATCATTAAGGTTGAATTCGGTTTCTAATGCCGTTGCAGAATAGCTTTTTGCTTCTGTGCCATCAGCGACAGGTTTATCAATATAGAATATTTGACCCAATGAAAGGGTAAATCGTTCCTTAAAGTTTGCATCATAATAGCGAGTTGTGGCACCAACCGTAAATTGGTTAGCAGCAGCAATGTAATCTTGACCACTATAAGTACGATCACTAAACAAGCCGTAATAATCTTGTTGTAAACGGGTTGAGTCGTAACCACCACCACTATAATTAACCGGGTTATAAATCCCCGATTGATCAACATTTTTAACGTATAAATATTGTAGTTGTGGCTCTAAGCTTTGAGTGTAATGTTCTCCCATAATGGAGGTATCACGCTCAAAGTATAAACTACTGTTAACTCGAAACTCAGGTACGGTGCGATTAGTTGTTTTATCAAGTGTACTTAAATTTGGATTAACATTGACATCAAACTGTTGGTTGTAATGTGCGTAGTTTAATTTTGCTTGAGTCGTGACTGACCACCACGGTGTCGCGTATGGCAAGGTTAATGTTGGATCAAATGTAACTCGATCGGCTGTCGGTTTAGCTCGATCATCGGTATCAAACTTACCGATACTCATTGGCAAACTAAAGTCTAAGCCATAAGGCAGATCAGACTTATAGTAGGTGCTTGATAGTTGAGGCATTAATCGGTATTGAGTGCCTTCGCCACTTGGAGTGAGTGGTTGGAAGTCACGCACCATTAAGCTGGTGTCCCAATTATCATTTCGATATGCTAATGACGCGGTTTGCAGCAGGTTATTATCTTCACGCTGGCCGATAGTTGAATCAACGTCGTCAAAATATGCAGTATCACTGACTTTGCTGTAATCAATGTTCAGCAACCAGTTTTTGTTGATAATACCGCTATGTGTCCACTGAATACCCCAGCGTTTATCGTAATCTGGGTGTTTTTTGTCGTGACCTAAATATTCACCAATGAACTGGCCTTGACCAAAGTCAGTCAGATAACGGAATTTAGACGTTAGCTGTAACCCTCTGTGATTCATGTATTTAGGTGTAAAGGTCAAATCGTAATTAGGGGCAATATTCCAGTAAAATGGGGTTTCAATTTCCATACCGTTTTTAGAGCCGTAGCTAAGCGACGGGTAAAGGAAACCAGTAAGACGTTGCTCTGTAACTGGAACGCGTAACCAAGGCAGATAAAATATTGGGAAATCGAGTACTTCAAAGCGGGCGTTATACAGATCTGCAAACGGAGACTCACCATCACGCTCGAGGCTGCCAGCGGCAAAGCGCCAGCTTTTATCGTTATTCGGGCAAGTGGTGTAGGTGCCATCTTTCATCTTATAAAACTGTGTGCCATCAACATTGCGACGCTCAATTAATTTCGCATCACCCCGACCTGGCTGACAGGTCATTTGGTAGACGGCATCATCCATTTGGGCATCTTTAGTATCAAGATCGCTCGTAAGGCGTTTGGCATCAATATCCATGCCACCATCTTGGTAGAAAACGTTACCGTTAGCCGTCACAATATTGGCTGGTTGTTGTAAAGTTGCTTTATCAGCAACAATAGTACGAGTGCCTTGCTTGACCACCACATCACCAGAATATACCGCGGTTTTATTTTGTTGCGCTTCAACGCGGTTAGCACTGATATGGATCGGTTCGTTGTTGGTATCTTGTTGGCGATCTTTTTCTGGGATGCAGACGCCACGTACCATCGCAAGAGGATCTTTGTTACCATTAATCGTATTATTAGCGGGATCTGCAATGGTTTGCTGGTTGTGACCATCACCACTTGTAGAGGTGGTGTCGGCAGCCATTGCTGGGCCATAAAGGGCTAAGCTAATCATTGTGGCTAGTAAACTGTGAGAGGTAAGTGACATCTAATTCAACATTCCTGTATCAATTTGGTGCAAGGCGAATTGTTGCGCTTTTTACAAGCATTCCCGACAAATGACAGCTATCATAATGCAAATTTAACGCGACGGCATCTTTTCAGCGCATGCTGTGGGGTAAACAGTGAAAAAATTAACGAATTACCAGAGAGTATAGAATGCAGAAAACAGGTATATGGGGAAAAATTATTGGCGCGTTGCTAGGACTCTCTATTGGTAAGCTACCTGGATTGTTGATCGGGCTGTTTATTGGCCATCAATTTGACAAGGCTTATGCGCGCCAAATGAATGGCGGCTTTGGTGGTTTTGGCGGTAAAAATGCCACTAATGCTGAACGCCAAGCGGAGTTCTTTAATGCCTGTTTTGCCACTATGGGCCACATGGCAAAAGCCAAAGGTCGCGTGACTGAGAACGAAATTCGTGTTGCTAGTACGATTATGGATCGGATGGGGCTGCAAGGCGAATCTCGTCGCCAAGCACAAAATGCATTTCGTGAAGGCAAAGAAGATAACTTCCCATTAGAAGAAACCCTTAATCGTGTCCGTAGTCGTGCTGGACGGGCTGATTTATTACAGTTTTTCTTAGAGCTTCAAATTCAAGCTGCGTTCGCTGACGGGCAATTACATCCGAAAGAGCGTGAGTTATTGCATGTGATTGCACGCTATCTTGGTTTCTCAGAAGCGCAACTAGAGCAACGCTTGCAAATGCAAGAAGCGGCGTTCCGCTTTCAGCAAGGTGGATTTCATCAGCAGTACCAACAGCAAGGTGGTGGTTTTCAAGCACCACCAACGCGTGATCAATTAGCGGATGCATTTAAAGTGTTGGGTGTTAATGATGATGCCTCTGCGCAAGAAGTTAAGCGTGCCTACCGTAAGCAAATGAATGAACACCATCCTGATAAATTGGCCGCTAAAGGTTTACCACCAGAAATGATGGAAATCGCTAAACAAAAAACTCAAGAGTTACAAGCTGCTTATGATCTGATTCGAAAGGAAAAGGGTTTTAAATAAGGTTGTGCTTATAGCTATAACCAGCGACTAAAATAAAAAAGCGAGCGTAGTGCTCGCTTTTTTGTCACTAAAAATCATCATTAAAGCCGATTTTTATGGGTGCCTTGGTGAAAGCTATTGATATTATCAATGAGCTGATTCACTAATGCCTGAATAGCGGAGTCAGATCCCCACGCAACGTGTGGTGTTAAAATTAAATTAGGTAAATGGCTATGGGCAATTAAAGGATTAGACATCGGCGCAGGCTCTTGAGTAAAGACATCAATACCAGCGCCCGCTATTTGTTGGGAGAGCAGTGCATCAATCAAAGCCTGTTCATTAATCAGTCCGCCACGGCCAGTATTAATAATAATTGCGCTGGGTTTCATTAATTTAAATTGCGGGGCTGCAATCATATTATTCGTTGCTGAGGTGAGCGGACAATGAAGGCTAATGATGTCAGCTTCACGTAATACTTGCTCAAAGGGATGATAGCCATCACGACATTGATTTGCCCCTGGATGCTCTGCAAATAAAACTTCGATTCCGATTGCACGCGCGAGTGCTGCAACTGCTTTGCCTAAACTGCCGTTACCGATAATGCCTAAGGTCGATCCCGCAACATCCGTAATTGAATGCGTAAAGAAACAAAATTGCTGCTGGCGTTGCCATTCACCGTTAGCAATATCTTGCTGATAACCAGCAAGGTTACGTTTGAGAGCAAAAATCATTGCGATCACATGTTCTGGTACTGAACGAGTGGCGTAACCCTGAATATTCGCCACTCCAATGTTATGGGCTCGGCAATAATTGAGATCAACATTATTAGTGCCTGTGGCGGCGATGGCGATAAATTTAAGTTGTGGTAATTGGGCAAGAATATGGCTATCGAGGACAACTTTATTAGTGATCACTATGGTCGCATGTTGAAGTCGTTCAATTATCTGTGCTGGTGTGGTGGTATCGTATTGCTGCCATTGGTGACAAAAGGTTGGACGAGGGAGACTAATGTGTGTCGGAATGGTTCCATGATCAAGAAAAACGATGGTTTCCATGGGTAACCTCAATAAACAATGAATGCAGGCTTTACGCTAGCATTCATTGCTAAAGATGCCTACCGCTTATGGGTAAATTGTTTGAGTTGGTGCTTGTGGATAAAATTCACATGGTGCGAAAAGATGCATCGGCTCATCGGTACCAGGGTGAGTAAAGGTTAGCTCAGCGGCGTGTAATAGCAGTCGCGGTGATGCTGCAAGCGCTTCGTCATTAGCATAGAAGCCATCACCTAAAATAGGGTGCCCGAGTGCTTGCATATGTACTCGTAATTGATGAGAGCGACCAGTGATAGGTAATAAACGCACTAGCGTGGTTTTATCATCGCGGCTTAATACCTCATAGTGAGTAACTGATGGCTTACCATCATCAAAACACACTTTTTGACGAGGACGATTTGGCCAATCACAAATCAGTGGCAAATCAACCGTACCGCTATCATGTTCTAGATGTCCCCATACTCGAGCGTAATAGACTTTTTTCGTTTCACGCTCACGAAATTGTGCTTTGAAATGGCGTTCGGCTGCCTTATTTAAGGCTAATACGATTAAGCCTGATGTACCCATATCTAAACGATGCACAATTTGTGATTGAGGATATTGGGCTAACACGCGCGCAAACACACTGTCATGGTGCTCAGGTTGACGACCTGGGTTTGATAACAGGCCTGCTGGTTTGTTGACAGCAATAATATCACTATCAATAAAAAGGGTATCCAACCAAGGATCTGTGGGTGGATTGTAGATCAGCACTGGCAATGGTTTCATGATGCGCTCGTTGGTGAGAGTAAAAAATTGGTCAGCATACTAATATGAATACCTCATAATTGGTATGCCTATAGCACTGCTACCATAAAAAAGCCGCCGATCAGATGCTGTAAACATATAATCGGCGGCGGAGTTTTTATGGTAATAACGTCAGTAATTAGTTATGACTAACAACAATTAAACGTAATGAATCAAGTTGAATTTGCGCTTTGGCAATGTAATCGGTCAAATCTAAAATTTGAGTTTCAATCAATTCTAATTCGTCATCACGAATATTTGGGTTAACCGCTTTTAGTGCCAGTAAGCGTTGATGTTCAGCGCGTAAGCTTGCTTCCATCTCTGCTTGTGCTTGGCTACGAACGCTAACCAACTCTTTATCAATTTCGCGTTCAGCATGAGCAATTAAAGTATGGATCTCTTTCTGTACTGAATTGACTAGCTTACTGCTTAAATGACGGTTAATTGGGCTTAACTGACGGTTAAAGCTTTCAAACTCAACATTCGCCGACAGGTTATTGCCTTTACTATCAAGTAAAATACGAATTGGCGTTTTCGGTAAGAAACGGCCGATGCCTGATTGTTTTGGTGCTTGCGCATCAACCACATAAATCAGTTCTAACAATAACGTACCGACTGGTAATGCTTTGTTTTTCAATAATGAAACAGCAGTCGTACCAACGCCTTCACTCAATAGTAATTCGATACCACCTTGAATCATTGGGTGTTCCCAGCTGATAAAGTGCAGATCTTCGCGTGATAGCGCCGTATTTCGATCAAAAGTAATCGTACAGCCGTCATACGGTAAACCTGGGTAGCTCGCGACCATCATGTGTTCCGATGGGGTGACTACAATTGCGTTTTCACCTTTATCGTCTTGGTTAAGGCCGATAGTGTCAAATAAGCCAAGAGCGAAAGAGACCAAGTTGGTATCGCCGTCTTTGCTACTGATTTGTTCAACTAATTGTTGAGCAGCCTCACCACCGTTAGAGTGGATTTCAAGTAAACGATCACGACCTTGTTCAAGTTTGCCTTTGAGTTCGTTATGTAGCGCAGCACTTTGAGTGATCACAGCTTCTAGAGCATCGCTATCTTGCTTATCACTTGCAAGTAGAGTGATGAGATCTTCACATACTGCTTCGTAAACTGGGCGACCTGTTGGGCAGGTTTCTTCAAAAGCGTTTAAACCTTCGTTGAACCAACGTGCAAGTAATGCTTGTGACGTTCCCTCAAGATGCGGCACATGAATTTCAATTTCACGCTGTTGACCAATACGATCTAAACGACCAATACGTTGCTCGAGTAAGTCAGGGTTACTTGGTAAATCGAACATTACTAATTGATTAGCAAATTGAAAGTTACGCCCTTCAGAGCCAATTTCTGAACAGATTAAGACCTGAGCGCCACTTTCTTCTTGAGCAAAATACGCGGCGGCTTTATCGCGCTCAATAATTGACATCCCTTCATGGAACACGGTGGCACGAATACCTTCACGTTCACGTAATGCTTGCTCTAATGTTAACGCGGTTTGAGCGCGAGAACAGATCACCAATACTTTTTCATTACGGTTGGCTTTTAGCATATCTAATAGCCAATTAATACGTGGATCAAAGTTCCACCATGTGGCTGATTCACCTTCAAATTCTTGATAGATATCTTCAGGGTAAAGCAGTTTAATGGCTTTTTCGTTAATGCTTAGCTTACCTGACATCATACTTGCAACACGCATTGCGGTGCTGTATTGATTAGGCATTGGTAATGGATACATATTAAGGTGACGCTTAGGGAAACCTTTGATAGCTGAACGGGTATTACGGAACAATACGCGGCCAGTACCATGGCGATCCATCAGATTACTGATCAGTTCATGGCGAGCTTCTAATGCGGCTACGTCATCATCAGTAGCCGCATTTTCAATGGCAGTTATCATTGGCTCAACATCTTGACCAGCAAGTAAATCAATTAAGGTTTGCTTGGCGTTGTTATTGAGTTTTTCTCCCGCAAGTAATTGAGATACTGCATCTGCAACAGGTTCGTATAGACGCTCTTCTTCAACAAAAGCGTCATAATCGTAAAAACGATCAGGATCCAATAAGCGTAGGCGTGCAAAGTGACTTTCACGGCCTAATTGTTCTGGGGTTGCGGTAAGTAATAATACCCCTGGCGTTTTTTCAGCAATCGCTTCAACCACTTGATATTGACGGCTTGGGCGCTCTTCACTCCACTCAAGGTGATGTGCTTCATCAACAATCAATAGATCCCAATCGGCATCAAGCGCTTGTTCAAAGCGGCGACGACTCTTACGTAGAAAATCAAGCGAACACAATACAAATTGTGCAGTATCAAATGGGTTGGCAGAGTCAGCAAAAGCTTCAACACAACGCTCTTCATCAAAAATAGAAAAGTGAAGGTTAAAACGACGCATCATTTCCACGAGCCATTGGTGTTGTAGTGTTTCTGGTACCAAAATTAGAATACGTTCAGCACGGCCTGACAACACTTGTTGGTGGATGATCATACCCGCTTCAATGGTTTTACCTAAACCGACTTCATCAGCCAGTAAAACGCGTGGAGCGTAACGACGACCCACTTCATGGGCGATGTAAAGTTGGTGTGGAATTAAACCTGCACGCATGCCACATAAACCACGTAATGGGCTTTTTAATTGTTCATATTGGTTTTTTAGCGCACGGTAGCGTAACGCAAACCGATCCATGCGATCGATTTGGCCTGCAAATAATTTATCTTGCGGTTTATTAAATCGAATTTGATGGCTTAAAAATATTTCACGTAATGCAACATCACTTGCTTCGGTATCTGTACGAGTACCGATATAAGTGATAATTCCTTTATCTTCTTCGATCGCTTCAACTTTTAGCGACCAGCCTTCGTGGCTTTCAATCACATCGCCAACATTAAACATTACGCGGGTAACTGGTGCATCATGGCGAGCGTATAAGCGGTTTTCATCTGATGCTGGAAACATCAAAGTGACAGTTCGTGGCTCAATCGCAACGACTGTGCCCAAACCTAAATCACTTTCTGTATCACTGATCCAACGTTGACCCAAAGCAAATGGCATAGTGCTAAAAACCTTCTAATTATTTGATATAAAGGAAAATGTTATAATTCGCGTTATCTGTTTATCGTCTATAATAAAACTAAATGCATAAATGAATAATACGGCATACGCATAACTCAAAAATGGGGGAGTTATGGTACTGCATGATGTGATTAAGGTCACGGTGAAAGTGTGTAAAAAAGGCTTAAGTTCCAATGTCATTTTAGTTTCATCAACTCCGGTCATTAATAGAGATGACGTCGTTATTTAACTAAATCGTTAATTTTGACGTAAGCTAAAATAGGATAGTAAGTTTATTGCTATTTGCCCTACCAAGGAGGTGCTTATGGACAATGCCGAACGGAAACTGTTTGTATTAGATACAAATATTCTGCTTCATGAACCTCTCGCTATCTTCTCTTTCCAAGAACACGACGTGGTAATTCCCATGACGGTATTGGAAGAGTTAGATCGTATCAAAGACAGTAAACGTGATGTTTCTCGTGATGCACGAGTTGCAATTCGTGCCTTAGAAAATATCTTTCACGATGCCACCCCTGAACAAATTTCAGCGGGTATTTGTTTTAATGATCAAATTCCTCACAACGGTACCATTGCCATTTTTGCTGATTATGAAGTCAAACAAACGGTGCATGCGTTTAGTGATAAAGCGGGTGATAACCGTATTCTTAATAGCGTTCTTTTTTTACAACAAAAACATGCTCCCAGAAGCGTAGTCTTAGTCACTAAAGATATCAATATGCGCTTACGAGCTAAAGGTGCTGGAGTATTGAATGTCGACGATTATCGTTCTGATCAATTGATTGATGATGTTGCTTTACTCAGTAAAGGTTTTCATCGTTATAGCGGTAATTTTTGGAGTAACGTCGTTGAATGTCATTCTGAAAATCGAGGGAGCTCAACCTTACATACCTTGCCAAAAGTGTTATTTGAAACGCCTTATGTGAATCAATATTTACTTGATGATAGCGAAGAGTTTGCCGCGCGTATCAAAGCAATTGATGGTGAAGAGGTCACCATTAAAGATATTAGCTACGAACGCTTAATGCATCGTCAAGCATGGGGCGTTCACCCTAAAAATATTTATCAGGGAATGGCGTTGGATGCGATGCTCGATCCGAACATTGATTTGGTGATCTTAACGGGGCCTGCAGGTTGTGGTAAAACCATTTTAGCGATGGCCGCCGCCTTAGAGCAGGTAATTGAAAAAGGGATGTATGACAAGATCATCGTCACTCGTAATACGCCTGAAATTGCAGAATCTATCGGTTTTTTACCAGGCACAGAAGAAGAGAAAATGTTGCCGTGGTTAGCGGCAGTGACCGACACGATGGAAGCGTTACATAAGCATGATGTTTGTACTGATGGCTCAATGAAGTACATTTTTGATAAAGCGAATATTCAATTTAAATCGATCAACTTTATGCGTGGGCGTTCGATTCAAAATGCGTTTGTACTACTTGATGAGTGTCAAAACTTAACTGCATCTCAGATTAAAACTATTATTACCCGTTGTGGTGAAGGCACTAAATTGGTGTGTTCAGGCAACCTTGCTCAAATTGATTCAAATTATTTGTCACCAGTGACATCAGGCTTAACCTATATTGTCGAACGGTTTAAGCATTTTGACGGTAGTGCCAATATTTATCTTAATGGCGTGGTACGGAGTCGCTTAGCGGAGTTTGCTGAAGAAAATCTTTAGTTTGATGCCGATTTTATTGATTGTTTTAACGACAGAAGGCGAGCTCTTGGCTGATAATGCCAAGAGCTCGCCTTTATTTGGGGGCAACTACTGTGGTGTGTCTAATCCAAGATAATGACGTAAATCAGCTTGTTGCGGCTGGTTTAGTAATATGTCAGTGTCGCCAAATGCTTTAACTTCGCCGTTATCAACGAAGATACATTTATTGGCGATTTTTTTCGCATCATCAGGACTATGAGTGATCATTAACACTGTGATGGCTTGCTGTTGTGCCAATTGTTGGACTAACTTGAGCATATCATTACGCAGTGCTGGATCTAGGGCAGAGAACGGTTCGTCGAGTAATAGTAGCGGACGTTGACGAATAAGACAGCGTGCGAGCGCTACCCGTTGGCGTTGTCCCCCAGACAGTTGTTCTGGTAGACGAGCTAAATATGAATCGAGCCCGACCTTAGCGGCAGCATCATGTACCTGTTGTTGCTGGTGTGCGTTTAGTTTAAGACGTGGATCAACCCCTAAGGCGATATTTTCGTACACCGTTAAATGTGGAAATAAATTGTGCTCTTGAAATAACATTGATAATGGGCGCAGGGCAGGATCCAGCATAATAATGGATTGCTGGTGGATACTGATATCGCCGCTATTCGGTTGCAAAAAACCAGCAATAAGTGCTAATAAGGTACTTTTTCCTGCACCACTTGGACCAATCAGCGCCGCAATATCACCTTGTTGGAGCGTAAAGTTAAAGCTTAACGGCATTGGGTGTTCATGCTGGTGTTGAGGTTGGTAGGTATAACGTAATTGGTTTACATCAAGCATGGTGTTTACCTTTGGTACGCCGAGGTTGGAAGCAGTATTCAATGGCACTGAATAAGCCTAAACTGAGTAATAACAATAATAATGCCGCCACAGCAGCACCATCCATACGGTAGCTACCCATTAATTGAAATAAATACAGTGGCAGTGTTTGGAAATCTTGACTGCCAAATAAAGCGATAGCACCGAGATCGCCGAGAGAAAGCACCAAACTGATCGCCAATGCTTGTGCGATTGGTCGACGTAGGGATCGCCATTCGACCAGTCGTAATCGTGACCAGCCATTCATCCCTAAACTATGGCATAAGAGGTTGTACTGCTGGGCAATATGGAGCATTGGTTGACTGAGGGTCTTTATTACATAAGGCAATGCCATTAATGCATTCACTCCCACTACGACCCAAAATGCGGTGCCATAGACATCGGTATATTGACGTAATAGTAAGAAGATCCCAGTACTTAACACCAGCCCAGGTGTGACTAAAATGATGGTACCGATCATTTCGATACTATCGGCGCCAAAGCGTTGTTTCGTTAATCGTAACTGCCGACTAGCCAGTAAGATCATCACCCCAAATACAAATGCTAAACCACACGCCATAACGGCAATTTTGAGTGAATTAGCCACTGCGTGCCAGAGTGCTGGTTGTTGCAATAACTGTGGTAATTGGCGATTTAAACCCGCAATAAAGACCGCGATAATGGGTGGGATTACTAGTAATATTGCCCCAATTATCCAACTCCAATCCCAACATTTGGCGCGCCAATTATCTTGATAATTCACTACGTTTTTACCAACTGATGCGCTAAATGTTGCTAATGGTTTAGAAAAACGGTGGCTGAGTAATACTAACCCACCACAAAGTAACATTTGCCACAGGGCTAAAATAGCGCCAGTTGCAAGATCGAAGTCATAGCGAATCGCTTGATAAATAGCCAGTTCAATTGTGGTTGATTTAGGGCCACCACCAAGGGACATAATTACCGCAAAACTGGTAAAACACAGCATGAAAATGAGTCCAGCGACATGGGGCAATTGTTGGCGTAATCGTGGCCAAGCAACAAGTCTAAATTTATGCCAACCCCTAATGCCTAAATGGGCTGCTAATTGATGTTGTTCATGGGGAATCGCTTCTAAACTTTGGAGTAAGAACCGTACTGCTAAGGGTAAATTGAGAAAAACATGCGCCAGTAAAATCCCGCTTAAACCATAAATATTGAGCCGAGGTAATCCAAGCAGGCTTAGTCCATGACTAATGATCCCACTTTTACCGTAGATAGCTAATAGACCAAATACCGCCACTAATACTGGCATGACTAAGGTCATTGCAAACAAACGTAGTAACAGCTGTTTGCCAATAAAATTACGCCGTGATAATGCGTAAGCAATCGCAATTGCGGGGATTATGCTAAGTAATGTTGACAGTAAAGCTTGGTAAAAACTAAACCGTGTAACGTGACGTAAATAGGGATCATGCCATAAGCTACTTAGTTGCCATTGACCTGCATGGATAATAAGACTGGTGATCGCGGCGATCACCAGTAATAGAATAAGCCCAGCACTAGATAGCCCAGGCAGTAGTTGAGTTACACGTTTATTCACAGCTCTATGCCATTATTGGGTCAGCGCTTGCTGCCACTCTCGAATCCATGCTTTACGCTTATGAGCAACTTCATCAGCACTAAATTCTAATGCTTTATCAGGTACAGTTAATTGTTTAAATGCTGCTGGTAATGGCTGCTTAGTCACCGGATACATCCAGTTATGAGTGGCAATTTGAGATTGAAAGTCATCACTGACGATGAACTGCATAAATTGATCAGCAAGTTTAGGATGAGGGCTATTTTTCATTTTAGCCGCCACTTCAACTTGCATGTAATGACCTTCTTTGAAGTTAGCCGCCTTATATTGGGTCTTGTGCTCTTCAATGATGTGATAGGCCGGCGAGGTGGTGTATGACAATACCATATCTGCTTCACCATCAAGGAACATGTTGTAAGCTTCTGACCAGCCTTTAGTAACGGTAACTGTGTGTTTGGCTAACTGTTGCCATGCAGCGGCAGCTTTATCACCATAAACTGATTTCATCCATAACATTAGCCCTTGACCTGGAGTTGAGGTGCGGGGATCTTGATAGATCACACTGATGTTTTGATCATTAACCAGTGCTTTTAAACTTGTTGGTGGGTTGGGTAATTTGGTGCTGTCATAAACAAACGCAAAATAGCCATAATCGTAGGGAATAAAGGTGTCGTCATGCCAGCCTTTAGGTAGCGTTAATTTACTAAGATCAACATGCTGTTTGGCTAATAGCCCTGTTTGCTTGGCTTCAGTCATGAGATTGTTATCTAACCCGAGCAGAATGTCGGCTTGGCTGCGGCTGCCTTCAAGGCGAACACGGTTAAGAATTGATACGCCATCTTCTAAAGAGACAAAGTTAACCTTACAGCCATTACATTGCGCTTCAAAGGCTTTTTTAATGATAGGTCCCGGTCCCCATTCAGACGAAAACGAACTGTAGGTATAAACATTAAGAGTATTATCGGCGGCGAAGGCGTTGCTGGAGAGTAACGACATCGAAATTAACGGTAAAAGTGTATAACTGATTTTCACTATGCGCTCCTGATGTTTACATCCTGCAAACAAAATAAAAAGAGAGAGCGGCACAGGGTTGAGAGGGGAAGCATCATGCTGTAATAGCAGATTTACATGAGCGAAATACCCATGCGTTTCTCAATTCCTACGCCAGCATTACCTGGTTCAGGTTCAATGGGTTCTGCTATACCAATCAAGGTCATAACAACAATCTCAGCCTAACGGCTCCCCAATGAGAACACGAGTATTGTACCTGTAATAGACGTTAAGTTATAGCTTCCTATTTAACAACCAGTTGTAATCAAATTTGATGTTCTTGGCAGTGATTTTTTTATGCACACGATAATGATTTATATGCTGCAATAAAGCCTGTTGATTACCAAAGTCGGCACTATACCAATCATAAATTGACGATAAAGTGGTTTGGGTTGAGTTAGTACGTACCCCTTTAGGACTATTAATAAACCTGCTCGCAGCAGCATCGAGTTGATGATTTAATTGCTGGCTGTCAAATACTTGTGGTAGTAAATCAGGGCAGCCTAAACTGGCACAATTAACCGCATAATGAATACGAGGATCGCGCCAGATCGGACGTAATATTCGGTGTTCTATATCATTAAGACTAAGCGTTTTATTGTTGATCGTCACTATAGGTTGATCCCATGGTCCAAAACTAAAAAAGCCACCAAGTTTAGTGATCGAAGTGATTGGATAATTATTAATGATCAATTGCACTGTCAGCGCATTATAAAGATTAACCCAATAACTAAATTGGACATTACGATTATATTGACGTGGGTCAAGATCGCTTAGTTGGTTGATATAATTACTTAATTGTTGTTTGTCTGCGGTGGTGACATCACCATAACGAAAGAGTGTTTGTTGAGGTTGTACAACGAGATATTTATCCAATAACTGTTGCCATTGGTGATGATCTATTTGACGTTGATCAGTGGCAAGCTGATCCTGCCAATAAGGTAAAAGATCTGCTTTTGGTGCTGCGAAAATAGTCATTGACCATAAAATACATAATAAGCTTAAAACAATGCGCATAAGTAACCAATTATAGAGGTAAGATAACTATCAAGACCGCTACAAGTCTTCGTTTATTACAAGGTTGATAGTAATTTTAGGAACAAACGCCTGATTATTACAGGCGTTTTATTGCGCGGGTTATTTAAGCAAGGAAAGTTGGAATATTCGCTTCGTATTCAGCAATTTTTGCTTGATGTTGCAGCGTTAAGCCAATGTTATCTAATCCGTTTAATAGACAGTGACGTCGAAATTCATCAATCTCAAAGGAGTATTGTTTACCGTTGGCAAATACTGTCATAGCTTCCAGATCAACGGTGATCTCAGCCCCCAGAGTTGTCTCTATATAGTTAAATAATTCATCAATTTGTTGATCAGTTAAGCGTACTGGGATCATTTGGTTATTGATTGAATTACCATAAAAAATATCCGCAAAACAGGGGGCGATCATCACTTTAATACCGTAATCAGCCAGTGCCCACGGTGCATGTTCCCGTGATGAACCACAGCCAAAATTTTCACGGGCGAGTAAAATGGTTGCGCCTTGGTAACGTGGTGCATTCATGACGAAATCTGGATTAGGCTGTTGACCTGCATCATCTAAAAAGCGCCAATCATGAAATAAGTGTTGTCCAAAACCAGTACGGGTGACTTTTTGTAAAAATTGTTTTGGAATAATGGCATCGGTATCAATGTTGGCGGTATTTAATGGCACTACCAATCCAGTATGTTGGGTAAAACCTGTCATAGTTATGTCCTTATTATGCCGATACGGGTTCAAGTTGGCGAATATCTACAAAGTGACCAGCACATGCCGCCGCTGCTGCCATTGCTGGGCTTACTAAGTGAGTTCGACCATCACGGCCTTGACGACCTTCAAAGTTACGGTTGCTGGTCGATGCACAACGTTCACCTGGGCCTAAGCGATCGTTGTTCATGGCGAGGCACATTGAACAACCCGGTAGCCGCCACTCAAAGCCTGCTTCAATAAAGATCTTATCTAACCCTTCTTGCTCGGCTTGGGCTTTGACTTGCTCAGAGCCGGGTACCACTAATGCTTGCACATGCGCCGCAACTTTACGCCCTTTCGCTATCGCAGCAGCAGCACGCATATCTTCAATACGAGAGTTAGTACAAGAGCCAATAAATACTTTATCAACGGCGTAATCAGATAATGACTTTTGCGCTTCTAATCCCATATAAGCTAACGCTTTTTTAGCAGATGTTTGCTCGACAGGGTCTGTAAAACTTTCAGGAGTAGGGATCGGCTCATCAACGGCGATTACTTGGCCAGGATTAGTACCCCATGTGACTTGTGGTTTAATCTCTTTAGCATCAAGGGTCACGACAGCATCAAACGTTGCTTCAGGATCAGATTTTAATGAGCTCCAGTACTTCACCGCAGCATCAAAATCAGCGCCTTTAGGTGCAAACTTACGATCTTTAATGTAATCAAAAGTGATTTGATCTGGTGCAATTAATCCCGCTTTAGCGCCAAGCTCGATCGCCATATTACACACGGTCATGCGACCTTCCATCGATAAATCAGTGATTGCCTCACCACAAAACTCGACCACATACCCAGTACCACCGGCAGCCGTGGTTTTACCTATGATTGCCAACACAATATCTTTGGCGGTAATACCTGCCGCCACTTTACCTTTAACTTCAATCTTCATGGTTTTAGCACGTGATTGTTTCAGGGTTTGAGTCGCTAATACATGCTCAACTTCAGAGGTACCAATACCAAACGCAAGCGCACCAAATGCGCCATGAGTAGCAGTGTGTGAGTCACCACAAACAATGGTCATTCCAGGCAAAGTAATGCCGAGCTCTGGCCCCATTACATGGACAATTCCCTGATATTTGTGGTTAAGATCGTATAACGTCACTCCGAAATCAGCACAGTTTTTAGCTAACGTTTCCATTTGGATACGTGCCATTTCACCAGAGGCATTAATGTCTTTGGTCTGAGTTGAAACGTTATGATCCATTGTGGCAAAAGTTTTATTAACTTGGCGTACTTGGCGGCCTTGTTCGCGAAGGCCATCAAATGCTTGTGGCGAAGTCACTTCATGCACTAAATGGCGATCGATATACAAAATCGGGTTTTCGCCAGCAGCAGCAACAACGATATGGGCATCATAAACTTTTTGATAAAGTGTCTTGGCTGGGGTTGCCAGCGAAGTTGTATTATTCGACATTATGCTAATCCTTATGCATGTTGAATATAGGCTGCGATTTTGTCACCCATTTCGCTGGTGGTTAGAGCGGTGCCATTACCAGCTAAATCAGCCGTGAGCTCACCGGCTTCTAATGCTTGTGCTACCGCTCTTTCTATTGCGCGTGCGGCATCTTCTTCACCAAGACTGTAACGTAGCATTAAGGCTGCTGATAAAATCTGTGCAATTGGGTTGGCGATGTTTTTACCTGCAATATCAGGTGCTGAACCGCCTGCTGGTTCATACATACCAAACTTTTGTTGGTTTAAACTTGCTGATGGCAACATTCCCATAGAACCGGTGATCATTGCACACTCATCGGAAATAATATCGCCAAAAATATTTGAACATAGCATGACATCAAACTGCGATGGATCTTTGATTAACTGCATAGTGGCATTATCAATGTACATATGGGTTAAGCTAACATCGGGGTAACCTAGGGCGACTTCTTCAACAACTTCGCGCCATAAAATAGAACTTTGTAGGACGTTGGCTTTATCAATTGAGCATACTTTTTTACGGCGTAATTGAGCTGATTCAAAAGCAATTTTAGCAATTCGCTCAATTTCATAACGATGATAAATTTCAGTATCAAACGCTTTTTCTTGGGCGCCTTCACCTTCGCGGCCTTTTGGTAGACCGAAGTAAATACCGCCAGTTAATTCACGTACGACGGCAATATCAAAGCCACGCTCAGAAATATCAGCACGTAGCGGTGAAAAGCGTTCTAAGCCACGATGAATTTGTGCCGGACGTAGATTACAAAACAATTGAAAGTGCTTACGCAATGGGAGTAAAGCGCCGCGTTCAGGTTGATCATTCGGTGCGAGGTGTTCCCATTTAGGGCCACCAACAGAGCCAAATAGCACCGCATCTGCTGCTTCACAGCCTTTTAAAGTGATGGCGGGTAATGGACAACCATGATTATCAATCGCAATACCACCAACATCGAACTGATGACAATGAAGAGTAATATCAAACTGCTGTTGCACCGCAGCCAATACTTTGTGTGCTTGTTGCATTACTTCTGGGCCAATACCGTCACCGGGTAGTACCGCTATATTATATGAACCTGCCATGGTGGATGCTCTCCGTAATGTACTAAAAATAAAATTGAATTGGTTAATAAGTTATTGGCTATTTTGTTGTTTGATAGTCGCGATTTGATCGGCACGATGAATACTATTGATAACATGGATCAGAGCCTGACCTGACGCTTCAACAATATCAGTCGCTAGACCGGTGCCGTGGTATTTACGACCTTTGTAATTAGCAATGATATCCGCTTGGCCTAAACCATCTTCACCTTCGCCTTTTGCAGTAAGATCAAATTTATCTAATACAATCTCATAACCTGTTAGACGATAGATACATTGATAAAGTGCATCAACCGGACCATTGCCGACAGCAGCTTCACACTTTTCTTCTGCACCACATTGAAGCTTAATGCTAGTGGTTGCCATCACACTGCCAGATTGCACACTTAAATAGTTTATTTTGAAAAAGTCATCTTCATCGCGCAGGTTAGCAAAATGCATTAATGCTTCTAGATCGTAATCAAATACTTGGCCTTTACGATCCGCCAATTTAAGAAAATCAGCGTAAAGTTTATCTAGATCGTATTCATGCTCGGTATAGCCAAGGGTATCCATATGGCTTTTAACGGCAGCTCGGCCTGAGCGACTAGTAAGATTTAGCGCTTGATTCTTAAGACCAATCGAATTGGGGGTCATGATTTCATAGGTATTTTTATTTTTCAGCATGCCGTCTTGATGAATACCGGAAGAGTGGCTAAAGGCATTGCCCCCGACTATCGCTTTATTAGCTTGAATCGGCATATTACATAGCTGACTGACCATTTTGCTGGTGCGATGGATCTCGTTATGTTTGATATTAGTATGCACCCCTAATAGTGATTGACGGGTTTTAATTATCATCGCTATTTCTTCGAGGGCGCAGTTTCCTGCTCGTTCACCAAGACCATTTATTGTACCTTCGACTTGACGAGCACCGGCTTGAATCGCTGCCATTGAATTAGCAACTGACATGCCTAGATCATCATGACAGTGAACGGAAATGACGGCTTTATCGATATTAGGTACGCGATCAAACAGTTGGCTGATAATGCCGCCAAACTCACTTGGAAGGGTGTAACCAACAGTATCAGGAATATTAATAGTATTAGCGCCAGCTTTAATCGCGGCTTCTACCATACGGCATAGGTTATCTATTGGTGTTCGTCCCGCATCTTCACATGAGAATTCGACATCATCGGTATATTTTCGTGCCCGTTTTACCGCCGCAATACCCATTTCAATGACATCATCATAGCTACGGCGCAATTTATCTTGTACATGAACCGTTGAGGTTGAAATAAAGGTATGGATACGAAATGCTTCTGCGACTTTTAATGATTCAGCTGCAACATCAATGTCTTTTTCGACAGCACGAGCAAGTGCACAGATTCGGCTATGTTTAATGTGTTTAGCGATGGTCTGTACTGACTCAAAATCACCGGGGGACGAGACCGGAAAACCAGCCTCGATAACATCGACGCCTAACCGTTCAAGTGCATAGGCTATTTGCAATTTTTCTTTAACAGTTAAGCTGGCTGATAATGCTTGCTCGCCATCACGCAAGGTTGTATCAAAAATAATGACCTGATCTTTCATAGTGACATCCTTTTAAATATAAGCCGATATAAGGCTGAGTTCCGCATTCACTTGCGCTGGTCAAAATATGAAAAAACCCGCGCTTGGTTGCGCGGGTTTTGAAATCTTTGGTGGTGTTTCCCACTCGATAGCAACCCGCGCGATTATGTCACGATAAGGAGGAGCGTTAAGAGGATAGAGAAACATGTTTTCATTTCATTAAAGACTTCAATAAATTCAGTTAACAAATGAATATCAAATAGACAGGCTATAGGTCAACCAAAAGTTGTATTTTTTTTGTACTTTTAGTCAGTAAGAGGAGTCTAAAAAAGATAAAAATCGGGTTATAGAAATGAGGTGTAAGTAGTCACTAACTTATTAGGGGTAAATTGAATGACAATTATTAATAATATAATTAGTTATAGAACTAGAAACTATTATTAAAAATAATAATTGTTTCTAGTTATTATATTTATATATCTATAATGTTTAACTAGCGGTATATGCAAAATTTAAATATATAATAAGTATATAATATTCTCATTGTGAATTTTAATTTGAAAATAAATGATAATCTTTGAAAATAAAAGACTATTTTATCTTATTTTATTAACGTTTGTTTTATTTATATTAAATTAACTTTATCTTTATATTTAATTAAACTGTTGAATTTTAATGATTTATTTTTCTGAATTGTAATTAAATAAGTGACTGTTCATATTGTCTTATTTTCTATTATTAGTTTCATCAATCTATATGGTTGATACTTGTTGTATCCCAACAAGGGCATTCAAAGCAGACACTGTAGACAGTAAAAATAATGTCTAAGTTAGTATGGCATTGCGATGCACCAATAATAATTAAATTTTAGAGGTATACCATGAGCCGAACAACTACTTCAGTTTCTGCTGTTGATAATTATAGTATGGAATCAACATTACGCAGTGTAGATCTTAATTTATTGACTGTTTTTGATGCGGTTATGCAGGAGCAAAATATCACTCGTGCAGCGCAAAATTTAGGTATGTCGCAACCAGCAGTAAGTAATGCTGTTGCGCGTTTAAAAGTGATGTTTAATGATGAACTATTTATTCGTCATGGTCGTGGCATTCAACCAACGCAACGTGCTAAACAATTGTTTGGTCCATTACGTCAAGCATTGCAGTTGGTAAAAAATGAATTACCGTGTTCTATTTTTGCGCCATTAACATCAAGCCGCACTTTTAAACTCGCAATTTGTAGTCCTTCAGATATGCGTTTTGCACCGACGGTGTTATCAACGATGCGTGAACAAGCACCGAATATTCAATTGCAATTAGAAGCCGAATTAGACGCAGAATTACCACAAAAAATGCGTTATCAGGAAGTTGATTTTGTGATTGATTATGCACGATTTGATGAAGATGGTTTCTGTAGTACAGAGCTATTTTGTGATGAGTTAGTTGCTATTGTTGCTAACGATCATCCTCGTATTAGAGACAGCATTTCTGCTGATGAATTTAATACTGAAATGCATGCGGTACTGAAATCAGTTTCGGATGTAAAAATGTTTGCAGATGATATTTATAATCACAGTGCAGCAAATTGTCAGGATGCTTATCAAGGTGCAAGTCTAAACGATATTATGTTTGTAGTAAGTCAATCTGAATTGATTGCGGTGGCTCCACGTTGGTTAGCTGAAGCGTCAGCTGAAAACTTACAAATTAAGGTATTATCGCTACCATTTGCTAATGCTAAGATCACCGGCTATCTGAGCTGGCATGAATCAACGCAGAAAGATAAAGGTAATATTTGGATGCGTGATCAGTTAATGGCTATTTGTGGTGATCTGACCAGCTAATAGTTAATATAGCGATACCATAAAGCCAGCTTAAATGCTGGCTTTTTTATTGGCTAAATAAAATTATATCGACTGGCGATAGCATTAAATAGCTAACGTAACGATGTTTTTAGCGGTGATATTTAAGACTCGTATTTCCACACAGATTTTTTCTGTTATGGGGGCATGTTATTTATAGATTCTTACACTTTTACCGTTTACTTAAAAAGTTATTGAAGACAATAAGTAAGCAGGTATAGAGTGATGTGGATCATTAGAAACTATAATTTAATATGCATTATAGTTGGCTTTTCAAAGACTGAATTGTAGACTGCACCTCTCAAATAAGCTTACAAGTGTAAGCTAAAAAAACAGAGTACTTATGGCACAACATGATTTCCATATTGTTCACCGTATTCGTCAGCAAATTGCGCGCTTAGGCGACAGTCCTGCTTTACGTCATCAAGTTGATGGCGAATGGCAAGATATTAGCTGGAATAATTTTGGTGAAAAAATTCAACAATTGGCTTTGGCATTGTTAAATCAAGGTTTAGCAGTACAAGATAAAGTCGGTATCTTTGCTAATAATATGCCTCGTTGGACCGTTGCTGATTTTGCCTCGTTATATAACCGTTGTGTTACGGTTCCTATTTATCCAACTAATACGCCTCAGCAAGCGGCATATATTATTAATGATGCCAAAGTAAAAGTATTGTTTGTTGGTGAGCAAGCTCAGTTAAATGCTGCGGTTTCTATTGCTGATCAGTGTCCAGGTTTAGAACTTATTGTCGCGTTAACTGATGATATTGAGTTACCTCAGCATCCTTTAGTTTGCCATTATGTGGATTTTTTAAAGACCGCCACCTCAGAACATCAATCAGAGCTTGATGTGCGCCTTGGCGATTTAGCGATGGATGATTTACTGACGCTAATTTATACCTCGGGTACTACAGGTACGCCAAAAGGGGTGATGCTTGATTATGCTAATGTCGCTTCACAAATTATTGCCCATGATGAACGACTAGCATTAGATGAAGGTGATACTTCACTGTGTTTCTTACCTTTATCACATGTGTTTGAGCGTGCTTGGACATTTTATGTGTTGCACCGTGGCGTGGTTAACTGTTATCTAGCTGATACTAATAAGCTTAAAGAAGCATTAGTGACGGTTAAGCCTAACTACATGTCTGCTGTGCCACGAGTGTATGAAAAAATATATTCAGGTGTGCATGAGAAAGTGTCTCGAGCGCCGATTCACCGTAAGATCATTTTTACTTGGGCAGTGAATATGGGGGCAAGAATGTCACTTGCTCGTCAGCAATGCCGTGAACCATCATGGTTATTAAAAAAGAGCTATAACCTTGCGGATAAAATAGTGCTATCTAAGCTACGCGCAGTGCTTGGTGGTAATATTAAATGTATGCCATGTGGTGGTGCTAAGTTAGATGCGGGTATTGGGCGTTTTTTCCATGCGATGGGGGTTAACGTTAAGTTAGGCTATGGCATGACAGAAACAACTGCGACAGTATCTTGTTGGGATGATCGCTGTTTTAATCCAGATTCAATTGGTATGCCGATGCCGGGTGCTGAAGTTAAAATTGGTACAGACAATGAAATTTTAGTTCGCGGTCCAATGGTTATGCGTGGCTATTATAATATGCCGGAAGAAACCGCTAATAACTTTACTGAAGATGGTTTTCTAAAAACGGGTGATGCGGGTTATATTGATGAGCAAGGTAACTTGTTTATTACTGATCGTATTAAAGAATTAATGAAAACTTCGGGTGGTAAATATATTGCACCACAAGTGATTGAAGGTGCGATCGGTAAGGATCATCTGATTGAACAAATTGCAGTAATTGCCGATACCCGTAAATTTGTCTCGGCGTTGATTGTGCCATGCTTTGAAACATTAGAAGAGCATGCTCGCGAGTTGAACATTAAATATAAAGACCGCATAGAACTGGTTAAACATAGCCAAATTGTGGAGTTAATTGAAAAACGTGTTATTGAGCTGCAAAAAGATTTAGCCCGTTTTGAGCAAGTGAAAAAATTTACCTTGTTACCAAAATCGTTTTCGATGGATAAAGGTGAACTAACACCAACGCAAAAACTGCGTCGTAAAGTGATTCAAGATCGTTACCATAAAGAGATTGAACATATGTACGAAGAAAGCCACAAAAAAGCCCAGCAAAAAGACGACTAAGCCGTTTTTTGCTTACATTTAAGAAAGAAGCCTTATTGGCTTCTTTTTTTATGGTTATTACACAGTGATATGTACTGATTTATTACTTAATAATAGTGATTGGTAGTAGTGTGCTAATTAATAGTTATATAAAGCATCACTAATTTTAACCGCGATAGATAAAAACCGTAAACTCCCATTTTGCTCTAGTAATGAATGCTGCAAAAGCGTTAAGGTTGTTGCAGTTATTTATAGTTGTTATTACAACTGTGATAAACATAGCATGCTTAGTCATGTTTTTTATTAGGCTAAAAATAAGCCCTAACTATGTTTCATCGATCTGGAGACAAAATATGGAAATGTTGTCTGGCGCAGATATGATCGTTCGTTCAATGATCGATCAAGGCGTTAAGCATATCTTCGGTTATCCCGGAGGTTCAGTACTTGATATTTATGATGCGCTGCATGAAAAAAGTGATATTGAACATGTACTTGTGCGTCATGAGCAAGCAGCAGTGCACATGGCTGATGGCTATGCTCGAGCGACGGGTGATGTTGGTGTTGTACTGGTCACTTCTGGACCGGGTGCAACCAATGCTATTACCGGTATTGCTACCGCTTATATGGACTCGATCCCATTAGTGGTACTGTCTGGTCAAGTGATGAGTAATCTGATTGGTAATGATGCTTTTCAAGAGTGCGATATGGTTGGTATTTCACGACCTGTCGTAAAGCATAGCTTTCTAGTTACTAAACCTGAAGATATCCCCACTATTATCAAAAAAGCCTTTTATATCGCAGCGAGTGGCCGTCCTGGGCCTGTTGTGGTCGATATTCCTAAAGATATGCTTAATCCTGCAGAAACCTATCCATATCAATATCCTCAATCGATAGCATTACGTTCATATAACCCTACTACGCAAGGCCACAAAGGTCAGATTAAGCGTGGCGTTAAAGCCTTATTAGCAGCGAAACAACCAGTGCTTTATGTTGGTGGTGGCGCGATTATGTCAAGTTGCAGTGAGCAACTAATGACCTTAGCTGAAAGCTTAAATATTCCGGTAGTAAATACGCTAATGGGGCTCGGTGCTTTTCCGGGAACGCATGAAAAATGTTTAGGCATGTTGGGGATGCATGGCACTTATGAAGCTAATATGGCAATGCATAATGCTGATTTGATTTTTGGTATTGGGGTTCGATTTGATGATCGTACCACCAATAACCTTGAGAAATACTGCCCTAATGCCACCATTATGCATATAGATATTGATCCATCATCGATATCGAAAACGGTGGCTGTCGATATACCGATTGTTGGCTCTGCCGAAACTGTTCTTACTAGCATGCTAAAGCTGATTAATGAGCAAGACAGCAATACGAATCAAGCAGCATTACAGTCGTGGTGGCAACAAATAGCAACTTGGCGTCAACGCCAATGCCTTCGTTATGACACCACCAGTGGCCGTATTAAGCCACAACAGGTGATTGAATCCTTGTATCGCCTCACAGATGGTGATGCATATGTCACTTCTGATGTTGGTCAACATCAAATGTTTGCTGCTTTGTATTATCCATTTGATAAACCACGTCGTTGGATTAATTCTGGTGGTCTTGGCACCATGGGCTTTGGTTTGCCTGCGGCGATGGGGGTTAAGTTTGCATTGCCAGATGCAGAAGTGGTATGTGTAACGGGCGATGGTAGTATTCAAATGAATATTCAAGAGCTTTCTACAGCATTGCAATACGATATTCCGGTAAAAATTATTAACCTTAATAATCGTTTTCTTGGAATGGTAAAACAATGGCAGGATATGATTTATCAAGGGCGTCACTCTCAGTCTTACATGGATTCTGTACCTGATTTTGCAGCGATTGCAGAAGCGTATGGCCATGTTGGTGTCCGTATTTCTGATCCAAAGTTGTTGGATCAGCAATTAGAGCAAGCACTGGCACTGAAAGATAAATTAGTCTTTATTGATATTAGCGTTGATGAGACTGAGCATGTATACCCAATGTTGATCCGTGGTGGTGCAATGAGTGATATGTGGTTAAGCAAGACGGAGCGAACTTAATGCGTAGAATTATTTCAGTATTACTTGAAAACCAGCCAGGTGCGCTTTCTCGAGTGGTGGGACTATTTTCTCAGCGTGGTTATAATATTGAGTCATTAACTGTTGCACCGACTGATGATCCAACCTTATCACGGTTAAATATTACCACTCAGGTTCAAGATGAGGCTGCTTATGAACAAATTGAGAAGCAACTTCATAAATTAATTGATATTTTAAAGGTAAGTAACGTTACTGAATCTGATCATATTGAGCGGGAGTTGATGCTGGTAAAAGTTAAGGCTAGTGGTTTTGCGCGCGCAGAAGTAAAACGTACTGCGGATATATTCCGAGGCTTAATTGTTGATGTTACCAGTAAGATTTATACCATTCAATTAACAGGAACCGGTGAGAAGTTAGATGCGTTTTTAGCGGCGATAGGTGAGGCAACTGAAATTATTGAAGTCGCACGTAGTGGTATTGTTGGCCTTGCTCGTGGTGAACGCGCTTTAAAAGTATAATTCTGTTGTAAACAAAAAAAACCCATGCCATCTAGGTGTCATGGGTTTTGTTATGTCATTAGCTTAGTAAAACTAGAGATAAGGACTGACCGAGCTAACCGCATTTTTTGAGTGGTTATTCATGATTGTTTGTGCAAGTTCAATATCACGATCTAATACTGCCTTCATTAACGCTTCATGCTCACCAGCATCGCTATAACGATTTTCGCTATCACGAGATTGACTTAGCCAAATATGACGATAACGTTTTAGTTGATCATAAATATCAAGGTAAAGATCAAGCAACACTGGCGAATTACTACCCGATAAAATAGCAATATGAAAATCACCATGACGTTGTTCCCACTCTGAGAGATCAGCATCATCAGATGTAGGATTAAGGCGACTTAATTTATGGTAGCTAGTGAGAATATTGAGTTCCCAAGCCTCATCACCCTGCAAAATCGCTTTTTTTAATAATTCATGTGAGATTAATTGATGAGCATTAAATAGATCAGTTAATTCTTCCACTGAAACTGGCGCTACCCAGCAACCTTTTTGGGGGGCAAATTTAACATACTTTTTCCACGATAATTGGACTAATGCTTCACGAATAGGGGATGCACCAATTTGGTAATGTTCTTTCAAATCGGCAACAACAAGTTTTTGTCCGGGAGTCAATTTGCCAAGCAAAATATCTTGTCGTATGACCTCCATGATTTTATTGGTTTGCGTAGGACTGGACACAGTTTCCCTCTTTGTTGTTATATTTATTCGACATCATACAGACATAACCTTTAGTAGCAGTTATTGATGTATCAGTATCTATTGACAAGGAGTATAACTGGCTTTGTTTATTGCTTAAACATTAAAGAAGCAGATAAGCAATGATTAAAATATATTTGTAGTGTGAATGTGATGTTTTTAGTGTATTGATTTATAAAATATATTTATGGTGAGTGTTTGTTGAGGTGTATTTTATAAATTGTTGGTGTTATTGGCAGTATTGTATATAAAGCAGGCTATAAATGTGTCGTTATTCAGGAATTATCTATAAATAAAAAGGGAGCCTAAGCTCCCTTTTTTAAGGTCTGTTTACGAACAATTATAGTACGTGAACAGATGCAGTATTAGTTGTACCTGAAGCAACAAGTGCACCAGAAACCATTACTACGATATCGCCTTTAGCGCCAAGACCAGTTTCTAACGCTAGTTCTTTACCACGAAGGTAGAATGCGTCAGTACTATCAATTGACTCAACAACAACAGGTGTAACACCTTTAGAAAGACATAGCTGTGCTGCTGTCTTAGTATTTGTTGTTACAGCAAGGATACGTGCTGTTGGGAAGTACTTACGGATTGAACGAGCAGATTTACCTGCTTCAGTTGCAACGATGATTAGCGGAGCGCCTAGCTTCTCTGCTGTATCAACTGCACCTTTACATACCGCTTCAGTGATACGTAGACGTGGGCTATCTAGACGTGAACCTAGCTCAGCTTTAAGTACTTTATCTGTACGTGCACAGATTTGCGCCATGATAGTTACAGCTTCAATTGGGTATTTACCCTTAGCTGATTCACCAGAAAGCATTACTGCATCAGTACCATCCATGATTGCGTTAGCAACATCACCCGCTTCTGCGCGTGTTGGACGTGGGTTCTTGATCATTGAATCAAGCATTTGTGTTGCTGTGATAACAACTTTACGAGCGCGGTTACACTTCTCGATCATCATCTTTTGAGCAAAGATAACTTCTTCAACTGGGATTTCAACACCAAGGTCACCACGAGCAACCATGATACCGTCAGATGCTTCAAGAATAGCGTCAAAGTTATCAACACCTTCTTGGTTTTCGATCTTAGAAATGATCTGAATGTTAGCGCCGCCGTTTGCTGCTAGTAGAGCACGGATTTCTAGTACGTCTTCAGCCTTACGGATGAAAGATGCAGCAACGAAATCAACACCTTGCTCACAACCAAACTTAAGGTCAGCTTTATCTTTTTCAGCAAGTGCTGGAAGTTTTACAGAAACGCCAGGAAGGTTAACACCTTTGTTTTCACCTAGGTCACCGCTGTTAAGTACTTTACACTTAACTTCAGTTTCTGTTGTTTCCAACACTTCCATTTCAATTAGACCGTCGTCTACAAGGATAATGTTGCCTTTTACTAGGTCTTTAGCAAAACCAGGGTAAGTCACAGCCACACGGTCTTGGTTACCGATTACAGATGTATCTGTTGTGAAAGTGAAATCTTGACCAGCTACTAGAGTGAAGTCATTACCACCTTCTAGCTTGATAGTACGAATTTCAGGACCTTTAGTATCTAGCAAAATTGCTAGTTCTTTGCCTGTATTAGCCATAACTTCACGTAAGTTAGTGATACGCTGACCGTGTTCTTCAAAGTCACCGTGTGAGAAGTTAAGACGCATTACGTTCATACCAGCGTTAGCTAGTTTAGTAAGCATTTCTACAGATTCAGTTTTTGGTCCAATCGTACATACGATCTTGGTCTTTTTCATTGAGGATACTCTCCGGACGAACTTGCTACCCAAGGGAAAATTAACATTAATCAATATCGGATAATCAACCCGTGGTTGCTATCTGATAGTGAGTAATGGATAAATAAAAAACTCTTTAAATATTACTTTAAAAAAGCGTTAGTGCGCTTTTGTAAAGTTCATCTTCAAATGATGTTGAGTGAGGTTAAATCCCCTGCATTATCATTGAGCAAGCAGATAAATGCCTTTAGAACATTGATCCTAGCCCCAATATTCAAGCGCAAGATTATAGCAGATATTCCACCATTTAGCACCCTGAGATATAGCTGTTCATTGTTGATATTGCGTGTGACATAAAAATGATGATTATGTGGAAAAATAAAAACAAAGCTTTGCTATTTATCAAGTGTCGGTGTGTTAATTATATTTTTGTGCAGTTACAGCAATAAAAGATGGAAGTTGGTCATTTTTCTGTGGTTTGAAAACGAAAAAAGGCTGAAGTAAAAATACTTCAGCCTTTTTGAAATTTGGTGGCCCCTCCCAGACTTGAACTGGGGACCAAGCGATTATGAGTCGCCTGCTCTAACCACTGAGCTAAGGGGCCATATGCGGCAAATTATAGGGGATGGCGTGGCACTTGTCTAGTGATTAACACCAAAAAATTGTTTGCTTTTTCGGCAGTTAGAATAATTGAATTAGTATCTCAAACTTTTAATGTTGCTATTGCATATAATAAAAAAGCGAGCTCAAGGCTCGCTTTTTTTGATAACGTTATCGAGTTTACTTATTCGTCAAGGAAACTACGAAGTACGTCTGAACGACTTGGGTGACGTAATTTACGTAACGCTTTCGCTTCAATTTGACGGATACGCTCACGAGTAACATCAAATTGCTTACCCACTTCTTCTAACGTGTGGTCAGTATTCATATCGATACCGAAACGCATACGAAGTACTTTTGCTTCACGTGGGGTTAAACCCGCGAGTACATCGTTAGTTGCAGCACGCAAGTTAGTCGCAGTCGCTGCATCCATTGGTAGTTGAAGTGTCGTATCTTCAATAAAATCACCTAGGTGAGAATCTTCATCATCACCAATTGGTGTTTCCATTGAGATTGGCTCTTTAGCAATCTTCAATACTTTACGAATCTTGTCTTCCGGCATTTGCATGCGTTCAGCCAATTCTTCCGGTAATGGCTCTCGGCCCATCTCTTGAAGCATCTGACGTGAGATACGGTTCAATTTATTGATGGTTTCAATCATGTGCACAGGAATACGAATAGTACGTGCCTGGTCAGCGATTGAACGTGTGATTGCCTGACGGATCCACCATGTGGCGTAAGTTGAGAATTTGTAACCACGACGGTATTCAAATTTATCAACGGCTTTCATTAGACCAATGTTACCTTCTTGGATGAGATCCAAGAACTGTAGGCCACGGTTGGTGTACTTTTTGGCAATAGAGATTACAAGACGTAAGTTTGCTTCAACCATTTCTTTTTTCGCACGGCGCGCTTTTGCTTCACCGATTGACATACGACGGCTGATGTCTTTGATACGCTCAATAGACAGTCCCGTTTCTTGCTCAAGTATGCGTAACTTCAACGTTGAACGACGAAGATCTTCTTCATAGTTCTTTAGACGTTCAGCGTAAGGCTTACCTGAGTTAAGTGCGGTATCAATCCAATCACTGTTTGATTCATTGCCCGCAAATAGGCTAATGAACGTTTTCTTTGGCATTTTGCTGTTATCAACACACATACGCATGATAAGACGCTCGTTAGTGCGTACCTTATCCATAGAGTCACGTAGTGAGCTAACTAGACGATCAAATTGCTTTGGAATTAAACGGAATTGCTTGAAGATCTCTGATAGTTCTTCAACGGCAACTTCAGTGGTAGCGTGTTGACGACCGTGTTGATTAATGGCTAAAGCCATTTTTTCATAGGATTGACGTAGTTCTAGGAACTTTTCACGTGCTAATTCTGGGTCGATGCTACCATCGTCTTCTTCTTCGTTTTCCGCATCTTCGTCGTCGTCGTCTTCAAGATCTTTATCTTCATCTTCAAGATCGGTTTCGCTGAGTTCTGAGCCAATGTGTGTTGCTGTTGGTGCTGCGGTAGCTTCTTCGTTAGGATCAACGAAGCCTGAAATGATATCAGTTAGACGAAGTTCATCGGCTTCAACTTTGTCAAACTGCTCAAGTAAATGAGCAATTGCTGAAGGGTATTCAGCAACAGAGCATTGAACTTGGTTAATACCATCTTCAATGCGTTTTGCGATATCAATTTCGCCTTCGCGAGTAAGTAGTTCAACCGTACCCATTTCGCGCATGTACATACGCACAGGGTCTGTTGTGCGACCGATCTCGCTTTCTACGCTTGATAATGCTTGCGCCGCTGCTTCAATGGCGTCTTCGTCGGCATTATCTTCAGTCATCATGAGTTCATCGGCATCAGGGGCAGTTTCAACTACCTTAATGCCCATGTCATTAATCATTTGAATAATGTCTTCAACCTGATCAGAATCAACGATATCTTCTGGTAGGTGGTCATTTACTTCGGCGTAGGTCAGATAGCCTTGTTCTTTGCCTTTAGCGACAAGTAACTTTAGCTGTGACTGCGGATTTTGCTCCATAGACGGTATCCAACTTCGGGTCTGAGTGATAATTTAGTATGCAGAGTTGCAAACCAGTCATTATAACAAATTTCTTAATTGTTGACTACTTATTAGACAGGGCGATTCAGCGTTAATAGCTGTAATTCCTGCTTTTCTTCGACTGATAAGCCGACAGTTCTTGATTTAGTCTGCAACTGTTCAATTTGTTGATTAACGCATTGGATAATAATGTTATCCATTGCATCTAAAAATACATCGAGGCTGTTGTCTTCATCATTCGACAACGGTAGCTCCCACGCGGCAAGCCGAGCCATCATGGCTTCATTCTTGGTGCCGCGCCAATATTCTAAAAGCTGTCCAGTGCTAATATTGGGATTGTTTCGGCATTTATCAACTATCGAGAGCAATAAATTTAAACCTGCGAGCTCAATACCAGCAAATGCGTCCATATCAAATTCAAGCTGTTGCACAAAGTGTGGATGCTGAATTAATAAGGCAATAACTTCTCGCATCGGGGTGCGTTTAATTTGCACTTGGCCGACCGCTTTAGTGATCTGGCCATGTTTTGATAGCAGCTGCTGTAACTGTGCTTCATCGGGTAAACCGAGTTTTTTACCGAGTAACTCACGCAAGTATAGTCGCAGAGTGCCACCAGGTACTTTATCAATTAAAGGAACCGCTAATGTGGTTAGCTTGGCTTTTCCTTCGCGACTACTGGTATCAATCTGAACCATTAAGCTATTAAACAAAAAGTCCGATAGCGTTGTAGCACACTCGATGCGTTGTTCAAATTGTGCTTTGCCTTCTGCACGAATACAAGAATCTGGATCTTCGCCATCAGGTAAAAACATAAATTTTAATTGGCGGCCATCGGTTAAGAAAGGCAATGCCTGTTCCATTGCGCGCCAAGCGGCTTCACGTCCTGCACGATCACCGTCATAACAACACACAATAGTGCTGGTTTGACGAAATAGGCTTTGAATGTGATCGCCAGTGGTGGCGGTACCCAAAGATGCGACGGCATAATCGACGCCAAATTGAGCTAGAGCTACCACATCCATGTAGCCTTCAACCACCATGATTTTTTCAGGCTCACGATGGGTTTGTAATACTTCATATAAACCATAAAGCTCACGACCTTTATGGAAAATATCAGTTTCTGGTGAGTTAAGGTATTTAGGGGTACCTTCACCTAATACTCGACCACCAAAACCAATTACTCGTCCACGGCGATCATGGATCGGAAACATCACTCGTCCACGAAAGCGATCATAGCGACGACCTTGGTCGTTTTCGATCAGCATTCCAGTGTTAACAAGTGCTTTTTGCGATTCATTATCACGCCCAAAGCGAGTGCGTACCATGTCCCATTGATCGGGAATAAAACCGATATTAAATTTTTTAACTATATCGCCAGATAAGCCACGACCTTTGAGATAATCAACGGCAATCTGAGCATCTTGTGCTCGTAATTGTGATTGATAAAACTGTGATACTTGGCCCATTAATTCATAGTAGTTACGTTTATCTGCCGCTTTTGGCCCACGGGGTGCGGTGCCGTCATTTTCTCGTGGAACTTCTAATCCTAACTGTGAAGCTAACTCTTCAATGGCATCGACAAACTCTAATCGATCATACTCCATGACGAAGTCAAGTACGTTGCCATGAACGCCACACCCAAAACAATGATAGAACTGTTTTTCTTGGCTTACCGAAAAAGATGGTGTTTTTTCATTATGGAATGGGCAACAGGCACCAAAGTTCTTACCTTGTTTTTTGAGTTTTACACGCGCGTCAATGACATCGACAATATCATGTCGAGAGATCAAATCATCGATAAATGAACGCGGTATTTTTCCTGCCATAACAAAGTAAACAACCTAGAGTTAGTCAAAAAGAGTGTAACGGTAACACCGTTAAAGTGAGGATTGTCAGATACAAACAAGCCGCGCATTCCGAAAGAATAGCACGGCTTGTTGCAGAATAAGAGGAGTGATTAACCTAGCTTGATTTTCACCAGCTTGCTAACAATCCCCATATCGGCACGACCCTGAATTTGCGGTTTCAGTACGCCCATGACCTTGCCCATATCTTGCATGTTGACAGCACCAGTTGCAGCGATAGCTTCATCCATCAGAGCAGAGATTTCATCTTCACTTAATGGTTGAGGCATAAATTCTGCAAGAACACTGATTTCAGCATGTTCAACATCAGCAAGATCTTGACGGCCTGCAGCTTCATATTGTGCTACAGAGTCACGACGTTGTTTCACCATTTTGGTCAACACTACTAACACGTCGTCGTCGGAAAGAGTGATCTTTTCGTCAACTTCGCGTTGTTTAATTGCAGCAAGCACCAAACGGATGGCACCAAGACGAGGTTTATTCTTCGCCTTCATCGCCGCTATTTGTTCGCTTTTTAGGCGTTCAATAAGAGTCATTACGCGATCCTTCTGTTTTATAATCTAACGATTAGTACAGACGAACGCGACGCGCGTTTTCGCGAGCCAATTTCTTCAGGTGACGCTTAACTGCCGCTGCTTTAGCACGCTTACGTACAGTTGTTGGCTTTTCGAAGTGCTCACGACGACGAACTTCAGAAAGGATACCTGCTTTTTCGCAAGAGCGCTTGAAACGACGTAGTGCTACGTCAAACGGTTCGTTTTCACGTACTTTGATTACTGGCATGTAATACTCACCTCAGAGTGATTCGGTTTAATACTGACGTCAAAGTGTCAGTCGATTAAAATGGTGCGAAATTCTAATCTGATTTGGGGGTATTTGTAAAGCATTCTACGCCTATGAACTGGTTAATTTGTGTTAACAGCGGTAACATGGCACTCAATTACCCCCTTACAAACCTATGTGAATTATCGGTTGTTATTGAAACTAGACTGATTTTTTATATTGGATCACCGAATAGTATAGAGGCTGTTATGCGTATATTGGGCATTGAGACCTCCTGTGATGAAACAGGTATCGCAATTTTTGATGATGAAAAAGGCTTATTGGCACATGAACTTTACAGTCAAGTAAAGTTACATGCCGATTACGGCGGTGTGGTGCCAGAGTTAGCATCACGCGATCATGTTAAAAAAACCATTCCATTAATTACTGCAACATTAGCCGCTGCGGGCTTAACCCCTGACGATCTTGATGGCGTTGCTTACACCGCTGGTCCTGGTCTTGTTGGGGCGTTATTGGTCGGTGCGACAATCGGTCGTAGCCTTGCGTATGCATGGGATTTACCGGCAGTGGCTGTACACCACATGGAAGGCCATTTATTGGCACCCATGTTGGAAGATAATGCGCCTGAATTTCCATTCGTAGCACTGCTTGTCTCTGGTGGACACACCATGATGGTTGATGTACGTGGTATTGGTGATTATCAAATCCTTGGTGAATCAGTTGATGATGCGGCGGGTGAAGCATTTGATAAAACGGCTAAGATGATGGGTTTAGATTACCCAGGAGGCCCGCTATTGTCCAAAATGGCAGAACAGGGCACTCCAGGCAGATTTAAGTTCCCGCGTCCAATGACGGACCGCCCAGGGCTTGATTTTAGTTTTTCGGGTTTGAAGACATTTGCTGCCAATACTATTCGTGGCAATGATGATGATCCACAGACACGTGCTGATATTGCTTATGCATTTCAAGAAGCAGTGGTAGATACTTTAGCCATTAAGTGTAAGCGAGCATTGAAGCAAACCGGTTATAAACGCTTGGTGATTGCCGGTGGTGTAAGTGCTAATAAATCATTACGCCAGCAACTTGAAACCTTGATGAAAGGCATGCACGGTGAAGTGTTTTATCCGCGTACTGAATTCTGTACAGATAATGGCGCTATGATTGCTTATGCTGGTATGCAACGTTTGAAAAATAATGAATTAATGGATCTTGGCGTTAAGGTTTATCCACGTTGGCCGATCGATCAACTGAAGCCTGTTGCTTAATAGCGGTTATGTGTTAATTGAAACAAAAAGCGAGAATCAATGTTCTCGCTTTTTTTATGCATTTTTATTGCTTTTCGTTACTTTTTCGGGCAAATTTCTGCCATATTTTAGTTTCGTCGCCATCGAGTAAACGGCGAATGTTGTCCTGATGGCGGAAGATAATTAAGCAAGAAAGCATTGAAACTGGCATGGTGTATTCAGGTTTTACCATCCATGTCATCAGTGGTGCAGCCAAGGCAGTGATTAAAGATGCTAGTGAAGAGTAGCCTGTTAGTGCTAATGCTAATATCCAGATACTAATTAAGCTACCGCTAAGATCCCAACCGATAGGTGCTAATGCACCAAGCGCAGTTGCGACGCCTTTGCCACCTTGGAAATGAAAGAAAATCGGATAGATATGACCCAGACAAGCAGCAATGCCGATAATGCCTAACAGAAATGGGTTTAAGCCAAAAAAATAACTTAACCATACTGGGATCATGCCTTTGAGAATATCAGCAACAAGAACTAATGTTGCTGCAACTTTGCCGCCGAGGCGAAGTACATTGGTCGCACCTGGATTATGTGAACCATGAGTTCGAGGATCAGGGAAATGGTACAGTTTTGAAATTAACACTGCACTGGAAATTGATCCTAATAAATAGGCAGCAATGATCATCAGTAACGCTAATGGTGTCATCCAATATCCCGATTATTTAAAGTTAAGTTGTGCTATGTATCGATAGTAAATGTTAGCTAGATCTTATCTTTATTAATATTGCAGCTGATAAATATCAGCGTGTTTATGGCTGTGATATAGTCACGATTATGGTCAACATTGAGTGTATTATTGACCTGTTAGCATTTATTAACGCTAGCTTATATAGCCTGATAATACGCGTTTTTGTGTGTATTAGGTATCCGACCTCTAACAAAATTAGCGATTAAATATGGATACGGTATTTATAGAACAACTTGAAGTTATCGCCACTATTGGAGTGTATGACTGGGAACAACAAATCAAGCAAAAATTAGTGTTGGATTTGGAGATGGCTCACGATAATCGTCCTGCGGCAGCAACTGACGACGTTAATTTAGCGTTAGATTATTCGACGGTAAGTTCAGCGGTTACTGAGCATATTACTCAAGGCCGTTTTTTGTTAGTTGAGCGGGTGGCTGAAGATATTGCCAATTTAATTATGACTCGTTTTGCAGTGCCATGGATTAAAGTGCGAGTCACTAAACCAGGTGCTATAGCTAATGCTCGCGGGGTTGGGGTGCAAATTGAACGAGGTCTTAAGTAGTGATCACCGCTTATATCAGCATTGGCAGCAATGTTGAGCGTGAACATTATTTACCGGCAGGCGTCGCTGCAGTTGCGCAGCTGGCAACGTCATGGCGGATGTCACGTGTGTTTGAAGCTGAACCGGTTGGTTTTGATGGCGATAATTTTTTTAATAGTGTGGTTGAAATAAAAACATCACTATCATTAGCTACGCTGCAACAGTCGTTAAAAGCGATTGAGCGCCAACTCGGGCGACCTGAGAATGCGACTAAAAATCAAAGTCGTACCATTGATCTTGATATTTTACTTTATGGTGATGTGATCAGTGAATGTTCGCCGAAGTTACCACGCTCTGATTTGTATAAATTTGCCTTTGTCTTGTGGCCGATGAGCGAGTTATGTCCTGAGTTAGTTATTCCTGGGCAGCAACAAACGATTGCTGAATTATGGCAAAAATTTTCACCTCAACAGCAACTATGGCCTGTTGAATAATCTTGAGTAAGTTATTACTTGTATTGATAGTTAATAATATAAATTAAGGATAATGAATGAGTCACTTTGAAGCGATTATGCTTGCCCTGTTACAGGGATTAACAGAATTTTTACCTGTATCAAGCTCAGCCCATCTTATTTTACCTTCAGAAATACTGGGTTGGCCTGATCAGGGGCTGGCATTTGATGTTGCAGTGCATGTAGGAACGCTATTAGCGGTAATGATTTATTTCCGTAAAGAAGTCGTTACATTACTTGGTGCGTGGCTAGCTTCAATTTTTAAGCGTCAACATAATGCTGAATCGAAATTGGCATGGATGATTGTTATCTCAACTATTCCTGCCTGTATTTTTGGCCTGTTGATGAAAGACTTTATTGAAATGTATTTACGTTCAGCATGGGTTATTGCTTGTACGACAATCATTTTTGGTTTGTTGCTATGGTGGGTTGATAAACACGCTAAGCAAACAGACAATGAATATCAAACCACATGGAAAAGTGCAGTGCTAATCGGTTTAGCACAAGCAGCAGCTATCATTCCAGGTACGTCTCGTTCAGGCGCAACCATGACGGCAGCATTATATTTAGGCTTTACACGTGAAGCGGCAGCACGGTTCTCATTCTTAATGTCGATTCCGATCATTCTTCTTGCTGGTGGTTACTTAGGTCTTAAGCTAGTAACAGGGACTGAGCCAATTGATATTAGTAACCTTAGTATTGGTATCGCGGTGTCGTTTGTTAGTGCATATGCCTGTATCCACGTGTTCTTAAAGTTAGTAACCCGTTTAGGAATGACACCATTTGTTATCTATCGTTTAATTTTAGGTGTTGGTTTATTCCTATTTTTATGGGCTAAATAATCACAATAAGCGCCTTACAAAAAAGCCGACAGTATGTCGGCTTTTTTGTGGATCAAGATGAGGTTCGAATCGATTGTAAGTATTCATCGACGGCTTGAATACGCGCTTGAGTCAGTTGATGTTTGATATCCGCCCCAGTAAAACCTGCGGCAATGATCGGTTTTACGGATACAGCTTGCGCAATATCAAAAACGGCAATAACGATATCAGCCTGGGGATATGCAGTCTCTTCTAAACCTTGACGACCTCGAGCATCTGCACGACAACATATTGCTAGTTGTGCAATACGTTCTGGTTTTCGCCAGCCATCGATTTGATCAAAAATAGTAATAAACGTACTCGCTCGCATTTCTTGTGCATGGTGGATTTTAGTATGTTGAGCGCATACTAGTAGTGCGAGATCACGGTAGTCATTGGGAACTTTAAGTCGTTGGCATAGCTGTTTGATTGGTTTAATCCCATCACGGCAATGGGTTTTATGGTGGGGTAAATCATCTTTAGGTGATAGTGCCTTACCGAGATCATGTACTTGGGCTGTAAAACGAATAATCGTATTGTCACTGAGCAATGCTGCTTGTTTAGCAACTAAGAGTGTATGGATACCACAGTCGATTTCAGGATGCCATTTAGCGGGTTGTGGTACCCCAAATAAAGCATCGATTTCAGGCATGATCACCGCTAATGCACCACATTGGCGCAATACGGTTAAAAATATTTGAGGATCTTGAGTTGAGAGTGATTTTTGCCATTCTTTCCAAACTCGTTCTGGGGTCAAATTTGATAATTCACCACTGATAACAATCTCTTGCATTAATGCCATGGTTTCAGCTGCGATGGTAAAACCCAGATGAGCAAAACGAGCAGCAAAGCGTGCAACTCGCAATACCCGCAAGGGATCTTCGCTAAATGCTGGTGATACATGACGTAGGATTTTATGTTCTAAATCATATTGACCTGAGTAAGGATCGATTAACTGCCCGTGTTGATCTTGCGCAATCGCGTTGATGGTTAAATCTCGTCGTAATAGATCTTGTTCGAGAGTAACATCGGGGGCGGCATAACAGGTAAAGCCAGTATAACCATGGCCTGATTTACGTTCAGTACGTGCTAGGGCATATTCTTGTTTGGTTTGAGGGTGAAGAAAAACGGGGAAATCATTGCCAATTTGTTCATAACCTAAATCAAGCATCATGGCAGGGGTTGTTCCCACAACCACCCAGTCTTGATCTGTTGTGGGTAAGCCTAATAAGGTATCGCGAACAGCACCGCCGACAAGATAGGTTTGCAATGAAGACTCCTTAAATACCGCAGGGGTTAATAGTTGTAGATCACAATAAAAATCACCATTATCACATCATGATAATGTTAATCGGTATTATTTTGTTAACCAATATACACTGATTTATTTAGCATCATGATAGCAAAGATCGATTCGCAATGAGAGTTTGTCAGTATTTCGCGATTTATACTGTTGCTGATTTTGTCGATGCTGTTACTGAATGCGCTTATCGATAGTGTCGACAATTTATCCATACATAACTTAAGTATCAGAGTATATATATGTACCAAGATTTTTTTGGCATAACCGAAGCACCATTTTCAATTGTGCCAAGTGCCCGTTTTCTTTATCTCAGCGAGCGTCATCGAGAGGCGTTAACTCATATGTTGTCCGGGTTAACTGATGGTGGCGGCTTTGGGTTATTAACTGGCGAGGTTGGAACGGGCAAAACCACAGTGCTGCGGGCAATGATTTCGCGGTTACCACAGCAAGCACAAGTCGCTGTTATTTTAAATCCAGCGCTGTCATCCCATGATTTATTAGCGACTATTTGTGATGAATTAGGCTTAAGTTATCGTGATGAGGCGAGTTTTAAGCAATTAACCGATATTATTTATCAGCATCTGATTGCTAATCATGCTGCGGGTCGACAGACATTACTATTAGTTGATGAAGCTCAGCATTTAATGCCCGACGTGCTAGAACAATTACGCTTGCTGACTAATCTAGAAACGGACAGTCGTAAATTATTAAAGGTAGTGTTAATTGGCCAGCCTGAATTACAGCAATTGTTACAGCAAGAGCGGTTACGCCAATTAGCCCAACGTATTACTTCCCGCTACCATTTACTCCCATTGACTGAAACTGAAGTGAGTGAGTATATTCATTATCGTTTAAGTGCGGTTGATTGCCTCTATCCAGTATTTAATGCCAATGTAATCAGCTATATCGCCAAACAAACTCAAGGTGTACCGAGGTTAATCAACTTGGTATGTGATAAGTCAATGCAGTTAGCGTGTCAGGGCGGGACGCATAGCGTTACTAAAACGATGGCTATTCAGGCTTGTGAAGATATTTTAAGTTGGCAAATACCGTCCACTGCCGCTCCTCGTTCTACAGCTTCATGGTTACCTTGGACCATTGCGGCGACATTATGTGGCGTGATGGCAACCGTAGCATGGCAATATTGGCCACCATCGAGTTTGTCACAACCATTAAAATTAACGACAGCAAGCGCTCAAGTTTCAGCTGCTGCAAAAACAATAACTCCTGTTGCAGCGACGACTACGACGAGCGTTGAGTCACGTTTAGCTGAGGTTATTAATGATAGCCGTCAGCAACGTAATGCGATGCAGAGTTTGTATCAATTATGGGGTTTTGATACAGCATTAAATCAAGCGACTTGCGCGACCAGTTCTCGAATTGCACTAACCTGTTTTTCTGGGTCAACCACCTTAGCTCGGCTAGGACTGATTAATCGACCTGTGATCGTGACTTTAAAAGATGGCCAGCAACAGCCGTTCTATGCGGTGGTTTATGCCATTACTGATGATCGGATTGAATTGCTATTGGATCATCAACGTATTTCAGTTACACCTGCATGGTTTGAAGCGCGTTGGGATGGTCAATTTAGTTTGCTATGGCGTCCACCATTAGGTGATAAGACCACGATTCGCTTTGGTCAAAGTGGTGCTCGAGTGGCATGGCTAAATCAGCAGTTGAATACTTTCTTAGGGGATAACGGACCTCAGGTGCGCTATTTTGATCAAACGGTACTCGATAAATTACGTCGTTTTCAGCGTTCGCAAGATATTGCAGCTGATGGTATTGCCGGGCCAATGACGCTGATGATCCTCGATTCAGCCCTTAATTTCCCAGGGCCTACGTTACAACCGGAGCAAGCATAATGTCTCAGTTATTAACGGCATTAAAGCAGTCAGATGCAAATAATGCGACCCAATCAAGCCAAGGGAACAGTAATGGTGAACCGATGAAAATTGTGCATCCGATGCGAGCGGTTAAAGCACAACAATCTCGATCTAAGTGGATTGTACCAATTTTGATTGCCTTGGTGCCCGCGGCTTCGATTGTGGCTTATAAGCTGTATCAACAGCATTCATTGGCGGCGATAGCAAAGCCAGCATCAGTGGCGTTATCAATGCCAATTAATGCTGTTTTAGCACCGCCTAAAAAAGCAGTATTAGCCCCAGTAGAGGCTGATACTGATGTGATGTTTATGGCGTATCCGCAATTGGTTACTGAACCATTACCGATCAGTGATAGCCTTTATTCTGCCTCTCCAGCAGAGCAACCTCAGATGAATACGCCGTTAAATGATAATGATGACCAGTATTCTAATCTAGGACCAACTTATGATGATGTGGCGGTGATTGATCCCGTTAAACACGTCTCTAAGACATCAACAGCGGCTCATGACCCCTACAAGCTAGATAATCTCGATTTATCTGATTTATCTCCAGATCTTGCAGCTAAGCTTAAATCAGCGATAGTTGCTACTGATGGTGAGCAATATCAAGATAGTGATGTTGATCGTAGTGCTGTAGAACGAGATAGTGTGCCAGTAACAACGGCCGTTGCGGCAAAAAAACAAGTAACGCCAATTGGTTTATTACCCACAGCAGTGCAACGAAAGTTACCTAAAATGAACTTTAATCAGCATATTTATTCTTCTACCCCGGCGAAGCGATGGGTAAAAGTGAATGGTCATGAACGTCATCAAGGTGACATGGTAGCGGCAGGGGTTAAATTAGTAAAAATTGAATCACGAGATGTGATTTTGGCATTTGACGGCTATCAATTTAGTATGCCAGCACTATCTGAATGGTAATAGTGACCGCTGATTAATTAATCAACAGGCAGCTAATGTGTTAGCTGCCTTTTTGGTGGATTCGTGAAATAACACTAAGTGGTTGCTTACGCCCAGCCATTGGTACGTTTGCGACGACGAGGTGTGATATGTGGTAACAGTAATCCAAATAACAACCCTGCTCCAGCGACTAGCCCGCCATAAGTAAACCACCTCATCAACAGGTCATCTTTTTGAGTATCAATTTTGGCACGTAAAGTACGCACTTCATCTTGAGCAATCGTTAGTTCGTTTTGTAATTGATTATTACGGGTTTCAAATTGGTTAATTTGGCTATTACGTTGAACCAACGTTTTATTGAGTTCGCTATTTTGGGCGTTATTACTTGTTAGTGCCTCGGCAAGCTGCGCTTTTACTGTTGTAAGTTCAGCTTCTAGAACCGGTAAACGCTCTTTGAGTGCGACATCGGTAGAAAGAAACTTAGATTCAACCCAGCCACTACGACCTCGGTCATCGGTAATATGGCTATAGTTTTTATTGGTTTCTAATACTGTTACAGGTGAGCCAGCATTAACACTACCGACAATGCGGTATTGGTTACCTGGACCTTTTAGTAGGTAAGTAAATAAGTTATCAGAAATATAATGAGCTTGTTCAGCATTAGCTATCGGGCTAATTAGTGTACAACAGAACAAAAAAAAGCTTATGAGGTGCTTCACTATCGGATCCTTGATGAACCTGAAATGGTTGGGATCGAGGATAGTAAGAGCTTTAAAGGAAGGGAGCAAGAAAAGAGAGAGGGGGAGACCTCTCTCTTTGAACTCTGCCACTATTTAACTAAATAATGCTTGCATAATGTAGAAGAAAATGACAGCAAGTAATGCACCTGCTGGTAAAGTCACAATCCATGATGCAACGATGTTGCGAACAACACCAAGGTTAAGAGCAGCAATGCCGCGAGCGAAACCTACACCCAATACCGCACCAACAAGAGTTTGTGTGGTTGAGATAGGTAAACCTGTGCCTGATGCTAGTACAACAGTTGATGCTGTTGCTAACTGAGCAGCAAAACCACGGCTCGGTGTTAACTCTGTGATGCCTGTACCTACGGTAGCCATTACTTTATGACCAAGAGTAGCTAGACCGATGACGATACCAATACCACCTAGTGGAAGGATCCACCATGCGATTTGGCTTTGCGCTGCAATTTGTCCTGAGTGTTCAATGGTTGAAACAACCGCTGATAGTGGACCAATTGCATTTGCTACGTCGTTTGAACCATGGGCAAATGCCATCGCACACGCAGTAACAACCATCAATACGCTAAATACACTTTCCACACCAGCATAACCATTGCTATCAATTAGATCATCATCAGCATATTTACGCTGAATGTAGAAGTAACCTACAATCATGATAACCAAAGAGACACCAATGGATGCGATCCAAGCTTCACCTGTCGATAAATGCAAACCTATATGCTTCAGACCTTTCTTAATTGTTACCAATGCAATGACCATCGCCGTGATAAACATATAAACAGGAACGAAACGTTTTGCATTTTTCATCGGGTTATCAGTATCAAAGATTAATCTTTGAGCACTGATAAAAATCAGATACGCAAATATACCGGCAATAAGCGGTGTAATTAACCAGCTACCCACAATACCTTGGATTGAATGCCAATCCACTGCATTGGTGCCAACTGACACACAAGCAAAACCGATGATAGCACCGATAATTGAGTGTGTTGTTGAAACAGGCCAGCCCATAAAAGAAGCGACAAGTAGCCATGTACCAGCAGCAAGAAGCGCTGACATCATGCCAAAAACGAGGGTTTCAGGGTGGGCTGCATATAGAGAAGTTTCGATAACACCCTTGCGAATAGTATCGGTAACTTCACCACCTGCAAGATAAGCACCTGCAAATTCAAAAATCATCGCAATGATGATCGCTTGTTTTACTGTAAGTGCTTTTGAACCAACTGAAGTACCCATGGCATTGGCAACATCATTTGCACCAATACCAATCGCCATCAAAAGACCAAAAAAAGCTGCCACTCCAATTAATAGAGTGCCGTAGTTAGCCAGGATTTCCATTGTAAAACCTTGTTTTGTTTAATTCCCGTTATTAAGAACGCGAGAGCATAATTTCTAAACGTGAGCCGACCCGCTGTGCTTGATCAGCAATTGCGCCTACCCACTCGAGAATTTTGTACAGGAACATGACATCCACCGGGCTGTGTTGGTCTTCGATGGACATTAATTGTTGACGTAAGACAACCTGCATAGCATCGGTATCGTCTTCGATAACATCTAGCTGATTAATCATTTCGGCAACAAGCGTCACTTCTCTGCCTTTGAAACCAGTTTCGAGTAATTCATCCAGTTCATTGATTACACGGCGAGCTTGATCAGCTGCGTCTAAACAACGTTGAATGTATGCCACAAAATCTGGGTACATGATAGCAGGCATCTGTAGCTTACGTCCTAAGACTCGACCAGCGATATCTTTGGAGAGGTTAGCTAATTTATCCTGCTGGGTTAACAGTCCTAACATATCAGTACGATCTACTGGCATGAAAAGACCACGAGGAAGCTTCAGACGGATCTCACGCTTAAGCACATCCGCATCTTTTTCAAGTTGCGAGATTTGTTCGCGTAAAATAGCCGCCTTTTCCCAGTCTCCAGCATTACATGCTTCAAAGAACGGGATAAGCAGATCACAACATTCAGTTACGCGAATAACATGACGTTGTAGTGGTTTGATTGGGGATTTTGCAAAGAGCCCCATTATTGTATTTACTGGCATAGCCGATCAACCTAAAGAGCGCCCGAATAAGGCTAAATCTTGAGCGATGGTCATTGAATCGCGCATGTTAACGTATTAAAGAGTATAGTGGAACCAGTTTTGATCAAGGTTTTATTGATATTTCTCACTTGCCCTTGAGTGAATAAGCAAATATCCTTGGTTTGCCACTGTTTATAGGTATAACTATGGAAACCGAGATAGAACTGAAGTTTTTTGTCTTACCAGAATTTTCAAAGCAGCTATTGGATAAAATTTCCGCAGCTAAAATTCTGCAACAGAGTCGTCGCGAGCTGGGTAATGTTTATTTTGACACCCCAGATCAATTATTGCGCCAGCATGATATTGGTTTACGTATTCGTCGTTTTGATGATGTGTTTGTTCAAACATTGAAAACGGCAGGCCGCGTTGTAGCTGGATTACATCAGCGTCCTGAATACAATGTTGAAGTAAATAGTACTGAACCAAGTTTAGCACTCCATCCGATGGATGCTTGGCCACAGGACTTTGATGTGGTTGCGGTACAGCAGCAAATTCAGCCATTATTTAGTACTGATTTTATACGCCAGCAATGGTTAGTGGCGATGCCTGATGGTAGCCAAATTGAATTAGCATTTGATCATGGTGAAGTGAGTGTTGATGATAAACGTTCGCCAATTTGTGAAGTGGAATTAGAGCTTAAATCAGGTCAAACAGATGCTTTATTTACTTTAGCGCGTGAATTATGCACTGATGGTGGCATGCGATTAGGTAATCTTAGCAAGGCTGCTCGTGGCTACCGACTTGCTGCTGATTATCAAGGCGATCCGATTAAGCCGTTGGTGTTTGTTGAAACAACTGTTCAAGACTCAGTTGAAACAACGTTCATTAATACGCTTGAGCACGCGCTAGAACATTGGCTATATCATGAGCAAATTTACGTCGAGCGCCAAGATCCGCAAGCGTTAGTACAAATTTCACAAGCATTGAGTTTATTACGTCAAACATTTGCAACTTTTGGCGGCATTATTCCACGTCGTGCCAGTGCCTTGTTACGCCAAGAATTGCAATGGTTAGAAGGTGAGCTTGATTGGCTAGAAGAAGCGAATAGCATTCAAGAGTTGGTTGACGATAAAGCCCATATACTCCGTAAGCTTAATGTTCGCAAAGAGTTACAGCAGCAATTGGATCTTCGTTATACCCAATTACCTGATAGCGAAGATATGATCCAATTAATGCGATCAGCTCGCTACTGTGGCTTATTACTTGATTTAAGTCGCTGGATTTTAAGTCGAGGTTGGCAGCCATTCCTTGATGATAAGTCACGTGATAAGTTGGCCGCTCCCGTGAAACCGTTTGCAGATAATATGTTAACTCGTTCATGGTCTGAGTTACTTGATGTTTTTCCGGCTGAACGACAACTTAGTCGGATTGATTATCTTGATCAAAAACCACGTTTAGTACGTAATTTGATGAGCGGAATTGCTTTTGCTGGTTTGTATGATGAAGAACGCCGTGCTTGTTTTAGAATGCCATGGCTAGATTTATTACAAGGTTTAGAAGATTTACGCGAATTAGAACCAATTAGGCGGTTATTACCTTTATTTGAAGGGGATGATTTAGCACAAGTAGAAAAATGGTTACAGCGTCAAGAAGAATCATTACTACATGCAATGAGTCAAACGCGCCATATTAGTATCGAGTTGACGCCTTACTGGCCATAACTTAATACGGAGAAAAATTGGTATCTAATAACAACGCCTCGCTTTATGCGGGGCGTTGTTGTATGTGGGTTAACGATAAGTTTTGCAACAACAACAATTGCATGTGGCGTAGATCATATTTTGAACGGTATGTTTGAGTCGCGACTAAATATTTAACCTTTGATGTCGATAACTAACCATGAGAACAAAGCAATGATGCTAATTGGCGATATTACTGGCTTACGAATAACGCTGTCACTATAAATGTGAAGGGTTTAAACGTTAGCACTATGGAGAAGATAAATGGCAGCGCTAATGTTTAAGCCGTGGGAAAAGTGGTTAACAAATCTTAAGTTAAGACCCAAACTGATATTACTAATCGTGGTTAGTTTGCTGTTGTTAATTGGTAAGCAGTTGTGGAATGTCGAGTTATTCTATCAATCGGTTATCGTCAATCAGCAAGATAAAGTCCAACAATTAGCGCAATCTAATGCTCAGACCTTAACGGCGTTAATGGCTATTGAAAACCAAGATTTTACTTTAGCTGAACAAGCATTAGCAGCAACAGTGGCTAATAATGGTGTATACGTTATTGATTATAGTAATGATAAAAAGCTTGCTCAGTCTAAGCTTAATCAGATAATTAATCTTAAACAGCCATTGCAAAGTGGCCAAACCCTCAGCAGTCTTATTAAGACTAATCAAACCCAACAGCCATTTGCGCTGCAAGATGAGCAAGGTTATGGTTATATTGTTAAGCTCCCAAGCTTAAATTTAGCGGTAATTAGTTATCAATCTAATGCACAGGCGTTAAATCATTATCAGCAATATTTAATCCAGATAGTATGGCAAACCGCATTGATCACGGTGATTTTTATCGTGATTTTGTTGCTGGTGTCGAGAATTATGTTGCGCCAGATCGGTTGCTTAAAGCAAAGTATTCAAGCATTGGCAAATAATGATTTATCGCAACCAATGCTAATGGATTGTCGTGATGAATTTGGTGAGTTAAGTCGTGAGCTTGAGCAAGGTCGTTGTCAGTTAACTGCGGTATTTGTTGCCCAACGTCAGGCCGCAACTACGCTTTCACAAGCAGCTGAAACTATGTCGTTAATGATGGAGCAAACTAAGGAATCTGCCCAAGAAGAGTTTGCTGAAATTGATCAATTAGCTTCAGCGATGGCAGAAATGACATCGACAGTACAAACTGTTGCAGGTCATGCCCGTGATGCGTCTAATGCAACCCTTGATACTTCGGAACAAGCAGCGCAAGGACAAAAGTTTGTTAGTCGAACGATGGTGACGATTAACCAATTATCGAATGATATTACCCAGTCAGCCGCCGCTGTAAATCAAGTAGAGACACGGGTTGATAAAATAAGCTCAGTGATTGTGACGATTCAAAGTATTTCAGAGCAAACCAATTTATTAGCACTTAATGCCGCGATTGAAGCTGCACGTGCGGGGGATGCTGGGCGCGGTTTTGCTGTTGTTGCGGATGAAGTACGTAATCTAGCTCAGCGGACACAAACTGCCACGGTTGAAATTCAAGATATGATCGCCCAATTGCAGCAAAGTGCTCAGCAAGCGGTAACATTAATGGAGCGTAGTGTCGTTGAAGCGACTGAAGGGGTTGATCTTGTTACCAGTGCTGGAGATGAATTAAATAAGATTGTCGAACAAATTCAGCAGATTAATGATATGAACTTTCAGATAGCCGCTGCTGCTGAACAACAAAGTACCGTTGCTGATGAGATGAATATGAACTTAACCAATGTACGGGAATTAGTCGACGGCTCGGTGGGTGTGGTGACAGAGTTGACTCAAACCGCAGTGGAAATGCATCAGCAAGCGAGTGATTTGGAAGCAAAAATAGATACTTTTAAAGTGTAAGTAAAGAGTAGCTTGCTCAATAAAATAAATTATAACGCCCATCGTTTGATGGGCGTTTTTGTATGCTAAATTAGAGCTCTTTATCGAGTTACTTGTTCAAGGACAGCGCATGGCGACCGAAAAATCATATCCAACCATTAGTCATTGCAGCGACTTATTAGCCGCGGCAGATTTAGCATGGGAAAAATTAGCCCAGCAACATCCACAACAGCTGGCATTATGGCAAGGAGAGGCCAAAGACGAGTTATATGCCATGTTGGGATTGAGTGATTTTATTAGCGCTTCTTTACAGCAAGATGCCAAATTACTTGAATGGCTATTCGAACATCGTCAGTGCTGCTTGGAGATTGATTATCGTCAATTATTGAGTCAGCAACTTGCTCAAGTAACCGATGAAGCTGGTTTAATGCGCAGTTTACGTCACTTTAGACGTCGCTATATGACCCTCATTGCGTGGCAAGATTTTAGTTCACGAGTCGCGTTGGAGCATAGCTTAGCCAGTTTATCGCAATTGGCAGAAGCATTGATTATGGAAGCTTATCATTGGCTTTATCGTCAGTGCTGCACCGAGTGGGGCACGCCAATGAATGACCAAGGTGAACCACAGCCAATGCTCATTTTAGGTATGGGTAAACTTGGCGGTGGTGAGCTGAACTTTTCCTCAGATATTGATCTTATTTTTACCTATCCTGAAAATGGCGAAACGGTAGGTGGTCGTCGTAGCCTTGCTAATGCCCAGTTTTTTACTCGCTTAGGGCAACGGTTGATCAAAGCCCTTGATCAAATCACTTATGATGGTTTTTGTTACCGAGTTGATATGCGCTTGCGTCCTTTTGGCGACAGTGGTCCGTTAGTCATGAGCTATGCTGCATTAGAAGATTATTACCAAGAGCAAGGTCGTGATTGGGAACGTTATGCGATGATAAAAGCAAGGGTAATGGGTAAAGAAAGCTTCAGCCAATACCAAGGCTTACGTCAAATGCTGCGACCGTTTGTATTTCGACGTTATATCGATTTTAGTGCTATTCAGTCGCTACGCCGTATGAAAGCAATGATTGGCAGTGAAGTTCGCCGCCGAGGGCTTACCAACAATATTAAGTTGGGGGCGGGTGGTATTCGTGAAGTGGAATTTATTGCTCAATCTTTTCAATTAATTCGTGGTGGACGCGAGCCAAGCTTACGTGAGCGTGGCCTATTACCGACTTTAACGGCGATTAAAGAGTTGGCTTTGTTACCTCAAGCTGATGTCGATACTTTAACGACGGGTTATTGTCACTTACGTCGATTAGAAAACTTATTACAAGCTATTGATGATAAACAAACTCAAACCCTGCCTGATAAGCCGCTTGATCAAGCGCGACTGGCATGTGTAATGACTGAGCCTGATTGGGCATCATTAATGACCACAACCGATCAGCATATGGCAGCTATTCACGCAATTTTCGACGATATTATTGGACATGATGATCAAGATAGCCAGCAAGAGGTGGCGACGCAGTACCATGAAATGTGGGCAATGGTGACGAATGAAGATGTATTGCTGAGTATTTTGGCTGAAATAGATGCTCCCGAGCAACAGCTTCAAGCTCAGAATTTACTGTCTTTTAAGCATGAACTTTTTAAACGTACTTTAGGTCCGCGTGGACGTGAAGCGTTAGCGACATTAATGCCTGAAATTTTAGCGCAAGTAGTGTTACGGGATGATGCTGTCCAGCTGCTGCCGCGATTAACCAAATTGATTATCCGTATTGCAACCCGTACTACATATTTAGAGTTATTGACTGAGCATCCAATCGCACTTAAGCAGCTGATTCGATTATGTGCGGCTAGTCCGATGGTGGCAGAGCAATTAGCGTTATACCCATTATTATTAGATGAATTGCTTGATCCACAGCATTTGTACCAACCAACAGAACTGACTAGCTATCAAGATGAATTGCGTGAATATCTTGCCCGTATTCCAGAAGAGGATATGGAACAGCAGATGGAAGCCATTCGCCAGTTTAAACAAACTCAATTACTTCGTATAGCAGCCGCAGATATTGCAGGTGTGCTGCCATTGATGAAAGTAAGTGATCACTTAACCTATCTTGCTGAAGCGATTGTTGCAGCGGTAGTTAATCAAGCTTGGTTACAAATAGCAGCAAAATATGGTGAACCAAGCCACTTATTAGAGCGACAAAGTAAAGGTTTTGCGGTGATTGGTTATGGCAAAGTTGGCGGCTGGGAACTGGGCTATGGCTCAGATCTTGATTTAGTGTTTGTCCATGATTGCCCTGATAATGTTTATACCATCGGTAGTAAAGAAATCGATGGGCGACAGTTTTATTTGCGCTTAGCCCAGCGGATTATTCATTTATTCTCAACACGAACAGCATCAGGAGTGTTGTATGAAGTTGATATGCGTTTACGGCCATCAGGTGCCTCTGGATTATTAGTCACCACTGTTAATGCTTTTGCTGAGTATCAACAGCAACAAGCATGGACATGGGAGCATCAAGCATTAGTACGCGCACGGATGGTGTACGGCGATGAAGTATTGCGTATGGCATTTGCAGACGTACGCCAGCAAGTATTAACTATCGCGCGTGATCGAATTCAACTAGCGGCAGATGTTGCGGCAATGCGGCATAAAATGCGTAACCATTTAGGCAAGAAAAAAGCGGGAATGTTTGGTTTGAAACAAGACCAAGGTGGCATTACCGATATTGAGTTTTTAGCGCAGTATTTCGTGTTAGCTTATGCTCATCAGCAACCCGCTTTAACGCGCTGGTCTGATAATGTTCGTATTTTTGAATCACTGGCGAATAACGGTATTCTTGATAGCATGACTGCTGAACAATTACAGCAAGCCTATTGTGATATGCGTAATGCGATTCATCGATTGAGTTTGTTAGGGTTAGCCGCCTATGTCGATCAACAACAGTTTGTTGAGATGCGCAATATTGTTGAGCAAGTATGGCAGCAATGGCTAGAACCTAATGCGGTTTAACTGTTATCCGAATGCCCCTCGATTTTAGTTTATGCTAATATTCGAACGTTTCCATATTCCCGGAGAAAGAAATGAAACTGACGCTGCCTGATTATAACCACGCTGAGGTATTGATTGTTGGCGATGTAATGTTAGATCGCTATTGGACAGGGCCGACTGAACGTATTTCACCAGAAGCGCCAGTGCCGGTGGTTAAGGTTGATCAAATTGAGGAGCGCCCAGGTGGTGCAGCGAACGTGGCGATGAATATTGCTGCGTTAGGTGGTCACGCCAAATTGATTGGCTTAACCGGTACCGATGAGCCAGCACGTGCGTTAACCGAAAAATTGTCGTCACTAAATGTGAGCAGTGATTTCGTTGCATTGGCTGAATATCCAACGATTACCAAATTACGGGTGATGAGCCGTGGTCAGCAGTTAATTCGATTAGACTTTGAAGAAGGTTTTCAGAATGTTGATCCAGCGCTAATACTTGAACGTATGCAGCCTGCGCTGGCGAACGCAAAAGCGGTTATTTTGTCTGATTATGCCAAAGGTGCGTTGGAACATGTACAGTCTATGATTCAATTGGCTCGTGCTGCAAAACTGCCAGTTTTGATTGATCCTAAAGGCACCGATTTTGAGCGTTATCGTGGCGCAACGTTATTAACGCCGAATTTATCTGAGTTTAAAGCCGTTGTTGGTAGTGTTAATTCAGAACAAGAATTGGTCGATAAAGGCATGGCTTTGATTGAGCAGTTTGATTTTGAAGCGTTGTTAGTTACTCGTTCTGAACATGGAATGACGCTACTTGAAAAAGGCTGTGAGCCATTACATATGCCGACTTTAGCGCAAGAGGTTTATGATGTAACGGGTGCCGGTGATACCGTTATTTCAGTGTTAGCGGCGTCATTGTCAGCGGGTAAGTCGTTATCTGATTCATGTAAGCTCGCGAATGCTGCTGCTGGTGTCGTTGTGGCGAAGTTAGGTACCTCAACCTTATCAACGATTGAGTTAACTGAAGCTATTCACGGTAGCCAAGATAGTGGCTTTGGGGTTATTTCTGAGCCAATGTTAGTTGATGCAGTGAAAGCCGCTCGAGCCCGTGGTGAAACCGTTGTAATGACCAATGGTTGTTTTGATATTCTTCATGCAGGGCATGTTGCTTACTTAACCGAAGCGGCAAAACTCGGTGATCGCTTGATTGTCGCTGTTAACTCTGATGATTCAGTTAAAGGCTTGAAAGGTCCTGGACGTCCAGTTAACCCAGAAGATCGCCGTATGGCAGTATTAGCTGGCTTAGGTGCGGTTGATTGGGTGGTTCCGTTTACTGAAGAAACACCGCAACGATTAATCAGTGAAGTGCTACCAAGCATTTTAGTTAAAGGTGGTGATTACACTCCTGAACAAATAGCTGGTGGTGAAGAAGTTATAGCAGCTGGTGGTCAAGTATTAGTACTTAATTTTGAAGATGGGTGTTCAACCTCAAAAATCATTGAAGCCATTCGTGGCGGACGTGGTTAATCTCCGGATTATTTGCAATAAAAAAAGCGCCGAAAGGCGCTTTTTTTATATCGAAATTATTGCGGCTTATTTAGTTTGGATTAAGCCTGAATTAATATCTAATACATCTTGCTCGCTTAATGTGCCGACAGCTTGTTTCAACTGCAAGCGCGCTAGAATGTAATCATAGCGTGCATTTGCAAGTTCACTGTTAGCAGAATACAAGCTACGGGTTGAGTTTAATACATCAACAATCGTACGCGTACCAACATCAAAACCAGCTTCAGTTGCTTCTAATGCTGACTTGGCTGAAACGACTGATTGTTTATAAGCATTAATCGAACCAATAGTGGCATTAATGTTGTTGTAGTAGTTACGAACATCTTTAACCACGGTGCGGTATTGTGCTTCAAGATCTTCACTTGCTGAGACGTATTTATATTGGGCTTGTTTTACTTGAGAGCTAGTATTACCCCCACTGTAAACTGGCAAGTCAATTTTAATACCTGCGCTTAGATTACCTTGATCAGGTTTAGATAACGCACTGGTATCGTCGTATTGATAACCTGATTCAAATGATAATGTTGGTAGGTGCCCAGAGTCTGCCAGTGAAATATTATCACGAGCAATATCTTGACCAATACGTGATGCTAATAAGGTCAAGTTTTCAGTTTCAGCATCTTTAACTAGGTTATCAGCAACTTGTTGCGGTTTGCTCGCTGAGAAGGTCGTGGTATTTAATGGATCTAATGACGAATATGCATGACCCGTAATTTCACGTAATTCTTCGTAACTATTGGCGAGAGTGTTTTTCTTTACAATGATAGAAGCCAGTACAGTATCGTATTGAGCTTGGGCATCATAAACATCAGTGATTGCAGATAGACCGACTTCAAAGCGTTGTTTCATTTGCTCTAATTGACGACCAACCGCTGCTTTTTCTGCCTCACCAAATTTCAAATCATCTTTGGCTTTTAAAACGTTAAAATACGCTGATGCAACGCGTAAAATAAGACCTTGTTGGGTAACGGCATAAGCTGCATCACTTTGACGAGCTTCTTTTTCAGCGATATCAAGGCCAACCCAGCTAGCACGGTTATATAATGATTGGCTTAACGTAACCCCACCGGTAAAACCGTTATCTTTGCCTGCTTTTGAATCAAGGTAATAAGTGTTATAGCCAGCTGAAAGATTAATTTGTGGCAAAAGGGTACTACGTGAAGAATTAATTGCTTCAAAAGCTGCATCTTTATCGGCCGCGGCTTTTAGAAGTTGTGGATCATTTTGCTTGGCTTGCTGATAAATCTGAGCGAGATCGTCAGCCGATGCTGATTGACTAATAGAGCCAATTGCAAGGCTGATAATGATTGGAAGCAATTTTTTCATGGATGCCTTTCCTGGTCTTGCAGACAAAAATGGGAATGTATAAATATAGTGCAAGCGTCAGTTTACCTGAAGCAGCCTTGCTTGAAACTGATCATTACGTAGTTTTACGTAGTGATTGTATTTTTACATTCGGTTATTAGGTTATTGTAATCGATTTAATAAACAGCGTGTCAAAAAGATACATGATATTTAATTGTTTAAACACTAGCAGTGGAATATTACACTTAAAGTATAACTGTAAGGGATATAAGTTGATTTTAATGCTATCTCGCGTGAAGTTGGTTAACTTTTAATAGATATCTATCATCGAAGGATAAAAAGTATGGATCAAACATCAGATTATTCATCCTCGCAACAAGCGTTTAATCGTCAAGATGTTGAAGTTTTATCGACGACAACGGTGTATGACGGTTTTTTTAAAATGGTTAAATACCGTTTACGACACAGATTATTTGCTGGTGGTTGGAGTGGTGAATTTGAGCGCGAACTGTTTGAACGCGGTCATGCTGCAGCTGTATTACCTTACGATCCGATACGTGATCAAGTGGTATTAATTGAACAGTTCAGAATTGGCGCGATGGCTGCTGATTGCCAGCCGTGGCAGTTAGAAATTGTTGCAGGTATGCTCGATCATGATAATGAATCTCCTGAGCAAGTCGTACGCCGAGAAGCAACTGAAGAATCGGGGTTAGTGCTAGGGAAAACGGAGAAAATATCACGTTATTTGTCCAGCTCAGGTGGCTGTTCAGAGGTACTTGATATTTTTATTAGCGAAGTCGATAGTCGTTTAGCGCAAGGGATCCATGGCGTAGCCAGTGAATCAGAAGATATTCGTGTTCATGTTGTTTCTAGAAATCAGGCTTATCAATGGTTAGAATCTGGTAAAATTGAAAATGCGGCCACGATTATCGCATTACAATGGTTGCAGTTACATCATCAACGTTTGCAGCAGCCATAAAATAAATTATTTTATAATCCTAGGGGAATGATTTGAATAAAAGGTATACTGTTGATTTGACAAGCCTAATGCGCTTGTATGAAACTAATTACGCTAAACTCTTACCATTGTTGCCTCGCAACGATGAAGTCGGAGATACGCAAGTATACCTGGTGTGTGATGATGCATATCAGTTGAAAATTATTGAATCAACCCGCTACACCACAGTGGTAACACTAGGGTTGGTTGATATTGATAGGGTTGCTGATTACTTGGCACCATTATTAACGGTACGGTTATATCATGATGCTAAGGTCGCAGAAGTGTGTGCTGCGCAGCAGATTTCTCGTCTCAAGCCAATATATGACTATCCTAACTTGCGTATGCATCAAAAAAATGAGAAACATCAAGTCAACCTTTTCTTAGGTGACTGGTTGAAGCATTGTTTACGCCACGGGCTTAGTAAACAATCCGTTTGTTAATTGAACTTAATTGCTCAGAATAGACAAGGTTTTTGACGTTTTGCAGACCTATTCGCTGCCGCAGACTAACCCCGAAAGTGTGGTTCTTCTGCAGATCACCGACACTCATTTGTTTGCCAATGGTTCCGGCTCTTTGCTTGGTGTGGCAACCAAAGACATTTTTCATGCCGTGCTTAATGGGGTAGATATTGCTGCGCGTCATTTTGACGCCATCGTTGCTACGGGTGATATTTCTCAAGATCACACCCCTTACTCTTATCAGCGTTTTGCTGATGGTATTTCACGTTGGTCACAACCGTGTTTTTGGTTGCCGGGCAATCATGATTTTCAGCCAACAATGCAATCCATTTTACCGAGTGAGCAGATTAAGCCACAGCAGCAGGTATTAGTGGGGGATCATTGGCAAATGATTTTACTCGATAGCCAAGTACAAGGTGTGCCACATGGTGAGCTAAGTACTGCACAGTTAGGATTATTAAATACCGCTCTAGCACGTTATCCTGATCGACATGCCTTAATTTTATTGCATCATCATCCGCTTGAAGCAGGTAGTGCGTGGTTAGATCAACATCAACTACATAATAACAGTAGTTTATGGGATGTAATTGATTGTCATCCACAAGTAAAAGCCGTGCTATGTGGTCATATTCATCAAAATTTAGATCGAACTTACCATGGTGTACGTGTGCTTGCGACACCATCGACTTGTATTCAGTTTATGCCTGATTCTGATGATTTTGCGTTAGATCATAACAACCCAGGTTGGCGTTATTTAGAATTAACTAAAGACGGACAAATTATTACTAGTGTCCACCGTATTAGTGGTGATCAATTTAAACCTAAACTTGATGCTGAAGGTTACTGATGCCATCATTATTAATTTATTTACATGGTTTCAATAGTTCGCCATCATCATTGAAAGCCCAACAAATGATGGCTTATTGTCGTCAGCATCGACCTGATATCAAGGTTATAGCACCCCAGCTACCGAGTTATCCAGCTCACGCTAGTCAATATCTAGCGCAATTGGTTGAGCAATATAAGGACCACTATACGATTGGTGTTGTCGGTAGCTCTTTAGGGGGATATTTAAGTACGTGGCTTAGTGAGCGTTATCAATTATCGGCCGTATTAGTTAATCCAGCCGTTAAACCTTATCAACTGTTAGTTGACTACCTTGGACCACAGCAGAATCCATATAGCGGTGAAAATTATGTGCTAGAAGCTCAGCACATTGATGACTTGAAAGCACTTGAAGTTATAAATATCACGCAGCCACAACGGCTATGGGTGTTATTACAGCAAGGTGATGAAGTTCTTGATTATCGCCAAGCAGCATTAAAATATGCACACTGTAGGCTAACAATAGAAGCTAATGGTGATCATAGTTTTTGTGATTTTGAACGTTTTCCCGCCACCATTCTTCAATTCTTAGGGTTATAACCTGACTTATCTGTTCATTGAGTAACGAGATAGGCTACCCTATAAATCAAGTTATGTGCATTAGCATAAAATCTATACCCAGTTTTCGTCCCTTTTTCGTAATATAGAAAAGAGACGCGACTCACTGAATGTGAGTTTTCCGCAGACTCCCGCTTGACAACAACGCGAGGGTTACTGACTATTGTTTGCAAAATTTTCCCGTAAATTTCCGTGATATGACAGATCAAAGCTATAACGCTGGAGCCATTGAGGTTCTAAATGGCCTTGAGCCAGTACGCCGCCGTCCGGGTATGTATACCGATACGGTAAGACCTAACCACCTTGGTCAAGAAGTTATCGATAACAGTGTCGATGAAGCCTTGGCTGGCCATGCCCGTAAAGTTGAAGTCATTCTTCATACCGATCAATCATTAGAAGTGATTGATGATGGTCGTGGTATGCCGGTAGATATTCATCCAGAAGAAGGTGTTTCTGGAGTTGAGCTTATCCTATGTAAATTACATGCCGGAGGTAAATTCTCGGGTAAAAACTACCAATTTTCAGGTGGTCTACACGGGGTAGGTATTTCGGTTGTAAACGCCCTTTCTAATCGGGTCGAAGTAACGGTTAAACGTGATGGTCAAGTTTATCAAATCGCGTTTGAAAATGGCGATAAAGTCTCTGAATTAGAAGTTATTGGTACTTGTGGCCGTCGTGCAAAAGGAACCAAAGTTCATTTTTGGCCAAATCCTAAATACTTTGATAGTGCAAAATTTTCTGTTACTCGTCTTAAAAGTAATTTAAAAGCTAAGGCTGTATTATGCCCCGGTTTGGAAATAGTATTTACCAATAAAATTACTGATGAAACAATACGTTGGTGCTATGAAGATGGTCTAAAAGATTATCTGGCTGAAGGCGTGAAAGGCTATACCTTATTGCCAGAAGAGCCGTTTACTGGTGTCTTTAGTGGTGCAACAGAAGCGGCTGATTGGGCGCTATTGTGGCTACCTGAAGGTGGTGAACTGATCACTGAAAGTTACGTTAACCTAATTCCTACCGCGCAAGGGGGGACGCATGTTAATGGTTTGCGCCAAGGTTTGCTTGATGCGATGCGTGAGTTCTGTGAATTCCGCAATTTATTACCGCGTGGAGTGAAACTGACTGCTGATGATATTTGGGATCGTTGTGCTTACGTACTATCTGTAAAGATGCAGGATCCACAGTTTGCCGGTCAAACCAAAGAGCGTTTATCGTCACGTCAATGTGCAGCATTTGTCTCTGGCGTAGTAAAAGATGCCTTTAGCTTATGGCTTAATGAGCGTCCACAGTTGGCTGAATTATTGGCAGAAGTTTGCATTGCCAATGCTCACCGTCGTATGCGTGCTAGTAAGAAAGTTGTTCGTAAAAAAATAGCTTCAGGCCCAGCCTTACCGGGTAAATTAGCCGATTGTTCACAACAAGATTTAAATCGTACTGAACTATTCTTAGTCGAAGGTGATTCGGCGGGTGGTTCGGCGAAACAAGCCCGTGATCGTATGTTCCAAGCGATTATGCCGTTGCGCGGTAAAATACTAAATACTTGGGAAGTGTCATCTGATCAAGTATTGGCTTCGGAAGAAGTCCATAATATTTCAATCGCATTGGGTATTGATCCTGATAGTGGCGATTTAAGTGGACTTCGTTACGGTAAAATCTGTGTCCTTGCCGATGCGGACTCCGATGGACTGCATATCGCAACGTTATTATGTGCCTTGTTTATGAAGCACTTTGAAGCGTTAGTACGTGCTGGACATGTGTTTATCGCTATGCCACCGCTATACCGTATCGATTTAGGTAAAGAGGTATTTTATGCGCTTGATGAATCAGAAAAAAATGCCATTCTTGAGCGTTTAAAAGGTAAGCGTGGCAAGGTTAACGTGCAGCGCTTTAAAGGTCTGGGTGAAATGAATCCACTGCAATTGCGTGAAACGACTATGGATCCTAATACCCGTCGTTTGGTGCAGCTTACTATTGATGATGATAGTGAAACTAATGAAATGATGGATATGTTGCTAGGTAAAAAACGCGCAGAAGATCGTCGTCATTGGTTACAAAGCAAAGGCGATTTGGCGGAAGTTTAATTCGCCTCACACGTATATCATTTTAAATCGGCAAACATTATGTTTGCCGAATCGCATTATTTAAGACGGATTATCTCACGATGACTGATGTCTCTATGGATGGCGTTGAACAGCTTCCACTTAGAAAGTTTACTGAAGACGCTTATTTAAACTACTCCATGTATGTAATCATGGATCGTGCCTTACCTTTTATTGGTGACGGCTTAAAACCAGTACAACGTCGTATTATTTATGCGATGTCTGAATTAGGTTTGAACGCTACTGCGAAATATAAAAAATCAGCACGTACTGTTGGTGACGTATTAGGTAAATTCCATCCACACGGTGACTCTGCGTGTTATGAGGCGATGGTGCTAATGGCGCAGCCTTTCTCCTATCGTTATCCGTTAGTCGATGGTCAAGGTAACTGGGGTGCCCCGGATGATCCGAAATCTTTTGCTGCAATGCGTTATACCGAATCACGTTTATCGCGTTTTTCAGAAGTATTATTGGCTGAGATAAATCAAGGCACCGCTGATTGGGTACCAAACTTTGACGGTACTATGCTTGAGCCAAAAATGTTGCCGGCACGGTTACCGCATATTTTATTAAATGGTATTACTGGTATTGCGGTTGGTATGGCGACGGATATTCCGCCGCATAATGTGCGTGAAGTTGCTAATGCAGCGGTACACATGATCGAGAATCCAAGCGCTGATCTTGATCAATTGATGGAATTTGTCCAAGGTCCAGATTATCCGACTGAAGCTGAAATCATCACCTCAAAACCTGATTTAAAGAAGATGTATGCCACTGGCCGTGGTAGCGTGAAAATGCGTGCGATTTGGCATAAAGAAAATGGTGATATTGTTATTACCGCCTTGCCTCATCAAACATCAGGAGCCAAATTATTGGAGCAAATTGCCGCGCAAATGCGAGCAAAAAAACTGCCAATGGTAGAAGATTTACGTGACGAATCTGATCATGAAAATCCAACCCGTATCGTGATTGTGCCACGTACCAATCGAATTGATTGCGATCAATTGATGAATCACTTGTTTGCTTCGACAGATTTAGAAAAAAGTTTTCGAGCTAACATTAACATGCTGGGTCTAGATGGTCGTCCACAAGTAAAAGGCTTGGTGACTATCATTAAAGAATGGCTTGAGTATCGTCGTAGTACGGTTCGTCGTCGTTTGCAATACCGTCTTGATAAAGTGATTGCTCGATTACATATTTTAGAAGGCTTATTAGCGGCTTATTTAAACATTGATGAAGTGATTGAGATCATTCGTAGTGAAGATGATCCTAAAGCTGAATTAATGTCACGTTTTGATTTAAGCGTTACTCAAGCCGATGCTATTTTAGAAATAAAATTGCGTCAGTTAGCTAAGCTTGAAGAAATTAAGATCCGTGGTGAATTAGATGAATTAGCTAAAGAGCGCGAGCAGCTTGAAAAGCTATTAGGTTCTGAGCGTCGTTTAAATACTTTAATCAAAAAAGAAATTATCGCAGATGCTGAAAAGTATGGTGATGATCGTCGTTCACCATTGGTTGAGCGTGCCGAAGCTAAGGCTATGACCGAGCGTGACTTGATTCCAAGTGAAACTATCACTGTAGTACTGTCTGACAAAGGCTGGATCCGTCATGCTAAAGGTCATGAGGTTGATCCAACTACGCTTAACTATAAATCAGGTGATAACTATCTCGCTCATGCGCGTGGTAAGAGTAATCAACCAGCTATATTCTTAGGTTCTGATGGTCGCAGCTATGCCCTTGAATCGCATACTTTGCCATCGGCACGTAGCCAAGGTGAACCGATTACTGGGCGTTTAAATCTGACTCCTGGCACTAATATGCGCCAAGTAATGATGGCTGATGATGATCAACTATGGCTAATGGCATCGGATGCTGGTTATGGTTTCATCTGTAAGAGCAGCGACATGGTTTCTAAAAATAAGAGCGGTAAAGCCTTATTAACGGTACCTGAAAAGTCATTAGTATTACCGCCTCAGCCGATTGCCGATATTAATAGCGATCAAATTATGGCGATTACCAATGAAGGTCGAATGTTGTTATTCCCAATCAAAGACTTGCCACAATTAGGTAAAGGTAAGGGTAATAAGATCATTAATATTCCATCAGCACGAGCAAAATCTCGTGAAGAGTTCTTATCTTATCTAATGGTTCTTACTGCTGATAGTCATGTCACTTTGTATGCAGGTAAACGTAAGTTAGGTTTAAAACCGAGTGATCTTGAAAACTTCCGTGGTGAGCGCGGTCGTCGAGGATCAATGTTGCCACGTGGATTGCAACGCGTTACTGATATTGAAATTGATTCCCCACAAACACTCAGTGATGAGCAATTAACTGACAGTTAATTTACGGCTATATATACAATAAAGCCCTCGTATTTATGAGGGCTTTTTAATGATTTATTCGCGTTAATTGTGTCGTAGTTTATTGAGTAATGGATACACATAACAGGTGTAATTTTCGTTGCTGTGGGTATACTAGCGCACACTTGTACGCTGAGGAGTGTTTGAATGATTTATATTTTGCGCCTGATTGCGATTGCAGTTTTTGCCATCGTAACCTTTGTCTTTGGCTGTGGTTATTGTTTATTAAGCCCACGAAATCCTAAACATGTTTATACCTTTGGGCGACTGTTTAGTAAAATGTCACGTGTCTTGGGTATAAAGCTAGAGATCCGTTACGCTGAAGGTGCTGAACAAGTAGGTTCGGCGGTTTATATTGCCAACCATCAAAATACTTATGATTTATTTACCGTTTCTGGTGCAATTATGCAGCGTACAGTGACTGTCGGTAAAAAAAGTTTAGTGTGGATTCCATTGTTTGGACAGCTATACTGGATCACGGGTAATATCTTAATTGATCGTGCAAATCGCAGTAAAGCCGTGGGCACAATTGGTCAAGTTGTTGATAAAATTAAAAAGAATAAAGTGTCTGTGTGGATGTTCCCCGAAGGTACACGTTCTCGTGGCCGTGGCTTATTACCGTTTAAGACTGGCGCTTTTCATGCTGCTATTGGTGCTCAAGTGCCGATTGTACCGATTGTGTGTAGCTCAACGGATAAAGTAAAACTTAATCGTTGGGATAATGGTGTCGTCATTGTTGAGGTTATGAAGCCGATTGCGACTGTTGGTTTAGAAAAAGAAGATGTTCGTAAATTATTAACTCAAAGTCGTAAAATGATGGCTGCAAAACTAGCAGAGTTAGACCAAGAGGTTGCTCAGCGCAATAAGCATTAATACGGATTATTTTTAACGCTTAACAATTATAGTTAAAAGACATAATGCGAGTGTTATTAACAAGGACATGTTTTTTAAACATGTCCTTGTTTTGTTTTATTGTTATCAAACAACGATAAACAGAATTTTGTGATAGAAGTAGAAGATAATTATGACTGAAGAATATGTAGTATTAGTAGATGAAGAGGGCCATGAGCTTGGTCTACAAGAAAAAATGCAGGCTCACCGTGATGGTGCATTGCACTTAGCTTTTTCAGTATTGCTTTATCGTGATACTCCCAATGGACGTGAATATTTATTACATCAACGTGCTTTAGAAAAATATCATAGCGGCGGTTTATGGACTAACACTTGTTGTTCTCATCCACGTCAGGGTGAAACGATTAATCAGGCTGGTATTCGCCGTTTACAAGAAGAAATGGGTATTACATTGACGACCCCGTTAACGGACGTAGGCCATTTTTGTTATTATGCTAAATTAGATCAACAGTTAATTGAACATGAGTTGGATCATGTTTTGATTGCGAGTGGTAGTGAGGTGATATTTACGCCAAATCCTGCTGAAGTGATGGCATATCGATGGTGGCCTATCGCTGAGTTACAACAACAATTACATCAAAACCCCCAGCTATTTACGGCATGGTTTGCGCAAGTGTTAGCGACAGTAGAACAAGCATATTAGCGTGCTAGCGGGAGAAAAAAGCGATCACTGATTTCAGTCTCGTGATCGCTTTTTTGAGCATTATTTACGTACAGCAATCGCTTCAATTTCAATTTTCACATCTTTAGGTAGACGTGCAACCTCAACACAAGAGCGAGCTGGGTAAGGCGCTTTATGTTCATCAAAGAATGCACCATAAACCTCATTTACAGCACCAAAATCGTTAAGATCTTTTACGAATACAGTCATTTTTACAATATCAGCAACACTCAGACCTGATGCTTCAACAACTGCTTTAACGTTATCTAATGATTGACGTGTTTGAGCAGCAATATCTTCTGCAACTTCACCTGTTTGTGGATTAACAGGGATCTGACCTGATGTCATTACCATGTTACCAAGATCAACACCTTGTACATAAGGACCGATCGCTGCAGGAGCTTGCTCTGTATGAAGAATTTTTGTCATGAGTTATCCTATTTTATGATCATTTAAAGGCTCAATAATAGCCTTTCAGTGGTAACTAATATGGGGGCAATCAAGCCTATATTCAACTCACCAGCATTGATATCAGCGGCTATTTCAAACCTAAATATTGCTTTACAACCTGTAAGCATTGGTTAATTCGCATAATATCTTTTGGCGCTACCATAACGGTATCATTGCCGCCAATGGTACCTAAAATATCCACATGGGGTTGCATATCAATTAATCGAGCGACCAATTGTGCACCACCTGGGTGGGTTTTTATCACAATAACCAATTGATTATGAGTAATAAATTCAATTTGTGACGCAATTGATGCATGTATTTTAATCGGTTCATTTTCAGTGGTTAGGCAATAAATTTTTTTACCTGTCGCATTAGGAACCTTAGTCACCCCTAATCGTAATAATAGCCGTGATACCGTTGATTGACTGATATCGTTAAAGCCTAATTTAATTAATTGATGCCGAATATCATCTTGCGTTGTAAAACTTTGTTGTTGTAATAAGCGTTTACATGCAGATGTCATATTATCATTACAATAATTATCATCGATTGCAGGCAGCTGGGTATCCATTCGAAGTCACTCCTTGGCAAGGTATGGATCAATAACAGATTAGGCAATATAGATTATCGGTATAGCAATAATGAGGTAGTAGCTATTGTTTGCGTGTTGTTGCATATTGATGGTAGCAATTATAATGTAGCGGAGATATGACCATTATCACCAAATAACAAACGTTATATTAAGTTATTTCAGTGAATGATAGTAATGTGATGTCGGTTTACGTTATGGATTCGCTGTAAGATGCTTGAAAGCCTATGAGGTAAAAAGACCCAGCAATAAAGGATAAGCTATCGCTGGGTAAATGACCGAGTGAGAATGTTAACTATTACATTCAGTCACAATTTGACGCGAAAAGACTTTTTCACAGTATTTACACTTAAGTTGAATATCGGCTTTTTTAGTTAAAACTTTAAAGCCACTCGCAACAGGTTCACCATGTGAAATGCAGTTGCTGTTAGGGCACTTAAAGATGGCACTGATAAACTCAGGTAACGATAAATTTAGTTTCTTAACTACCGTATAGTTTTCAATTTGATTAACGGTAGCTTGAGGAGCATAAAGGGCTAATTGATTGGCTTGATCTTCTGTCACAAACACATTTTCAATTTTAATGAGATCCTTTGCTCCTAATGCTGAAGACGGTAAATTAAGACCGATAGTAACGCGTTCATTTGTACCATCAATATTGAATAACTTCAGGATCTTAATGCCAACATTTGCTGGAATATGATCGATAACGGTACCGTTTTTAATTGCTTCAACTTTAAGTTGGGTTTCTTTAACCATGATCGTCATACCTCTTTATAGGGTTTCATTAAGTACAAGTGCAAGTAACGCCTGACGTGCATAAACGCCATTCTCTGCCTGCTGGAAGAAATAAGCATGCTTAGTCTTATCTACATCAACCTTGATTTCATCAACGCGCGGCAGTGGGTGTAATACTTTTAGGTTGTCGCGTGCATTTTCAAGCATGTTAGCTGTAAGAATATAGGCAGCTTTCATATGTACATATTCAGATTCGTCAAAACGCTCTTTTTGAACACGTGTCATATACAGAATATCCAGTTCAGGGATCACATCTTCCATGTTGTTATGTAAGCTATAGCTGATACCTGCATCATCTAATTCTTCGCAAATATAATCGGGCATTGCGAGTACTTCAGGTGCAATAAAGAAGAATTTAACGTCATTAAATTTTGATAGGGCTTGGGTTAATGAATGTACTGTACGGCCATATTTTAAATCACCCACAAAAGCGATATTTATCCCATCAAGTCGACCTTGGGTTTCATGGATAGTAAAGAGATCTAACAACGTTTGGGTAGGATGTTGGTTTGCGCCATCACCACCATTGATAACAGGAACACCATTAGAAAACTCAGACGCCAAGCGAGCAGCACCTTCTTGTGGATGACGCATTACAAAGGCATCCACATAAGAGGTAATGACTTGTACTGAATCGGATAATGTCTCGCCTTTGTTTGCTAACGAGGTATTTCCTGGGGAGTCAAACCCTACCACCGTGCCGCCTAAGCGCTGGATTGCTGTTTCAAAAGAAAGACGAGTTCGGGTTGATGGTTCAAAGAAGCAACTTGCGACTACTTTATTTTTTAGTAAAGTCGGGTTTGGCTCAGCTTTTAGTCTCGCCGCGGTATCAATAATAAGCTCTAGTTCAGCGCGGTTAAGCTCGGGGATGGAAATAATATGCTTTTTAAACAGCGAATTAGCCATGGCTTCTTTCCCTATGATGGTGTGATTAAATTGAAAACTTTTTGGTTTGCTAAATTTTAGGCAAAAAAAAGCCCCCTAGTTAAAGGAGGCTTTTTTTTGAAAAATAGTAAAAATAAAATAACGAACCATCATCAATGAATGATTACTACGAGTTAATTTGATGTTGATGGTAGGGTTCATTTTTTATCTCTTGCTAGGCAAATTGCAAAGATTATACCGTCTATTTTTTATGGCGCAAGCGTTTGCGTTAACTATTCAAGCGGCGGATTTTTATGCAATTATAAAAAGGATGTTTTTTGTTTTTTATATTTTTATATCTATGAAATATAAAGTTTTTATTAAAGTTGAAACAATATACTTGCAAGAAAATGCGGTTACCGCTCACGTGAGCGGTAACTGATTAAGGATTGATTGCGCTCAAGTTTGAGCGTTTAGTTTCCTAGTGTGGCAACCATTACTGCTTTGATGGTATGCATTCGGTTTTCTGCTTCATCAAAAACAATTGAGTGGCTTGATTCAATCACTTCGTCGGTTACCTCAACCCCTTTGGATAGCATCGGATAAGCTTGAGCTAATTCTTTACCGACAGTAGTATCTTCACCATGGAATGCAGGTAAACAGTGCATAAATTTAACATGTGGATTACCAGTGGCTTTTAACATTGCCATATTCACTTGGTATGGCAGCATCAAATTAATCCGCTCAGCCCAAGCTTCTTTTGCTTCGCCCATCGATACCCAAACATCAGTGTAGAGGAAATCACAGCCTTGAACACCTTCTTGAACGTCTTCTGTCATGGTGATTTTAGCGCCGGTTTCAGCGGCAATATCACGACATTGAGCGACAAGTTTAGCATCAGGCCAAAATGCTTTTGGTGCCACTAAACGAATGTCCATCCCCATTTTAGCTGCGCCAACCATTAATGAGTTGCCCATGTTATTACGTGCATCACCGAGGTAAGCAAATGACATTTGATGGAGCGCTTTACCACGACCATGCTCTTGCATGGTAAGGAAATCCGCCAGAATTTGAGTTGGATGGAATTCATCGGTTAATCCATTCCAAACCGGGACACCAGCGTACTGACCTAGCTCTTCTACAATCGCTTGACCAAAACCACGATATTCAATGCCATCATACATTCGGCCTAATACACGCGCGGTGTCTTTCATTGACTCTTTATGACCAATTTGCGAGCCAGAGGGACCCAAATAGGAGACTTGGGCGCCTTGATCAAATGCCGCTACTTCAAATGCACAACGGGTACGAGTTGAGGTTTTTTCAAAAATAAGTGCAATGTTTTTACCCGTAAGGCGTGGTTGCTCATAACCATTGTATTTTGCTTTCTTTAATTCAGCCGAGAGTTCAAGTAAATGTTGAATCTCACGAGGAGTGAAATCTAGTAATTTTAGGAAGTTACGATTGCGAAGATTAAAAGCCATGATGTATCCCTCTTAAGGTTCAGTATCTCTTCGACTGAATCTTGTTATGATTTAGTTGCTAAATAATAGGTAATGTTAATAATATGTTTATCTTATTTTCGGTTAATTGTGAATAGTTATTCTACTTTTCTGCAATAATATTTGTTCCAGCAAGACCTTTTAGGATCTTTAATCCATCATCTAGTGCACCGATACCAACTAGTTTTCCACCTTGGTTGATAAATTCACATGAGGCTTCAATTTTGGGTCCCATTGATCCGGCATCAAAATGATAATGTGCTAACGCACGTGGGGTGATGCTAGTGATTGCTTTTTGGGTTGCTTTACCCCAATCGAGATAAACAGCATCAGCGTCGGTCAAAATCAGTAGTGCATCAGCATTTAATTGTTTAGCGAGGTATGCTGCTGACATATCTTTATCAATCACGGCTTCGACACCGACAAGTTTGTTATTTTCACGTTTAACGGGAATACCGCCACCGCCAGTACAAATAACCAAATGATTTCTTTTAATTAGGGTTTCGATGGCATCGCATTCAACAATACCAATTGGTTGTGGGCTCGGAACAACACGGCGGAAATATTGGCCGTCAGCTTTAACTGTCCATTGAAATTTTTCAGCCAATTCACGTGCTTCAGCTTCTTGATACACCGGTCCGATGGGTTTGGTCGGATCGGAAAAAGCCGGATCTTGCGGATCAACCAACATTTGGGTGAGCATGCAAGAGACTTCTTGCTGTGGTAGTAAATTTTTAAGCTCTTGCATCAAGATATAGCCGATCATGCCTTGGGTTTCTGATCCCAATACGTCTAATGGGTAAGGCATGACCTGTTTATATTCCAATCCTTGGAGTGCGAGTAATCCTACTTGAGGGCCATTACCGTGTACGAGTACCACATTATATTGTTGTGCGATTGCGGCGATGGTTGTGGCCGCTGTGGCGATGTTCTGACGCTGAATACTGGCTTCTAAAGGCTCGCCGCGACGAAGTAAGGCGTTACCACCAAGGGCAACAACGACAGTTTGTTTAGTCATAGCTGTGTATCTCCACATTTATGAGGGGCTGATCGAGAGTTGTATCAGCCTTTTTTATTGGGGTTAAATGCCATCACGTTCAATTGGGCAGCTCATACAGCGAGCACCGCCACGGCCACGACCCAGTTCATCACCAGGGATAGGTAGCACTGTGATCCCTGCTTTATCATATTTTTCATTGGTATAGGTGTTACGCTCATAGCCAATAACAACCCCAGGACTGACGGTTAGTACATTGTTGGCATCGTTCCATTGCTCGCGCTCAGCTTCAAAATTATCGCCGCCGGTGGTAATTAAATTAAGTTGGTTAACCCCAAGTGCTTTTTCGATAGCGTTAACAAAAGACTTTTCTTCTTTGGCTTTGACACTGCCATAAGCATCACCAGTTAAGCTCCAGCATTGAACATCTTTACGAATAACTTCAGGATAAACTGAGAAGGTATCTTCACGCATATGGGTCATAACGGTATCGAGGTGCATACATGAACGGTGTTTTGGTAATTCCATCGCAATCACTTGCTTAGCTTGACCATGTTTAAATAGATTTGATGCAAGTGCTTCAACGCCTTGTGGGGTAGTGCGTTCTGACATTCCAATTAATACGCTGCCTTTACCTATAACTAAAACATCACCGCCTTCGATGGTGGATTTGTCATAAGCTTGCTGTTCATCACCAAAATACTTAATGAAATCTTGACCAGCAAAAGTCGGATGCCAGCGATAAATAGCTCGTAAATGATTGGTTTCACGTTGACGAGCTTCTTTGGCCATCGGATTAATAGAAACACCGCCATAAACCCAACATGAGGTATCACGGGTAAAAAGATGATTGGGTAGTGGCTTAATAATAAAGTCACAAGCTGAATGCATTTTTTGCATAATAGAAGATGATTGCAGTGGTAATTCGGCGTAACTTAGACCACCTAATAAAATTGAAGCAAGTTCAGTATGAGACATATCTGCTAAGAAACAGCGAATATCATTAGCAAAAGTATTACCAAAACGATAATTTGATATTTGAGTTGATAATAGCCAATCTTTTGCTTCCGCTACGGCTAATGTTTCACTTAACATGGTTTGTAATAATAAAACTTCAACGCCTTGTTGGCGTAAAGTATTAGCAAAAATATCATGTTCTTCACCCGCTCTTTCGACGGATAATACATCATCAAATAATAATTCTTGGCAATTTGATGGTGTAAGATTATTTAAAGCACGCTCTGGACGATGAATAAGTACGCGGCGTAGTTGACCTATTTCAGAACCCACATAAAAGTTACTCATGATAGTATCCTTATTTTTATGCCTATTATTGATTGGCTATTTTAAAGTTACGAAGCGTTGAATAAGTATTGAATGTTGTTTATGTAATTAATTCTACGTGGTTAATATTATTTGTATAAGATCACTATCACACTTTAATTATTAATGACTTAGCTTGTATTTAATGATTATTTACGACATTTGTCAGTCGTGAAATAATTTAATATCATGATTTATTATGTAGATTGGTTGTTTTTTTAAAGAGTGAATTTAATTTAAGTTGTTGTTTTTATATATTATTTGTTTTTGGTGTGGAATGTTATGCATTTTTGTTTTTTAATTAAGTTTTTATCACTTAAGATATTATTCAATTAGAGTGACTATATATATTTAAATATGGTTATTGATCTGGTTTTAAATTTTTTAATTGTTTTTTTTGTGACGTTTGTGTTGTGCGTTATTTTAAGTTTAATCGTTATTTTTTCAATTTAAATATGTGGTTGGTATTGTTTTTTTTTGTGCGGAATAATAGTGTTATTGGCGGTTAATATATATTGATGGCTTGGCTGTTTAATAATTATTATCTAGATGGTATTTATTATGTGTAAATAGGATAGTTACTATTATTAATGAAATAATAGTATTTGAATTGTCAATAATACTGATGGTGAGTGATTGTTAATTATTAGATACAAAAAAACCGCCCGTGGGCGGTTTATATAAAATAAAACAGTTACTACATTAATATGACCCCAACACTGAGTACTGCCATCGTAAATATAATAATAATACCTAATAATGGGGCAACCCATTTTAACCATCGTACATAAGGTACGCGTGCAATAGCCAGCCCTCCCATCACCACTGCAGATGTTGGTGTAACCAGGTTAACAACTCCCGATGCTGATTGATAAGCTGTAACAACGAGATCGCGTCCTACTCCTGAAAAATCAGCCAGTGGCGCCATAATTGGCATAGTTAATACGGCGAGTCCAGATGTTGAAGGGACTAAAAATGACAGCAGGATCTCTAATATATACATGACGTTAATAAAGACGACTGCTGATAGCCCGGTAACGATATGTTCGGCTGAATTTAGAATAGTGTCAGTGATCATGCCGCGATCCATGATTACCACGATGCCACGTGCAATCCCGATAATTAATGCTACGCCGAGTAGATCTCGTGCACCATCAATAAAGCTAGTAGAGAAATCTTCCTCGCTCATTCGTGACACTAAGCCAATAAGAATTGAAGCACCAAGGAACATTGCTGATATTTGTGGCATCCACCAACCAGCAATAGCAACGCCATAAATCATCACCGCAAACGATAATCCAAAAATAGCTAGAATGATTTTACGGGTAGTAGTGAATTCCAGCATTTGATCAGATTGGTTACTTAAAAAATGGGCTTTATTTTGTTCATATTGATCATACACAATTGATTTGGTTTTATCTTCCCGCACCATTTTTGCATAGCGCATGACATAAGCAACGCAGATTAACCAACCGACAGTAAGAATAATAATGCGTAGCATAATGCCATCGGTAAAGGGTATTCCAGCAGCATTGGAAGCAATCACGGTAGCAAATGGGTTAATGGTTGATCCTAACGTTCCGATACCTGCGCCAAGTAATACTGTCGCCGCAGCAACGAGGGGATCAAAACGGGCAGCCATCATTACAGGCACTAATAAGGTATAAAAAGGCAATGATTCTTCTGCCATACCATAAATTGTTCCGCCAGCAGCAAACAGTCCCATTAGGATTGGGATCATTAACTCTTCTCTACCATGTAAACGTGCTGTCACGCGTTCAATGCCAGCATCAATGGCACCGGTTTTGGTGACGAGTCCTAAGAAGCCACCAATAATTAAAATAAATAATGACACGTCAATGGCTGCTGCTTCATAAGACTCATGATTGTAAAAACCATCTATAGGTGCGAGTAACACATCGATAACGCCCTGAGGGTTGCTAGCAACGGCTTTATAAGTACCAGTAATGGGCACTTCTTTTCCTAGTTCAACATTCATTTCTCGATCATATTGCCCGGCTGGAACAACCCATGTCAGGGCAGCTACAAACGCAATGAGTGTAAATAAGATGGTGTAAGCCGACGGGAATTTTAATTGAGCAAAGAAGCTTTTTTTGTGTGGTTTAATTTTTGTGTGTGTCGTCATGGTTATCTCCTACACCCTTGGTTAGTGATAACCATAAGGTGTGTTTGTCTGCATCAGTGATAATGATCACTGATGAAAAAAGAAGGAACAAACAATAAACGTAACTAATTGAAAAACATCGTAGTCTAGCAGGGGTGAATAGATCATAAATGATCTCGTTTTGACTGCAGGACAGCATGATTCTAAGGTGGTTTATAGTTGCTAACTTAACGATTGCTCACAGTTTATTACTTTTATTTTGGGGTGTTTGGCGATGATTTTTAGGCTGAGGATATTTGTGTAAAAAAAATGGATGGCTATGCGAATAGTGACAACCAAGGGTTAGGATAAGTGTGTGTACTGTAGTCATTGGTGAATAATCGGCATAATGAGCATGGAATCTTATGCACATTGGTGAGTATTCGACGGTTAGCAGTTAATCCTTCAAGGGTTGATTAAGATCAATTTAGGCTTGGCTGATGCGTAAGATATGGTAATTGAGTGCAAACCATGCGATATTTGCCAGCAAATTTATTCCATAGGTGGAGTGATACCATGTCTTACGCAGAATTGATTGCAGAGCAAAAAGAAGAAACTCGCGAAATTATTGCCGCGTTACTTGAAGATGGCAGTGAGCCAGAGGCGCTTTACACTATTGAGCACCATTTCTCTGCAGACACATTTGAAGAACTAGAAGCCGCTGCGGTTGAAGCATTTAAACTTGGTTTTAATGTTTTAGAAGCAGAAGAGCTAGAGCTTGATCCTGAAGATGGCGGCGGCAAGGTTGTATGTTTTGATGCCGTAATGGAATCAGCTCTAAACGCAGAATTAATTGATGAGCAAGCTGAAAAGCTGATTAAACTGGCTGAAAAGCACAGTATCGATTATGACGGTTGGGGCACTTACTTCGAATCTGACGAAGATGATGAAGAAGAGAATGAAGACGAAGAATAAATCGTCATAACACCACTCTGTTCTTAAAAGCCGGCATTTTGCTGGCTTTTTCTACTTTTTGGCTGTGATATCAAACTTGGATATCGACGACATGATAGAAATTTACTCGTGATCACTGTCTGTAATCACGACGCGTGTAAATCTTCCCATTTATCCTCATACATTTAAATCATACTGAATAACTCAGTATTGGAGTGATTGATGACAATCTCACTTAATGGCCAGTGGTTGCTTGCGTGTGTTCAACGTTCAGCAATTCAAGACCTTCATATTGATTTGCCGGGTGATGTTCACTCAGCATTATATGCAGCTGGAGAGATCCCTGATCCTTATTGGGCAACCAATGAAAAAAAAGTTCAGTGGGTTGGTGAGTGCGACTGGATTGTCAGCCGCCACTTTGAATTAACAGCCGAGCAACTGACGTGTAATGCCATGGACTTGGTATTGAATCAGCTTGATACGGTTGCTGAAATTCGTGTTAATGGTCATACCGTTGCAGATTTTAATAATATGTTCATGCGCCATAAGGTGGATGTATTAAGTTGTTTGCAAGTAGGGACTAACCGCATTGAAATAGTATTACATCGTGCTGATTTAGCCGCTAAAAATCGCGCCGATAAATTACCATTTCCACTTCCATGGGCTGAAGGTAATAACCAAATTCCATTTATGAATACCCTTCGTAAACCACAATTTCATAGTGGTTGGGATTGGAGTATTTGTCTGTCGGTATTGGGTGTTTATGGTGATATTGTACTGCAACCCATTGAGCACGTACGTATTAGTCATTTAGCCACCAAACAGAAATGGCACCAGCAAGAGTGTGAATTGGCGGTTACGTTACATTATGAAGTTGTCTCTGAAAAAGGTTTGGCTAATGCGTCAGTGACCTTTGATGGGCAGACTTTCCACCTTACGCTTGATCGCGAAGCAACCAAAGCCAGTGTGATTTTTCGAATTGATAATCCACGTCATTGGTGGCCTGCAGGTTATGGCAAACAACGACTCTATAAGTTAGCACTTGAAGCTGATGGGGTTGCGATCACTAAGCAAATTGGATTGCGTAAATTAGAATTGGTAACGGAAGACGACGATCATGGTCAAAGCATGGTAGTGATGGTCAATGATGTACCCATTTCAGTTCGTGGTGCCAATTGGATTCCGCTTGATGCAATGCCTGCACGTATGACTGAACAACGTTATCGTAGTTTGTTAACCGATGCGGCCGCAGCCAATATGAATATGCTGCGGGTGTGGGGCGGTGGCATGTATGAAAAAGACATCTTTTATAATCTTTGTGATGAGTTAGGGCTACTTGTTTGGCAAGATCTGATGTTTGCTAATGCTCTTTATCCGTCAACGCCTGATTTCATTGCTGAAGTTGAGCAAGAGGTCGAATTCCAAGTTCGGCGCTTAAAAGATCACCCAAGTTTAGTCTTGTGGTGCGGTGATAATGAAGTTTTGGGAGCAATTAATCGTGATCCTGAGTCGCGTCAGCATCGTGAAAAGCATCTGATCAATTATGATCGTCTTAACCGTACTTTAGCTGAAGTGGTTGAGCGTGAAGATCCATCTCGTCGTTTCTGGGTTAGCTCACCATGTAATGGTGAATTGGATATTATAGATACTTGGCACCATGATCCTCATCGCGGTGATATGCACTGTTGGGATGTGTGGGATAGTGGTAAAGAGTTTGATGCTTACCTGCAAGTTACGCCGCGTTTTTGCTCTGAATTTGGGTTTCAATCCTGGCCGTCGTTACCAACCGTAAAAAGTTGTTTACCTGAGCAAGATTGGAATATTAGCTCGCCAAGTTTTGAAAGCCATCAGAAAAGCACGAATGGTAATTCGATCATTACCGAGATGTTTACCCGTTATTTCCGTTTTCCTAATGGATTTGTCAATATGCTGTATTTATCGCAAGTGCAACAAGCATTAGCCGTTAAAACAGCCGCTGAATATTGGCGTACACAAAAACCGACTAACCGCGGCATGCTATTTTGGCAGTTAAATGATTGTTGGCCCGTAAGTTCATGGTCATCATTAGAATACAGTGGTCGTTGGAAACAATTGCATTATCATGCTCGGCGTTTTTTCGCTCCGCAAATGGCAACTTTTACGCGTGATCAACAAGGGCTGAAGTTACATTTAGTCAATGATGGTCGTAAAAATACCGAGTTAAAAGGTGAAGTGGTGTGGCAAAGTTGGGATGGCGAAATTCTTTATCGTGAACCGATTGCTCAATACTTAGAAGCAGACTCGACCAAAGTGGTGTGGGAATGGTTAAATGAGGATTTAGACGGCCATGAACAAGATGGTTTCTTCCATGTTCATTTGTATAGTGGCCAGCAATTGATTGAGAACACGTGGTTTCCTGCACGACCAAAATATTGTGAGTTGGCTTGTCCTGATTTACGCTTTGAAGTCGCTGAGCACAATAATGAGATCGTGGTGATGCTGAGTAGCAGTAAACCAGCATTTTTTGTGCATTTGGAATTTGAAGGTGAAGGGCGATTTGAAGATTCAAGTTTTACTCTAGTACCTGAGCACCAACGGCAGATTAAATATATTGGTTCAGCGAGCTATGCTGAAGTGGTGCAAGGGCTGCGAGTTTATCATCTAAAACAAAGTTACTAATTACCAATAATATAGAATAAACCCTGCTTGTTATTACCGCGATGTGATTCAACAAGTAGGGTTTTTTATTGCCGCTGTTATTTTAAGGTGGCGTGATTATTTAGAAGGTTTTGATCATTTTAATTTCACAACTATCGTGACCAGTATTGCCCATACGCTGTGGAATGTTAACAAATCCAAGTGATTGGTATAAATAAATCGCTTCTTTAAGTGCTGCGGTAGTCTCTAAATAGCAGCCTTTATATCCTTGTTGGCGAGCAAACTTTAATGCTTGTACTGCTATTTTTCGCGCTAAGCCTTTACCGCGTAATGCGGGTAAAAAATACATCTTTTGTAATTCACACCAATCTTCTTGTCCCGCCAGTGCCGCCACACCTCCACCACCTAAAATACGCTGATCTTTTTCTATCACCCAGTAGTTGCAATTATCGGGTCGGTAAACGTGTGCCATATTATCTAAAATAGGATCGTTTACGCTGTAACCTTTGTCGCCTGTGAGTCCATATTCAAGCGATACTTTACGAATAATTGTCGCAATAGCGGTGTTATCGAATGCGGTAATGGGTCTGATCTTATACTCCTGCTGTTGTTCTACCGCAGTGAGTGCACGTGAATAGCGATGTAAACTTGAGCCCAAATGGGTGATTTCATCATCATCGAGCTGATCTAAAATATGTTGGCTATTGATATCAAGTTGGCGGTGTAATTGTTGTAATGCTTGCTGACCGGTTGATGTTAATTGGGATAATTGACTACGCCGATCGGTTGGGTGGCTAATGGTGGTGACTAAGTTTTGATTAAGTAGCATCGCAAGATTACGACTGGCATTGGATTTATCGACTTTTAAGTGCTGTGCCATTTGACTAACACTGCATGGGCCTTGCTCAAGTTCAATTAAGGTATGTGCTTGGACTGGAGTTAATGCCATGGCACCACATTGATTATTGAGCATGCCTAATTGGCGCACCAGTTGTCGAGAAAGTTGGCGCAGTTGCTGGGGGTGCATAAACACATCCTAATTGTTGTTGATCGCAACTAAATAATAGCGGCGATTAACCGTAAAATCAGTGATGAAAGTCGTGTGCTGTTGTTAATGATGTAAACAAACCATCATCGACATTAACTGTTGTGGCTGATTTTGTGATTGTTGTTTTTTCTGCCATACGCGTTCGTGAAGGTAATAAGCTAGAGTGTTTATGGTTGGTTCGATCATTGCCATAGCACCACCAATCACTAAATCACCCGTTAAGAGGTAGACTACCGTAAAAGCAACACTGAAATGGAGTACTGCAAAACTGATGGTTTTACGGCTAGGGGATGCAGATTGGGTTTGGATAAGCTTTTTAGTCTGCCATATTTTTTCATGGAAGTAGAATGCGACGGTATTGACCATAGGTTCAACCAAAGCAATTAGGCCGCCAATTAAGAGATCACCCGTTAATAAGAATGCCAAACTAAAAGCAACGGTAAAGTGGATTGTGGCAAAGCTGAGGGTTTTCTTCATAAGGTTAATTCCATTAATTTGATGTAATGAGTATTACAAAATTATATCAATAGGTAAATTCGGTATTTTATATACCATCAATAGTTAAAAGCTATTGCGCGGGTGGGTTTATCGATGCTTTAGAAATATGAATAATTGCTGGTGGGGAAATGAAATATTGAGCCGAAAAAAAACCGACGTCGAAACGTCGGTTTTTGTTTTTAGATCTTAGTTAAAACTTATAGCGCAGCAATGGTTGCTTTTTGCTCTGTCAGTTTAACCAGTGTTTCTTCATAACCTGCTAACTTCTCACGTTCTTTAGTGATCACGATTTCAGGTGCTTTAGCAACAAAACCTTCATTGCTCAGTTTACCGGAAGTGCGTTTGATTTCGCCTTCCATTTTCGCGATTTCTTTGTCTAAACGTGCAAGCTCAGCATCTTTGTCAATCAGACCTGCCATTGGGATCATCAACTCAGATTTACCCACTAATGCAGTCGCACAAGCTGGTGTTACTTCACCATCAGCCAATACTTTAATTTCTTCTAGTTTAGCTAGCGATTTAAGTACGGTAAGATTTGCTTCAACACGTGCAGCATCAGCAGTATCAGCTACCTTTAGCATTACTGATAATGGCTTGCTTGGCGCGATATCATATTCAGCACGTAGGTTACGAATGCTAGTGATAAACGCTTTAACAAACTCAATGTCAGTGATAGCAGCTTGGTCAAACTGTGCATCATCAAACTGAGGCAGTGCCTGAGTCATGATAGTTTCACCTTCAACACCATCCACTAGCGGCTTAACGCTCTGCCAAATTGATTCAGTGATGTAAGGCAATACTGGATGTGCAAGACGTAATGTCTTTTCTAGTACTGTGATTAAAGTATGGCGTGTTGCACGTTGTTGTGCTTCAGTGCCTTTCCATAGAACCGGTTTAGTTAGCTCTAAATACCAGTCACAGAATTGGTTCCAGATGAACTCGTACAGTACACCAGCAGCCATATCTAGGCGGAAGTTATCAATATGAGTATTGAATTCTTTCGCTGCTAGTTGGAATTGTGATTCGATCCACTTATCAGCCAGTGAATACTCTAGCTCGCTACCAGTAGCGAAACCACAATCTTGATCTTCTGTATTCATCAGTACGTAACGGCTAGCGTTCCATAGCTTATTACAGAAGTTGCGGTAACCTTCAAGACGTTTCATATCCCAATTGATGTCACGGCCAGTAGAGGCCATTGCAGCAAGGGTGAAACGTAATGCATCTGTACCGTAAGGTTCAATACCTGCTTCAAATGTCTTACGGGTTGCTTTTTCGATCTTAGCTGCAAGTTGAGGTTGCATCATGTTACCACAACGTTTTTCAACTAAAGACTCAAGATCAATACCATCGATCATATCGATAGGATCAAGCACGTTACCTTTCGATTTTGACATCTTATCACCGTTTTCATCACGGATAAGACCAGTAACATAAACAGTTTTAAAAGGAACTTGTGGCTTGCCGTCTTCATCTTTACAGAAGTGCATGGTCATCATGATCATACGTGCAACCCAGAAGAAGATAATGTCAAAACCTGTTACCAACACGTCTGATGGGTGGAAGGTTTTAAGATCTGGCGTATTTTCTGGCCAGCCTTGAGTACCAAATGTCCACAACGCTGATGAGAACCAAGTATCAAGCACGTCGTTATCTTGGTTTAGCACCACAACAGGCGCTAAGTTGTGCTTTTCACGTACTTCTGCTTCATTACGACCAACGTAAACATTACCGTCGTTATCGTACCAAGCTGGAATGCGGTGGCCCCACCACAGTTGACGAGAAATACACCAATCTTGAATATCACGCATCCAAGAGAAGTACATGTTTTCGTACTGCTTAGGTACAAATTGGATGTCACCATTCTCAACCGCTTGAATAGCAGGTTGAGCTAATGGTGCTGCGCGAACGTACCATTGTGCTGTTAGCATTGGTTCGATAACTACGCCACCACGATCACCATAAGGGATGGTAAGATCATGATCTTTAATTTCTTCTAGCAGACCTAATTCGTCAAATTCCGCCACGATAGCTTTACGGGCTGCGAAACGCTCCATACCATGGTATTTTGCTGGCAACTCAGTGCTGTATACATCGCTTTCTTCGCCATTGGTGGTGAAGACTTCTGCGCTGTTACGAATATCAGCATTGAAGGTTAGGATGTTGATCATTGGTAGGCTATGACGCTTACCTACTTCGTAGTCATTGAAATCGTGTGCTGGAGTGATCTTTACACAACCAGTACCTTTATCCATATCAGCATGTTCATCACCTAAAATAGGAATGCGACGGCCAACGATAGGTAGGATGATTTCTTTGCCGATTAGATCTTTGTAGCGTGGATCTTCAGGGTTTACCGCAACACCAGTATCGCCAAGCATAGTTTCAGGACGCGTAGTGGCTACAACAATGTAGTCTTTACCGTCAGCGGTTTGAACGCCGTCTGCTAGTGGGTAGCGGAAGTGCCACATATGACCTTTAACATCTTTGTTTTCAACTTCGATGTCAGAGATTGCTGTATGCAGTTTTGGATCCCAGTTAACCAAACGCTTACCACGGTAAAGTAGGTCTTCTTGATATAAACGCACAAACACTTCTTGAACAGCATTTGATAAGCCGTCATCCATGGTGAAGCGCTCACGATCCCAGTCTACCGATGCGCCAAGGCGACGAAGCTGTTTGGTGATAGTGCCACCAGATTCGTTCTTCCATTCCCAGATTTTATCGATGAAAGCATCACGGCCGTAGTCGTGTTTAGTTTTGCCTTCTTCAGCAGCGATCTTACGCTCCACAACCATTTGGGTAGCAATACCTGCGTGGTCAGTACCAACTTGCCACAAGGTATTTTTACCTTTCATACGCTCACAACGGATCAGGGTATCCATAATGGTATCCTGGAACGCGTGGCCCATGTGTAGGCTACCTGTAACGTTTGGTGGCGGGATCATAATGCTGTAAGCATCTTTAGATGTATCACCATGAGGCTTAAAGTAACCAGCCTCTTCCCAGCGCTGATAAAGCGCTTGTTCAATTGATTGTGGGTTGTATGTCTTTTCCATAGCGCTCTTAGAAGGATTCTATGTGGAATTAAGGCGTCTCAGTAGCAGCGGCAGTCGTTATTTGAATGCCAGCAAGGCGGTAAGCCTTATAGCGTTCACGTGCTTGCTGCTTGAGCGTTTCATCGCAAGGGACAAAGTCTACCACTTGTGCAAAGCTAACCGCAAAATTTGCGACAATTTCGGCTAAATTAATTAATACTGCGCGGTGTCCGCTATAGCGTAAACCAGGCCAACCAATTTCAACCGGTGATCCGCCTCTTGGTCCTTCGCCAATTAAATTGTGCGGGACAAAGCTGTCAGGATCCTGTTGCCATAGATATTCATCTATTTGTTCTGCTTGTTGTTTGTTTGCTGCAAGTAAGTAAACCCGTAATCCTTGACGGTAACTCATGGCTGCGCAACGACAAGCAAAATGCCACTGAAAATCGCTATCAGCACCATCTTGATTATCATCTAATATATAAAACGTAGCATGAGTCATAAATTAATGTCCTAAAAGAAAAGGGCCAACGGCCCTTTTCTGAGTGTCTTATTCGACAATCTCTTGGCCTGCTCGATTGAGGAGGAATTGGACCAATAAGGGTACCGGACGTCCGGTTGAGCCTTTGGCTGCGCCACCTTTCCAAGCAGTACCTGCAATATCAAGGTGAGCCCAATTATATTTCTTAGTGAAGCGTGATAAGAAACAACCAGCAGTAATGGTGCCAGCACCAGGAGTACCTAGGTTAGCCATATCTGCAAATGGGCTGGCAATTTGCTCTTGGTATTCATCACTCATCGGTAGACGCCAAGCGCGATCACCTGATTGCTCTGAAGCATTAATAAGTTCATGAGCAAGTGGATTATGGTTACCCATTAAACCACTAATATGATGACCTAGTGCTACCACACATGCGCCTGTCAGAGTAGCAATATCAACCACACATTCAGGTTCAAAACGCTCAACGTAAGTTAATGCGTCACACAGTACTAACCGGCCTTCAGCATCAGTATTTAATACTTCAACTGTTTGGCCTGACATCGTTGTTAAAATATCACCAGGACGGTAAGCACCGCCACCAGGCATATTTTCACAGCCGGCTAGAATACCAACTACATTGATTGGTAGATTAAGTTTAGCCAGTGCTTTCATGGTTCCAAATACGGAAGCAGCACCACACATGTCGTACTTCATTTCGTCCATTTGAGCACCAGGCTTGATAGAAATACCGCCTGAGTCAAATGTTAGACCTTTACCGACCAGAACAATTGGTTTGGTGTCTGGATCTGGATGGCCTTTGTACTCAATCACTGACATCATGGCTTCATTTTTTGAGCCTTGACCAACAGCAAGATAGGATGTCATCCCTAAGGTTGCCATTTCTTGCTCACCAATAATTTTGGTAGTGACCGTATCAAAATCATCCGCTAAACGACGCGCCTGTGAGGCTAAATAAGCAGGATTTGCTACGTTAGGCGGCATATTACCTAGATCTTTACTTGCTTTGACGCCTGAAGAAATAGCAAGACCATGAGTAATTGCTCGTTCGCCTAAAGAAAGCTCACGACGAGTTGGTACGTTAAAAACTAATTTACGTAGTGGACGGCGCGTCTCTGGCTTGTTACTTTTAAACTGGTTGAAGGTATAAAGGCTATCTTTAGTCGTTTCTACTGCTTGACGTACTTTCCAGTAGGTGTCGCGACCTTTAACATGCAACTCAGTAAGGAAACATACAGCTTCCATTGAGCCAGTTTCATTTAAAGTGCTGATGGTTTTTTTGATGATTTGCTTATATTGGCGCTCATCAAGTTCACGCTCTTTACCACAACCAACAAGTAATACACGTTCTGACAATACGTTGGGAACATGATGCAATAGCAACATCTGTCCTGGTTTACCTTCAAGGTCACCACGACGTAGTAATGAGCTAATATAGCCATCACTAATTTTGTCTAGCTGTTCCGCGATTGGAGAGAGGCGACGTGGTTCAAATACGCCCACGACAATACACGCACTGCGCTGTTTTTCGGGGCTACCGCTTTTGACACTGAACTCCATGCGTACTCCTAACATCCTATAAAGACAATTAACGCTAAATGTTAGATAATACCACACTTGCTTGCTCTGCCGAGATTTCGGTATAGGCTTAAAAGCGCGGACTTACATTCAGCCGAAAGATAAAAAAATAACTAATTTAACGAAAAACTATAGTGATTCCATCAAAAAAACAAGTTTTCTATGGGAATATAACGCGTGATTATTGTTAGGTATTTGACGAGAGAGACAGTAAAAAGCCAATTAGCGGTACTTTTTGTGCTTTTTCTTGTTTTTATTAGCCAAAAGTTCATCCACATTTTAGCACAAGCGACTGATGGTTCGATCCCGAGTGATCTCATCATTACTTTAATGGGGCTTTCTATTCCAGCAATGGCGTTGCTGATGTTACCACTGAGTTTATATATAGGTATTTTGCTAACATTTGGTCGTTTGTACGCTGAAAGTGAAATAACGGTGATGAGTGCCACAGGTATGGGGAATAAGTTTCTTATTCGCTCAGCATTAGCGTTGGCATTGATTACCGGCTCGATTGCTACTGCTAATGCATTATGGGTTGCACCGTGGTCTCAAAATAAAATTGAACAAGTCATGAATCAAGCGAAAGCTGATCCGGGCTTAAATATGCTAATTAAAGGTACTTTCCAGATGACACCTAATGGTTCTGGGGTAGTATTTGTTAATGATATTACTGATAAAGGATCCAAACTGCATAATGTATTTGTTGCTCAATTAAGAGCTCAAGATACGTTACAACCAAGTGTTATGGTGGCAAAGCGTGGTTTTGTTACTGAGCAAGCAGATGGTCGCCAAATGTTGGATTTACAGCATGGTACGCGTTATGAAGGGGTGCCGACTCAGCTTAATTATGGCATTACTCAATTTGATGATTACCAAGCGTTAATTGGTCAACGTAAAGTGAAGCAAGGAGATCGTGATTGGGAAGCAAAAACCACTGCTGAACTATTGAAAGATCCAAGTAAAGCAGCTACGGCAGAGCTACAATGGCGGTTATCGTTAATCTTATGTATTCCATTATTGGTGATGATTGTAGTGCCGTTGTCAGCAGTCAATCCGCGTCAAGGAAGGTTTGCGAAGTTAGCGCCAGCAGTCTTGATTTACTTAGCTTATTTCTTAGCGATATCATCAGCAAAATCTGCGATTGAAGATGGTTTCATTCCTAGTTGGATGGGAATGTGGCCGATTAATATTGGCGCGTTATTGATCGCGATTGGTTTAAATAGCTGGGATAGTTTACCGGTGCGACGCTTCAAAGATAAATTACGGAGACGCGGTTAATGTTTAAAATTCTCGACTGGTATATTGGCCGAACTATTATCGCGACATCGGCATTAACCTTATCAACGTTAGTTGGATTATCTGCCATCATTAAATATGTTGAGCAGCTACGTAAAGTCGGTCAAGGCAGTTACGATCTTCTTAAAGCGTTATATTTTGTATTGTTATCAATGCCACAAGATATCGTGACATTTTTCCCAATGGCGGTATTGCTGGGGGCATTAATCGGTTTAGGGATGTTAGCGTCAAGCTCTGAACTGGTGGTCATGCAAGCCGCTGGATTTTCTAAGTTAGATATTGGTTTATCCACCCTAAAAACGGCAGTGCCATTGATGATCATTGTGACGTTATTAGGCCAATGGGGGGCACCACAATCGCAAAAAGCGGCGCGTGAACTACGTGCATTATGGATCAGTGGCGGCAGTATGCTATCGGTTCAAAGTGGTGTGTGGGCCAAAGATGATAATGATTTTATTTATCTCGGTCGTGTGCATGATAAAAATCAAATTGATGTGGTTAATATTTGGCAATTTAATAACCAAGATAAATTGCTTGATGTGTTATCTGCTAAAACCGCCAGTTATGATGCCCAAAAAGGCTGGACGATGCACAATGTCACTGTGACCGATATGACCAATCAGGCACAGATCAAAAATACCCATTATGAAACTAAAAAATGGCAAACAACCTTAACGCCAGATAAATTAGCGGTTGTGACGGTTAAACCTGAAGAATTATCGTTATCTGGCTTATATAATTATGTGGGTTATTTAAAAGAATCTAAGCAAGATGCTATGCGTTATGAATTGGCATTTTGGCGTAAAGCATTACAACCTGTCTCCATCGCAGTAATGATGCTATTGGCGTTATCATTTGTATTTGGACCATTACGCTCGGTTACCATGGGAGCGCGAGTGTTATCTGGGGTTATCTTTGGCTTTGGGTTTTATATTTCCAATCAAGTCTTTGGACCGATGAGTTTAGTTTATAACTTACCACCAGTTATTGGTGCTCTGGCGCCAAGTTTAGTGTTTTTAGCCATCACTATTTATTTACTCAAACGTAAATTATAGCGATTAAAAAAGGAGCCTGAAGGCTCCTTTTTTATTAAGAATTTTATTTTAAAATAGTGCGGTATTATGACACTTTTTCCGTTACGACCATTTCGCATTCAGCCATAATATCTTGCATTGAACGGCGTTTATTATTAAATGCCAGTAAGTTACCTAGACCAAATGCTGAGGTAGCAATACGAATAAAGGCTTGAGTAATTTTAATGCGAGAGCCATCTTCATTTTGAAGTTTTAACTTCCATGCTCGCATGCCTAAGGTTTGTCCTGCTTGAGTCCAAAAATAGCTATAAAAACCAATAATCACGATAGCAAGGTAAGCACTATACAACGCACTTGCCGTCGGGTCTGAGATTAAATAGTCACTGGCGTCTTGGTAGTCACCTAAAGTAAGTATTCCAATATGAAGTAGCGCCGCAACAATCGCCATCGCAAGTGCACCTGCAACCATTAAAATAGCTGCGACGATAAGAGTATCGTAGAACCAAGCGCCTAAACGACGTAATAAGCTTGGGTATTGGTGTGACGGTTTAGCATGTTGTGGTTTGGTTTTCTTCATGATGGTTCCAGTATCAATGATGGGTGAACAAATCCTTATGGGCGGCAGTGTAGCAGTAAACTAAATTCAGATGAATGAACTAAATTGCTACAAAATATATTCATGATCGCCATCACATGGCGGTTTGATAAGCATCAATAAAGCCAGTGTGGGTTAAAAAAACAGCGCTTGGGTATTTATATGATAAATATTCTAGATTATTGCTTGCACATCAACACGATATACGTATAATAGCCGCCATAAGCCCGAGTGGTGAAATTGGTATACACGACGGATTCAAAATCCGTTTCCTTCGGGAGTGACGGTTCAAGTCCGTCCTCGGGCACCAAATTTCAGAAGAAAGCCTTAATCGTAAGATTGAGGCTTTTTTTTTGCCTCATCGTTATTCTCAATTTCTTAAGTTCGCTTTTCACCTTGTCATCAATCAAAGGAAAGCGGGTTTAAGTCCCCCCTTGTTTATGTTAGTTCTATCCTCTTTCTCTGTTAGTTGTCGTTAATAACCTTGTTGTAGCTGCTGTTATAAAAAAGCCCCAACATAATGTTGAGGCTCAATATTGGTAGCGGCTAGTTATCAAAACACAGAATAGGGAATGATTACTTGCAAACGGACATCGGTTTCATCTTTGCCTGCAGTGGCTGATTTAACTTCGTCGCGGGTTAACCAAGTGCTGTGTAACTGCACCACACTGCCTTTGAGTGTACCTTGTTGTAACGTGTAGCCAACAGTGCCATTTACTGCTGCCTCACTGCTATAGCCGACTTTAGCGCTATCCATGCCTGAGCCATAGCCCACACCCATGTAGTAGTTCCAACCATTACCGGCATTAAAAGATAAACGGTTATACATTGATACTTCACCAGATTGGTTCCAATCAGATAAAGCATCCCAGAATTGTGACCAACTACCGTTATTCATCGCATAGGTATAAATAGTACGCGGTACAATTTCAGTATCATTATTACTGTTAGCATAACGTAGTTGAGATAACCAACTCCATTGGCCATGATTCATATGTAACGATAGTCCTGTCATATAACCTAAACCGTTATATTTAACCTTGTCGTTAACACCATAAAAATCAGCAGCGAGTTGCGTATTGGGGGTGAGTTGATAGCGAGTGTAAAGTTTATATGAGGTTGGATTTACGCTACGGCTGGTGTCGTTATAACGAACATCCATAGCTTGACCAATACCAAGGTTATAAGAGAAGTTATCAAAACTGTTTTCATAACCTAATGAGTGTAAATAGTTCCACTGGGTATTTGCCCAGCCAACGTAATCATCCTCACTGAGTAACCATGGTGCGGTGTATTTATCAGCCCAGAAGTAAGTTAATTTACCACCACCAACATGAGCATTAAGTTCTAAACCACGGTAAGTACCAGGGACAAATGACCATACGTTACCAACAGTACCATTACCTGTTGATTGAATTAAACCAACTTTACCGCTAAAGAGATCTTGGTATTTAAATTTAACTGCAGCAGTATAAAGTTTTAGATGAGGGCCATTGCCTGATCCCCAGTCTTGGTTTTGTGAGAATGAGATCTCATTTGATAAGTACTGATCATTATCATTTTGGATACTATTGTTATAAATATCCCCAGCTAAATAACCAGCAACATCCACGCCGATAAAGTTGTTATAGTAACCTGAGTTTAAATCAACAATGGCATTGTAGGCGGAATAATTGAGTCTGCCATAAGAGTCAAAGTCAGCGTTGTCATTACGAGAGCGAACGCGAGTATCACTGATAAATTTAGTCGTGAGTGACGAGCCATTAATAAAGCCGTTATCCGTTTTTGTTTGTGCCATAGCGAGTGGTGACAGGGTTAGCGTACTCATAATCGCTACTGTGAGTAATGATTTTTTCGGCAGTAAACAATAGTTCATGTGATTTCTCATTATTATTTTTATTGTTAAATCGTTAACCATTAACGAATGGTATGTTTATGGGCGCTAATAATGAAAGCAGCTGAAAATGAAAGCTATATTGAAGAGCGGAATTTTATGTTGTTGTTTTCTCAGTTGATTGTTGTAGCTATTGTGTCATGCTCTTATTGCCACTATTTATACTTAAACTGAACGTTACTAAAAGTAGCTAACAATAAAAAACATATTGTATTTTTTGTTTTATCTTGTTGTTTTTTAAGGTTAATGTTGTGGTTTACGGGTAATGTCTTTACTACTGTTGCTTTATACTTACATTGACGGTTTAGAAATAACCACTCATCAATACTTGTTAAAAATTGTCAGCTAGCGATAATGCGATATTATAAACAGGTATATTTCCAGTTACTGACTAATGTAGGTGTAATGAAGATTCCTCCACGATTACAACCCCTCGTTGAAGATGGTCTTGTTGATGACGTTTTATCTCAACTGATGAGCGGTAAAGAAGCCTCTGTGTATGTTGTTCGCAGTGGTGGCAAAATTTGTTGCGCCAAGGTCTATAAAGAAATCGATCAGCGTAGCTTTAAAAAAGCGGTTACTTACCGTGAAGGACGTAAAGTGCGCAATAGCCGCCGTGCTCGTGCAATGGAAAAAGGCTCTAAATTTGGCCGCGATGAGCAAGAAAAAGTATGGCAACAGGCTGAAGTCGATGCACTATCATTATTGCTAAAAGCGGATGTGCGTGCGCCAATCCCTTATGGTTGTTTTGATGGGGTGTTATTGATGGAGTTAATTACAGATGCCGATGGCGCTGTTGCTCCACGTTTAAATGATATCACGCTAACCAAAGAACAAGCCTTACGCGATCATGCGTTAATGATCACCTATATTAAGCGCATGTTATGCATTGGTCTTATTCATGGCGATTTATCTGAATTTAATGTGCTGGTGGATGGTCAAGGCCCAGTGATTATTGATTTACCTCAAGCGGTAGATGCTTCTGCAAATAATAACGCTAAATGGATGTTTGAGCGTGATGTTAATAACATGGCCAATTATTATGGTCGTTATGCGCCAGAAGTACTTGAAACTCAATATGGCAAAGAAATGTGGGCATTATTTCAAGCGGGTACGCTAACGCCAGAGACTGAATTAACAGGCGTGTATATTGAAAGCGAAGTTGATGCTGATATTGATGGCTTAATGGCTGAAATCAATGCCGTTATGGCTGAGGCTGAATTACGTCGAGCCCGTTTCATGGATGAAATAAATGAAGAGGAAAGTGAGTAATCGCTATCGTCATTTAGTTTGATATGGCAATATTTTACATGAAAGCCTCAACCTTTGGTTGAGGCTTTTTTATCGCTGTTATTTGGCAAATGAGTAGCTGGCAATAACGGCTTTAGCCTGACCGTTACTATTAACCGCGGCAATACCTACTCCTAGTGCTTTAATGTTTACTGGTTGAAATTTATCACCATAGTTAGCCATAAATTGGGTCAGTTTTTGCGGATCAGATTGCGCTAATAAAGTGATATGAGGCTCAAAGTTAGTAAAGACATTAGGACTACCATAACGTTGGAATGCAGCCAGTTTTTCAGGGTAGTGATTTACCCAAGCCGGTGCTTTTTGATCCATGGTACGTAGTGGAGCGACAGTAATGGCTGCAGTATCAGCTAAACGTTGCAGTTCACGAGTGTTACTTACCCCAAGCATCAACCAATCTCCCTTGGTACGCTTAATATGATCAAGAGTTAATGGAAATTGATGCCATTGGCTTGCAAGTTGTTGGGCTTGTTGCTTAAGTAACTTGAGATTTGAGGTTGAATATTGAGATAAATATAGCGTGATATGAGGTAAATAACCTTGGCTATAAAGGGAGGATAGTTGTTGTTGTTTTAGTTGATTGCTAATTGTTGATACTGTTGTATCAACATTGTGGCTTGGGATTAAAAACAGATTATAGCTGGTTGTTGAGGAGGGGGAAGGGCTTGCCAGCGCGACTTGACTGATACTAATCAAAGCCAGTGTTAACATGCATTTTTTAAGCATTTGAAGATTCCTAGAAGTAACCAATAATTGATTATATTCCTTTTGGGGATGTCTTTTTGTGGGTACGTTGGCAACATTCACCGTCAAATAGCGTAAATTAACGATTCTTTAAATGATTTTATCAGTTTGCTCGCTAATATTTTTCATAGCAGGATTTGTCTGATTTTATAGACGATAACGACTTATTTTAATAGGAATGGATATTTTAAACTTAAACCGCCATTAATACCTTAACTAGGTATTAAATGAGCATGATTGTTTGGCTGTTGAATTGTCTATCAACGTCAATATCCTTATTTTTTATAATGTTTTATGGCTGTTTAACTAACAATAGCCTTAAAGTCAGCGTTAATGATGACTTTAGTTTATAAGATCATAAAAACTAATATTATTGTCATACAAAAAGCAATTGTTATGATATGTAAACATAGCGTTCATGCATTTAATGCACTTAATTAATAACTCTTTTGCTTTTAGACTCAGGGCAAATGTTTATTAACTCAAAAGCATAATAATGAATAGATCAGAACTCTTTACACCAATGAAAATTGGTAGCGTAACTATTAAAAACCGAATTGTAATGGAACCAATGGGTCTTATGGGACTTGCTGGCCGTGAAGGCGAATTTAATCAACGCGCTGCTGATTATTTTGTTGAAAGAGCGAAGGGCGGTGTGGGTCTGATTATTACGGGTTTTACGAAGGTAGAAAATGAAATTGAGCGCATGAAAATGCCGACATTTACCTGTGTAACTCATAATCCTACTGCTTTTGAAAATTCATGTTATGAAATGATTGAGCGTGTACATTCTTATGGCGCAAAAATCTTTTTACAAGTGTCTGCTGGTCTTGGTCGAGTAGCAAAACCGACACTGCTTGAAACTCAACCAGTTGCACCAACAGAAGTGCCTAACTACTGGCAACCTGATGTGATGTGTCGTGCTTTAACCACGGAAGAAGTGGAACGCATTATTTCTCGTTTTGAAGAAGCGGCTGCCATTGCTAAAAAAGTTGGTTTTGATGGCATTGAATTGCATGCGGTTCATGAAGGTTACTTAGCTGATCAATTTACCATGTCAGTGTTTAACAAAGATCGTAGCGATCGCTTCAATGGTGATTTGGAGCAGCGTGCGACTTTCCCGATTGAAATTCTTAAAGCTATTCGTCGTGGTGCGGGTGAAAACTATCCAGTAACCGTACGTTACAGTATTCGCTCATTCATTAAAGAATTGGGTAAAGGCGGTATTAATGTCGCAGCTAAAGAATCTGGACGTGATACTGAAGAAGGACTTGAGTTAGCTAAGATCCTTGAAAAAGCGGGTTATGATGGCTTTAATGCGGATACGGGCTCTTATGATGCATGGTATTGGGCACACCCACCGCTATACGCTAAAGATGGTCTATATCTTCCATTTGTTAAACAACTTAAAGATGTTGTTAATGTGCCTATCATCATGGGCGGTAAGATGGGGGATCCTCAACTAGCTCAAGACTCGATTAAAAATGGTTCAATTGACTTTGTCGGCCTAGCGCGTCCGTTATTGACTGATCCTGAGTGGCCAAACAAGGTCATGAAAAATCGTGAAGAGCAGATTCGTCCTTGTATCGGTTGTCACGATGGCTGTTTACAGCGTATTTTTAACCATAAACCAATCTCATGTTCAGTAAACCCTGCTTGTGGTCGTGAAAAAATTTACAATATTGAAAAAGCATTAGAGCCTAAACGTGTGATTGTTATCGGTGGTGGTATTGCTGGTCTTGAAAGTGCACGAGTAGCGAAACTTGCTGGTCATGAAGTAAAGTTATTTGAAAAATCAGATCAAATTGGTGGCCATATTTACGAAGCCGCAGCCCCTGATTTTAAAAAAGCGGATGAGAAACTACTTGATTGGTATCGTGTTGAGTTAGAACGCCTTGCTGTGCCGATGTACTTAAATACCGTTATTGATAAAGACTCAAAAGAGTTAGATGACGCGCAAGCCGTAATTATAGCAACAGGTTCAGTGCCAGTACGGTTACGTAATATTGAAGGTATTGATGAACCTCAGATTTGTAGTGCTGATGATATCTTATTAGCCAAAAAGCCAGTGGGTAACAACGTGGTGATTATCGGTGGTGGTCTAGTGGGTTGTGAAGTCGCGCTGTGGTTGAAAAACCAAGGCAAGCAAGTAACAGTGGTTGAATATCTTGCTAAAGTGATGGACGGTGGTGCTGATACTAACTGGGCTAACAAATCAATGTTGCTTGATTTAATGGAAGAAGCACAAGTTAACATTATGACCAGCAGTAAGTTTGTCGGTTATAAGAATGGTCATGCGCATATTGAAACCGCTACTGGAGTTGAACAGATTGCGGCTGATAATGTTTGTATTGCCGTTGGTTATTCAAGCGTTAACGATCTTCATGATGAGATTTTAAGTCGCGGTAAAGATACTTACCTCATTGGTGATGCACGTAAAGTGTCTAATATCATGAATGCGGTTTGGGATGCTTACGAAGTCGCACGTAATATTTAAATAAATTTATTAAGTTCAATATCAAGGCACACTCATTTGAGTGTGCCTTTTTTTGATCCATTGTGACTGAATATTAAATGTTTTTATCATGATACGAGATACGAGGTACGAGATACGAGGTATGAGGTATGAGATGCGAGGTATGAGATGTGAGGTATGAGATGTGAGGTATGAGATGCGAGGTATGAGGTATGAGGTATGAGGTATGAGGTATGAGGTATGAGGTATGAGGTATGAGGTATGAGGTATGAGGTATGAGGTATGAGGTATGAGGTATGAGGTATGAGGTATGAGGTATGAGGTATGAGGTATG
>NZ_PYON01000012.1 GCF_003026355.1 Photobacterium kishitanii | reverse complement strand
TATTTGTTTTGAAATATATAATTGTTATTGTTATTTTATAATAATATTTAAATGTATTATGAGTATATTTATAGTGTCTTAATGAATAATTAAATGTTAATTAAATTAAATATTGATATTGCTTTCAGCCTATGTATTATTGCTGTTATCAGGACGAAACAAATATTAAAACTTAACTTAATAATCATTATTGTATTATTTTGAGAGGATGCTCATGCAAAAGAAAAAATTATGTTTATTGTTAGCTATGTTTGCAGGAACTGTAAATGCTGCTGATTTTGAATCACCGTTAATTTTACCATCTGAAATATCACATAAAGCAATTGCCTCACAATGGGTTGTTGGACACTATCAAAATATAGAGCAAGCAAATAAAGTTTGGGATCATTATAAAGTTGATATTCACCTTTTGCCCGCAACAGTGACGTATTTTGATTACCCTTATGCAACTATTGAAGAGGTTTCTGACGAAGTAGAACAAATGGTAGCTAGTGGTTCGACTATTAATAATACTCTAACGACCTTTGCATCACAGATCTCTCATACTACCAAAGGCCATGCTCAATCGCCGATGGGAGATGATGATTTAATTTTAATGAATAAAGTGCCATTGGTATTAAGTGAAGATACTGTTATAAATAAACGCTATCAATTTGTTTATGCGCATGAAGTTGGGCATACCTTTGGTGCTAAACATACTCAGGAAAATACGGTTGGTAGTACTGAGGAGTTGTTTAAAAATGGCTATGGTACTAAGCAATGTAATGTAGAAGGTACCACAAGCTTAATGTCAGGCTTTACTAGTTACAATTCAGCGATTGGCTTACCGTTTATTAATGGTCAAGCGGGCTGTGATCAAGGTACTGCCGATGTCGTTAAGCTGCTTAATCATACGGCTGTTAAAAAAGAAAATATTACCCCGTTAACAGGCGTTCAAACATTAGTTGCGTCAACGCGTGAAGATATCAATGCCCAACAATTTGAAGTCACACTTACTAGAAGTAAAGATATTGATAATGCACAGCCAGCGACTGTTTATGTTGCAACTAAAGTAAAAGGCGATAAAACAGCCGCTCTAGCACCCAAAAATGTTGAGTTTGCAGCGGGGAGTAAGACAGCTGTTGTGACATTACCTTTTGATCAAGTATACCCATTATTTGATAACGCAGACACTAAACAAGGTACTTATTTAGTTGCTGTTACGGAGGATGAAGTCATTCCAACAAGTGTTAATTTATTAGATTACAACACGCAGTGGCCAAAAAATAATAATGGTGGTGAAGGTTCTGGTGGTAGTTTGTCTCTATTTTGGATGATGATGATGTCATTAGCTGTTTATAGTCGACGTAAATTAGTATAACGATCTTTATAAGTGAAAGTAGGTATAGATTAGCTATACCTACGTTTTAGCAAATTTATGATTAAAGCCATTGATTGACAATATTCAATAATGTTGTTTTAGATGAGGGTTTAATTAAAAAGTCAGTTATACCTACATTAACTAAGTGTTCTTTTTGTAGTTCATCTAATGAACCAGAATAGCAGATAATAGGGATATGTTGATGTAAAGAATATTGATTATTAGTTCTAATTTCTTTTGTTGCCTCGATACCTGACATAATTGGCATTTGCGAGTCCATTAGTATCAGATCAACTGCCGTTTCTTGTAAATAATTGAGCGCGGTAAGACCATTATCTGCTTCAACAACATCATAACCTGCATTTTTTAACAAAATACCAGAATATAATCGTAATGAGATATTATCATCAACAATCATAATTTTAGTTTTATTGGAATTGATTGTGTCAAATAAAATATTGTTTGGTTTTTTTTGAGTAAAAATTTGTGTGATTAATTTTTTTTGTAACTTGTCTATATGATCATACTCAAAGACATAAGATTCATATACTTTCGATAACGTTATTCTTTGAGCGTCATTTTTATGGTGAATAATTATTATTTTAATAGTTGTTGTTGCTATTTTATCTTGTAGTTCAGTTAATAGAGTATTATTGATTGTATTTATATCAATAATGATACAATCATAATTATTTGTATTAAGATCAGCTATATTATATGAAGATGTCTTTTTATAAAAAAGTTCGAAATTATAAAAGAATGCTAAATGATTAATATCAGATAATATTTTATTCTGATTACCGATAAATAATATTTTCTTAACACTCATCAGATCATATTTCATTTTATCCACAGCTGGTGATGTGATGATAGGTAAGCGGATAATAAATGTTGTGGATATATTTTCTGTTGAATAACATTCGATTGATCCAGCAAAGGCGTCGATTACTTTTTTGCAAAAAGATAATCCTAAGCCAGTATTGTTCTTTTTTCCTGAAGTGTAATATTCAGTAAATATATTTTTTATTGATGTTGACGATATTCCCTTACCATAATCTTTAACACTAATAATGGTTTCATTATTTTTACTATAAACAGAAATAATGATCTTGAAATTAGTTTTATCTTTATAATAAAAAGAGTTTTTTAATAGATTAAAGATGACATAACGAAGTAAAATATCATTTCCGAAAAAAAGATTATCTTTATTCATTTGAAAAAAAACCAACTCTCGGTCACTTTTATTTTTGTAACCATAGACATCTAGAGCATTATTAATAACTTCATTAATAGAGAAGTGATGAAATGAGTTTGGTGATATTTTTTGATTATCAATAGAACTCAATAATAAATTTATTGTATTATGACCATTATTTATTATTGAAATGTTGTCTTTGATTATATTTCGTAATTTACTTATTTCAGCATTAGATATTAGACGATTATCAGTTAAACTTTCGGGTAGAAGTTCTAATAATACTTCTTGAGATGCGTATAAGGCACCAAGAGGATTACGCATTTCATGAGCAATACCGCTGCTGAAAGATCGCGAAAACAGTTGTTTACTTTCAATCTCTATTCGATTTCGATAATTAAAACAAATGCCAGTAAAATAAGAGAAACTGAATACAATGAGGTATGATGAATGAAAACCATTACCAATATTTCCCATCGTTAGATAGCCTATTAGAGCTGCTGTAAACGCCGCTATCGTGGTAAAAATCAGAATAATTAGCCAATCATAGATAATAATAATCGATAAAAAAATGGCGGCCATGAAAGACATTATCCATTCAACTGACCATTCATTGCGTATCATCATATAACAAAAGAAAAAAGGTAAGCAAAAACATATGCTAAACACAAAGTGCTTTTCTTTATAACGATAAAATATGCTTGGCATGTATGCTTTAATAGCAAATGGTAAAAAGAGTAATGCACATACTAAGCGTAATGGTAAGTTTTCATAGGGCTGCGGAAAGATATAAGCCCAGATGAAATAATAAGCAGGGAAACCTATGCTACCAAATAGCCCGATAATAAATAAATTAGGTTCAATATAACGGTAAGTACTGGTTATTCTTTGCTTGATGTCCATTCAATTTCACATGCTCATGAGTGACTATTGTTGATATTATCTGTACCGTAAATTATTAGCAAGTTTTTACGTTTTGATATTCTATTTTACTGTTAATAATAAAGATTAGTGAAAATTCTGTTTATTGCTTTTAAAGTGTTATGGTTATGGCTTTATGATTATGGAATTTTGTGATGTCTTTTTTTATGGCTTTATTTTACGACAAAGTAATGCGACATACCGAAGAAGCCTGTTTGATTGAATGGCGTAGAATACTACTTGAAAACGTCGACGGCAAGGTGTTGGAGATCGGTGCTGGTACTGGAGCTAGTCTAGATCTTTATCCACAAAAAACATCATTAACACTCTATTTATCTGAACCAGATCAACATATGCGGATGCAGTTAGAACAAAAATTACATTCACAATCAAGTATTGAAGCAACAGTGTTATCATGTTCAGCCGATCATATTGAAGCTGAAGATGACTTTTTTGATTATGTGTTCGTGTCGTTAGTCTGTTGTTCTGTTAAAGATGTTGCGGCGTCGTTGCAAGAAATTAAACGGGTATTAAAACCAACGGGGCGGTTTATTTTCTTAGAGCATGTAGCTGCAGAGCCTGGATCCAGTTGTTATCATTGGCAACAACGGCTTAATTTTATTTGGCGTCGAGTGGCGGATAATTGTCATCTAAATCGGACAACGGAACAATCGATCATTGATGCAGGTTTTGTCATTGAAGAGATTAAATATGAAAAAATGCGTAAGATGATAGCTGTTGTGCAGCCAACAATTCGAGGTATTGCAAGCATTGCGCCAGAATGAATAGAAAAGAGTGCAGCACACTCTCTTCTATATACAGATTAACGTGAGGATTATTGCACGATCTCGCCGCTTTCGATCACAGTTTTACGTACTATATCAGCAAATTTTAATGCTTCATCACGTACTGCTTTCTCATTAACAGTCAGAATATTACGGTCTTCCATTAGCAACTTCCCGTCAACAACTGAGTGTTTAACGTTAGTCGCATAAGCAGAATACACTAATGCAGAATATGGATTGTAAACAGGGATCATATTCGGTGCTTTAGTATCAATAACAATGATATCAGCTAGCTTTCCGACTTCTAAAGAACCAATTTTATCTTCCATGTGTAAAGCACGTGCTGCACCAATAGTTGCCATTTCAATGACATTGATTGGAGGCATTGCAGCGCGATCTTTATTGACTAGTTTATGCACTTTAGCGACTTGGTTAAACTCATCAATGGTGCTTAGTGTATTGCCAGACATTGGACCATCAGTGCCTAAACCAATGCGTAATCCGTCATTAAACATTTTTAATGCAGGTGCCACACCTTTGGCTGATTTGATATTAGCACTCATGTTGTGAGCAACACCAACATCATGCTTTTTCAAAATAGCGATGTCTTCATCATTTGCATCAATTACGTGTGCAGCTAGGAAGTTAGAGTTTAATGCGCCGATTGATTCCATGTATTTAATTGGAGATAGGCCACCTGAACGCTCTGCAATAACTTCACGCTCACGATCAGATTCAGCGAGGTGCATCATTACTGGTACATCGTGTTTTAGTGATAGTTTAGCAATAGTTTGTAGTGTTTCAGTTGAATTAGTGTATGGGCCATGTGGGGCAAATGCTGGTGTAATACGTGGGTGATCTTTATATTGTTCAATAAAATTCAGCGTATATTTAATACCATCTTCAGGTGTTTTTGCACTTGCAACAGGGAATTGAATGATGGTTTCACCGAGGATGGCACGCATACCTATTTGATCAACGGTTTTTGCTACTTCATCTTCAAAATAATACATGTCAGCGTAAGTCGTTACGCCGCCTTTTAGCATTTCTACGTTACCGAGTTGTGCGCCAATACGCACCATATCACGTGATACTAGTTTTTTTTCTAGTGGGAAAATATAACGGTGTAAACGATCTGGCACATCATCTGCCATTGAGCGGAAAACTGTCATTGAAGCATGAGTATGGGAGTTGATTAGACCCGGCATAACGATGTCACCATCGGCATCAATGGTTTTAATGGCTTTGTATTCGTTTATATCCTTACCATCAGTAACGGCATAAATCTTATTGCCCTTTACAGCAACTAAGCCGTTATCAAATACTGTCTTGTCCTGATCCATGGTTAGAACAGTTGCATTTTTTATCAACAAATCGACATTTTCTATTGCATAAGCTGATGTGCTAATAAGCGAAGTAGCAGCTAGAGAAACAGCAAGTAACGTTTTTTTAAACATGATGTATTACCGTGACGATGGATTTTCGCCGATAATACAGTGCAATAATTGAATGAAAATAACTATTTTATGCATTACTTTTATTTGTGATCAAGATCTTGTTGAAGGCGTGAAATTAAGAAATAAAAGGTATAAAAAAGCTCAATTTAGGAAATAGTAATCGATTGCTTTTAATGTTATTTAATTCTTTAGGATTAAAATTACACGCCTTACATATCTTCTTTTTTATGGCTATGGTTTAAGGTAGCCAAATCCTTGGTGTTGACGTAGAGCAATTTCGTATGCACCTGATGGTACCACTTCAATACCTTCAAATAACTCTTTAGGGCTAATGTTTAGATTAACAAGTGAGTGATGACATACTGTAATGATAACGTTGTTTTGAACGAAGTTATTAATAATGTCGGTATGTTTGTTTTGTGCAAGTATTGCCGTGGTAACAAGGGCAGGTGCTTCACCGTTTAATGCAAGCTCTACCGTTGCGGTGTTATCCATCGCAATGATATTTTTAACATTATTTAATGCAATTTCCCAACGTTCGGGTTGATTAACATGGATAAGAATTTTCATATAATACTCACTATAGTCATGGTAGATGCTCTAATGCTTTGAGGATAATATTCCTATTTTTATGCATATAAATCCTCAATTATAAAAAACTTATTTTGTTAATATTACAATTCTAATAGTGATAGCAGACCATGGCTTCGATAGCCACATGCTCAACGTCGAGTTAAGTAATGTAATTGGTCTAAAAGTTATGCTTGGTAAATATCGATATGTACATTACTATATATCGAAATATTATGGAGTCTGCTATGTCATTTAAATCTGTTGTTATTACTGCTGCTGTATTATCCCTGTTTGCTCAACCAGCTTTAGCAGCTGAAAAAGTTACTGTGTTCGCTGCATCATCACTGACGAATGCTCTTAATGCTATTGCTGCTAAATATCAACAACAAACAGGCGTAGAAACCACATTATCGTTTGCCTCATCGTCTGCTTTAGCACGTCAAGTGAGTCAAGGTGCACCTGCAAATATCTATTTATCAGCTAATGAAAAATGGATGGATTATGCACAGCAACAAGGTGCAATAGCCGCGAATACGCGTAAAGATATTGTCAAAAATAGCTTAGTGATGGTTGCACCATTATCGTACCCACAAAATAAAGTCAAAGTTAGCGCTAGTTGGGATTTAGCTAAAGCATTAGACGGTACACGCTTAGCGGTAGGGGATCCTAATTATGTGCCAGCCGGTATTTATGCAAAGCAGGCGTTAGAATATTTAGGACTATGGAAACAAGCCCAACCATTATTAGCGAGTGCAAATAATGTGCGTTCTGCGTTAGTGCTTGTGGAGCGCGGAGAAGCACAATTAGGTATTGTTTATAAAACAGATGCTGAGATTTCTAAAAAAGTAAAAACCGTCTACCAATTTCCTGCTGACTCACATAAGCCTATTGTATATCCCATGGCTTTAGTAAAAGGCAATGTTACACCTGCAGCGAAAGGTTTTTATCAGTATCTGCAGCAACCTCAAGCGGCTGCAATTTTCAAATCTTACGGTTTTGACCAAGTAACAAAATAGTTGTTAGTTAAAGTATAAATAGTAAATTAATAATAAGGTACTGAGTGAAAGCTTAGTACCTTTTGTGTTTATCTTAATTACGTTTAAAAAAACAGCGAATAAAGCACAGAGATCAAATCATTGCTGACTGCAAGTAAATGATTACCTATGCTATTGCTATAACAAATAAAAACTCCACAGGATCATTGTTAGTGCTCACTGAATATGAATTAGAAGCGTTATTTTTAAGTTTGAAAATTGCCAGTGTGGCGGTGATCTTCAGTTTACCGTTAGGAATTGGTTGTGCTTGGCTATTGGCCCGACGTCAATTTTGGGGTAAATCATTATTAGATGGGCTGATTCATTTACCGTTAGTATTACCACCGGTGGTTATTGGTTATTTATTGTTAATCACTATGGGCCGTCAAGGCACGATTGGTAAGTGGCTTTATGAGTGGTTTGGATTTAGTTTTAGTTTCAGTTGGCGCGGTGCGGCACTTGCCGTGGCGGTGGTGTCATTTCCATTGATGGTACGATCAATTCGATTAGCACTAGAAGGTGTTGACAAAAAATTAGAACAAGCGGCACGTACGCTAGGGGCATCTTCTTTTAGAGTCTTTATTACTATCACGTTACCATTAATGATCCCTGGTATTCTTACTGGCACTATTTTAGCCTTTGCACGTGCGTTAGGAGAGTTTGGTGCCACTATTACCTTTGTCTCTAATATTCCAGGTCAAACCCAAACCATTCCTTTAGCAATGTATTCCTTTATTGAAACCCCTGGTGCAGAAAGTGAAGCGGCTCGTCTATGTGTGGTTGCTATTATTATCGCATTATTATCATTATTTGCCTCTGAATGGCTGACTCGTATTGCGAGAAAACGACTGGGGGCAGCGTAATGAGTACTAAAACACCGCAAAAACGTCTAAAAATGAGTTTTACCCAGCAATTAGGTGATCTCGCATTGGCGATTGATCTTGATGTTCCAATGCAAGGTATCACTGCTATTTTTGGTCGTTCTGGCGCGGGGAAAACGTCTTTAGTCAATGTACTTAGTGGTTTAAGTCATCCCGATAACGGCTATATCCAACTTGGTGAGAGAGTATTATTTAATAGTCAACAGGGTGTCGCGTTAAGTGCTGATAAACGCAATATTGGATATGTGTTCCAAGATGCGCGCTTATTTCCTCATTACACTGTTAAAGGTAATTTAAATTACGGGGTTAAACTATCTGACCAACAACATTTTGATGATGTGGTTAAGTTATTGGGCATTGCACCATTATTGCAGCGTTACCCTGTCTCGTTATCTGGGGGGGAAAAACAACGAGTTGCAATAGGTCGAGCATTACTGACTAAGCCTGATATGTTGTTAATGGATGAACCATTAGCATCATTAGATATGCCACGTAAACAAGAATTGATGCCTTATTTAGAAAAATTAGCGCAAGAAGTAAATATCCCGATTATTTATGTCACTCATAGCTTAGATGAAATTCTGCGGTTAGCTGACTCAATGGTAATGCTTAATCAGGGCAAAGTATTAATATCAGGTCATGTGAATTCTGTTTGGAGTTCTCCTGAAATGCGGCCTTGGCTACCAGCGAAAGAGCAGAGTTCGTTGTTAAGTGCGCGGGTGAATATTAATCATCCCCGTTATGGATTGACTCAAGTGATGCTTAGTCATGATGCATCGCTATGGGTAACGCAATTACCTCATCAACGAGGAGAGTGGGTGCGAGTTCGAATATTTTCCAATGATGTCTCGATTACACGCTATTACCCTCAAGCAAGTAGTATTCGTAATATCCTCGCGGCAAGAATTGATAAAATTCATTATGCTGATGACGAACATGTAGAAGTAAAACTACGTATTGGTGAGACGCATTTGTGGGCTAATATTACTGCATGGGCTGCAGATGAACTAGAACTTAAGGTTGGTGAGCAGGTTTTCGCTCAAATTAAAGGTGTCAGTGTGACGAAAGATGATTTGGCGTAATATTTTATAAATGACATTATTGTTTATATCATAATAATAGTTATTTGCTTGAAAGGTAAACATTAAGTTTGATAAAACAACATTTAGTATAAATATGCTTTAAAAGGATACGATAGTGATTGTTTATGTGTTTAAATGAATATTACTTTTATTTGCCCATTTTAGAGCTAATGTAATGAAAAAAATTATTCTTGCTACAGTAATTGCTGCAACTGTTATGACGGGTTGTGCTCGACAAACTTTTATTATGTCTCCTGCGCCACAGAATCAAGCTGCTGAATTAAATAAATCTCAGCCATTTTTTGTTTCGGGTATTGGCCAACATAAAACGGTAGATGCAGCAAAACTATGTGGCGGTGCTGATAAAGTTGCTAAAGTTGAAGTACAGCAAACTTTTGTTAATGGCTTATTAAGTGTAGTTACTTTTGGTGTCTACACACCACGTCAAGCACGTGTATTCTGTAAGTAATAGCAATATTGATATTGTATAAGCCTCCTAAATTGGAGGCTTTTTTGTATTTAACGCAAAGCAATTATGGGATAAATACATCAGTGGCTAAAATGTTCATCGGGTGATTTAATCACTCGAACGAGAAAGTGATGGATTATCCAAATAGCCATAGACGTTAAAACTACGGCAATAAATATGGAACTGAAGCGATAAAAAATAGCAAACACAGCATCTTTTTTATCGGGTATTAATGAGCTTGTAAGCGGTACGGTTAATGCTGACATTGCTGAAAAAGCAATGCTAGATTTGATAGTACCAAGCGCTAACCAAGAGCAGAAAATCCCTGCCGCGATAGCATATGCCATAATAAATAGTATGCCGTTATCTGCCCATGAATAAAGTCCAATTTGAATAATTAAGCCAGCTAAACAGCCAAGAAAGGTACCAATAATTCGTATTTTAGCTGCTGCCAGTGAGCCAATTAAGGTCATCGGTGCCAGTACAATTAATATTGATGCTTGGGCTGATAATGAGTCATTGAGATCACCAATTTGAAATACCAAAAAAGCCAGCATGGCGATGATCCAACCGAGAGCTATTTGTCGTATCATGCCGATATGATCGTAACGTTGCTCATTATTGGTGGTATCGATTGCTGTTGCAATCATGGGCTCTGGAAAGAGATAAAAGGCTAGAGCGCAGATGGGCACAGTAACCATTGCGCTGCACCACAAGGTCACTGAAAAGTCTTCTAAATCAAAGCTACTATAGCTGGCAAAATTAAGCGCAATAGAGCCGACAAGTAAGCCAACAAAGCCAAATAAATAGCTATTTTTATGGCTCATCGCAACACATTTTTCGAGAAAAAATATTCCAACAATGGCCGTCAAAAGTAGTGGCGATGATTGAAAAAAGCCATTAATTAAACTGACTTCAATTGTGACCCAAATAATACCCACGACGAGTTGTTGATAATTATTCCAGTGCCAGTGATCTGCATTTGTCATAATAATGATCGGTAATAAGGCTGCAAAAAATCCGTATGACCAGCCAAATATCATGCTAATAGCTAGACCCACTACGCAGCCAAACCAAAGTCGCATTGTTTTCATAAGTTGTGACTCCGTAAATTAATCACTAATCGTATTAACTGCTCATTTTAGTTAGTAAATAAAATGCAGTGCACTGGCTAAATGGATTTCGATTTTAGCTAACAATTGCCATATAGGATCTTGCTGAGGGTAGACAACCACCGTAGCACGAGAGCCAACAAATAATTGTGGTGGTAATGGTTGTTGACTGGTGAAGTTGACGCGTACTCGCTGTGCATCACGAACCCAGCGGTTACTGGTTTCGATGCTTGTAAGATGACCATTAGCAACTTGTTGAGCCGCTGCGACACCATAATCACGATTATTGACGGTTAATGGAAACACTTGGCCGGGTAAAGCGTCATAAGCGACATAAGCGCTTGAATGATCATGAAAATTAGCAATTGATTTTTCTCTAAAATCAGCTGTTACCCACATTGAATCAGTAGGGATGAAAGTGAGCATTGGTTGATTAGCATTCGCCATAGTACCAATATCAACTTGAAGATTGGTGATCACACCATTGCTTGGTGCAATAATTTGAGTATGGGCTAAGTTGAGTTTGGCTTGAGCTAATGCATTTTCAGCTGCTAGCACCACGGTACTTTGGCCTAATTTCGGCCCTAGCTGAGTTTTTATCACTATTTCTTGTTGTTTCGCGGCCGCTAAATTAGCCAGTGTAGTTTGGTTTTTCGCATAAGCATTATCACGCATTGACGCTGAAACTAATTGTTTTTTGGCTAATTGGCTTATACGTTTAAAGTCACGATGGGCGTTATTATAATTGGCTTGGCTGGTGGCAATATTCGCTTGAGCAGCACTGACTTGTGCATATAGGGCTTGTTCTTGTTGGTGCGCCTGTTCTAAGGCTACTTGGGCTTGATCAACCGCTAAGCGATATTTATGATCATCAATACGAAACAGCAACTCGCCTTTGGTTACTGTTTGATTATTCTTAATATCTACTTGGGTAATTGTGCCTGAAACTTCAGGGGCGATTTGTACAACGTAACCCTGAACACGACTTTCACTGGTTAATGGGACATATCTATCAGCAATAACAATATAGGTCATTAGTAGAATAAAAAGAACAATCAGACAACGCATCCAGCGCTGAAAAGTAGTGTGAGAATGAGACATAGGAGATTCCAGTGGTACGAGCAAGCTGACTAGTATAAGAAGAATTAGCTTGATTGAGTATCGCGACAAATGTCACACTTGCGTCCTAAAAATAGGACAATGTTGGGGGTTTTAATGAAAGCATCAATGGATGATTTGTATTTATTTATGCTAACAGTACGTCATGGCGGTATAAGTGCTGCAGCAACTGCTCATGGATTACAACGTTCAAAAGTGAGTCGGCGGCTGCAAGAATTAGAAAAAGCACTTCATTGCCAGTTACTCATTCGTACTACTCGGCATATTGAATTAACTGAAAATGGGCAGTTGTTGTATCAACATATCAGTCAGCCATTAACGGATGTTAATCACGCAATTAATTTACTTGAGAGCCAGCAAAATAGCTTACAGGGCGTATTTAGGTTGGCTTCGACAGCGTCTTTTATTGCATCTCCGATGTTTGCCGAAGTTTTAGATGCTTATTCGCGTCAGTTTCCATTGGTGAAGTTAGAGTTATTGTATTTACAAAAAAGCGTTGATTTAGAAAGAGAAAATATTGATTTGCAATTATTACCGAATATGGCTGAAATTATTAATTTAGATTATGTTCAACAAACATTTTTAACCTCAAGTAATGGTTTATTTGCATCACCAGAATATTTACAACAACATACTGAGCCTAAATCAATCGCTGAATTACAGCAGCATTGGTTATTAGCTAGCCGTTATAATGCAACCTTGCTACAAGAGGGGACGCAGTTACGGTTAGTGTCTGAAGATATTAATATTATTCAGCAGATGGCAAGTTTAGGACAAGGAATCGCGTTATTGCCGAATATTTTAATGCGAGAATTTTTGCAACAGGGAAAGCTAGTACAGGTATTAACTGATGTTAATTACTCCGATATTATGATGACCTTAGTGTATCCATCACGGCGTTTTTTACCGGAAAAAACGCGCGCAATGGTTACATTATTGCGTCAGAAATTTGCAGATAAATAAGGCTTAGTCATCGTGCTTGAGAAGTCTCAAGATTGTTTGATTTCGCGCGCAAATTTGATTTTATCTACCGCTGCAACCCAAGAAGGACGATTGATATAGTGGCCAATGATTAATGCGGGAATAATAAAAGCAATATGTAATACAGCAAGATGTGCATTTGATACTGCTAATGCCGCGTTACCACTGGCATAATTGAATAACGCAATAGTAGCGAAAATCATGCCGAGGATACTTAGGATAAAAAATCCAATGACGCTAAGACCTAGAATATCACGAGAATAAAGTTTAAATAGATTCATTAGTTAGCTCCTAACTCGAGCGATTTAGTATAACTAAAAAGCTCTAATGCGTGTTGTTATCATTCTTATATTTATTACTATGCACTTTCAAAGTAAGAGCAATATTGATCTCGCACATAAATTGATATTAATTGTGTTCTATATATTTAAATAACCTATATATGTGTTTTTTTACATCAATTTAGTCGTTGCTATTTTTACTTTATGTGGCATTACCCAACTAAATGCGGTGGAAAAATGTGCTTTTGCATCATGCTCAATTAGTTTGCCATGTGACAAGATAATACGTTCAAAAGGCCAAGTGAGGATCTCTTGAATGGATTGTCTAAGCTGAGTATGGTTTTGAAAGGTTATACGCCAATACCACGGCATCGCAGGCTTAAAATAACAGCCATTAATCATAGCAATTGCAAAGGTAAGGGGGTGAGTACTTTCCACCATCCAAGCTAAGGCATCACCTAAAATAAGTGTTTTAGATTGCGGGTCACAAAAAGCAATTTCTTCCATCGTATCGCTACCCCGAATGACGGTTTGCAATAATTGGCCTTGCCAGTGAAGTGGCGTTTTATTGCCAAGTGCATCATCAAATGTCAGATCTCCTCGTTTATGAATGAGCCCTGGAGGCGCATAAAAATAGGCTTGAGGAGAGGCTAACCACCAATCAGATAAATAAATATTATGACTTTTGTTGGGTGTCACTACATAAGCCACTTCACCTAATTGGCTAATTTGTTGTTGTAATGCTGCATTAATTTCAATGGGGGAGTGAATAAATAGCTTATTGTTATCTAATTTGATAATAGTCATTCGATGCCCAATTGGTGCACCTGCGATTCGGTATGGCATATCACAATACCAAATACGATCTTTGCTCCATTCAACCAGAGTGCAATCCTTGCTCATAAGCATCATAACGGTTAATCAATAGGTAACGTTCATCATATGATTAATTTTCTGGTGGTCAACATCTTTATTACATTTACGCGCAATATAAGTAACGTTTAAATAAAAAAGCCACCGTGGTTGGCGGTGGCCTTTGTATTGTTAATATTACCGTGGATAGTTACTAGTGTATAAATAGCGAGCTATGCTTAATTGTCTTTAGCCTGATTAAATACGCCCATCAGACCAGCAGCAAAAGCCGCTCCAAGAGCAATAAATGCAATGATCATATGATGGTGATGGATCCAGAACATAAAATATCCTTGGTTATTTGTTGTTATCAGTTGCTGAAGAGTCTGTATTTTCAGTGGTCTTTACAGACGCTTGATCCATTTTTTCTTGTTCTGCTTTTGCTTTGTAAATCATTGGTGTAATTGTTGAGCCTTGCACGATAATCGAGAAAATCACTACCGCATAAGTCATTAATACAATGATTTCTTTAACATCAATATCAGGACTAAAACCAATTGGGATCCCTGTTGGAATAGCCATTGCCATCGCTAACGCTAATCCTCCACGTAATCCACCCCATGTTAATATTTTCACTGATAATGGATTATAGTTGCGGTATCGGCCAAAGATTTTATAAGAGTATTTGATCGTGAGATAGCGACTTAGTAATACTAACGGTATGGCAATCACAACAGCCACTATATCAATGGTGTGGAAGGTGAAGGTGATCATCATAAAGCCGATTAATAAGAATAAAATCGCGTTTAGAATCTCATCAGCAAGTTCCCATAAATGTGATATCTGATGAGAAGCCGTCTCTGAAATAGTGTTACGCGTCCAATTACCAATAATAATACCGGCTACAACCATGGCAAGTGGTGCTGAGACTTCAATATGTTCGCTCACGACATAACCAAATGTTGGAATTAAAATGGTTAAAATTAAGCGGAACATATTGTCATGTGAGGTTTTAATTAAGAAGTGGAATATAACCCCAAGTACAGCACCAAATGCAATCCCGCCTAATGCTTCACGTATAAATAATATTGCAGTGCTTGATACCGTAGGGGCTGTTTTGCTAAATGCAATTTCGAATAGAGTGACAAAAATGACTAGGCCTACACCATCATTAAACAGTGATTCACCTTCTATTTGGGTTGAGATTCGCTGTGGAGCATTAAGCTTTTTAACAATAGCGAGCACTGCAATAGGATCGGTTGGGGAAATTAATGAACCAAATAAGCAGCAATAAATAAAATCGATATCAATAGTACAGACCTTAAATATTGCCCATAGTACTGTACCGATAAAGAAAGTTGAAAAAACGGTACCAGCAAGAGCAAGGAAAGATATTTCAAACTTTTGATCTTTAAGATGAGGTAATTGGATATTTAACGCGCCACCAAAGAGCAGGAAGCCTAAGACACCTTTGAGTAAGAAATCATCAAATTTGACGCCTTGTACCATTTGAATCAGTTCATGCTCATCATTAAGTGGAATATAGCCTAACTTGCTTAATATTAAGAGGATAAATGATATTGCTATCGACCAGCCAGTGATAGCGATGGTAGGTTGGAACTTACCAATACGGTGGTTAATAATTGAGATAAAGACAGCAATGGCTGCCATTATACATACTGTGTCATAGGCTGACATGAATAATGTGCTCCACTAGATATCAAATAAATTGTCGTTTGACAGTTGGTTGCATAATTATCTGATTTTGTGTGTAATAAAAGAGAGTTATAAATAGATGAACATTGATTTATACTATTTATAAACATATAGTTACATTTTAATGATATCAAACATAAATTGTTTATATTATTTTGAAATATAAAGATCCGCTTTTAGTGATGATCTATTGAAGCATTAATATAGATAAAAGAGCTGAATTGAGTTGAGGATAAAATAAGAACGAGCAATATAATTGTCGCTTGTTGCGAGCCAATCAATGATCAGCAATGAATTGACTCGCAAATGAAGTGTCTGGTGATGAGTCTTATTTTTTTGCAGTGGAGATTAATAAACCAGGATCGTCACTAATAATGGTGCTAACACCCCAACGGGTAAACTTATCTACCTTCTTAGGATCATTCATAGTCCATATTTGGAGTACTTTTCCTGAATCGGTAATTTCTTTTGCAAGTTTTTTCGTCAGTAAACGATGATCTAAATGAATGCTGTAGAGATCAAGTTTTGCATCTAAACGTGAAATATCAGGCACCCAATCTTCGATGATTAGCCCACGGCGAACTTCTGGCCATTGTTTTAAACAGTGCTTTACCGCGTTATAGGAAAAACTGGAAAGAATCAGTCGCTCTATATCAAAACCGTAGTCTTTAATTGCTTCTATCGTTTTACGTACTTGCAGTTCGACTTCTTCTTCATAATGGACTTTGATCTCAAGGTTAAGGTTTAATCCATAATCATCACAGGCTTGCAGTAATTCTGTTAGTGTCGGAATTGTTGCACCTATAAATTCAGCGGCAAACCAGCTTCCTGCATCTAATTGCTTTAATTCACTGAGTGGCTTATGACGTACACTTCCTGAACCATTGGTACAGCGACGGACGCTCTTATCATGAATAATGACTGGGATTAAATCGTCGCAAAGTTGAGTATCCGTCTCTATCCATGTAGCACCGGCATCAGCAGCTGCTTTCATGGATATTAATGTGTTTTCTGGGGCGACTGCGCGCGCGCCACGGTGACCTGCAATCATCACTTCTCCAACATGTATATTATTATCTCAACAGAGAGAGTTACGGTAGAAATTTTATTGGCTTTACTTTAATTCGCAAGTGATTAAATACGAATAATGATATCTCAATTGTTGCGTTTTAGCGTATGCCCGTAATGGTAAAGTATGTTTTGTCGTCAAGCTGACTGTTTTTAGGTAATTGGTTTTGTATCTGGCTAAGGATTGGATTAGTATCTCCGACCGTTGCGTGATTTTGTTGATCATAAAAATGTATTGTGAACGATAAAAAATGTATCCCCTTAAACCAGAAACAAGGATATTCGAATGAAGCTTTCTACGCTAGACCAACCCCTTTTCGATCACCTTTACAGCGATATTCGAGAGTTTCGTTCCACCTTTGATTTAGATATTGAAAATCCTGCTAGTCTTGATGCTCAAGCTGATGCGTTACATACGTCATTAGCGGTTGAAGAAATGACAGAGCTTGCTGAAGCTGATTCATTGGTAGAACAAGCGGATGCTATTGTTGATTCAGTGTATGTATTGATGGGACGTTTGGTTCATTTAGGCGATAAAAAAATCGGTGATAATATTGGTATCAGTTACTTAATTGATATTTTATTACAGATGTCTGAGCGCCTAGGATTTACATTTATTGATTGTTGGAATGAAGTGCATTCAAGCAACATGAGTAAAGTATGCCGTAGTCAGCAGCAATATGATGAAACTGAAGCTTTTTATGCTCAGCAAGGTGTAGCATTGATGGCGAGTACTAAAGGTGATTATATTATTGCGAAATGTGCTCAAGACGTTGAGGTTGATGGTAAACTTATTCGCACAGGCAAAGTATTAAAATCTATTTATTATCGCCCTGCGGATTTAGTAAAATTAGTTATACGTTAATTTAAGCTACATAGTTATTTTTTAATCCTCGCTATGGCGGGGATTTTTTATTGGTATTGAGTACAAGGTTGTGGCTTGACGCTAGATGTTTTCTGCTAACGTTTTATTTAAGTTGTCATTATGAATGTAAAAACAATCACTCCCTCAGGATCACGCGGTTTAGCACATCAACTGTTTTCTATGACATGGCCGATGTTATTTGGGGTTATGTCGCTGATGAGTTTTCAGCTTGTAGATAGTGCTTTTATTGGGCAGCTTGGGATCCTACCTCTGGCTGCACAAGGTTTTACCTTACCCATGCAAATGTTAGTTATCGGTTTGCAAGTTGGTTTAGGTATTGCGACGACAGCATTAATTTCACGGGTACTAGGTACTAATGATCATCATCGTGCACGCCAATTAGGCGGTGTGGTGGTGATTATCGGTGATCTGGGGATCATGGCATTGTGCGCGGCAATATGGTTTGGACGTCATCAGCTGTTATGGTTACTTGGCGCACCACCAAATGTGTTTGCAGTTATCGATAGTTATTGGCCGGTTTGGTTAGCAAGTGCTTGGTGTGGTTCGATGGTGTATTTTGCCTACAGCATCTGTCGTGCTAATGGTAATACGTTATTGCCAGGTATTATGATGGTAATTACCAGTGTGCTTAACATTGGGTTAGATCCACTGTTTATGTTTACTTTTAATATGGGTATTAATGGTGCAGCATGGGCGACGATAGTCTCGTTTAGTATTGGCATGTTAGTGGTATTCCCGCTACTGATTAAACGTCAATGGTTGAGTTTTGACTGGCGTGGACTTGCCGTTTATAAAGCGGTTAAAGAATTAATTCATATCATGGCACCTGCAATGTTGAGCCAATTATTACCGCCAGTTTCGGCAATTCTAGCCACTAAATTGGTGGCAGGGTTTGGCGCCGCTACCGTTGCTGCGTGGGCATTGGGATCGCGATTGGAATTTTTTTCGTTAGTGGTAGTGCTGGCGTTAACAATGTCGATGCCACCAATGGTTGGGCGAATGCTTGGCCGTAAAGATATTGCCAGCATAGAAGCGTTGATTATGATCGCAGTTCGTTTTGTATTGGTATGGCAGATTGCTATTGCTGCTGTGCTATTTGTCAGCGCTCAGCCGCTAACACAATTATTAACCAGCGATGTATCAGTACAGCATATTTTAATGATTCACTTAGTGCGTGTGCCTATTAGTTTGGGGGCATTAGGTATTTGTATGCTGATGGTGTCAATTTGTAATGCGATGGGGTTACCGATGCGTGCATTGCTAATTTCTGCATTACGATTATTTGTGTGTTATCTACCAGTGTTATGGATTGGGGCACATTTTGCGGGCTTACCAGGACTTTTTACTGGCGCAATGTTAGGTAATATTGCAGCAGGGTTATGTGCTTGGGTGTTTTATCGTCAAGGATTAGTTAATATTCGTAATAAGTACCGAGTTACATCGATGGCGTAACTGTTATGATAACTCGGATCAACAACAATGAATAACAAATCAATATTAACTCAAATGTTAATCAAGAAAGGATACGAGCAATGCAAACATTCGCTATTGATGGTCAACAGATGACTTACCGTGATCAAGGTACGGGCCCAGTGCTTGTTTTTGGTCATAGCTATTTATGGGATAGTGCAATGTGGGCACCGCAAATAGCGGTATTAAGCCAACATTATCGCTGTATTGTACCTGATTTTTGGGCTCATGGCGGTTCTGATAGTGCGCCTTTAGCGACACGTACTTTACGCGATTATGCCGATAATGTGTTGGCATTATTGGATCATTTGAACATTGAACAATTTGCAGTTATAGGTTTATCCGTTGGTGGTATGTGGGGAGCAGAGTTAGCCCTAAAAGCACCAACTCGAGTCACTGCATTAGTGTTAATGGATACATTTTTAGGCTATGAACCAGAGGTATTGCATACGAAATATTTTGCGATGCTAGATACATTACGTGATCAACAACATCTACCTCAACCATTGATCGACATCATTACGCCATTATTCTTCCGTCGTGAAGGCCATATTCATAACCCTAAACTTGTGAGCGATTTCCGCAATTATTTAGCAGAATTGCAAGGCGATCGTGCTGTCGCAGTGTCTGATATTGGACGAATGGTGTTTGGTCGCCGTGATACTTTTGATGATATTGAACAGCTAACGGTTCCTACACTAATTATGTCAGGTCTAGAAGATAATCCACGTCCACCACTTGAAGCACAATTAATGCATGATGCGATTGATGGTAGCGAATATGTGCTTATTCCAGAAGCTGGGCATATTAGTAACCTTGAGCAACCACAATTTGTGACTGAGCAATTACAGCGTTTTTTAAGTAAAGTATTGCCAGCTTAAAAGAGACTATATTTGAATTTGAGCCCAGTGAGTGTGCAATGCCTCACTGTGGCTTATGATTGTTATAAGCCGAATAGCTATTAGCGAGTTGTTTGGCTGTGCTGTTGAATAAATTCAATAGAGTGGTAGTTAAACGCTTCTGGCTGCTCAATGTTACACACATGACCACAACTTGATAGTTGGGTTAATATGCTGTTTTTATGAGATTTAATCATATCTTTTACTGGTTTAATAAACATATAATCATGTTCACCCATTAAATATAGTGTTGGGATCGTGAGTTCTTTTTCTTTAAAGTATTTCATTATTGGATTGACATCAGTTGCAAGTTTAAACCAACGTTTGAATTCTTGTTGGCATAATTTTTTGGCTTCGCGGATAAATAAGTGACGTGATTGACGCTGGCTTTTTTGTGGCATGACGATATAAGCAAATAATCGATAGAGCCACATATAAGGTAAAATATGCTTACTAAGGTTGCCTAGCTTTATCAGCAATTGAGATCGAGTGTTTAGCCGTGTAACTGCGCCACCAAGGGTCATTGTTTGTACGCGTTCAGGGGCAAGTTCAGCGAGATGACGAATAATGATCGTACCCAACGAAATACCTACAAAATGCGCAGATTGAATGCTGAGGTGATTAAGAACATCAATAATATCTTTAGTCACCATTTTGAAACTATAGTTATTATTGATTACATCTTGGAACATGGTGTTAGATTTACCATGACCACGTAGATCCAGTAAGAGTAAATTAAAATGCTGCTTGTAGGCTTTTATTTGTTTAAACCAGATCGCAGAACTTCCGCCTGCACCATGCACAAATACGACCCATTCTTTGCTCTGTTTATGTTGGTATGTTTTGTAAAACAACATGTTATTCAACGTAATTACCTTTCCCTGATAATGATTTCGCATAGTAGCATGATAAGTAATGTTAGGTACTGTGTTATAGGTAGAAAGTGATCTTGGAGTAGGTCAGGATCACTTTAGTAAATCACTTCTTCATCATCATGTGGAATACTATTAATAATTAATCGTTTAATAAGATGGGGAACAATGCAATAAATTGGCATTTGTTTTAAACGACCTCTAAACCGAAGTGATTTTACCGCATCTCGATAACCTTTATTGCGATGTAAAGGAAATTGATAAATAAACCTATCAATAAAACGTTGTTGGTATAGCCAATAGGATAATCGGCTTAATTTATGCTGTTGAAAATAAAGTAGTACATTTTCAGGAACGGGTAAGTTAAATAAATGGTGGCATAAATTTACGGCAAGATAAAGGCTATTATCATTACCAACTTGCTGGTGGAGTTGAATTAGATTATGCCAAAAATTTGCTTGCTGACCAAAGTAAACAAATTGCAGATATAAACTGTAAATATCACGTAAGCCATAATGATAATCAATTTGGTTAAATAACATAATCGCTTGGTGAAGCACCATCGCATCGGGTGATAATAATGTTGCAGGTTTACATGCTGGGGGGGATAAATGATGGTGTAGCAGTGGCATAGGGTTGAGTTTATTGATTAATGTTTTAGGTAATAATTGAAAGTGAATTGCGAGTTCAGTACGCCGTTGTTTATGAATCAGAGGTGTAGTTTGCTGTGCCCAGCGACGATAAAAGGTTTCCTCATAGTCAGCAATATTTTTGTAACGCCAGCCATTATTGAGTAGTGCTTTTTCAACGTTTACCACATGTTGTTGTGGAACATAAATATCGATATTATGTTTGATTCTTCCCGCAAACATATCATTATCGAGCCACTGTAATGCACTACCGCGTAAATAACGCCAAGAGCTAATCACTCCCTGCAACTGTTCATTTAAATGTTGGTGCTCAAGCAGTAATTGTTGTTGTTGTTTTTGATAGCTATGGAATCCTGATAGTAACTGCTGTTGGATGGGTAATGGTAGGTCTTGTTCGATATGTGCTCTATCACAACGTGCTTTTAGCTGGCCTAATAGTGAGAGGTGACGAGCTTCGGTGATAATTTGATAACTAAGCCTATCATCAATATTCAGTAATATTTTAGGGTTGTTGAGAACATCAATGAGCAATAATTTCGACATTCCATCTTGCTCCTTATCCCTTCTTTGGTGCGATTAAATCACTTGTGGCTTACCCAAAGAAGGGATAAAACTTCTTTTTATCTTGCATTATTACAATGGTAGTGGATAGGTGAAAAAGACTAAATGTAGTAAGTTAAATGCAAAATGAACCACGATAGCGACCGTTATCTTCCTCGTCCAGTAATAGCTTAAACCATAAAGTACGCCAGCTAGTGTCGCAATTATGATAAATAGTGGGCCACCGGCAAAGTGCACTAATCCAAATAATATACTGGCAATGATAATAGCAATCGGCGCTGATAATTTTTTGCATAAAAACCCTTGAATATACCCTCGAAAGAGCACTTCCTCAGCAACGCAGGTGAAGATAAGGTTATTAATAGCGAAGATCCACCACCATGATGGCAGTGTTAATTCTGGTTTTACTAGCTGTAATGCCCATGCTAATAACGGTAAGGTAATTAAACCACCACCAATAATGATCTTTTGAGTGAATGAGAGTGAAATATCACGCCAGTTATATTCGTTATTACTTAATATATTAGGCACTAGTATTAGTAGTGCAAAAATAAGCATTGGCTTATCAATATTAAAGTAAAGTGTAAAAGGGCGACTGAGTGGGCCACTGATAACCTTATCAAGTACTAATAAATTATTGATGCCAGGATAAATGTGAATGATTAATCCTACTGCCCACAAGATAACGGCGGCATGGCCAATATATATTAACGATTTGGTATGTTGTCGTGCAGTCAAACTGGCTATAGCGATACCACTGATTACAATTATGGCACCAATAATTGTGAGAGCATTAAATGCCACAGCAGCTATTAATGTGAGTATTAACGGTATTCGCCAGGAAGTTGTTTTTGTTAAGATACACCCAACACTAATCGCAAGTAAAAGCCATACCAACATTGTCGGGAAAATAAGATAATTCATAAAAGGGATTCAGGAAAAATGATAATCAATATCATATACATCATATTGGTTGTTATGCAAGTATGTTTTTATGACTTATTGGTAATAATCATTGATACTTTGCAACGATAATGGCTTTTATATAAAAATGGAATTAGGAAATGATGGATACATTACAACCAACGGTACGCGCCTTAATGGTACAAGGAACAACCTCAGACGCAGGAAAAAGTGTACTGGTGGCAGGGTTATGTCGAGTATTGGCACGCAGAGGTATTAACGTTGCTCCTTTTAAATCACAAAATATGGCATTAAATAGTGCAGTAACTAAAGATGGTGGTGAGATTGGGCGAGCACAAGCTGTTCAAGCTCAAGCATGTGGTATCGATCCTAGTGTACATATGAATCCGGTATTACTTAAGCCAAATACCGATGTTGGTGCGCAGGTGATAGTGCAAGGTAAAGCTTTAGCTGACATGAATGCGGTTGGTTACCATAATTACAAAAAAGTGGTGATGACACCCATTATGGAATCTTTTACGCTACTGCAACAACAGTATCAAACTATTATTATTGAAGGTGCGGGTAGTCCTGCCGAAATCAATTTACGAGAAAATGATGTCGCTAATATGGGCTTTGCTGAAAAAGCCGATGTACCGGTGATTATTATTGCTGATATTGATCGCGGTGGTGTGTTTGCACACATTTATGGCACCCTTGCATTACTCTCTGAGTCAGAACAAGCACGAGTTAAAGGTTTTGTTATTAATCGGTTTCGCGGTGACATTAAGTTACTTGAATCTGGTTTAGAATGGCTTGAACAAAAAACAGGTAAGCCGGTGTTAGGCGTGTTGCCATATTTACATGGTCTAATGTTAGAAGCTGAAGATGCGATAAATTGTCAACAAGTTGAAGCAGCAGAGCAACAATTAAATGTGGTAGTTCCCGTTTTAACCCGCGTTAGTAATCATACTGATTTTGACCCACTACGTATGCATCCTCAAGTTAATTTACAGTTTATAGGTAAGGGTCAACCATTGCCTACTGCTGATTTAATCATTATTCCGGGGACGAAAAGTGTACGCAGCGATTTAGCTTTTTTATGTGAGCAAGGATGGGATAAACAGATCCAACGGCATTTGCGTTTTGGTGGCAAAGTGATGGGGATTTGTGGTGGTTATCAGATGTTAGGTGAAACCATTGCTGATCCGCATGCTATTGAAGGTGAGGCGGGGATTAGTCGCGGTTTAGGATATTTATCTATCGCTACTATTATTGAAAAAAACAAATGCCTTCAACAAGCAGAGGGTACGCTAACATTACCTGATCAAGCGCCTGTAATGGTTAAAGGTTATGAAATTCATGCTGGTGTCACTCAAGGTGTGACGGCTAATGCACCTTTACAATTAACTGATGGTCCTGATGGTCCTGATGGTCCTGATGGTCAATTGGGTTGTGATAATCAAGTTTTTGGAACTTACTTGCATGGTATTTTTGAGCAACAAGCGGCGTGTGATGCAATTTTAGGTTGGGCTGGTTTAGAAGCAACTCAAACGCCTGATTTTGATCAGATTCGAGAACAAGGTATCGATCGTATAGCTGATACTATTGAACAACATATGGATTTAGCGGCGTTATGGCCACAGTGGGCGGATAAATTTAAGCGTTAACATTATTGTTATTTAAATGAAAAGTGGGTTGTAACTCATATGTAGAATGCAGTGAGTCTTGCACTGCATTATTGCGACTTTAATTAAGTGTTAATTTATCTTCAGAGTAGATGATATGGTCATCAGTAATTAGATTTACTTTTATATTATTGATGATTGCGCCATATAATTGGTTTGTTTGTTGGGAAATAGCATTAACTGATAAATCCGACTTAAAGTAAGTCGGATTTTCGTATAAAAGCTGGAAGTTATGACTAATGGTGATTGTGGCTTGATGTCATATCTTTAGTTGGAGTTACTTTTTGTGCTGCTGGCGCATGTTCTTTTAGCCACATTTTCATGAACGTAATTTCTTTGAGTTGCGCTTTGATAATGTTTTTAGCAAAGGTTTTAGTCGATTGATCTTTTAAGTAAGGCATGATGACTTCGGCCATTTCTACTGCGGCTTCATGGTGAGGTAGCATACCCGCCATAAAATCAATATTAGGGTTGCCAGTTAGTTTAACTTCCATCATGTTGTGCATTATTTTCATCGACTTAGTCATCATTTCTTCTGAGTTAGCTATGTCACGTTTATCTTGTGGTAGTTCTTTATGTGATGCTAACCAATTCTTCATATAAATCACTTCTTGTTGTTGTGATTTAACAATATCAATGGCTAATTGATGAACTGCTGGGTCTGTTAATGTTGGTAGAATCGATTCACTCATCACTATTGCACCTTCATGGTGCGGTAGCATACCAGCGATAAAATCTAAATCTGGATCACCTGTTAACTTTAAAGAATGCATACCAGACATTGCCGTCATAGAGTCATCCATCATTGTTTTTGATGCCTCTAGATTGGTTGTTGCTTTCGTTGGCATATGATTACTATGGTCGATGACGTTGTCACTTGCGAAGGCTGTGGTAGAAAGTAACGTCGATAAAAGAATAGCTAAAGATAATTTTTTCATGATGATTCCGAAATGTGGTATTGAAAGCAATAACATAAAGCTTCCACTATGGGGAAGGTCAATGTATTTTTGTTGTATTACAGATAAATAGCGAATTTACCGTTTTAGGACCAATATACTTATGTTACCTAAGTATATTGGTAGGTTTGTCTGGTATTTATTCTTATTGCGCTATGAATTTAAGATCAATGATAAACTGTTTTACTAAAGTGAATATGTTTTGCATTCTTCATTATTTCAGTAAAAGCGTAATGATCTAATCGTAACAAGGTTTGATGATCGCCCGCTTCAATATAAATATTATCTAGGTCATCAAGTTGTTGGTCGTATATTACCGCTATATTATATGCGCTACCAATCGGTGGAATTGCGCCTTTTTCACAATCAGAGAATAGACGATAAACTTCTTTTTCATCAAGAAGATGATATTCAGCATTAAATTCATGATTAAGAACCGCTAAATTTATCTTTTTGTCAGCGGCTAACACTGCCATAACTTTACGGCCTTCATGATCTAAGAGTAAAACTGCTTTAGCGACCATTTTCGGTGGAATACCGGATGTTGCCGCATTACCAAGGGAATCTTCAGTGTGGTAATGATAAACCTTTTGATAATCAATATGATTTTGCTGTAAATATTCATTTAGTCTTGTTGAAATAGCCATAATAACCTCCTACATGACTGATCTTTTCAATCGAATAGCATTTAGGTAATCACCTCATACAGTATAGTTTTAGATTATAGTTTTTTGTATTAAGACTATTAATAGTAATGAGGGTTGAAGGGATAATGTAACGACACTTTATTGTTGAAGCTAAGCTGTTTTAATAATTAGTGTTCTAACTAAATTTTCGTTTAGTGATTATCTTTGTTACAATTCCGCCGTTGTTTTTAAAGGTGGGCTAAATGAAATTATTGTATTGGTTAGATGAGTGGTTAACGCACTCGCGTTCGCAGCAACAAGCACAACTACCGATGTCTGGAGGGGACTTACTTGATGATGTATTTGTTAAGTATGAGTTTGTTGATGTAAATAAACCGCTATTGTTTACTTTTTCTCCCGCAGGTACAAATGTTCAGGAGCAAGATCTTGATGATGATTTCGCACCATGGGGCTATCATTTAGCTCGAAAACAACAAGTAAATGTTATTTCTTTTCAACATTTAGGCAAAAGTAATTGGTTTCGTAGTCGTAACTTAATATTCTTTCTTGAACAACTAACAACGCTGCTTGAGCCCTTTAATTATCGATTAGGCTATGGTTTAAGCCGTGGTGGTTTTGCCGTTGGTGCCTTTGCGAACCTACTGCAACTTGATCAAGTATTATTATTTCATCCTGTAAGCACTAAGAATAAATCTATTGCTCCGTGGGATGATAGATCGAGTACTGCACTAGCTCAGCAATTTGATTGGGAAGGTGATTATCATGATCTCAATTTAGGTAAAGCTAAAGGCTATATCATTTATGATCCGACGAATAATATTGATCGTTTACATGCTAAACGTTATCCCGAACTGACTCATTTACGTGTATTTGGTATGGGGCATGGTACACATGCTACTTACCTTAATAAATTTGGCTTTTACAAGCAGGTCGCTGTGGATTTTATCCGCTATCAGAAAATTGATATTGCTCAGTTTCGTCAGCAGACTAAGACATTACGTTTTAAAGAAGATTATTATCAAAGTCTTAATAAAGCGAATGCTTACTCAGATCATCGTTTAGGTTTATTGAGTACTGCGCATAATATTCTTATCGATGAAAAAGAAGCGCATGTGCAAGAGCATCAGGCCCAAATTGATGTACAACCTCTCATCGATATTGCGATTAAACATCAAGATGATTATCCGCAAGATGCAATTCAATTGTTAGAGATGGCACAGCAACTTGTTCCAAACGATCCATTAGTGGAACATAAACTTAGACAGTTACTTTAAGGCTGTTATAGCCACATCATTCATAAGCTATGTGCTGTGGGAATGATGTGGTGATTCATCGCTGTAATTATTTATTGAGTACTATTGCTTGGGTCGCGGTTGCGATTGTTTTTAGATATAACTTAAACAACATTGATATATTTTGCTGAACGTTTTTTTCGATAAGCTCATTATTATCAACAGCATATCTATGTATGCACGGTGGTGTATTACGATATAAATAATTAATATTATCAGTGATAAGTAAATGACTAAATTGGTGTTTCATATCATCGATATCAATTAGCTCAGTTACCAGATAATCGTAAATATGATGAATATTAATCGAGTTAAACGATAGTTTTGTATCTGTGATATTGATGAAGCCACGGGTCATAACCGCAACGTCTGCTGACCAGCGAAGAGGGTCATATTGACGTGCCAGGTAATGTGAAAAAGCTAAATGTCCATAATGGCTATTAATATTAGATTGGACTGCATGATCGCAATTAACAGCATCAATCCAGCTATTAATTGATGGAGCCAATTTAGAATTAAAATAATCAAAAAACTGCGAATATGAGCCTTTTATTGTGATTAAGTCGAGTTGATGTAGGCTAAGTTCAGCGTTTACTTGAGCAAGAAGTAAGGGCATTGTTAACGTTGTTGTTACTTGTGCTGGTACTGTGGTTATATTGTTCATATATATCTTCGTTAGCTATACAATCGTCTGATTATTCAATTAATTTTATTGGGTGGGATTAGACAACGATTAGCCGTGAGATTTTGTAGCCTAGCTCTCATTTTTTAAAATAATAAGTCTATTTAGACATGCTTTTAACTGAATGGTTAACTTGTAATCTATAGATGGCAGTGATTCATTGTGGTTGGTATTAGTTTAAGTCCCTCCCTCCGAAAACAGCGTCAAATTTCTCATATAGCCAACGCATTACAGGGCCATCAATGTGATCTACACGTTTAAGTAGTTTCATTTCGAGAGGTAACGTTGTTTTATAGTTATTTTTTTTAATGCTGACTAAACCATCATTCTCATTAACTGTCCAATTAAAAACAGTTTCAGGAACCAGTGCCCAGCCGATCCCTAATGAAACCACACCTGCGACATTAAAATAGTTAGTTAAATACCAGCAAGATGGAGAATATTTATTCTCATCCATATCTGTTATTAATTTAATTTCTCTATACTCACTTAAATCACGTGTAGAGGGAGAGTGTAACTGGGCAATTGGATGATTTTTAGATGTAATTAGTATTTGTTGAACGTGATCTAAATGACGTTGTTCAATAAATTCAGAGAATACGGACGGACTTAATGTTATAGCTAACTCTATATTTCTATTGATAATTCCTTGAATTATTTCCTTGTGAGGTGCATTTATTATCGTTAACGATAGCGACGGAAATTTCGCTGCTATTTCTTTGAAAATGAGATCGATCTTTCCGAAAGGCAATCCATCTTCTATGGCTATAGTTAAAGCGTTTTCCATCCCCATTGATATGTTAATCATATCTGTATTGATACGTTCACATTTTATGAGAATTGACTTCGCATTATCATAAAATTTATTGCCTTCAGGGGTAGGTGTTGGCGTTTTCTTCGCTCTACTAAAAAGTTGTAAACCAAGTATTAATTCTAAATCTGCTACTGAATTACTTACTTTAGATTGTGCGATACTAAGTTTTCTTCCTGCGGCAGAAAAAGAACCTTGTTCTACTGCGGCTACAAATATTTCTAATTGTTCTAACGTCCAATCGATCTTATACATCTATCTTGTTTCTATATAGGTTCTATATTGATGATAACAGAGGATCTAATAATAATTCATGAAAATTAAATCTATTTTTTCGTTCAATTATACTTAGAGTAATTTAGATGGTTAGAGCAAAGAAAAAAAGACTCATTAACTCATTAACCTCGTCAATCGTCATGATGACGTTTTCAACATCGTTATTGGCTAGCGAATCAAAGGCCCAATCCGCTTCTGGAGATTGGTTTAAGGTCAGTTATATTGCTGATAACACCTATATGATAGAAGAACCTAAAAGCAGCCAGTATAATATTAGTTATTTAATTATAGGTAATCAAAGGGCGTTAATGCTTGATACTGGCTCTGGTGAAAATCGTTCTCATTGTAAGCAAAGAATTAGTAATATAGTCAATCAATTGACCGATAAACCAGTAACGTTATTACTGACCCACTTTCATTTTGATCATAACGCGAGTATTGATGAATTTGATCATATTGCTTTTGCTAATATTGAAAAAATCAGAGAAAGAGCGGTTGATGATAAAACATACATCTTCACCCCTCAAGAGTTAGCGTTTGGTACATATCCAGAAAAAGCGATTGTTAACGAATGGCTGGATTTAGGTAAGAATATAGATCTGGGAAATCGAGTAGTTAAAATCACACAGGTAAAAGGCCACACAGACGATAGTGTACTTGTTGTTGATGAAGGTAATAAAATAATATTTACGGGTGACACGCTTTACAATGGGCCATTAATTGTTATTGGAAAACATAACTACGCCCCATATATTCAGACAATAAATAAGATGCAAGTAGACTTTAATGATTCTTATTACTTCTATGGCGCGCATGGTAGCAAAGAGTTAGGGGGGATGATGCGATACTCAATACTGTCAGGTACGTCAGATCTTCTTGAATGTGCTCAAAAAGAGGCTTGTGACTATTCAGAAGTGATATCTGAACAGCTTGGTGGCAATGAACTCACGGGGACTCTATTTATCAAAAATGAATTACCGCTGATATATACCGAAGATTTGCATTAAAGAAAAAGCCGCTTAAATTGCGGCTTTTTCTATGGTGTTCTTGGTATTCAAAGGCACTTCTTTAAAGTAACAGTGCTGATATAAATCTCGGTGTAAATTATTCTTAATTCAAAGCATAATCTTAATAAGTATTTATATTAGGTTGCTACTTATTTAGCGCTAGCAGATGCTAATTTTTCTGCGAATGTTAACTGTGATGTTTTCTGAGTAAAGACAATACTTGAATTATGGTCGCCTGCAATACCATCTTGTACATAGCGTTGAGCATTTGTAGCATGAGCTTGTGGTGCTTTTAAAGATACATTACCAGTAAAGTTACCATCAGCAGCAGCAACACTGTAAGACGTTGATAAAATAATAGCCATAACGATTGTTTGTAGTGATTTTTTCATATTTATTACCTCTATTGATATCTAGACTGTTTGCTCTGCAATTGTTAATTCCTATAAGTCATTAACATTAGATACCCTTCTGACACGTGTTTTTAACGTAAGCTAAATCCACCTGTTTGCACGTTTAACAGTATTAAAATTCATTTTATAAGCTGAATGCCTTGTTGATGTGTGTAGTCTATGGCAATGACATATCAGAATATATAAAGTATTATTTAGTTTAAACATCATATTTAGTTATGTATTTGGTGGAAAATGAAGTCAAAACTCGATTTGAATTTATTGGTGGTTTTCTTAGAAGTGTATCGACTTCGTTCAATCACTTTGGCATCAGAGTCATTAGGCTTAACGCAACCAGGGGTCAGTGGTGTACTGAAACGGTTGCAATCTCAGTTAGGTACGCCACTTTTTGTAAGAGAAGGACGAGGAATTAGCCCGACTCATGCCGCGATACAATTAGCTGCCGAGATTGAGCCTGCTTTAATTAAAGTAGAGAGTGCGTTAGGGAATGTGGCCGGTTTTGATATTCAATCACATCGAGCTTTTACTATTTATGTTAATGAAATTATTATGCATATAGTAAGATCTAAAATTGAAGCCGATACAACATTAGGTAATTGCACCATTCAATTACATATGACACCCAATAGTGAAGAAGAATTATTGCACCAACTCAGCTTACAGAAAGCCGATCTAGCAATTGATGTGGGTGTACGATCTAATTCCGCTTTTTCCTATGCACCATTTATTGATGATGACGTCGTTGTGGTGTGTCGTAAGGGGCATCCAAAAATTCAAAACACACTTACTCGAGAGCAGTTGGACACTGAGATTAGATGCTCGGTTCAACAGCGGCGAATAGATTTACTGGAAATGAATTACTTCACCGATGAGAACCTGATGCCGAAAGAGATAACATGTGAGGCGGCATCAGCCTTATCAATGTTGGCGTTGGTCTCTGAGAGTGACTCTATAGCAATGGTGAGTGCATTATTAGCTGAGAAGTACGCTAAGCTATTTAACTTGCAAATTATGCCGCTACCATTGGCATCAAAGCCTTTTAAACATTTTATGATGTGGCATAAGCGCAACGATAATAATCCTGCAAACAAGTGGCTAAGAGATAAGATTAGCTCAATTTTGTAATATTAAAGCAAGTTAGGTGTTGGGCTTAATCTGCATAGTAGTAAACGTGTTATGTGGGCATTCCGCTTAGATATCACAGCAAAATCAGCGTACTTTTATCAGAGGACAAGGATAGAAAAAAGAGCTATCAATGGGAAATGAGCAAACAGAGGTCAACTAATTGACGTTTGTTTTTATGACTCACTAACTATTTATTTAATAACGTTTAATTCTCACTGCAATGAAACATTGTTTTTAACGAAATAAATAAATCATCACTTTTATTGCGTCAAAACTTTCAAGACTAAATTTTAAATTTAACTAAATGGTTTCATTTAAGGTTAAATATTTGTTTTATTTTTCATTAATAGAAATTGAAAAAAATTCACCTCAAAATTTAATATTCCGAAATTAAGATTTTCCATCTATCTCTTTTTAACATAAATTACGTCTATTAGTTATTATTTAAGTCGTTGTTATTTTTTTGATGAATGATTTTAATTCTAAAAAGCATGTTTTTTAGTAAAGGAACGTTGGATGAGATGTAATCGTAAAAAAATAAGTACATTAATTGGTTCGGTAATGACTATATCTGCATTGTTGGCCAGTGGTTCTGCCTTGGCTACCGAGAATGGGGCGAGTAGTGATCTGGATTGGCATGTATTAGATGGCGTTACGGTTAATAGCACAGCGTCTTTGTGCTCGAACTCAACGGTAAAAGTGTGCAACGGTGGCATTTTGAATACGCTGTATGCCAAAAATAACTTCATGCCATATTGGTTAAATCTAGCGCTTGTCAATGCGATTATGCCGCAATTACAAGCGCTGGCGGATTCCAATACACTACCCGGTATGAAGCAGCGTCTAAAAGAGTTGAAGAAATTAGAGGCATTGCCGGATGAGCGTGGATTTGATCTTTTATTAACGGATACGTATTTGGTTTACGTGGATTATGTGCATCAATTAATGCTAGATCCTCGACCATTATACAATTCACAGCCAGTGAAATTGACGCCATTGACATTGAAAATGGCGCAGAGTTATTTCCCATTAACGGTTCAAAAGATCCATTCTCTTATTCCTTCTTCGCTGTTTGTTCCAACAATGGATGTTATTAACCGCCTATTAAACTTGCCGGCTAACCCACTTGATTCGAGTAACGTTCACTTTGATGAGATTGTTCCGTTCGGGGATACCATACTTTATGGTGGTAAAGTGGCGACAGTGCTTTGGAATTTGGGCTATTTAACTCAGCCTCAATATCAACAAATTACTGCCCAAGCAACGATTACCAATACCGGAGTGATGAATCAAGCGATTAAGGCCTTTCAAGGCGACTATGGTTTGAAGATGGACGGCATTATTGGGCCTGATGTTGTGAGTCAATTAATCCGCCCTTATTCTAGTTTGGCACGTATTACGGCATTGAACTTACAACGTGAGCGTTTTTCACAATTGCAGGGAAATGGCCCACAAATTATTGTCAACATTCCTGATTTCAAAATGACGTTATATGATAATAAAAAGCCCGTATTTGAGTCGAAAATTATTGATGGGATGCCAAAACGCCCAACCAATTTATTCCAGTCATACATCAATACGGTTGTGATTAACCCTTATTGGTATGTACCTGAAACAATTAAAGTTAAGAACATTATTCCAGCGGCCAAAGCCAATCCTAATTTTTTAAAGAATAGCCGTATTGATGTCATTAACAGCTGGACAGATCGCTCTGTTGTGCCGCCAGAATCAATTGATTGGGCAACGGTGGATCCGCAGACATTTACACACGAATTTCGCCAAGATACAGGTCCTGAAAACGCTTTAGGGCGTGTAGCGTTCTTAATGCCTGACTCGTTCTCTGTGTATTTGCACGATGAAGCGCAATCAGAGTATCCATTGTTTAAACATTATCACCGAGATTTTAGTTCTGGTTGTATGCGTGTTCAAAAACCACGTCAGTTGGCAACAATGATTTTGTCTTATCAAAATATGCCGAACTTGCCTTCGGTTGACGATATGATTAATACCAACAAGCACCGTGAGATTGGCTTGAATATGCGTGTTAATCTTGATGTGGCTTACTTAACGGCTTGGGTAACACCCAGTGGTCAGTTAGAGATGCGTCATGATATTTACGGTTACGATAATTCACGAGCTCAACCGATTCAGAATCAATTTATTTCGATTCCAAACTACCGTACGAAGCAACGTATTAAACTGGCATTGAATGATCAAACTAGCTAATTTGAACGTTGTTGTTGTTCATCGTTAATACTCCATTATAAGGAATATTAACGGTAGCTTAATGGTTTATTTACTCTGCCGCGTAGCGTTTGTGTTCAATAAACTGTTTAACAATGAGTTGCTATTCGGCTAACTCATCTGATCCCTCAATAGTCATTAAATTATTGATGATATTAACTTGTATGGTTAGCGCTAATTGGTGAGTGGTATTTTCAAGTTCTCATTGCGATAAATATTAACTTGTGGTTGTATTAAAAGTCATAAGTTCACGCAATGTGACGATAGGAGTGGTGATATGAGTCTCGAAAAAGCAATTCTAGCGGGTGGGTGTTTTTGGGGTATGCAAGATCTTATTCGTCGACAACACGGTGTGGTTTCAACACGGGTTGGCTATACTGGTGGGGATGTTGATAATGCAACCTATCGCAATCATGGTAGCCATGCTGAAGCGATTGAAATCACCTTTGATAATACGCAAACGAGCTTTACTCAAATCCTGACGTACTTTTTTCAAATCCATAATCCTTCAACCCCTAATCGCCAAGGGAATGATATTGGTTCGTCATACCGCTCTGCTATTTTCTATACCTCAAATGAGCAAAAAATCATTGCCGAAGATTTTATTAAACGAATGGATGCTTCAAGTATTTGGCCTGGCCCGATAGTGACAGAAGTTGTGCCTGCGAGTGATTTTTGGCAAGCAGAGCCTGAACATCAAGATTATTTAGAGCATCAACCGAATGGCTATACCTGCCATTTTCCGCGTCCAGATTGGGTGCTTCCTGAATAATAAAATAACTATTTGGCTTTTCATTATTTGAGGAGCCAAATGTTAAAAATATTGCGTTAATATAATGATAAAAATGAACATTTATAGAGTACAAAAAGAAAATAGAACAATAGCGCTTTATGATTTTTTTGATGGTATTTCACAAAAATTACAACTGAATATTGAACATAAATTTCAATCGTATCAAACTCATAATGATATTTATCATTGTAAAAGTTTAAAATTACTCAACCCTAAAATATGGAAATATAAAGGGTTAATTTATAAGTTAAGAGTCGATAATGGCAAAGAATCAGCAAGGGTATTGTTCATTAAAACAAAAGACAGTGATATCGTTATTATTCACGCCTTTTTAAAATCTACTCAGAAAACGCCTAAGAAAGAAGCGAAGCAGGCAATCAATGTCTATCAACAGCTGGATGATATAAATATTGAACAATTAACAGCCAATTGTATGCATGTCTGATCTGGCAGATCCAACTTAACTTCATGCATAAATGACGCGAATACTACTATGGTTAATGAGGTTGGGAGAGAAGGTAATGTTCCGATATTACCCAGTGTAACTATTGGCGATAATTGTGTGATAAAGGCAGGTAGCGTGGTAACGCGTGATATTCGTGTAGTCGTCAGGATCATTGCCGCGTAATAAAAACTCTTGAAGCCAAATCAATTACCCTATAAGTATGTAAGATAACAATTCAATTATATATTAACCAGTTATTGGTTATTTATATTTAAGCATCATGGAGTGAGATTTGCTATGTCAGGTATTACAGAGTTAAGTGAATTATTAGCGTCAATGAAGCCGGTATTATTAGAGCAAGAGTTTGTTTTTTGCACGGTTGCGGGTGATCTAAAAGATTATGTTGATTTACAGCCTAAAGCCACTTTTATAGAAGCAGAAGGGTTGACGTTGGTCCTTGAAAAAAATGTCGCGGAAGATGCACAATTAGCGTTTAGTGGCTCTTTTCGTCAAATCACATTAACGGTCCATTCAAGTCTAGAAGCGGTTGGGCTTACCGCTGCTGTGTCGGCTAAGTTAGCTGAGCATAATATTAGCGCGAATGTTGTCGCTGCGTATTATCATGATCATATTTTTGTTCAGACGCGCAAAGCTGATGCTGCGATGTTAGCATTACAAGCGTTTGGTGGTTAGTTTTTGCTTCTACTGATACAACTCTTGAGCGTTAGTCTTAGATTGTCTACAATAGCGCACTTTTGATTTTCGACAGGCATCAACATGAACGATACTACATCACGCCCGACTTTACCTGATCACCTATCTGGTAATCCTCGTAGCCCACATTACCTAGAAGCTGCTTTTGAATATGAGATCGGCATTCTACTTAACGGCAAAGAGCGTTTTGATGTTGAGGAATACTGCATTAGTGAAGGTTGGGTAAAAGTACCATCACCTAAAGCATTAGATCGTCGCGGTAATCCGCTACTTATTACATTAAAAGGTACTGTTGAAGCTTTTTATAAGTAAAACATGCCTTATAGGCACTAAGCAAGGTTATGCTTTTGTTTAGTGGGTGCGGTAGTTACGTTTTCTCGTTATTATATTAACTATTCGCATAACATAGAGCCTAGCATGTTTAGGCTCTATGTGTTCACTTCCTGCCTTAATATGATCAGTCTTCTATTTTTTAAACAAATACTCAATATTATTATCAATTTTGATTAAATTTAAATAATATAAATCAGAAAATAAATATAGCTTATTTATTAGTGTTATTATTAAATTTAATAAAGGCTGAATGATGAATATATATAACATACTTGATGAATTATCTATTGATTATAAAAAATATGATCACCCAGCAGTATTTAACTGTGAACAAGCACATCTTTTAGGGTTGAATATTGAGGGTGTGGCCACTAAAAATCTATTTATTAAGGATAGAAAAGGTAGTCGACATTTCTTAGTTGTTGTAATTGCTGATAAAAGTATTGATCTAAAGTCGCTCAGTCAACGTCTAGGCGTAACAAGTTTAAGTTTTGCTTCTCCGCGTCGGTTAGAAAAATATCTAGGTATTACACCTGGGGCTGTATCTATTTTAGATATAATCAAAGATAAGAATAATGAGGTTGAGTTAGTTATTGATAATACAATATTTAATTATTCATCATTACAATGTCATCCGTTTACCAATACAGCGACATTGGATATTACTGTAAATGGCGTACAACAGTTATTAGCGCATTATCAACGACAATATATAGAAATATTATTATAACATTCATATTTTCTTCTAAACTAGAAGTACATCAAATAAGGGACTATTCGATGAATATTTTTATTTTAGATGATGATATTGAAAAGTGTGCGCAATACCACTGTGATCAACATGTGGTTAAAATGATTTTAGAGAGTGTGCAACTTTTATGTACTGCTCTTAATAAAAAGGGATTTACGACGCCTTATAAATCGACCCACATTAATCACCCTTGTGTACTGTGGGTTGAGCAATCATACGATAATTTTTTATGGCTAAAAGCATTAACCTTAGCATTAAATAAAGAGTACAAATTTCGTTACGATAAGCCAGATGATCATAAATCGATTGTCGTTCTTAGTGATATTTCAGCATTCTCATATGATGCAATCGGGCTTACTCCTTTTGTTCAAGCAATGCCAGATGATTTCAAAGTTGAAGGTGATGCGATAGCGGCTTACCGAAATTTTTATAGAGGTGATAAATCAGCGTTTGCCAAATGGACTAAACGGTCACCACCTTATTGGTTTTCCATGCTTTAGCGCTTAATTTAGGTATTATCACTGATGTAATCAACGTATTATGATTCGGTACTATTCGATTTTATTTAATAACCAGTAAGAGTTAATTATGAATGTAGATAAAGCGAAAAAACGCATAGCAAAGCAAGTTAAGAAGGGTTTTAAAGGTTATCCTCAGCTATCTTTGGCTTATTTTGGTAAGACTGCTGATATTGCAACTGAAGTTGTGGTCACATTTACCCTTGAAGAGGGCGCTGAGCCTCAAGAGCAAAAGTTTGCCAGTGAGAATGATGTTCGAGAAGATGAAACAATTCAATCTGTTTTAGTTAAAATCATTGATCGCGCTGGTGCAAATAGCGTGCTTGAAACGGAAGGTGTTAGCATTTTGTAATGGCTGATGTGATGCTGTAATTCGGTAAATTGCTCTTAAGAATATAGTTGATATAAGTGACATTATCTTAATCCAGATTAAGGATTTTTAGGTATATTAGCGGTATTATTCATTTCAGCTTAGCGCTTATTATAAAAAGAACAGTATTAAGGTGCTGTTCTTTTTGGCTTTTTTGGGTGCTGGTGAATTAAGAAGAAACGATATTTAAGAGGATTTGATTTGAGTACTTTGTTTACAGAAACCCGTATTGGTAACATGGCATTAAAAAACCGCTTTGTTCGTAGTGCAACATGGGAAAATATGGCAACAGAAGATGGCCATATGACCGATAAACTTTATGCTATTTATGAAGAACTTGCGCAAGGGGAAGTCGGGCTGATCGTAACGGGTTATGCAAATATTGTCGAAGAAGAAAAGCCTAATGCCGGTATGATGGGCATGTATAACGATTCTTTTATCGCAGAATATCAAAAGTTAACCGATCTTGTTCACCAATACGACGCTAAAATTGTTATGCAACTTGCTTATGGTGGTACTAAAACAACCTATAATGTTGGCGAGCGCGTGATTTTTGCACCCAGTGCTGTGTGTGAAAAAGGTACGCAAACGTTGGGTCAGGCGATGACTCAAGCTGATATTGATTATATTGTTGAAGCCTTTGCATTAGCCACTAAACGTGCACAAGATGCGGGTTTTGATGGGGTTGAAATTCATGCCGCACATACTTATTTAATTAACCAATTTTTAAGCCCATATTATAATCAACGTGATGACCAATATGGTGGTAGCCTTGAAAACCGTATGCGGTTCTTATTAGAAATTTACTCTAAAATTAGAACCTTAGTCGGTGATGATTATCCTATTTTAGTTAAACTAACCGCATCTGAATTTTTTGATGGTGGGTTAACGTTTGCTGATACTCGCCTAATTTGTAAAAAACTAGAAGCTGTTGGTGTTGATGCAATTATTATTTCAGGGAATGTCCATGGTAAAGCTGACACTATGGTTGGTGAGTCTTACGATGGCTATACCATTGAGCCTGAAGGTTACTTCCATCAATATGGTGATGTGATCAGTCAAGATGTTGATGTACCCGTTATTACGGTTGGCGGTTTAAGTGAATTCGATGCTATTGAAGCAATGGCGAATAATACGGGCATCGAATTTTTTGCACTTTCACGACCATTACTGTCTGAGCCAAAACTAATTAAGCGTTGGTTAGAGGGTTATAAAGCTGACGTTGAATGTGAACGATGCTCAAAGTGTCGCACCCGTCGTGGTAATTTTTGTGTGGTAAATAAAAACCGTAAAGCTGAATTAGCACGGTTATAATTTACGTTATTATCTATTTCACCTAAATAAGAGTTAACCATTGTGTTAGCTCTTTTTTTTAAGTTAAAGATATCTATTTCATGATTAATCTGTTGTTATTGTTTGAGGTAAGCTGAATAGAGAATCTATTGTGGATATTAACGATAACAGCCAAGTCGCCCCAAATATCGTTATTTTTGATGGTATTTGTCATTTATGTGAAAGCTCAGTGTTATTTATTATAAAAAGAGACCCGCAGCGGCTATTTTCATTTTGTTCGGCTCAATCTGCTACAGGCGTCTATTTGCAGCAACGATATCAGATCGATGCGCTTAAAAATGAAACTGTAGTTTTAATCTCAAATGGTATCGTTTTTGAACGTAGTAATGCTATTTTTGCTATTAGTGAGCTTTTGGGTGGAAAGTGGCGTTACTTTAGTTTATTGAAATATATTCCAGTATTTATTCGTGATTTTATTTATAAAAAAATAGCTAAAAATAGATATGCGCTGTTTGGGAAACATAGCCAATGTTTATTACCAACGGCAGATATAAATGATCGTTTCATATAAATATGTTTAGATAAATACTAATTAGTGATGATGATTGTGGCTCAGCTCAATTGTGAACTATGTTTAACCCTCTGTTATAAATGAATCTTTATCTATATAAGACTTACGGCTCCCTTCTGAAAAGTGACAAAGATCCCTAATATGAAAATTGTTTCAATAGTGTTATGGACAGGGTTGGTACGATTTGACAAAGTAACTTTATTGTTAATATTTTGATGATTATTGGTAACCTACATGGATGTAAACTTCCAACCTCGTTTATTCATTTTTATTGCAGCATTTATTGCTGTGCTCTTTATTTTTTTTCCGCAATTTAGCGTTTATCAATTAGCCTCAGTAACAGAAGCTGTAATCACTGAAATGGATGATTATGTGATTTTGTTTTCAACAGTGGTGTTGGTAATTTGTTTTGCACTTTGTATATCACCTTTAGGTAAAACGACACTCGGTGATGAAGCGCCAGAATTTGGTATCGTGACATGGTTAGTGATGCTGTTTACTACAGGAATGGGCTCAGGATTAGTGTTTTGGGGAGTGGCAGAACCTATCTACCATTTTTCAAATATGCCTCCAATAACGTATGACGGAGATCCTAAAGATGCAGCTTTAGGGCTTACTTATTTTCATTGGGGGATCCATGCTTGGGGCTTGTATGCCTTGGCTGGTCTTCTTATTGGGTGGCAGGTATATATCAATAAAAGACCAATGAGGATCAGTGCATCATTATCCAAATCTGAACGGCCTAAATGGTTAGCTATTGTCGATTTAATTGCGGTTTTAGCTATTTTGTTTGGCATTGCTGGTGTTCTAGCAAATACGATGGCTTTGGTTGAACAAGGAATTCGAAGTGTTACGGGTATCGAACAAGATTTGACAGCTATGCGCGTAGTATTGACGGTAGTTGTCGGTACGTTGTTCATGGTCTCAAGTGCGCTAGGGCTTAAAAAAGGTATTAAGCGACTTAGTTGTTTTAATATGTGGCTTATGGTGGCAATTTTTGGTTTTGTATTGGTTAATGTTGATATTTTTGCCGTCGCAGGGCGAATGATGAGTTCAATAACTGCCTATATTGTTTTATTGCCACAAGTTTCGTTGGCTGCTATTGAGGGGGGCGAAAAGTGGAGCCAAGGCTGGACTGTTATTTATTTAATTTGGTGGATCTCTTGGGCGCCATTTGTCGGGCCATTTATTGCTCGAATTAGCCGTGGGCGTACGGTGAGACAGTTCTTAATTTGTACTATTTTTATACCAACATTAGCATCCATTATGTGGTTCTCTGGTTTTGCTGGTGCGGTGTTTGAAAGTAGCTATCTTACTGAAGTCGTGCAAGCTGTAAATCAAGATTATACCAAGGGGTTGTTTACTTTTTTTGCTCAGTTACCAATGAGTGACGTATTGTCGACAGCAGCATTACTATTGCTACTGACGTTTGTAATATCGAGTTCAGACTCTGCAATTTATTCTGCGTGTATGTTAATGGATGATACTCGAACTAGCAGTAAGATTTGTTGGTCAATTATTGTTGTGACGATGGGAATAGCGTTAGCAATAATTAATAATGTTGATCTTAATAAGCAGGTAGCAATTGTAGGCGCTATTCCATTTATATTGGTGATGATCACTCAAATATTGGTGGTTGTTTACCATAAAATAGTATTTTGGTGGCAACGTAGTCAAGCGACTTATAGCTCGTCATAATCTTGATATCAACCTTACTCGAATTGTTAGAGAGGTAAGGTTGATTTCTTTATTGATAAGATATGTCACAGATAATGGTTAGTGATTCGTTTTTCCGGGTAGGCTCAAATCACCAGAAGCAACATCAAAGACATTTTTCACACATAATAGCGGTGAATGTGCACTTGTATTGATCCTTAATCCTGCAGTTACACCATCAAAGTTAGCGCTTTTAAGAGATTCAATATTGTTAAATCTTACTTTAACGTTAAGATCATGACCTCGGAACTCAGGTTGGTAATTAGGACTGTCAATTAATAGCGGTAATCCTGGCCATGTTTTAGGTAGCATTGGTTTTTCACCTTTTGGAATATCAACGACACCGAGGGCATTAGGACCACATTTTTCATTGGGTGCTAAAACAACCCAGTGGCTATGCCATATATTACCGTCGTTAGCTTTGTTACCATCGCCATTCTCATCATAAAGTGGTGTGTCATCAAAATCGGGATGAGAGGTGATAGCTAACGCTAAGATACCAGCATCTTTTTCAAAACCTACCGCATGGCTATTTAATGTTAATGGCCATACATATGAGAAAACATCACTTCCCGCTAATTTACCAATAGGCGTTGGGGTAATTTCTCCTGCATTGCCTGAGACTGCAATATGAAAAGTAGCCACATTACCTTGAGTGGTGACTTTAGTATGAATAATGTCAAAGGGTGCAAGTGCCTGACTATTGGTTTGGGTTTGAATACCACCGGTGTGGATTGAATGGGCAGAAACGGAACCTGAAAAAGTGAATACTGCAGTGACCATGATGGCCAGCATCGTTTTATGGTTGGTTGAAGTGTTCATGACATCCTCCGTTGTGTGAATTGAGTGATGTTCATATTATTATGGTATCGACTCAATACTATATTTATATAAGAACATAACAAGACAGTTGTCAATATTGTTTTGAGTCGATACTATTAACTTATGGACATAATTATTATTCAACAGTTACTTGATCGTATCGGTAACTTGATCAGAGTAGAAATGCGAACGGGGCTTATTGAACATGGTTTGCAGCCAGTTCAGTTTGATGCTTTGTATTATTTGTCAATTTGTAACCGTTTTTCTAATACGCCCAAAGCTGTCACTGAGTTTTTAGGCTTAACGAAAGGTACGGTATCTCAGACAATTAAAGTTTTAGAAACAAAGGGATATATTGAGAAAGTTGCTGATTGTACTGATAAACGTGTAATGCATCTAATAATGACCGCAAAAGGGCGTCAATTATTGGATGATTATTTTCCGTCTGCGAAGTTGTTATCTGCCTGTTCGGGTTTAGAGGGGGAAAACTCGGAATTTGATCCTGAATTATTACAGCAACAATTAATCTTATTATTAGCATCAATGCAAAAACAACATCAATATCGTTCTTTTGGGGTGTGTTCTACTTGTCAGCACCATCTTCATGTCAATAATGGCTATGTGTGTGGGTTAACTCAATTACCATTAACATCTGACGATATAACACTGATTTGTGTCGAGCATCAGCGACGGGCTAAAGAAAAATAAGAGAGGCAATGGCCTCTCTTATTGTTGAGTGCTTATTCGACAGGGTACCAATAACCAAGGTTAATTAATTGGGTTAGCATGGCTAAAAATGCTGGATGATCAAGTTGTTCACCCAATTGAGCATAGGTTACTTGTTCTTCATCACACAATAATTTAGCGGCATCAGCACATTCTGGCGGTAATTGATATTGATCACCGTTGATGTATAGAATGTGTGCCTGATCTGGATGGTAAAATGCACGTAAACCACCGATACGCTTAAATGCTTCGCCATCTTCTAAGAACTGATAAGTCTCATTATTTTGCCATGGCGGTTCAGAAGCCATTATATCTAGTTCATGACGATTCTGAGTTAAATGCTCACCCATCCATTGTTTTAATAGTTGTGGGTGATCAAGCAAACTACGCATCATATTTTCAAGATCTTTTGCTTCTGCAGGTAAAATGGCACCGTTGTTAGCGCGGGCTGGAAGCATAGGATTATGATAGTGCACATCACCAATATCATTAGCAATCACAAAATCGGCAAAACTACTTAATAATTCTTGTTTTTTAGGTGATCGAAACCCGACAGAGAAACTCATTGAGGTTTCAATTGCGTAACCATCATGAGGAAAGCCTGGTGGAATATATAAAATATCACCGGGCTCTAGAATATCATCAATAATAGGGTCAAAGCCTTTGATTTGGCGTAGTGCTGGATGACGGAATTCTTCTTCATAATCATCTTTCTTCGGTCCTACGCGCCAATGACGTTTGCCTGAACCTTGCGTAATAAATACATCATACTGATCAATATGTGGCCCAACACCGCCGCCAGGAGTAGAGTAACTGATCATTAAATCGTCAAGTAACCATCCGGGTAATTGACGAAATGGTGTAATTAATTGTGCTGCACCTTCATGCCAATGGTTAGCGGCTTGAACAATAAATGACCAATTATCTTCAGGGGTGTCATCAAATGTCAGTGGTCCATGACGAACATCCCAAGTATCGGCTAATTTAGCGATATAGCGCGAATCAACCTCTTCTTCCATTGCTAATCCTGCTAGTTCATCAGGTGTAATGGGATCGACAAAATTTTTAAAACCACCTTTAATGATGGTTGGTTTCTTTTGCCAAAACTCGGCAAGAAATTCTTCAAATGAAAACGTAAGTTGGTACATATCACGCTATTTATTGTTGAGCTGGACGGCGATTATAACGTAAACCGTTCGTAGAGATATCATTTGTTTGAGTTTACTGACATGACACACTGAAAACTGAGGATCATAAAAAAGCGCTAACTTTTTAGGTTAGCGCTTTTAATGGCGGCATTGAGTATCAGTGTTGACTAAGTACTTAAGCGCCAGCGAAATGCGATGCCATATCTGCTTTTTGAGTCAGTGTAGTGAATATTTCGTTAGTGACTTTAAGCGCATTATCTGTTGCTGTTTTCTCGAATTTATTAATTAAAGCAGTCGCTTCTTTTGGATGTTGTTTATAAATAGCTAAGTATTTTTGTTCCATTTTTTTCTGAGCAATAGCTGTATCGGCTTCATATTTATCATAGGCAGCACGAATAATGGGTTCATTTTGTTTCCAATTAGCCATACCTAATGTCTGCAGTTTACGCATATCCCAGAAAATAGAGCCGTTGCTGGCAACATCGGTACCAATATCATAACCGTACGGAATTTTAGTTGTACCTTGATAGAATGGAATATAAACCCCAAGCGCAGTCATCCCAAGATTGATGTATTCTGTTTCACCAATAGCAATAGGTAGGTTTGGGCGTACTTCAATAATATGTGATTCAGCGCAACGGAATACTGAGATTGGACGGTAGTGACCAAGGGGATCCTTATTGGCGTACGGATCCATAGCTGTACCTTGGTAATGGTTACGCATAATAGCTTCAACTTTTTGAAGAGAGATCTTATGTGTTGGGGTTAAAAACACAGGGTAATTTTGTTGGTCACGATCAACTTGTGTTTTAAGCCCAGGGTTAAGAATATGCTGTGCAATCCAAACTCGAGGGTAGTTGTAAGTGATATTTTCTTGGCCGCCAGTGGTGCCATAAGCATCGTGGAAATTAAATGGTTTATTGGTTTTTGCAACATATAAACCATGTTGCTCTGCAAAAGAAACTAAATTAGGCGATGCTAAATAATCCTTATTGTGAGGTAGGTATTCTTCTAAACGAGCCTGATTACCTGAGATAAAATAGGCATCATTAGGGATTTTACGTGCCATCCATTGGTGACCACTGCCGGTTTCTAAATACCAAATACCTGTTTTGTCAATAAATCCAACTCCAAAGCCTTGCGATGCGCCACGCTCTTCAATGATTTTACCTAGTAACTCAACACCTTCTCTAGCACTGTGAATACGAGGTAAAATCACGTTTTCTATTGAATCTTCATTAATGCCATTTTGGATATAAGGATCAACAGTAAGTGCAGCTTTACGATTGGTTAAACTTTCTGTTGAGGTAATGCCAACGCCCGCTGAGTTTAAACCAACTTCGCCCATTGTTTGATCATGGGTATCCCAGTCTTGCATCGAGGTATAAGCCAGCGACACTTTAGGATAAGGATAGGTAAAACGGTCAGTGTTTGAGTGGAACTCACCCTTTTCATTAATGGTACGAGGGTGGAGTACGAAGTGTTTAGCCCATACGGCCTTATAATCTTCGTTACGTGCCATGTAGTAGGCACCATTAGTTGAGGCTTGGTTACCAACAAGTAAAGTTGTACATGCATTTGCAGCTTGAGTGCCAAGTAAACTAGCAATTGCACAAGCTAATAAAGGGAGTTTTTTCATAGTAGTTAATCAAGTTTATAAAATTAATACTGATTCTAGGCTTGTTGGTAGAAATGAACAGATCAGCTATGGAAATCTCATATTGTTAATTTTCAGTTCATTTTTCAGCCGTAATGACGACGGTGACAATTAGGATTTAATAAATAGCGGTACAATATAACACTTGCGAGGTTGATGTTTTTTTTCATAAAATGATTATTTATGTTAATGAACTGCCTATCATGATTAATTCCTCTTTAAATAAAATACCCATTGGCGTTAGATATATGCTGATGTCAGCACTTGCATTTTCATTGATGTCGAGTTGTGTGAAATTAGTGCATACCTATGGTATTCCCGTATTTGAAATCGTGGCAGCGCGAGCTATTGTGTCATTACTGATTAGTTATGCTGATGTAAAGCGTAAAGGTATTTGTGTGTGGGGGAATAATCGAAAGCTATTATTAACTCGTGGTGTTACTGGGTCATTGGCGTTAATTTGTGTTTACTACGCCGTATCAACCTTACCTTTAGCTGAAGCGACTATTTTACAATATCTTAATCCTGTTTTTACTGCCATTTTAGCGATACTTTTCCTTAAAGAAAAAATCCATATAAGCACCATTCTTTGCATATTTTGTTCAATCATTGGTTTGGTACTGATGGTAGGGCCGGGGTTAACCTTAAATCATGTTCAACAGTTACCGCTATTTAGTATTGGTATTGCACTGTTAGGCGCATTTGGTAGTGGAGTGTCTTACATTATTGTAAAACGTTTAAGTACGACTGAGGATAGCTCGGTGATCATCCTTTATTTTCCGCTGATAGCATTGCCATTATCAGTGATATTACTGGGGAATGATTTTGTAATGCCGTCTAAAGAAGCATTAGGATTATTGTTATTTGTGGGTATTTTTACCCAGTTTGGGCAAGTGGGTTTAACGAAAGCAATGAAAACAGAAGTTGCAAGTAAAGCAACTGCTTACTCGTATATTCAAGTCGTGTTTTCGATTGTACTAGGGTGGTTAGTATTTAGTGAAGTGCCTTCAGTATGGACATTAGCTGGGGGAGCAATGATTATTTTGGGTGCTTTTGTGAATGTAATTGGAAGTCTACGTGCTCAAAAAACGGTAAAAGTTTAATAATAAGCACAGAATTAATAATCCAGTAATCTTTAACCTTTATAAGTTAAAGATTACTGGGATTTCTATATTTAGTTGTTACCTTTCTTCGATTTAATATGAATAACCGATGTCGGGTTATGGAAGATCTTACCTTGTTTAAAGCCTTTCAATGTTCCTAATGCTGCTGTAACCCACGCTAAAATTAAGAACGCGAATAGAATAATTGCAGCCCATTGAAAAGCCGGTAAACCAGTATGGTGTGCTAACTGTGTTGTACCTGTTACACATGTACCAACGGGGAAGGTAAATGCCCACCACGTTAATGCGAATGGCATTTTACGACGCATAGCACGTAGAGTTAATAATGCTGCCACACAGAACCACAACATAGCAAAGCCCCAAATAGGCACGCCATATAAAATTGCCATCACATTCATTGCACTTGCAATAGGTTCATTAACAGTGATCAATGCAGCGGTACCTAAACAACCCGCAGCAGTAATAGATTGGCCTAGTGGACCTAATACAATCCACAATGTTGGCACACGAGCACTGCCTGATGTACCAGCATGCGCTAGACGACTCCAAATCAGCGTAATAATAATAACAGATGCCATTAAACTGATACCGAAACAGGCATACATGCCGTAAAGTAGAGTTTGTTGAGCTGCTGAATGAGACATATGTGATATAAACATTGAACCAATTGTTGCAGATACCATAGGAGGTACAACTGGCATTAACCAACCACCAAATGCCGCATCATCATGTACTTCATTATGAGTAAATAAACGGTAAGGAATAATAATTGCTGTAATAATACCGCTTATAGTACCAATCCAAAATAGTGGCCAAGCAATGTTAAGCGCAAGACTTTGGCCGAAAAGGTGAGGACCAAGTAAAAGTGTACCGCCAGCGACAGTTAGAAACGCCATCGGTGGAGCACCAAAGAACTGCGACATAACGGGATCGTTAAATTGGCGTCTAATAATGTGTGGTCTAGTGATTGTCTGATAACTTTTAAAGATTGTCATAAAAATCAGCATAGCAAAAGCAATCAACCAAACGACGGTTGAAAATCCAACTAAGCTTTTACCTATAAAAGGTAGACCAACAGCAGCATTGGCGATAATACCTGTACCCATAACGGATGCAAACCAGTTAGGACCCATTTCTTTTTGTAATTCGATTTGTTGTTTATTATTTGACATAACATTACTTTTCAATGAGATAATATTCACAAATAGCCTGTGATATATCTACTTTTTATAGGAAATATAATACTAGTATTATATCTTTATCTTTCAAATAAGACGTTTGTATTATTGTGCTAACCAAGCAGTATGCAAACTATAGCGCTATTTTTATTTTTGTAAAATTTAATATCATTAATAAGGGTTTAATTATTACTTAACCTGATTCTTTAGTTGCTATTTGTGCATACTTATAATCTACAGTTTTCTATCTTCTTGTATTTTAAGTTTTTTACTATAGTGTGTATGAGTAAATGTCTTAAAAATTATTTATAAGAATATTAGGCTAAAAGAATGATTGAAATAAATAACCAGTATTATCGTGGTGTTATTAGTATTAATTCTAAAGTGAGTGGCAGCGGGGAAGTGCAAGGTTACTCGTGGTGTTTATCATCGACATCAACCACTCTTATTATTGAAATTGCCGAGGATCAAGCTATTGATCGTGAAACTTTACCCTTAGTGGGTTATGGCTGTAGTGGTTGGATTTATGAGCAGCCACTTACTAAACAACGTAATAATATTGTTTCTTTCATTGATACGGCCATGGTTCTATTTCGCAATAATAAAATGACTTACTTTCCAGCTGTAACCTGCAGTTGCAGTGATTTATAAAAATTGCTCGATAATATTTATTATGTGGATATTATCGAGATATTTTTATCTATGTAATGAATAGTATTAGAATATAAATTTCATTTCAGTGCTTGTTGGTCATCGATTAAAGCGGATTAAAAAATATTAATAATGAGTTGTTATTATATATTATTAATATAACAAATAGTAATGAATATAATGTTATTAATAAAGATAAAACTAGTGGTTATTAGTTATATAATAATGCTATTTTTTGTTTTTGATAATGATGGTATTTTACGGATGATTAAATAATAGTTATTTAATACAACACCAATTAATTTATATATTATATGGATGTGTCATGGAAGATCTATTTTCTAGTTTGAACCTTAAATGTTTAATTAAATTTATGCATCTATCTGGGTTAGCAATTGGACTTGGCTGTGCTTGGATGCTCGACGCTTTTATTATAAAGTATTTTAAAAATGAAATATCTAAAGATAAATATCAACTGATTGAATTTGCATCTAAATTTGTATTTGCAGGCCTAGCATTATTGTGGATTTCTGGACTGCTTTTTATTGCCCATTATTATTTTTATGCGCCAGAAAATTTACAGAATCAAAAAATATGGGGTAAGTTATTCATTGTATTAATATTGACTGTTAATGGTTATTTTGTACATAAATTAATTATACCAAAGATAAAAAAATCAGTCGGCTCGACACTATTAAAGACTCTAACGAGACATGAGATGATGCTAATTGCTGCTGTAGGAGCCATTTCTTTTGTCTCTTGGTTATTTCCAATCGTGCTTGGGGTAGCAAAGGCATTGAACTTTACTGTTTCTGCTGTAGATATAATAGCATTTTATTTTGTATTTCTTGCTATATCAGCCATTATTTCAAATGTAATAGCACAAATTATTATTAATTCTAAATCTGTAGGATAGTAATATTATTGCGGAGTAATAAAAAAGCGTAATACGAGACCTTAAAAAATAGGTTCATATTACGCTATTTAGATTAATACCTCTTTAATTCTAAGGCGTATTAATCGATACCGATTACTTTAACGCCTGCACGAGTACCTTCAGAGTTTCCTGATACTTCAATATGCTTAATACAACGCTCATAGCCAAATAGACGTGCGCCTGTATCTTTATCTTTTTTCACATCGCGATAATAATTATAGGTTTTTTCTTCGCCATTGCGGAAGCGTACTTTTACACGATCAAGTTTAAGATCACGTTGCGCTTCGATTTTAAAACCTTTTGCATTACGACAAATTGGAAATGGGATCTTTCCTTTAACGTTACCAATTTCAAGTAGCCAAGTGTGGCCTAAAGTAAACGTACCGGCAGTTGCTGGAAGAGATGTGACAAGACCACCTGCAAGTAGAGCTAGTCCAATTAAGCCTTTTTTCATTTTTTTACACTCTATTGAATTTGTATAAAAAGTATATCAGGCAAAAAATGTAAACTCAATAGTTTACATGTAAGCAGGTGTTTCTGTCACATATTTTTCAGCCTTTGTTGTATTGAGAGGGGACCTCCTTTATTGTGGAATATATAATTAGATGTATTTGATTTATTGAGTGTCTCATAATTATCATTAAGAGGAATTTCATATAATGATTTTTTCAACAACAGAAACGGTTCCTGGGCATGAGATTATCGCTATACTAGGTGTAGTAACAGGTAATGTGGTGCAATCTAAGCATATTGGCCGTGATATTATGGCAAGTTTAAAAGGAATTGTTGGAGGAGAATTAAAAGGATATACCGAAATGTTTAATGAGGCACGTGCGCAAGCAATGACACGCTTAGAAGCAGATGCTTCAGCATTAGGTGCAGACGCTGTTGTTGGCGTTCGATTTACAACGAGTGCAATTATGGATGGTTCTTGTGAATTATTAGCGTTTGGTACTGCTGTAACGCTACGCGAATAGAACTATCGTAGGTTAATTATTTAAGGATGAATAATAACTCGGAGGGATAATGAGTAATTTTAGCCAAAACATAGCTCCTTATGTTAAAAAAGAAATGATTCGTGCATATCGAGCTCAAAAAAAAGATGATCCTATAACAGCATTTCGACATTTGGAAAATGCGCATGTGTTAGGTCAGGAATCAACCTATTGGCATGTTAAAGTACATTATTTGATGTTGCGTTGGGCGATTAAACAACGTGATATTAAAGAAATCAGTGGTCAGTTAATACGTATCATAGGTGCTGCATTATTGACAGCTATCGATGGTGTACCGATTGGTAATACTGGCGGAAGTAATGTGCATGCGCTAAAAGTAATGCCTATTTCAGCGAAGAATGCTGAGATTATTACTAAAACGAAAGCGTTATCACGTTAATTAACCATTTAGTGTTGCAGTAGGAGTGGTGGCTATCATTCAACGCTCCTACATAATAAAAGAATGCTTATTCAGTAATCGTTACTTGTTTGATGATAATTGCACTACACGGCACATCATCATGGCCTTGTGTTGTTGTCGTATTAACTTGGGCGATATGGTTTACAACCTCCATCCCCGCCGTTACATTGCCGAAGACGGTATAACCCCAACCGCTATTTGTTGTTGCTGTGTAATCTAGAAAATCATTATCAGCGAGATTAATAAAAAATTGTGCCGTTGCTGAATGGGGAGCGTCTGTACGCGCCATTGCTATCGTACCGATGGTGTTTTTAAGACCACGATTAGCTTCATTTACAATCGGGTCTCGAGTTGGCTTTTCAATTAAATCTTTGCTATGACCACCGCCTTGAATCATAAAGCCTGCAATAACACGATGAAAAATTGTATCGTTGTAAAAACCATCACGGCAATATTGAATAAAATTTCGTACAGTGACAGGAGCTTTCTGTTTATTAAGGCTAATATCAATATTACCGACATTGGTAATTAAAGTAATGGTTGTCATAGTAACTATCTAATTGGAATTCTTGTTCGTAGTATACGTAATTTATAGCATAAACTATAGCGACTACAGTGAGTGACAGAGCAATAATAACCATGAAAAGGAATTAAGTAATGAACACGAAGATGATCCGGTGGGGCATGATTGGTTGTGGTGCAGTCACTGAGGTTAAGAGCGGACCTGCTTATCATAAAGTATCAAATTTCACATTAGCGGCTGTTATGCGCCGTGACCAAGTTCTAGCGCAAGATTATGCTCAGCGACACAATATAGAGACAGTATTTGCCGATGCTGATGTCCTTATTAATGATCCGATGATTGACGCAATATATATTGCCACCCCACCTGATAGCCATAAAGAGTTGGCTTTGAAGGTCGCTCAAGCAGGGAAAATTTGTTGTGTCGAGAAGCCATTAGCGCCAAATTATGCAGATTGCCAAGCGATTGTTGCTGCATTTGAAGCAGCACAGTTACCATTATTTGTTGCTTATTATCGTCGTTCTTTACCGCGTTTTAATCATATCAAGCAGCTACTTGATGATGGTGAAATTGGAGATATACGTCATATTAGTTGGCATTTGAATAAGCCAGCTAATCCAATGGATCTCTCGCAGCAATATAACTGGCGTACGGATAAAACGATTGCAGCTGGTGGTTATTTTGATGACTTAGCGAGCCATGGTTTAGACTTATTTGGATATTTGTTGGGTGATTTTGCAAGCGTAAAAGGGATAGGTATTAATCAACAGCATTTATATACCGCGTTAGATGCTGTGAGTGCGTGTTGGTTACATACTAATGGGGTGACTGGAAGTGGAAGTTGGAATTTTGGTGGTCATTCACGGCAAGATAAAGTCGTGATTTATGGAAGCCAAGGTGAAATTCGCTTTTCAGTGTTTGATGAAGCGCCAATAGAGGTTATTTCTGGTGATAAAGAGCAACAAATCATCATTGAAAATCCGACTAATATTCAGTTATATCATATTGATAATATGCGAAAGCAATTGTTAGAAGGCTTGCCGCATCCATCTACAGGTAAAACTGCTGCGCATACCGGGTGGGTTATGTCGCAAATATTAGCAATATAACGCTGGATTATAATGACACTGTTAAGGTAGATATTTAGATGGTGAAGTAGCAAGTTATATCAAATGCGATAACTTGCTACTTGTATCATGTATTAAGCAACTTTACCTTCAAGGGCTAGGTTTGACATGTATTCGTCAAATGTGCCGTGGAAGTTAACCACTTTCTTTTCACGAATATCAATAATGCGTGTAGCTAATGATGATACGAATTCGCGGTCATGGCTTACAAAAATCAACGTGCCTTCATATACTTTTAGGGCGTTGTTTAACGCTTCAATTGCTTCCATGTCCATGTGGTTAGTTGGTTCATCCATTACCAATACGTTAATATTTAGCATCATTAGTTTGCCAAAGATTAAACGGTTTTTCTCACCACCAGAACAGTTCTTCACTTTTTTATTGATATCGTCAGCTGTAAATAATAAACGGCCTAAGATACTACGTACGGCTAGATCATCATGATCTTTAGTACGCCATTGTGAAATCCAATCAAAGATACCTAAATCGTTATCAAAGTCAGCTGAACTATCTTGAGGACAGTAACCGATTGATGCATTTTCAGACCATTTAATCACACCGTGGTTTTGTTTTAGTTCATTAACTAAACAACGTAACATGGTGGTTTTACCAACACCGTTTTCACCGATGATCGCTAATTTAGAGCCAGCATCTAGAATTAAGTCGCCGCCTTCAAATAATGTTTCCCCATCAAAGCCATGACCGAGTTCTTCTAGAATCAGTGCTTGGCGGTAAAGCGCTTTACCTGGCTTGAAACTTAATGATGGTTTTAATCGACTTGAAGACTTTACTTCATCAAGTTTGATTTTATCCATTTTTTTCGCGCGAGAACTTGCTTGTTTTGCTTTTGATGCATTAGCGCCAAAGCGGTTTACGAAGTCTTGTAACTCACTAATTTCAGCACTTTTCTTAGCATTTTCTGATAATAATTGTTCTTGAATCAGAGATGATGCCTCAATGAATTTTTCGTAGTTACCAGGGTAAATACGTAATTCGCCGTAATCGATATCTGCCATGTGAGTACATACAGAGTTCAAGAAGTGACGGTCGTGAGAAATAATGATCATGGTACATTTACGCTGATTTAACTCACCAGCAAGCCAGTTAATCGTGTGGATGTCCAAGTTGTTGGTTGGTTCATCAAGTAGCAAAATATCAGGGTTAGAGAATAAAGCCTGTGCTAATAGCACACGTAATTTCCAACCAGGTGCTACTTGTGACATTAAGCCATAGTGAAGCTCTTCATCTATACCAGCATCAAGCAGTAACTGCCCAGCACGGCTTTCTGCACTGTAGCCATCCATTTCTGCGAATTCGCTTTCTAGTTCAGCCACAGCCATGCCGTCTTCTTCTGTCATTTCTGGCAGAGCATAAATACGATCACGTTCTTGTTTTACTTTCCATAACGCTGCATCACCCATAATTACCGCATCAACAACCGTGTATTGCTCAAACGCAAACTGGTCTTGGCTTAGGGTACCTAAACGTTGTCCAGGAGAAATAGACACGTTGCCAGAGCTTGGGGCTAGTGTGCCACTAAGGATTTTCATGAAGGTTGATTTGCCGCAACCATTAGCACCAATAAGACCATAACGGTTACCGTTGCCAAACTTAGCTGAAATGTTTTCAAATAACGGCTCAGCGCCAAATTGCATTGTAATGTTTGCGGTAGATATCAAGAGGTATTCCTAGCAGTTTTATTCGATGATTTTTTGACAATAAAGCCAAAAGAAGATGCACGAAAACAGAGATAGATGTAAAGGGTGCGGATTATACAGAGGTTTGTTTGTAAATGTCGAGGGTGAAAATGTAACCAATGCAAGATAACAACCTTAAAAAAGGAAGGGTTAAGGCTGTTATCTTGTCATCGAGGAGCAAATAATCGCGAATTATTTCGCTAAACTTGTCGTGTTAAATAGCATGAATGCATCATGTACACCTTGAATTAACATCTGCATGCCAATAACCGTTAAAATTAATCCCATTAGGCGGGTAGTAATTGTAATTCCGGCCTCACCGACCTTATCAACCAGCTTTGGGCCATAAAGAAAACACACTAGGGTAATTAAACACAAGGTCGCAAAAGCAACAATGGTGATAATAGTATGTAGAAATGATCCGGATGCGGAGTAGTTCATTGCTGTCGCGATAGTACCAGGGCCGGCTAAAATAGGTAACGCTAATGGCGAAATAGAGATGTCTTTCTCTTCGCTAACGTCGCTGCTTTTAGATTCTGAGTGCATTTTTGAGCTATCACCTTGTAACATGTGGTAACCGACTAAAAAGACTAAAATGCCACCTGAAAGTCGCAGCGCTGGTAAGGTAATACTGAATAATTCAAAGATCCCTTTACCTAACAGACAGAAGGTAGCAATAATAAAAAAGGCAGCGGTAAGGGCTTTAAATGCGGTTTTTTTGCGTTGTTCAGGAGTTTGACTCCCTGTCATTCCTACAAAAACGGCGGTATTGGCAATAGGGTTCATCATGGCAAAGAACCCCATAAAAACCGTGATTGTCATTGTTGTAATATCGTGCATAACCATCCTTTTGGTTAATTTTTTGTTATTGATTTGATTACAATAGCATGGATTTATAGTATATGGACGTAAATCTATATATACACGAGTGAAGGGAGAATGATTGCTTACACATTGTCATCATATTTCTATTTATACTATGAATAGGATAGTGCTTGTATAAGCAATAACAATGATGTCAGTGTTTTTAGAGTGGGTTTGAGTTACTATGCGTCTAAGAAAACATGGCGATAATAGATATGACCATTGATATAACGAATATAAGCACCGAACCTGATCCAAGTATGACCTGTAGCACCTGCCAAGCATGTTGTTGCCGCTTAGAAGTGATGATTATTACCGATACGGGTGTTCCTGAAGAGTACATTGATATTGACGAATGGGGTGGTGAAGTCATGCTACGTCTTGACGATGGCTGGTGTGCTGCTGTTGATCGCGATACGTTACTATGCACTATTTACGAAAATAGACCGTGGATTTGTCGTGAGTTTGAAATGGGGTCATATGAGTGCAGCATTGAAAGAGCAACTATGCCGCCACGATCACCATCTATAACAAAATAATAGAAAATTATAAATCAAACTGTATTAGCGTATTAAAATAAATATAGTTAATACATTTTGGTTATTAACTATATTAATCTTCATTTCTTCCTCGTATTAAATCGACATAAAATAATAATAACTCCTACATTAATTCCAAATTATAAAAATAGTATTATTTGTTTAATGTTTTGTTCTCTATATGGAATTGAGGTCACAAAACTTTACTCTTAATATTGAGTTTTTGATTGGTTAAATTACTGTGCAAGCTAAATTCTGTCTCTTTAATAAAACAAGAAGAAAATATGGATATTATTACAGTATTTAACGGCAAACAAATGGTTGATCCTTATGGCGCGTTAGTTTCAGATAAAGACCAAACTAATAACTATTGGTGGGATAAAGAACGTTCTAGGATGACAGTCTCAACCTTTATAGTCTTTGAAGCTAATATTGGTAAAGCCGCTCAAGATACTTACGCAACTCTATATTTTTAATTGAAGGGAATTATAATAATGAATAATAAATCACTCTCTTTATTGGCGTTAGCGGTGAGTGCTGCTATTAGTTCATCGAGTTACGCGGGTATTAATAATGTATCTATTTCTAAAGATGTTGAAGGCTCTTCAAATAATAAAGCGATAGAAATATTAGCCACGAAATCTGCATCTATTACACCTTGTCGCGATGCTAAGGGAATAAGTCAAAAACGTATCGGTGAGATTCAGGGGAGTTCATACCGTTCGCCACTTATTGCTGATGGTAAATATAAGAGTGATGCAGAATATCTGGTAACGGGTGTAGTTAGTGCTGTGACTACTGGATTAGAGAAAGGCTTTTATCTATTTGATGACGATGGTGTAGATACCACATCGAATGGCATATTTGTTGAGACCAATGAACCGTTAAATGCAGATCTTGTTGGTCAAGAAATTTGTATTCGTGGTTTTATTGAAGAAGATTACGGTATGACCAAAGTGGTCGCAACCAATGATTTGTGGGAAGTCGTTAACCCCAATGCTGGAAAGCCTGCGGCAACCGATCTCGTTCAAATTGCTGAAGATGGTCATAGTTTTCAAGCAACGCTAGAACGTCATGAAGGTATGTTGATTCGCTTGCCTACTGACATTGTTCCAGAGCAAGAAGATGATCAAACAATGCGAATTTCTCGTACGTTCAGTTTTGATTATAGTGGTTACCGTAATAATTTAGTTCTGGCATTTGAACGGCCAAATTTCCAACCGAATCAACACTATGTTGCTGGCAGTAAGGAAGCGAAACAGCAGGCTGAAGACAATAACGACCGTCGCCTATATGTTGAAACTGATAGTAAAGCTGCTGATGGTGTGATCCCTTTTTATCCTGACTTTGCCGTTGATCCTCTGAATAATCCGCTGCGTATTAACGATGCTATTGTTGGTTTAGAAGGGGTGTTAAGCTACTCATATAATAATTTTCGTTTAATTACTCAAAATACAATTACAGCTGAAAACATTATTAAACATCAACCTCGTCAGCCTACACCAATAGTGAACGATAAAACTGAACATCATAGTTTTGATGTACGTGTAGCGACTTTAAATGTATTGAATTACTTTAATTCACCATTCGGTGGTGATGCAAACCCACAGCAATCAAATCGAGGCGCTGACTCGGAAGCTGAATTTGAACGGCAACAAGCGAAAATTGTCGCGGCTATTCATGGTTTAGATGCTGATATTCTTGGGTTAATGGAAATTGAAAATAACGGCTATGGTAGTGCAGGGGCTATTTCAGGTTTAGTTAACAGCGTTAATTTAAAATATAACCGTGAAGACTCAGCAGATCACACTACAGCTGATCATATTGATAACCGCTATGCCTTTATTGGGGTTGATTCTAACGGCGATACGATCATTGATGAATTAGATACCTTTGGTGGTGATGCGATCACCTCGGGTATGCTTTACCGTCCTGCTCGAGTTTCTGTTGAACAAGTAAAACAAATATTGATGCCATCACAGCAAGCGCCTGTGGTTGCGGATAAAAATGGTGTTCCATTAGTTGATAGTAAAGGTAAAGTGCGTGAAAGCGGCAAAAACTATCAACGCGATATGTTGGCTGCTTCGTTCATTATTAATAATACTGGTAAACGTTTAACTATTGGTGTTAATCATCTTAAATCAAAAGGTTCTACATGTTGGGAAGACTGGCAAGGTTGGGAAACATGGCAAAATTTCGATCCAGCCAAAGGTAAAGTCAAAGATCCAGATTTCCAAGGCTCTTGTGAAAACTTCCGAGTAGCAGCGGCTTACGAAATTGGTAAGCAAATGGAAAAATGGGGTGGAGATCGCGTCATTGTTGGTGATTTAAACTCTTACGGCCAAGAAGATGCATTGTTGGTATTAACGGATAATCCAACAGGAAAAACACTTAAAGCTGCGCGTGATACCTTTATTGGTGAACAGCCTCAGTTTGGCACTGAAGGTGGGGTGATCAGCCACAGTTATGGTTACATCAATGCGGTAGACATGATGAGTAAAGGTAAACCACACGTTGGTTATAGTTATTCATACAATGATGAAATTGGTTCGCTTGATCATATTCTTGTCAGTCCTTCGCTTAAAGATCGCGTTTTAGATGCAACGGATTGGCATATCAATGCTGCGGAATCGACGTTATTTGACTATAACGAAGAGCATAAAGGCGCCAATGTTGATTTATTATACAGTGCTGATGCTTACCGCTCATCGGATCATGATCCTGCTATTTTGGCGTTAGCATACCGTTATAACCAAGCGGGTGAGGTGCCACTGCAAATGTTACTTGATGGTAGCCGCTTATCCGTACCTTATACATTGCCAGTAACGGCACAAGCAGGGGATATTGCGACAATAGCAATCTCACCAACGCCTGAAATATCTCTACCTAGCATCGAATTAAAACAAAATGGTGCTCAGACAATTATGTTTAATGTTGATGGTTTAAAAGCGGGTCATTATACGTTTACGCTTTCATTAGCACGCTCGATAACGAAAAAAGCGGTTGTTGATAATGCGACGCAACAGATAGAGGTTAATGTTAGACATCGTGATGGTGTCAAGGCTGATGATGATATTACGCCACCACATAATAGTTCTGGTGGCTCTTGGGGAATCTTTGGTTTGCTATCACTGCTAGGTTTAAGTTTATTTAGACGTAAACACTAAAACAGAATCGATAATTTAAAATGGGCTGAGAGTTTCAGCCCATTTTTTATTATTGTAAATTTGGGCTAAGTAATGCTGCTATCTCTTTTGTTGCTTGACGAGGATCCTCGGCATGACTTATTGCCGACACAATCGCAACACCGTCAGCCCCCGCTTCCATTATTGCAGTTAAATTAGAGTGATTAATTCCGCCAATGGCTACAATTGGAAAGCGGCTGATTGCTGCTGCGTGCTGTAAGCCTTCGATTCCCCAATATGTCAGCAAATTGTTTTTCGTAGTGGTCGCAAAAATAGCACTGAGCCCGATGTAATCAATCGGTAGTGAGACTGCATCTAATAGCTGTTGCTCGGTTTCAATTGAAAGTCCGATCAGTTTATCGTTACCCAATAACTTTCGTGCTAGGGTGACGGGCATATCCGTTTGTCCTAGATGAACGCCATCGGCATTGACGACTAGGGCAACATCAACCCGATCATTAATGATCAATGGGATATGATGGCCTGTTGCTGTATAGATTTGCTGAAGAATGGTTTTAATTGCTTGAGCGCGTTGAATAAATTCGCGTACATCACCGTGTTTCTCACGCACTTGTACCATAGTTACGCCGCCAGCAACGGCTTCACGTACCACGCGTTCTAAAGCCGTGATGCTTTGTTGATCATCGGTGACTAAATACAATAAATAAGGGTTGTGGATATTACTCATAATGATGATACCACTTCGATACGAAGGTGCTGACGTATTTGATCGGCACTAAGCTGATATAAGCCATCGAGAATATTGAGTTGTAATGTTGCAGGGCCTGCTGAGTGTTTCGCGGCTATTTCACCAACGATTGCTAATATAGCAGTAGCAGCTAGTCCGGTACTATCACCGACAGCAGCAAATGCGCCAGTCAGTGCGGTTAGTGAGCATCCCATTCCTGTGATATATGGCATCATGTGGTGACCGTTTTTAAGGCTAATGACGCGAGTGGCGCTAACAACGTAATCCACTTCACCAGAGATAACCACATTAGCTTGATAATGTGTCGCTAAATAGTGCGCAGCGGTTAATGCCGTATCACTGCTATCGAGAGCATCAACACCTTTGGTTTGGCTGTTTTCGCCAGCAAGAGCAATAATCTCTGAAGCATTACCGCGAATAATCAAATTATTAGCGTTAGCGGCAATGGTACGTGCTGTTTGAGTGCGGAGTAGACTCGCACCACATCCGACCGGATCTAAAATGATCGGTTTGTTGTACGCGTTGGCTTGCTCTACCGCAAATAACATTCTTTCAATCCATACACTATCTAGTGTACCGATATTGATCACTAGTGATCCTGTAATTTGCATCATCTCTGTCATTTCTTGCTGCGAATGCGCCATAATGGGTGAAGCTCCAATGGCGAGCAAAGCGTTGGCGGTAGTATTCATGACGACAAAATTAGTAATATTGACCACTAATGGTTTTTGTTCTCTCACTAAGGCCAATGCGGCAATAATATCATTGGTAATAGAAACATCAGTAACAGTGGCGTTTGATGAGTTATTCACTATCGACTACTCCAACATTGAGTCCTTGTTGCCAGAATGCAATTTCCATTTCTGTTGCTACTTTAAAAGTTTGAATCAATTGTTGGCCACGTTGACTATGAACGGAGATTTCTGCTAATAGGTTATTTAAATATACCGTTGCAGCAGCGACACCTTGCTGATAATTCTCACCGCTATAAAGATCAATCCAGCTACGATAAGGGTTGGTATCAAACACTGTCTGAGTATCATTGATTAACATATTACCAATTGCAGCATAACCAATGGCACAAGGCGCAAGAGCCACATATAAATCGACGATATCCCCTTGCATACCTGCATCTAATACATAACGTGTATAAGCAACAGTAGCGACATCTTCAGCTTCTTGTTCCATATCTTGTTCAGTGAGGTGCCAAGCACCACAATAATCAACATGATGTGCAATTTCGTGATCAAGTAAAGCGGCTACACTTGGCAGTGCTCGACGCATATCGGCTAGCGTTCGGGCTTTATAAATAGCTAACGCATAAGCACGTGCATATTGTTTTAAGAACAAAAAATCTTGTTTTAAATAATGCATAAAACAGGTGTGAGGCAGTGTACCTTGACCAAGTTGCATCACAAATGAATGGTGGGTATATGTCTGCCATTGTGGTTGGCAAGCATCAATTAAATCTTGGTATGTCATGATAATCTCTCCTTAGAAGCTGCCAATGTAATTTTTGGCTTGAGGTAGTTTGGTTATAACGTGGTGGTTAAATAAGAATTGGGCGTAATCATCGTAACGTTTAAAATCAACGGCCGCAGGGCGCAAAGCAAATCGGCTTAAAGTGTCATTCCATGCTTTATGGTTAAGCGTGTTATCTAAGGTGTCAGGGGCGTATTGAATGAATTGCTTCCAAGCTGCATCTGGGTGATTAATGATATAAGTGGTTGCTTGGGTGATAGCAGCATTAAAAGCCGTGATAGCTTGACGGTTATAATGTTTGCTATTGGCGACAAAAATTAATTCATCATAACTAGGGATACCGTTTTCTTCAGGAAAAAACGAGATAGTTGGATAACCTTCTAAAGCTAATTGGTTGGTTTCAAAATTACGCAGTCCCCCCCAGATAGCATCCACTTTACCTGAAGCCAATGATGATGAGAGTGCCCAACCGACATTAACAATTTTAACATCGCTTAATTTAACTCCGTGAGCTGCAAGCATAGTGCCAATGGTCGCATCTTCATTACCTGCAATTGAAATCCCAATGGTTTTTCCTTTCAATTGCGATAAATCAGTGATGCCACTTTTCTTTAATACCATCAATGTATTAAGTGGGGTTGCAATCAGAGTAGCGGTTTTAATTAACGGTAAACCAGCAGCAACATCAATAGTTAAATTGGGTTGATAAGAAACAGCAAGATCGATTTTATTAGCGGCAACTAATTTCGGTGGTAATGACGGATCGGCAGGCTGTTGAATATCAACCTCGATGCCATGCTGTTTAAAATAACCGCGTTCTTGAGCAATAATAATCGGCCCATGATTGGGGTTTACAAACCAATCAAGCATCAGGCTTATCTTGGTGAGTTTCTGGGGTTGTGGGCTTGCTTCAGCGCTGATTGAGAGGCCAAATAGTATCAACATTATGGTAGTCATTAAAAAAATACGTTTCACAATCAATCCTTTAAATATTAAGTATCAAAATGAGGGGAGGAGTTATATTTAAATGTGTCGTTATGGTTGCCACGGGAGCAGGCGTTTTAATAATCTGTCTGTGATGTAATACAGCGATATTGATAACAAAGACAAAATAAACAGTGCTGCGAACATTTCATCAATCATCATTCGTGCATTAGCTTGAAGCATTAAATAGCCTAAGCCTTGACTGGCACCGACCCATTCACCTGCGACTGCACCAATCGGTGCGATAACCACTGCGACTCGAATGCCGGAAGCCAGTGCAGGTAAGGCAGCAGGGAAGCGAATATATTTAAGCTGTTGCCACTTAGTCGCGCCCATCGTGGTTGATAATTCAAGATAACCAGTTGGTGTATTACGTAAGCCGTCATAGCAGCAAGTGGTAACAGGAAAAAAGATAATTAACGCTGCCATAACGACCTTGGAGCCAATGCCATAACCTAACCACAGCATTAATACTGGCGCGATGGCAAACACAGGAATGGCCTGGCTTGCAATTAGTAATGGTAATAACCATCGTTTAACAGGTTTAAATAACAACATTTGCAAGGCAAAAAATAGCCCTAGCGATAAACCTAAAATGAGTCCAAGAATGATCTCTTGCCCTGTGACCCAAGTATTACGAAGTAACACGTCGTATCGCGTAACTAATCGCTGCGCCACATCCAGTGGTGGTGGTAAAATAAAACTGGGTAAGTTGAACACCACGACCGTAAGTTGCCATAGCCCTAGTAGCACACTAATACTGATTAGTAACCGTATTGGTGCGGCAAGGTCATGGGTTGTACGTGACTGCTTATGGGCTGCTTTGGTGGTGATTAAACGAGTAATATCAGTCATGATCGTGTGCCAATATGTCAAAAATACGTTGCTGGTGGCTAGCAGATTCAGCATCAAAGCGCCGTGGTGGTAATGTCGGCGGTAATGACAATGCAGTGGCAAAAGCGGGTTGACCTTGCAATATATACAGGTGATCACTCAATCGGATTGCTTCTTGAGGATCGTGGGTGATAAGCACAACGGTTTTATTTTTAAGTAATTTAACAAATAGATCTTGGAGGCGATAACGTGTTACAGCATCTAATGCTGAAAATGGCTCGTCCATTAATACAATCGGTTGATCTTGCAATAATGTTCTAGCAAGTGCGACGCGCTGACGCATACCGCCCGATAACTGTTGGGGTAATAGCTGCTGTTTATCTGCTAAGCCGACGTGCTCTAATAATGTTATTGCCCGTTGTTGTAGATTTGAGTTCGAAGCATGGTGGCCGAACTTACTACTAAGACATACATTTTCGAGTACAGTTAACCAAGGCAATAACAGATCCTGCTGAGCCATATAAGCGACTCGCCCTGTTAAAGGCTGATTATCTGAAATAGTCAGTTGACCTTGCCATTCAGTTGTCTCGTTTAATAATCCCGCTAAGAATTTAATTAAGCTGCTTTTTCCACAACCACTTTTACCCACTAGGCATGTCCATTTGTTAGCAGCAATCGTTAAATTAAGATCCTTAATTACAGGGATATTTTCGGTCGCGCTGCCATTTGAGTAATAACGTAAGCTGCCATTAGTTATGGTGATGTTCAGATCAGCGCACATGATGATGGCCTGCAAAAAAGTGATTAACAGGTCCGTGACCATGACCAATATTGAGTTCATCGGCGGCGGTTATGGCTGCGGTAATGTAGCGTTTAGCCAAGGTAGTTGCTGTTGTAAGATCATTGCCTTGTGCTAAATAGGAGGCGATAGCCGCAGACAGAGTACAACCAGTGCCATGAGTATTGTTGGTGTCAATACGAGGGGTTGTTAGCTCGATAACGTTATTAGCTAAAATCAATAAATCAGTGCTATCACTACTTTGTTCTAAATGTCCGCCTTTAAGTAACACGGCATGAAGATTAATGTCTCGCAATGCGCTAATCATTGCTTGCATATCAGCCATAGATTGTGGGATTTCTAAACCGGTTAATGCAGCGGCTTCTGGTAGGTTAGGGGTAATAATATCAGCTAATGGCAGTAATTCAGTTTTGAGCGTAGTTATAGCGTGTTGTTGTAATAATACATCACCGCTGGTGGCAACCATTACCGGATCAATAACTAAAAATTGTGGTTGATAATGACGAATTTTAGCCGCAACTAACCGAATAATCTCACTATCAGCGAGCATACCAATTTTTACAGCTTGAACATTTAAATCCGTAAAAACAGCATCTAACTGTTGTTCTACCATCTCAAGTGGAATCGCGAATATACCGTTAACACCTTGAGTATTTTGTGCGGTAATAGCGGTGATCACCGAGCAAGCATAACTGCCTGTTGCTGAAATGGCTTTAATGTCAGCTTGAATGCCAGCGCCGCCGCCACTATCCGATCCTGCGATAGTTAACACAATAGGCGTAACAGTGTGGTGTGACAGTGTGATAAGTGACATACATAATTCCTCATGCGTAGCATCAGGAACAAGTATCAAGCGGTAAAGTGTAAACTGCGGTGTAAGTGTGTGCAGTTATGACTCAGCTTGGATCTATTAACAGTATGGTACCGTTGATAGTTAGTTCCCTCCGCCAGTGCTAACTGGTTCAGGTTCAACGGGTCCCACCATTATGGTGATCTCAGCTTAAAGCCCCCCGACTAATGGCAATTATCCTAATCCAGAATAATTAGGTTGTCACTATATTTTATTGAAAAATAATAGGTTACAGGTGTTGTTTAAAGATGTTAATGAATAACACATTAATTTATTGCATGTTTTGTTGCTGGGGTAAAGCGTGGTTTTTTAAAGGTTCTTCTATTTTGAAGATGAACTGGCAGCAGAGATTATTTTACTTGAGAAAAGAAAGTATTATAGTCTTCCAAATGCCAATTTCTTATGATTTTTCCATTATGTACTTCATAAATATCAACCGCTGGAAAATCGACAACTTGGCCTTGGCCTATAACGTCTCCCATTCTGCCGTTAAAGTTACCTTTAAAACGGTATCTAATTGTTGCAAAGTCACCACTAATAAGAAGATGCTCAACTTCTACATGTAAATTAGGTATGACTTTTCGGAAATTTTGAGAGGCCTCCAGTACACCTTCAATACCTTTTTTTCTGCCTTTGGGTGGAGTCATATCTTGAAAGTTTTCTAATAAAGCTTCACGAGCATATGCTTCTTTCCCCGTATTCCAAAACTTAGCGTAATTCATAGCTGCTTGTTTTATTTCTACTGCATGTACTGATTGATCGGTACTTACAAATTTTCCTGGCTTAAGTTCATTAGCTTGGACAGAGCTACCTAGTAATATAGCGATACATATAGCTGTAGTTGCAGTTTTAATTTTTCCTTTATTCATCCGATATCTCTTTTTATTTGATTTTGTTTCGATAGGGTAAGTATATTAATTAGAATGAATTTGATAATTAGATAATATTTAAATTGAGTGTTCATCTCAGTCAAATAATGAGAGGGAAGGATTGAGATAGTTAATTACATAAGTTCACGGAAAAGACCATATATGTACTTAGCTGAAGTTTTACGATAAATCCCAAAGGAAAGTGTAAGGTGAATTATTAGCAAGACGAATTATAATATCTAGCTCCGATTCTGCTAAGTTGAATCAGATATCTAAGTTGATGGGGAATCCCCCAATAATTAAGTGTTATTGGGGGAGGAATTGCAGGTTTAATGGCTATTAGCGATATTGATAGGTACTATGACCACTTGAGAAAAACCACCTGTTGCCGTTCGACCAATATATTTCTGGAATCTGTTGACAGGCATTATTTACATTAAAGCCAACGCCATAGAAGCCAGATGAATTGATCGTGCACAATGGCGATCCTTGGTCACTTGCCACTAACTGACCAGAAGAGTTGGGACTATGTAGCGATAGCCAATCAAATTGGTTTAGTGTTGACACTGGGGTGAAATGAGTACCATCACTTAGTCGATAACTGATTTCACTTCCTAATGTACATTCATAGCTATCAGGTGTTATTTCATTAACATAACCGTATAGCGTTTTTTGGTATCCTTCTATCTCTTGAGTAAATCGGCAAATTGGAAGTTGCTGCCCATCTTTATTTAATTTAGCTATTGAAGCTTTCTCATGATTGTTTAGTTGCTCATATTTAAAGGAGTCAGTGTTAGCAAACCATCCTTGAGGCATTGTTGAAGAGGCCATAAACCATTTATCAAATTTATTTGAGTTACTATCAGGTCGGTGAGCACGCTTCGCTGTTGCAGGGAAGTGGCGGTATCGAGCATTCTCATCTTTGTAAAAACCGTTTAGATCTTCATCTACATCGAGATAAGGCATATCACCTTTACGGATCAAGTACATCCCTAAGTCAGTCATCATAGGTTGGAATCCAAACCATGAAGCAGAGAAAGCGGTGCCATCGTTATAAAGGTGTTTACCATCAAAGCCATGGCCAAACTCGTGAGCTAGGATCCCATAGTAACCATAGTAGTGAAGATAAAAATTGTTTTCAGAAATACCGGTAATAGATGGGCTACCTAAGCCCCCAACATTTTGAACAACACCTAGACTTAAGTAATCACGATTAAGCATTGCATCATAGTAGTGATCATAGTCATTTGGAGTGAAGAAGCCATTAGGACCTTCTACTGGGCCTGCATTTCCATAGAACTCTGTCCCATTTCCGTACATTTCACTAAAATTGAACCAGAACAATTTATACTCTTCAGATGACGCCATGTAAGCAAAGTTTGTCATCATGATGAGGTATTCACGAGCATGTAGTGCGCTCATTGGTAGCCAGTTACCAGTACTCGCACCCGTTGTGCGTATGTTCCACCGAGGCTTTATTTTTTTGATCTTTTGTACAAATTTATCTGTTTTGGAATTAAATGATGTCTGTAGTAAGTCAGTAAAATTATCATCTCTGCTCATCATGGTAGTGAGATCAAATACACCATCATTATTGCTACTGTTATAGCGTCCAACTTCACCAAAAGCAGATAGGGGAAGTGTAATACGTGTAAAGGGTGGCAGTGTGTCGATATTCCCTAATATAAACCACTTATCAATGCCATTTAGTTTTGCTTCAATATCAATGTTGGTGACTGTTTTGGCAGTATAGTTAGTGATTTCAACTGTACTATTATCAGTAAATTTTGTGTTAATTAACTTATTTATACGTACAGATCGTAGCTCTGCATTTGTAAGAATGTCTAACGTGTCATTATTAGTATAGATTTGCTGTATTGCACTTGGCATGAGTTGATTAAACTGTACTGGAGTTACCTCCAGACTTTGATCTGCGGTAAAAGTGATGTCGCTATTAACGATGTACGAGTTAATATTAATGTTATTAGCAGTTATCGTTATTAGCTCATTATTATCAAAATGAATATCTTGATAGTTATTAACTTCATCTCCATTTAATGACTTAATATTTCCTTCAGGCTCAATAAACTCAAAGTTATTAGCGATAAATGTCGATATCTTGTGCCACTCTAGCCGGCCATTGATATTTATTATCAAATGTTCGCCTGAACGTTCAATTTTGTTAGGGGCTAACGCTACAACTTTTTCAGGCTGTAGTGTGATACCTGGTTGAATTTTTCTCGTATCGTAAATTGCATAATTATTGTTAGATGTATTAACAAGTAAATAGTCATTTAATATATGCATTTGTACCAATCGATGGCTATATTGACCTGTGCCAAATGCCAACGATGCAAAGCGATCCATGTGGTTCGAGTTTTCTGGTGTTACTTGCGTTTTTTCTATGACGGCAATCTTATCTTTGGCATCGGATATAAATAGATAATTATTGTTACCTACAACTGATTGTGGTCTAAATAAGCCAGTACCTGTAGAACTATCGATACCAATTTGCATGATATGTTGATGATTATTATCAAGATCTAAAACATCAACACGGTTAGATTCCCACGAAACTACAAATAAGTAATTGTCTTCAATGTATAATTCATTTAAACGATGATATTTGTACGTTTGCCCACTAGATGTTGTGCTGCCTTCAATCCTATCTATAATTTCATTCGTTTTGATATTATAAACATCAATATAATTATTTTGATTTTGCACTGAACGAGTAATGTAGAGTCGATCTCTATAGCGTTCTACAGCAGTAGCATGGAAACGATCTTGATTAAAATCCTGAGGCGTTAATCTTATAGGGTTACCAAAATAGCGTACATTAGTATCAAATGAATTAACTGAGCAGCTAGATGTTTCAATTATTACATCGGTAATCTGACCATTTTGAATACTTCCATCTGGATAATACTCAAGCAGGCAACCATTTCCATAGTTATAGTTACCAAAATATTTGTTTACAAATACTGCACCGCCAGAATATTGGCTTAGCTCCCAATCATCAGTAAAGAATGGGAATAGGGTTTGTATCGCTGAAGTGTCGTCCCACGATCTTAATGGAATTTCCGGATTATTTTTATTATTTAATTTATATTTAATACCACTTAGTTCAATAAAACGCTCACCGTTAATAATAATTACATTGTCAGGGTTTTCTGCGTATGTCTGTAATTCTCTTAAGCGATCATTAATTTGACTATATTTAGATTGGTACTCTTGCACAAAGTATTGTTGCTCAGTTGATAATGTTCTATTCATTTCAGAACTAATAGCGAGCGAGAGGGGTAGCATCGACATACCAATTACTGCTGATAATAATCTAATCTTCATCATGGTTCCTTCCATTCATTATTAAACTAGTTGCATATTTAAGTTATGTGTATATTTTTTGGAAATATAAAAATTTTATTGTTACGATTTGTATTTTTGCTTGAATAATACATTGCTGAAATAAAAGAAATAAAATGAATAGCAATAAGCGCTTAGATACAAATTGTTACATTTTTGGTTGGTGAGGTGAGTGTTTATTAAGCGTTATATGTGAGGTTAGCGTTTGAAATGTTGGATTCTATTAAGTTATTTGCGACGGTAATTAATAAGCCTTAACAAGGTAAAGAATTGATCGATACGGCATTCTCACAACAAAAGCAGTTAAAACAATGTCTAGCTACTACAAAGCCAAGTAAAAATTCTACTTATATGTTCTTTATTAAAGTATCAATAGAGAGTTGGTTGCTGAAAAGTATAATAAATAATGATAGTTGAATGATTTGTCATATTTTACATTTGTGGCATAAGTTTCTCCTGAAATATTTATTCGATTACTGCATTCTGCTTGTAAAAAATGATTTGTAGCATTGTTTTTTTTGTAAAAATTTCATTGTTAATACCTATTAGTATCATTGTTATTAACAGTTATACATTCTTGCTATGTCTAGATAGTTTTGCCTCGAAGTAAAAATTCGTTAGATATGGGTATGTGTGCAACTGGAATGAATGTATAAGGAAAATAATTATGCGATCGTCGAATAATATATTATTAATAACAACTGTGTTAGCGAGTGCGTCTTTACAAGCCCAAACAATAACAAGAGATAATGGCTCACCAGTTGGTGATAATCAAAATTCAATAACAGCAGGAGCAAATGGGCCGGTACTTCTTCAGGATGTTCAGCTTATTCAAAAACTTCAGCGTTTTGCAAGAGAGCGTATCCCAGAGCGTGTAGTTCACGCTCGCGGTACTGGAGCGCATGGAGAATTTGTTGCAGAGTCTGATTTTTCAGATTTAACGTTATCCGCGCCATTTGCAGAAAAAGGTAAGATAACGCCTGTTTTTGTTAGATTTTCAACCGTAATTCATTCTAAAGGCTCGCCTGAAACATTGCGAGATCCTAGAGGTTTTGCCACAAAATTTTATACCGAGCAGGGAAATTGGGATTTAGTTGGTAATAATTTACCTGTGTTTTTTATTCGTGATTCGATTAAGTTTCCTGATATGGTGCACTCTTTAAAACCATCTCCTATTACTAATATACAAGATCCTAATCGTTTTTTTGATTTCTTTAGTTTAGAACCTAGTGCTACAAATATGCTTACATGGGTTTATAGTAATTTAGGAACTCCTGCTAGTTATCGAATGATGGATGGATTTGGTGTTCATGCATATAAATGGATTAATAACAAAGGCGATGTCAATTATGTTAAATTTCAGTGGAAAAGCCAACAAGGTGTAAAAAGTCTTAGACCGAATGAAGTTGCTGAGATTCAGGGCAAAGACTTTAATCATTTAACCAATGATTTATATAAAGAAATAAAGGCAGGTAACTACCCCAAATGGGATCTTTATGTAAAAGTATTATCTCCTGAGCAAATGCATAAACTTAATTATAATGGACTAGATGCAACAAAATCATGGCTTAATATTCCAGAGAAAAAAGTAGGGACGATGACGCTCAATCGTATACCTAGTAATTTCTTTTTGGAAACAGAGCAAGCTGCATTTGCTCCATCTAATTTAATTTCTGGAATTGAACCATCTGAAGACCGATTACTTCAAGGGCGTTTATTTGCTTATGCTGATACGCAGCTCCATCGTGTAGGTGTAAATCAATTTCAGTTACCAATAAACCGTCCATTAGCGCCGGTCAACAACTATAATCAAGATGGATTTAGTAATAACGCTAAAATAGATTCAAATATTAATTACGAACCAAGTAATCAGATAAAATTATCGGATGATCCACAATATAAAAGTATTGAAACAAAACTTCATGGCGTTATTCAACAGGAGGGGATTAATAATCCACGCGATTTTTATCAAGCAGGTATATTTTATAGAAGTCTTAATGAGCAAGACAAAAAAGATCTTATTCATAACCTTTCAAGTGACTTAAATAAAGTTAATGATGAAGAAATAAAAATAAAAATGGTACGTTATTTTTATTTAGCAGATGAAAACTATGGGATGCGTTTAGCTAAAGCTACCCATATACCATTGGAGAAAATAACTAATAAAAGTATTTAAATAACATTAGCTTACAAAGGGTATTACTAATTCCCCCAATTAACACCTTTGTAAGTTTCCTCTATTCAAAGGTGAAGAAAATGAAAAATATAATTTATATTACGTTTTCTCTGATGTTATTAGCAACATCAAATTTAGCAATGGCCTTAGATCATCATAAAAAAGACTCTGAACAGTTAATATTATTATTTTTTGATGCTGCTAGGATTGGAAATAATGAAGTGCTAAATGAATTTATTTATGCTGGGTTTCCTATTAATGAGCGTAATCCTCAAAGTTATACCGTATTGATGGTTGCAGCTTATTATGGAAATGAATCATCCGTCGATTTATTGCTTAAAGAAGGCGCTAATGCTTGTATTGAAGATAAAAAAGGAAATACTGCATTCATGGGTGCTTTACTTAAAGGTGAAATAAAAATAGCAAGGAAGTTATATAAGGCTAATTGTAGTTATGGAGATCATCGTAATAAATCAGGGCTAAGTTTAGAAGAGTTTGCTACTTTATTTGGACAACGAAAAGCATTAGATTCATTTAATAAGTTGGAGCGGTAAATAATTAATAAAATATTATTTAACTGTGGTATGGAATTATTTTAAAGGATAATAAATATGAAAAAAATACTACTTTCTACTTTGATTTTAGCTTCTGCGAGCGTAAGTGCTGCAGATCTTTCTGTTAAAATGACAGATCTTAATTCTGGTGCAATGGTAGGTACTATATCAGCACAGCAAACAAAATATGGTGTAGTCTTTACTCCGCACTTAGCTGGATTACCTGCAGGATTACATGGTTTCCATGTTCATGTTAATCCATCATGTGGCACAACAGAAAAAATGGGCAAACCTGTTTTAGGTGGTGCTGCAGGTGGTCACTATGATCCAATGAAAACGAATAAACATGGCTATCCATGGAATGATGATAATCATTTAGGTGACTTACCGCCGCTTTATGTCGACATGAAAGGTAATGTTGAGCAACCCGTTCTCGCTCCTAGATTGAAATTGTCTGATTTAAAAGGGCGAGCTTTAATGATTCATGCTGGAGGTGATAACCATTCAGACCATCCTAGCCCTCTTGGTGGTGGTGGCGCACGTTTGGTTTGTGGGGTGGTTAAATAATAAATGATTGCAGCTATAATATTTAGCAGAAGTATTATGGCTGTTTTAATCACTAAGTTTATTGTTTGTATCAAGATTATTTATTTTATCTATATTAAAGCCAAAGGGAATTAGCTTTAGCAACGAAATTTATTTTTAGAGTAAGTGAATAGAGTAAAAAATAAACTTCGGAAAAGCAATAAGTTGAATGTGTTACTATAAAATCAGATCTATAGTCATGGTATACTATTATCTATACTGTTAACCATAAAGTTAACACTTGTATTGACTCTGTACTAATTATGCTATTATAATTCAGGCTATTGAGATAGATCTCATAGCTCTTTTATAAATTACGTACGTCAATAAATGTACTTAATAAACTATTAGTCCAACTGATTAAGAATTGAATTGTATAATTCTTAATAAAAGCTTCTAGCACTAATTTTCTATAAAATAATAATAAGTACCATATTGAATGTTGCGACTAGTGGTACAGGTGTTTGTGCATTGAAGATATAAGCACTAGAGTTTATTGGGTTTTTAGTGGTTATAGTGAAGTTTCACATCGGAATTGTTATCGAGTATCAAGGGCTTATAAGGAAGTGAAACTGGTAAGAGTTAAATTCTTTATGCCTAAATAAAGAAGACTTATTGTTTGGATGCAACCGTCGATGACGGTTTTTTTATTTCAACTTTGTTGCTTTATAGGTAAGCGGTTTCGGGGTGAAATATCCTCTTAAAAATAAATAACTAATTACTGAATTATCAAAGTTTGTTGATTACGTTCGTAAAAGTAAAACACTTAAAATCTCTCATTATTTAAATAGGTAAATTTATGAAAACTACAATTAAAACTATTGCTATTGCGTCTTTGTTCGCTTCATTTGGAACATTTGCGGTCAGTCCTGTAACTGGCTGGGTCGTTGAAGACGGTCTTATCGGTTCCCCTCAAGTGAAGCAAGATGGAATTACGGCGGTTTCATCTTTCGAGAAAAAAGATGGAAAGATTATCTTTTCTATGATGATGGTTTCCGATAAAAAATCAGATGATGTAGGGATCAAATTGATTGAAACTGAGTCCCCGATTATGGTTAACGGCAAAAAAATCATGATGGAAGAGCAACGACAGGGTCAATTAAGGAGCTTCAATCCTAAAACAGAGGCTGGCACTCAATATCTTTTAAATGAGTTCAAGACAAAAGATGGTGTAATAATTGAAAACTTAACTTATTCAACGAACTCATTTAATCAAGCGTTTGAAAAACTTCAGTAATAATATAAATAAGGCAAGGATGCCTTTTTATTAAACCAAAAAATAAAATTTAATAATTAAAGCTTCAGTTATCAATCAGGATTAATGATTGCTATATATGATTATATGCAGGTGATTCATTTAACCATTCCAGAGATAATTAATTTATAATCAATAGGTTAAGTACTTAAATTTATATGTAAATCTTAGGGTTTAAATGATGATAATTATATCGATAGTTATTATTTTTATTTTAAGGGTTAGCAAAAGATAATAAAATGAGTTTATATCATACCAAATATTTCAACTAGCTCTATAAGTAAATGGATAAGTACTGAACCAGGAATATTAGTAAGTCCTACTGTTGATAGTGCCGCTGGTACAGAGAAAGGTCATTTTTCAGATGCTATTAGTGACCATATTATTGAAACAGATATTATTAATACTGATTTTGAAATTGGCGATAAAAATATAAATATAGCTATGAAGTACGAGCAAATTAATACGTTCTTTATTATCACGTTCAGATAAGTATAGCGGCTGAATGATAATAACCCTATTAATTATGCGGGTAGAATAGGAAAAGCCTTTATCGCTGTGTAGGAAGATCCTAAAAGGTAAAGATAAACTCGATCGAATGCTTGATCTTACTGTATGTGTAGTTGATTTTTGGTAGGGAAAATATCGATGAAAAAGTTATTTATCCCTTGTCTATACTAGGTTTACAGGCATTACTGATTCAATGAATTATAACATTTTTAATAAGATAGAGATTATTATATTTAAATTTCATTGTTTTTTGTCGATATACTTAATATTAAAAACCTTATAAGCAATGAGTCTAGTTTGAATTTTTTAAAAAACACATCGATTGTAAGAAAAATAACAATATCTTTTATAGTTATGTTTGTGTTTGTTTTGTGTCTGTTTTTCACAATAAATAAACAATTGAAAAGTATAGGTCAGGAAATAATAAGAATATCCGATATATCGATACCAGGATTAATGATTGTCAGTGACATTAATCAAAATATATCTAACTTAAGAAGAGAACAATTTGCTGTAATTCTATATAATAATTCTGGTATAGAGAGAAAAACCACCTCTCTATCTAAAATAGATGGATATTATAGTAATATTGATAATCTGATCTTAAAATATAGTAAAATTGTGGATGGAAACGATGATAAATATGCTTATAATGAGCTAAAGAAATCATGGCAGACGTATAAGAATAAATGTGATGATTTTGATAGTTATATTAACAGTAATAATATCAATTTAGCCGGTGATATATTAGAACATTCATATAAAAAATTTATAGATATGAATGATAAGGTCAATAGTTTATATAAAGTAAATGTTGGATATACACAAAAAAACAACAAAAAGGTATCATCTGAAATATCGAGTGCATTTTATGTTTCGATAATTAGCTTTTCTATATTGGCTATTTTATTTATTATGATTAATATTATACTTAATCGCCAAATTATAAATCCTTTAACTTTAATCAATAATTTATTAGAAGAAATCTCTAAGGGTAATCTTACATATAAGTTTAATCGTACTGATATTGCAAATGATGAATTTGGTAAATTAGCTGATATTAGTCTACTTATGAAAGATAATCTTCTAAACCTTATTGAAGAAATAAGAGTGTTAGTTATTCAACTTAACTCATCTGTTGATGAGGTAAGCTCTGTTGCTCAGCAGTCATCGACAGGTATGCAGGAACAACAAAATCAAGTTATATTGATTGCAACTGCAATGGAACAGATGCGGGTAACCGTCGCAGAAGTAGCCCATAATACCGAAAAATCATCATCGTCAGCCAGTGATATTAATAATAATGTAAAACAAGGTATTAGTGATCTTTCATTGACAATCTCAGAAATTGAAAAAGCGTCAATTGAAATAAACAGAGCTGAAGAAATAGTTAGTCTGCTAGAAAAGGAATCAATAAATATTAATGTTGTTGTTGATGTTATTCGAAGCATAGCTGATCAAACAAACCTTCTAGCTTTAAACGCTGCTATTGAAGCCGCTAGAGCTGGAGAGCAAGGCCGTGGTTTTGCTGTTGTTGCTGATGAAGTTCGTACATTAGCTGGTAGAACTCAGGATTCAACAGGCGAAATTATTTCTATTATTGAAAAATTACAATTGAGCGTAAATGCTGCTAAAGCGGTCACGCATAAAAGTGAAGAGTTAATAAATAGATGTGTTGAAAATAGCCATCAAACTGGTGAAGATATTAAAGCGATTGGATTACAAGTAAACGGCATGTCTGAACTGAGCTTTCAAATAGCAACTGCTTGCAGTGAACAAGACTCTGTAACCGAAGCATTAGGGGAAAATATTGAAAATATTAGTAACTCTGCGATAGAGGTGGCAAGGGGAGCTGACTATACGGCTAAGTCTTGCGCTGAAATTAGTCAATTATCTTTATCATTACAAAATACAATAAATCGTTTTAAATTAAGTTAATAAATTTATCTCATATTCAATGAGATTGAATGCTATTTGCAAATAAAATATTTGAATACGGATATTCTTAAGAGGTCGCTGTGGCTGCCTTTATCGTAACGTTAGTACTATAAAATATAAAAACATCTGTTTAGATTGTTTATAAACCTATTTAGAGAAGAATAAAATGAATGACACAATGAAGATTTTACTTAATTTACGTAGCTTACGTGTAGTATGTCGTGACATTGAATTATCTGACCTTAAAGATGCGCTAGATAAATTAACATTAGTTGTAAATGAGATTTTTGAAGAATCAGAAAAAAAAGAAAAAGAGGATGCTGAACGATTAGAAAAATTAGAACAATATCGTTTAATGCTAGCTGAAGATGGTATTGAACTGCATGAACTGAGTAGTATAATTACAGAAAAGAAAACCAAACGAACTCCTCGTCCTGCAAAGTACAAATTCAATGATGAAAATGGCAATGAAAGAACATGGACAGGTCAAGGGCGTATGCCAAAAATAATAAAGGAATTGCTTGAGCAAGGTTATTCATTAGAAGATCTGGAAATTTAAGTATATTTAATAATGAAATAGATAAACTTTAATTAAAGTAATTTATCTATTGTATTTAATCGCCCTAGGTTTATTTGTTTTCTTAGGGCTTTTTTATATCTAAAGTTTAGGTGATTTAATTTTAGTTCGATTCGCAGTATCTGATAACTATCATTGTTCTATTAACGGCATGCATTATCACCTGATTCTAACAAGATAGATTATATTTCACAATTGAACGTGCCTTTTATTTTATAAATATGAAGTAAGTTTATTATTTAATACTACCTATATAATTTTTTATTTATAGTATTATTATCTGTATTGTTGATTTTATATTTAATCTGCATGTTAAACTTTATTTAAATTGTATAATGGTAGTTTATTTATAAAATATTAACTAATATTCTATTTCTTTTTTCTATCACGCAACGTTGCTTACAAATTGGGTATTGTAAAATCTCGTATATCTTAATTTAACGAATGAAAATATATAATATTTCTCTCTGAAAAATAAATATGTAAATAGATCTTTTTATTTATCCATTTTAGGTATAAACCATAGGTACTGAATTCATTCTTGAGATGGAATTTGATATGAAAAAGATGATCGTTGCCGTATTACTTGGTTTAGCTGTTATTGCCTCTACTTCAGTTCAAGCTAATGATTGGGGAAGTTGGGGAGGTATTCAAAAAGGACGCGTTGAAAGTGCTAGAATTTGTGGGAAAAATGGTTATATATTTAGGGTTCGAGATTCATTCTATGTAGCTAAGTATGTGTCAGGTAAGCGATTTGCAGTTGGCGTTCCTGTTAAAGCTCGATTTGGTAAAAATAAATGGTTGAGATTAGAAGGTATAAGTAATGATGGTACTTATTTAATTAAACGAAAATATTACAGTTTATCTAATGCTAAGCTTAATGCCTGTAATTTAGGTTGGTAACGCTATATTTTATAATTTATAACTGTTTGTAAATCTAATGATTGAAAAGTTTCATAATGTAAAGCTGTATTCTCTTGGGATACAGCTTTTCTTATTCCTCTTTTTTATTATTTAGTTACGATCGAGATATTAGCATAATTGTGATCTATGTTTTTCATATTACAGATGTATTAATGGTGAGTTAGTGAGTGATAAGTGGTAGTGTTTATTGGATAAATAGGCCTTAGTTATGAATACAAAAATAGATAATCAAAATAAAAATATAATAAAGGAAGTATCATGAACGACTATTTTAATACTAGATATCCATCTGTTGATTTACTCAGGAAAAAAGCAAAATCGCGTTTGCCAAAGTTTGCTTTTGAATATGTTGATGGTGGCTGTAACAACGAGATTGGTTTAAGACGTAATACGGATGATATTCGAGAACTTGAACTTATTCCTTATTATTTAAGGGACTATAAGGATGTTTCATTAAAAACGACATTGTTCGGTGAAACTTATGATGCTCCATTTGGTGTAAGTCCAGTTGGACTACAAGGGCTTATTTGGCCGGAAGCACCTGAGATTTTGGCAAAAGCGGCTTTTGAGCATAACGTCCCATTTATATTGAGTACAGTGTCAACAGCATCCATTGAAACGATTGCTGAAATTACTGAGGGTAAAATGTGGTTTCAGTTATATCATCCAGTTGATGATGCTATCACTGATGATTTACTTGCTCGTTGTAAAGCAGCAGGGGTTAAAACGTTAGTACTATTATCAGACGTTCCTACATTTGCTTATCGTCCGAAAGAAATAAAAAACGGGTTGGCAATGCCTCCAAAAATGACAGCAGAAAATATGCTGCAGATAATGCTTTCTCCTGAATGGGCGCTTGAGACCTTAATTAAAGGAAAACCAGAGTTTAAAACGTTAACCAAATATATGTCGGGCTCAATGGATATGCATCATTTAGCCCTATTTATGGATAAAACCTTTAATGGTCGCTTAAGTGAGGAAAAAGTACGAAAGTTACGTGATAAATGGGATGGGAACTTAGTACTAAAAGGCTTATCGACTGTTGAAGATGCAAAAAAATCTATTGAAATAGGGTTGGATGGGATCATTGTCTCTAATCATGGTGGACGACAGCTGGATGCTGGCCCATCAACCATAAGTAAAGGGGTTGAAATCCTTAATGCGTGTAAAGGCCAAACAGCTATTATGATGGATAGTGGTATAAGAGAAGGCTCTGATATTGCTTGTACTCTAGCTGCAGGGATGGATTTTACATTTATGGGGAGGAGTTTTATGTATAGTGTCGGCGCACTAGGTCAAAATGGTGGTCATCATGCGATGAATATGATTAAGAAACAGCTCCAGCAAGTGATGGAACAAGTATGCTGTGAAAAACCACAAGATTTGCCTAATCATTTAGCAAAAATCAAGAATATTTGGTGATCAATCGTACGTTGTTATCTGAACTGTTTGAAACGATGTAGATGTTACTTTTTATTTATATCGTAAAATCGGAATCGTAGAGATTCTGAGAAAATATTAAAATTAGAAGCTCACTAAAGGCTGCCAGTAGGCGGCCTTTTTTATACAAAATAATATAGAGTTAGTCGTAGTTATAACTCTAAGTTTAAATCTTACTTGAATTATATCCGTTGACTATTTTTTAATGTAAATTAATCCCTTCTAGATCTGTAAGCTTGTTCTTTAATATACTGAGTTGATTGTCTATGAATGTCGTAGTAGATAATTAAATGTTATGTTATGGATTTGATAAGAATTGAAATTCGCCAAGTCTTTATTACGTATTGAAAGGTAGAAAAAAGGATTGTGTTTAATGAGTTTTAACTAGATATATGTTTTATCTTAGCTTTTATCTATTCTTTTCATTAGTACTACGAATGCTGATAAGTGAAATCATATATTTCATTTATTGATATCTTTCGCCACATATGTAAAATAAACACCGTAGTTATTTGTCTTATGTTTCTTTTGTTAACTTTTAATTGTTAATAAAAACAATAATTAATATAACTTTGTTGCTTTTGTAAAATAAATTCCGATGGTTATTTTTTTATGATTATTATGTAAATCGTTTTTATGAATTACGTTAATCATTTTATTCGAATAGCAAATGTAATATTTTAGGCTAATGTTTTTATCTCATTAATCATAGTTATATAACTACTATAAATTGGAATGTTAACAATGAAGCTACAATGTCTTCTATTATTTTCAACTGTAATAACAACATCGGCATTCGCTGCACAGACAAATATAATTTTTGGTCAGCCAAATACAGGGGAAGATGATCCATATGTTAATGGAAAGTTGGAAAATTATAATATTGCTATTGGTTTAAATACAACATTTGTAGGTAGCGGCAATTTAAATTTTGGTATTGAAAGCAAGAGTAAGGATGAATCTATTTCTATCGGTAATCATGCTACCTCTGATCATGAGTCTCTTGCATTAGGATCCGGTTCTGTTGCCAGTAACAAAAGTATTGCGATTGGTTTTCACTCTTTTTCTGAGGATGGTCAGGTTTCTATTGGTAATATATATGAACAGCGTCGTATTGAAAATATGGCAGCAGGTCAAAAAGCTACAGATGGTGTTAATGTTAGCCAGTTGATACCATTAAAAAATAATATTACGGTTAATAAAAATAAAATTAAAACAGTTGAAATGATTGTTGTAGAAAACAGCTCAGGTATTTCAAACAACAAAAGTCAAATCGAAACGAGTAAAAATGCTATAACAAACAACAGTTCAGGTATTTCCATTAATAAAAGTACTATTGCGGCTAACAGTACAAGTATTTCAAATAATAAAGGTCAAATTGGAACGAATAAAAGTGTTATTTCGAACAACAGTTCAGGTATTTCCATTAATAAAAGCGCTATTGCGGTTAACAGTACAAATATTTCAAACAACAAAGGTCAAATCGGAACGAATAAAAGTGTTATTTCAAACAACAGTTCAGGTATTTCCATTAATAAAAGCGCTATTGCGGCTAACAGTACAAGTATTTCAAATAATAAAGGTCAAATTGGAACGAATAAAAGTGTTATTTCGAACAACAGTTCAGGTATTTCCATTAATAAAAGCGCTATTGCGGCTAACAGTACAAGTATTTCAAATAATAAAGGTCAAATTGGAACGAATAAAAGTGTTATTTCGAACAACAGTTCTGGTATTTACATTAATAAAAGCGCTATTGCGGCTAACAGTACAAATATTTCAAACAACAAAGGTCAAATCGAAACAAATAAAAGTGTTATCACGAACAACAGTTCTGATATAGTTAAAAATAAAAAATTAGCAGTTAATAACCAAACTCATATTAGTAAAAATAAAACGCACATAGATGCAAACCGTACTAATATCCAGCGTAACTCTGCTCGCATTGAGTACAATAGAATTGATGTTGATAATAAGTTGAATCAATTAAAAAAAGATATTTACCAAGTAAGAAAACGGGCTAATGCAGGAACTGCTTCTGCTATGGCAATGACGCAAATAGCTGCACCGTTAAATGGGTATAAATATAATATTGGTATTGGTCTTGGTTCATATGGTGAGCAAGCAGCAACGGCATTGGGGGCAAAATTTAGAGTTAATCAGAATACTACTGTTGGTTTAACATCATCTTATGATTCTCAGCATAATTTTGGTACTTCTGTCGGTGCAAATTGGTCTTTTAATTAATTATCTCCTTTGAAGATACAGCATTAGTTTTATATCCATTAACGATAAGCATTAAAGGCTGCCATTGGTAGCCTTTGTTATTTAATCCATTGTAACTTCAGCTGTTTTAGTTACGTTTACTCCCAAATTGGCCATGTTTTCAGTAAATGTCTTTGCTTGTTGCTCAAAGCCTGCTACAGGACTCGTGGTATCAATAAGGATTGTTAATTTATTAATATCATCAGATGATAGCTTTTTGACTATTTGCTCAACGGTACTGGCAATACAGTGTGATAGAGCTTGGCCAGAGATAAAGACTTGATCACTACTCTTAACTAATTCGATTAATTGCGGATCAAATTGAGTTTTTATGTCATCTCGAAGCGGATATTCTGCTTCACAGCCGCCATAGTGTTCAGTATGTGGATTTTCACCTTTTGAAATAACATGATGTTGAGTTGCTTTATGCATTTCCCAAGCAGTAATAGCGGCATGAATAGGGCTCACAATGCAATGTCCTACTGAACCTATAACACAGTGAGTTGGCCAAATAATAAGGTTATATTTACCTGATTTTTCGAGTGATTGAGTATATTTAAGTACATGGCTAAGCTGTTCTATTTTAGTTGGTTGCCATATGCCATCGATAATATCTTGATGGCTAATTAGCGTAAATGGTGTTGGATGTTCACCTAGCTTATTTTGCCAATAAATAGAATGAGCAATGTCGTATTCATGGTGGCTATCGAGGGTAACAACAATATTGTTGATGTGGTCTTGTTGTTTATTAATAAATGCCGCAAGCATTTTTGCATCTTCCCATGAATTAGGAACAGGAAGAGACGGTGAAATAGTGTTTTGTTTTGAGTCTAAAATCAGCTGTTCGTTGAGTGGAACATCATAAAAGTCATATTGAGGATCAATGATGAGTAGCGATGTCATTTTTTGACGCATTACATACTCCATTATGTTTGAGGTAGTGACATGATACTGGTGAAATCATGCCATAAATTGAACTAAATATACGTGGGTGAGTGTTAATTTAAAAGAAATAAGATAGTTATCTATATTAGAGAGGGGCAAAGTTTACCCCTCGCGGGTGTCGAAATTTAGTAGGGTGCTAGATTAGGGTCAACGCACTGGAATATATGACCTGAGCTATCATTATTCAAAAGTAATTCGTAGCTCAATCGAGCAACCTCTCCACGGGTAATTGCACCGTGTACTTCAATGTCTTGTGAAATCTCACCTTGGTTAGTTGGAGCGCCATCTTTGAGTCCTCCTGGGCGGAGAATCGTGAAATCTAATGAACTACTTTGAAGCCATGCTTCTGCAAGTGTTTTTTCGCGAATTGCGTTACCAAAAACTTGTTTAGCTCGGTCTGAAAGATATTGCCATGAATTGCCACACCCAAGAGAAGTAATGAGTAATAGTCGGTTCGAAGCACTTTGTTCTAGTGCATCAATCAAATAACGATGTCCAATATAGTCAACAGGGGTATCAGCATGAAAGCTACCCATCGTTGAAATATTGATAGTATTTTCAGGTAGCATAGAAACAGCACTTTCAACTTGTTTTTTATCCGTTGCATCGCAGGAAATAGCGGTAATATTGTATTCTGTAATTTTGGGGTTTTTACTTGGGTTTCGTGCTATCGCTATAACATTAGCTCCTTGTTTATGAAAGTAGTCGATCATGGCTGATCCTAATCCGCTTCCTGCACCCCATATGGCTATATTCATCATCTATATATCTCAGTTGTTGATAATGATAATAGTTTGCATGTTTAATGCGGTAATCGCCAACTCTTTTTGTCCACTTCATCGGCATTAGCACTTACATAAGTCTGAGTTATTTGAGCGATAAATAATAAATTAAAGCTTTTTCTTTGGATTATGAATTAAAAATATTAATTTGTTTAATATTTTCATTACCCTTAGGGATAATTACTTTATAAGCTAATTGGCTTTATTGTTGTTTAGAATGTTGAATGTGATTAATGCATAGATGCGTAGTAGTTCAGGAATGCATAATATCAACAACTGAAAAAACCATCTCATATTCGGATAGTAAGTGACTTTTTACTATCCTATATCAGTAGATAATAATCGTATATTTTCTACTGGATTTTTCTTATGTACACATCATCAGAAATACAACAAAACAGCTCTATTGCACGTACTTTTTGGCGATATACTATTCCCGCAGTGGCTGCTATGGCGGTTAATGGCCTCTATCAAGTAGTCGATGGAGTGTTCGTTGGTCATTATGTTGGAGCTGAGGGACTTGCTGCAATTAATACCTCTTGGCCTGTTATTGCACTAGTTAGTGGGCTCGGTTTACTGATTGGTATGGGGGCTGGTAGTTTAATTTCGATCTATCGTGGTGAGCAAAACGCTGAGTACGCGCGTACTGCTATGGTGACTGGGTTAGGCTTAATTATTGCTTTAGGACTACTTGCTTCCCTGTACCTTATTATGTTTAGTGAGCCATTGATTGCTTTGCAAGGAGCAACAGGAAAAACATTACAATATGCTAATGACTATCTTACGGTTTTTTCGTTGTATGGCATAATTACTGTCGCTTCTGGAGCGTTACCATTTCTGATACGAAATGATGATAGTCCTATTGTCGCTACAGCGATGATGGTCGTGGGTGCGCTTACCAATGTGGTGCTGGATTATGTTTTTATTGGTGTATTAAATTGGGGATTAAAAGGCGCGGCATGGGGAACGGTGATAGCGCAAATTGTGACCGTGGTAATGGCACTCGTATACTTGATGTCGCGTTATTCTTACCTCGTTGTATTCAAACACACATTGCAATTTAGTTTAAGCGATGCACGAAAAAGTATAGTGATGGGAGCTTCTTCCTTAGTGATGTTCCTTTACTATGCAGTGGTGGTGGCTGCACATAATCGTTTATTTGTTGAATATGGCTCACCAACAAGTATTGCTGCATTTGCGATAGTTGCTTACTTTATGACTTTATATTACCACGTTGCAGAAGGAATAGCAGAAGGTATGCAGCCACAAGTGAGCTTCTATCATGGTGCAAAGCAATACACTAATATTGCTAAGGTCGTGAAGCTAGCGTCAATAGTGACATTGTGTATCGGTTTACTTTGGTTAGCCTTAGTAAATGCATTTCCTCATAAAATGATTGGATTGTTTACATCCGGTGATCCTCTGCTAATAGATGAAGCAACCTTGGGGATTCGCCTTCATCTTGCGGCAATTTATTTAGAAGGGTTGATTATTCTTGCCTCAATGTACTTTATGTCAATAGGGAAAGGTAGCATATCGATTAGTATTTCGGTTGCAAACGTACTAATGCAGTTTCCAATTCTTTTTATATTACCGAAAAAATTTGGATTAGAGGGCGTTTGGATGTCAATGCCTATATCAAATGCAATATTAGCTTTAATCGTATTGCCTCTCATGTGGTGTCATATTTTCCGCCAACAACGTATAGGAGATGGCCATACTGCTCCTGGACTCTAATGTTTTATAAGCATATGTTCGTTAAGTCTGATATGGCTCGCATATAAGCAAGTAAATTTATATTGTGTGAGTGTCCTCGTTTCAGAGAATAAAGGGTCGCATTTTAAATGTGCCCTTTATTTATGTGCTTTATTAGACTTATCTTATTTTAGCTGTGCTCGATAGGCTTAGCGTAAACACCATTGCGAGTAGAAAAGTAGGTTTTCTGGTGACTAATTAATAAACAATTGTGAGTGGCTTGTGTGTAAAAAGTTATTTTAAATAATGTTATATATATTGTGTATATGTTTTTATTGTAATATGATTTTTATTATATTGATTATACGGCTGAAATATCCACGAGATAAACGATGTGTAGTTCACATGTCAAAATATCTAATGGCGGATTTAAAGGAGGGTTATGGGAGGTAAAATAAAGAACATCTTAATTGTGCTTTTGACTTTTTTACCATGCATTTTCATTTTGCTTTTGTTTCATGCTGGTTTTGAGTTTTCTTTACACAAAGAATCAAAGCAACATGCTGTTAAAGTAGTAAAAGAAATTGATTCTATTCTCAACTATGGTGAAGAGTCTAACAACCTAGCTCTAAATTTAATCTCTGATGGGGATAGTTGCGAAAAAATATATAGTGAAATGAGAATAAATGTAGCTCGTATTCCTTATGTGAGAACTATTAATCTAGCTCACGGTAATAATATTTATTGTACGTCTCTTTGGGGAGCTGCTGAATTTCATAGTGACTCAATGAAGTACATTTCCGGTAAATTATATCTGATGCCGGGGAGTAATGTTGAACAGAAATACCCATTAATCGCCGTTCGGACTGTGATTGGGGAAAATGTTGCGCTTAGTGGTATCGATGGACGTTATATCAAACAGCTATTATCTGAACAAAAAAATAATTCATTTGTTATATCGTTAGCGATAGGAGATTCATGGTTAACCCATAATAATGAATTTACTCATGATAACCCCAATAAATCATTTTTAGCCGTTCAACGAGTGGAATCAAAAAATTTCCCTTTTTCAGTTTATTCTGGTTTCAATAGCTCATCATCTTGGCTAGCATTTTGGCAAGAAGATCAGTTTTATATTGTTGTTATTTTATTATTTCAAATATTGTTTTCTATTTTCTGCTGGTGGCAATTAACCCGACCACGACCTCTATATTTAGAATTAGAGAGAGCAATCAGGAAAAATGAGTTTGTGCCCTATGCGCAGCCTGTCGTAGATTCAGTAACACAAGAAATTATTGGTGTAGAAATCTTGATGAGGTGGAAGCATCCTTACCAAGGAATCGTTCGTCCAGATCTTTTTATCCCACAAGCAGAAGATTCTGGACTGATTATTCCAATGACTCATATGCTTTTAAAAGAAACCTCAAGACAATTGCGGGAATATAAACATTGCTTACCAGCTCCGTTTCATGTTGGAGTAAATATTTCTCCCCAACATTGCAATAGTTCAATTCTACTAGATGAATGTAAATACTTTGTCGATGAGGTTTCAAATCATAATATTATATTGGTATTGGAATTAACTGAACGTGAGGCTCTTGATGTTTCTGAGTTTACACAGGATCTATTTCATGATTTAAAAATACTCGGTTGTAAGATTGCTATCGATGATTTTGGAACTGGGCATTCGAGTTTAGTTAATTTGCAAAAAATTAATCTAGATTATCTTAAAATAGATCAGATTTTTGTTAAAAATATAGGTGTTGACTGTACTTCAGAACATTTAATTGAAAGTACAGTAGAACTTGCTAAGCGTTTGTCCCTTCGTATTATCGCTGAAGGGGTTGAGACTGAAGCGCAAGCTGAATATTTAAAGAAACAAGGTATAGAAAATTTACAAGGGTTTCTTTTTGCAAAACCAATACCATTAGGAGAGTTTCTTCAAAATTACAATCAGAATATTAGTGTCATAGATAGTGATTAAGCCGTTTAAGACAGAGAAAAACCAAGGCTATAATTACTTAGCCTTGGTGGTTACTTAATTAACTTGAGATACTCATAATTAATTAAAAGTAATGTATATTTTGATAAAAATGAGTTAAATATTAGCTCTATAGTTTTCGAGGTAATTTGTTACTTCTATTCTATATTTATCTTTTAGTTCTTCGCTAATGAAGCTCGCCTCTATTGCGTTAATCGTTAACTGTGTTAATTCACTTTTGGTCATTTTATGTGATTGATTGACTGCCATAAAATTATCAGTCATATATCCTCCAAAGTAGGCAGGATCATCTGAATTGATTGTTACAGTAACTCCTCTACGTAATAAATCAACAATATTATGTTGGCTCATATCGTTAAAGACACGCAGCTTAATATTTGAAAGAGGGCAAACGGTCAATGCCATTTTATTATTAATGAGTTGCTTAACTAAGTCTTCATCTTCAACACAACGCACACCATGATCAACTCGGCTAACTTTAAGCATATCAATTGCGTCAATAATATTTTGTGCTGGCCCTTCTTCTCCGGCGTGAGCTACTGTTTTTAATCCTGCTTGTTTCGCTAATTGAAAGGCATATTTGAACTTCTCTGGTGGGTTACCTGCCTCTGAAGAGTCTAATCCAACACCCGTTATTTTATCTTGGTGCTTTAATATGGATTCTAATGTTTCAATAGCACTTTCTTGGGATAAATGGCGTAAGAAACATGCAATGATATTTGAAGAAATACCAAATGACTTTTCTCCATCAAGTAATGCGTTGTAAATGCCATTAATGACGGTGTCAAATGCAATGCCTCGATCTGTATGTGTTTGAGGATCAAAAAAGATTTCTGTATGGATCACATTATCCAGTTTACAGCGTTCTAGGTATGCCCATGTTAAATCATAGAAGTCTTGTTCTGTGTGTAAAGCATGCGCACCTTGATAATAGATATCCAGAAAGGACTGTAGGTCTTCAAATTGATAAGCTTGGCGTAATGCCTCTGGTGAATCATAAGGAATATCTATTTGGTTGCGTTCTGCAATCTTAAATAATAGTTCAGGCTCTAATGAACCTTCGATGTGTAAATGGAGTTCTACTTTTGGTAACCCTAAAATAAATTCTTTCATATATGACCTGTCTAATTATGTGGATGGAGAAGATCACTCTAAGAAACGAACGAGAAGTTGTATGCGATTACTCAGAGTAAGATCAATTTAACCTTCACTCTTCATAATCAGTACTTTGCGGGGACTGGTAGAAACCCCCAAACCATATTATTGGGGTTATACGAAGAAACTTTATGATTATATCAAAGTGATGCAATGCTTCAAATATAAATTGCTTTTCTTAATATTAGAGCAATTTTCATAATTTATATCTGTTTGTTGCACGTGTTTAATATTTTTACTTCCAAGAGGACCGTGGTTTAGCTATTGCGGCGGAGGTTGAGTGTGAGCTGAGAAGAAAGTAATTACCGACAAAAATGGCGAGTACGCTGGTTGGTACGATATGTATAAAGCATCCCCTGAGCGGTAGTGGAATAGAGTGTTTAAATGTTATGTTAATTAATTATAAGCAGGAAAATGTTACATTTAGATTGTCAGCTGAGCTAATGAAATCAATTGCTTAATATGCAACGCATTAGGTATGATCTCAAATCGACATAATATATTACACATATATTATTGAACGTGATGCATACTCGTATATGATTCTCCCGAAAATTATTCTCATTACGAATAGTTTTATTTTTTTATTTAGGGAATTTATGACTCGTATTAAAAACACACATTTGGCATGCCTTTTTTTAACATCTATTTCATTTTCAACATTTGCATCAGTAGATGACATTAATAATAAACCACAATTTGTCGTTATCAGTCTTGATGACGGTGTGAATCAAGAAATGGAAAAAAGTGTTGCTCAATTAAACAGTACTATCCCATTAACATTTTATGTCAATGTTGTGCAACAAGCTGGTGGATGGGTTTATGAAGAATCAATGCTTGATATCGTTTGTGTAAATGATGATGGATTAACAACAGGCGAGCCACAATGTGTAAGCAACCCTAAATCAATTAATAATTTATATAAGAAAGGTCACGAATTTGCTCTACATACATATTCACACCCAGCTATTGCGTCAGGTAATCAAGGTGAACCTTTAACTCAATCTCAAATTGAGAATGAATTAAAGAAAAATTATGAATTTTTGGTCGCTTCAGGTATTCCAGGCGATAAGATAAAAGGATTCCGTGCACCCTTTTTAGATACTAACAGTAGTGGTTGGGACCGTGAGAATAAGAATGCGGCGCTAGGTCATTTGCAAGGTATAATGAATCAATTAAATATTAGTTATGATTCTTCACTTTCTGCAGCACCAGAACAAACGCAACCAAGAAAAGGGGTTCGCCACTGTACATCAGTACCTGGTGGATGGGATAACGTACACTGTGATTTCACTCAAAAAGAGCAATTTAATTGGGAAGATGGTGGTTACCCTAAATATACAGTAGCAACACAGCCTAAAAGTAATCAATTATTTATGGGTTACAAATATATCGATGGTAGTATTGTAAACGTTATGGATACAGTGTTTGGAGCTTGTAACCAAACTTGTACTCCAGAGCAAGCAAAGAATATTTGGATGGAAAATTTCTTAAATCATTATAAGGATGCTTCTCGACCGCCATTTGGTATTTATTTACATCGTCAGTCATTATCAATTAGTGATGAAGTTGATGGTTTAAATGCATTTATTAAAGAAGTTCAACTAGAGTATCCAAATACGTATTTTGTAACAGCAAGTCAGGTTAGTGATTATTATAAAATAGGTGTAGATCTTACTCCTGAACAAATTAAAGCATTTTTAGATAAATAAAAAGCTGTAAAAATATATGCTATTTATGATGTGTACATTCATGTACACATCAATTTTAGTATTTAGTAAATTAATAAAACCGATGCTTGTCTTTAATTATTATTCTTTCTTTTCCATATTAATGTGGCAGTACTTAAATTACCATCAATACCAATCTGTGGTAGTGTGTTAATAATAAGTTTGTTATCTTCAAGTATTATTTCACGTTGTAATATTAAACCAACCCAAGATGGATTCCATGAAATTTCAATATGAAAGTCACATTTGTTTCCATTGAGGCTATAACGCCCCATGTATGCCATCATGCTATTATAAAGATAATTAGTATCTTCAATGTCGTTACTTGTTTTTCTGGATTCATTCGTGATGATAACACTAACACAATTATCTTCAGTGAATAGAATTGTTCCATTAGGATTATCACCCATAATGTTAGTTTTAATTTTAGTCTCTAAGAGGGTATGACTAAATGAAATTAAGTTCCAAGAACCCCATAGTTCTTTTATGTTCATATATAACCCTTTCTTTTTATAAAATAATTTATTAAGTGTAATATTAAAATATTTTATTGCTGATATTAATGATTAAAGTTTGACTATTATAGATAAATATTGAGTTATTTTATGCAGTAAATTATAAAAGAAGATATAAAAATACTGTCATAATGTATATATCAACAAATTTGCATCACGGTATGATATACAATATCTACCTATCTACCTATCTACCTATCTACCTATCTACCTATCTACCTATCTACCGACTTATATACAATTTTTAAATATAAATGGTTACTAAAGAGTCGCAATCGAAGTGCTATTTTCATTAATGTGTTAAGTCTAAATGTGATGCTAAAACGGCAAATGTAGCTGAAGGTGGATGTTTGTGTTTATTTTGTAAAACTTAGTTTTCAGTAAGATTCGATAAAAAGATTGGTTAATGAGAGTGATAATCAATATCATCTGGTTCTTTGTTGCAATCAATCATGGAATAGATAATGAAAAAAACATCTCTAGCTATCGCATCAACTTTAATTTTGTTTTCAGCCACTGCAATTTCTCAAGAATACCCTTTAGGTCAACCAACTATTAAAGATGGTATGGAAATCCAAGGCGTTTATTTACAGCCTATAACGATGGACATGGGAAAAGATAAAACCATGACTCAATTACCAGCTAATAAGGCAGATATCCATTTGGAAGCGGATATACATGCAGTTGAGGAAAATCCAAATGGGTTTGCCGAAGGAGACTGGATTCCATATCTAACGATCAAATATTCTGTAACTAAATTGGGAGATAAAAAAGAAGCACAGTCAGGTATGTTTATGCCAATGGTTGCTAGTGATGGTCCTCATTATGGTAAAAACATCAAATTGGATGGAAATGGAAAATATAAAGTTGTCTTTACGATTTATCCGCCATCATACAATAAAAATGCTCCTTTTTTCCGCCATATTGATAAAGAAACAGGTGTTGCACCATGGTTTAAACCTTTTGATGTTTCATGGGAATTTAATTATGCCGGTGTCGGGCGAAAGGGAAGCTATTAAACATTATATATAAATAAAGAGGAGGGTGACCTCCTCTTATTTTTATTTATCAAATTAATATTGAGGCAAAATGAAAAAGTATTTAACACTTATTATTCTCTCATTTTATTTATTTTCGCCTATATCTGTTCATGCCGCTGAAAAATTTACGGTTAATTTACAAATTAAAAATGGCGATCTAATTCCACTTGTATTAGAGGTTCCAACAAAAAAAATAATTCGGATTAAAATTTCAAATATAGGTAATCAACCCGCTGAATTTGAAAGCACTCAATTACGAAAAGAAAAAGTATTAGCTCCGGGGGCTAGCTCGGTTGTTGTCATTGCACCACTAAGGCAAGGTACTTATACATTTTTTGACGACTTCCATTTAGATCATCCAAAAGGAAAAATTATAGCTAAAGAGTCAAGCCAATGAAGGGACAAGTATTATTTGTAATTTGGCGTGAAAGTATTGAAGCTTTACTGCTCATTGGCATTATTTACGCTTGGATTAAACAGCATGTAGATAGCCGCAACGGATTACGTTACTTATGGGGTGGTGTAGCAATAGGGATCAGTACCTCTATTTTACTCGCATTGTTAATCTATGGTGTATTCAATGTCTTGAGTGATACTGGCCAATCATTATTTATGATTATAATGGAATTTGTTGCCTGCATATTAATTGTTCAAATGGTCTATTGGATGAATTGTCATAGCGGTTCAATGAAATCCGAAATAGTATCAGGGTTAGAGACGAGAACTGAAAATCAACATTGGTGGGGAGTTACCTTCATTGTTGCCATTGCGATTGCTCGAGAAGGTAGTGAAATCGTAGTATTTTTATCGGGTGTTATTATGTCTCTTAACTCTGCAAATGCAGCCGATTTTTTTGCAGAAGTGGGTGGCGGTATCGCTATTGCGGCATTAACACTTTATCTGTTTACCTTAATTAATCATTATGTTCCTTGGCGTATTTTCTTTAATACAACAGGAATTATTTTATTATTTTTAGCTGTTTCATTATTACTGAAAGGTGTTGAAGGTTGTATCAATTTACTTATTGAGTACGATTATTCTGTTCCCGATTTTCTGTATTATCCAGCTTGGAATACAACTGCATTGCTTGATGATTCAGGATTTTTTGGCAATTTATTGAACTCATTCTTTGGCTATCGATCGCAGCCTATTTGGTTAAGTGTTATTACGTTTGTTTTTTACTGGATGGTTATTGCCGTTATATTTTTACGGAGAAGAAAGTATGCGTAACAACGTTGGTCTTTTGATCCTTTGCGTCTTTGCTTCGTTGTTGTTTACACAAGGAGTAGCAGCTAAAGCATTGCGGTCACCTGTGCAAACGGGTAGTGAAATTATCATAGCGAAAGGTGATATTCCTACTCCAGAAAAGTACAAACAAGTAACTGCAACATATATGGATTATGTGTCTGAAAATATTGAAAATATGATATGTCAGTTAAATAACGTAAAAAGCAGTTTAAAGGTTAACAATATAGCAAGTGCACAAGTTGCTTATGTTAGAGCTCATCAATATTATGAAATGGTGCGGCCTATTGTACGGTTATTTGGTCATACTGATCGAGTTATTAATTCACGTAGTGATGATTTTCTCGATGGCGTTAAGGATTACCGTTTCAAAGGTTTTCATCTAGTTGAATATTTGCTTTTTAATCAAAAAAATACTCAAGTTGCATTGGCTGCTGTTGATGAGTTATTGATGAATTCAAATGATTTAGCACGAAGAGTAAAAGCTGAAGATATTGATATTGCTAAATTGATTCAGTCATCTGCTGATTTTATTGAGATGGTATTGGAGACTAAAATTTCAGGTAAAGAAAATAGATACAGTTTATCTGACTTAGCGGATATCGCTGCTAACGTAAAAGGGTCTTTATATATAGTCGATGAAGTTAAACCTTTTATCCCTAAAGACTCATTAACGCCAATATTACATAATTATAGCGAAATCATGGTTATTCTCGATGGCTATAAACTGAATGATAACGAATATAAATTGTATAATAGTTTAAGTTCAAAGGATAAAACAAAATTATATTCTGTACTGACGCAGCAAGCATATTTACTCGCAACACTAAGGACAAAATTGAACCTTGATGTGTATTACAAATATTAAAGAATATATGGAAATAAATAGCATGAAATCATCTTCAATTTTTAAAATTTCTAGACGTAATGCATTAAAAACGCTTGTTGCAGGTAGTGCACTATTTACTATTCCAACTATAGTAGCAAAAGAAACGTATTCTGAACGTAAGTATAATCATAAGATTGATTATAAAGGACATCATCAAGCAGGTGTGATTACTAAAGAGCAAAAAAATGTTTCTTTTGTAACCTTTAATGTGACAGCAAATAGTTTAGATGAATTAAAAGATCTCTTCAAAATTATCACAAATCGGATTGCTTATTTAACTCAGCCCCAAAAATTGCCGGTTAATAGTAATGATAAAATGCCACCCTTTGAGTCAGGAATGCTTGGCGAGCATTTAGATCCTGATTCGTTAACGGTAACTGTTTCATTAGGCTCGAGTTTATTTGATTCTCGTTTTGGTCTTAAACATTTAAAGCCAAGGCATTTAGTTGCTATGACGAGTTTTCCAAATGACAGACTTGACTCTGATTGGTGTGGTGGAGATATCGCGTTACAGATATGTGCAAATAGTCCTGAGAGTGTGGTTTATGCTTTACGTGATATTTTACAACACACGAGTTTATATTTAGCGCCACACTGGAAAATAGATGGGTTCTTACCATCGCGCGATATTGATCATAAATCAACGCCTGTGAATTTGTTTGGTTTTAAAGATGGTACAGGTAATGCTCCTGCCGATAATACAGATCTAATGAATGAGTTAGTTTGGGTTACAGATAGCGATAAAGAACCGACTTGGTGTCGAGGGGGATCATATCAAGCAGTTCGCTTAATTCGCTTTAATCTTGAGTTTTGGGATCGAACGCCCTTAGAAGATCAAGAAAATGACTTTGGTCGTCATAAAGTAACCGGTGCTCCACTAGGAATGAAACATGAGCACGATTCTCCTGAATATGAGAAAGATCCGCATGGAGATCGTATATTATTTAATTCACACATGCGTAGAGCTGAGCCGCGTAATCCAGAGCGATACACTGCTAAATTACGTCGACGCAGTTATAGTTATTCGTTAGGGATAAATGAGTCGGGAATGTTGGATATGGGGCTCATTTTTATTTCTTATCAGAAAAATCTTAAAACTGGTTTTATTAATACGCAAAAAAGGCTTAATGGTGAACCACTAGAGCGTTATATAAAACCATTTGGTGGCGGTTATTATTTTGTGTTGCCTGGCGTAATAAATGATGGTGAATATCTTGGTGAAGTGTTATTTACTACGTGATATTAATAGATTTTATGGCTTAATTTGGCAGGGTTATAAATAGGTTTTAGATGATGCTTATAACATGAGTTTTATATTAACGTAATAGCTTCTTAGGTATTTTTAAGGCATTAAGGAGTTGGAAAATAATTAATTATATGCTTGTTATATAGATAATCTGGCTCCAAATATGTACACCCGAAGCTGGCATTATTGCTATGATTGCTTTAAAAAGGCCTCCAAATTGATAATATTATTTGGAGGCGATAGTTATAAAAAGTCTTAGAGTGTTTGTTTTATCAATGTTACTGGTATTGTTAGAACCCTAATTTTAGGGCCATTATCTTCAACAATGACCATTGCATTGTTATCGTCGAGTTGATAAATATCAGAATAAGCAGAACCACCATTGACTAATTGAATTGGTCCTTGCCAACTTGTTCCCTCATCAAAACTAAACCATAATCCAAGATCTGAACGGCCACTTGAGCCAGCAGGGCTACCCATAGGGTTAGTAAATAATAAATAGCTTTCACCAGTTGCTGGTGTGAAACGAGTAATGGAAGCATCTACAGTACTTGTGCTGATGTTATTAAATAGAGAACTATCATTACCTTCTGGCATCGTCCATGTTTCACCACCATCAGAGCTGATGAATTGATGTCGAGGACCATAATTAATACCGTTGACGACTTTATTAAAATCTAGGCGCGCAGTAAGTAATAAGTCACCATTATTTAATTCAACAATATCTGCTTCACTTGGTTCTAGAGTTTCTAAGTTATTATTCCATCTATAGGGGATCGGAAGTGCTGAGCCTGTTGTCCATGTCTGACCTTTATCATCTGAGAATGCGGAAACTACATTGAGGAAATATTTATCCAGTGTAATCGCAGGGTAAATTAACCGTTGATTATGATTACCTTGAATCTGTGTTTGTTTTGTCAGTTCAATGCCATGACCAGGCCCTGGATTGATACTCGCGACACCATAGAAGTTATAGGCTTTACCTGAATGTGATTTTTGCCATCCTTGTGATTCAGGACTATTTGGCGATTCTGAAGGATTTAACATGGCTAATGCACTAGCATCATAATTAATTATTTCCGCCGTGTTTTTAGCAAGAGAAAGCGATTTTATATGCAATCTTCCTTCTTGTGCAGCATCAGTTTGGCCAAATCCTATAATATTGTCCGCTGAAGGCATTCCCGTCCATTGCGCTAATTGAACATCATTAATTAACAAGCGCGCACTTTGATCTGCGGGTGAATATTGGATTGAGGAAGTAAAGATACCACCTACATGATCACCTTTATTTTTAATAATGATCGGATTTTCTTGACCATTAAGATGTGCAATTAATCGACCTTGATTATCATGGGTGTAATTAACTCTGAATTCATGTGATCCATTTGAAATAAATAATTCGTTTTTGGTTCCGCTATAAATGCTTAATTGAGTAGAAAAATCCCAACTATCAGTGGCGGTTATTTGACTGCTGCGTGTGTAATATTCATGGCCGCCCCAACCAATAATCTGCAATGTGCGTTCTTTAACATCAGAAGTAACATTAACGGGTTGTTCCCATGTGTTATTTGCTACGTCATAGACATTATAAAAAACCCCACTAGGCATCCAAGGTTTAATGCGATCACCATTTTGAGCGGCATTAGTTGGCCAACGTACGTAAGAGACTAATACTTTATTTTCATCAGCAAGGTAAATAGGGCGTGGATCTGAAAAGTCAAAGTCATCACTAATATTAATCTCTTCAGTTAAATTAAGTTCATTGCTCCATGTTCGGCCGTAATCTTGAGATGTTCGAGTAATAATATCATTGGTATTTGAGATTGCTCCAGGATCTCCACCACCGACTCTCTTTTCGGCGAAAATAACGACTGTTCCTGGTGTTTTGTCACTCACTACAAGTGATGGGATTCTATCTGGGGAGGAAAAAACAGCATCTCCATTTACTTGAAAGGCGATAGATTTATAATATGCTTCTCCTGCTATTGAAGATGATCCATTACCCCAAGCAATCATATTCTGGTTACTCGCTGTTCCTACCCATTGATCGCGAATTAAACGACCATCAAAGTAAAAACTTGCCGTTTGAGTATCACCGGGATGGAAAACAATATCATAACGATGATAGTCGTTAACCGTGCTGTCTGCTGCAAGCACTGTTTCTGCTGTTTCACCATCAAATGTCACGGTTAATTCATTATTTTGGTTGATGGATATAATAGGTAAAAAGCGTTTGCTGCCATTAGAGTAATAGTTAGTTATGTAACCACCACTAGCGACACGCATTTGGGTTGTAAGTTGCCAGCCGTAAATTTGTGCTTGATTATTTAGCGTTGTATCGGGGGTGATTTTCCAATTAGCGCGACCATTATTTCCATTGACATACCACTCTATCAAATCCTCATTGGCAATGCTTTGTCCGTAACCATGACCACTTAAATAATTTACCCAACCTTGCTCTATGGGTTCATCATGAATAGGGTTGGCTGATGGAATAAACTCCATGACTTGTGCACTTACAGAGCAAGATAACAATGATGCAATAAGGGTTAATAGGTATGTTTTCTTAAATGTCATGTTACGATCCTTAAATATCAAATATGAATAGATAAATATTTAATTTGATGAGGACTTCATAACAGGAATGATTAGTTACTTATCCTTATCATTGCTGAAGTTATACTCCATATTTTTATTTTACAGGAAATATAATTTCACTGATGTATTAAAAACGATATCTTGATGGCAGAAAGTGAATTAGATGAATGCTAATTATTCATTATTGTATGACTGTGGTCGCAAAAAATGCGTTAAAAATCATGATTCGTATTTATTTAATCAAGATGCTGGAACTTAAAAGTTTGCGTTAATTATTGTTACTTCATAGTGTGTCAAATATCTAAATTTAATGTAATACTTAACGTATTGTTATCATTACTTATGTTATAACCCATTGAGTCTATCTGTAATTAAGCCTGCTATTCTTGCAGCAATGCCATTTATGTTGTTATTTATCGCTGGAATTGTTGATGCGATTGGCTTTATTCATCTTAAAAATGGTTTGTTTGTATCGTTTATGAGTGGCAATACAACGCATGTGGCGATGTTGCTTTCTAGCCATCAATATGGTCAATCATTTTATTATATCGGGGTGATTTTTTTGTTTGTCGCTGGCATTACAGTGGGTGAGATGATCGCTGTATTACAGCCGCAGAATTATCGTTGGTTGGTGATGAGTACCGTATCGATATTGCTATTTAGTGCTATTTTTATTGAAAAAATTACTGTTCCCATCGCAACCAACTTTGTATTGGCGTTTGCGATGGGATTACAAAATATTGCGCTAAGGATCACCATTAATAAGGCAATGCCATTAACATTTGCGACTGCTTTTTTAGCCAATACTGGGCGAGAATTGGCGATGTTATTACTCGGTAAAGGTGATAGAAAAGTATTTATTAAACAAATTAGCCTGTGGTTTTCTATTTTTATTGGCGCAGTTGTGGGGAGTAACTTGATGGTATTATCATTAAGTTACGCTTTAGTTATACCTATTATGTTGTGTTCGTGTATAGCAGGATTATTGTTTTGGTTAAGAGCATTAACTGATGGTGATTAGCTATACTGTTAATATTATGTAGATCAAAAGGAAAGGGTATGCATACGCTATTAAATGTTATAAAAAAAGTGATTAATAAGCATTTTATGGCGATTAATAGATACACGTTGATATTGCTTGTAAGTGGTTATGTGGTATCTAGTTGGGTTGGTTTAGTCTTTGCTAATGAACCCCATTTAACGGATAACTTCGCAAGTTTTATTTATTATATAGTAACCACAAGCAGTACTGTCGGCTATGGTGATTTAAGCCCCATAACAGCACATGGACAATTATTAGCCGCTTTATTTATTATTCCTTGTGGTGTGGGCTTATTTGCATTATCGATTGGTAAAATAGCGGTTTTTTTTACTGACTTTTGGCGTGCAAATCGAAGAGGGAAGCAAAATTTGAATTTAGAAAATCACATTATCGTTATTGGTATCCATAGTAGCCGTACGCCTCATTTACTTGAAATGCTTAAAAGAGAAGAGCAAGGTCGACGTGAGGTAGTGGTAGTATCGTGTGAATATGAAGAATCTCCGTTTGATAGCGATGTACATTTTGTACGAGTGAATTCATTTACTGACGCTATAGAAATGGAGCGTGCAAGCCTTTCTACTGCTAGCGCTGTGATTGTTGACACTGATTTAGATGATGCAACATTAACCGTAAGTTTATTTATTGCAGAACAAAACAGTGATGCTCATTTGGTCGCGCATTTTGATGATTCGATTAAGCGTGATTTGTTACATAAATATTGTCCGAATTCAGAATGTATATCTTCATTATCAACCGAGCTAGTTGCTAAATCGGTAATAGATAAAGGTTCTAGCTTTATTCATTCAGAGTTAGTCAGTGCGCATAAAGGACAAACTCAATACTCTATTGAAGTACCAGAAAATATTAATGATCTTACTTTAGAGTCAATTTACTACGATTTTAAGAAACATCATGAAGCAATTATCATCGCAGTACATCAGCGTGATAAAGTCTGTGAAATTAATCCTAGTTTATCAACTATACTTATGGCTGGTGATATTGTTTATTATATTGCAGACGAAAGAATCGTTGATTTGATTTGGTAAGCATCCATTGAATATAACACCATTATAGTTATTCTCCGTTAGTACTCTCTTTCTTACGTCTGTGATTTTAGTGTTTTGAAATAAAATGATAATTATCAATAAGCCCATGATTTTGTGGGCTTAATCACAGTTACGCTTTTGTTTAATCTTCTTACAATAAATTTACTACCATAATATGCCACTAAGTTTATATTGTGGTGTTTAGCTGATATTATATTGATTGATTTAGTTTTATATGAGATGTGACAGAACAAAAGGATTTGTTATGAAGATGTTACTTTACTTATTTGTTATGACAAGCTCATTTGGTGTGATGGCGAATGATATTGGAGCTCCTTTTGGGTTTGAATGGGGGCAGTCTTATCATGAGATAAATAAAAAAGTGCCACTCACTGATTGCGCGACTAAAAACACTTTAATGTTATGTGAAACGACTGAACCGATCCAAAAAGTCTCTTTTAGTGATCGATATATAGTCGTGATAGATAATAAACATGGGCTTCAAAAAGTTATATTAGTTAGTCAAAATATTAGTGGTGATATTTCAGGGGAAGAAGGAAAGGCTTTATATAGTAAGGTCAAACAGAGCCTAACCCAAAAATATAATAGCCCTCATACGGATGAATATTTAGCAAAGAAAACATCTAAAGATCATGATGAATTTTATAAATGTTTAAAATCCGATGAATGTGGTAATTGGGTATCGTTTTGGCAAGCTGAAGATGGAAGCAGTGCGTTGGTTGAGCTAAAGGGATTATCAAGCGGTAAAGGATATTTAATGTTGACATACCAATCAAATAAATGGCAACAGATAGTTAACATTATCAGTACAGAGAAGAGACAATTGGATCATGACGCATTATGATCTAAATTTATCTTTCAGTAATAAATACTGCTTAATAGTTTAGCGTCAATAGTAGATATAAATATTAACTTTTCCGTATTAAACAAAATAATGACTAGAGTAATATGATAATTACGTTTTTAAACAGCATAAAATACGTCATGTTCGTGGTTTTCATCACCTTTTTTGATGTTTTTTTTATTGAATAACGAATTCAATTGGCGATAAAATGTGGCTGTTATGTTGCGTCTTTATTATCACTACAGATATGGTGATAAGAGAGAATTCAGTAGGTATATCAGACTCAAATTGAACTTGAGCTGAGTAAGTATTAATCATAAGGAAATGACGATGCAGTGGGATGATGTAAACGGTCCAAGATCTTTCTTTGGTAAAGCACCTGTAGATATTTACAAGCCTATTGAGATAGGAGAAACAGCGAAACTACGTTCAAATAGATTTGAAATTAAAGTAAAAATTGTTGATTGCCAGTCTGAGTTTATGAAGGGAGAGGTGATCGAAGTGGGTTCTGATATCACGCTCGAAACTCTTGTTCATGGTGATATGGTTGATTTTACGCCTCAAAATATAGTGACGTTATACCGTAGCTAATTAAAACAATAAATCACCTCAGACCGTTATTAGATATCATGTTTGAGGTGATTTTCTATTATTATCAATAGTTGTAAAGGGGGAATCTATTGGCGGGTATAAGTAAATCAGGCGCTGAACGTTATGGAAGAATGTTTGCGCAATTAACGGATGAATCATGGCTTTTTGGTGTACTTGTGGCAGCCGTTTTCCTTGTGATAACGTTATGCCTAAGTTATGGCATTATTTATCATCTTCCTCTTTATCAACCGACAACTGAACCTGCAATGGCAATAATGACGACATTAAAGCCGTTGATGTTTGTGTTTCCTGTTATTACTGCTGGGCTAACTTTTGTCGCTGGTTTTCGAGCAGTTAAGTCTTATTTGAGTAACAAAGCAATAGGGTAATAATAACTGTTATTCTTTGTCGTTAATAATGACGTATTTTTGAATGCCAATAGCGTTATATTGTGATCATCATCTTACTTAAGAGGTTATTTTTGCTCGTTTTATTGCTGGATTAGGTTACGATAGCGGCAATTTATAGCCCATTTATTTAATGAGATCATGAATATAAAAAAAGCACTTCCTTACCTGTTTGTTGCTCTAAGTTTTTTCGGTAGTGTGTCTACGGCTCATGCTTATGACCAAATTACACTCGGTCGCACTATTTTACTTGAAATTGGTAACCACGGCGCAAAAATTCCATTAGTGGTGTGTCGTAATACCGATGCTATTAAAGTAAAAGCAGAACGTAATTTACACCTTGAACGCATAAAAGTGACATTTAGAAATGGTGAAACACGTAATATACCGTTCTATCGAGATCTTAAAAAGAATCAAGAAACAAGCTGGCGTAAATTTTCATATAAACGTTGTGTAAAGAAGCTAGAAGTGTACGGCAATTCTGACGGCACTCGTGCTGGTGTGAAAGTTTTTGGTCGTCAAAAGTAGTACTGATAATTAAATAAAAAAAACGCCATCTCTTTTATTTATATAAATATGAGTGTGGCGTTTTTATTTGTTGTGTACGTTAGATCTTATATCATCGATTATTTTTTATAAGAGTCCAACAGTAAAGTGTAAGCCGTAAAAAACGCCGCGACCGATGATCTCTGCAATAAACATCGCTATAAAAGCAAGACAGCCAAGCGTTTTTACTGTTACAGCTTGATTTGATTTAAATGCTGATAATAACCATAAGCCACCGGCAATAACGAGCAAGATTAAACGGGTAATGATCGATCCTGAATAAACAGCTAAATGATCAGCACCAGTTTGAATCGAGGTGGTTATTTCGGCAATGGTAACAAGTTGCCAAGTAGTAATAATAAGATGTAGTGCAATAATAATGACGCCGAAAATTGCTAACTTGGCATTTAATTTTGCCGTAGCCGCACCTGTTAGATTGAGTAATACATAACCTAATAGCACACCTGACATTAATACGGTGCCAATAAATTCAACGTAAGTAAAACTGCTATCCCAAACAGGTACGGTGTTAATCAAGTACACTTTAATCATCGCTGCCATAAAAATGATGCCAGCAATTGCCACAATGATTCGAGCGAGTTTTAATACCCCTTCATGGAAAATCTTAAATAGATCCGCTAACCAATAAAGTCCGCCAAGGGCAAAAAACAAACTACCCGTTAGGATTTCGTTAGATAATCCAGAATGACCAACACGGTTAAGTGCATTAAATGCTCGCAGAGGACTGCCTAAGTGCATGGTTGATGCAGCAAAACCTACCGCCATAAATGCCCATAAAACAAACATGCTAAGTACTAGCGGTCGATGTTGTTTCGCTGTTGAGGTGAGTTGAGATAACCGCCCAGCCATAATGAGATAGCCACCAACTGCAGTTTGTGCAAGTACGGTAAATACCACTAGAGGTAATTCAGGATAAAGCATTATTTCACCTCTCGAGGATTTTGCAGAAAGCCACTGGTATCACCAACCGGTTTACCATTTGGATTTAGCTTAATGATTAGGTTCGGATGAGTAATATTTGAATCAGGTAATGGTGCGCAATTAGCATTAGTACCGTATTTTTTTCGTAATTCAGCAATATCACCAAACTCGATAGCACGTAGCGGGCAGCTATCGACACAAATAGGCATTAACCCTTCAGCGACACGTTCAAAACAACCGTCGCATTTGGTCATATGACCTTTTTCTTCACTATATTGCGGCGCACCATAAGGACATGCCATGTGGCAATATTTGCAGCCGATACAAACATCTTCATTCACTACCACTAAACCATCTTGTTCACGTTTATGCATCGCGCCAGATGGACATACTTTAGTACAAGCGGGATCATCACAGTGATTACATGAAATAGAGAGATAATAAGAGAAAACATCCTGGCGGAATACGCCGTTATTTTCACTCCAATTACCACCGACGTATTCATAGATTCGACGGAAGTTACGATCAATACCAAGATCTTTATTGTCTTTGCATGACAGTTGGCAAGTTTTACAGCCAGTACATTTACTTGAATCGATGTAAAAGCCATATTGTTTTTTCGGTGTCATTATGCAACTCCCATGCTTTTCACAAGTTTAACTTCAACCAGATTAGTGTGAGACGGGTTAGATTTCGCTAACGGGCTTGGACGACTAGTCGTTAATACATTGATTGAACCAGCTTGATCGACACCTTTACTATTCGGTGAATACCAAGCACCTTCGCCTAATGCTGTTACATGGGGCATGATTCGAGGTGTTACTTTGACACGAACGTTAACTTCGCCTTGTTTGCTACGGACACTGACTAGATCACCATTTTTAATCCCACGAGGTGCTGCATCGACAGGGTTCATCCATAGCTCTTGGGGAGCCGCGGCTTTTAAAATATCAACATTACCGTATGTTGAATGAGCACGAGCTTTATAGTGGAAGCCTGTTAGTTGTAACGGGAATTGTTCACGATCTTTTGAATCCCAGCCATTAAACGTTGAATGGTATTCAGCGATAGGTGTGATTTTTTCATCTTTACCTAATGTCCATTCCTTAGCGATAACAGCCAGTTGCTCTGAGTAAATTTCAATTTTTCCTGATGGCGTAGGAAGTGGGTTAGCAATCGGATCGGCACGGAAATCCTCATAAGGTACATGTGGGCGATCAAATTGTTTTTTATAGATCCCTTGTTTACGCATAGTGTCGTAATCAGGTAAATCTGGGTCATTATTTTGCTTAATTGTTTCTGCATACATCCATCGTAACCATTCTTCCTGAGTACGGCCTTCAGTAAAGGCTTGCTCAACCCCCATGCGCTTGGCTACACCAGACATGATGTCGTAGATAGGTTTACATTCAAAGCGGGGCTTAATTACCTGACTTGCAAAAATGAAATAGGGCATAGATGCTGCTGCACCGTCCATACAGAAATCAGATTGTTCTGATGTAGTGCAGTCTGGTAATACAATATCTGCATATTTTGCTGATGATGTCATATGGTTATCAATCACAACGATCATTTCGCATGCTGTTTCATCTTGCAAAATGTCATGGTGCGGTTGATATCTGAGTGTTGGTTTATTAAACAGTTACCCGCATAGTTCCAGATAAATTTAATAGGATTATTGAGCTTTTCTGCACCTAAAATACCATCAGTTTTATCTGTCATTGACTTAGAACGGAAAATAGCATCCGTCCATAAGAACATTGGAATAGCCGTTTTGATTGGGTTCTCTATTTTAGGAAAACGAACAAATGGGTAGCTATGATTGCCTTCTCGTGCGCCAGTGCCGCCACCTTGAAGACCAACTTGACCACGAAGTAGTGATAGCATCATGATAGCTTTACAAGCTTGTTCGCCATTAGCTGAACGTTGCAATCCCCAGCCTTGGGTAATATAGGTGCGGTTTGAATTACCAATTTCACGGGCTAGTTTAATGATAATATCTGCGGGAATACCAGTAATCGGCGCTGCCCATTGTGGCGTCTTTGGTGTTTTATCATCACCATTACCCAAAATATAATCTTTATAGCTGCCATTTTTAGGGGCTGATGCTGGCAGTGTTTTTGCATCATAACCGACACAATATTTATCGAGGAAAGCTTGATCAACCTTGTTTTCACTAATTAATACATGGGCAATCGCTGCGCACAATGCCGCATCTGTACCATGCTTAATCGGGATCCACTGGTCTTCACGACCACCGGCTGTATCGGTATAACGTGGGTCAATACAAATTGTACGAGTATGATGGATTTTTTGACCATCAACGAAACTGTGAACTTGACCCCCGCCCGACATACGTGTTTCTGCTGGGTTATTACCAAACATAATACACAGGTCTGCATTTTGAACATCATCAATACTGTTGTTATCAATAAATGAGCCGTAGAAAAAGTCACTCATACGTTCAATGTTTGCCGCTGAGTAATCACCATAGTGATTTAAGTAACCACCACAAAGATTCATCATTCGAGCAATCAGCGTGCTTGATGGATCCCAACTTTTAGTCACAGTACCGCCAAGAGTACCTGTGCCATAGTTTAAATAAATTGCATCATTACCATGTTCTTTGATGGTTTTTTTTAGACTATCTCCAATAATATCAAATGCTTCATCCCAACTAATACGTTGAAACTTTCCTTCACCACGTTTACCAATTCGTTTTAATGGGTATTTAAGACGATCGGGGTTGTAGACACGACGGCGCATTGAGCGACCACGTAAGCAGGCACGTACTTGATGAGAATGGTTGAAAACATCATCACCAGTATTATCGGTTTCAACATATTTAATCTCACCGTCAACGACATGCATTCGCAAAGGACAGCGCGAACCACAGTTGACTGTACATGATGACCACACGATTTGTTCATTGGGTTTAGTCGGTGTTTCTTTGGCAAGTGCTTTAACACTGGTGAATGGTAGGGACATTCCTCCAGCAGCAGCTGCTAATAAAGATCCACTTTTTAGCACGCTACGACGAGTGATGCTAAGTGGCTTTTTTAAATTCGTCACGATATATCCTTACGACATTACTTTTTGTTTGGTGATGGCGCAATTATGCCCTTATCAAATTATCATTTATTGTTTTGTGTCAATATATGTAAAATAGTTTCAAAGCATTATTGTGTTAACGATATAAATTAATAGATTGTGAGAAACAATGTTCATTTGTAGTGATATGGAAAATGTAAAAGTATTGAGTAGAATTATTGGTGGCTTGTTTTATTACCACCCGAGTCAATATGAAACTGTGGGAATTAATGCGGTATTACGACTCGATAATACTGGTTTTTCTCAATTTGATAAGACCACTGCTGCAATATCTGCGACTGATCCGCATACTCTGTCAGTATGGCACGATGAGTTATTTACAGGGATTGGTGAAATGAAAGCGCCACCTTGGGGCTCGGTCTATTTAGATAAGGAAGCGGTTGTCTTTGGTGATTCAACGCTCCATTATCGACAATTTTTACTACAATGTGGTATTGAATTTGAGGCTAAACACAATGAACCTGAAGATCAATTTGGCTTAATGTTGATGGTGATTGCGAGTTTGATTGAGGAGAAAAAATTTGATGCGGTGGCTGAGTTATTATCCGTACATTTATTACCTTGGGCTCCTCATTATTTAGCGTTATTTCAACAAGCTGCACCTGTTGGAGCGTATCGTGAATTAGCTGATTTGGGTCAGTCATTTATTACTGCAGTAGCGCAACAATTTAATGCAATTGCTGCTCCTCATAAGATCTATTTTAATGCGTGAATCAAAGCAATATAGTCGCCGCCAATTATTCACTCAATTTGCGCGGCCGCCAGTGAAACAACCGCAGATGATGATCAGTAATATTTGCGATAATCTTTATGGTTATTGTGAAAGCTGTATTGATTCTTGTCCTGAACAGGCAATGATCTGGTATGCAGATAAAAAACCAATTATTAACATTGAAAAATGTACGCGATGTTTAAAATGTATTGATGCTTGTTTTATTAGTGCGATAACTATTACTGATGAGTCATAAAATGTTTATAAATAAATATTAGGTTAGTTTTATTTTTGTAAGTTAGAAAAAAGCTTATATATTTATTAGTAAGTAGAACTCTAATAACTGTATGGCTGTTATAAAAAGTTAAATATGCAATAAAAGTATGCTTTTTCTACGGTTGTGTGCAGTAATATTCGTCTTATATTGATGTGCTAATTATATTCGTAATTAGATTTCAGTAAGTTCATAACTTATAAGGATAAATGTTTATGAATGATACACCTAAGCGGGCTTTGGTTGTTGAAGGTGGGGCCATGCGTGGTATTTTTGCCACAGGTGTTCTTGATGCTTTTCTTGAAAAAGATTATAACCCATTCGATTTTACGATTGGTGTTTCTGCAGGCTCGATGGTATTAATGGGTTACTTGTGTAAAAACCACAAACGTAATTATCATGTCATTACCGAATATGCACGTAGTAAGTCATTTATTAATTATTTTCGGTTTGCAAAAGGTGGCAATCTTATTGATATTGACTGGCTATGGTCTGAAAGTATTAATAATTTGCCATTAGAAGTTGATAAATATGAAAGCCAAGGGATCCCTTTATTTGCAACAACAACAAATATTGCCACTGGTGATGCTGATTACATTGAAGTTAAGCGTGAAAATTTACAAAGTCTAATGACAGCAACATGTGCATTACCGATTGTTTATCGTAATTTTCCAAAAGTTGACGGTATTGCTATGAGTGATGGCGGTATCGCTGATCCTATTCCTGTTATTGAAGCTTATCGCCGTGGTGCTCGCGATATAACCGTTGTTTTATCTCATGCGCAAGCAAATTTTGTTCATAGTCATCAAGTACCATGGCTAACACGCAAAATATTCAAAACAACGCCGGTGTTCGGTCAAGAATTTCTAACGAAAGAATCCCGTTATAATAAAGCGCTGTATTTCATTCGCAATCCACCTGCCGATTGTCGTATTACAGCAATTGTTCCGAATAAAGATTTTTTAATTAAACGGTTAACGCGTGATGTCAATAAATTGAATGCTGGCTACGAACTTGGACGCCAAGCTGGGTTTGCAGCAATTATTAATGATAATGTGAAATAGTCTTTAGATAATCAATACCGATGATCATTAAAAATGAGTTTGGAAAATCGATGTTGTTGTATGGGTTTTCCTTTTTGTTGTGAAAGAGTATGGTATGCATCTAAAGAATATACAGGATTAGGAAAGTTATATGAGCATTATTGATGCTGCGAAAAAACGCTACTCAACCAAAGTATTTGACCCGTCACGTAAGCTTACTAATGATCAATTACAACAAATTAAAGCTTTGATTCGGTTAAGTGCTTCTAGTGTAAATTCACAGCCTTGGCATGTTATTGTTGCAGCCACAGATGATGCAAAGCAGCGTATAGCAAAAGCTGCGGAAGGGCCTTATGTATTTAATAAACCCAAAATATTGAATGCATCGCATGTATTAGTCTTTTGTTCAAAAACAACCATTGATGATGATTATCTAAGTGATTTATTAGCTTGTGAACAGCAAGATGGTCGTTTTTCAAATGAGCAATCAAAGCAACGCATGGTTGATGGACGTAACTTTTTTGTTGATTTACATCGGAAAACATTAGGTGATGCTGATCATTGGATGCAAAAGCAGGTATATCTTAACATTGGTTCATTGTTATTAGGCGCAGCTGCGATGGGTATTGATGCTGTGCCTATTGAAGGTTTTGATCGTGACATTTTAGATGAAGAGTTTGACCTTAACGCGCAAGGCTTTACGAGTTTAGTGGTCGTGCCTATCGGTTATCATAGTGCCGATGATTTTAATGCTGATGTGCCGAAATCACGTTGGCATGATGAGAAAATTTTTACGGAGTGTTAAGTCATGATCTATTTATTAGCAGAAATTAAAGCAAATCCTAATTGTACAGAGAAAGCACAAGCATTATTAGAGTCTCTTATTGCACCTACGCATCTAGAAGAGGGTTGTGAAAGTTATAAGTTGTTTGCAGATCAAAATGTAGCAGGTCTATTTGTCATGCAAGAAGTGTGGCATTCACAGGCACATCTTGATGCTCATTTAGAAAGCGCACATTTTCTGAACTTTTTAATAGCAGCTGAAGAATACAAATTATTTGAATCTGTCACATTACGTCCAATGAACTTAGTTGGATGATATAACCTAACATAATCGTTATGGTATATATAAAAGCCACTCTCAGTGAATACAAAGACTGATAGTGGCTTTTTTACATTCAACTTAGCATAAAGCAGAAATAATTAGATTAGCATTTGTTCGTCTTTTTTATTGACATGATTAGATTTACACCACAACCTAAAGTTAGATTTATGTGAGGTGATATAATTAGATCACTACTACTAAATAACTTAGACATTCAGCATGTCTGTGATAATTGGTATTGCTATGGATTGGAGTTAACGAATGAGAGACATAGAACGTATTGACTATCTTTTGGAGTTACTCGGTGATATTTGGAAAGACCACCAAGATGTGCGCTTCAATCAGCTTATCTATTTGTTACACTCCAAATATATAGACATAAATGGTGGCATTGGTAGGGTGGAATCGGATGATGGTATCAATATGCCGATGACAGGTTACGACTTGTTCAATGTCGAAGATGACAAATTCATTTCATTTTTAGAAGACATTAAAAAGTCTGGACTCTAGCTTTTAGTATGAAGTAATCCGAAGTATAGGAATCGAATATTGAATTAAGTGACGTTGCTATATTTGTCGCTATTCTGCTGACATATATTGCCCCTTTATGTGTTAGACCTTTTACTCATTCATATCGTATTAACGTGATTTTGGATTAGTTTTGGTTATACCTTTTATTTTACTCTTAGCCTACTGTCTTAAAAAGTAACAAAGCGTTACTGCGATAATGACACCACATGTATAGCAAAAGTATAATTGCCTAGATATTTAGTCACTAAGCGGTGTAGAAGTAAGAATGCTTATTAATACACTTAGCTATCAATCAGGAATTGTGAGTGTCTATGAATAATGAATATCATTGGTGGGATCTGGAAGATTCTAGCTTCAAAGGTGTTTTATACGATTCGATAAATTGTTATTTCCTTCATGACTTGTCTTATCAAAATTGGGAAGAGTTTTCTGAAGCTGACCCGCATATGGCTTACGCACATTTAACTTATGTTCGATTTAACATGCTTGAGCAACAGTTCATTGATTTGCGGGTAATCCCTCAAATGCTTGGAGTTGAGACTGTTCCCGTTAAGTCTAGCGTCCGAGACATAAATAGGTACGACTGGCTTAAAGCTATCGTTGATTTGACGTTATTTCGTTTCTCCAGCCTGAGAGATATAGCTTTTCACTTTGTGAATGAAGTTTTGGATCTTGGACTTTCTGATTTTCAGTTAAATATTAAGCAACTTAAAAAAAACCTAAAAACAGAGTCCCCTGAAATTCTTGAGGACTTAATAACTCTAGATAAAACGGGTGAAGAATTGCGGACTGATCGTAATGACCGAGCCCATAAAGGTTTCAGTGAACTCTATACTGGCGATGATCAGATGTTCAAAAACATGTCGTGGATGGAGGGCAAAGTTATCGACAATACTGAGTATGATTTGGTCGGTATTTATGAAAACTCCCGTGACAAAATTTGTGATCTAGTTGTTCAAGAAGTGCAGGTGGCACTAAAAGCTACAATCAACTTAGTTGATAATTGCTATAACCACTATCGTGATACACACCTTAGATTATCACGTGGTTCTGCAATGGGAGTGTCGCAGCATTTCCCACTACATTGTGAAAAAGATAGCTAACAAACAATTTAAGAGTGATTCCCCACGCTTGGCATTTTTGGTTTGGGTTTAGTTTAGTGTTTACGACGTTTCAAGTTAAGTGGCGTGGTAGCGTGGTTCACACCTTAATTAGGGGTTAGCCATATTCAGTAGTTCGGAGAAAGTTTTTGTTAAAAAATTTATATAAATATGCTTCACCACATCCACAGATTTTCGATAATCTGCTGATAAGAGCAAGCCAAAGATATTCGTTGAATGACCCATTTGAGTTGCGTCCATCAAATGGCGATGTTTTGAAGTCTTTATCAAATGTTGAAATCAGTATTGGCTCTAGTTATAAGCCATCTTATGATGACTACGGCATTATATCGTTCACCGAGACTTATAATAACTTACTCATGTGGGCTCATTACGCAAATGAGCACAAAGGAATTGTTATTGAGTTTGATCTACCAAAGCTCAACTTCAATCGCTATCAAAGCTATCCAGTTTTTGATAACAATGAAGATGACGAAATGTTTGCTAGTGAAAATCCGATAATTAAAGAGCTAAAAGAGGGACAAGTTCAAAGGGTTCTGTACAACCACAATCGACCAAATGAGCAAAAGTATGAAAACATTCTTGAACATTTCTTAGTTAAAAGTGATGAGTGGATGTATGAAAAAGAGCACAGAGTTATTGTCCCTCTAATTACCGCTGAATGTATCATTATTCGAAAATCCTATCTGGAAGTAATAGATGCTGTCTTAGAGCTAGATTACAACTATGTTGTTAATGATTTTGGAAATGGTATGGTTCAGGTTTCTTTTGATAGTGCACTGCGTGCTGAATCAAAAAAATACTATTACGCGTCGGATTCATTGGTAACGGATGAAGAGTTTTTTCAATCATTTAAGCTGGCGTTTTTAGGCGAAATCCTTTCAACTTTATCAAAAGACCCATCAAGTATATTTCTCTATAAATTACCTGCAAGCTCAATAAAAAGAGTGTTTTTTGGTTGTCGTATGTCCGAAGTGGATAAAAAAGTAATAATGCGTAATATCGAGCGAAATGAGTTACTTCAAGAAGTTTGTTTTACTGACGTCACCACAAGTCAGTCTAGGTTTGAGTTGGATTTTATACAAAAATATAGCTAAAAATCTGTTTAGGAGTGATTCGTAACGCGTGACATTTTCACTATGCGTCGTTATAAAAGGGAAATTGAAGCTATGACGTTCAACGATAATTCAAAATGGAGTTTGGAAAATGAGCTTAGATGTTTTGTTATCTTTAAAACTCTTGAGTCTCATAACCTTGTACCGCGAGGTTTACAAAGTGAGTTATGTCGTGATTTAGAAAGCAGGACGAATCTTTCATTTAACACGATTTATGCAAAAGTCGGTAACTACAAATCTGTCTCAGGTTTAATTGGCAATTCCCATTTTTCCTCGGCTACTAAATTTGTAATGGAAAGGTACGGAAGGCTTTCTCTTGCCGAAGCGAAGGCTTTGCTTAATGGTTATCTTCTTTGTCTTGAGCAGCATGCATAACAAGAAATTTAAGAGTGATTCACAACGCTTGGCGCCTTCACTTCAAGTCAGTTTAGTGGTTTATGGCACAATGGTTAGGTTAGGTGGTTAGCGTTGTTCACCTTAATTTGGCATTACCCTTATTTTTACTAATATCTATCTGTCCAAATGGAGCAAATAATCTAAACAGTTTCTGTCCAAAAATGTGTTTGGAGTCGATCAGTACTTATTGTATTACGGGTAATTCTATTTTTATGCATCTTCTTTAGAAGTGATTGTAATTGAAAAAGCTAATTACCATTCTGATTTAAAGATTGTCTAGAAAGGGGCTTTTATTTGAGTGATTAGATCTGAATGGCTACATCCAGATCTAATTTCGAGATAGTTTAAGTTATAACGTCAGGCCTGATTTCTTTTAAAATCAGATCCCCCTTAAAAAGTTAGATAATTGGCTTCCATTCATTGGTATGACAGGTGTGTCCAATTTTTTAATCTAGTTTTAAGGTATACGTACTTTTTATTTATGCTTTAGGTTTAATTACGCGGTAACTGGTCGTAATCCACTGATAATCAATTGCTTATCGACATGATAATCGGTCGCATAATGACGTAATTTACAGTTATTACCCTCATGGCAACCACAGCTGAGACAACGTTTAGCTTCATCAATAGCGGCTTGATTGGTATAACCTTTTTCTACTTCATTGAAACTTAAGTGGCGTTCATGGACGTTAAGTTCTGCCATTTTATTGCGCATTACTTGTTTCAGTGCATGTTCAAGCTCAGTCTCAATATCAGCGGTATTATTCGCTGAAAGTAATGAGCGCATAACATTTTTAAGCTTATCAACATGGTTTGGACGAATTAAGTGTCCTCGTGTTACGTTGCGCTCACGAAATGATTCGGTATACAGTTTTTCCATGTTGCCACCAAAGTTTGCATCAATGGCTTGTGCCGCTTTACGGCCATCAGCAATCGCTTCTATAGCTGTTGCAGGGCCTCTACGGAAATCACCAATACCAAAAATATTATCGACCCCAGAATACATAGTTTGCTCATCAGTATCGAGTGTATTCCAGCGGCTCATCGGTAGCTCAATGGTATCGTTGTTTAAAAAGCGAGTGTCTGTTTTTTGCGATACTGCAGCAATGACGGTATCAAACTCAGCATAGATATATTCACCCGTTGCTTTTGGTGAACAACGTCCAGAAGCATCGGGTTCACCTAGTGCCATCGTCTCTAATTTCACTTGGCAAACACGGCCATTTTCATCCGCAATATTTTCAACAGGATTAGTTAAGAATAAGAACTTAACCCCTTCGTGTTCAGCTTCTTCAATTTCATACAATTCAGCTGGCATTTCATCGCGAGTACGACGATAGATAAGCGTGGTATCTGCACCTAAACGTAAAGCCGTTCGTGCACAGTCGATAGCAGTATTACCGCCACCAATAACAGCGACTTTTTTACCAATCACGTATTGCTTATCGAGTATTTGATCTTTTAAGAAATCAACCCCAAGATAATGACCATTAAGGTTTGTACCTTGATAACGCATTTCACTCGCGAGTGAAGCGCCAACGGCTAAGCATACCGCATCATAGTCTTGTTGCAGTGCTGATAAGCTAAAATCAATACCCAGTTTTTTATTGGTCTCAATCGCCATACCATTACGACACATGATCTCAATTTCTTGATCTAAGATATCTTTAGGCAAGCGGTATTCAGGAATGCCATAACGTAACCAACCGCCGGCTTGAGGCATCGATTCAAAAACCGTGACGTTGTAACCTTCATTACTCAAGAAGTAGCCACAACTTAAGCCTCCAGGACCTGCGCCTACTATGGCAATACGCTGGGGTTTGGTTGGCTTTTTCGTCGGGGTGTAACTCTGTAATGATGCTAAATCAATATCTGCGGCATAGCGCTTTATTTGTCGAATCGCAATCGAACCATCAACCAATTTACGTTGGCACTTAGCTTCACAAAAAGCAGGGCACACTCGACCAATAGACAGTGGCATCGGTAAGGTTTTCTTTATTACTTCAATTGCTTTTTGAGGTTGATTAGTCGCAATAAAATGGAGATAAGATTGAATATCTACATCTGCTGGGCAAGCAACTTGGCAAGGGGGAACACTACAACTTATATTAGGTGCAGATAACAGGTTTTCTAGGGCGTGTTTACGACGTTGGATTAAAGCAGAAGATGTTGTTGTTACCACCATGCCTTCAGAAGGGTGTACACGACAAGCTTTGATTGTACCACGGTGTTCAATTTCAACGTCACATAAGTCACAGTTATGCTGAAAGCCATCGATACCACATAGCGATGGAATGGTGATGCCACATGCTTCTGCGGCTTTGAGCAAGGTTAGACTTTTATTTACCTTGAATGTGTTGCCGTCAATAATGATATTTACCATTAATAGTCTCTTATTCTTTTTATCTACTGAGAGCAAAGCAGTATTGATATCATTGTGTGTCTCAGTGATTTTTAATTATTTTATGAATTACCTAAAAGGCTATATCCGTATAAGCCAAAGATACGAATTGCTTGTAAAGCAGAGGTTCGACGTATTAAAGTGTCTGTTATATATTCGTAATACAAATAGGAGCGGCATAATAGCATGATACCTGTCAGGTATAAAGAGGGCTTTTTAGTGGTAACTTTTTATTTTTTCAATTAAAAATCAATGATTTAAAAAAGGTAAGCGTTTGCGTCACTATATTTTAACGTTGATTTTAGTTGTGATATAACGGGCCTGTAATAGGAATAAAACGTATTTATTATGGTTTGTTTTTAGGTTAGATATTGTTGGAAATGTCCGTATAGTATAATCTACAGCTCAAGCAAGGGGGAACAATGTCAAAAAACATATTTCTATTACGACATGGTCAAACAGTTTTTAATGCACAGCAGCGTTTACAAGGACATTGTAATTCAGATCTAACGGATTTAGGGCACCAGCAAGCATCAGTTATTGGTTTGTCATTAAAAAATAAATTAGCAAATAAACGTCAGTGGACTATTTATTCAAGTCCTTTAGGTCGAGCGATACAAACCGCTGAAATTGTTGCACAACAAATCGGAATTGATCCAAGTGAAATAGTGCAAGATGCGCGTTTGCAGGAGTTTTGTCTTGGTGACTGGGAAAAGGCTTATATTCCAGATCTTAAAATAATACAGCCGCGTCTTTTTGAACAGCGAGATTGGTATTTAATGGCACCCAATTCAGAATCATATTATGCCGTTAAAGACCGAATTGAAGATTTTTTAGCTGATATATCAGTCCCTGATAATGTGATTGTTATCTCTCATGGTTTAACTGGCGCAGTATTTCGTGGGGTATATTTAGGGATGACTTATAATGAGGTCTTCTCTCAAGATTTGCCGCAAGATGCCTATTTTTTGTTAGCGAATGATAAGATTAGTCGTATTCAATGTGAAACTCACACTGCTGATACTGTAACTATTTAGATGATTATTACAGCAAACTAATAGTAACGTTTTATCTATAAATAAAATTTATCTTTTCTTTGACTGTAAAGTATAATAAAACGTACTTTACGTGACAAATTTATGCTTATGTTCATAGTCTGTTCATTTATACGCCGCTATTATCGAGACAGATAATAAAAGTATTGAATTGATATTTGTGTAAGCAGACTTATCAGGTACATGATAAACGTTAGGATAACCTAACGGCCTGATTGATATGATTTTAGAGGGGCGTGCCCATGAGAAATTTACTTACTGGTTTTTTTGCTATTGTAATCGGTTTATTTGCAGTTTCTTTTGCTGCAATTATGGCATTGCTTCTTGGTATTGCAGCGATGATTGCGAAGCCTTTTATTAAGCGTAAACTTGCAGCTGAAGGCGTGCAATACGAAGAGAAGAATTTTACTGAAGGCTTTGCTGGCCAAGATGAGACCATGAACAGTGTGTTCCGCCAGCAACGTCAAAGTACAGCAAACGTAATTGATGGTGAATGCGAAGATGTGACAAGTCGAAAATTTTAATCGATGTCATAGCATTCATAATAATAAAAACGCCTAGCAATGACCGCTAGGCGTTTTTGTTTGTATTCTAGTTACATGACAATTATTGAACGTTGTAGGCTTTTGCTTTAACCATATGACGGTATTGAGAAGGCGTAATATCAAATTCTTTTTGAAACCGTGTTGAAAAATGATACGCATCTTTATATCCAACCTGTTCTGATACATCTGATAATGACATCCCAAAATCGCGTAATAATTCTTTAGCTGTTTCCATTCTTATTTTTTGTAAATATTGGTGTGGTGCTTGGCCGACCTGATCTTTAAATTTACGATTAAAGCTACGTAAAGGTAAACCACAATGTTGAGCTATTTGTTTGGTCGTTAATGGCTGCGACATGTAGCGTTGCATCCAGTCTTGTGCTTGGGCAATAGACTCATCAAACTGTACTTGACCACCAATTTCATAAAAAGGTTGAGGACCAGATTTACTGATTTCATGGCCATAATGAGTTTCTATGGTATTAGCGATTTTCTGGCCATAATATTTTGAAATTAAATACAACACCATTTCTGTTTGTGAGTTAATACTTTCCGTGCAGTAAAGTCCATTGGCTGAGGTAATAGATGCTTGGCGGTTAAGTTTTATTTGTGGGTAGCGTTGCGAGAATTTGTCATAAAAATACCAATGAGTAGTCGCTGTTTGATGATTTAATAAACCTGTTTCAGCAAGCCAAGTGACACCTGTTCCTGTAGCAATTATCTGTGCGCCATTATGATATTGCTTAATTAGCCAGTTAGGAATTTGTGGGTGTTTTGATAATGATGAAATAGGATTTCCCCACATTGGTGGCACAATAATAATGTCGAAATTAGTAGGGTCCTCAAAGGTAATATCGGGCTGAATACGAATACCAGCGGTCAGGGTCTGTGATTCAAGGCTTGAAGCGATGAGCTTAATTTCAAATGGAGATTGTTGCTGAGTTTTACGATCACGCAAACTAGCAGCACTGGTCAACATCTCCGCACTTAATGAGATCCCAGTCACGAGCGCTCTGTGAAAAAGAATAAAACCTACCTTCATTATTTTCTCTCGCTAATTTTTGTTCAAAAAACACTCGCTAGTGTAATGTTTTTGTAAGATTGGCTGGAATGTAAGTGATTTTGGCATAAACATAGAATGAATCACAAGTTAATACTGATATTCTCATTTCAACGGTGTATTAAATCGATTTCAGGATATTAAAATGGCAAAGTTACCGCTAATTGTTGGTTTAGGTGGCATTAATGCAGCTGGTCGTAGTTCTGGCTTTCATAGCTACAAACTTATGATTGCTGATGTGCTATCTGAAGACGCAATGCAATCAACATGGCAAGATCTCGCTCGCCGCATGGGGCTGAGTGATGATGGTGCGATTACCGAAGATATTATTACTGCAATTAAAGCGGGCACTTGTGTGCGCCGTATTGATTCTTTTGATCCTGACAATTTGTTATATCAATATAAAGCGAATCTTAATTCAGCCGATGATCAGATCACGTTTACTTTACGTAAATCTAAACTACCCAATCATATTCCGGCTAACTGGCAAGTTGATATTCAAGGTGCAAAAGCGGTAATTACTGTAAATGGTAATCTTGATGCGCTAGTTGAAGGTCGTGTTGCTTTTCCTGTTTCTAGTGGCGGCAATATTCCAACAGGTTTTGATCCAAGTAAATTGTATAATTCTCGTTTTCATCCTCGTGGTTTGTCACTAACAGTATATGGTGCTTCAGATGCACTCAATTCATTAGGTTTTGAGTGGGATGAAGTATTACGTCATATTCAGCCCGATGAAGTATCAGTGTACGCAGGAAGTGGTTTAGCTCAAATTGATGATAACTCGTTGGGTGGCATGATTTCAGCACACCTTACTGGTGGACGTGTTAGTTCAAAGATGATGGCATTATCTTTTGCAGAAATGCCGGCAGATTTTATTAATGGCTATGTCATCAATAGTATTGGCGCAACAGGGACTAATATGGGGGCGTGTGCCACTTTCCTATATAACCTACGTCAAGGTATGCATGATATTCAGCACGGTAAAGCGAAAGTTGTGATTGTCGGTAATGCAGAAGCACCAGTAGAGCCTGAAATAATGGAAGGCTTTCGAGTGATGGGCGCATTAGCAGAAGATGAGCAACTTAAAGCGCTTGATGGTATTGATACTGTCGATAATCGTCGAGCTTGTCGCCCGTTCTCATCAAATGCTGGATTCACGATGGCTGAATCGGCGCAGTTTGTGGTGTTAATGGATGATGAATTAGCACTTAAACTCGGCGCTAATATTTATGGTTCAGTGGCTGACGTGTTTATTAATGCCGATGCCAATAAAAAGTCGATTTCAGCGCCAGGTGTTGGCAATTATGTCACGGTAGCTAAAGCAGCCGCATTAGCTAAAGCAATTCTTGGCGAAGAAGGTGTGAAGCAGACATTTGTGCAAGCGCATGGAACGGGTACACCACAAAACCGAGTGACAGAAAGCCATATTCTTAATGAAGTTGCGAAAACGTTTGGTATTGATAGCTGGCCTGTCGCCGCGATCAAATCTTATGTGGGTCATTCAATGAGTGCGGCAGCAGGTGATCAATTAATCGCGTCTTTAGGTGTGTGGCAGTATGGCTGGTTGCCTGCGATTAATACCATTGATCATATTGCTGATGATGTTCATAACTCAAATCTTAATATTCTAACGCAGCACACCTATGCGGGTGAATGCGGTCAAGATTACAAAGCGGTTATTCTTAATGCAAAAGGTTTTGGGGGTAATAATGCATCGGGTTTGGTGTTATCTCCTCAACAAACAGTATCAATGCTAACGGCGAAATACGGTATTGAGGCTATGTCTGCTTACAGCGCACGTAATCAAGCGATTAAAGCGGTTACAGCGCAAAATGATACTAATGCGTGTCAAGGGCAAGAAACCATTCGCTATCAGTTTGGTGAGGCGGTTATGGATGAGAATTCAGTTACCATAACGACAGATGCGATTAAGTTATCTGAATTTGAACACGCGATTATGCTTAATAGTGTTAACCCTTACGCAGAATACAACTAGAATAAGAACAGCAGGTTATATTGACCTGCTTTTTATTATGACTAAGATCAAGGATTATAGGTTTGTGACTAGAAAAAAAATGGTGGCAATATGGGTTGGTGTAGCCAGTTTACTCGCAGCTTCAACATCGGCTTATAGTGCAACATGCGCTAATAGTGGAGATGTTTTACCATTATGGAATAATAGTGCTAGCCGCAGTGCTATAACCCAGTTTGTTAATGAAGTGACGACTGTAGGCAATTCCGACTATGTTAAACCTAGTGCACGTATTGCTGTATTAGATAACGATGGTACTTTATGGCCTGAAAAACCAACTTATACGCAGTTTTTGTTTGCTTTTAGTCAGATTAAGCATGAAAGTGCGCAGCATCCTGAGTGGAAAACAGAAACACCGTATAAGTGGGTATTAGATAACAATACGAAAGCAATCTTTGCGAAAGGCTGGGGGGCATTATTGCCTATTTTAGCCACGTCGCAAGCAGGACTTACACCCGAGCAATATAATAAAGACGTATTAAATTGGCTTTCAACGGCGCAGTCACCACGTTTTAAACGCCCATACACAGACTTAGTTTATCAACCGATGATTGAGTTAATTGATTACCTACATGCACATAAATTTAAGGTGTTTATCGTAACGGGTGCTGGTGGCGCATTTATCAAGCCATGGAGTGAGGCTATTTATCATATTCCAGCTGAAAATGTGATTGGTACTGCGTTTGGTTATACTTATAAGGACGGTACACTGATTAAAAACAATAAGTTGGTGTACATTGATGACGGCCCACAAAAAGCGATCAATATTGCGACAATCATTGGTAAGCGTCCTATTCTTGCCGTTGGTAACTCTACTGGCGATAAAGCGATGCTGTCATGGACAACTTCTCAAAAAGGCGCAAGTTTAGGGATGTTGATTCATCACACCGATGCTGAACGCGAATGGCAATATGGTGCTGATTCTTTTGAAGGTAAATTTACCCCTGCATTGATGCAAGCTGCAAAACAGCACCAATGGCAAGTGGTTGATATGAAAAAAGATTGGTGCCAGATTTTTCCGACCAAAGCTGAGCGTCGTGCGTTGTAGTTATTGTTAGCCGTAATGTGATGCACGTTATGGTTAATATGTAATAAAAAAGCCGAGTAAGATAAGTATCTTAACTCGGCTTTTTTAATGCTTAAAGCATCCGTCTACATTACTTCTTCAAACGGGTGATTTTAGTTGCTTTACTGCTAATCGCTTTACGTAAACGTGCACGACGTTCAGCAGCTGATTGGTCTTGCGTTGGGTTATTTTGACGCCCAGCACGATCACGGTAAGCCGCTTTGGTGTTCATACGCTCAACTAACGCTTCACGGCTCTTTGGCTCGTAACCTTCCAATTGTACGCGGTGAATACGTTGATTAATCAAACGCTCGATTTGAACTAACGTTAGTTCTTCTTCGCGGCTAACAAATGAGATTGCATTACCTTTTTGTCCTGCACGACCTGTACGACCAATACGGTGAACATAGTCTTCAGCAAGGAATGGCATGTCGTAGTTAACAACATACGGTAAGTTTTGAATGTCTAAACCACGTGCTGCAACTTCTGTCGCAACCATCACACGTGCTTTACCTTCTTTAAACTCTTCTAATGCTCGGCGACGCGCACTCTGAGCTTTATCACCATGGCAAAGAACTGCTTTAATACCATCGAGCTTTAATTCTTTAACCAGTTGATTAGCTGTGTCTTTGTAATTAACAAAAACCAATACTTGTGGCCAGTTTTTCTTACCAATTAATTCAGATAGCATTTCACGTTTGCGGTCTTCGTCAACAGGATATACCACGTGAGCAACCGTCGAAGCGGTGCTGTTTTCAGGTGTAACTGTAATACGCTGTGGTTTACGTAGAATATCAGCCGCTAATGCATTCATCTGTGCCGAAGAGGTAGCAGAGAACAGCATAGTTTGTGGTTTAGTGCGGATATCTTCTAGGATAACGCGGATAGCACCGATAAAGCCCATATCAAGCATACGGTCAGCTTCATCAAACACTAAAAATTCTAGGTTAGCTAATGAAACGTTATTTTGTTCCATATGCTCAATTAAACGGCCTGGTGTTGCGACAAGAATATCAACACCTTGCTCTAGGCGTTTTTCTTGAGATGACATTTTTTTGCCACCGAAAACAGCCGTACAATTGATATTAGTATATTTTGCGTAGTCGTTAATATTAACCGAGATTTGCTCTGCTAGTTCACGCGTTGGTGCAAGGATCAATGCACGAACATTAAAACGACTTTTTGGTGTTGGTTTTTCAAGTAGCTTTTGAATAATAGGTAGTGAGAAGGCTGCTGTTTTGCCTGTACCTGTTTGCGCTAAAGCTAAAATATCAGCGCCACGTCGTGCTTGAGGAATGGCTTTTTGCTGAATAGGGGTTAATTTCTCGTAACCAATTTCAGTTAATGCTTTAACGAGATCGGGAGAAAAACCTTGGGATAAAAATGACATGCTGTGTTCCTAAACTGTCGGCCTATGCCGATTACATTCATAAACTAATGATTGTGGTTAGTTTATGAATGTAATCTGCGAATAAAATGACCGCATATTATAGTTGATTGTAGCTTATTGCGCTACTGTATCCTGAATTAACATAAACCCCGCATTATGCGGGGTTTAGAGAATAACAGTGGTTACGGTAAACCTTATTTAAATTCAGCTTTACGCATACGGTTTAATACTGCCATTACCTCTATTACGCGAGGTTTAGCCATTTCACCGTATTTAGGCATCATATCAGCCCAATTTTCGTGCAACATATTGGCAAATGCGCGGCTAGGGTTTTTCTCCCAACCTTTAGTTTGCGCAAGTTGGAACCATAAGTAACCAATAGCTAATAGTTGGCTTGAGTGAGCAATTTGCTCTAATGCTTGCAAGTCAATGTATTCACGACCAAAACGTAGTGATGTTTTGTCTTTAACTTGAATACGGAACTTGCCTTCTTCCAACATTGCTTGCAATGCACTGCGGTTTATTTGACGCGTACGAGGATGAACAATAACTTCTGTTCCTTCTTGCTTGCGACGCGTTGGATGAGAAGCAACAACGGCACGTGCTTTTTCTGTTACATCAACAGCATCATAGTTATGCATTTGAATAACAGTATCAGCTACATCAAGGTAGTCACCTGAGCCACCCATTACCAACATAACGGAGATATTGTGTTGATCGCGTAATAATGCAATACGGTCAACTAATGGGGTAATTGGCTCATCTTCTTTACAGATCAATGCTTGCATACGCTCATCACGGATCATGAAGTTAGATGCTGATGTATCTTCATCAATTAATAAAGCTTCTGCACCAGCCTCAATTGATTCTTGTAACCATGATGCTTGTGAGGTTGAACCCGAAGCATTCTGGCTACTAAACGCCGTTGTATCTTTACCCATAGGTAAATTGCTGATGTAAGGTGATAAGTCAACATTGTGAACACAACGACCATCTTCAGCACGAATTTTAGCTGCGGCATCATTTGTTACAACGTACTCACGACCATCGCCAGGAACATGATCATATACAGAACGTTCAATGGCACTAAGCAGCGTTGACTTTCCGTGGAAGCCACCACCAACAATCAGTGTAATACCTTCTGGAATACCCATGCCGCGGATCTTACCTTTGTGCGGTGCTTCTAATTCTACCGCTAAGTTATCCGGGCTTAGAAATGGAATAGCATCTGGTAGTGGCAAATCACTGTTACCTGCAATACGAGGTAATAAGCTGCCATCTGCAACAAAGGCTAATAATTTATGTTGTTTTAGCTGGCTACGTAGCGCAACTTGATCTTCAACCGCTTCACAGTGACGTTGTAACTCATCCATTGGTAATTCACGTGCGATAGTTGCGCGACGAATCATCTTTGGTAAATAGAATGTCAGTAGATTTAGCGTTTTTTTAGCAATAATAGTACGGCCATCAGATGGCATATTAATGCGGAAACGTAATTCAATACCTTCGTCATCAAATACAACAGAGGTACGATCTAGAATTGTTTGTCCTGGCATGTCAATCAAGACAGCATTGTCTTGCTGTGATAAATCAGCAAAGAAACGTGCAATAAAATCACGAGCAGCACGTTGGTAATCAGTCGATTTTCCACGTAGCCATTCAAGGTCGGTTAATGACCAAGCACGACGAGCACGAACGCGAGAAGCGGGCGCAAAGGGATCCGACTGAACGGTATCGATAAAAAAGTCGAAATCAACAAAGTGATATTCACCGCGCATACTTGAATAGCTACGGTAGTTATGACGGTCAATTTTATGGAGTTTGGCTTCGAGTAATTGCATATCGCCCCGATATCGTTCGTTATTAAATACAGAGCGCATTAATGAGGTCGGCTCTGGTCGCTGGATATTACACTAAACACTGGCTTTTGGCATGAAAACTTTAGCTAGGTCACAAAAAACAGCCAAAAAACAGCCATCTTTACAACATTGATAACGGTGTGAATGTAAAGTCATTTTATATGGCTAAAAAAAACACAATTCGATTGAATGATTACAAAGCTAAGTGTTTTCTTCTTATCGATAAAGTGTGTGATAGATGGTTAATACCATGCATACCTTTTAGGTATGGTTATGCCTTATATCTATATGTTTTTTGGTTCGTTTTTGTATGTTATAGATTAGTTATTTTTATATAAATAAATTGAACAGTTTAGAACTCTAAATTATCACCGAAAAAAAGTGATTATTAGCACTAAAAATGAAATTGTAAGTAAAGGTAAACTATTTTCATCTTTTCTATCCCTCAATACTGGTTATCTTTGCTGTTATGATGCATTCTTAAAACATAAAACAACGAAAAGTCATGTAAAACCAATGATTTATTCCAAATAGGTATAAGCTGTTTGTTTGGTGTGACAATGATTATCAAGGTAGTAAATATGAATAAGCCCCAGCTGAAAACCATCGCCGAAAATGCGTTTATTGCAATGTTTCGTCGTAAAGCTGATGTGTGTGATATTCAGGAAACCTTTTATGGTTGGGTAGTTTTTCTTGCCTCAGGGAAGTCGAAAATTGTCGTTAAATTTTCGCGTGAAGTAGGCCGTATAGGAAAAGAAGTCGCAAGCTTAGAGCAGTTGCGTAAAATTGTGTCATGTCCTGTACCTGAGATTTATTTTTTTGGTAGAGAGGGTGGCTATGACTATATCGTTTTAGATTGGTTAGAAGGTGTATCTGCACACCAATTACCTGAAGATTCTAAAGCTGTGATGACATTTAGAGAAGATTATACTGATATTTTATTAGCGCTCCATGAGCACCAGCACCCACAAGGGTTTGAACTTTCAAACGGCGAATTTAGCCAAAATTTGGGCTCTGCATTTGATGATTGGATGGGTAGTGTATATCACTATTTAATGAGTGTTGGTTCACCATTTAGTACGGATCTTAAAGATAAATTTTCTGTGCTTTGGGAAGATAGAGCTAAAATATTAGCCCCGATTGCGCATGAATCATCATCTTTTGTTCATGATGATTGCCATATCGCTAATGTGCTATTTGATCCTACTACTTTTAAGGTTGCTGGCCTGTTAGAGCCTTGTGATAGTGGTTTCAAGCATCGAGAGCTTGATGTCATTCATTTATTTGATGTACGTAGTGATTTACATATTGCTGAGCGTTATCTTGAAAAAAGTCACTTAGATGATGGTTTTGAAGAACGCCGTCATTTTTTCAGTTTATGGGATGATGCTAAACATAGCCGTAATATGGGTTGGTATAATGAGCAGTGGCTAACAAATAAATTTTCATTATATGAGTCAGCAGTACAATAACGATGTCCTATGATGTCATATAATTATTTGGCATAACGTTAAACCTCGTATTATGGTTAGTTATGGCTTGTAGAAACGTAAGGGAAGATATAATTTATGAAGAAAACAGCAGTTGGTTTATTGGCCTTGTTTCTTTTTGGTTGTGCCCAACAGCCATCAATAAATGATAAATCACAATCGGTCGTTCCGGTAGCGAGTCCAGTCGTTAAACCATTAGAGTTTGCTCCTATGATGACGGCCGCAGAAATGAAAGCAGCCTCAAAAGCTCAAACTATTGCCGCTGAAAAAAAAGCACATAAAATAAAAGAGCAGGCTTTAGTTAAAACTGATGTGACAACCGATAAAATTACTGCTTCAACGGCATCTAAAAAGCTTACAAGTGTTCATAATAAATTAACGAAAACTAAAGATGGGATGTTAGTTTTAGGACACCATGAGTGGGTACTTGTATTATCTGGCACAAAACATATTTCTGCCTATGTTGATCCTGAGTCATCAACATCCCGAGTTGGTGTTAAAGATTTAGTTGAGTTTGAGCGTGATGGCGATAATTGGGTAAAGTTTATTTTCCAAGGTAAACAATACGAATATCCTGTAGAAGCTTGGTCGAAAGCTGATGATAAAACACGTTTACCGATGGTGTTATTACGAACCAAACTTGGTGATCGTAATGATGAAGTCGAATATCAACTGATTGATGGTGGTCATGGTGTTGTGTTAGGTGAGAATTTTATGCGTGATATTGCTGTACAAAACAGCCAACGTAAATATATTCAGCCAAGAGCTAAATAACGTCTACTCCAACTGAGCGATATAAGAAACGGCATTGATCTTATCAAAGATCAATGCCGTTTTTCGTTATAGATTATTACCTTTATTCAGCCACTATAATTTCATAGCTGCTAAATTTTCGAATGTTAATTACGCCAGTATCGAACAATAAATATTGGCCTTTGATACCTTCAAGAATGCCGCTGACGACCGGCTCTTTATCAAAATTGTGTGATGCTATTTTTGTTGGAAAGTGATCAACAGGATAATGAATATCGACAATATCATTATCTAAATACTCGATAGCATCTTCACCAAATTCAGCTGTTATCTCTGCAAGTCTTTGCTTTACTTCTGGTAGTAACAATTGAGCTTGTTGTTGTAAGTCAATATCGACATTATTACCTTTTAGCATGGTGCGCCAATTCGTTTTATCAGCAACCATTTCAGCTATCGCGACTTCAACTAAGCCTGAGATTTGGCGAGTTTTTACTTTTAATACTGCTAGCGCTTGGGTTGCACCTTGATCAATCCAGCGAGTAGGGAGCTGGGTATAGCGAGTAATACCGACTTTTAGTGCTGAGGTATTAGAAAGATAAACATAGTGAGGCACCATGCAGTTATCCTCTCCCCATTGCGGTTCGCGACAAGTCCCTTTCGCATAATGGCAAGTCTCTGGCTTCATGATACACATATCACAACTTGCGAGCTTTTTCATACAGGGAAAGCAGTGGCCTTGCGAATAACTCTTTTTCGTTTTTTTACCACATGAACAACAGAAGATATTGCCAGTATGGGTGAGAGTTAATTGTTTACCAATCAATGGATTCAAGTGGAGTTGTTGATCGCCAATTGGGAGGTAGTAATCTACCACTTCTCCAAGCGATGATTTCATTTTACTCAGTGTACCTTGCATGCTTGTGCTCACAGTTAAATTTTTGTTGTGAGTGTATCAGTGATTTGTATTAAGACCCAAATATCTTACGACGTACAATGCGTGTTTTTTAAACAGACAATCGGTAGCTATTTTCATACCGTTATATAAATATTCGCTATAATTAAATGAATATACATTGTTTGAAAGGGGGGGGGGGCATGAAAAATAAAATTAAAAGACTATTAATGGCCTATATAAAAATAGTCAGTAGTAAAAAGATGTTTAATATATATAAATGAATTCATCATTAGATACTAATTACGATGATTATATATTTGATAATTGTATTAATATAAAGCAGTCATAAAATATGAGATATGAAATACAATAAAACCCAAGAATAGTATTTATTCTTGGGTTTTATATGATTATTTTATCGTTGCTGTAAATACCTAGAACTATATTTTTCTAACTTTCTAAAAAGTAATGATAAGCTAAAGCATAATATAAAATATACTGCGCCAACGATGAGCCAAATTTCAAAAATAAAGCCGGATGAGTTAGCGATTTCTGAACCGGTAAATGTCATTTCTTGTATGGAGATCAATGAGATAATTGATGAGTCTTTTACAATAGAAATAAATTGTCCAGCTAGTGTTGGTACAATGGCAGCGAATGCTTGTGGGAATATCACGAATCGAAAACGGCTATATGTCGATAGTCCTAACGAATCCGCAGCTTCCCATTGTCCTTTACTAATTGTATCAATTCCAGATCGAATAATTTCGGCAATATAGGCAGCAGCAATGAGTCCGACACACAGAACACCTGAGAACAAATTTTCCCACAAATTATTATGTCCAAATAGGACTATTTGTAAGATATTTTCTTGGCCATCATAGTGGCGGAATAAATCACTTAATCCAAGTAATGGAATTAATTGATTGGAAATGAAAAAGTAAAAGATGAATACAAAAACTAGTGGCGGTATATTGCGTACTAGTTGAATATAGCTACTGGCAATCAGCTTGATTATTTTAAATGAGGAACGATGTGCTAGAGCAAGCAATAAACCAAATATTGCAGCAAAAATCATTCCCCATATACTGACACGAATAGTACTAATGATACCTTTTATAAAATAAGGTAGACCTCCATCGTGGCCGCAAGTAAATACGAGCTTAAGTGCTTGATGCCAATGCCAGTGATAGTGAATACCAATCGATGAACGATAAGCTAACCAGCCAATAAAGCAGCCAATAATGATGAGTAAAGTAACATCAAGTTTATTTAGCTTAAAATTAAAGCGACGTCCCACAGACGGGGGAGAACCCGCCTGTGGTGTATTGTTACATGACGTTTTAGCGACAGTCATTATTATTTAGTCTCGTTGACCTGATCTTGCCAGTTCATAGTTTTAAACCAGTACTGATAACGTTCATTTAACCAACCATCTTCAGTACGTACTTGAATCCAGTTATTTAAGAAATTTAGTAAGTTAAAATCACCCTGACGAATAGCAAATCCAGTCGCGTAACGTGTTAGTGGTTTTTTAAATGGCATAAATAAGCTGTCTGGATTTTTAAGGACCATTTGTTCTGGCGTTGGTGTCGAAGCCAGTGCAGCTTGAGCATTACCATTTAGGACTTCTTGGAAAGCTTGAGTCTCATCATCAAACTGGCGTAGTTTTGCTTTCGGGAACAGTTTACGAGCCGTTTGAACAGGGTAAGCACCACTACGAACGGCTATTGTTACACTGCGTTTGTTATAGTCTGCAATCGTGGTCATTTTTGATGCGAGTTTTTTGTTAGCAACCATCTGAACGGCAGAATAGGAATATGGATGAGTAAAAAGAACACTCATGTTACGTTCAGGTGTAATGGTTAAACCGCCGATAATGACATCAAATTTTTCTGCTAATAGTGCAGGAATAATTCCATCCCAAGCGGTTGGCACAAATTCAATTTTTAAACCAGCATCAGCGGCTAAGCGTTTAGCCACATCGACTTCAAAACCAATTAAATCACCTTGTTTATCGCGCATAGCCCAAGGAACAAATGTCGATAAACCGACTCGCAATGTGCCGCTTTCCTTTATTTGCTGTAGAGCATTATTATCGTCTGCCGCAAAGGCGTTGTTAGCCCCTAATAGGCAAGTAAAAACGGTAAGTAATACCGCAATAAAGCGTTTCATAGCTTTCTCCATCGATGTACGTATAAATTTAGTGATTAGGAATATTTAAGCGGCGTTCTAGCCAAATTGCTAATGCTGATAATGTTAAGGTTATGCAGAGATAGATTGCTGCCACAGTAAACCAAACTTCAAATGGCATCGCTGTGTCTGCAACAATATTTCGTCCTTCTGTCGTTAAATCAAATATAGCCATAATACTGACAATAGAAGAGTTTTTTACTAAAGACACCGCCTCATTTGTGAGTGGTGGGATAATTTTTCTAAACATCTGTGGAATAACAACAAATCGATAACTATCAATTTGAGATAATCCTAAGCTTTCTGCTGCCTCAAGTTGGCCGCGTGGGATTCCCTGTAATCCTGCTCGGAAGATTTCGGCACTATATGCACCTTGAAATAAGGATAAAGCAAGGATTGCCGTCGTTGTACGGTCAATGCCTAATACTGGACCAAAGACGAAATATAATAAGTAGATTTGCACGAGTAATGGTGTACTACGAATAACTTCAATATATCCGCGAGCAAGACTACGACCAACGATAGAATCTGACATGCGCAATAGCGCGGTAATAAAACCGATCACAACCGTACAGACTAAACTGATCCCTGATATTTTCAGAGTAACTATTAAGCCTTCAATTAATTCGCCTGGATACCATTGGCCATCTTCGTAAAACCACAGGTGTTCAGGAATACGATACCATTGCCAGTGATAATGCATTGCTTTTGCGCCGCTACTCAGTAGCCACATGATAATTGAAGCTACGCAAATCACTTGTAACGTGATAGCAATAAAATTAGGGATTCGAGATCGTGTATCTTGGGTCATTATTTTGATCTCAATAGCTAAGAATATTTTCGAGAAACTGTTGTGTACGCTGGTGCTGAGGGTGATCAAACAGTTGCGCTGGGGTTGCCATTTCAACAATCTCACCTTGATCCATAAACACAACCCGATCAGCGACTTGTCGTGCAAATCCCATTTCATGAGTTACACACACCATTGTTATGCCATCATCTGCAAGTTCTTTCATTACATCAAGGACTTCGCGGATCATTTCAGGATCAAGTGCTGATGTTGGCTCATCAAAGAGCAAAATATTAGGTTTCATACATAAGGAACGAGCGATTGCAACTCGTTGCTGTTGTCCTCCAGAAAGTTGCCCTGGAAATTTATCGGCTTGATGACCAATATGCACCCGTTCTAAAAAGTTACGAGCTAAACGTTCCGCATCAGCTTTTGACATTTTTAATGCTCGACGAGGTGCTAATGTAAGGTTATCTAAAACAGTCATATGCGGAAATAAATTGAAATGCTGAAACACCATGCCAACTTGACCTCGTATTGCATGAAGTTCTTTATTGTTTAATGAATGTCCAGCAACGGTGATTTCACCATGATTATATTTTTCCAAACCATTTATACAACGGATGAGTGTTGATTTTCCTGATCCTGATGGCCCACAAATGACTAGCCTTTCACCTTTTGCAATAGAAAGATTAATATTTTTTAATGCATGGTAATGGCCATACCATTTGTCAACGTTATTAAATGTGATTATATTTTTTTCAGACAATGTAGTATCCCTTAAATGTAATTGACATATCTTTGTATTTTCTTTATTTATGTTTTTTTATGATTAAAGAATACATAACTATCGAAATAATATATTGGTCATTATCAACATTATTTTTAACAATATATTGACCATACGTATACCTTTCAAAGCATTATAGCCTTTAGAGTAATTATTTCTTATAAGTATATTTTACAGGTTTTCTATTCTCTCGTGTAATGATTGTTTCGTGTTTTTAATATTTCCTGTTCATATATTGTTAGCTATACGCAGAATAACGCAATGTTTATAACTGAATGTCAGGATTCATTCAGATTTTGATGAAATAACAGTTTGCACTCTAAGTTTTTAAACGATAAGTTAAGTAAATGTATCAGATTAAAGATTATATGGTTACTTGTCTTTGCAGACTAATCACCATGTATTAAAAGGAATTATAGGGAATATGAGTATGCATAAGACGGATGATGTTCGAATTAATGAGATCAAAGAACTTTTACCACCGATTGCTGTGTTAGAGAAATTCCCTGCGTCGAATAAAGCAGCCGAAACTGTTTATGAATCACGTCAATCTATTCATAGCATTTTAAATGATGAAGATGATCGTTTATTGGTAATTGTTGGACCTTGTTCAATTCATGATCCTGTGGCTGCATTAGAGTATGGTAAGAAACTAAAACAATTACGAGATGAGTTGAAAGACGATCTTGAAATTGTAATGCGGGTTTACTTTGAAAAGCCACGTACAACCGTTGGCTGGAAAGGACTTATTAATGACCCGTATATGGACAATAGTTTTCAACTTAATGATGGCTTACGTATCGGACGAAAACTATTAGCGGATCTTACTGATTTAGGTTTGCCAACAGCAGGTGAATTTTTAGATATGATCACGCCTCAATATATGGGTGATCTTATCAGTTGGGGGGCGATTGGGGCTCGAACGACAGAATCACAAGTGCACCGTGAACTTGCATCAGGGCTTTCTTGTCCGGTTGGCTTTAAAAATGGTACTGATGGTAATATTAAAATTGCAACAGATGCTATTGGCTCAGCTAGCGCGCCCCATCATTTCTTATCTGTCACTAAATATGGTCATTCAGCGATTGTTGCAACCGCGGGTAATGAAGATTGTCATATTATATTACGTGGCGGTAAAGCACCAAATTATGGCGCTGATGACGTTAATAAAATTATGCAGCAGCTTGTTGACGCTGGTTTGCGTAATAAATTAATGATTGATTTCAGTCATGCTAATAGTTCAAAGCAGTATCAACGTCAGGTAGTGGTATCTGCGGATGTTGGTCAACAAATTGCTAATGGTAATAATGCTATTTTTGGCGTGATGATTGAAAGCCATTTAGTTGAAGGTCGTCAAGATATTGTTGATGGTGAAACACCAGTGTATGGACAAAGTATTACTGATGCCTGCATTGGTTGGGATGATACTGATAAAGTATTACGTCAACTTGCTAGTGATGTCAGAATCCGTCGTCAAAAATAGTTGGTTAATGCTTTAAATTGTCATGAAGTAAATAGATTACGAAAGCTCCTACCCATAATAAGTAGGAGCTTTTTTATTGGTGGTATCTATAGCCATCATTAAACTCGATATCAAAATGTTCACCATAGTTATGTTGATTGACTAAATGGTCATTAAAGGGGAATTGACAATAGATACAATAATTATGATGTAATCCATTAATAATAAAAGCCTCAAAAATATCATGAGTGTCAGCAATGAGCGTTTTTTTATTCATAATGACTCCAATGGGTTTATACCCAATAAGTAATATCATGAAAAGAAATAGTTACTTATATAAGTGTACTTACTATTGCCGTAGCTATGGAAATAAATAATCAAAGATGTATAGTAAATAGGACACTATTCGTTATTATTATTTACTAAGGATGCTATTATTTTTTGATTAATTTGTTAATAATTGGTTGAGTAACTTTGTGTTTATTTAAGACAGTGTTAATTGTCTTTGATTGTTGGTTAAGGAGAAGGTGATGCGTAGCCTAAAATGGAAATTAATGGTACATAGCATGCTAGTGTTTAGTTTTCTATCTAGTGTGTGTTTTAATTTTGCTTATGCTTACGATATAAATTCAGCATCATCAAGTGTGATTACATCAACACAAGCATACATTGATCATCAAACAAAAGTTTTACAGCCTGAGCAAAATATTGTGTATCACCCCACATTAGGTTATATGGATTATCAGCAAATTTGGTGCAATGATGATCAGTTATCGATAATGAGCAAGTATCAACATTTTATTAATCATGTGTGTTTAGAAAGGGGAGGAATTTTAACCAAAAATTGGTGTGCTCTTTCTGATACGAGGCAACCGCTTTTTTATACTTTTATAGCTAATTATGATTCGAGCTGTCGTGGTAATCAAGCTACTATCGTACATATTACTGAAATGATGCCTAATACAAACAATGATGCCAATATAGCTAGAGAATGGATGAAAGTAGCTCAAAGTTTAGGTTTTTAATTAATAGTTGAATTAAGTGTTAAACCATTGATTAAATAATTGTTGGCTGATGATTTGGTCAAGATTATATTTTACTGATGTTGTATGTGGTGTATTTTTAGTAAAAGCGGTTGGAGGAACTAAAATATTACGACCATCATAAACGATACTGCAATTTTCTTTTATATCAATAACTACTTTATAGTGTTTTGCTCGTATTTTAGGGAGGGTGAATGTACCATTATCAGCGACAACAAAAGTGAGTGACTTAGGATATTCGTTAAGTATTTTTGTGGCGTATTCTTTTGTGAAGTTTTTAATTAAAACTCTATTGTTATAAAGTAATGAGAAATTAATAATAGGGTCTTTTACTTTTCCGTTTATTAATAATGGCGTTAGTTTTGTATAAAATTCAGGTGATGAGATGTTAATTTCATTATTATCATCAAGTAATAATTTATTAATATCATTTGTCATCGCAGCATTTAATCTTTCAAGTGTTTTTAGTTGCGTATCAATAGTATTGCAAGGTTGCTTTTCGTCATTAAGAGTGCGTTTTATCGCCAAGTTATTAGTTGCTATGACTAAATCTTTTTGTAAATAACTATCGAAAACTTGCTTATTATAATTAGATGCAAAATACCCATTGAGTTGCAGCATTGTATCCCATAAATTTGGAACATGTTTATCGAAAATGGTGTTCACTTGTTGTTGGTACTTTGGCAATTAATTCTGCATTATTGTAATAAATACAAGCATGGGTCGATGGAAAAGTAACCTGTTGGTAAGATCCTAAGTATTTTGAACAATTAACGGTACTATGTGCTTTATATTTAAACTTGATCTCCGAAATTAGGTCGAAGATAAGGCTATCATTTAACTGAAGTTTACTTAGATCATCTGTTAGATTTCGACGCAGTTTCGTATAATAATTTTGCTTTTCTTTTATAGCACTTTTTATCATCGCAACATTTTCAATATGTTGTTTTTCATCCATTTTCATAATTGATAAGCGCGTAGTTATTGATGCTATTGCTTGTTGGTAATAATTTAGCTTATTGTTGATATCTGTTTGAAGTTTTCTTTTCAAATTATTCACTTCAATCATGTTGTTTTTATATATTAAGGCACTATTATTCAGTGAGTTAATAAAAACATCAGAATCACTAATATGGGCCTGATTGAATAGATAAATTAGATTGTTAATGTCTTCAAGATAATGTGGATTAGATAACCAATCAGAGTTAATTAATGTTCTAGATGAATTTTTAAGATTTGTGAAATCTAATGGTATGTTAAAAGGGCTGCAGGTATCCGTAATAATGAATCCTTGTTGCTCTTGGGATGAAATAATTTCTGGTTTAATGTTAAATGAAGAGTAATCAATATGACTATCTTTATCACAGCCTGTAATTATACATAATAAAAGAAGAGAAAAATTACTCAAGATGTTCATTATAAGAATGTTACATTTACCTAGACAATGATTTAATTGTACCAGTATCATTTTCATATACAAGGGTGTGCTTAATATATATTGCTGTTTATGCATAATTATTGATGTAATGCGATATTAATGTAATGAAAAGTGGTTGTGTGGTTAAATATGTAAATGGTAAGTCAATATTAAAAGATTGGAGATAGTGATGTTAGTAACATTCAGTAGTAAAGATCATGGCAATATAACTATGTTTGGTGATATGGCTCAGTCATTAATTACCATGATGGGGTTTACCACCAAGGTACCTGGAGCAATAAGAGCTGAAGATGTTGCTCGTGCCCTTGTGAATTTAGAAAAAAATATAGAATTAGCACAACAACAGCAAATTTCTCATCAAGACAAGCAACAAGCTATTGATGATGAGGATGAAAAAGAACCAGAAATTGGTATTGCTGTTCGTGCAGTGCCTTTGATTGACTTGCTCAAGTCGGCTATCGCAGCAAAAAGTTATGTGATGTGGGAGTAGGGTTCTTTATATTGGCTCAATTATTTTATTAAATGCAATGGTGCAAAAGGATCATCATTAGGATCATTTAACCATAAGTATTCAGTGTCAGCTGCAATACGACGAGCGATAGCATCACCGTGTTGATGACCAATAATGGCAAGCGACATGTCAATACTTGCAGAGCAACCTGATGCTGTAAATATGTTGTTACTATGCACCCAGCGAGCAGAGGTTTGCCATTGAATGTCGCGACCGAATTGGCTTACCCAGTCAAGATGTTTTTGCATCGTCGTTGCTTTGCCATTGCTAAGTAGGCCAGCGTTGGCAAGTAAAGCCGCACCTGTAGAAGTAGAGCATATAATATTTTGTTGCGGTGCTACTTTTTTTAACCATGTTAAAATTGTTTCATTGTGAGTGGCAAACCTAACGCCAACACCACCAGGAACAATCAAAATACCAGGCGAAATTGTGTCATTGAAACTTAGCATGGGTTGAAGACTTATTCCTTGAGTGCTTGTAACGTGTTGACCGTCTATCGTGATAATTTGTAATTGATAATGTTCGGGTAATAAACCAAACATATTTAGCGGGCCTAATGCATCAAGAAGTTCAAATTGCTCAAAAAGTAATACAGTTACAGTTTGTCGTTCGGCCATTGTATATACCTTAATAATGAATTTGATGTTATTAGTAATAGTCGAATTAGTTATGTTTGATTGTGTTGTAGATGATAATTGGGCTTTTATAATTGCATTATGAGGATAATGCTTGTTATTCAGCTGCGAATGATTACAATCAGCCCCCTGTTTAAAAATGGCTCAAAATATCAACTGACACGATTATGAATAGAAAGAAAAAAATTAACGAAACGCTAAAAAAGAGAATGAAGAAGGCGAATGCTAAGCTTAATAAAAGCACTAAGCCTCGTTATATTTCTAAAGCAGAACGTGCCAAGCTTGATGCAGAAGCCGCACTGGTTGCTGAGACTACAGATGTTGTATCTGATGCTATTACCGACGTTGAGACTGAGTCTGACGCTAAATAATAGTAAAAAAAATATCCACTTTATATCTTAAACAGAAATATGATTTTGGTCGTTTTTCTGTTTTTTCGCATCATGCCTATGAATATTTATAGGACGATTGCCTGCTTATCAGTAGATGAGCAATCTACTACGCTATTATGCGTTTAATTTATACAAGAGAGATGCTATGAGTTTTGCCTCTTTAGGCCTATCCGCCCCAATTCTTGAAGCCGTTGCTAAGCAAGGCTACGAAAAACCATCCCCAATTCAAGCGCAAGCAATTCCGGCTATTCTGGAAGGCAAGGATGTCATGGCGGCGGCACAAACGGGTACAGGCAAAACAGCAGGTTTTACATTGCCGCTACTAGAAAAATTATCTGGTGGCCGACCTGCTCGTTCAAATCATATTCGTGCACTTATCTTAACTCCTACGCGTGAGCTTGCAGCTCAAGTTGGTGAGAATGTTGCAAAATATAGCAAAAATTTGCCAATTAATTCAGCAGTTGTATTTGGTGGTGTGAAAGCCAATCCACAAATGGTTCGTTTACGTCAAGGTGCTGATGTTTTAGTTGCCACGCCTGGTCGTTTGATGGATTTACACAGCCAGAATGCGGTTAAATTCCGTGATGTTGAAATTTTAGTGTTGGATGAAGCTGACCGTATGTTAGATATGGGCTTTATTCGTGATATTCGTAAAATTTTAGCGTTATTACCAAAGCAGCGCCAAAATTTACTATTTTCAGCGACGTTCTCTGATGACATTCGTGCGCTTGCTAAAGGCTTAGTTAATAATCCTGTAGAGATTGATGTTAATCCACGCAACCAAACTGCACCGACGGTTAAACAGTGGATTTTCCCTGTTGATCAAAAGAAAAAAGCAAATTTATTAACAAAACTGTTAAATGAGCGTAATTGGAAGCAAGTGTTAGTGTTTACTAAAACTAAACATGGTGCTAACCGATTAGCGACTCACTTAGAAAGCCGTGGTATTTCAGCGGCTGCGATTCACGGTAATAAGAGCCAAGGCGCACGTACAAAAGCGCTTGCTAATTTTAAATCAGGCGAAGTTCGTGTACTTGTTGCAACGGATATTGCAGCGCGTGGTTTAGATATTGAACAATTACCGCAAGTGGTTAACTTTGAATTACCGCATGTTGCTGAAGATTACGTGCACCGTATCGGACGTACCGGTCGTGCTGGATGTGTGGGTGAAGCGATTTCATTAGTTTGTGCTGATGAATTTGGTGATCTAATTGCGATTGAACGTATGACTAAGCAAATCTTAGAGCGTGAAATCGTTGAAGGTTTTGAACCATCGATTAAGCTACCAGCGTCGAAGCTAGATACGCGTCCATTAGTGGCTAAAAAGCCTAAGAAACCGCAATCATTTACAGCTAATGGTGAAAAGCGTCCACGTTCTAATGGTAAGCCAACGACTCGTCGTAAACCAACAGCACGTAGTGATGATGCTCCACGCGCGGAAGGTGCTAAGCCTGCACGCAAGCCTCGTCCTACTGATGCAAAGCCTAAAGCAACGGACGGTAAGCCGTCTCGCCGTTACAATGATGAAAAGCCGAAGGCCGATGGCCGTCGTAGTGCTCCTCAGCGTAATCGTAAGCCTGCTGCTGCAGCAGTAAATTAAAGTTGCGATTGTAGCTTTATGTAAGCAGACTTAATAAACCTGTTTGATAAATAACCAGCGTATGATGATTGTTCATTAGCGCTGGTTTTTTTTACTAAAATTTTTGTGATTAGTTTCTTAGTGATAATGTCACACATGGGATTGCATGATCGGTACTGTAACCATCTTCGTCAAAACTACTGTTAACTAAATGCTTATCTTCGGTATGATAATCACTGACTTCAAACAATGAACCTAGGTATTGGGCATTAAACTCTTGTGATAATAAAATATAATCGAGTACAGAGGTTTTACTACCAAAATAATGAGTAGGTGAGCGAAGCAATGACACTTGTTCGGTATTTTGGGTAAATAAATCCCAACTATCATAAAGACGGTAATAGCCAATTAAACGCTTAATATCACTGTCTGACATTCCAAAAACATTTCCTGCTATCAGTTGTTCTAAGCATGAGCTTGAGAGTTCATCATTGAAATCCCCCATTAGTAACATAGGGCGCGTGCTTGATTCCCGTTGTTTTAGAATTGCCAATAATAATAAATTAGCTTCTGTACCACGTAGCATCGCCGATCCCCAACTGCCTAAACGTTGGCCTGCAAAACGAGATAATGCTGTCTCTGACGGAACGATAGTATCGGGAAGTGGATCATCAAATAATGAACGTTTTGATTTAAAATGCGTTACATAGCAATCAGTTAAACCAATATGTGGAATATCAATAGTGGCGCGTAATGGTTGACGGCTAAAATGAAATTCAGATAAACCTAATAATGAGGCTGCTTGTTGATCTGCAGAGACTGATGCTATTTCAACGATAGGAAATTTGGATGCTATAGCGACGACAGGACTTCGATAGATGAAATCATCAATAATCGTTGGCGTGTCAACAACGGCATAATAAGGATACCCCGCACTTTCAAGTAATGTTTGTAGGCTTTCGCTACTAAATACTTCTTGAAAACCAATAATATCAGGTTGATTTTTAGTGAGAAAGCGCGTGATCCATGCTTGTTTCTTATGCCATTGCTCAATAGTGTAAATATTCTGAAAATCATAATAAGCCATGGGCGGCTCAAGATAATTTAATAAGTTAAAACTGGCAATTTTAACGGTAGGCAATGGCACTTCATAAGAAGGCTGATTAATGTTTGGCACACTACACTCTCAGTAAATATAGCCGAAGTGTATAACTTGGGCTTTATGATTACGCTAAATTATTGATATGCAGCATACCAGAGTGGCTCATTAATAACAGTGATGCTTTATTGTAACCAAACTAACTAAATAATTTATTGATATTCGCTTTAGGTGTTTTAGCAAATTTTTGCATTAATGAAAATGGTACATCGCTAATGCCATATTGCTGCTTCATATCATCAATCATTGCTAGCCATAAACGTGCTGTCATTTCGGAGTCCGCTAATGCTCGGTGAAATATGCCGTCATGGTGAATATGTTTGTATTCCACTAAAGTGCCAAGTTTATGGTTAGGAGCATGTTGATATAAACGTCGAGCAATAAGCATTGAACATGCAAACTGATCGCTATATTTTCGGCCTATCAATTTAAGTTCAGCATCAAGAAAACGCTGATCAAAAGATGCATTGTGAGCGACAAGATTAGCATCACCAATAAAATCAGCAAATTCGGCCATAACGTCTTCACAACAAGGGGCTGTGCGAAGCATATTATTATTGATGCCAGTATAGTTTTCGATAAAACTACTGATACGAAAGCCTGGGTTCATCAGTTGTTGGAAATGTGCTACAACATGACCATCTTCAAGTTTTACCGCACCAATTTCTATCGCGCGATCACCTTGTGCTGGTGAAAGGCCTGTGGTTTCAAAGTCGAGCACAATAACGCTATTTGCAGAACGAGAATTAATCATTTTTAAATCTTTAGCTTTAAGAAGAGCAGTATTGTAGCGTTATCCATTCAGTTGTAAATCGAAGACAATCAATTTTATTTGACTTTTAATGATGAAATTAGCATCAAATACATGCAGATTTATTATGTTTTAAATCTCTACAACAGATTATATTCCCATAAAGAATCAATACAGTGTTATTATTTATCCATTAGCGAACTCTCTCCTTTGATTACGAGCCTATTTACCGTTCTATGAAAAAACACCGCCAGCGTCAGATTCGCGATCATGAGCAAGAAAATGCTTTGTTTGGTCGTCGAGCCATTCAAGCATTTATTGGTATTATTATTTTAACCTGTGTGTTAATTGCTAACCTTTATCATTTACAAGTACAAGATTATGGTGAATATAAAGAACGCTCTAATCGCAATAGTATTAAACTGCTCCCAGTTGCGCCTAATCGTGGCCGTATTTATGATCGTAATGGGGTGATATTAGCGGACAATATTCCTGTTTGTTCGTTAGAAATAATCCCAGATAAAGTACAAAATTTACCACAGGTGTTAATTAAACTTCAGAAGCTATTGGGTATATCTGATCAAGATATTGCTGCGTTTAATAAAGCTAAATTACAAACACAAGCGTTTAAGCCTGTAACGTTAATTTCGCAGATGAATAATAAACAGGTTGCAGTATTTTCAGTTAATGAATTTGAATATCCAGGAGTTAATATTGATGCATATCTTGAGCGTTATTATCCTTACGGTGCATCGTTAACTCACTTGCTAGGTTATGTAGGTAAAATTAATGATCGTGATATTGCAGCTCTAAAAAAGAGTGGTAAATACGAGAATTATAAAGCGACCCGTACTATCGGTAAGTTGGGCATTGAGCATTATTATGAAGATCTGCTGCACGGTAAAACGGGCTATGAAACAGTTGAAGTAAATAGTCATGGCCGCGTTGTACGGACGTTATCTTATGTTCCGCCAGTAGCTGGTAAAGATTTAAAACTAACCATAGATATTAATCTACAACTTTATGCGCAAAAACTGCTGACATTACAGCAGAAAGATCCCACTACGGGTTTAATGGTAACTAAAGTGCGTCGTGGTGCTATTGTTGCTATGAATCCTAAGAATGGGGCGATTTTAGCGATGGTTTCAAGCCCTAGTTATAATCCCAATTTATTTGTTAATGGTATTTCATCTAAAGCTTATGCTGCGTTATTAAATGATCCCGCACATCCATTAATTAATCGTGCCACATTAGGTTTATATCCACCAGGTTCAACCGTCAAACCTGAACTTGCGGCTGCAGGATTAACAACTGGGGTGATTACGGTGAATACTATACGTAATGATCATGGCTGGTGGCGAATTCCTAATAGTAAAAGTCGAAAATTTCGAGATGATAGAGTACAGGGCTTTGCTAATGTCGATATCTATAAAGCGATTGAAGACTCCGTGAATACCTATTTTTACCAAGTAGCATATGGCTTAGGTATTGATCGACTGTCAATGTGGATGACAAAATTTGGTTATGGTCAACACTCTGGAATTGATATAAACGAAGATTCAACAGGAAATATGCCGACTCGAGCATGGAAAATGGCACGTTTTCATCGGCCATGGATGCAGGGTGATACCATACCGTTAGGCATTGGTCAGGGCTATTGGACCGCAACACCAATACAGATAGCGAAAGCAACCTCTGTGGTTGCAGAAGGCGGTATTGAGCATCGACCTCATTTATTGAAAGATATTATTGATGGGAAAACGCAACAACCCGTCACGTTTGCTAATTTTAAGCCGTTATCATCGGTTCCTCAAAAAGATTGGGCGATCATTAAAAAGGGCATGGAATTAGTTGTTGAAAAAGGAACTGCCAGTAAAATATTCCAACATATGAAGTTTCAAGTCGCGGGTAAAACGGGAACGAGTCAGGTGTATTCATTGACAGATACTGAGCATTACAATGCTAATGAAGTTACAGAACACTTTAAAGATCATGCATTATTTACAGGTTTTGCGCCTGCGGATGATCCAAGTATTTTAGTGACTGTGGTACTCGAACATGGCGGTTGGGGTTGGCATGCAGCACCATTTGCACGTGATATTATGGAGTATGTATTGCTGAAGCCGACATTACGCCCTCAAGCTGATGAGTTAGTACAACAACCGTCGCCATCACTTGCTGATTTAACTAAGATGTCCCCAGTGGCGACTACTACCGGCACACCTGCACCTGCGAAAGCGGATTAGACTAGAGATATTATTGCCGTGATGCCGATGTTTGGCTCACGGCTTGTTTATGATGCATTACACCATGAATTGAGCATCGCAAGTAATTCGGATGCCATGTAGGGCTTACATAAAATATCGTCCATACCAGCATTGATACAAGCTTCACGTTCGGCGCTAGTAGTACCTGCGGTTAAGGCAATAATGGGCTTAGTGAATTTTTGTTTACGTAACGCTTTAGTAGCACAATAGCCGTCCATGATTGGCATGCGACAATCCATAAAGACAATATCAAATGGCTGCTCGGCGATGATATCTAACGCTGCTTGGCCATTATCAACGATAGTGACATCGATTTTATGTTTTTGAAGCATTAATTGAATGATCATTTGATTGGTTTTTAAATCTTCAACAACCAAAATCTTTAACTTTTGTAATGCCTCATGACTAGCAGGGGTATGGGTTGAAAGCGTTTCATCAATCGTACTAATCGTTAATGGGAGCGATACTGAAAAAGTAGTGCCAATATTTTGTTCACTCACTAAGGTAATCTTACCGTTCATTTGCTCGCAGAGCTGTTTACAAATCGCGAGACCTAACCCCGTTCCTTCATGGCTGCGTTTACTGGATATATCGATCTGACTAAATGGTTTAAATAATTTATGTTGTTGTTGTTGCTCTATACCGCAACCACTGTCTTTTATAGTAAAAAGAAGGCAATTGTTTTCCCAACTGAATTTAGCATGCACAAACCCTTGCTGAGTGAATTTTATCGCATTAGCGATGAGATTGACGTAAATTTGTTTGAGGCGATCTTCATCAGCACGAATGGAACGTGGAATATCAGCACTATATTCAATATTAAAATCCAATCGCTTTTCTAGCGCACAGTGAGAAAATATATCTCTTAGTTTTATCACTAATAAATGGCTATCAAATGGTTTTTCTATTAACTCTAACATTCCAGCATTTATTTTACTGTAATCCAGTAAGTCATTTATTATTGCCCGAAGTAGTTCTCCTGAATGATTTAAGGTCGTGAGTAATTTAGTTTGATTAGGGTTTAATGGCGTATCTTGTAAAAGCTCTGCGGAGCCTAATAACCCGTTGAGAGGTGTACGTAATTCATGGTTAATCATGGCTAAAAAATCGCGGGTTGATTGTTCTGAATCTTCTGCGCGCTGGCGAGCGTGAATTGCTTGGCTGAGCGTAATTTGACGTCCAATTGCCGATCTAAATAACTCACAAAATAAAGCTAAACGCTGCTGAATAACATTAATACTTTTTTTAGGACTTGATATTTTTGCCGCAAAATAGCCAACAATACCACGACTATTGATGAGTGCTATCCAATAAAGGTTAGTGCTGGAATCCCATAATGATAGTTTATTTGGAAGATCTGCTGGTGGTTGCCATGTTTGTTGTCTTCCGCTGCAATACTCACCACTAATAGTAATGTTTTCAATTGGCATGATGGAGATATAGCATGCGCTAATATAGACACCATCAACTAAACTATCGATTAACTGTTGAATATTACTGCGAGAAGGGGGCTGTTTTAAAAATAGCCTCGCATATGTTAAGAGTAAATTTTCAATTTTGGTTTGGTACGTGAGCTGTTCTGAATTTAATTCTGCCTGTAATTGCAGTTTTTTTAATGATGTTTCTAATATGCTATTAGTGGTAAAAAGTTCGCGACTTTTAATTTCTAATAATTTCTCAGCCATAATACGAGAAGCATGTTCTCGCTCTAATTTATGTTCTAATAACATAATATGGCGCTTAGCATCCATGTTAGTCACCAGTAAGTGTTAATGAAAATCTGACATGGCTCTGGGCTGTATTCATTGGCTGCATTGTGATTGTTAGTGATTGATTAAAATAATCAGCACAGCCCTCCAATAGCCCCATACACACATAGCCCATACAGCGGGCCGAATGATAATCCATCGTCATTGTTGATTGTGTTTTATTACTAAATATAAATTTAGGAGGCGTTGCATCAGGGTAGAGTTTTTTAACTTCAAGGTGAATATGTTGTTCGACTTTTTCTATAAAACTAAAAGTATTATCAGTCTTAATGTCTAAAATTGGCAGTGAGTTTAATAATGCAGGAAAGGCTAAACGTCCGTAGGTTTGTTGAAGCTGTGACGTAGGAATATTAGTGATACGGCTTAAGCCCATAATCAGTTTAATAAGCTGTCGGTGATCATAGCTGCCAACAGCAGTGTAAATACCACTATCGTTAGCATCATCGAGCATTTGCTGACTAACGTCTAAACCGAACTTCGATTCTACAATTGTAATAAACTCGGTAAAAATGATTCCTTTCATATCAACCCTTATCCTATTAATTTATTTATACTGCAATTGAGTGCCGCTATAAATGAAATTATATTAGTAATTATGGCAGAGTTTATTAAGGCGTCAAAAAGGAGCAGCAGTGAGGTTGTGTTTTTGAAATATAGGGACTGAAAATGTCGAGATGCAATAATATTACACCTCGATAATCAATCTTATTTTTGCAGTATTACTGTTGTGGATATTTGTTGAGCAACATTTAATAAATATTGTTCCATATCCTGCATTAGTTGAGTTTGATTTGGCAGAGGGAGTGCATGTATATCACTGACTAAGGACACTTTTTTGTCATCATTTATATCAGTATAAATCATCCCCGTTGCCGCAGGTTTACTGTTGTAAAAACCCACATAGAGTTGTGCATTTGCATCCACTTCAAACATAATTTGAGTTAGGTATTCTACAATAGCCTGTTGTTCTTTTTCTTGTTGCCAATAGCTTGAATACACTAACGCATAGCGAATAGTAAGAGGGTGGCAATCTACAGGGTAAAACGTGAGCGATGATTCAGTCGGAGAGGTAATAGAGTCAATAATTTTTGCAGAGAGTTCTGAGTGTGCAAGTTGATACAGATATAAACCTTTTTCACTTAATGGGGTTGGAAATTCAGCATCGGTAACATGGCTAGCCATCCACGCGTTTTTTAAAGTAATCAGTTTTTCTGTAATTAGTTGCATATCATCACTTCTTTTATTGAATTATCAACACCATAACCTAAATTACCTTAATAAGGTATGCTATTTGATTATTTTTGATGAAAACATTCGCTATTTTGTGTTGTAGCTGAATGAAACATGTACCAATAGCATCTTGCTTATGTTTTAAGGTATAAAGTAATAGTTGTTATATGTTGTTTGGTTATATGATGTTGATTACTTATATTTTAATTATAAACCTAACTTTTGGGTATAAGAATCAGAATGAAAAAATTGTTGTTAGTGGCTGCGATCAGCGTCATGTTGGTTGGATGTAATAGTTCCCATACAGCGTTATCTCAGACGAGTAGCAATGCCAATGCTGCCGCTTCGAATGCGGTTCAATCGATAGCTAGTGTTGAAAAGCAACTTCCTGATTGGATAAAAGACGATACAGTAACGTCACCATTAGAAGCGATTGTTATGGGTGGGCATACTTATGATGCAGTTTCTTTTTGTAAGCCACATGATTGTGCTAGCGATTTTATGATTACATTAACATCAGACGATAATCATAAATATTCCATGATTGTGCATGTTAAAGATGTACCAGATGCACTTAACACACCGAGTATTTATGCCTCTTATCAATATATAGGTCAGCCTGATCAGCAGGTGAAAAGTGTATTTACCCAAGCATTAAGCCAAAACCCAAACTGGCAATAAAATATTAATTTATTTTCAATAATTGAGTGTTCAACGTCAATGACATGAACACTCTTATTTTTAAGACTAACTTCGCGCTATTAATTTCTCAGTGACTCTTGTTGATATACAAGTAACATGGATTTGTTAGTGATTACACTTATATTCATTATTTAACTGCTTGTTAAGTTAATATATATTATGTATAAAAATGCGTACATGGAATGAATTAAGGTTAAATAGGAATGATGCATGTGTAATTTTAATGGTATCTACCATACTGATAGTGCACCAGATGATAACGATAAAAAGACGATTGTTTTTTTACATGGTTTCTTCATGGACTCTCGAATGTTTAAACATCAAGTTGAACATTTCCAATCTCAATATAGAGTAATTTGCTTCGATTTTAGAGGTTTTGGGCAAACTGAGTGGGATAATAAAGCATTTACATTAGATGATTTAGTCTGTGATGTAATAAATACATTAGCACATCTAGGTATTACTAAAATTATATTGGTTGGGATGTCAATGGGGGGATATGTTGCACAACGAATTGCACTAATAAAGCCTAATTTAGTCGATGCTTTAATTTTAATTGCGACTCAAGCTGCGAGTGATAATCCTGATACAATATCGTCGTATCATCAACTTAGAGATAATTGGAATAATGTCATTGCTCGAGAGCAAATCGTTAATACGTTATTACCTGTGATTATTGGTGATGATGAATATGAGCAAAGTAATTGGAAAAAAGTTTGGCTTTCTTATCAGCAAGAAAACATTTACCACCCAATGACAGCGATGACGACAAGAAATGCGATTGATGTTAGTCAAATAGAACAGCCTTGCTTAGTTATTCATGGTAAAGATGATGTTGGTATTCCTTTGCAAGCGGCTCAAATGCTCCATGACGCTTTATCTAACTCAACAATGGTCATTGTTGAAGGTGCATGCCATGCGGTTAACTTAACTCACCCAGTAGAAGTTAACGCAGCAATTAATCAATTTTTAAATTAACGTTGTCTAATTTTGGGCGTAAATTGCCTAAGGTGTTTTTGTTACGAATGAGTTAGCTATTCTGCTAACTCATATTTCTCCCATTATCCAACTTGCTGTTCTATGAATACCGCATCTGTATGCTAGTGCATTCAATCAGTTATTAAGAACATACCATCGACTTTAAGTGCAGTGTGTTCATGAATAATCTTGGGTCGGCAATATTATTCAGTATTGATTGAGTGGGTAAACAATCGTCATCGACATAGTCGACATAATCAGCCGCTGAATCAAAAATTAAAATATCCAGTGCTAAACGATCTAATCCGTATAGACCTCGGTGAATCATATCGGCTGAAAAAACCAACAAGTCGCCTGCAGCTAACGCAATCTGTTTGCCGCCGGAGATGCTATCGTTGCTTACTTTACCATTCACTTCTTGGCGAACATTGTATTCTTCTTCATTGTCCCATCGCTTGTGCGTCCCAGGTATGATCTCCATGCCTGGCTCATCAAATAAGGGCACGCGAAGGTGTAATACTTGCGTTTCTAGTATGACTTTCATTTGGTCTTCAATGTCGTAGTCATATTGACAGTCACGATGCCAGAAGTCTTTTTGTTGTGGGTTCACAGGGTTGAAGAACAGTTGCGTATTCATAAATGCAGGATTGTTCGGTATCACTGCATCGACCACTTCCATGATTTTTTTTGAGCTAATGAAGTTAAACAGGATTGTTCTATCGGTGATAGGTAAATATTCGCTTCCTGTAATTAAAGACGAGTTAAATGCTTCTTCTTGATAGAATTCTTCATTGTCTGCTTTCCACAATTCATGGAATTTTAATACCACTTTTCTAAGTAAGGAAATTTGAGCTTCATCGAAATAATTTCTGATAACAAAGTAACCATGTTCGTTATAACTGTTACTTAATTGCTGGCTGTTTTCTACCACTGGTGACCTTCACTCTTTTTGTACCGTTTACTGACTACGGCGTTCTTTGGCGCATAATGCCAGACAGACGTCATTCGACCAAGTAATTAATGAGGAAATAGCTAGAGATAAACGCACTAAGAAAGATATTGAGTTTATAGGTAAAGCCATGCTTAATTATCTAATAGATAAATTATAGACTTAGCATTGTATTAGTATGAAATACAAGGCGTATTACAATCGGAAACGATAATCATCTGTAATTATTTATATATGAATGATGAAATGAATAAAGGCTGAAAATGACCAACTCAGCCTTTATATTAGATATGATTAACTCATGATGAATAATGTTCTAATATTGGCAGACAGAAAATTGTTTTTTAAATTCAAAGTGTTCAATATCCTGATTTATTGCACCATGTACTACAGCTGGCTGGTTATCAAGAATAACATTATCAGTTAGGCAGACGCCATATGCATCATAAGTTGCAAGTAATAAACGAGCAAAAGCACCTTTCGATGTAACGTGATCTAATTTAAAGCTGCTTCCCTGTGATGCATGTTGAGCTGAAAAATTATCATCGCCAGTATATTCAAGCCAAACATAATCAAGCAGAATATTAGTATATGGGCTGCTATCAGTGTAACCCATAAACTGTGGCCCTCCAGCACTTGATGCAAAAGCAGGAACAACACCGTTTACTCGATCGCCACGACCAAATTTAACGTGATTTAATGTTATATTTTTTGCGCCACCATGCATTTGGCCCATAGTGCTATCAAAAAAGCCAATATTGTTGAAGGTTATATTTGATGAAAAACCTTGGAAATTATAAGCATAATTATAAGATTTTGATTTCACAGCTACCCATAGTCCTATTTTATAACCGACTCTGCTTAAATCTGCTTGAGTATTCTTTGTGTATATACGCCAGTTTCTATTCTGCGGTGCATCCAAAGCTTCTGGTGGAAGAGGGTTATCTTGTTTATCTATTCCCCAAGGCTCTTGCCCCTTATCAACGCTTAAAATAGTCGGATTATTTATATCGTTTGAAATTAACCGTAGATAACGTCCACTTGTCATCCCTTGATTGTATATTCGACCAATCTCAGGGAAACCATCTAATAATTTGATATCAATATAACCTTTGGCAACATTAGTAATTATGCCTTCTGACATGGTTTTTTCGGTTCTATAAAATGAAAGGTAACTAAATGTAATGTTTTTTGGGTAACTGCCAAATATAAATGATTGCCAATAAGCACTCTCATTTGCGTATAATTTAGTTGGGTTACGTTTATTGGTACTTCCTTGTATTTCTAAAATACGTGTACCATTAATAGCGCTACCTATCTGTATAATCCCCTGTTTACTTCCATGAGAATTCTTATCTAGGTAATAAGTGCCACCAGGTAAATGAAGAATAAGTTTCGTATTATCACTTTCTTTATTTAATGTTGTTATTGCATTATTAATCTGGTCGTATAAATTATTGGTAGTTATACTGTCTTTTAAATACATATTAATAATATTTGACTGCACATTATTAAGAGTGTTTTCGTTATTTTTTAATGGTGTCGCTTGAACCAAAGTGGGTAAAGGTAATAGCGATAAAGCAACAGCCATAGGTACAAACTTGATTTTCTTATACATAAATAACCTGATCATAATAAAATTATTACAGGAATATGATATATCTTGATTTTTATTTTGTAATACAATTCCATTAATAATGGAAAGAGCATCTAATATTTGCTTATTTTATTATTTTTATTCGGAATTTAATATTTCAATTTTATAAATTAAATACAATAGTTATATTTAATGGCTCATTTAATTTACAAATATTCATCTAGTTTAGAACAAATAATTAATATTATATATATT
>NZ_PYON01000011.1 GCF_003026355.1 Photobacterium kishitanii | reverse complement strand
CATGAAACGTTATTATTACAAAAAAACAATATAGAAAACTTATTAATATAAAAATCATCGCACCTCATCCAAAAAATTACACTTTAAATTCAACAATTAACTATATTTTCTAATTTGTATTTTCACCGTAAAAAATAAAGATAAGCATTCCGCCACCATTCATATATGATATCCCCCTCCCTTTAAGCTTCTGCAAATTCTCGGGAGACCTCATTGAATGGACAGATTGAAACCTCTGTCGTCTTTACAATACAGATAGGCTCCTGATCCCAGTTTAAAAAATGGTTATCTGACCAACGAGAGCAAAAAGCTAACCTTCTATTTCATAATATTCTTTTAAGCTACAAAAGGGTTTTTTATAGCTTTATTAATTAAACACGTACACTCATTTGCATTATACTCATCGGCGCAAAATGCTCTGCAATAACTTGTGGAATAGACTTACACTCTTGCTGACTAAGACATGTAAGGTAATGATCTAAATAAGCTTGTTATCTTACGATCTTATACTTGCCATGATTTTTAGCATATCATTACCTAACCTTTCTGCAGTAGTGCCATCAAAGTGTATACCATCAAATGTAGTTCCATCATGTAAGTCTACTATATAGGAGTATTTTTTTTTCGATAATTTAAAATGAGCCGTATTAATTATCGTACTAAATTGTTCAGACTGTTTAGGTATAGTTGCAAAAATAAAAGGCAAATTACTACAATGAGTAAATTCTCGTATTTTTTTTATTACCGAATATAAATTATGATAGTAAGCATTTTCATTTTCCTTACTGTTACTATCACTTTCACCTTGATGCCATAACACTCCTCTTAGAACAATTGTCTTATTTTTTTGATTTAATACCTTCATAGCAGAATGATATTTATCTTCTAACTCTCGCAATAAAGATCTTGTGGCTAAATGATAATTACTATTCCATTGACCATTACCTGCAGGAGGGCTTACACCTATTGAACTACCGCCTAATGAATGTTTAATAACATATTGTTCTTTATTGACTAAATTTGCATATTGAAACATAGCAGTACTATCATAAGCCCATTTATCTTCGTTATTATTAAGGGTTACTGAACTATATGAATATTTCCACAATTCAAATCTATTGTTAGAACTATTGAAACATTTAACATTAGGTACGATATTCGAGTATGGTAACCAACTAGGCCTTTGTTTTGATAGTTCAATACGACCATCTGTGTTTGATTGTCCTGCAACTATCCATAAATCAATATAATCAACAGCTGAACTCATATGTTTATTATCTATCGTTATTTTTAGATAACCATACATACTACAAGGTTAATCTATTAGATAGCCCTTAATACGCATAAGTTGCCGTCTATCACATAAACGAAAGATCTACCTCAATCTTACAAGATTTAACCTCTCTTCTCCTTCTATTAATTTTACTTACTTTCATTTTAGGTTCGATTATTTTAAGTGGATAAACTTTATCTTATGAGATACTTTTTAAAACAGATACTACCTGATGATATCTTGCACTCTTGTTTTTAGAAAATGAGTACAACAGTGATAGTAAATTATGGAATAAATCGCTATAACCATATCTTGTGGACTTAGAGCTAAGGAGTTGTAGAGTATGGAAAATGAGATAATATTATTAAGAGGTTTATTTCGAGGTTGTCACCACTGGGGAGATTTTCCTAACCTCATTCAAAAAGCATTCCCAGAGCATACTATCACTTGTGTCGATATTCCGGGCAATGGTTATCTTTCATCAAAAATATCTCCAAATACAATTGAAGGTATGGTTGAAAGTGTCAGGCTACAGCGTAAAAGTAATTGCAAAGTATACATACTCGCGGTCTCTATGGGAGGAATGATAGGACTAAAATGGGCGGAATTATATCCAAATGAAGTTGCGTCATTAATTTGTATAAATACAACGGCAAAAGAATTTAGTCCTTTCTATGAACGTTTACTGCCTAATAATTACCTAAAAATACTGATGGCACTAACATCAGATTCATTTAAGAGAGAAAAAGTAATTTATGAAATGGTATCTAATCAGCCAATAAATCTAAATACCGTAAATAAGTGGGCTAGTTATAGTAAATTACATCCAATGAAAATCAGTAACTTCTGGAGGCAATTATATGCAGCTAATACATTTCGAATATCCTGCCCTGAATGTGATTTACATTTTATTGCATCAGAGCACGACCAATTAGTGAGTTATAATGCAACCATAGCTATTCCTAAGGCATGGAAAATACCGATAATTACGAATAAAACTGATGGTCATGATATAGCTTTAGATAATCCTACATGGCTTTTATCTACAATAAAAAAGGTTTGGATAAAGTAACACCTAGATAAATAGATTAACTCTATATCGATACACATTAATAATCATAAAGTTAAACAGCCTTAGACAATAAAAATGTATAAAACAAGGCTTACGGCCTCTTTTGAGGCCGATGTGTAATCCTAGGAGATCCTAACTCATTCAATTTAATCTCTTTATAGTAATTGTCGTCACTGGCAATGAATTTAGATAATGTAGACCTTTTTCAAAATCAGTATTAGCTCGGTCTGATGTTAAAAGTGTAATTACATCAGGAGGCGTTATTGGATCATTAGCTGAAGTAAAAATTAATCCACCATCACTACCAGCATCATAAGTGTTTAGAGACACATCTACAGATTCTACCCACTTACCATCAACAAACAGTTGATAGCTATTTAAGCCAGTAAACCAATCCGGACTTGGAGCAAGCATTGATACTAATGAAATATAAGGATAATCTTGGCTAATATCAAAAGTAACAGTAACCGACTGTTGATCAACAGCAATGCCACTCCCATCAATCGTTGATAATGACTTACCTAGGTTTTGCAAATCATTGATTTCAGTTGTTAAAACCGTTTTAGCTCCCGTTTCAGCAACTTCAACAATTCCAGCTGATGCCAGTTTACCTAACTCAAATATTCCACCATTAGCATTATGTGTTAATCCAATTACACCAGAGAAATGTCTATTTGATGGAAAGTTAGTACTAAAATTATTGGCACTCCAATTACTATTAAGTGTTAATTCGTATGTGGCTGTTTCTGAATTACTTACATCAGCTTTATTATCATTACACCCAAATAGAGTACTAGATAGAATAATAGCGAGTATCGTTTTTTTCATGTTCAAAACCTCCGTTAAGCCTAATTAAGCCTAGTGTTACATTTAAGTAACATCAACTTCAGTAATAAAACACTACCTTTCTATTTTGCATGAATGCTGTTGTCACTAAAGATCCCATACCCACTTCAATAGCGTACTCACCCACGAGCAAGAAATTCACAACGATCAGCAATTTGCTTAAGTCAGGCAAATGACGTTTATAAAAGGAACAATGGCAAACAAACAACGTGTCTCCACCATGACAAATTCATTCAAGTTAACTCAGAAAGAAAGTAATAAATAGCAAAAAACCCTCATCTTTAAATAAGGGCTTTTTGCATGAAACTTTAAATTTTCTACTCTAATTACCTTTAATATCTGACTCTACACTACCTATAAGAAGGTGCTGGTTAGCAGATAGCTACCACTCTTATATTAAATGATTATTTTTTCTTACCCTGAACAGCTTTGAACCTTGGGTTAGATTTACAAATGACATAAATACGACCACGACGTTTAACCACCTGACAATCTTTACTTCTTTTTTTTGCGCTTTTTAACGAACTAAGAACCTGCATAAACTTTCAACCTTAAAATCACGAAGAACAAATTGTTTATTAAAACGTGCAACACAACCATCCATCCCGTTCAATATGCGTAATATCTGTATTGTGGAACGAGCCATAATCTATTTATCAGCACCCGTATCATGAAATGCCACTGTAGGTATTCAGGATGTATAGCTACTTTTGTAAATTATTCTCCCACACCTTTTCTTTGTTATGTTATAACATAACAAAAATAGCAATGTAAACATATATAAATAAAAATAGGTAAATCAATACTCAATCACCTCGCCTATGTAAAACAATCACACTAGAAACAAACTAATGGTGTTCTTGACAGGCCTAATGCCAATGAGCGAAGTGAATATATTTCCACCATCAATCTAAAAATGATTAATTATCCTGAGACTGATCACTTAATGCATAAAACATCCAATATGTTAGATTGAACCCGTTATCTATAAATATGGGAGTGATTAAAGTGACGAGTTCTGAACAAGAGTTGATTATTAAGACTTATTTTCATATGTGGGTTGACCGAAATTTCTCATCATTAGATAAGATCTTCTCTGCAGATATCTATTACAGTGAGTGCTATGGACCTGAGTATTTTGGATTGTCCGAAATTCATCGCTGGATCGATGATATGTTAGAAAAACAACAAGTATTAGCTTGGGAAATAAAGCAATTCATACATGAAAAGAATACTAATACTGTGGTGGTTGAGTGGTACTTTAAAGAGCAACAAAATTTAAACGTTAATGATTTTAATGGAGTTTCTATCATTAAATTTTCAGCTGATGGTAAAATTAGTTCTATTAAAGAATTTGAATCAAAATCAGAACACTCAGCTCCTTATCATTCGTCGTGATTACTAAAATATAGTTGATATTATATACCGTCGATTGAGACGGTATTTTTATATTTAGCATGCTTATGTTTTCTTGAAATGTTGAATCACTAATTTTCAATTTTGTGCATAAACAAGCTAACCACATTACCATAGACGGTTTAGAAGTCCTGATTATGATTAGTCTTATTTTTAAAATCTCTTTTAATAAAATTATTTGGATAAATAGGTAATAAAAAATCCTCGAACATAGCTCAAGGATTTAGATAAGGAACTAACCATTGACTTAATTTGTTTAGTCTTTAGCTACAGCATGAAAAATAGGTGCATGAGTAAAGTCTAAATTTTTGTCTTTAATACGACCGCCAATTACTGTTACTTTGAGTGGACCATATGCATAGAAATCATTACCTGCTTGGTTAGGATTATAGCCCATGACATAGTAAGTACCATCATCATTAAACATTGAATTATAGTAAGTCACTTGACCATTTTTAATTGCCATCGTTAGAGAATGAGCATCAGGATTTTCAACGTTAAATGGTGATTTATCTATACTCAGCTCTGCAATCTCCTTATGGTTAGCAACGTTTACATGCGTTGTTACCTCACCAGAAGAAGATGTATCGCCTTGTATAGATCCCAACTGTTTTAGAATACTCATTGGGCGAACGTTGTCACTGAATAACACATTAAAACTTATTCTTGGATCATTAGAATTATCAGAAGTCTCTATACCTTTAATCACAATAAAATCTGAAGTTTGTGCTAATACAATATTAGTGTTCACGTAAGTTGTATTGTCATCAGTAATCTTAGTTGTTAACTCATTATTTTTAATCGACCACGAACCAGTATTAAAGCCTTCGCTCGATTCACTTTGCTCTATTATTGTTAATGAGTTATTTGGATTAAAAGTTAGACCAAATACAGTAAGTTCTTTTGTGTCGTTATTAGAGTTATCCAACATATACCATGTTTTACCGACAAATTGACTTGCCGTAACGGGTAATGATTGCTTGGGTTTTAAATTTTTTGTCGACCAAAAAAACAAATCACAAGTTCCATCAGGGGCTTTCATTGCGCTAATAATTAAATCAGAAGAGACATAAACTAATTTTTGTGTATCGATGTTATTGTTACTATCAGTCGAAACAAAATTATTATCTTTATCTATTGTATAAATTACAGATTCTGTACCGTCACTGTCTGTAAAATCAAGATGATTAGCATCTTGAAATTTCAATAATCCAACATCAGTATCTTTATTTTCGTCGCTATTTGCGCTAGCTATAAACCAAGTTTTACCAACAAGTAGATCGGTGATGTTCTTAATCAATGGTTGGGCTTCTGCTTTACCGTTGCTAACAATAATACGCTTATTCGTTAATTGGCTTAATGTTGGATCATCGTTTTGTGCATCTAGAATAAAGCTAACTATTTTTGTCATTGTGTCTTTGTAGTGAGCAACATTGACAATATCATTTGTCATCACAGGTGTAATAGAACGAGCAAGAATACATGCTGCAGGCAATGTTGATAAATCACCAAGAAGCTCTTGTTTTGTTAACCCAAGAATTTCTTCAATTTCAGATAACGCTTGAGGATCAACCTTTGCAAGTGTAGTAAACGGTGTAATTACAGATTGGTTTGCATCGGTGATCATTGAGTAGCTGTGAGTAACTGGTGTAATTTCATCGCTATCTTTTGTTTGCCCTGCAATAATTTGTGCAATTAGAGAGTGCTTTGCATCATCAACCGACACTTCAACTTTACCCGCTTTATCAGTTAGTTGAGGTAAAATTTCATCTGACTTATCACATTGATTATTATCATTTAAATCAACACAGATCTGTGCATTTTCTAACGTACCGTCAATAACGGTAATTGTTTTTGTTGAAACTACAGAGTCTGTTGTTGAATCATTACCGCCACTGTTACAACCTGAAAGAGAGAAAATAGAAAGAAGTACGGTTGCAAGGATAGTTTTATTAAATGGCATGCTAAATTTATTTGTATTATGAATAAAGTTAGACAGTGTATGTATTCTAAAAAGGAATACAACCTTCTGCATACGATAATTGATTTTTAATACATTAATTCTTCATAGTTACGCATCACACTCTACCCTTCACCACCAAAAATGGACTAAATTATCAAACAGTGGCTAAGAGACCTTAGCGTTTTTTAACATACTAATAGCAAATGCTTGTGATCACAGAACCTTCAGAAAATCCAGATGCATAATTACTTTGTAGTATTTATGTTATAGATCGTTTATTTTTTAAACATCAAATTAAATGATTATGCTCACAAATATTATTTGGTGAAAGTTAAATTGAACTTAAAGGGCTTTAAGTAAAAGAAAATAAACCTTAAATTTGGATATTAAACATGGAAGTTCAATTTTTCTTAAAATTAAAGTAATTAAAAATGAAAATCAATTTTTTAAAAAATGTTGTGAAATAGAAAAATATTAAGGTTTATGATGGATATTATAAGTAGTGAAAAGTACATAATTCGCAACTCCATGTAGCACTTAAATAGATAGTGGCACAAGATTCTAGCCTTTTTTAGGGTATTACGAGTTAAGATAAATTGTTCAATTTATAGCAGATAACTTAAAGGGGAAATATGAGCATTGCTAAAAACAACTAAATAATTCGTTAAATTTTAGGGGTAACATATGCACGTATTTGTTTATTCAGTTGGAGCGTTATATGTGATTTTAGCTTTAAAGCTTATCAGTGCAGGCTTCAAAACTAAAGATTATATTTTATTTGTATACGCGTGGATTTTATTAATCGCGTCTTATTATGCGTATGGCCTTATTTCTTGGATTCCACTGTTAGCAGCAATTTTGCTTAACGTTGGCATTCATTATTCAGCAAATTTCCTGGAGAAAATGATTAAAGAAAGTAACCGTTCAAGATATAAATTTTAAGGTGTTTTAAGTGGGAAAAACAATACTCGACAATAATGATATAAACAAAATGGCTAGCAGTGTAGCTTTTATTATTAAACGAGCTATAGATCCAGAATATATCGAATGCAATAGACCCGATGCAATGGATCACTACTTAGGTAAAGATAGTATGCTCAAATACTCAATAACTTATAAGGGAGAAACTAAGGATTTAAACATAAGCTTAGAAATGTTAGTAACGACAGAAAAAAAAGAAATATCCAATTTTATATCTTATGACATAGGTACCATTTTTAATATTGAGGAATTAACAACATGCAAATAAATAAAAAAGTCACTCCTAAACATATACATGCTCATAGTCAGTATACACCTGCTGATACTGATTCAATTCAAGTACCATCTGAATTAACCATTGTTCACAGTAATGGTGATAAACGTATATTAAGACCGAAAGATAATTTAACCGCAATTGAGCTCTATAAAATACAAATGATAATAGATACATGTAAGTTAAATTGTGTTGCGTTAAATTCAAAAAAAGTAGATTTTATCTTTAATTTAATAGATACATACGGTATTTCTCGTCATTTCGACACAGAATAAATATTCCCACTACACTCGTGGCCGGTTATAAAGAAACTAATATAAAAATGGCAAATTAAATGGGTATTAAACCTAATCAACATACACAAAAAATAATTAGAAATATGGGTAATGTAATAGCTGATGTAATGGAAAATAAAGCAGAGGGAGAATTATTACCACATAGACAGGCGTTAAGTATTAATGGCAATGATATAGAAAAAGAATTCACCGCAACGGACTTCACGGTTAAAAATAAAGGAATAATACGTCTTGCACAACTTAATCAAAGCGACGGCGCACTATTAGCAATGAATCACATGTTGGAAGCATTTGAATCAAAGAAAATTTTACTAGGTGGTGACACTGAATTATCTATTAATGATGTACTAGACACTCTAGATGAAGAAAAAAAATCATTCCTATTGAAACATCAACAATCATACATAAGATGAAATTAGATTAACATCTATAGATTTAGATCTCATGAGCGTTGCTTTTTTACTTACAAAAGTGTCTGCATCAATAATACGAACCTCTCGATGAATCATACTACTATCCTCTTAGGTATACCTATTTTAATAACCTACTCAATAAGTGTTCGGCAATGACAATTTTCTGCCAAGCAACGTGATCGCTATATTACAGATGAAGAGTATCTTACTGTTTACCAATGCGCTAATACCATCACCAAAGTTGCAATGGAACTGGCCTATTTATGTGCAGCTCGTAAAGGTGACATATTAAAACTTGAGTACTCGCATTTATTAGATAGCATATGTTAAATAGGGCTGTTTTTAGAGAAAAGTCATACTAGGTGTCGAATGATAGGTTTTTAAGCCTTTAAAATCGTTCCTAGGGACGATTTTAAAGGTGGATTAGTAAATGAATATTAAAAAATATGTTTATATAGGAATATCCTTGAAATGATACGAAGAACCTTCACGTATAGAAAATTAGGGCGTATTACATTGAGCCAACGATATCACTTTCTACTTACTACACTTACATTTGTATTAATCATAAGCGTCATCAAGATTAGAAAAATCGTCAGCTAACCAAAACCAGTATCCACCTTTACAATTAAAAATATTTTCCAATAACTCACTAAAGGAAAGAGCTAGAACGGGACATTCACCTGGCGAGGCGTGTATATCCCAAAAACTGTCGTAGCATTTACCGATACGATTCTCACCGAGGTCAATTGATATTCTTTGCTCAGGTCCGGCTTCGGCTATGATGTACCAGTCATTTGATATGTCATTTTCAGGTATGTATTCTTCCCAGCCTTCAGGTAGTATTACTGGGTTAGATGATACTAGGTTATCAGGGCTAACGATTTCCATCACATAATCGGTACCGACAAAGAACTTAATACCTCCGCACTCCCTATAAAATTCTTTTAAATCTTCAGGTAAAGAGTGTTCACCACTAATTTCAGGTAAACCTGATGGGGGGAAAACAATACAAGTCTTTGAATTTCTTATTTTCTCTAGTAATGAATTCATATTTATTTTCCGTAAGTATATCGATTAAAACTATTGTAGAAATTCTGTCTAGCCGCCATCGGAACATTCGCAGCATCGAACCGCCTCTCCGCCATTTTTTGCATTTGTCTAGGCGAAAGGTTCTTAGCTTGACTCCGTACAGATCCCATAGTTTCTTTTAAATAATCATTTCCTGCTCTATGTGCTGCTTTGTGTCCATTAACACTAAGAGCCATAGTCGGATTTTCAGCCGCTCTACTTTTGTATCCAGAAATATTTTTTTGCCCAAACATCGTTAACACTGTGGTGATTTACAAAGGGGGAGTTAGTTGTTTCTGGACGTGATAGCGTATCGGTTCACATTAGATTCAATATGTTAAATACAGCCTTTAATGGAAAAGTTTCACCTAACTCATTTATATAGCTTTAAAGTAGCTTCTTAGCGCAACTTTAATAGCTAGATTATATATTCAATACATATCTTTATTTACTGACGTGTAGCGTTTTTTGCCACCAATATACTTAAATTAAACATTATTATTCCGTTGAACTTCCTTACAACAAAAAAATCCCCGAACATAGTCCAGGGATTTAGATTAAGGTACAGACCATAGGTCACCTTAATTTATTTAGTCTTTATCTACAGCATGAAAAATAGGTGCATGAGTGAAGTCTAAATTTTGAATACGGCCATCAGTTACAGTTACTTTTAGTGGTCCATATGCATAATAATCATCACCGATTTGATCAGGCTTATAGCCCATTACATAGTAAATTCCATCACTAAATATTGAATTAGAATATACAACTTGACCATTGTGAATCTCAATCGTTGTTGATATAGCATCAGGATCTTTTGCTTCAGCCTCTGATTTATCAATACTTACCTTTGTAATCTCCTTATGCTTACCAACATTTACATGTGTTGTTACTTCACCAGTGGATATAGTCTTCCACTGTTTTAGGATACTCATCGGGCGTACTTTATCATTGAATAAAACATTAAAACCTACTCTTGAATCATTAGAATCATCTGAAGTCTCAATATTTTTAATCACGATATAATCTGAGGTTTGTGCTAATACAGTACTAGTGTCTACGTAAGTTGTATTACCATCAATAATATTAATTGTTAATACATTATTTTTGATCGCCCACGAGCCAGCATTGAAGCTTTCACTCGATTCATTTGGCTCTGTTACTGTTAGTGAACTATCTGAATTGAAAGTACAACCAAATACATTAGGCTCTGGAGTGCTGTTATCAGAGTCATCCGTTAACATGTACCATGTTTTACCAACAAATTGACTTGCAGTAACAGGTAATGGTTGATTTGATTTTAAATTTTTTGTCGACCAAACAATCAAATCATGAGTCCCATCAGGATCGTTCATCACACTGATAATTAAATCCGAAGATACATAAAGGAATTTTTGTGCATCAGCGTTATTCTCATTATCCGTTGAAATGAAATTCTTATCTTTATCTATTGTATAAGTTACAGTCTCTGTGACACCGTCACTATCTGTAAATTCCAAATGATTAGCATCTTTAAAATTTATTGATGCTACACCACTATCTTTATTTTCATCACTGTTTACGCTTGCTATAAACCAAGTTTTACCAGCTAATAGATTGGCGATATTAACTAATGGTTGGGCTTCTGCTTTACCATTATTAATAACAATACGGCTATCCATTAATTGATTTATTTTGTCATTGTTTTCTGCTTCTTGAATAAAGCTAACTATTTTAGTTATTGTATCTTTGTGCTGAGTAACATCCACAATGTTATTTGTCATCACTGGTGTAATAGAGCGAGCAAGAATACGTGCTTTAGGATATTTTGATAAATCACCAAGAAGCTCTTGCTTTGTTAAACCATAGCCTTCTTCAATCTCAGATAATGCTATAGGATCAACTTTTGCGAGTGTAGTAAACGGTGTAATTACAGATTGATTTGCATCGGTGATCATTGAGTAGCTGTGAGTAACTGGTGTAATTTCATCGCTATCTTTTGTTTGCCCTGCAATAATCAGTGCAATTAAAGAATGCTTTGCATCATCAAGCGATACTTCAACTTTACCTTCTTTATTAGTTAGTTGCGGTAGAATTTTATCTGACTTGTCACATTGATCATTGTCATTTAGATCGATACAAATCTGTGCATTTTCTAATGCTCCGTCAATAACGGTGACTGTTTTTGTTGAAGATACAGGTACTGTCGTTGAGTCATTGCTGCCACCGTTACAACCTGAAAGTGAAAAAATAGAAATAAGTACGGTTGCAAGGATAGATTTATTAAATGGCATACTAAGCTTTATTTGTATTATGAATGAAGTAGTATATTGTATGTATTCCTAAAAGGAATGCAACAGCTTGCGCATAAAAACCAATCATTAATATGCAAATTATTCACTATAAACATAAATAAAGCTTGATATCCAATACATCCATTAGTGGTATTTTTATATAACGTTACGCATCACGCTCTCCCCTTCACCACCGAAAATAGGCAGAATCGCGAACCTCGGTGATGGTGGATAATAGAGCCGAGAAGTTTTCTTTTCCCGATAGCTGGGCTCGTTTGGTGTTTCTGAGCGTACAGAAGAACCTAACCAATAAGTTATCAAACCACTATGTAATCAGATCTAACAAATTGTTCTATTTCTCTTATATTGAAAATAATGCGGTCGACAGCTGCGCGGCCTAATTTACCAATGCGCTAATACCATCACAAAAGTTGCAATGGAGTTGGCCTATTTATGTGCCGCTCGTAAAGGTGACATATTAAAGCTTGAGTACTCACATTTATTCGATGATGGTATTTTCATTACTCAGTCTAAAACAGGTAAGAAACAAATTAAGATGTGGTCACCACGCTTACGTGAAGCCATCGCCCTATCTGAAACGTTAGCTCAAAAACAAACTAACTTCGTGCTTCGTCGTCCTAATGGTCAAAAGGTTCACGATCGTTCACTACAAGATTATTGGCAAACAGCAAAAAAGAAAGCGGCTTTAGAATATGATATCAATACTGATTTCACATTCCATGATTTAAAAGCTAAAGGTATTTCAGATTACGAAGGAACGATGGTAGACAAACAACGTTTCTCTGACCATAAAGAATTCGCTCAAGTTAATACCTATGATCGAAAAGTGGACATGGTACCACCACTCAACCTAAAAAGTATTAATCAACCAAAGAGTGATCAATAGCAAAAAGCCCTCCTATTTAAAGTGAGGGCTTTTTGCGTTGAGGTTATAGCGTTAACTCTAGCTCATTTGTGGACAAAAGTGCGTTATGCAATTTGCTGTATTTTGGCTGGTAGGTATTAGGAAAAGTATGGTAAAGATAAGAAGGTCAGTATCACCCTTTATGATATTCGCAATATATATTTATATATGGTGGCTTGGCCTTGTTCAATACTTTTGATAGGTGTCGACTTCGCAATACATATCCTTATATGTTAATTGTATTTTTCCATGACGAAGTTTCTTAGCTTTTGGCCTCGAACTTCCATTTCTTGAGATTTAACTACTTTAAACCCAAAGTATTCATAAAACGGTCTAGCTGTAATACTTACTTCTGAATACAAACGTTTAATATCACGTTCTTCTGCCACGCTAAGCACATGAAACATTAAAGCTTTACCCACTCCCTGCCCTTGATATTCATAATGGCAAAAGAAATGATCAATTAACCCATTTGATTGTAAATCAATATAACCAACAATAATATTATCTATCTCAGCAACAAATGGTGATAAGCCAGACATTCGCTTTTTCCAAACTGAGAAATCAAGACAATCTGGAGCCCACGCCTCTATTTGTTCTTGGGAGTAGTCACGAAGATTAACATTACGAATCGTGTAAAAGTGAATATCCCAAAGTGCTTTAGCATCCGATTCAACGTACTCTCTAATTGTTATCATCGTACTTCCTCCGTAATACAGTTAACGCCTAATTAAGGTGTGAGGCACGTAATACCAATGCTACCGCATACCACCTTAATCACTTAAACTGACGCATAATAAAAATACCACGCGTGCCGAATCACTCTTTAATTGTTTGTTATGTGTGGATATGATAAAAATGCCCTGACTCAAATTCGTTCTCAGCTACGCACTTTATTTGCCACCCAAGTTTATACGCCACTTTTTGGCTACCCGTATTATCTGAAGCTATGAAAACTTTAACTTGAGTTAAGTCGATGGATTGAGCCAGTTTGAATATTGCTGACTTGCACATTAAAGGCGCTAGCCCTTGCCCCCAAAACTTCTGACGAATAAAATACCCAAAGTCTAGTTCATCATCAAGTAGCGTAATTCCACAAAACCCAACAATTTCGTTAGTTTCAACAGACCTGAACGCAAACCTAGTTTCTGCCTGTTGCTCGTCAGCAAACCAAACCTCAGCTTCTGCATCAGTCAAAGGCCTTCTCGGTCCCAAAAACCTCATAGCATGCTCGTTTTGCAGTAAGTCAAACACAGCACTTCGATCACTATCAACTAATTGTGAAATAAAGATTTTGTCCAAGTATACCTCCTAACATATAACGCTAATTAGACGGCTAAAAGTCGCCTTTAACTCGCACATAATGCCGTCTTTCACTTACTGACTCAATTACAAATCAATATCTTATCAACAATGCAAGGGAACTAAGCTGCTAAGAGGTGCATAATTCCTAAATGACCGAAATTCGCATAACTTTTTATAGTGCAAATTCACATTAACAAGATATGAATGAGTAAAAGGTCTAACGCATAATGGGGCAAAAGCGTGTTAGATTCATATTTCACACCATTGTGATCACCAAGCAATTCTGTCGTATCGTAACTACCAAGCCTATTAACCAATGCCATAGACTTACATTTTTAAAAACCATAATACTTTATATTAATCCCTACCTATTTAAATAAACAATTTAGGCTATTACAGTCAGAATAAATCGCTAAATCCCACTATATTAAATTCATTTATTTAAATAATTATGCATGCTAATTTTCTGAAAAAACGCAAAATATCCATTTATATTAGCAATTCATATTAGCAATTCATATTAGCAAAACGTTAGCAATTGGGATTTAGCAGGAAAATAAGAAGAAATATGAATAACGTAGAAGGGAGAAATGGAGGTAAAACAGCGTTACCTCCAAAGTTATAACTTATTGTATCTTATGATTTTTAGCTAAAAAAGCATCTAGTTTATTAGCGAAATTTTGGCGGTCTGCTTGTGTTAATGCAGACGGTCCACCTGTCTGAATTCCACTACTCCGCATGGTTTCCATAATATAAAATAATTAACTGTATATACATACAGTTAATTTGAGTTGTGCTAACATGCCTTCGTTTGTATACTATTGAATATATTGATATTTACTTAGAATCGTTAGCAAACATTTATATACCTTTATGTATTAACAATAATGACAACAACGTTAAATTAAATAGTCGAACCACAACACCTCCTGATTTTAGAATAATGACATGTGCACCTTCAGTTCTTATGAATAACGATAATGACGAGTTAGGGAAAGTTAGTGTTTTGGCACTTTCAACTAGATATAAGGCGTTATAGTTTTTAGAAACCATCCGCAACATTAGTAACAAATTATCAACAGTACTTTGTTGTTATTATCCGTATCGTAAATATATCAAAACAAAGCTTACAACCCCGTTTAGAGCTGAAGTGTGATCGCGTGGTGCGTAAAAGGTTCAATATGTTAAATACAGCCTTTAATGGAAAAGTTTCACCTAACTCGTTTATATAGCTTTAAAGTAGCTTCTTAGCGCAACTTAAAGGACTAGGTTATATATTCAATACATATCTTTACTTACTGATATGCAGCGTTTTTTTCAATCAATATACTTAGATGCTAGTATCCGCTCCCAATTGATTTTGATTGATACTTTTTATGAAGAAAATAGTTACGATTAGCTTTATTGCATCTACTTTATTATTGACGGGCTGTGCTCAAAGAATTGCTGACTTTACGTTAGCATCTACAAAAAATGTTAATTTGAATAACGGTCATTTTGTAGAAGGTCCGAGAGTAGTTGGTGAAGATACAAAAGCTATTTTTATTGTGCCTCTTGGCGTTCCTTCTATAAAAGAAGCTTCTGATAACACAATTGAACAAGACCGATGTGCCGTCGGATTAACTGATGTAGCTGCTGATAGTGAATTCTTTTCGTTTTTAGTTGGTTATGTGAAATATAAAATCGAAGGTAATCTATTAATAGATAAATCAAAGCCTGGCTGTGAAAGCTGGAAATAATTAATCACTATATTTTCATGAGATTACAAGGTCGTCATTGACGGCCTTTTTTATAAATAAAATATAGAATGTATAGAATGTATAGAATGTATAGAATGTATGTAAAATAAAGCTGTTTTATTATTTTCTAGAATAATTTCACTTTGTTGGCTTGACTCTAATACGTAACTTGTAACCATTTGATATTCAAGAGCTAAATAACCTTTCAAATTACTTAGGACACTTCAGAGACAAAGCTAGGTATTAATTCCATTAAATTAGCATAGCCTAAAGTGTCCTCTAGCGACTGAATGCCACTACTCCGCATGATTTCCATCAGCATTAATTTACAACTATATAAATTATGTAGCGACTCCTTTTCTATCTTTTACCCATTATCCTATTAATCAACTTTTTGTACTTAATTAACTAAACTTAATTTGTTAAATATTAACATCTGTTAAGGAGAGATAATGTCTTCCAAAGGCGGTAATTCGAAAGGAAGTTTAGAGGCCCTTCTAGTCATACAGGACCTGGAGGAAATTGGCCTAGCACCACCGGTAGTCCTTCTGGTAGCGGTAGAGGTAATGCTCAACCGAAAGGAAAATAACTAAGTACATGTTATATATAAAATAGGCGTCTCATAAGGCGCCTTTTTTATATATGCAGTTACAATGTATAGAATTGCTTTATAGTCAATATATTTAATAATATCAACAATAGAATAAATTACTTATATATATAGTTTTGATATTATACCTGCCGTTTATCTTATTAGATTTTTACTTTTCATGAAATTTAGAACCGATATCAATGGATTGAGAGCTCTTGCTGTCATAGCTGTTGTCTTATTCCATTTTAATCCTACATGGGTACCTGGTGGTTTCGCTGGGGTTGATGTGTTTTTTGTTATCTCTGGTTTCTTAATGACAGGGATCATATTTCGTGGGTTTGAAAAAAATAATTTTTCTATTATTAATTTCTATATCGCTCGAGCCAACCGTATTATTCCTTCATTATCAGTAGTTTGCTTAGTTTTACTAGTGTTTGGTTGGTTTTATCTTACCCCGTTAAATTATAGTATGTTAGGTAAACATATCGCTAGTAGCATGGGGTTCTTATCCAATGTGATTTATTGGCGAGAGGCTGGTTATTTTGATACTGCATCACATAGTAAGTGGTTGTTGCATACATGGTCTCTATCAGTAGAGTGGCAATTCTACATAATTTATCCTGTAGTATTAGTGCTTTTAAAGAAATACATGCCTCTAAACAACATTAAGCTTTTACTTATTATTGGTACAATGCTTGGTTTTATATTTAGTGCTTATATAACATATCGTTGGCCTAATCCGGCTTACTTCCTATTGCCAACTCGTGCATGGGAAATGATGGTAGGAGGTCTTGCATTCCTTTATCCATTACAGAGTCTTAAAGAAACAAGCAAAAAATACTTAGAATGGTTTGGTATTGCCTTAATCTTATCTTCATATGCATTTATATCGAAAGATAACTACTGGCCTGGATACTTAGCTTTAATCCCTGTTTTAGGTGCTTATTTAGTTATTGTAGCTAATCGTAGTGGTAGTGTAATTACAGATAATGTACTAATGCAAAAAGTAGGTTTATGGTCTTATTCTATCTACTTATGGCATTGGCCTGTAATGGTATTTGGCTACAACTTTGAAATACAGCATTGGGCATGGATTGGTATTCCTGTTTCTTTTGTACTCGGTTTTTGTAGCTACAAGTTTGTTGAAAGTATTAAATTCCCTGCATTATCGACTATTTCCTTTAAGACTTTTATTGCATTTAAACCATTGTGGATAGTGGTAAGTCTTGGATTAGTTTCTAGCTATATTTTTATTGAACATGGTATACCAAAAAGGTTCCAATCTAATATAAATTATATAGAAGACTTTGCATCATCACTATCTTCATCACAAGATAACAATGTAAAAAAATTAAGAGAACAATGTGAAGTCGGAGATTTAACATCCAAAGGGTGTAATAAATTTGAAATTGAAAATAATGTAGCTGGAATTATTATAGGAGATAGTCATGCTCAAGCTATCTCTAGTGGAATATATAAATCACTTAAAAGTAAATATAAAGGAAAAGAACTTTTAAATTTAGGGGCATTTGGGTGTCTTCCTATTTATGGTGTTATTCATAGTGATCCTTCAAGGAAAAATTGTAGTGTATACAATGATAAATTGTATTCCTTTCTTAAGTCACACTACGATGGCGTTCCTGTGATATTAGCTGCTAGATTAAACATATACCCATTTGGTTTTAATGAATCAAATCAAGTAAATAAACCATATATATATCTTGATGGATATAATAAATTTTCTAATAATTATCTTGATGCATACAAAAAAGACTTTATAAAAAGTGTATGTGATATTCATAAAAATCACCCAGTTTATATATTAAAGCCCATACCTGAGTTTATAGTTAACGTACCAGAAACCATGGTTAATAACTTATTACAAAATAAAAAACATGATGTAACCATATCTGTGAAATCTTATGAAAAAAGAAATAAATTCACATTATCTTTATTAAATCAGGCAAAAAAACAATGCGGAATTAATATTATTGATGTAAACCATTATTTACTAAATACTAAGAATAATACATTCTATGCAAATATAAAAAATAAGCCGCTTTTTGTTGATAATAATCATTTAAATATCTACGGTGCTAATCTTTTATCTCATGGATTTGATAACATTTGGAATTCAAAATCATGATCTATTAAAGATTAGTGTATATAAAACCCTTGATATTAATTATTAATTTTATAACATTTTTATTCAAAACGTGTTATCAGATTATCGTTACGCATCACGCTCTACCCTTCACCACCGAAAATGGTCTAAATCACCAACCTCGGTGGTGGTGGCTAAGAGAGCCGAAAAATTTTTATTTCCCGAGAGTGTGACTCGTTAGTCCGATTTTAAATACAGAAAGAACCTAGCCTATTTTTTTATCCATTTGACTCCATGCATCTATTGCTATTTCAAGATTATTTTTTATCTTCATCTGCCTTTTTTTTATTAAATCAGTCTTGATCTTTTTCTCAAGTGAAACTAATTCAGTCATAAAATCTGAAAGTGCTTTGTTTATTTTAAAATACTCTTCAAACCTTTCTATATTTAATTTTTTTTCATCTTTAACGAATTTGAGTTTTTTATTTATTCCGTCTATTATGCTAGTAATAGTATCTATAATAATCTTTCTATACTCTCTAGAGTATTCTTGCTTTTTTATTGTATGCAAATTGAACATATATGGAATTTTCACATATTCTATTGAATGTGCATATCGATATGTGAATTTTATCGAAGATATACCGTTCTTAAAAACATTTAAACCATCATTAAATATTTCTAACACTTGATTCTTGTATACATCTAGGTTTTTTCTACTAATACGTATATTGATACTTTCAGGGTAAAATTGTGCAAAATCATTAACACAGGCTTGAAGATTATCAACAACAGAGGCAACAACCAAGTCATTAATTCTACCTAACTTTTCTTCGTATTCATACTGTATATCAGTCATACTTATACCTTTACTTAGTCATTGAATTCTTTTTACTCTTGACACATATGACACATATGACACATATGACACATATGACACATATGACACATATGACACATATGACACATATGACACATATGACACATATGACACATATGACACAAGATTATCATGAACCTAGTATAATAAAACTATTCTTTCATATGAATCATATAATTTTGTATTTATATTTTAGACCTCCGTTACTTTTAACAAAAAATTCTCTCACCAAATACCCCCTTTCCCAAACCGTCTTCAACAAAGTACTCGCCCACGAACAAGACAAATCACAACGTTCGGCAATCTGTTCCGCTGTTACCTTTTCACCAGGCATAATCGACTGCAGAACTTTCAACTGGGTTTTACTCAATTTGATTAGGCCAACTTGGTGAGGAACTGCTCGTGCTGCTCCCATCAAATTAGCGTTGATTTGTTCGTTTTTCGTACAAATCTGCATTCTTATTATCATCCGCTGAGGTTTATAATGAAAAGTGGCTTCAAGCCAGTCTGGATAAGGGTTTATCGAGGATTGGATTTTGAATCGAGACAGGTGCTAGACAGGTACACCATCCTTTTTTAAGCCATTTATGGTACGTTTCTAACGCTTCTTTCTTCTGTAATTCCATATGTGTATGGATATAGGCTTGATCTAACTTATCTCGAGCATGATTGAGCAGTGATTCACAGACAATGTAATCAACCCCTAATTCCGCCCATATTGATCGTGCTCGCTTTCTAAGATCATGTGCACTCCATGCTTTCTTTGATACTCCTCGTACCCATTCACTGGCTTTAGCACTGTGGATTGGCTGATTATTCCAACGAGATAATGGGAACAAGTGATCACTGTTATAGCCTAGCGCACGTTGCCATGCTTGATATGAACGTAATAGTTCAATCATCTCAGCGGTAAGTGGATAGCTCATTGCTACCCCATTCTTGGCGTCTTCTTTAGGAATGAACCACCGCTTTTCAATAAAACTGATGTTCTTCCATAAAGCCTTTCTGGTTTCACCAATACGAGAACCATGCGCTAACATCATCATCAGTAATAATCGTTGTGGTGGTTGTTGTTGGCCAATCGCCGGCAAGATATCAATCAGGTCTTCAGTATTCACTCGGCAGCCTTTTATTTGAGCTTCTGTAACAGAGAAAGTCTCAGGGAAAAACGTCTTAAATTGCACTTCTGATAGTGGATTGGCCGTGATGTGTTTCAATCGTCTAGCAATAGAGAAAGCTGTTTTCAATAAGAAGAAATTCGCCCTCACATAACTCACCGAATAGCCTTGCTCAAACATAGGCTGAATCAAGGCACTGTCTATCTTTTGATGGTCAATATCAGTAATAGCAACACCATGAAATAGGCTCATCACATGAGTTTCAGCCATACTTTTTAGGTTATTCAATCGCTCTTTCGTGGAACGTTTTAAAGTACATTGCCGCTGAACATGCCAATCAACCAGCTGATCTACCGTTTCAAAGCGATTACATTCGATGGCTTTTCCTTTAGCTATTTGGACAGATACCGCACTCACCACATCCATAATATCTTTAGCCTGAGTACCAGGATATTTAGCAATACGATATGGGTATTGTTTGCCAGCTTCGTAACGATAAAACCACCACGTTCCACCGGTTCGAGATGCGTTAAACCGCAAGTAAAGTGGGCATCGAACATCTTTTAACTGGCGTACACGTTGATCATTAATATGACGTTTGATTTGAGCATCAGAGATTTTCACGGGGAGTGTTGCAGAAAAGAAGGCATGTTGATTAAAGCGAATTTTACTGTTTGTGATCATTACTCACCTATTAACGTAGCTTGAATACTCATTCGATTGGGTTGTAATCCTTGGCCAGAGAACGACACTTGATCAACAGAACATTGACCTTTAAAGGCGCGAGGAAAAGTGTCATCAAGTAGCACTAGCCCTTCGGCAAAAATAGTGGGATTAGGCGGCGCTTCAATGCTGATTTTCCGCCCTTGGCGTTGCATTTTTCGAAGCTCTGCAGCACACGCTTGTTCTGCTTCATTCTTGGTGTTCTTATCTTTGCCTAATGACTTAAACGGTTTACTCCCCACTTTGACCTGTTGCCGGCTTCCATCTGCAGTTGAACTATAAAAAGCTTTAACACCATTAAAATCTTGTCGACCATCTAGCTCTGCAGACACATTAACAAAGTCACTATTGCCCGGATGATTCACCACTGGGAGTGACAGCGTAACGCTTTCAATACGCTTACCTGAAGCACTACGTTGTTCACCAATTGGCACAAAAATAAACCGCCCTTCAACAGGTTTCGCTATTGCATCATAAGACTTGGCCAAGCGGTTCATAAATGCCGGCGTACTTTCATCAGAACGATCTATATGCTCGATTTCAATTTTTTGTAATCGCGGATGGACAAAAACATCAAAGCCATGAGGGGTAAGACAGTCATACACGACTTGTCCTACTGTTGTTTTATCCCAGCTGCACGACTTACGTTCACGATAACCACTTTCATCTTTGATAGAGAAAGGCGCAACGGTGAGAACTAACGTGATCTCTCTTGGGTATAAATTCACTGACCGTTTTGATATCTGAAAACTATCCCGTACAACATCCCCCAATCGCACCGAATAACGTTCACCTTTGGGTGGCAGTCCATCAACATCATCAGAGCTCACCACCAAAGTGACGTTATCACCTTCGGTACCGTTGCCATCATTCAACCGCCATGACTTTAAACGGTCCAAAATCAAATCTGCATTATTGCCTATTAAATGAAACATTCCTTAATCCCATGATTTAGTAACACGTTGAGTTTTAGGTACCTGCTTGACTTGAGGTAACACCACTTCGGTATCGACAAAAAAAACCTCACGCCGAACGTGAGGATTTAATTGATAGAAGGCTTGTTCTAATTGGTCATTATCTTGGCCAGTGTGCTTATAGAGTAAATCCGTGATCAACTCACCTGCTTTGGCGCTTACCTTCACTCGCGGTACTCCTTCAATTGCAGCATGACATCCGTAACCATGGCTTGACCGTTATGAATCAATGCCGACTTACCTTCTTTCAGTTGTTGAATCGTCCATTTACCTAAGTTAATACCTTGGCCATCACTGACTTGTTGTGGAGATTCAATTAACGTTCGAAGCTTTTCAACTGACTCCTGCGCCCCGTATTGCAACCACTTAGCGGTTATATCGAGGGTTTCAAGCGGTTTTCCTGTCATTTCAGAGCGTGCATCATAAATCAAACTGACTTCTGAATACGCGCCTGGTGATGTTCGCTCAAACTTCATAATCGGTGTTTTGTCACCCACAGAAAAAACGAACTCACCAATCACTAAATGGTGCATAACGATCCTTAGCTATCTCTATCAATAGCGGCATAACTAAATTGGGTTGATAAGGTGTTCTCGCCCATTAATGACGATAATTGTTGGTTCATTTGACGGGTAATTTCTTGCGCTATCAGCTTTTCATCTTGACCAGCTGCAGCCGTTATTTGAAAGGTAGGTGAAAATGATATAGGTGGGCTTTGCTTAGCCATCGCCTCTTTGCTTTGAACTTCATCGACCTTTTTAGCGGTTTCTTCAGGTGAATCAAGTTTCTTGCCAAACCAGCCGCCGAGCATTTCACCGCCCATGCCACCCGCAATAGAACCCAACAAACCACCAATCGCGGTACCGATACCAGGTAAAATGAAAGTACCAATGGCAGCACCTAACGCACCACCGCCCATAGAACCACCGATATCCCCCAATGCACCGCCTGTTTGTTCCATATCGCCATTAATGACACCTTCAACAACGGAAGAGGCATTCATCATCATTCCCAGTGGTTTCAATACCTTGGTAAGTCCTGTTTTACCCGCAGTTTCAGCAATATCACCACCAATTCCAATCACATCCATTGCATCTGATGCCATCGCGTCCATAGGCATTAAAGCTAATCCAGAACCCGCTAAGGCCATAGCAGCACCTTTAGGGGTAACATTACTTACCAAAGACTGAGCACCAGAGCCCACCTTTTGAGCCATTCGACTTTCTATAACAGAACTAAGTAACCCACCTAACCCTTTACGGCGACCACGAACACGGCGACGACCTTTACGCTTGTTACGAGAACGGGCTTCTTTACCTACACTGCTATTGCCTTTACTTTCTGGCCCTTGGCTAGATGAAACGGCAGCATTTAAGCTTCGCCAACGTTTGGCAGCCAATGCTGCAATCCGTCCACCGTCTTGGGTTTCACGATTTAAACCTTTCGTAAATAAACGGGTTTTATCCATCGAGTTACCAAAGACGAGCGATAACGCTTTCCCTGCTAACAACACCCCTTTCAAACCAATAAATGCTGCAACACCAATACCCACAGCTTGGGTAACACCCGTATTCGCTTCAGCAAAGTTAGCCAGTAAATCAACACCTTTGCCTAACGGTTCAAGTACCCAATTAAGAGCTGGTAATAACGCGGTACCAAACACCACACTGAGTCGATTTAACTTATTCACGAACATATCAATGCCACTGCCTGTGGTACTGATTCTGGCATTGTATTCTTGATCAAGAGAATCAAGATGAACGGTAGGATCTTCTTTTGAAAGCGTTAATAGCTTGGTGAAATTCGCCATATTGCCTGATAGTGATGCCACTGCACCTTTGGCTTCTTCACCAAATATCTGACTCAATATGGCGCTTTTATCTTCTTTTGGTGCCTGATTAACGGCATTAAGCACTTCAATCAGAGTACCTGACGCATCCTCTTGCATTCTTGAGGCAATATCATCAGCATCTAAACCAATTGAGGCCATTGCCTTTTGTTGAGTACCACTTGCTGCATCACCTAACGTCAATCGACCTGATATATTCTTCAAAGCCGTTGCTGCACGCTCTTCACCCATGCCTAATGACAATAATGAAGCCGATAATGCCGTGGACTCATTAACTTTAAAGCCACCTGTTTTGGCTGATGCCCCTTCACGCGCCATCACACCCGCAATATCTTTCGCTTTGGCATTCGAGTTATTAGAAAGGTAGTTCGAAAGACCAGCAACATTCATTGCCCCTTGTTGATCAACACCTAAGGCTGCTTTAAACACAGATAAGGTTTCACCGGCTTGACCCGCATCCATATCAAAGGCAACCCCCATCTTGGCCGAATCAAGTACAAAGCTTTTCAGTTCATTGATATCTTTAATGCCACTTTGGCCACCAGCGGCTAACATCGCATTGATATTATCGGCACTCATTGGTGTTGTTGTTGAGGTTTTCAGCGCCCACGATTGCAATTCTGAGGATTGCTCATCACTCATGTTGACGACTTTTTTCACATCAGCAAATGAGCTTTCATTTTTAATTGCTGTCCATATCGATCCAACAATCGGTGCTGCAGCTGCCGCTAACCCTGTTGCTTCACTGCCTATTTCACCTAACTTAGCTTTACGACTATCAATGCGACCTTGGATTGATTGCATCTCTTTTAATCGCGCATTCTGCTTTTCAAGGGCTAAGGTAGCTTTATCAGCTTGTTGCTTTAATCGGTTTTGTTCATCACCAAGCTTATCGGTACTCACACCCGCCGCTTGCAGTGAGCTTTTTAACTTATTTAAGGTGCTATGTTGCTTCTCTTGTCTGTCGGTTAACTTGCCTAACTTACCGCTGGCACGTTTATAAGCGACAGAGAGATCATTGGTTTGGGCTTTGTTCTGATAAATCTCAGTATTAAGTGATTCAAGTCGAAGTTGGGCTTCTTTTAGCTTAACTTGTAAGGCTTGTGCCCCTTCCTTTGAGGCTTGCTGCATTTCCTGATTTAACCCACGAATTTCGTTCTGAGTTAAATTGTATTCACCCCGCAATTGAGTGGTTTTCAGCTTGCTCTCAGCTATGGCTGCACTAAGAGAAGTCATGGTGCTTTTGGTTTCAGTTAATTGAGCCGATAGCTTTTCAGCTCTAAGCTCTGCAGCTTCAAAGCCTTTAATACCCTTTAACTGACCATTTAACGACTGAACCTCACCCCGTTGTTCCGCCAGTGCTGCCGTTAACCGTTCTGTTGCGGTAGTAGTTGAAACAATGTCTTTAACGCCTTTGACTGACGCATCTAAGACAAAACTAATCTTTTCCGTCATTGTTTGACTCCGAGCTTAGATAAGATCAATTCATAACGCCGTAATGCCTGGTCTTGTGACCATTCTCTGAGTTCACTTTCAGTGGTATTACGGTGCATTGGGATCAAATCAATCAGGGCTTCGACGTCACGGGGCGAAAGTAATCCCCCGCAAGTTGAAAAAAAGCGCCCACCTGCGGTTTAATGGCCAAGTAATCATTCAATGCCATGGCGTCCATATCTTGTTTATCTAAATGACATACCACCCGAAACATAAACTCTTCACGTTCGTAATGATCATCAATATCTGCCAATGCTTCAGAGTGTTTCACCTTAGGAACAGCAAATTTAATGTGGCTAATGGTTTCTTCTAGTTCATTGGTAAACGGAAACGCCAAATCAAATTCAAAGTCTTTACCCGTTAATGAATGATCATTCATTTCATCAGATGGCGTTAAGATAAAGGCGCGAATATCTTGATGTAATTGGGTAAAATCAGGCACCGACAGCTCTTCAAACTCAGTCGGCGTTAAGTCCGTACAAGCTAAAATCATCGCCTTAAACTGCTTAAATTGTTCAGCGGCAGACAGATCATCTTTCATCACAAAAGGCAGCTTGCGAAACGCGCCTAAGGTGATGGTATTAATCGTTAATTTATGACTACCTGAACGGTTAAAAAATGGCAGTGTGGTTTCTTTCTTCATGGCTTTTTCTCATAAAAAAAGCGCCCATAGGCGCTATCAGTCATACATAATTCAAAGACGGTTTAAATGATGCCGGCTAATCCCATCAAATCGACACCACCAATAATGGTTTTACCGGTATTCACATTGATATCATGAACCACAATACCCGTATCATGTTGGGTATACGCTTTACAGGTACCTTCAATAGTGATGGTTGGCTTCTCGCCCATCTTCACCGCCTCTTTCTTAATGGCCGTAATCGGTCCATACATTGAATAGGTTTCCACATAGGGAACACCATCGGTACTTTTGCCTTTTTCTACCACGTTAATTTGGGCATTACCCATGGTGTACTTACCCAAAGAACGCGATAACACCCCATGTTCACCTTTGACTTTTAACGACCAACTGAGCTTTTCTAAGCCAACAGTATCTTCAGAAGCCACAAATGCGCCTTCGTTATTGGCTAATTTGGCTTTCACTTCCGGTGGCGTAAAGTCCACAATTTCATTCATCAATGGCACAGATTCAACCTGTGCCGTAATACGCATACGAATACGATCAGCCATTTACCACCTCATCAAGCCATGCTGCAATTAGCCCGTTATCAACACTCATTTCATACACCATGTGTTCATTCGGTGAATAGCGGCCATAATTCACACATAGGAACCATCGACCCGCTGTATAATTTTCTAGATTATTCTTGGTAGGATGAAGAAAGGCTTTAAACACCGGAATAACAGTCTGCGCGACTAAATCCTGTCCCCAATTGGTTAAACGATCAACAACTTGCTGCATGAACTCTTCAGTCAACTGTTTACCCAATAGCGGTTGGCTAGTTTCTTCTAACTTACGTGCCATCAAGTCTTCTAAACCAACATGAGAGATAAAACGTCCGGTATTAGTGCGGTTACCAATGATCGAATAACCGCCCATTCGTGTATGCGCTATCGTCACTACACCATGTTTATTCAAAAAATTCGCTTGAGTAGTTTTATCATTGATTTTATAGGCAATATTACGGGCGGTTTCATCACACACTACTGAGCGATTTTGTGGGCTTTCCCAACCCGATACCGAAGCCATTGCAGCTACTAAAGCGATGGATGCCGGCATTAATACCTGTACGCCATCGTAAGTTTTCAGAAACCAAGGATCGATAATGCACAGTTTATCTTCGCCTGTTCCTTCAGCACCAAACCCTGCAGCAAACTCAGCGGCAGCCATATCATTAGTGTTTGGGCCATCAAGTACAGGACGACAACGCACATCACGCCCAATTAATGCCAACTTTTGTCCTACTGCTTTTGAATGAAAACCAGGAGCGGCAATAATGGTGGGTGTTTCAGGGCAAGCCTTAACGGTTTCCAAACCACGAATGGCACCGGTTGCTGAATCCACACCACCAATCACATTGGCTTCGGTTACTGCAGTAGTCGCACCGACTTCGACCACCGTGACATAGAGCGCGCATTTCACGTACTCAAACAAGTAACGCACCACTGTCGGTAATGAACCTTGACGGTTACCGGTTGAATCTAATGCCATTATTGCATCAGCATAATTCCATAACCGTGTTGGCTCGTTATAAACTATGGTGCCGCGTTTATCGGGAGCCGTACCAATCAAGTGCACCACCTGTTGCGCTAATGGCCCCATACTTGGTTGCGGTTCTATGGTACGAACCTCAACCCCGTTTAATTCAAAATCTTGAATGGGTGCTAATGAACTCATTGTTGCTGTCCTTTGGCTTGTTGTTGGACTGGAAGTTGTGCCGGTTTACCAATCTTGCCATTCATCAACAAAAAGGCGGTTTGTGTTGGGTGCAAAGCAATGGTGTTATCTGCAGGTAAATACCAACGGCCATTTAAACGAAAAGGCTGCAAGATCGGATGATCTTGCAGCCCTGTTAGATTCAAGGTTGCCATGTTATTCCTTTTAACTCAGATTTTAGATACAAAAAAACCGCTAACTAAGAGCGGTTTCTAAATAGTTGGCTTCGTTGGCCATACGATATCATCAGGATTATCGTAAGTTTGAGGGATATCCCGTAATGCTTGGCGGTAAGCAGTAAATTCAGCTTTCTTTTCGGAGGTTAGTGGCGCATCGTTCGTCTGAGTCCAGTCTGTTTTTATCATCAGTTGATCCCGCGCTTTTCGAGTCTCTGACCACTGATTTTGTTTTTTTAAAATATCCGCTTGTTCTTTTGTTATACCAAAAAACGAATAAATTGGATCACCATTATAATCTTGATCATTTAAATTAAGACCGTAAATACGCTGACCATTAATCAGTATAGAATCCATAATATGATCACCCTTTATGCTAATGAAATATTCGTTAATGTATTTGCCGCAGTTGCACCAGATAAACAACCTTTTAATGTTTTAGATGTATCCGATAATGAAACACCATTAAAAGTACAATAAAACGTATCACCTCCTGAGTTTAATTTAACTTGAAGGCCAACATGATGAATAATGACGGCTCTAAAATTATAATCAACACGAGAATAATGTGATGAAAACTGATGATCTCTTATTTTAATTTCACTATGAGATAATGAAATTAACGCATTACCAACTTCACCTAACGATCCATCTCTAGAAATAAAACCGCCATATTCTGGCCATGGTTTTGTTTGATCTAATGGTAATGACATTGTATCAATGACACATTCAACAACAGTAATACTGCTAAAGGTCGAGACTATAAAACCATTAAGAATACTCCCTGTTGGCGCATCTGTTGTTAACATTTTGATTACAGGTTTAGAACCCGCACTGTATGCTGCTAATTGTATCTTTTTATTTGTTGCATTAGTAAATCGAGGAACTGTTCCCGACATGAAATGGTCTTGATTTTTCTTCAAAAAAATACTTACTGAACCATTTATAGGTGTACGAATAACCGCTTCATATATTGTCTTGATCGGTAAGGATTGTGTCCCTAATGCATTGTCATTACCTGCGACACTATCAATATAAAATGTTTTATGTAATTCTGGAATAGCTTTAACTGCAGCATCAACCTTCTTATCAATCTCCCCAATCTTGCCGTTCACTGCACCGGTTAAGTTTTCTGAGGCTTTAACTAATGCCCCTATTTGTTGTTCTAAACTCATTGATTAATTTCCATTAATTGTATTCGCTGCATCATTGAACGATGCGGCAAGTCGTGTAAAACCATCCGCAATCTCTTGCTCTAATGTCGATATTTGGCCTGAGGTTGCATAGTGAGCTGGCGCATTACCACCAAACAGCGTGGTGTCTGCCGCTTTACCTCGTTTAGTTAGAAATTGTGCATCCGCCGCCGTGATGCTGTAGACCTGATTGGCATTGGCTTTCTTGGCTAGCTCTGCTGTCATAGTGGCAGCAAAATGCGGATCATTACCCAGTGCCTTGGCCAACTCTTCAAAGGTATCTAATACTTCAGGCGCTATGCCTATCAATTGCTTAATACGGGCATCTATTTGTGCCGGTGTTAAGGTATCAATCGTGTCAGCTTTATCATCAAGTGCTGGAATGGTGACCTGCAATGTGACATTACCCGAACCATCAAATGACACGGAGCCATTCGCATCACGGCCAAGGGTTATGGTACGTGCGACTTTGAGTTTATTGGCCGTTGCGGTGTTAGCGCCTAAGGTAGAAAGCGGATCATCAAGATAAGAACGTGAATAGATTTCTGTTTTGTCAGCTTTTAATCGCAACTTGCCATTAATCACACCCATCACGTTATTGAGTGCCGCTATCAGTTGGTCAATTTTATTGTTTAACACCCTCACTCCTAAGCAGAAAGTTCCCCCGCATGAAAGTTAAACCCATTGGTGATATTACTAATGACGCTATCTAGCAATGTTGCTGTTGATTGAGTAACTTCAGAAGCCGCCACTGCTAATGCTTTAGCTTCTGCAGCCGTTGCTAAGACTTCTTCACTAACCGTACCCACAGGCCCTTGCTGACCAATCGTTACCACTTGAACATTGGGCTTCACTTGCTCTCGAACAACAGCAATCCCTTGGGGTAACCGCACTGTTATCACGCGGTCAGTATTGAGCGTGACCAACACTTTTGCATTTGCGCTAATCATCAACCGCCCCTTTTATCAAAACAGCTGGACCGCGTAATATGCTGTAAGGATCACCACTTGGAAACGTTACCCGCACTTCATAACTCGCGTTCTCCCACGCTGTTGGTTGGTGGCCTTGAGTTTGGTCATGGGTGACTTTGATATCGAGCGCATCGCTTTGCTGTGGGTGTTCAATAATGGTGATATGTCCAGATTCTGTAGTACCACGCACCAACACCTCACCCTCAATCGAACGAACAACAAAAACAGCGGTACACCCAAACAATTTCACATAAGGATTGCTGTCATCACCCGTTGTCCAGCTAACATCAAAGCCATAGGTTGTACCTGCAATAATGCTCAATAACGGCGGTCCCTCCATTGTGCATGCCATAATCCCTCACACTCTTTTCTCTAGTTCATTAAAACGAAATAGCAATTCAAGATGGCGCGACATATTGCCAATTTGAGCAGTGGCCATCGTGGTTAACTCTTCACCCAATAACAGGTTTATATTGTCATTACCGACCTCAATCGTGATGCTATTTGACGGCAATGGGGAGACATCTAGCGTGAACTTCTGCAACCAGCTGGCATTGGCTGATTTATACGCCAATAACGTATTAGGTACTGAATAGACCGCTAATAAGGTGCCGGTTTCTAAAAAGAACCCGACTTCTCGCACTTCATATTCCAGATTGCCTTTAAATACCGCCGCCATACGTAGTTGTGTTGGGCTCAACTCTTCCCAATCTGAAATCAGTTCACGTTGCCTTTCGTTGTACAACGCTTTTTGTTCAGGTGTTGGCTGATAACTGCGGTCACCCGCTGCTATCCATTTAATCGCCCCTTTAATGCCTTGGTTTTTGGCGCTAATTAGCTCGGCCAATCCCACTTTAGTAAATTGAACAACGGGTGAACTCATGTTCTTACTCCTAACGTTATATCGGTACTCATCACCATACGCATACCGCCTGCAAAATAGCTCCCTCCTGCACACCACGAGTCATTAGGCATGCATCCCTGATATGACTCATCACCGACCGTGGTATGAAAGTGAGCACCTGACACACCAAAGGGAGCCAATACCAGCGGTGATGGTGGCATGATGCCAGTCGCTGAATCATCGTAATCAACAACGGATGGCTGTTTTACCCCTGAGAACGTGAGTCCAGTATCTAAACCAAAGGCTAAAATTAGATCAACGGTGTCACGCTCAGACTTGGTGTTTTCAATCCGTGTCAGCATCCGTTTGGCGGTTTCTTGATTCACTGGCTTATTACGTTTCCAAGCCACCACTTCAATATGATAAGGACCCGGCGGCGCTTCCATTTGATACCAAGGGGTAACTTCAATATCACAATCCAACGCATCCATAGCCACCGCTAAACCGTGACGAGTCCCCGCTTTTCGATGAATTTCAAAGGCGTTATCGGCAGTTTTACGCTGTTGTTCTAATGAATCTTCAGGTCGCCAATCAGTTACCCCACGCTCACCAGCCAGTAAGGAAACAAATTGTTCTGACGTTAGTCGTGGTTGTTTCAGTTCGGGGAAAGGATCGGTTTGGTTAGCCAGTAAGGTATGCCAAGCATATTCTAGGGACTCTTCAATCAGGGTACGGTTTTCAGGTTGAACAGAAATAAAAGGCTCAGTCACCTCGAACATCAATGATCACCTCCGTACAATACGGCGCTTCATCCCACAGGCAGATAACATCAGCTGCAGGTTCGTGGACTTTGGCACGTTTAGCACCTAACTCATAAAGAATGTGTGCCACCTCTTCTCTATCAACAATGCCATTGAGCTTATGGCGTTTTTCAGCTAATGCCCATGCAGCGTGTTCGGCTTGGGCTTTATCAACATGCGAACTTGGATCAGAGCCGGTATACACCGTGGCCACAATTCGATATAGCTTTGGAGCCGCACTTTTGGTGGTGATTTCATCAGACTCTTGGGCTATATCATCACGTTGAAGGTAATCATCTACCCGTTTTAATAACGCATCACTGGCAATGCCTTGTGGATGTTCTCGACTTAGCACTGCTACACACACTTTGCCAGAGTTAGGCTCTAACATTTTAGGCATCGCATCTTTAACCGGCATCGGCCTGTTTAAGTGCTGAAATTCATACCGCATCACCACTGCATCGGGTTCTGATTCAATCTTTATCAGCGGCCGTTCATCTAAGGTCAGCGCATGAAATTTATACCCCATTCGCGTACCTGTGGTATGGAACTGATAAGGCGCTAAATCAAACCGCTGCAGTAGGCTTTCATCTGATTCCATGATGGCAGGCTTAGGTGGAAAAATACTGTTATCACTCGGCGTTAATACTTGCCGCTTTAAGCCATATTGCAATGCCAGCAAATCCACCATGTCGGATTCAGTCACGAACTTACGAAACATCTGTAAGGCTTGGTGATTCTGCTCTCGAATCTCAGCCACCCGCTTTAATACAAACGCCTGAGTCACTTGTGCCAGCAGTTCACCATCATTGGTCATGGCTTGGTGTAATAACTGCGCTTTGTCAGTATCTGACTTAGCACAATACGCCACCGCTGCTTGAATATAGTCACTGAGTAAGGTTTCAAATTCAGGCACCACAAACGCTTTAGGTAAACTCATAACCGCACCTGTAATTCAATATCATTCCCTCGCCACACGCCTTTCACACTCACTGAAAAACCCGTATCACTTGCTATGGCTTGGCACTGTTTGGGTTTAAATTGGGTTAAGCCATTAGCAGGATTAGCCAACGCTTCAAGAGATAGGTTTTGCACTATCATGGCTTCAGTTGGGTTTTGCATTCGACCTAAACGGGCAATGGCTTTATTGCCTATTTGGCGGCGCTTAATGCGTGATGTCATTTGTGTTGTCAGGATCCGTTCAAACCGACAGGTTAACGCAGCCATACCCGTGACGGTTTTCCCTGTTTTAGGATCAATCCCTATCATTGTTGTTGCTCCGTTTGGCTGGTATGAGGGTTTCCATGTAAGTGGATATGGTCGTTATAAATCTGACGATCAGCAGCCATCGAACGAGTACCATCAGCCACATCCCCCGAAGCACGATAATTACCCTCTTGCTCAATATCACCCACCACTTTGACACCACCAGGATAATGCGCCGTTAATGCACCAGTATCTAAGTCATAACACTCAGTCATACCGTTGCCGTAATCAGTCATCACTTGGTTTTCTTCGGTCGTCGGACAAGGAAAGTTTGTTGAAGATAACCCCATCAGAGCAACGGAATTATTGAGGTTATCGCCACAGCCTAAGTTAATCAGAATGCACTGTTCACCAACACTAGGACGGCGATAGTGACTAACTCGCCCCGCACTATGAACAAAAAACGGCACCCGCGTTGCCTTATTCTGACCAGCAGTAACATCAACAGCTTGTTTTGAAGTCGCTGCCACCACGCCTAAACGAATAATATTGCCCGAAGAACGGCGGTTTTCTTCCATTTCTTCACGCAAAGCCATCACTTCTTTTTCTAACGAACGGATCCGTTCAACTAATGCCCTCAACATTGGCTTGCGTTCCTATAATCTCATGCCAATCGTGTTCAATCGGCCCCATAAAAATACGCTGTTTGATAGTAACAACCCGTAAGAACACCCCATTATCTGGATTAAAACGGCGCGGCAGATTTGAAATCAACCGCGCCTCTTCAACATCATCCACACAACCAAAGCGTTCATTGAATAACTCACGCTCAATACGGCTTGATAAGTCCAGTGCCACCACATCAAAGTTAGCTTGAGCAATCGGCACTTCAACCAAGAATCTCAGCTCAATTTCATGGATTTTACGGCCATCATTGTTGGTGTGATTAATGGATTGGCATTCACCGCATTGGTAACGCACGATAGGTGCACTTGGCTCTGTTTCTTCACGTTGATAGGCGGTTTCTATCTTGCCGAGTTGTAAACACTGTTCTAATCGTTCAATGACAGTCATCACCCATTCACTGGGTGCCCGAAAGAATGAATTGGAACTCACGATGAAAAAACTCCTCAAATTTACGGTTTAAATCGGGTAAGTAAGAATCAATGATCTCTTCCGACTCTTCACTAATATCGATGGTGACTAACTTAATGGATTTTCGACCTTTATTTTCACGGCGAAAGACCAACAGTTGATCACTGTCCATTGGTGAGATAAACGCGCCATCATAGAAATGACTACCCACTTGCACCCCTTTACCATTTTGAACTGGTGTCCCTAATCGATGCACACCAAGGCTTCTTACCCCCACCCACAGCTTTGACATACCGCCGTTTTTATAAGTTCTAAAACGGGTGGTCATGGCTTTTGAATCAATACTGAGTTCATAGCCTAAATCAGCCATAGAAGCCGCCCTTAACCAGCGATTGGTTTTAATCATCGCTTGTTTAGCGGCTTTTGCTAATTCATCGGGAAGGTAGGAAAGACGAGCAAGAAAACGGGTGTCCAATACCATATTAGAATTCAGAGAAGTCATGCTTAATCCCTGCTTGAGACAGATTTAAAACATATTCACGCTGCAGCTGACTGTCTTTATTACCCTTACCTTGTTCATGGCCAGAGAACGCCAAGCTATAACGCTTACCTTTTATCATCATGGTTGATAACGGTGGTAAACAACTGGCCGTTAATAACCGTTTAATGGCATGACCTTCTGATGATTGGTGTTTGATATAACCTTGAATTTTCCGTTGTTGGCCATCGGGTAACATCACCACTAATTCACTGCCAAAACACTGCTGAATAGAGGCTCGAATCAATTGCCGAGCATCATCAAACACACTCTTCACTGATCACCTATCATGTGAGTTAACTGATTAAGGCCACACCCATCAACAATACGCCATTATCAATGAATGAGCCGATAGGAACGGTCACAGCACCTTCACCCGTAGGTAACGTTTTAGTAAACACCCCATTATCAAAATAAGCGGCCTCACCGATAAATGAAGGAGAATCGCCGGCTTTAATCGGTCCATCAAATAAACCACGGTAAGTACAACTCACCACTTGGCCTTCTTGAGCCGAATAGTTAGGTATCACAATTAACGCACCGTACTTCACTGGCACATCTTTAACAAAACCACCCACTGGCGCTTTTAAATCAATCTTTGAACCATCAGCAATACGCATAGTGTTCTCTGTCCCTGTTGTTTATTTCACTTATAAAAAAGGATGCCGAAGCACCCTATAAGAATAGATATTATTTGGCGGCAAATGTTGCCTGAGCGATGCCACGACGATCGAGCACTTTCGAGGTCACATCATAAGTAATACGGAACTTCACACCGTCACTGCTCCAACCATCCCCCGTTTCTAACCAAGGATCTTGTGCGCCATCAAGAAAGCCCATCACCACCGAATCAAAATCTTTGCCGGTTAACGCAATCGCACCGTTAATCATTGCTAATCGTGCAGTTTCAACCACCTTGGCAAACTTCTTATAGGCAGGATTAAACGTATCAGGTTTGCTTGCAGTATTAAGTACCGCTTCTAAGAATGAAGCATGGTCAGGGTTGGCTAACAGGATTTCACCGCGTAAATCTAATGCATCCCCTTCAGAGGTGGTCGCTGTTGCAAAGGCTTTATGCAGCGCCATCACTAAGGCTTGGTAATCAGCAGCTGGAATATCATTGGCTAAGTTACCCCATTTATTGGCACCACCCGCTTGGAACACACTCTTACCATCGCCCATTTTTCCGCTCAGAATGGCGTTAAACATCAACTTATCCGACAAACGATAAGCCGATTGCATGAACTTACGTGGGATTTTTGAGATCAAGGCAATCTCATCATTGATGATAGCTTGACGAGTAAAGGCAATTTCACGGCCAAAACTGGCTAACTGAATTTTCTCTCCACTGCCTTTGATGGTGGCTGATTTGTATTCACCGTCTTCTGATACGGCCATTAAATCAGGTGCGTCATTAATGAGAATTAAATCGGTCTCTTTAAAGTTAGGCAGGTTTTCAGTATTAGCAAGCTCTCGCCATAATGGTGCACGTACTTGCGCTTCATCTCGCATCACCGTTCGCACACTTTCGGTGATAATGTCTGCAAAATCGCCGCTGTTAAACGCACGAGCGACTAATTCATTCTTGTTACCGCAATATTTAGCATCCTTACCCACCGCGATTTCAGCCATATCAAGTAAGGTTTTTAAGCGGTACGGGTTATCTTTTTCAATTTCTCCCGTACCACAACGGGCATTTAGGGCATTTTGCAGCGCATCTTTGGTGGCATTACCGTTGCCCACATGAATATGGGTATTGGTTAACCCTGTTGGTGGTTGTTCTGCATTGGGCTCTTGGCCATTGATGGAAATCGAACCCAAGTATTGCAATATCTTGAGCGAGCTATCTTCAGCACTGCAATTTAAATCATTGAGCATTTCATCACGCAGGGTGTCACTTACCTTATGGGTTGCACACAAAGCACGAATAGTCGATTGACGTTGGTTCTCGTTTTTTAACGCATTTTGTAATGCATCGTTATCGATAGGTTTAGGCATAGGATCACTTTGTTGGTTTATTAGAGGTTCAGGTGTCGGTGTTGCTGGCGGTTGCACAAGCTGATTCAATAAATCATCAGGGGTATGTTTAAAGGCTTTGGCTTGCAGCTCAGTGGCAGAGACTTTTTTAAGGCAATTAGATAAGTCCACGGCATCAATCACCGCATCAATCAAACCAAACTCCAATGCTTGGCTGGCGGTGAACCAGGTTTCTTTTGCCATCGCTTGCAGCACATCATCTAACGACTTACCACAGCGTTCGGCATAGGCTTCGGCAATGGTCTGCTTGGCGTTCTTTAGTTGAGTTAACGCACTTTCTATTTCATTTTCACCACCCCACGCACCAATAGCAGGATCATGAATCATCAGCTTGGCGTTTTCTGGCATTTGAATTTCATCGCAAGCCATTAAGAAATAGCTAGAAATCGATGCCACTAACCCATCCACGATGCCAATGGTTTTTCCTTTGTGGGCTTTAATGGCGTTATACATCGCCAACCCTTCATAGACCGAGCCACCATAACTTTGAATACGGAACTCAGCATCTTGCGTACCGACAGACTGCAGGGCTTTGATTAAATCAATGGCTTCAATGTCATAACTACCAATGTCACCATGGATCCACACCTTCACCGGTTGGCCTTCGCCTTGGTTATTGAGCGTGAACCACGATTTAGTTGTCTTTGGCATGTTGTGCCTCTTTGGTTGAATGTTGGATCTTCGTTTGAACGTTATGCGCAGGATCAGCCGTACTCACAATGGCATCATCATTCATGGCTTGGCGTTCGGCTTTTATCTCGCGGCGTACAGCGACAGGGTTATAGTTGCGTTCACGTTGGAAGTGACTGAGTGATTGCAGCCCTAGACGCGTCCCTTTTTCAATACCGGCCATCTCTTTAGCGGGATCAATCCACGGCATCACTGGGGCTTGATAAATGGCATTAAGCACTGAAACTACATCCACTTCTTTCGGCACCACCAATTCCCGCGATAAAATCGCCATCTGTAGTGCCATTCGATATTGAGGACGCGTCCAACTGGTGACGAACTTACGTTGTAAAATGCGATAACGGGCAAAGGAATCAATCAGCTCTTGCCGTTGGGCTGAATAAGAGCCAGTGTAATGACGGGTGACGCTCGAGCAGTTAACACCAGCACCTGATGCCGCTAGTCGCATTTGAGCATCACGAAATGGACTGCTCATGGCTTCTTGGCGTTTACTTTCAACAATGCCGGCATCTTCACCAGGGGCGAGTTCAAAACTGTTCCCCATTCCTAGAAAGATATCGCCGCCACGTTCAAAGTTATCAGCCTCACCAGAGCCCGAATCTCGTTTAATGAAGTAGGCAAAGCGGCTGGCAATCTGCGCACTGACACGCTCTGATTGATCGTAATCTTCAATGTCGGCAATCAAATCTAGAACCGAATGCAGCAGCGTTACCCCTCGGTTTTGATGAAATCGACGGGTGAATTTCAAATGCGCCACAAACCGCGCATCGACTTCAGCAAAGGAAAAACCATGCGCATCACGCTGGATCAGCAATGACACCATCTGACCTAAACCATTACGGCGAATACCTTCATACATGCCCTTTTCAGGCTCGTTAATATTCAGGGGTATGTAATCAGGCTCAAACGGCTGCACCCCAAACGGTGTTGATGAGGGGTATTCAATTCCTGCATCTCTCCCTAGGTAATAACGAGCAAACACTTCACCATCACGCAGCCACGTTCGACAGGCTAACCATTCGGTTTCAGCCCGTGATAACTCACCATCAATGTTCTGTTGCAATGAAAACCGTTCAAACCATTCGCTGATCTTACGGGCAAAGTCAGTGTGAACATCACCGTTCATGTCTAGCGGCTGTGGTTCAATCATAATGCCGTTAGGTCCTACGACATTGGCACACAATTCATCAAGGATGGCGGTGACATAAGGCGTGTTTTCATCCATATGTCGTGCACGTTCACGTAAAGATTTCGCATCTTTATTGATTTGGTTGGCTTTGCCAGTAGAGCGAGCATTACGTTTTTTGGTATGAGGATTAGCAGGCAGTGCGGCTTGGTATTTATTAATCAGGTTACGGTTATAAAGCCGTTCAGCCCCCGACTTAGGATTAAAATAACAAATGATACGATCGGCTATATTCAATTTACTCAAGGTAGTTTCTCCGGATCATACTGCGGCGTCCTCCCTGATTTTCACGGCTAATTACCTGCTGCAGACGTTCTATTTCACGGCGTACCGTTGCCAAACTCGCAAAGGTCAGCTTTTCACCTTCAGCCGTTTCAACCGCTTGTTGCATCAAGATCTTTTTCTCGGCATCGAGATACCACTGCAGCCGTTCACGTTGGGTTGTCATCCAAAAATTCCTTTTGAGTGGTTATATCGTCGACGCGCCACCCGCTCAAACTTCGGCGTTTGGTCGGCATCAACCACATTGCTATTAAATTGCCAATCAGCGGCCCATGCTGGCGGGTTATCCCAATGGATATCATCACCGCCTTTGTAATGCATACCGGCTTCGGCATAGGCACATAAATCAAAGGATTCATTACGTGCACCATCAGGCTTTTGCCAATGGCCAAGCTCATCAATATATTCAACCGTGAGTTCATCAAACCAAACCCGATCCGCCCATCCTGGTAAATGAAAGAACCGCGCACCAAACTCTAACCGCGAAAAACTGGCAGCGACGCGGTTTTTTAAACGGTTGGTATGCAGCATTAACAACGGGATTTCACCGTTGGCCAACTTACTGCGTTTATCAGGATAGGTTTCTTTAACGAGATCATCGATGTCACGGCTTGCCCCTTTCACTAATCGGAATAGATGCGATAAGCCATGCCCTTTGAGGCGGTTATAAAACTGATAAGCATGATCGGTAACAGATGAGCTTTTCTGTTTACCTTTTTTCTTCTCACCTGAGCCACCGGAATCACACAAGGTTAATACCGGCTTCATCACTCGCCCTGAACCATCAGCTAAGGGATAGGTTTTCTTGATCACTTGTTCAATCAATAAATCCCAATCTTCGGCATACACCATCGGGTTAATACGGTCATTATTGCGATAAGGATTGGTGAGAATTTCAAAGCGGTCAATCACCCATCGTTGCAGCCCTTCACCATAGACATGGGCTTGCACCACAAAACGTGGGTTCTGCTTGCCACCTTGTACATCGATGGACATCATTAAGAAGCGTCCACCCAATGGCACAATACCGCGTTCATGATCTGCAGCTCGCGCCATTAACTGATGAGCACCGACTTCTTGACCACGCGACTGCATTACATAAGGTCGTCCCATACGCACGTTGATAAAGGTTTTTAATGACTCTTCATCACCACAATCTTGGAACAAGGCATCTGCATTAAGAAAGCGATACACCAAGTTTTCCCAACTGGCATAGGCTGCCACAATGCCTTCAAACCAAAACGTTGCCCATTTACTGGTTCGAATAGCTGATTCATCGGTGACTACATCACCATATTGGTCAATTTCACCATCACGAAACCAACGGCCTTCAAGGTTCATGGTCTGTTTTTGTGATTCAGTATGCCGATGACAACAGCGAGGACATTCCACCCACGCAGTTTTAGCCGCTTCTAAAGGCTCAGCATGTTGTTCCCATTTGAGGGTTTCAAAATCTGGACGGAAATAGCTATTACAGTCTTGGCATAACCAATAGAAACGGCGGCGATCACCTTGGTTATATAAATCAGCAATACCACCACAGGGTTGGGATTCATGCGGTGATAAATCTTCAACCCGTTTAGGGTTACGTACAATACGACCAGGAGAAGATTCTGCCATCACCATGCCGGATGATTTCGCGTTTTGGACACGCATTAGCATCAGTTCAAACTTAGAACCTTCTTGGCCTACCGCATCATCAGCACGATCGTAATCGGTCGCACCGGCATAACGATATGTAGATGCAGATAAACTGGTTTCGGTGGCAGAATCGAGTTTTAAGATCATGCCATTTTTAAATTTCTTCGAGGTGATATTGTCATCAGCCTTACGCCCTGTTCGCAGCTTGGCAATGCCTGCGGTAGCTGAAAAGCTTCGTTCTAAATCGACCTTCGACATATCAGTAGCTTTGGTCTTGGTACTGTAGATAAGCAGCATGTCACCAGGGGCTTGGGTGACAGTGTAATTTATCCAGCCTTCCACCATCGCTTTGGTTTTACCTGAACGCGCAGGACCAACCACAATCACCGCTTCATAAATACGCCGAGCCAAACAATTTAACGGCTCTCGCATGTACGGGACTTGTGACGATAAAAACTTGGTCACATCGGTGCCATCAGAGATCCACAGTTCATCATCGGCCGCTTCCACCGGTGTTTTATCGGTAGGTGCGCACAAATAAGCAAAACTGCGCCGAATATCTTTGGCATTGGCAAACTCAATCCCTAAACGGGCATCAAACTGTCTCAAGCTCATCAGCGACCGCCTTTAAATCGAAATTAAGCAGAGTTTCTAAATCTTCAAGTTGCTGCGGTGTCGCGGTAGGAATGGCAGATTCAATACGGGTGATCACCTTATCTTTAAAGCCTTTAACACTGGCAATACAGACAGCAATTTCATTTTCATAATCTTCTTTAGTGACACTCTCACCAGACTCCCGCATCAAAATCAGTTTTTCACGTTCGCTTTGCACATACGCCCGTAATTCAGCTGCCGTTTTAAACCCCATTAAATCGGGCGCATCTGATTCTTTACGCGGTTGTTGGCATAGGTACGGTGCGACTTGCACCACATCATAAAGTGGCGTGTTGCCCTTATAAGCGACAGGTGAAACCCCTGCCGCTTTTAAGTTCTTACGAATGGTTGAACGGTGCTTACCAAACTGTTCAAGTTCGGTGGTATTCCAAAAACGTTTTTCATTATTCATGGCACTCTCAATCGTGGTTATGGCTCTCCCTCTGCAATGGGTAACGCCGCACAGTGTGTTGGGTCGTTATAACAACGGCGTAAGTTTTCAATTTGTGCAGCACACAGCGAGAAATGATGTAACCACACTGGATCACGTTTAGCGGCTTCACCCCAAGTCATCGGCGGTTTATAGAAAGGTTGTTTGCAGCTAATCAAATACGCGGCAGGTGGTTTGATGTATTCAATTTTGTATTGAGTCACCACTTGCGGGCTTGGTGTAGTACAACCACTGACTAGCATTAGGGATAGGCAAATCAGCACACTTTTCATGAGCAATATCCTTATCGATTTGACGTTGTGCTTTTAACGCCCGTTGTTGCCATTGCTGACGTTGACGTTCGTTATGTTCAGCGGCTAATCGTTCTTGGTGAGATGCTTGCTCTAAACGGGTAATAGTAGATTGCATCGACTGATTAACGTCCACTAAGTGATTTGATTTGGTTTGTTGTTCCACAACCAGTGCTTGAGCCGCTTCCAGCTTTTGCACTGTCTGTGAATACCTCCACATCAACATCGATAACACCGTTAATACACCAACAACTCCGATTAGCTTGAACTTACTGATAGCCATACAAGCAAACCTTTTGCTCTGCTAAACGGCGTTTAACGATGCCAGCACAGTGACTGCTATCAAGCCGGCAATCTTTACCATTCACATAGACCCACCGTGGAAACTCATTACAGGCGGCAGTTAACTGCCCTGCTTTTAGCTTCTTGAGATAGGTAGAACTGCGAAAGTTGCCAGCCCCAAGATTAAACACGAATGACACTGCCATATCGTATTGAGGGCCAGCAGGTAATGTTACTTGCCGATCAACCACCTTTTCCGCTGCACTAATATCTTCAATGTACCAATCAGCAATGGTTTCGGTGGTTGCTATATCGCCTTGTTTTACTCCTGTTGTATGGCCTAACCCTGCAGTCCAACGGTCAGCACTGCATTGATAAGCGGATGATGAACACCCTTCTAAATTACTGATAAACGCTAATCCATCAGGGCTTGTTTTTAAATCGTGTTGAGTACCGGCTACAACCGCCAGCACACTGGCGACCAAGCAGCCAATAACGCCACTAGTCTTCTTCAATTTGCTCATAGATTTTCTTCACCTCTGGATGGTTTTGCAGGGCTTTGAGGGTTCGATGTCGATAAAACCAGTTAATAAACGCGGTAAATACGGTGGCAAAAATAGAGATGAGCACCCCTATTTCGTTCATGGAAAGACCAGAGGCTACACCGGTTAAACCTGCCCAAAGGTAAGCAAACCAGCTAATAACTTTCTCTCTCATAGGCGAATTTCAGACATAAAAAAACCGCCTCAAAGGACGGTTATGGATTTAATAGGATCCTAAAACGACAAAACCCCACCGAGTAGGTGAGGTTTTTCAGTATGAGGATTCTGCACGAAATAATGATAAAGATCAAGTAATAAAAAACTTTAATATAAAGCAATATGCACACATAGATAAATATGCATAATGTAGCATTTATAAACATAACTCAATAGAAAGGCACATTATGAAAGTCTATTATTCTAAAAAAAAAGAAGGCCATGATATTAAAAATGGCATCCTATTTTTACCTGATAACTATAATAAACCAAATCTTAATTTATGGGATGACTTCAATTACGAAACAACATTTATAATGTTTATGATAAATGACTATTCGTATACAGATTTTGGTGTTGTTAAAATATTATTTAAAGAGTCGAATACAAGTCATAAATTTATAGAAAAAAATGCAGAAAAAATTAATGACCAATTATTTACCCTCAACAATCTGCTTGAAAAAGAGCTATTTATATCTCTTGGTGTTGATATTGATTATTATAATAAGCTAAATAAGTATCTTAGTTACCAAGAAACATTAGAGTATTTAGAACAATTAAATGATGCTGGTTACTTGAAAACTGATAGCCAAGACTTCATAAAATGGGATGGATTCAGTTCTTCCTTACTAAGAGACTCATCATCTCAGGCTTGCTTTGAAAATGGGTATGCAATTGCTATTGGTGCATATAAGCCAAAAGATGAATTTGAAATAGCCATTAAAATAAAAGATCAAACACAATTAAAATTTCACTTTGTTAAAAATGATTATTTAAATGGAAATATAAATATTCTTATAGGTAAAAATGGAACAGGAAAAACTCAAGCATTAAAAAAAATATCAAATTTATTTACGGGAATAGAACAACAAGATGAAAAATGGCCATACTTCAATAAACTGTTAATTGTTGCATTTTCGCCATTTGAAGATTTCTATACAAAAAAAGGGCTTATCAAAAAACTAGGTAACAAAAAGAATGGAAAAAAAAACCGAACAACTTTCATTAATGAATATTCATATATAGGTTTAAAATCAGAGTCTAACTCATTAGACTTAATCAATATAAATAGGAAAAGTGTTTTTTCTATTTTAGATTCTTTATTATACGATAAAGAAAACAAATGGTGGACTGATTTATTAAAATTTGAATTAATTGAAAAAACACTTTTGCAAGCAATGAAGTTTGACCAGATTGCATTAAAACTCCTTAATGGTAACTATATATATGGTAAAGAACTAGCAAAAAAATCATATTCAGATGAACCACGAAAAGATATAGATTCTGATTACGGCCTAGTTTTTCTAGATAAAGATAAAAAAGAAATACCATTAAGCTCTGGTCAAAAAATATATTCATACATGATACCAAATATTATCAATGAAATAAAAGATAGTAGTTTATTATTAATTGATGAACCAGAACTATATTTACATCCAGAATTAGAAGTTGGGTTAATATCTATGCTCAACTTTATATTAAAAGAAACAGATTCGTTTGCAATTATAGCAACTCATTCATCAATAATAACTCGAGAAATAAAAAGAGACTATGTTAATATATTCAAAAATAATAAAATAATAAAACCTGAGTATGAAACGTTTGGTGAGTCACTAGATAAAATAACAGGTAGTGTTTTTGATGATTATAATACAGAAAAGCTTTACCAAACAGAATTAATGAATTTTGTAAATAAATATGACGATATTAATAAAGCAATAGATATTATTTCCCCCAAAATTGGAGATGAAGCTTTAACCTACCTTCTAAATTTAAAAAATAATGATATTAATGAAGAAGAAATAACATTTAAGGAGTTATAATGTTAGATCTTACACCAATGAAGATAAATGATAATAACGATAGTGGTTGGTTAGATCTGGCTTTATCTTCTAATAAAGATAACGTTCAAGATCTCACAAATATAAAAGATCGTTTGATTTTAGCTTATAATAATTATGAAAACATTATAACTGAATATACTACAAAACCTATTAACAGCACCTTTCTACAAGAAAGAAAACTACTTAAAAATTTTTATGAACATGCACCAACAAATCTAAATAGAAATCTTCTAGAACAAAGAAATGAACATCTTTTCGAACAATGTCCTTTTTGTGGTAGACCTTGTAAGCCAAGTATCCTCGACCATTTCTTGCCAAAAGATCTATGGCCTGAATTTTGTATTTTCCCTAATAATTTAGTATCACAATGTGATAAATGTTCAACAAAAAAATGGTCTCACTATTATTCAGATATAGATAATAGTGTTAAATTCATTCATCCTAAATTTTTCAACTTATTACAATTCATTGGTATTCAAATAGAAATTAACTTTCCCTCTCCTGAAAGTATAAAACAACCTAATTTCGTTATTAATTTTACTTTACCAAGAGGTATGAATATAAATGATAAAAAAAGATTATCACTTCACATCAAATATTTAAACATAAAAAATCATATTCGTGAATATATAACAGAAAAATATCTATATTGGATAAGAGTTTCTGAACAAAAAAAATACTATGTCCCAGATTCTTTAAATCAACGTATTAAGGAAAATTATACTGGTGGTAATAATAATAGGTGGGATGTTGCTCTATATTTAGCGATGATTAATAATGATTTCATTGTTAATTACTTTGATTCTTTTGAAATAAACACAGAAATACAAGATCATACTGATACTGAATTAGAAATTTTATCTGACGACTAATAAAAAATGAAGGTAATTAAATTTACCTTCATTTATAAAAACACATAGAAGTAGACTAATGCCCTCTCCTTAATATACTTTACTATTCAAATTTAGATGCAGCTTCTAACAATAAATCACTATGGTTAAATATGTCATCTAATACTTCAATTGGATATCGAACTTCTTTCTTATCTTCTCCAACAACACCAAGATATTTTTGTTTGGCATTAAAATGTAATCTACATAATGGTTTTCTATTATTATCATCTAATAACACACCAAAGTAACTTTGCGTATCTCGATGAGTAATACGTGAGACTTCAAATTTTGAACGCAAAATTGCTTTAATAATATTAAAACCATCTAACTCATCTTGAGTTGTCTCAACTTTTGATTTTTCTTCTACTATTTCTAACTCAATTTCGGTTACAGACTCAGGCATTGACTGTGCTTTTATAGAAATCTCGTCATTAGTTCCAATTGCTGACTTCAAACGATTATTAATACTATCATTTAAAAATTGCTTTAAAGCTTTTGTTGTAATATCTAAGAATTGAGCCTTAACTTTGGCCGTTTGTACACCTTCATATACTCTAGATGTAAAGAACTTAACAAACTCCTCTTCTGGAGCATTAAACTGTTCTTTCAGTACACCTTTAATCTGATTTAGATATTTAAGCTCTCCAGCAGCATCAACAACTGAATCCACATCAAATGAAGACTTAGTCAACTTTTTCACTTCAGGAACAATATGCTCATCTAAATCAGACATATTCAAAATCAAAAATGGTTTTTCATCCATTTTGTTTGGCGCATCTAAATCTGTATAAAATTCATAAATATCACCATTAGTAAGTATGGCAATACGAGCATTAGTAACTGAAAAATATCGGAAAAGTTGGCTTGCATGTTTAGTCGATAATTGTTCACCAAATTTTTTACATTCAATTAAAATTTGAACTTCACCATCTTTAAGAAGAGCATAGTCAACTTTTTCTCCTTTTTTAGTGCCTATATCAGCATTATATTCAGGGACAACCTCTGTAGGATCAAAAACGTCGTAACCTAATACTGTATGTAAAAACGGCATGATAAGAGCATTTTTTGTTGCTTCTTCTGTCTCTAATGTAAAACCTATCTGTGCGATTTTTTTTGATAGGCTCTGTAAACGATCGATAAAGTCCATATGTACACCAATAACCAAATAATTAAATTAATTGCATACATTACTGTATCATATTGGATTCACATAAAAGCAGTAAATAGGAACCACGAATAAAGTAACTTACTATAATTTGATCTATGTATAATTTTAAATACTAAAAATCACTAAATATTCAAGCTACAAGTGCACTACTTTCCTTTTTGACCTTATTTTCCATCGCCATAACTGCCACAGCCTTATTTTCTACTAACCACAACACCAACAAATTCAACACCACGTTATAACGCTTAAATCGGCTATAGGTTACTGGCAGAACTTGCGCAAAATAGGCAAAACGCGTTTCTTGCGTCCATACAATACGACCTGCTTTACAGCATTGGCACTTACAACGATTACGATTTTTATCAACTACAATGGCACTACCATTACACTCTGGACATACTTGACCGTTCTGTTGAGTCGCTTCAGCAATTGCCGTGGCACATAACGCTGTTAATGCCTTTTCCGGATAAACACCGCGCCAATCTTCCATTAAGCGTAATGTTTCACCTCTGGTCGCTATTTGCAGTTGTTTAAGTGCATGAACATCTCTTAGCCCTTCAACAAACAGTACCAACCACCCTACTGGCGATTCATGCCAACATAACCCGACTACCGCCAATTGTTCTTCTGCAGACAATAACGCTTTACCACCACCAGACTGAGGATCGTAGTTGATTCCTTTAATCGCAAATTTACTCAACAGGATTTCAATTCTCATGCTGGTTGTGTTCCTTTGTTAATTCTAAAACTTGACCAATTAAACGTTACCCACTTACCGCCTTCCATAATGCGGTCGACAGCTGCACGGCCTAAGGTTGTTATAAGTTCATCACTCTGAAGGTTGGTAATCACCCCTGTTGGTTTTTCTAGGGTATAACGTTCATCAATGATGCGGTTTATCATTACTCGTTCGTTATTGCTGTTGTGCTGAACGCCCAATTCATCTATCACCAGCAAATCGACATTACTCAGAAAACGGATCAGTGCTGTTTCACTGGTTGCTGAGTCTTGACGGTAGGTATCACGAAATTTAAGCATCAATTCGGCAACGGTGATCACCACTACTGATCGGCGTTGCTGAAGTGCTTGATTGGCAATCGCACACGCTAAGTGGTTTTTACCTGTACCTGATGTACCCGCGAAGATAAAACCACCACATGCACGATCATTCAGTAAATTATCGACAAACGTTTTTGACTCATTGAACGCATGTTGCTGCCCTGCATTCTGAATCATGAAATTATCAAAGCTACAGTGTTGGTGACGCTTTTTAATACCTGAACGTCCTAATGCTTTTGACACTCGTGTTTGTTGGTTTTGCTCATAGACGTTTCTACCTAACTCACTCGTTTCACGCTGATGAATGGCTTGCATTTGTTCATAAGTGTATGGCTTTACATGCGCAGGCATAGTTTGCGCTAAACGTTGCATGATATTCATAAGTAATCCTCCGGTGGACCATATTTACCATCACTGGCACCCATTCGTTGTGTAACTGAAATTTGCTTGTTTGTACGCTCTGTTGCCCACCTATTGGCATTGCGCATGCCGTTACGCCAAGCCGCTACCCAATCTAAATATTTGCAATCACGAGCTTTCATCGCATCCGCCCACTGACAGGTTGCGGCTTGTGCATCCAGTGTGAATCCTTGTGCTGAGTACCACTGCTGCATTGGCTCAGTGATGCTGAAATCATCTGCCAGCTCAGTTTTTAATTTACGCTGAACACGAACAGGTTTGGTGTTACGTTCCTGTGGTGCTGGTTGTGGTTGCTCAGTAATTTGATAAGCATCCTCACGAGGGACTACAGGGTTATTGATCTGTTTTATCGGATCTGTATTGGATCTGTTAATGGATTCGGTAATTTTCCCGTTTCCTAGGTTTCGGTGAGATCCCCGAATAGATTCGGTAATATTCCCGTTTCCATTCGGTAAATTTACCGAATCGGAATATTGACTAAAAAAGATGACTTCCATTAGCTTTGCTTCGTTGAATTTGTAGTGCACTGTCGGTACACCATTAGCCTTCTTACGCGCTGTCTCTAGGCAATCATTTAAGCGTGTTTTTAGCTTCTTCAATGCATAGCGAACTTGATCGACAGAGAAGCCTAATTCATCCGCCAATTGCTCATGACGCTTATAGAACCAACCATCTGTTCTAGTTGTACGGCCTGACCAAAACACTAACTGAGACAGCACTGCAGCTTGGTTTAAATCACCTTTACAAAAGCGAATGTAAACCCGCGGAATACTGATATTGGCTTCATTACCTGATAGCTCTCGTATTGCGTTAAATAACCCTGACATACCGCCCCCGTATCTGTATTGATGTAATGTCGATAACTTGATGACAATTATTCATGGCTGCCAACCTTATGCTTTTTAGCCGTCATTAAGGTTTCTAAATACCCCAATAAAGGTTTATGAGAGCCTTCACTTTCTTGTACTTCACGGTAAGCAGCACGAAGCTGTTCTACGGTGGCGTTATCAGGTAGCAACAATAACGATGACAGTGCTTCGGATGATTCTTTGTTAAACATGGCCAATAGCTGATCACGTTTAGGTGTTTCACTCCCCATTCCTATTACTGCTACAGAAAACCCGAGAGGATTTAAAAACGCATTGAGCGCATCAGAAGCTCGTTGTTTAGGTAAGGCGACCAAAATAGCCGGTAACAAATCCATCATGGTGGCTTTGGCTTCAAGACTGGTTCGTTCTAAATAACGGAAAAAGTTTTGTTGATTGTTCTTATCATCAGCCCCTACCGGTTTGAGCAATTGCTTTCGTTGTGCATCAACTTCAAATGGTAAATCCATATTGTGATATTGACGGGCAACTTTTTGAGCAATGAACTCTTTACTGACTTCAGTACGCCATCCCTCTACAGCGTTACGCATAACGCTTTTTAGGCTCTGAATTGACATGCGGGTTTTCCTTAACTGTATAAATAACCAGAAGATGGACAATCATCTATAATCAGATTGTTTCGTTACTATTTTGTTTAGGGTTGGGAAATACTTCTTCAAACGTGCAGTTTGCACCTAACTCATTGAGAGCATTAACAATCATCCAACATGTTTGTAGGTTGGGTTTTCTTATTGATGCTTCAAAATTAGAGATTCGAGATGGACCACTATCTAATTTCCCAGCGAGTTCAGCTTGAGAAATATTTAATAGCTTCCGTTTCTGTGCGATTTGATTCATTAAAGCTCCTTGGTTACGGTCAAGATACACATATCGTGAATTATTATCAACTCGAAATTCACAAATAGTGTGTTATTTAATTTCACGCTTCGTGATAATTTATGAATATGAATAAAAAGACTGAAGTAGGACTGCGTTTAAAGCAGCTCCGCACCAAACAAGGCATTAGCCAAAAAGACCTAGCTGAACTTTGCGGCTGGGGACCTTCGCGCATCAGTAACTATGAGTCTGGATTGAGAAGTATTAATTTAGATGATGCTGATATGCTGGCTAAACATTTAGGCATTAAGCCATATCAGATTTTGTTTGATGATGATGAGCTAACCAACTTTGCCAATGTCACCACTATCGATATCCAACCGAACTATCAAAAATCTTTCCCTGTTTTAAGTTCGATTCAAGCAGGCGCATGGACAGAAGCGTGTGAGCCTTACTTGAAAGATGAAATAAGCGAATGGTACGGCACGACTGAACGAACAAGCGCTAATTGCTTCTGGCTTCGTGTTCATGGTGATTCAATGACATCATCTAGTGGTATTAGTTTTCCAGAAGAAACACTGGTTCTTGTTGATGCCGAACGAGAAGCGAGAAACGGCTCACTTGTTGTTGCAAAATTGACAGACGTAAATGAAGCCACGTTTAAAAAACTGGTTATTGATGCTGGCCAACGATTCTTAAAACCATTAAACCCTCAATATCCTACTTTACCCATTAACGGTAATTGCAAAATTATCGGGGTTGTTATTGATGCCAAACTAAAATTGTTTTAATCAGTAACACGTAAACATGAACCGCCTTCCTGGCGGTTTTTTTATACTTAAATTTTAAGTTCACGATTTGTGTTGACATCACAAACACGTTTTGTGTATCTTTGTTTTACACAAAACGTGAATTAAATACTTATCATAGCTTCATAATAAAAGGATGAATGATCAATGTGTTCTCATTTCAATACTGCTCAAGGGGCAGTAAAACTCATTAAATCACGTAATAGTGATTGGCAAGAATGTTGGGAACTGTTGATTATTCCAAATCCAACAACTGGTTGGGGTGTCTCAAAATCTTATTCACTTGAAACCGACATCACTCAAGAACTTGTCGAGCAATTTGCTCATGAAGCTATTCACTTTCTATAACGTATATCGGCTTATGACTACTAATGATAAAAAACGTGAACAAGCACGTAAACGCGCCCAACGTTTGAGAGATAACCGCAAAACCAATGGCGTGACCAGTTTTCCTCTCCCATTAAATAATATGGAGATCGAACGGCTAAATGAGATCTGTAAATTTTTCTCTTATCCCAATACAGCTTGTGATAGCGCCGAAGCATTACAACTAATGATCCATCGTATTCATGGTGAAATGGAACAAATCAAACAATCACTAGGTACTTGCCAACATTGTGGTGAGTCATTACCGGAAGGATGTGCAAAATTAAAGGCAGGAGGCTTATTTAAAGGTGATGCCCGTTGCTGGCACACCATGAATCGAGTTCGTCTTTCTCAACCATCAAATAAAAGGATTTAATCATGCAGAATCTAATTATTACCTCCCCTGAATTAGTAGAACTAACAGGTTATAGCCGCGCTGCAGATCAAGCTTCTTGTTTAAGAAGCCACGGCATCTTTTATGTTGAAGGGAAAGATGGTCGTATAAGAACAACTTGGTATCACATTAACCACCCTGCTTCACACCGCAATAATAATAACGATGGATTTAACCTAGAGGCGTTAACATGAAAGAATGCAGTAACAAAAGCAAACGTAAACTGCCATCTCGCGTTTATGCTCATGGTAGAAAATATCGCTGGCATCCCAAAGCAGGTGGATCTATTGCAATATGTTCCGTAGATGCACCGTTATCATTAGTTTGGCTTGAATATGAAAAGCTTCTAAATATACACAAAAGAAATATCACTGAATTATTTCATGAATATTTTGATTCATTGCAATTTAAAGCACTTGCACCATCAACGCAGCGTTCTAATTTGGCACGAGTATCAACCTTAATAAAAGTGTTTGGTAACATGAATCCTAATGCTTTATTACCTAAACATATTCGGGCATTTATGGATAAACGTGGTGAACATTCGATATCAACTGCAAATAATGACTTTTCATTACTATCTAAAGTTATGCAGTGGTCATACGAACGTGGCAAAATAAATAAAAATCCATGTCGTGGAGTTAGAAAGTTTTCAGCCAATCAACGTGATCGCTATATTACAGATGAAGAGTATCTTGCTGTTTACCAATGCGCGAATACCATCACAAAAGTTGCAATGGAGTTGGCCTATTTATGTGCTGCTCGTAAAGGTGACATATTAAAGCTTGAGTACTCGCATTTATTAGAAGATGGTATTTTCATTACTCAGTCTAAAACTGGCAAGAAACAAATCAAGATGTGGTCACCACGCCTACGTGAGGCAATTGCACTATCTGAAACGTTAGCTGAAAAACAAACTAACTTTGTACTTCGTCGCCCTAATGGCCAAAAGGTTCACGATCGTTCACTACAAGATTATTGGCAAGCAGCAAAAAAGCAAGCCGCTTTAGAATATGGCATCAATACGGATTTCACGTTTCATGATTTAAAAGCTAAAGGTATTTCAGATTACGAAGGAACCATGGCAGACAAACAACGGTTCTCTGGCCATAAAGAATTTGCTCAAGTTAATACCTATGATCGTAAAGTGGACATGGTGCCACCACTCAATCTAAAAAGTATTAATCAACTTAAGAGTGATCAATAGCAAAAAGCCCTCCTACTTGAAGTGAGGGCTTTTTGCGTTGAGGTTATAGCGTTAACTCTAGCTCATTTGTGGACAGATGTGAGTTAGGTCTCATGCTCGAAGTCATTTCTTCAGATTAACAGAGTTAGGGCAAGCTAGACTTCGACTGTGCCGATTCCTACTCCAAAGTAAGATCGTGTATCTTCCACCCAGCATGTTCTCTTACTCCAATCAGCGAAGACGGAAAGTCAGACTTATCCATTGCTATGCAAAGTAAATGTTCTGGCCGTGTAAAAGCGACATACAACTGTTTCATAAACTTAATTTTACGAACTCCTGTAGGTTTACTTTGATCCACACTGAGGATGTGCTGAACTAATGAAGCAATATCTTTTTGATGAAATTTGGTCTCCAAAACTAGGGTTGCTGCATGCGTTTCACCTTTGACTCCGTGAATCGTTGTAACTTCATTTTCAATCAATCGTCCCGAGATATCAGAATAAACCGTATTTAGGCGATTACCATGTTCGGCATTGTCTACTTCTAAATTGTCAGAATCAAAGGAAATGAATTCTTCAAGACCGTCCGGAATTATTAAAGCAAAAATACTACATAAGCGTTGAATCGCACTTTCCCAGTTTTGAGCACTCAAATCATCAACAATTAGCCCTCTGACAATAAGGTTAAAATCAAGAGTTTGGTTGGACTGCTTTAAATGTCTACGAACAGCACTTGCAGAATAAGCTACATTGCCGCCTTGATGGACTAACTCCGCACCAGCCTTTCGACCGAGCCTAGAAATACCATCTAAAACTAGACTATACGCTACGTGATAATCCTTTTGTCGGCGTCCTTCGCACAAGTAGTGAATAAGTTTACTTGGTTTGAAAGCCTTAACAGAGCTTGATTTATCGAAAGAATCAAGATAGTTACAAATTGTTAGTCCATCATCTTTTCTAGTCCCAACGGCACCTACTGTTTTTATTTTTCGCTGACAGCCTTCAGGGATAGCTTGTGCACATAGTTCAGCAAATTTTCTGAAGACAGCATTACGTGAGTTATCATCAACTAAAAATATGGTGTGAAACGTATGTTCTGAAACATCAGAGGCAGCTTGTAGGTTAATGCGGTTGTAACTGAGGTTTTTGGCCAAAGCTGCTATAGAATTAGTAAATCGATGGCTGTTTTCAACTCGACTTAGTTCAATTCGGTTGTAGGACTCGTTTTCCTCTTGCTCACCACTGTAGATCGCTTGATCAGGGTCACCAAACCTCTGAAATGATACGCCTTCAACATTGAAGATCTTGTTGAGAAGTTCATCTTGGAATTTTTGCGTATCTTGCATTTCATCAATAAAAACATATGGAAAGCGAGATCTTATAGCAGCATATATAGATGGATTACTTAGCAAATAATGTTCTGCAAATGCATACATTTCATGAAAAAAAAAGCAGCCCAGATTTAATAGTGTCGCTTTCACTGACTCCAAATTTCGGTAACTACTTGAGGTTGATACCGAATTAAAGCCAGGAACGTCCAAAACTAATTGTTCTTCAACGAACCTGTATTGCAGTTTATCTAAGGATGATATGCGCCGTTGTTCTAGGTAATGCTTTGTTCCAACATTCAGTAAACTCCAACCTTTACTATTACATATCTCATCATCGATATGACTAATCGGATATCCACCTGATCTTAGATAAGGTATTGCTAAGAATTTATTTACGAATTCTTGTATTGTCCCGATGAAGTGTGGAAATGAGAGTAACTTTTGACCATCAGAGTTTGTACTTAGACGCTCAATAATTTCTTCTTTGGCAACATTTGTATGAGTTAATACACAAATCCCTTGATTGCTTGGTTCCCACTTTTTGGCAAGTATCATTAACTTAGCTGCCACTATAGTAGTTTTACCGCTACCCGGGCATGCTTGAACATCATCATATGTGGTGATTATTCGCCTTCTTGTTTCGTCAAATGTTAAACCAAGAGTGCCTTCAACCGCATTGATATCTTCACTGCTAATATCAATCATATTACGCGGGCTCCTCTTCACTGGAAAATGGCTCCGTCACATACTCAATAGCATTTATAATATATGGCGGTAATTTTGCTTTTAGGTCGTCAGGTCGTCCTTCATAACGAGACAACAGGTTAGCCAATGAATAGCTCACCTCACTTTTTCCATCCTCTATAAGGCTATATATCTGTACTGCTCTTTCCTGATTATTTGAGCTTAATGCGCTATAACCATCGAGATTACCTTTGACTACTTCATATAATTCCTCGCTAAGTCCATACTTGGCAAGGCAGAATTCAAAAGTCCATTCATCAGAAATGAAAGTTTTTACATTTTCTCCGTCAAACTCGGATTTCTTCGATTTTCTCTCCTCAATCTGAGGATCAGTCAACTCATTAAGCCAGTGGTGCAGGTTTCCTTTTTTTCTACCACTAGGTCGTTTCTTTTCTTTGAATCCAATACATCCCTCTTCTCCGGTATCTTCTGCTTCACTAGGCCACAAATCTAGATCTGTTAAGCATGCAACTTTAATCGGCAGTGGCTTTGTATCCTCTAAAGGACCAGACCGATAAACTTTTGCGTAGCGCTTTCTGGATAAACCGCTGACATTAACTAGCGATACTCCGTAATCTTCTAAAGGCCTACCTAGCAGTTTCGCGATTTGAGGAATTAGTACAACTTCAGCAATACCTTCTACCAAAAGCACACCAGTTGCAAAAAACATGTTCGCTTTAGTGGAATCTAAAAACTTCTCAAGGAAAATGTAGTCCTCTTTATTGAGAGCTGTGCATCCCTTCCTCAATGGGAAAGCTTGTCCTTTTTGCATCAAAATCAAGTTCTCCAATGGAGCCTTGGATGCAAGCACAGGACTATGAGTAGATAAAATACATTGCAGATTACTATTTTCGGCTCGAAGATAGTTAATGAATTTCAGTTGTAGTTGGGGGTGAAGGTGGGCTTCTGGCTCCTCAACTAATAACAAGGAGTAGTGGTTCTCCTCTTGCTTGATAAGCATTAGCTCGGCTGCCATAAATAGCAAACTACTGTATCCAAGGCCATGCTTAACGCCAGTAGCATCAAGTTCAAGGGATAACTTTTCAAGGATAGCTTTGAGTGCTAAAGCTCTTTCTGAGTCATTCATATCTCCATAATCTTGACTCCCCAAAAGATTTAAAACAGGAGAAAATACATCGTTCCTGAACGTTAGTGAGTTTATTAACTCAGTGATTTTTGCCTGGGTAGACTGAATAGCACTATCTGACTGAATAGCTTTACTAGCATCGGTCAACAACTTAATGATGCGCTCAGTTGTTGTAGAGTCTCCGGCTAAACTAGAGCTGCTGCCAAGAATCTGGGAAAGTCTTGACGATCTTCCAGCTGAAAGTTCAGCTTCTGAATCTCGAAGAGGTTTCAAATACGTCGTGGCGAGGTAATCTCGAATCTCTCTATCAATCGTAGGCCCTTGACCATTGTACCCTGAACGAAATTCAGTCTTAATAAATTGAGTTTTCTTAAAAGGATTTAGTGCTAATTTTGCCTTAAGGTTAACAACCAAAATTGCGCGGTCAGGCCCAGAGACTGTCTCTTCATTCGTTAAATGTTCGAGAAATATTCCCAGCTCCTGTGAAGATAAGTCTTCAAATTTAAGGGTAATACTTAGTTCACTTGTACCATGATGAAAATCAGTATCTTTCAAGCTCACCCATTCAGCAGAAGTCGTATCAAGCGTAAATCTAATAGCATCGATAACCGAGCTTTTACCAGCGTTGTTTTCGCCTACAAGTAAGTTGAGTCCCTTGCTAAAGGACATAGAAAAATCATTGAATTGTCGAAATTTTTTTGCTTTTAATTCTGAAAGATACATATTTTTCATCTAATTTAATTAAAAGGACAAACCTAGAGAGCTCATAGGTAGTCTTGTGAGTATACCCCGAGGAGGATTATTTAATACTTGAAGTAGGTCACATGATCACTGGGAATGGTTAATCATTGGAAAATTGCAGGTATTAGTAAAACTAAGACAAGCGACATGATATCCGAGAACGAGTTCGACTGGTGCTGGCTCATAATGGGGCAGTTTTAAGTTAACCATAGTGACTAACTTAAAAGTGGACAAAACTCGTTAGATTCATATTTCACACAAAATCACTCCGCACCACACGCTCATATTTCAAATAAAAAATTAATCGCTATCTGAAATTTTACAGTGCCGATAATAACAATTAAATAGAATTAATGATTTCTTGAATGTGTTACGAAATATATCTAAAAACCATAACGCCTAATATTAACCAGAATTAAATCCTACCGATTTAAATAAACAATTTCGGCTATTACAGTCAGAATAAATCACCAAACCCCACTCCATTAAATTCACTTATTTTAAATAATTATGGAATTCTATTTTCATGAAGAATACAAAGTAATCAATTAGATTAACAATTCATATTAGCAATAATATTATCAATTGGAATTTTACGTAGAAAGCAGAGGAAATGTGAATACAGCAGAAGGGAGAAAAGGAGGTAAAACAGCGCTTACCTCCAAAGTTATAACTTATTGTATCTTATGATTTTTAGCTAAGAAAGCATCAAGTTTATTAGCGAAATTTTGGCGGTCAGCTTGTGTTAATGCAGACGGTCCACCTGTCTGAATTCCACTACTCCGCATGGTTTCCATAAAGTCACGCATTTGTAGGCGTTGTTTGATGGTGTCTTTCGTATAAAGCTCGCCTCGAGGGTTTAATGCATGTGCGCCTTTGGTGATGAGCTCATCAGCTAAGGGAATATCAGCAGTGATCACTAAATCCCCTACTTCGGCTTGCTGCACAATATAATTATCTGCGACATCAAAGCCTTGTTCTACCTGAATCGAGCGTAAAAAGGGTGATGGCGGTGTACGAATATATTGATTAGCCACCAGCGTTACGTGTATTTTAGCGCGATCGGCTGCGCGAAAAAGAATCTCTTTCACTACGTTTGGACATGCGTCTGCATCAACCCAAATTTTCATTGATCATTCCTTTATTCATTTTATATAAAAAAACCGCCCTATATAAAGGCGGCTTTTATTTAATTCTTTGGCTTAGGCCGCTTCATTATAATGAAACTTAACCAACAAGACCTTTCTTAGCAATGTACTCATCGTACGTACCGTGGAAGTCTTCAACGCCATCTTTAGTGATCTCAATGATACGTGTTGCAACTGATGTTACAAACTGACGGTCGTGTGATACGAACATCAATGTACCTTTGAAGTTCTCTAGTGCAAGGTTCAAGGCTTCGATAGATTCCATATCCATGTGGTTGGTTGGTTCATCCATCAATAGAATGTTTGGACGTTGCATAATTAGCTTACCAAACAACATACGACCTTGCTCACCACCAGAAATCACTTTAACTGATTTCTTAATGTCGTTTTGTGAGAACAGCATACGACCAAGAATACCACGAACAACTTGCTCGTCGTCGCCTTCTTTCTTCCACTGACCCATCCACTCTAATAGCGTAATGTCTTCAGCGAAGTCTTCACTGTGATCCTGTGCGTAGAAACCGATATTATTGTTTTCAGACCACTTAATCATACCTGCCATTGGTTCCATTTGACCAGCAAGCGTATTAAGGAAAGTTGATTTACCGATACCGTTTTCACCGATGATCGCAATGCGCTCACCCACTTCTACCAATAGGTTAACACCATTGATAAGAATATTATCGCCGTAACCTTGCTTTAGGTTCTCAACTTCAAGTGCGTTACGGAACAGTTCTTTTTCCTGATCGAAACGAATGAATGGCGATTGACGGCTAGATGCCTTAACTTCAGAAAGCTGAATCTTATCTAATTGCTTTTGACGAGATGTTGCTTGCTTTGCTTTAGATGCGTTAGCAGAGAAACGGCTTACGAACGTTTGTAGTTCAGCCATTTGCGCTTTTTTCTTCGCATTATCTGCTTGTAGCTGATCACGAGATTGCTCTGCTGCGATCATGTATTCGTCATAGTTACCTGGGAACAGACGCATTTCACCGTAATCTAAGTCAGCCATGTGAGTACATACGCTGTTTAGGAAGTGACGGTCATGCGAGATAATGATCATTGTGCAGTTACGCGCAAGAAGAAGCTGTTCAAGCCATGCAATTGTATGGATGTCCAAGTTGTTCGTTGGTTCGTCAAGAAGCATAATGTCTGGGTTAGCAAACAATACTTGAGCAAGTAACACACGCACTTTAAGACCTGGAGCAACAGCACTCATTAGACCAAAGTGTTGATCTTCTGAAATACCAAGACCTAGAAGAAGTTCACCAGCACGTGCTTCTGCTGAGTAGCCGTCCATTTCTGCGAATTCAACTTCAAGATCAGCAACACGCATACCGTCGTCTTCTGACATATCAGGCATTGCGTAAATGCGGTCACGCTCTTCTTTCACAGTCCATAGTTCTTTATGGCCCATGATTACAGTGTCAACAACACTGTAGTTTTCAAATGCAAATTGATCCTGACCTAACTTAGCCATACGCTCGTTAGGATCAAGAGAAACAGTGCCACCAGATTGCTCTAGTTCGCCACCCAAGATTTTCATGAATGTCGACTTACCACAACCATTTGCGCCGATCAGGCCGTAACGGTTGCCACCACCAAATTTAACTGAGATGTTTTCAAATAATGGCTTATCGCCAAATTGCATTGTGATATTAGCTGTTGAAATCAATGTACTGTTTCCAAAATTTGTGAATATATCGAGCATTAAAAAAGCCGCTTCTTACAAGCGACTTTTCTCTAAATTGTTGTATAGTATAGCAGCTTTCGTGACACACATCACCTCAAAATTATCAGCTAAATAATACTGCAACGAGTCAGTCTACTGCTATTTCATCACGCCGCCATATACACATAACCGATAACTTAACCAACCACGACGGCGAAATAAGAATAATGAAAATTGATTTTATTATAATACTAGATGATAAAAGTCACCCAAATAGTATATTGATTTAAGTTTATACTTATCAAGATGATACTTTTATGCACAGACAGTCTTTGGATAGTGGGTTGCCGCAAAATCAACATCAAATAAATACTTGGATACAGCACCTCAAGCAACGTGCAGATAACAATCCAACCCCCTTAGTACCACCGATCAAGGTATTGCTTGAATTGGTTAAGCAAGACAAACAATTACTGTTACTTTCAAAGCAGATGTTTTGTCCTCCTCAGCAAACACAACAATTACAACTTAGTACGCTGGTGCTTCAATCTTTTGATGAGTTTATTGTGTTACTCAACGCAGTTATGACACAAGCCCCAGCCTATATTCGTTCTAATAACCTCACAGCTGAAGCATTTAACCCTAGCGGTTTTATAGGTCTACCGATTAATGCTTTGCTCACGGCAGCTATAACATCAACTGCAAGTCGGCATTTTTTTTCTAACCAGCTAGTCTGTCAACAATTTAAGAAAATATTGACCTATTGGTCGGTTTATTTGACAAGTGAAGCATCACGTGATGTGTTGATACAAGATTGTCTTAATCAAGAGCCTCAGATACTGGCATGGCTAAATCCAATCGTTCAAGAGCAAATAATAGACATTGCTTGTCAAGCTAGCTTTGATCCCGCGTTAAAAGCATTTCCATTTGAGCATTATTTTGAATGTGACCCAAATGATGAATTCTACGGTTTCAAATCGTGGGATGACTTTTTTACTCGAAAATTTACTTCAAGTATTCGCCCTATCGCTGCAGGTGAGGATATTATTGCTAACCCGTGTGAATCAGCGCCATTACAAGTCGTAGAGAATGTAGAACTAAATGCAAAATTTTGGCTGAAGGGACATCCTTATTCACTGCAAAATATGATGAATTTTGATCCTCTCGCTGAACAGTTTGTTGGCGGTACCGTATACCAAGCTTACTTAAACGCATTAAGTTATCACCGCTGGCACAGCCCCGTTTCAGGCACCATAAAAAAAATTGATATTGTTAATGGCAGCTATGATTATGCGCCAAGCTCGTCGCTACCATTTCTCACAGCGGTCGCAACCCGTGCGATTATTTTTATAGAGTCAGATAATCCCTATATTGGATTAATGTGTTTTATCGCTGTAGGGATCGCAGAAGTGTCATCTTGTGAAGTCACAGTCACTCAAGGGCAACATGTAGATAAAGGTCAGCAACTCGGTATGTTTCACTGTGGTGGCTCAACACACTGTCTTATTTTTGGCCCACACGTTAATCTTAGTTTTGATTTCCATCGTACTGAGCCTGGGCTTAATGCGACTAATATACCGGTCTGTTCTTGTATTGCCGTCGTTAATTGATAAATAAAAAAACACCTTAATACATCGCTGATAACGAAATATTTAAGGTGTTTTTATTATCATATTAATCAAATATCAATATGCTTAACGGCGACGATTACGGCCATTATTTGAACGTTCTTTATGCGCTGATGCTGCTTTTGCTTGCGATAGCAAAATAGATTCAACGGTTAGTTCCATTGGTGTTTTTGGCGTAATACCATGAGCAAAAGTACGCATGCGTGGTGGTAACTCAAATTCAGCCGCTGATGCGCGCGGCATACGCTTAAAACGAGACAGATAAAATGCCTCTACTTTCTCACGCGCCCACTCTGTTTTTTTCAAATATTTCACACTACTTGCAATTGAAGGTTTGGTATTAAAACAATTCATGCGCATTGCAGTATCAAGAATTTCCCAGCCATAATGATCAACTAATTCCGTTATCATTTTCTCTAAGCTAAGACCATGTAATGGATTATTTTGTAGTAATTGCTGCTCTAGCGTCAATTCTTTTGGCGCTTTTTGTTGTTGTGGTTGTTGTTCTAACTCTGACATCATTATTCCTAGCAGGTATTGGCTGAGTGCTAAGGTTATTATACTGGTAATAACTGACTACGCATCAATAAAAAAGACAAGATTTCTCTTGTTGACGCTCAATTGTCATTCATATTGATGATTTAACTAGCTTAAGATACCCTTACCACATAAACAATACCAATCAGTCGTTATGCATACAACGCACAGGAGTCGACAATGAGCATGGATATTTGGTTAACCTTTTTATGTGCTGCTATTTTATTATCCCTCATCCCCGGTGCTGGGGCTATTTCAACCATGTCAAACACCATTAAACATGGCTTTAAAACAACATTGGTCGGTAACCTTGGTCTACAAACCGGCAATCTGATTAATATCATCATTGTTGGTGCGGGACTCGGGGCTTTGTTGGCAGAATCTGAAACAGCTTTTAGCGTCATAAAATGGGGCGGGGTCTTCTATTTAATTTACCTTGGTTATCAAAAATTCCAAGAGGCTGGCACCATTAATTTAGATCAAGCCAATAGTGTTACTGCCTCTTATTCTCGACTGTTTACTAAAGCGGTTATTGTTAATATTACCAACCCTAAAAGCATCATGTTCTTGGTTGCCCTACTACCACAGTTTTTAACACCGACAGGTTCACACTGGTACCAACTGACCCTATTAGGTTCAACAATGATTACTGTTGATTTAGTTGTCATGATTGGTTATTCATTATTAGCAACCCGGTTAATGCGAATTGTAAAAGATGCACGTCGAATGAAATTACAAAATCAAATTTTTGGTTCATTATTTATTGGTGCAGGCGCGCTATTAAGTTTTAGTCGCCATCATTAACGCTTATTTATATAGGCATAAAAAAAGCGAGCATCAAGCTCGCTTTTTTAATCATTTAAATAATGCTTATTCCCAATCGAGAATAACTTTACCTGACATGCCTGAACGCATTACGTCAAAGCCTTGCTGGAAATCATCAATCTTATAATGGTGCGTAATAATCGGCGTTAGATCTAAGCCTGATTGGATTAAACTTGCCATTTTATACCAAGTTTCAAACATTTCGCGACCGTAGATACCTTTAATGATCAAACCTTTAAAGATTACCTGAGTCCAATCAATGCCCATATCTGATGGTGGAATGCCTAGTAATGCAATCTTACCGCCATGGTTCATGCTTGATAACATGCTGTTAAATGCCATTGGATTACCTGACATTTCTAGACCAACATCAAAGCCTTCTTTCATGCCTAATTCAGCCATAACATCCGTTAGGTTTTCATTGGCAACGTTAACCGCACGAGTTACGCCCATTTCACGCGCAAGATTCAAGCGGTATTCGTTCACATCAGTGATCACAACATGGCGAGCACCAACATGTTTAGCAACAGCCGCAGCCATAATACCAATTGGACCAGCACCAGTGATCAATACATCTTCACCAACAAGATCAAAAGATAAAGCAGTATGAACAGCGTTACCAAACGGGTCAAAAATCGATGCTAAGTCATCTGAAATATCATCAGGGATTTTAAACGCGTTAAATGCAGGAATAACCAAGAACTCTGCAAATGCACCTTCACGGTTTACACCGACACCGATAGTATTACGGCATAAATGGGTACGGCCACCACGACAATTACGGCAATGTCCGCATGTGATATGACCTTCACCAGAAACACGATCACCAAGGTTAAAGCCACGTACTTCTTGTCCCATGCCGACAACTTCGCCAACATATTCGTGACCAACAACCATTGGAACAGGAATGGTTTTTTGTGACCATTCATCCCAGTTGTAGATATGCACGTCAGTACCACAGATAGCTGTTTTCTTGATACGAATCAGTAGATCATTATGCCCCATTTGCGGCTTATCTACTTCCGTCATCCAGATACCTTCTTCAGGCTTTAACTTAGCAAGAGCTTTGATTTTCATAACACTTATTCCATAAAGCTAGAACAACCTCAGTGGGCGTTCTATACAATAGCCTTAACAGATTGCTAAGGCCGTGCCGATGTTAACAACGAAAAGCGAATTAAATAATAGCCATCTCTTTGCCCACTTCGATAAAGACATCAATTGCTTTATCAAGTTGCTCACGAGTATGGGCTGCTGACATTTGAGTACGAATACGTGCTTTGCCGTTCGGTACTACTGGGAATGAGAAACCGACAACGTAAATACCTTTCGCTAATGCGCGCTCTGCAAATTCTGCCGCAACTTTCGCATCACCCAACATGATTGGAATGATAGCGTGATCAGCACCAGCCATAGTAAAGCCAGCATCTGTCATACGGGTACGGAAATGGGCTGCGTTTAGCCATAAGTTGTCGCGCAAATCACCACTTTCAGCCAATAAATCAATAACACGGTTTGATGCGGCTACAATCGCAGGGGCAACTGAGTTTGAGAATAGGTATGGACGCGAACGCTGGCGTAACCAATCAATCACTTCTTTCTTACCAGACGTATAACCGCCTGATGCGCCACCCATTGCTTTACCTAATGTACCTGTAATGATGTCAATACGATCGATCACATTATGGTGCTCATGAGTACCACGACCATTAGCCCCCATGAAACCTACTGCGTGTGAGTCATCAACCATCACAAGTGCATCATATTTATCAGCTAAATCACAAATAGCAGGTAGATTAGCGACGACACCATCCATTGAGAATACACCGTCAGTTACGATCAATGTATTACGTGCGCCAGCTTCTTTAGCAGCGATCAATTGTTGCTCAAGCTCTTCCATATTGTTATTTGAGTAACGGAAGCGCATTGCTTTACATAAACGTACACCATCAATAATAGACGCGTGGTTTAGTGCATCAGAAATGATCGCATCTTCAGCGCCTAAAATCGTTTCAAATAAACCAGTATTAGCATCAAAACATGAGGTGTAAAGAATGGTATCTTCCATTCCTAGGAAATCTGATAATTTTTTCTCTAGCTCTTTATGCGCATCTTGTGTTCCACAAATAAAGCGAACAGATGCCATACCAAAGCCATGTTGATCCATGCCTGCTTTTGCAGCTGCAATCAATTCAGGGTGGTTTGCTAAGCCTAAATAGTTGTTAGCACAGAAGTTCAATACTTCTTCACCCGATTGAATTGAAACTGCAGCTTTTTGCGCTGATGTAATAATACGCTCAGATTTGTACAAACCTTCAGCTTTAACATCTTCAATTTGCTGATTTATTTGCTTATAGAATGCAGAAGACATGTGTTCCTCACAGATTTATTGGATGGTTAAGAAGGCTAAATCGCTAATAAAACCTAAAAGCTACTCTCCTAGACCAATAACACACTACAATCGCAGCATGAAATATTGGAATCTAGGTAGATAGAATTCCTTTTACACCTTTTTTATTTGAAAATCGTCAACTATTTGGTGTTTTTTATCAACTCTTTGAACTAGAACTTGATTGGTTACTTTTCAGCATTCTAATTCAAACTCAACCACAGTATTATCCCATACCATGGAAAATGATTATTGACCCTCAGGCACAAATGAATGGAAACTAATAAGCTCATCGCACTAATGCCAGATCTGGCTGTTTTTATCGTGGTGGTTGATGAAGGCAGTTATACCGCTGCAGCTAAAAAGCTTAATGTCACCCCTTCCGCATTGAGTAAACAAATCTCTCGTTTAGAAACGGCACTTTCAGTTAAATTATTAGAGCGAACCACACGTAAACTAATGATCAGCGAGTCGGGCAAGCGCATTTATACTCAATGTACTACGATGTTTGATGCCGCCAAAAAGGCTATTGAAATATCACATTCAGAGCCGATAGTGCCTGCTGGAATGATAACGGTTGCAGCCCCAAAAGCATTTTTATCGATTGTATTACAACCTCTAGTCACGCCATTTTTGACTCAATACCCTGATATTCAACTAAAACTTAAAGCCCGCGACGGTGAAATTGATATCCTTAAAGAAGGGATTGATGTGGTGTTTCGGTTGACAGAAAAACCCAGTGAAGATCTCGTTTTAAAACAGATCGGCAAAGTCGATCTTATGCTATGTGCTAGCCCTGATTACCTTGCTCTGCGTGGTACACCGACGACGCCATTGGATCTTATCCATCATGACTGCTTATATTTAGGTGAAACCAGCACCGACAATATTTGGGAATTTGAACAACAACAAACGCGGCATCGAGTGACAGTCAGTGGTCGCTATGCGGTTAATCACTCTCAAATGCGACTTAATGGGGTAAAAGATAATTTAGGCATTGGTATATTCCCTGATTTTGTGATCAAGGATGCATTACAACAAGGCAGCGTTATTCGAGTGTTACCCACATGGACAATCCGCGGTAATTATCACGGTGATATTGCACTACAATATGCGCCAACTAAATTTATGCCAGCACGGTTAAGAGCATTTATTGACTACGTGATAGCAAATTTTAACTCGTAAATCATTGATTAATTAGGAAAATGTGCGTTTTTGTCACTTTTAGTTTTTTTTAAGCCTCATTTTTGTCGTGATGCTAAAGTTATCATTTTGACAATACTGATAGACTTAACGCATAAAAGGTCATCACAAAATAAAGGACAATCGGTCCTCTCAATGTATGCCTCCAATGATAAAAGGATAAGTGTTCATGCACTCAAAAATCATAGAAAATCATGATGAATTAATCCACTGGATGCGTTTAGTCGAGAATACGTATGGTCGTTCGATTCTAACTGATACCGCGATTCATTTTGTTTCAGGTACTTATGACGATGGTACAACCGGCCACATGATTGAAATATTTGATCTTGATGATGCGATCATTGCCAGCTCTGCGGTTAGTCATGAACTAGCTGAATTTGCAAATAAAATGAACAGTGTTGTTCAACAGCAAGGATCTCAAAGCCTAGCAGCTTCACGTACCGTTATGCATTGATCGCAATAAACTAAATATTCCATCTACGCTTTATTTCTCAGTCACTTCTGATTAAAGTGACTGCATACCTTATACTGTGATCAGTATAATTAACTGGTTTAACGAGTGTAAAAATCACTGCTGTTAAATTGAAATATAGTGGGAATCGCGATGGAAAAATATATTGGTTTAATGTCAGGTACGAGTATGGATGGCGTTGACGCTGTTCTCGTTGAAATTAACAACAATAATATTCAGTTACTTGGATCGCATCCCTTTGCTATGGGTAATAACCTCAAACAATCTTTATTAGATATCTGTTTAGGCCAACCAACTAACTTACAAACATTAGGTGAACTCGACCATCGTTTAGGTCACCTTTTTGCTGATGCCGTATTAGCACTACTAAAAAAAACCAATACTCAAGCCGCTGATGTCACAGCTATTGGCAGCCATGGTCAAACGGTATTTCACTCGCCACATACTGAATATGCATTTACGATGCAAATTGGTGATGCCAATATAATTGCCGCAAAAACAGGCATTACTACCATTGCTGATTTTCGTCGTAAAGATATGGCATTTGGTGGCCAAGGCGCGCCACTGGTGCCCGCTTTCCATCAACAACTTTTTAGCTCGACCCAATGTACCCGTGTTATTTTAAATATTGGCGGCATTGCAAATATTACCGTATTAGAACCCAATAAAGCTGTAACAGGGTTTGATACAGGCCCTGGTAATATGTTGATGGATGCATGGATCAACCTCCACCAGCAAAAAAATTATGATGAAGACGGCAACTGGGCACGTTCAGGCAGCATTAGCACTCCATTATTAACACTTTTATTATCAGAACCCTATTTAGAGCAACCAGCACCTAAAAGTACTGGTCGTGAGTTGTTTAACCTCACATGGTTACAACAATACTTAGCTGATCCTGCTATTGAGAAACTGCAACTTTCTGCTTGCGATATTCAAGCAACACTCACTGAATATACCGCCCAAACCATCGCTAATGAGGTTAAAAAAACGGGCTTAACAACAACCGTTAATCCAAATGAACTCTTAGTTTGTGGTGGCGGTGCTCATAATTCTATTTTAATGCAGCGCCTGACAGAGTTACTCCCAAACTGGTGTGTTATGACAACCGCAGATCGGGGTGTCGATATTGATAACATGGAAGCAATGGCTTTTGCATGGCTGGCATACCGTACTATGCATCATCAATCTGGTAATTTACCCGAAGTCACAGGAGCTCGTCGCTTAGCGCAATTAGGGGCTATTTATCCTGCAGACTAAACATCGTATCTATCGATGATTATTTACCTTTGATGAGAATTAGCCATGAATAAACAAGCTGCAAACATTCCATATAAAAATCTAGCCCTTATCGCTTGCTCTACTCAATATGAGCCTTCACAAGTGCCACAAGTAACGGCTATTTTGGCGCAACACGGTTATCAAGTCAGTTGCCAGTATTTACAACAAAATATCTCTGATTTTGGCTACGTTGATACCGATCAAGCACGAGCACATAACCTAATTCAAGCATTACTTGATCCGACAATTGAAGTGTTATGGTTTTATCGAGGTGGTGGCGGTGCATTAAACCTATTGCCATACCTACATCGTTATAAACAACAGCTATTAGCAATTCCAGCAAAACTGATTGTAGGATTCAGTGATGTGACAGCTATTCATGGCTTTTTAAATAACGAGCTAGGATGGCGCTCTATTCATGGTGTAAATGCTAATAATCATCTTGAGATGGGTGCAACGAATCTACAGCCTTTGCCTGATATAACAGCGTTAATGACGCGAGGCGTTGTTTACGATAATGTCTTACCACTTAATGCATTAGCACAACAGGCTGCATCTATCAGTGGTACGTTAATCGGTGGTAATCATACGCTTGTGGCTGCAACATTTGGTACTCACTACCAAGCTGATTTTGAAGATAAGATCTTAATACTTGAAGATATTGGGGTCACCTTTCGTCAGCTAGATAGATATTTACAACAATTATTATTTCTAAAAGATGATAATTTAAAAGCAATTATTTTTGGTCAATATTATTCCATAGACCCAACCGACCAAGAACGCATGATGTATAAAGCGGTATTACAACAATTTGCAGCGCAATACGATAAGCCGGTTTATTACTTCCCTTTCTTTGGCCATGGAAAATATAACCAATCTTTTATTCTCGGTGAAAGTATCACGTTACAACGTAACCAAGATTCAACGGGATTAGACATGACTGAATACGCAACATGTATTCAAACTCCCTTTCACAGTAAATAAATCGTCATCATTTACCAATAAAAAAGGCTGCTGAGCAGTTCTCAACAGCCTTTCGATAGCGACGGTTTAAATGGTTATTTCGCTTGCGTCTTCAGGAATTTCTTCACTTTCTTCATTGCCATTTGGCGCTTAAGAGGTGAAAGATAATCAATGAAAAGAATACCTTTTAGGTGATCAATTTCATGCTGGAGTGCGATAGCAAGAAAATCATCACGCTCAAGGTGAATATCATTACCATCACGATCAAGCGCAGTTAATTCGATTTTTTCAAAGCGCTCTACATCTGCGTAGTAATCAGGTACTGATAGACAGCCTTCCTGACCAATCACTGGATTTTCACCACGAACGATCTTAGGGTTAACGAATACCTGTGGTTCATCACGCTCTTCAGATAAGTCGATAACAATAATAGATTCTTTGCGGCCTACTTGAGGAGCTGCTAAACCAATACCATTACCCGTTTCGTACATGGTTTGTAGCATGTCGTCGATAAGCGTTTGGATATGTTCAGCTTTTACATCTGTTACTTCTTCAGCTTGAACGCGTAGCTTTGGATTTGGTTCGGTTAAAATTTCTAAAACTGCCATTTTATCTCTTACTTAATCTAGTATTTAGGTTACTTTGCAGTAACTTATCAGATTAACGCTCAGGATCATAATCCCAACGTATATTCTGTTGATGGTGCTATTTTACCTAGAAAATGGCCTCAGCAACAATTGATAATAACAATTAATCTAATAAGTGAATCTAATTTAATACTAAAACCATAATAAAAAAGACCGTTTTATTAATATGTATTCATAATCTAGTAATAACTGATCTCGATGTTATCTCCTCTTTAAGTGTAGTGTTTTTTATATTTGCGCTTACTTTATATATTATTTCTGCTCAAAACCTCACCCCAAATAACTCATCGTTCAATTACGATTTAATAATGACAAAATTCAGTCAGATATTGACACTGTCTCGACAATTAATTGACACTGTAAGCATCTGTTTTAAAAGTTTTTTGTTACAAAATCACACTTCTAATAAATACCTATTGTGATAGCATTTATTCGCTCTTAGATTATAACAACTCCTACTTATATCAGGGTCAAATAAATGAATAAAAAAATAACAGTCTTAACATTAAACGCTGTAGCTCTAGCGTTAGCCTCGATGAGTTTTGCCGCTAATGCCGGCGAAAAGATGGTTAACCCTGAAGGTGGTGTTGTTGTAGGTTATTGGCATAACTGGGCTGATGGCCGAGGTTATAAAGCAGGTAATGCCCCGGCAATGACCTTAGAAGCAACGAACCCAATGTATAATGTGGTTGCTGTTTCTTTCATGAAAGTTTACGACCTTGCTGAAGGCCGTATCCCTACTTTTCATTTAGATCCTGCAACAGGTTTAACTGAATCACAATTTATCGCTCAAATTAAGCAACTTAACGATCAAGGCCGTGCAGTAATACTGGCGCTTGGTGGTGCTGATGCACATGTTGAATTACAAAAAGGCGACGAAGATGCTTTCGCTGCTGAAGTTATTCGTCTAACCGACCTTTACGGGTTTGATGGTTTAGATATCGATCTTGAGCAAGCGGCGATTGATGCTAAAGATAACCAAACTGTTATCCCTGCGGCATTACGTATCGTAAAAGATCACTACCGTGAGCAAGGTAAAAACTTCCTGATCACCATGGCACCTGAATTCCCATACTTAACGGCTGCTGGTAAGTATGTTCCTTATATCACAGGGCTTGACGGTTATTATGATTGGATCAACCCGCAGTTTTATAACCAAGGTGGCGACGGTGTTTATGTTGAAGGCCCTGGCTGGATTGCGCAAAACAACGATGCGCTAAAAGAAGAATTCATCTATTACATTGCTGATTCATTAGTTAACGGTACCCGCGGCTTTACAACAATTCCGCATGATAAGTTAGTTTTTGGTATTCCAACTAATATCGATGCTGCAGCGACAGGCTTTATTAAAGAGCCTCAAGATCTGTTTAATGCGTTTAAACGTTTAGAGAACCAAGCTCAACCTCTTCGTGGTGTAATGACATGGTCGATTAACTGGGATATCGGCACTGACGCATCAGGTAAAGCATACAACAGCAGCTTTATTAATACCTATGGTCCATTTATTCATAGTCAAACACCACCAGTAGTACAACCGGGTAAGCCAAGCTTTACTGGTATCGCTGATGTTCGAGTGCAACATAAATCAACATTTAATGAAATGTCAGGCGTAACCGCAAACGACAAAGAAGATGGTAATCTAACATCGTCTATTGCCGTAACGGGTTCTGTTGATACTCAACGTGTTGGTGAATATGTACTGACTTATTCAGTTACTGATTCTGATAACAACGAAACAGTATCGCCGCGTAAAGTAACTGTATTTAGCGCCCTTCCAACCTTCACTGGCGTAGCAAATAGCGTTATTAAAGTGGGTGAAAACTTTGACCCAATGGCAGGCGTTGCAGCAACAGATGCTGAAGACGGCGATCTAACGGCAAAAATATTAGTCTCTGGCACAGTAAACACTGCAATTGCGGGTCAATATGAGCTTGTTTATAGCATTACTGACAGTGCTAACCAAACCGTAACTGTAAAACGTGTAGTGGTTGTTAACGATGGCTCTATCGTATGTACTCCAGCATGGCAAGCCGATGCTACTTATGTTGAAGGTGATGTAGTAAGTCACAATGGTAAAGAGTGGCAAGCGGGTTGGTGGACACAAGGTAATGAACCAGGCACAACTGGCGAATGGGGGGTGTGGCGTGAAGTTGGTGATACCGATTGTGGTGGCGGTACAGAGCAACCTGATGTTGATTTTACTGCAACTTTAACGGGTGTTAATGGTAATTACACAATCACTAACGGCACGGCAAAATTAACCCTTAATTACAGCGCTAATAAAGCGAGTTCAGTACAGATCGATGTTATTGATACAATGGGCTACCCTGTTTCAGGTGGGCAATTTACCGATAGTGTAGATAGCAACAAAACGATTAATATGGTACTTAACGATGTTGTTGCAGGTAAATATTCACTGCGTATGATCGCAACATCAAACAATGAAAACGTAGAACAGCGTTTAGATTTTACACTTGAAGATAAAGGCACCGTTGAGCCGCCAGTAACTGATGCTCCTGCGTATGAAGCAGGTAAAGCCTATCTTGCTGGAGATAAAGTGCTAGCTAACGATGGTAATATTTACCAATGTAAACCATGGCCTTACACTGGCTGGTGTGCTAGCGCATCTTATGCTCCAGGTACATCTCAATACTGGGCTGATGCTTGGGACAAGCTATAATTAATTGTCGCCAATAGTTATCGATAATTAATACTAACCAGCAGTAAGTACAGAGCTTATTGCTGGTTTTTTTGTAGTAATGGTAGCGTTCCTATTTGTAAAAAGGCCTGTTCTAATGTTCGAGATAGGTTTTTCTTATCTATTGGCTTTGATAGATAATCATCCATACCAGCGTCAAGACAATGTTGTTTTTCCTGTTCAAGCACGTTAGCCGTTAACGCAATAATATATGGCTGTACGATATCCATACGACGAATACGTTGCGTTGCCTCAATACCGCCCATATTGGGCATTTGGCAATCCATCAAAATCACATCGGTAACATGACCATGAATGTAATCAATCGCCAACACACCATCGCTAACAATATTAATATCCAATAAACCAAAAGAACCTAAAAATGCCTTGATTAACTGTTGATTTACTTTACTGTCTTCAACAACTAAAATGCGTTTATCTGCATAAAAACTTAAATCATTTTTATAATTTTCACTGCAACTCATCGCTTGTGGATGATCGCAACATTTAAGGTTAACATTAAACCAAAATGTTGTACCTTTACCTAGTTCGCTAATGACATTTAATGTCGTCGCCATTAACTGACACAAACTATTCGAAATGGATAAACCTAGTCCTGTTCCACCAAATTGACGCGAGATAGAACCATCTGCTTGTGTATAAGAATCAAAAATAGTATCAATACTTTCAGGAGCAATACCTATTCCTGAGTCTTTAACGCTAAAACATAGCTGTTGGTGTAACCCTAGCTGATCATGAGGTGTTGTTGAGCTTCTATCAATATCGTCTAATAACCCCACCCTCAATTCAATGCTTCCACGATGGGTAAATTTAACAGCATTACCTAACAAATTCGTTAAAATTTGCCGTATTCGTCCTTCATCAGCATCAAAATAAGGAGCTATATTGGCATCGATATCCGTGTATAGCTGAATGTTTTTTTCTCGTAACTGATGTTCAAAAGGAGCAATGCAGCCGTGAATAAACGTTTCTAAATGAAAATGATTAAAACGTAATTCAACATTACCCGCTTCTAATTTTGAATAGTCCAATATTTCATCAATAATAATAAGTAACGCATTTGCTGATTGCTTAATATATTCAACCTGCTGTTTTGATTGATAATCTAATTTTTTATCCTCTAAACATTGTACAAATCCTAAGACACCGTTCATTGGCGTTCGTATTTCATGGCTCATATTTGCCATAAAATTACCTTTTATTCGCAATGCTTCATTTAGTTGGTTAGTTTGTTGCTGTAACTTATTGTTCAACCCTTGTAGCTTGGTTTCATTATCAAAAATATAGTTATCCACTTTACTGAGTTTGATCGCTAATAGTGATACTTCACTATCATCTTTTTTCAATCCTGAAATATCTAACCGCCCAGATCCCATCTTCGTTAATTCACGAATGAGATAATTTAATGGTTGGGTAACTTTGTGGTACATATAAAAAAGAATAAATACAATAAAAAACAAAAAAGGTAAAACATAAATCAATATTTGGATCACTATCGTTTTAATAATATTGCTAGAACTATAATAAACGACATATTTGAAAATTGGGTCCCCATTAAAATAAGCCGGATAACTTAATAGATAATCCTGTTTATATCTAGATAATCCTGATATATAAAGAAATGGCCTTAAATTAAGATCTTGGGCATCATCTGAATGATAATAATGGAGAAGTTTATTATTAAAATCATAAACAGATAATGAACGAATTTCTTTATACTGACTAATTAAGCGATTAAATTCTAATGATGACTCCGTATCTTGAAATACGATCGTATCTATAAAAACAGGTGCCAGTGCATTCATCATGACTTTTACGTTTTTAACTAAACGCTGAGTATTACTATAATAACTGAGTGTTAATGCTGTTAACATGACACAAATTAATACGCCACTCATCATTAAAGCAATTTTATGAAACAACCCTTTTTGTGATTTGAGTTGCTGACTAATACAATAAGTCTCAGATGTATTTTGCATAAAGTACCCCTCGATCTACTTCTCTACGGGTAATCCTTTCTCTGACCAATCTAACCATGAACCATCGTAATGAGACACTTTAAATCCAGCTTGTTTCATTAAAAAATACGTCAACGTTGAGGCTCTACCTTTATTACAATAAGTCACACTTTTACGACTTTTATCTAAGGTGGCAAAGATACTTTCAAGCTGCTTAGGGGACTTCAGTATTTTAGTCCCCTCAGTCGTTGTATTAAAAAACACACTATTTTGGATATTTTTGGCTGTCGGTATATGACCAAATTTTTTCGTTGCTGAACGCTCACCCATAAATTCCGCTAATGTTCGACTGTCATATAGTTGGTATAAATCGCTATAAGCAGCCACTTTAGCAACTGTTGTACTGGCATAAACTGCGGGATTTAATACAGGAAAATACTGCGATGGTTGAGCTGTTGTGCTTTTTTTAGTCAGTAGATAGTGCTCAGACCAAGCATCAATCCCCCCATTAAGAATAGCAATATTTTTAATACCGTATAATTCTAACACCCAAAATAAACGCGCTGCATTTTTGAGATCGCCTTGATCATAAATAATGATTTGTTGTGAGATCGTTACTCCTTTTTGTTGTAATAATGGCGCTATTTTTTTGATATTTTTCACATAATAAGCATTATTAATTTCAACATAGGTTAATGCAGTAGGAAAATTAATTGCAGTATTTATATGCCCTTGCTGATACAGGTCTTTATCTCTAGCATCAAAAATAATAATTGGCTGTTGTTGAATAATTTGCTGCTGTAACCAAGTGCTATCTATCACCCATTGATGCAGACGTTCACTAGCATAAGCTTTTGTTAAGCCGATAAAAAATAGAATTACAACATAGAATATTGTCGTTATATTTTTAATCATGTTTTCATCCTTGCTAATGCTATAAGTAAAACTTAGTACCATCAGTTTCATAATAGTATTTATTAAGCGTAGCAAAGAACGTAAAAAAAGCCCGACATAAAAGTCAGGCTTAATATTTATTTACCGTATTATTTTAAGCATCAATTTAGTGAGGCTTACCTAAAAAGGTCCATGTTTCTAATACCGTATCAGGGTTCAATGACACTGAATCAATACCTTGATCCATTAACCAACGAGCAAAATCTTCATGATCTGATGGTCCTTGACCACAAATACCTACGTATTTACCCGCTTTATTGGCTGCTTTGATGGCTAACGATAGCATCGCTTTCACAGCATCATTACGTTCATCAAATAAATGCGCAATATCACCAGAGTCCCGATCTAAACCAAGTGTTAACTGAGTCATATCGTTAGAACCAATTGAGAAACCATCAAAGTATTTAAGGAACTCTTCAGCCAAAATCGCGTTTGAAGGTAATTCACACATCATCATCACTTTAAGACCATTATCACCGCGACGCAGTTCAAATTTAGCCAATAAGTCAATCACAGATGCAGCTTCACTGACAGTACGCACAAATGGGATCATAATTTCTACGTTCTTCAATCCCATCTTTTCACGAACGCGCTTTATCGCTTCACATTCAAGTGCAAAACAATCTTGGAAATGTGGCGCGATATAGCGAGATGCTCCACGGAATCCTAGCATTGGATTTTCTTCTGTTGGCTCATAATTTACGCCACCAACAAGATTACGGTATTCATTTGATTTAAAGTCTGACAACCGCACAATCACTCGCTGAGGCCAAAATGCTGCTGCTAATGTTGAGATACCTTCCGTTAATTTCTCAATATAAAATTCAACTGGATTTGCATAACCGATAATTCGCTTGTCTATTTCAGCCTTTATTTCGACACTTTGCTGATCATAATTCAGTAACGCTTTCGGGTGAATACCTATCATTTTATTAATGATAAATTCTAACCGAGCGAGGCCAACACCTTCGTTAGGAATACACGCAAAATCAAATGCACGATCAGGATTACCCACATTCATCATCACTTTTAGTGGCAATGTTGGTAATTGTTCTACCTCAGAACGACGTACTTCAAATTCAAGAATGCCATCATAAACATATCCCGTTTCACCTTGTGCACAAGATACGGTTACATTTTGGCCGTCTTGTAGAAGTGCCATTGCATCACCACAACCGACAACAGCAGGAATACCTAATTCACGCGCAATAATAGCAGCATGACAAGTACGCCCACCACGGTTAGTGATAATCGCTGACGCTTTTTTCATTACCGGTTCCCAATCAGGATCGGTCATATCAGCCACCAGCACATCACCTTGCTGTACTTGATCCATCTGTGATAAATCAGACACAATTCGTACTGGACCACTACCAATGCGTTGCCCAATCGCACGTCCCTCAATCAAGGTTTGTCCCTGATCATTAAGATGAAAACGTTCCATTACTTGTTGATCATCACGCGAACGTACTGTCTCTGGGCGTGCTTGAACAATCAATAACTCACCGGTATTACCATCTTTTGCCCATTCAATATCCATTGGACGGCCATAGTGTTGCTCAATAATCAGCGCTTGTTTGGCCAGCTCCATAATTTCAGCATCAGTTAATGAAAACTGGCTTTGTTCTGCAGCCGTCGTGTCGGTTATTTCAACTTGTGTCCCAAGATCTTTACCATCAGCGTAAACCATCTTAATAAGTTTAGAGCCAATCGTACGGCGCACAACCGCTGGATTTCCTGCCTTTAAGGTTGGTTTATGGACATAAAATTCATCAGGGTTTACAGCTCCCTGAACGACCATTTCGCCAAGTCCCCATGAAGAAGTAATAAAGACAACTTGATCAAAACCTGACTCAGTATCTAATGTAAACATCACGCCAGAGGATGCTTTATCAGAACGAACCATTCGTTGAATGCCAGCAGATAATGCTACGCCTTCATGATCAAAGCCCTGATGAACTCGGTATGAGATTGCACGATCATTAAATAGTGAAGCAAATACATGCTTAGTTGCTTCAATAACTGCATCTATACCGCGTACATTCAAAAATGTTTCTTGCTGTCCAGCAAACGATGCATCAGGCAAATCCTCAGCTGTTGCAGATGAACGGACCGCAACAGATAGCATCTCATCACCTTCTCCGAGTTGTTGGTAACAAGTACGGATATCATCTTCTAGCGCTGCTGGTAATGGATTTTCAAGTACCCAATTACGAATAGTTGCACCCGCTTGTTTTAGTGCATTCACATCATCAACATCAAGTGTATCTAACAAAGCGTAAATACGTTGGCTTAATCCATTAGCTTGTAAAAATTGATTAAAAGCATAGGAGGTTGTCGCATAACCATTAGGGACTTTCACCCCGGCATTAGACAAATTTGCTACCATCTCACCCAGGGAAGCATTTTTTCCACCAACTCTATCAACATCATTCATTGATAGATCACTGTACCAAATAACATTCTGCTGCACGGTAGTTCTCCTTGATCATTAGCTAAAACGAGCGACACCAGCAATCGTTTGCGTGGACGGTGTTAAAGATATGCCATTTTATGTTAACGTATCTCTTCGCTATTCCTATGAAGCACAGAATTGCAACTTTTTTTGAAGGATTCAACATACAATGCAAAATAAAACCAATTTTCGTGACGTGTTTTACATTTCAGACGGTACAGCGATAACGGCAGAGACTCTCGCCCATGCCGTTTTAGGTCAATTTTCACTCGATATTAAACAAACAACCCTGCCTTTTGTTGAGTCAATTGAACGCGCTAAACAAGTAAAAAACCTTATCAATCAATCAAATGAAAAGTATGGCGTACAACCTCTCGTGTTTTATTCTGTGGTTGTACCTGAAATAAAACAGATCATAGAGCAAGCTGATGCGCTTTTTTATGATGTCCTGAAGGTCTTAGTTGAACCTTTAGAACGTGATTTAGCCATGAAAGCAACACCACAATTACAGCGTTCACATAGCATAAATAAAGACTCTGCTAGTTATCATGATCGTATTGCAGCAATTGAATATACTCTAGCTCATGATGACGGCGTATCACTCAACCACTTAGAGCAAGCCGATATTATTTTATTAGGCGTGTCTCGTTGTGGTAAAACCCCCACGAGCTTATATCTAGCAATGCAGTTTGGGTTACGTGCGGTCAATTATCCTTTCATTGCCGATGATATGTCAGCATTAAAACTCCCCAAAGCTATTGAGCCTTACCGCTTTAAAACTTTTGGTCTGACGATAGATATCGAACGATTAGTTGCAATTAGAAATGAGCGTTTTGCTGACAGTGAATATGCCAGCCTAGAACAATGTCAAGACGAGCTGCATAAGGTGGAAGCTATGTTTCGCCGTGAAGCCATACCTTATTTAAACACCTCGTCATTATCCGTTGAAGAAATATCAACTCGACTACTATCAATGAGCGGATTAAAAAGAAACATGTGTTAATTCAACCAAATAAAGATCAAGTGATATCAGATATAATATAAATATGGTTATTTACACTGTGCTTAATTAGAATACTGATTTAGCACAGGTACATACACACCATGAATAAAAAACCTGATCGTCAAACAGCCATGCGTCAACTTCTAAGCGATGTTAAGCAGGCATTTCCACTTTATGATCCTGAAACCTTTGTTTGTGGTCCTGATAACAAATGCATTGGCTGTCCTAAAAAATTATTAGAGTTAGTCGATACTGAAGTCAGTTATTGGGAGCACGCGATTGAACGTGGGGTTACTCCACAGTTTGATGAAATTAGGCAGTTTGGCAAACTGTGTAAAAATGTTCGCCGAGGCTTAATACGAAATAATATAATGAGCTAATGTCGCCCGTGCTATAATCCGCATTATTGTTCGTCGGCTGTTACCCTAACACTAGGGAGAGCCGTTATTTGATTTATTTATCTGAGATTCTACATGCCTTTCTCTAAGCTTGGATTAAGCGACGCTATCGTTAAAGCAGTAACCGATATGGGTTACACCACTCCTACGCCGATTCAAGAAAAAGCCATTCCGGTGGCACTAACCGGCAAAAATTTACTTGCAGCAGCACAAACAGGTACAGGTAAAACAGCCAGTTTCGTGCTTCCAATTCTGCAAATGCTTGATGATGGTCAGCAAGTACGAGCTAAACGAGTGCGTGCTTTAATTCTCGCGCCAACACGTGAGCTTGCTGTTCAGGTTGAGGCAAATATTGCCCAATACAGCAAACACACCAATTTAACCTCTATGGCAATGTACGGTGGTGTCGATTACGAACCACAAAAACGCCGCCTTATTGAGGGTGTTGATATTCTGGTTGCAACGCCAGGTCGCTTATTGGATATGTACACTAAACGTGCTATTCATTTCGATGCCATTGAAATTTTAGTGCTTGATGAAGCCGACCGTATGTTAGATATGGGCTTTATCGAAGACATTAATAAGATCATCGAACGCTTGCCTCTTGATCGTCAAAACATGTTGTTCTCAGCAACGCTATCTGCTCAAGTGCGTTTACTGGCAAAAACAGCAGTTCGTAATCCAGTTGAGATCAGTGTTGCCAAAGATGAAGCATCACAACCTAAAATTGATCAGTGTCTGATCACTGTCGATAAAGACATGAAGTCATCCCTATTAAGCCATTTAATTAATGAGCAACAATGGGATCAGGCGTTAATCTTCATTGAAACAAAGCATGGTGCAGCGAAATTAGTTAGCCAACTTGAAAAACGTGGTATTGCTGCTGAAGCTATTCATAGTGGTCGTAGTCAAGGCGCACGCGCACAAGTTTTAGACGATTTTAAAGCGGGTAAAGTGAAATACTTAATTGCAACCGGTGTTGCTGCTCGTGGTCTAGATATTGATGAGTTAACCCGCGTAGTGAACTATGATCTCCCCTTCCCACCAGAAGAGTATGTTCACCGTATTGGCCGTACTGGTCGAGCAGGATCTAAAGGTGAAGCGATTTCATTTGTATCACGCGATAACTTTAAAAACTTATGCATGATTGAGCGTCTATTAGGTCACTTAATCGTTCGTAAAGAAATTGAAGGCTTTGTACCAACAAAAGAAGTGCCTATTTCTATTTTAAACTTCAAACCTAAATACAATAAACCTGAAGATAAAAATAGTACTGATGGTAAGCCACGTCGCAATGATAAGCCGCGTAGCAACACACCAAGCACAGATAAACCAAAGGCAAAGAAGCCAAGAAACCGTAAACCAATCACTGATCGTGATACCGGTATTCCACGCGGCACACGCAAGCCTAAATCTGCGTAACTAATACAACATCGCCATCTTAGTGCAAGACATTAAGATGGCGATCGTCATTATTAAAGCGAATTAGCAATCAGTAATGGACTCCAACGCGTCCACGCAACTAACAATAATCCAGCACAACCTAACCATACCACCGTTGCTAACGATAACGTTGCGGTTAAGTTATAATAATAACTCAAGACATACACTGCCATTAAATATCCGGCATAAGGTATTAACGAGCACAATCCAAATAAGGCTGTCATACGAAGATCTTCCATGCTGCGCTCTGAGCCCACTATATAATGGGCAATTAATGCAAATGTCGGAAACAAAGGCACTAATCCTGCAATATAAAAGCTCTTACTTTTCGATAATAACGCAATCAGTAATACTGCTGCGGCACCCAATAGACATTTAAAAAATAATGTCGCCATTCCCTAGCCTCAATAATCATCATTGCTATCATAATAATTAAAAGTAAAAAAAGCGATACAACTATGTTAGCTATAATATAAAACGTAGGATTAACGATCAGTAAAAACAATATTAGGCGCGTCAATGGTTATAAAATAATCACTGACATCCTCATTCGTTGTTTCTTTACTGTAAACAGCTACACCTTGGTGCTGAGTGATTTTTTTAAATTCTAGATCAGAGAATACTTTTTCAGATTGGCTATTTTTTGCTGTCGCTTTATATTCAACGTGTAAACAATCCCATCCCGACAAATAAGCCGTATTTAACAGCCAACCTAAAAAAGCATGTTCCACCCGTTTAGATTGAATACGACAACTGAACATCAAATCCGTTACTCGACGCTGATTCAAATCAATGATACAAAAACCAACCGTTCCATAATCACCAAACTTATCCGTTGCGTTTAAAAAAAATGTTGCTACTGATTGATCTTGAATTAATTGCATCAACATTTCACGATCATAGCGTGTAGCTGAAAAATTCATTTGGTTAGTTCGTTGTACTAATTCATGGATCCGATCGATAAATGTCAGTTGCGCGCATCTAATCTGTAATTGTATATTGCACGTCTTTATAAACTCACCATATTCCCCATCAAAACCACAGCGCACTGTTGATCGTTTTTGTTGAGCAACATAAAAAGAACGTCTTAATGCTGATTCCGATGAAGTCTGGGGACTAAATGCCGCTAATTCAGTTAACGTCATATAATCACTATGTTTAAAAATACTTACTTCAGGGTGTATGTTCTTTACTTCATTTCTTTCAAATGCGGAGTCATCAATAAAAGCAATAGTGTCTTTACCAACATTAAAATTTTCAGCTATTCGTTGAATTGATTGGCTTTTAGGCCCCCAATTAATTTCAGGAAAAACAAAATATGCAGCAAGCCCTAACGCGCTAAGATGCGCCCAAGCTATATCATGATCATTTTTACTGGCAATCGAACTAACAATGCCACGAGCATCGAGGGTTTTTATAACCTCAGTTATACCTTTTTTCAGTTGAATCCGATCTGCGCCATCTTCGACAAGAACCCCATCCCATAATGTATTATCCAAATCCCAAACTAATACTTTAATAGATTTATTTGGTAATGCATCTAACGATATTCTTTCTTGTAACTGAGGGCTCTGCTGAATAAAGCCGACAAATCCAAAGACAACAGTTAATGGGTCCACCTCTTCGGCTTCACTTCTATTAGGAATAATATTAATAAAGTGCATTTCTTGAAAATCAACATGTGGAGCAATACTTTTAAAAGGTATAAAAACTTGATGATAACCCGCCGCTTTTTGTAGACGATATTGAAATGGGATCTTATTCAATTTACCTTTTATAGCCCGAATAACAATGCTCAAATCTATTTTCGTTTCACAATATATTTCAATGAGAAAAGCATCCGCACATTGCTTAGGTATCATAGACTGACTTAAATAATTTTTATACCGAGTCGCCATTCGAACAACAATACCCCGTCGTCCAGCAATAGATAATCCATCTGAAAATTCAGTATGTTGAGCAATATATTCAGCACGTGATGCCTTGCGATTAATAATATCGGCTTGTTGAGGTTCAAATACGCCAATATATGATGTTGACATCAATGCCCCCCAACGTTTGAAGTCAACTTGAACTACCGGATATTGACGCTCAGCAATTGAAAGAGGAACAATACCTTTCACAAACCGACGACAATGACCATCACGACGCGGTTCATACAGATCACATGTCTTATAACAGGCAGGCATCGCACATTCAGTGCAATGCTCTTCCCACTGCAAGACTGAATATCTAAAACAGTTATCTATAACAGTTTGGCCTAAAATAAAGGCCTGCTGCACCTCTTTAGGTAAACAAAGCGCTTGTTTTAAGTCTTGTTGAGATAAAACCTCTAACTGATACATACCAGTACTGTTCAGTTAATGATGATGTAAATACGGGAAAGCCTGTTTGGGATTAATAAATTCATCTCCCTTCTCAACTAACACCGGCAATAGTTTTTCTAGTAATAATAAAACCTTACGGCTATTATCGTGCATAAGAACAATATCATGTGGTTTAATATCACTAACTAAACGGTCGAACATTTGATCGACACTTTCATGAGAATATTTCCCCCACTCCCCCGACTCAATCGACCATAGCATCACCTGCATACGATGATATTTAATGACAAACCAAACCAAAAATGAAAGTCTACCTTCAGGTGGGCGAAATAATGTTGGGCTTGACGTAATAAATGGTTTCAAAATATTCTGACATTTATTGAGATCATCAGAATAATCACCAAAACTCAACTCATCTGCAGTTTTATGCCTAAAAGAATGATTACCAATACAATGTCCATTCGCAACGATGCGTTGAATAATTTTAGGGTACTTTACCACTTGCTTACCTAGCACAAAAAAAACAGCATGGATTCGATATTGCTCAAGCAAGTCTAATATGAGAGGCGTTATATCTGGATCAGGGCCATCATCAAAGGTTAATAAAATCCCCTTTTCAGCGGTTTTATATGTGACAACCCATGGAGGAATAATATTTTTAATCACTGACTTTAGACTTGTCATATATTCCACCCATTATTCATCCCTGTTTATTAGGTATAGGCAGTCATAAAAACAATGTCAATGACACCCTGTTCTAATAATAATCAGTCATAGGTAAGATTTTAGCTAATAACGATCATCAATTGATATATTACAAGCACCAAAAACATTAGCACTGTTGAGTAAAATGTTAATGCAAAACCAAACGCTCTTGCTGGAGCACCTTGGCTATAACCTCTAAAAAAGAATATACGCCCAATAGCGAATAACACTGAACACAAAGGTACAACTGATAACCAAGACGCCGGCATTAATAGACACCAAGCAGTATATACACCATATGTGATAACAATTTGTTCTAAGGTATTTTGAAGTAAGCTTTGTAAAACAGTTGCTTCACTTGTAGCCGAGGTTAACCCGCTGCCATCAATATCTTCTGGGCTAAAAAATCTAAACTTTGCTAATCGTCCAATTGAAACGAGTAAAAATAATGTCGGTAATATCAAAGAAAGCCCTAATACCGTCAATTTTTGTGATAGTTGATCAATAGTCGAATAATGAAAAGGATCTAAAAAAATTGCTAGCGATATGACAATAATAGAAATTAGCATTGCCAACGCCATACCTTTAAATACACCAGCTTGTTTCTTTGATAATTGCATTATGTCCTCAAAATAGATCTAATACGCATTGTTTCAATTCATGAGGGTACTTACCGTATCACGTAACATTAAATCCTAATATAAATATATCTGAGATGAGCATAAACATTGTTGTCAAAACCTGCAATATTATGGCTGCCAAGTTTTATTTCAATAGTCGTAAAAAGTAAAATTCGTTTTCATAAATAGAGTAAAATATCTCTTATTTTTCATTCAGATAATGCGTATAACTAAGACATACTAATTATGAGGATAAAATCATGTTTACAGAATACAGCGCATTAATCGATTCATTAGAAGGTAAAGATATTGCTTTTGACCGTTTATACAAGAAGCATAATGAATTAGATGTTGAAATTGAAAAAATGACGTCAAAAGATGGTTTTGATGAAGTAGAAATTGATAAATTAAAAAAAGAAAAGCTTTTACTGAAGGATGAAATCTTAGCTTATTTAAAAAGTGTAGCAAATAAGTAATGTGAAATTAAAGCAGAAAAGATAAGGATCCGCTTCTCTTTTCTGCTTTGATGTTTGCTTAAACTTACAACCTTTCCAAGCATATAATACCGACTAAACGAAATACAAATTTGTTATTAACTTAATTCTTTAACCAATGACACTCTAAACAATGAGTGCCATTAGTATCGTACAGATTACTTTGTTATACCTTTAGTACACTTGGCATATATAGTGACGATCAGTTTAGCTTTGTAAACAAATCATGTAGTTCATCAATATCATCTAGCGCTTTATCTCTTAATGCCCACACTGGCTGATATATCCTTATAGCTTCATTTTTGTACCAATCACGAGAACGGGAATCCAGCCACTTGATCACGATACAGAACAGCATATAAGGAACAAAGGTAAGTAACGCCGTAAAAATGGTATAACCTAAGTGATTAATAAGCGCACTACTCCACGCCCACTGATGAAATATCGCCAACATCTGCGGTTCAATTTCAATAAATCCCCATAGACAGATTAGAGCTAAAGAAAGCTGAATCAGTTGAGGTAAAATCGGTTTATTCCTATAACTACCAAGATTTGAACCCTCACGGTTATATCGTTTTTTCGTCATGTTTAAATAATGTGGGTTGTAATAGTGTGATTTACCAGACTTGTCCTCAAGTTTCACTCCCTCCACCATCAGGATGTCACCCACATCAGTATAACTGCGCATTTTTTCGGGTAACCACAACTCAAATTCATGACCCAGCTCGGTACGCATCAACAATTTTGAATTGAAACTAACATCACGCGTATGATGAGTAGAGATACTGGTATCTTTATCACCATAACGATCGGTTCGAGTCGTCGTCGTCGTCACCGAAGTACGATTAATATCCACACTCGCTTCACGCTCAATCACTCGCGCCATGTAACACCAAGCCGTCACTTTAAGTTCTTCATTAGGAACCAAAGCATGTCGATATATTATCTTATCTTCATGATCGTAACGAAACTCGGCCATTTTGGCATGAATGACATCCATAACATTTCGGCGAGGATTAACGGTAACCGATGGTTCAACAGCCAGAGTTGCCGTGGCAGCGTGTGCCATAACAATATTCTCTGTTGTAACGACATTCTCCCCGCTAGGCGCTGTCATTAACGCACTTTCCGCCCCCAGCTCACCATCATGAGACGCCACCATGGCATCAACTATCACAGTATCGACATCCGTTTCATTATTGTGCTGAGATTTTCCACAATGAGGACAATAATGTGCTTGCGTAGATAAGCGATGATCGCAATAGTCACATAATATGTCATCATTCCCCTTTGGACGTACTTTCTGGTGATAGCCTAGATCCGTCAAACTAACACCTTGCATCAATGGCAAAATATCAAGGAATGACTGATATACCCGTTTTTCATCTTCAAACACCTGAGAAAATTCACGGTGCTTACGATGGCAAAAGTACCAGGCAGGCGCCCCAATGAGCAGTACCGATATCCAAAAATTTCCTTTGAAAAAATTAAGACCGTGTGGTGCCAATGTAATAAACCCACCCAAAATCACCGCAAAAAGAAGAGCAAAAAAATAGTATGTAATGATTTTCTCGATTGGATTAATCGGTTGGTGAATACCCACATGTTGTAAAAACTGTCCCTCACCAGTATGTAAAACAACAGCATCAAGCAAAATATCATTGGTGATCGCATCTGGGGTATTATTATCACGCACCATTGGTACCTTAACCGCGTAAGGTTCAGAAAACGTGATAACATCACCGACTTTCAAGTTAACAAGGATCTTATTCTCAGCATCAACATTAAATCGATATTGAATACCATCAGTACTTTCAACCGTCAGAAACCATAATGCACAACTATTAGTATTATTCTTGGTATGCTTTGTTCGCTTGTAGAAATGCGTTTTAGTAATTTGGCCAGTAATTAACTGTGCATTTGGATAATGTGCTTTAAGCCTATTAAAAGCATCTGGGTACAAGTCTTGCACATTATTCAACGCACGCTTTTCATCGAGAGTATCACCACAAATAGGGCAATATGTATCACTTAAGTATGTCGGTGTTCCACAATGCGGAGGACAAGAGTTAATCATATCAATACCTTAAAATAAAAAATCAGCCGATTATTAAGGTGTCATCTTTTTCGTGCAAGCTTTAAAATAATAAATTGATAGCTGAATCAATATAAAATTAGTTATTATTGAATATTGTATAAATGAAATCAGTTAAACGAATTTACCCGACTAATAATAAACATCAACACCTGAAATAATAAAATGGTATAACCTTACCCTAAATAACACTCAACCAAATAAACCTTCACTGTAAATTATTAAATAAGAATAAAACAATGTAGAAAGTGATATAAATACAACCCAAATATTCCTTTATCACGATTTAAAAAATAAAAATCATTACATCAATAAATGTCACTTAAAAGCGCGAGCTCATATTTTCTATTCTTAATAGTCATTCACTGAAAACATAAAATACCTTGTGTTTAAATTACTCTTAGTAATGTTTAATAAATTAACATTATTCTGGATTATTATAACACTGACCATCAAGCAATTCTTTTCCACATATAACTTCTACATTTATATGCAAACTAACAATATAATTTCATATAAGTACAAAATTAATAAAAACCAGAAAAAATCAACAGAGAATGGTTTATAAAAGCAACAAACCACTAGCTATTATAAGATCCACTTTTTCGCCCATTTAATCACTAAAAACAGACAGTTTACTAATAAACAGTCATTAGCTGACATTTCACTAACACTGAAATTCCATTATTCAACCAATAAGTATCGATTTAACCTCATAGGATGATATTCTCAGTGAATAAAATGCTTTCTCAAATTAATATATACCCTATTAAATCAACTCAAAAACTCTCTTTATCTCACGCTATCGTCAAATCCGCAGGTATTGATATTGATCGTCGTTTTATGATCGCATTAACTGATGGTTCAATGATCACCTCTCGACGTTATCCTCAATTACTTCAGCTCACTACTGTTATTCAACCTCATGGTTTACTGTTTAATTTTCCAAATAAAGCACCACTATCTTTGGATTTTACACAATTAACGCAGACACAAACATCAACTGCCGTATGGAATGATTCCTTTCAAGCCTACACAACATCAGAAGAAGCAAATCAATGGGTTAGTGAGATTATAGGCCAACCGGCACAATTACTGTATAACGGCATTGAAAGTCAAAGAACAGGAGGAAAAGCACAAGTAAAGGTCAGTTTTGCTGATAATTTTCCAGTCATGATTATCTCTGAAGCATCTTTAGATAACCTTAATGCACGTACCCAACAAATTCACTCAATAGATAAGTTTCGTGCCAACTTAGTCGTTTCAGGTGTTGAAGCTTTTGCAGAAGATAGTTGGAAAAGAATTCGAATTGGCGAAGTAGAGCTTGAAATTAAAGCACCATGCAGCCGTTGTGTATTAGTCAACTACGACCCTCAAACTGCACAAAAAGCCGTCAATAACGAACCGCTTGCAACACTGATGACCTTTCGTTCTGACAATGCAATCCCAACAAATGTTAATTTTGGTATGAATGCTATCGTCGTAAAAGAAGGAATCATACATCAAGGTGATAGCGTTGAAGTATTATCATATCGCACACCAGAGCAATATAAAGATCGACGTATCGCTTTAACGTGTATCAAACGTGAGCCCATCGCAAAGGATTTTGTTTCTTTTTCTTTTAAAGCGCAGCAAAAAAAAACTTTAGCCTCTTACTCTCCGGGGCAATACTTACCTATTCATATCTCGATCAATAATCAGATTTTTGAGCGTTGCTATACCCTTTCATCATCACCGCTAACACACCAGCATTACACTATTTCTGTGAAAAAAGTTGATCAAGGCATGGTTTCTAATTGGCTTCATGATAATTTACAGGTCGGTGACAACATATGGAGTGATACGCCATCAGGGAGTTTTTATCTCGAACCACAAAAAGAACAAAATACATTGCTCATCTCTGCTGGCAGTGGAATCACACCGATGATGTCGATGCTACGTAGCTTGATCGCCGAAAAAAACACTCAGGGACTCATTTTTTATCATTACTGTCGAACACAGGCTGATATTCCATTTGCCACTGAACTTGCAGCAATAGAACGCCAGCATCCAGAAATAAAAATATTTATCTGTTTAACCCAACAACAGGATTCGACTCATTCTTTTTGTGGCCGTATCTGTGCTGAGCACTTTGTGTCACTTCAATCCCTCGCCAACTATCATGCCTATGTCTGTGGTAATGCACGCTTTAGCCAAACAACACAAGAGTTGTTAATAAATCAGGGGTTACCTGCCGCTCACTTTTACCAAGAGCAATTTAGTCAACAATTAGCAGTACCTGAACAACAGCACTCAATTAACATCCAATTTAATCAACAACAATTTACTGGACATAACCAGGCTAGCTTACTTGATCAAATTGAAGCCGCAGATTTACCCATAAAAAACGGTTGTCGTGCCGGTTTATGTGGCCGTTGTAAGGTTAAAGTCATTGAAGGGGAAGTCTTACAACAACCAAGCACAGCATTAAATGATCATGATAAACAACAAGGAATGGTATTAGCCTGTTGTTCAATTCCAACATCTAATATCAAAATTAGTCAGTAATAAAATAACCGTGAGCTATTCTCCGTATCGGCCATCAATGGTACGAGTGGAAAACAATAAGATACAACACGTTAATAATAGATTCCCTATCTCGTTCGTTCCTCACTGTAGGGAATGACGGGATGGGTTTTACAGTCACTATCAGAATTTTTAGTGAGTATTTTAATATAATAACAAGATCAATTTTAATACCGCATAGTTGATGTGCAAGGTTATGGCTTCCCTTTGTTTTAGCACAAAAATATCAGGTATGAAAATCCGTCTTTAAGTCGTGTTATAGACAATTTAGACGCGCCTGATCATCTTGATATGAGGAACGCCTGTGCTATTAGCCACATAAGATTGACCTGAAGTCTTAAAGCCCAACTTTTCATACATTGATACGGCATGAAGCCTAGCATTTAAATATATTTCATCTGCTCCCTTTGCGAGAGCTTCGTGTGTCAGTTTTGTTAGAACGCGAGTACCTAAGCCTTGACCTTGCATGTTTGGGCGGACGACCATCTGCGAAATCTTAAATATTCGAGGGCTTTCCTCGCTTAATCTACCATATGCACACAATGAGTTATTATCTACTGCTGCAATATGAAAGCTGCTACTTTCAAGCTCATCAAACATTATTTTTCGCGGAAGGCCGGGAGTTCTAAAGAACAAGTCATAGCGTAGATCTAATGCATCTTGATATAGCTCATCTGTACGTTCTAGGTAAATAAGTTCCATTTTATCTCCTTGACTATAACGCCACTTAAGGGGGGAGTTAATGTGTGCAGCAATAACGAGCAGTGTTAATCACACAAGTTACAAGTCCATTTAAGCAACTTGTTATGCGCTTACTTCGATGCCCACGCTACTTTTATACCGAAAGTAATTAACACTACCCCCATGAGTTTTTCAAAATAATATTGAATAAATTCAAAGGTATTTTTAACGCTTTTCTGAGCAACTAAACTAAATTAAACAAGATAAGGAGACTGTAGCACCATAAATAATCTGAATCTCAAAAGGAGTTTCAACACTTACAACTTGAGTAAATAAACTCAGAAAGAACAAAGTTGCTTTAGGATTTAACGCGTTATTAATAACCCCATCTTGAAATAAGAATAATCTGAAATTTTTATCTCTTGCTTAATATATTGTTTAGAGTTTAAAGGTTTTCTTTTTAAGCACTGCCAACCTAAATACATTAAATAAGCAGCCCTTAAATATTTTACAATAGTGAACAAAACAATAGAGTTGGACAAAATAAGTCCGATACCTGCAAGAGTGTATATAACACGGATCTAAACTGCAAAAGAGATACCTAGGGTAGTAAAAATACCGGAACGTCTTGTGTAAGCTAGACTATTACGGACAACGATGAAAAAGTCTGGTCCAGGGATAATAATAGTCAAAACAGTAATAGATAAAACTGCAATAAATTCTGATAAGTAATTATTAAAAAGTAATTCCAATTTACACCTCTGATATCGAAAAACACTAGTGCATAACGCCCTGTTAAGGTGTGAGCTACGCAATACCGAGGCTTCCGCATACCACCTTAATCACTAAAACCAACGCATAGTAAAAATGCCACGCGTTGCGAATCACTCTTCAACAGTTTGTTATGTATCAGAAGTCAAAGTCTGGCTTAGATTGGAATATATGGATATATTCGTAGTCTATGAAATAAAGAATCGAATTTTCTACTTGTTCAAAAAACTCTGTTAGGTTCTCGCTTTCACCGATATCCACTGGGTATTTATAGTGGACAAAGCTATTACGCTTTTCTGCTAGCTTAGTCATCACTTCTAAATGTGTCTTATCAAATGGTGGTAACTCAATGAGTTTGAGAAACCAGGATGTTTTTGCGCGATTGTTGAGAGAAGTAATAACCTGCTTAAACTCTTTGCCCGTAATTTCCTTGCGGTACAGTTTTGACTCTAAGACACCATTAATCCAATGTTCCCACCAAGTCGCATACGTCACTAAAGCTAAGTCTGTTTTATTTTCTGAGACTAATCTCCTAGCTTCTTCCAACAAGCTGTCTTTATGATCAATAATCATATTAATCTCTTGTTCAGAGTTAAGAAATTCCTCTAAGTACTCTTTTATTTTAACGGACGCTTCCTCATCCGATAAACCTTTTATATCGACGCCACCATATCCAATTACAGATTTAATGAATGACTTAACGATACCGGCAGCCATCTCTTTTTCTTCTTCCGTCTTAAATAGATTTTCTTCGATACTCATCAAGTTCTCCTGATACATAACAACTTATTATATTAACAACTTGCCCGAATTTGTTCTTTGAACCTGCGCCCGTATTTCATTCGTCATTATAAAAAAGCATTATACATCAAAAGCATTATTACATTGGTTACCCGATAGAAGTCACAAAATCGAGCATCTGCCTTTTAGTTGCCACTTTTTTACTAATACTAATTTCTGTATGTATTAACAGTATAAAAGGTACGATATGGCGTCTATCTTTCTTATATACATAAAGAAATACATCTCGCAAAAATAATAACGATTCAACGTGCTGTAATTAGATTCCCTATCGGCGTTCGTAACCTCACTGTAGGGAATGACGGATGGGTTTTGTATTCACTGTTTGGAATTTTAATGCCCTCTTGTTACTCCCTCGTCCCTTATAACCTATTCCCTCCCTTTCCCCATAAAAAAGCCGACAATTAAGTCGGCTTTTAATTAATAATTTGTAGCTGTTAATTAAGCTTTAGCAGCTACCGTTTGAGCGGCAATAGAGCCTTCTTCAGGACGCTTTAAGAATGCATACAATACGCCTGTTACTATCGTACCCGCTGCAATAGCAACTAAGTAAAGTAACGCTGGTGAAATTGCGTTTGGAATGAGCAATACAAACAAGCCGCCGTGTGGTGCCATAAGTTTTGCGCCAAACAACATTGATAATGCACCCGTTAATGCACCACCAATCATACAGCTTGGAATAACACGCATTGGATCGCGAGCTGCAAATGGAATCGCACCTTCAGAGATAAAACACATACCTAGTACAAATGCAGCTTTACCCGCTTCATTCTCACTGTTAGAGAACTTACGTTTTGCAAGGAATGTCGCTAAGCCCATGCCCATTGCTGGTACCATACCTGCTGCCATAACTGCTGCCATTGGCGCATAAGTTTGCGAAGCTAATAGACCAACACCAAAAGTATAAGCCGCTTTGTTTACTGGACCACCTAAGTCGAAACACATCATACAACCAAGGATAATGCCCAGTAATACTGCGTTAGCTGAACCCATGTTATTTAAGAAGGTGGTTAAACCTGCCATCGCTGCTGATACTGGGCCACCAACAATGTAGATCATGACCAAACCGGTTACTAAACTCGCCAGTAATGGCACAATCAAAATCGGCTTTAACGCTTCCATTGATTGTGGCAATTTGATCTTTTCAACTAAGAACTTAGCACAGTAACCAGCGAGGAAACCAGCAACGATACCGCCTAAGAAACCTGCGCCCGTAGAACTTGCTAACATACCGCCAATTAAACCTGGCGCTAAACCAGGACGATCTGCAATTGAGAACGCAATGAAACCTGCCAATACAGGCACCATTAACGCAAATGCAGAACCACCACCAATGGTCATTAATGCTGCGGCTAACGTACCCTCTTGTTTAAAGGCTTCGATACCGAAGACAAAAGATAATGCAATAGATAAACCACCAGCCACGACTAATGGTAACATGTAAGACACACCTGTCATTAGATGTTTATATGGGCCTGCTTTTTCTGTTTTAGCATCTGTATTTTGTGCGTTGGTATTACCGGAATGATTATATACCGCAGCCGTTGCAAAGGCTTTTTCAAGCTCTGATTTAGTTTTCTTTAATGCTAAACCAGTACTGGTTTTATAAAGTTTTTTACCATTAAAACGTGCTAAATCGACTTCAATATCAGCAGCAATAATAACTAAATCTGCAGCCGCAATTTCAGCATCAGTTAATTGATTTTTAGCCCCAACAGAACCACGGGTTTCAACTTTAATGTCATAACCTTGACGTTGACCTTCTTCTGTCAACGCTTCAGCCGCCATAAAGGTATGAGCAACCCCTGTTGGACAAGCAGTAATAGCTACAATCTTTTTAACTGCATTGTCAGTTGCATCAGTAACAGACGGCGCACTTGCTTCTGTTAATAATTGTGCATGGGTTACAGCATCAGCTAACCATACTTTTGGCGCTTCAAAACAAGCAGTGATATCAGCTTGATAAACTTTTTTACCTACAAAACGAGTAGTATCAACCGCTGTACTCGCTGCGATAATGATCATCTCAGCATCATCGATCTGCTGTTGTGTCAAAATCTTAGTACTATTAAGTGATGTTTGGCACTCTATACTTGCTTGCCATTGTAATTCTGCTGCGGCTTTTTCTAATAATCCTGCAGCTATAATGGTGGTTGCAATGCCGCTAGGACAAGCTGTTACTAATGCAATTTTCATATTTACACCTTGGTCAATATCGCTTCACGTTCTTATTATTATGCGATTAAGTTATTGAGTTAAAATGACTTGTTGAGCGATGTTGTTTACTTTATTGATATCATCAACGCCAACACCCACTTGGGTAACAGCCACAGCCGATAATGCAGTAGCAAATTGTAGTGACTGCGTTTTTGACCATTGATTGATCTCACCCCAACACAAACCAGCAACAAGGGTATCGCCTGCACCAACAGTACTGACAACGTCCATTTTCGGTGGTTGAGCCTGTAACCAACCTTCATGGTTTAGCCACATCACACCCTTCGCACCCAGTGATACCACGACATTAGTAATGCCTTTCGCTGCAATTTTTTCAGCAATAGCCATGCATTGTTGTGGGGTTTCAAATACTTGTCCTGCCCACTCGGCTAACTCTTCATCATTAGGTTTAACTAACCATGGATGAGCATCTAAGCCTGCATCTAATGCTGACTTGCTGCTATCAAATAACACCTTCTTGCCTAATTGATGTAATTTTTCTAACCAATTAGCACACATTTCTGGAGTGATCCCTTGCGGTAAACTCCCCGCTATCACAAATACATCATGGGTTGTCGCTAACTCAAATAATGTTTTTTCAAACGCTAAAATATTGGCTGCTGTAACCGCAACCCCTGGGAAATTAATGTCACTAACTTGACCGTTTTTCTCAACCAATTTAACGTTAATACGACTCGCACCAGCGACACGTACAAATTTATCCGTCGCGCCCATTTTCTCAAACAGTTGGCAAAAAGGTTCTTGGTTATCAGCACCTAACAAACCAGTCACGGTAACATCAGCACCAAGCTCTGCTAATACTTTAGCGACGTTAACACCTTTGCCGGCAGGATGTAGATTACCTTGTTCAACCACATTGACAGTGCCTAGCGAAATGGTCTGTAAGCTTCCGGTTAGGTCTAATGCAGGATTAAGTGTGACAGTCACGACTTTCGGTTTTAGCACTTGTTGCATGTTGTTTGTCTCTGAATTATTGGTTGAAATCGTCATCAGTACTGTCCTTTTATAATTTCTCACCTAAACCATCAGCAATCGCCTGACCAATAGCGGTTAAGGCCGCTTCAGCATCACTACCTTGCGCAGTAAATTGCAGTTCATTACCACATTTCACACCCAGCCCAATGACTTTCATTAAACTTTTGGCATTAACAGGTTTACTACCACTAGTAACATTAACCACTTGAATATCTGCATCGAATTTTTTGGTCGTATTAACTAGCATTGCGCCTGGACGAGCATGTAAACCATGAGGGTTACGAATTGCGAATGTAGCTTGATGCCCCTCTAAACTCACTTGCGTCAATGCGGTTACCATTTCAACAGCTGATGATGCTAACCATTGGCTAACTTTCCCTTGGTAGATCAAGTTCGTTAAATACTCAAGGTTAGCTTTATGAGCGTTATTATTAGCCGCAACCATAATCATACCGGCAACGGGATGACCTAATTCTTCAAAAGGTACTTGAGGCGTCACAATAGCAATCGCAGTACGCTTAACCTGCTTATTACTTCTCACTAACCACAAGCCTTGGCCTAAATAAGTCGGACCCTGACTTATCGCATCAGTGACGGTAGCTGTATCAGCAAAGCCTTGGTATTTAATTAACCCTGCGGCAACTGCCGTTAATTGTAATAAATCTAGTGCGGGAAACTGCTTCAAAATAAGTTCAGGGTTACATTCAGCTTCTTGCTGTTCATCACCATTAAGTAACGCAATGATAGCTTGCTCTGATTCACAATGGCGTAGTTTGTCTTCGATACCGTCAGCTGATAACACTTTGGTTAACTGTTTCAAAATACCTAAATGTTCGTCTGATTTAGCCGCAATGCCAATCGCAATGTAAGCTGTTTGATCATTGCCCCATGGCACACCTTGCGGAAAATGATGAATTTTAACGCCAGTATGATTGACTAAATCTCGGGTTTCAGTTGTACCGTGAGGGATCGCAATACCATTACCAAGATAGGTTGAATTTTGTTGTTCACGAGCAAGCATGCCGTTGACATACCCTGTCTGTACTAACCCTGTTGCTTCAAGATCAGCTGCCAACGATTTGATTGCGTCTTGTTTGTTGGATGCGATTTGTTGCATCGCAATATCATTTTTAGACAGTGATAACATTTAACTCTCCGATTCAATGCTCTGTGAGATCATCGCTATTTATGGTGCTATTCATTAATTAACTATTGATAAGCCCTATCTGTTTTCAATAGGAATCTTTTCTTATCAATAGCTGAATCGTTTCAGCACTGGGGAAAATAAAAATGTTATGCTAACACAACATTCTAAACCCAATAAATGCACATTTAATTTCTGCTGAAACCTTTCAGCTTGCATACTGAATCGTTTCAGCTAGAATTGCAAACGTTGTTAAGCATACGCCATATGAATATATGATCAAGCGCACAAAATTAGATTCAGTTAAATAATGAACAGCCTAATTAACAAATTTTAAGCTTCCCTTTATATTAATAAACAACGGATAAACACCATGACATTGGATGATATTGCAAAACTTGCAGGGGTTTCTCGTACTACAGCTAGTTACGTTATTAATGGTAAAGCTAAACAATACCGTATCAGCGAAAAAACCCAACATAAGGTAATGGCAATTGTTGAACAACATAATTACCGTCCCGATCATGCCGCGACATCTCTTCGTATCGGCAATAGCTATTCTCTTGGGCTCATTATTCCTGATTTAGAAAACACCAGTTACGCAAAAATCGCTAAGCTACTTGAACGTAATGCGCGTAAAGCTGGATATCAGATGATCATCTCTTGTTCTGATGATGATCCTGAAACTGAAATGAAGGTTGCTGATATTCTGCTTAGTCGCCGCATTGATGCGTTAATTGTGGCCAGTGCATTAGCTGCCGATAATGATTTTTATCGTAAAATTCAAGCTAATGGTGTACCCGTTATTGCTATAGACCGTGCGTTAGATGATGAGTTTTTTATATCAATCATTAGCGAAGATTTAGAAGGTGCTTATCAGCTAACCCAATCACTACTAACTCAACCGATCAATAGCATTGGCTTAGTTGGTGCTGTAGCGGAACTCGGGGTATCTAAAGAACGTCAGCAAGGCTTTATCGCTGCTATAGATCGTCATCCCAACGCCATCACAACTCTCATTGAATATGGCGAACATTTTAGTCAGCAAAACGGCCAACAAATTGTTCAACAATGGATTGATAATGACTGTTTTCCTGATGCTATTTTAGCCACGTCTTATACTTTATTTGAAGGCGTACTTGATTGCTTACTTAAAAATCCTCAATTGATGAGTACCACTTGTTTAGCAACTTTTGGTGATAATCGTCTGCTCGATTTTTTGCCTAATAAAATACAATCATTACCACAACAATTTGAGCTTATTGCTGAACATGCGTTAACACTTGCGTTAAATGCAATAAAAGGGACTTATGAGCCAAATATCGAGGTGATCCCGCGCCAAGTTATTCATCGCTAACACTGTTGCTATTATTCTATTGCGGAATAATAACAATAATGGAAAAATACGAGATAACTCATGTTTATATTCTTTTATTAAATAGCTATAGGCTACGCCATGTATTTACGTCTTAAAGCATTATTAATATCGCATGCACAATTCTCTCATGCTTTACGGGTAACATTGGCTATTGCTTTTACACTCGCTTTTTATTCTATTGTGCATGTACCGCATTCGATGTGGGGGCCTGTTACCGTAGTCGTCGTTATGATGCAACCTTATGCTGGAGCTATTGTTTATAAAGGTTTTCAACGCATTGGCGGTACTTTATTAGGCGCTTTATTAGGACTATTAACGGTTTTATTCCCCCACCAGCTTAATTATCTGATTCCAGTGTGGATGCTGGCATGGGTCTTTTTACTGTCACTAAAATCTTATGGAAAAAATATTTATTTCTTCTTTTTAGCCGTAATGACGCTAATTATAGTTTCTTATCAGGGTGATACCGCTTTAGAAGTGAGTGTAGCGCTATGGCGCGTGGCTAATATTTTAATTGGTAGTTTAATTGCGATTGCCTTTTCATTGTTATTACCTATTCGTGCTGTAACCAGTTGGAATACACTGTTTAATCAAAATTTACGCGCATTACGTCAGCTTTATCAAGCTCACGCTTCAGCTCATATGCTCAGTATTAAACAACTTAATTCGATGAAACGTGAAGTATTAGAACGCCATATGAAAATGATAATCCTATTACCTAACGTGCAAAAAGAAAGACACAAATTAGCAGGCCATTATCGAACCATTATTACTATACAACGCACATTAATTAGTGTTACAGAGCAATTAATTGAAACCCACTGGAGTTCAGATATTAGCCGTCGTCAATTATTAGCCCAGACAGATCTAAAGCAGTATCAACAACATATTATTACTATTTTAAATCAATTAGAGTTGGCATCGGTTAATCATAGTCATTTAGTCAATATCGATGAGTTACCCAATATTGAACTTCTATCAACAATGGCCGAAGAAATATCGCCTGATGATACAGCCAACGCTTTAGGCATTTATGGCTATTTTTGGCTAACCCGCCAGTTTATCTGTCAACTCGATGCACTTATTCTTCAATTGCGGATCCTCAATCAAAAATAAACCAGCGCTATTAGCACAATAACGGCTGGTTTGTATTATCAGCAAATGACAGTCGTTACTTCATTATCAATCAACCATCGTTGTAAACGTGGTGATTGAGTAATCTTATTATAATAAATATCACAATCTTTAGAGGTATTACTCACCGTGGCGAATAACATTTTTAATAGCTGCACCACTGCATCATTTTGGGTATCAACTCGGTAAGTAAGATGTGGATTAGAAAAATCTTGCCCTAATGCCAATTGTGCCAGTTGCTCAACATCTACCACAAAACCATCAAAGTAATGAATAAAGGTGTCAGCTAATAATGCATTTGCAGGTACAGAACACAGCATATGTACTTTCAGGCCATTAGCACCGCGGCATAACCCCTGCTCAGCCAACAAATCAATCATGGTTGCGGCTTCACTGAATGTACGTACAAACGGCACCACTAATTCAATCTGTTCTCCGCCTGCGGCAGCACGGGCACGCTTAATCGCTTCACATTGCAGCGCAAAACTCGGTCTGTAATTTACATCAGCACAAAAACTGGCACCGCGTAACCCTAATTGAGGATTCACTTCTGCAATTTCTAATTCCGCACCTAATAATTGATGTCGAGTGCCAGAATCAGCGCCCACCAATTGCACTTTTAATGGCGAAGCCCCTTGTTGCCTTGCCGCTGACACTAATAACTCTGTCAACATAGCGACATAATATTCAGCTAAAGCAACGGATTGCTGTCCATATTGATCAGCTATTTTTTGTTGCAATGTTTGCTGAGTTAATTCTGATAAAGCGCTTTGTTGAGTAAAAACTAATGGATGAATACCAATTGCGGTTGCAATGAGATCATCTAATGATACCAATCCTATCCCTTGATGGCAGATCGTCGCTAATTGTTGCGTATTGCGCAATACGGTTGTTGTTGTAAGCGTTAATTCTGTTTGTGTTGTCATACACCACCTATACGTCCGTGTTAAAGAGACTGATGCTTATAAATATCAATCCATTAAATAACTATTTATTGACCTTACTGCGTGTTCAATTTTCAAGCAAGAACAAAACATTATTTAATAACAATTATTCAACATCATTGACATATGCGACTAGGTTTATGAATATTAATAATTGGATGCAAAATCGCCATTTCAGCTATCAATATCTATAGTTACTTGCTAAAAACCTATTTGTTATCACAAGTTTGGTTTATTCCAACACTGATTTGGGCTATCTTAACGGGGTTATTACAGAGATACCAAGGTAGGCAAACTATTATGCCAATGAAAACAGATGAACTTCGCACAATGAGTCTCGGCCGAATGCCGACACCAGCAGAAGTAGAAACAGCCTCACCAATGACAGATGCTATTGCTGCGCATGTTGATAACGCACGTAAGCAAGTTGAAGCGATCCTATCAGGGAAAGATTCACGTCTATTGGTGATCGTAGGTCCATGTTCAATTCATGACACCGATGCTGCTATTGATTATGCGAAACGCCTTGTTGCTGTACAAGAAACATATAAAGACCAACTTTTTATCGTTATGCGTACTTATTTTGAAAAGCCGCGTACCGTTGTAGGTTGGAAAGGTCTAGTCTCAGATCCTCATTTAGATGGTAGCCTTGACCTTGCTGCTGGTTTGCATAAAGCGCGTAAACTATTAATTGATATTAACGCGTTAGGACTACCAACAGCGACTGAGTTTTTAGATATGATCACTGGCCAATATATTGCTGACCTGATCACATGGGGTGCCATTGGTGCCCGTACCACAGAATCTCAGATTCACCGTGAAATGGCCTCGGCGTTGTCGTGCCCTGTTGGCTTTAAAAATGGTACTGATGGCAATATTAAAATTGCTATTGATGCTATTCGAGCCACACACGCATCACATTTGTTTTGTTCACCAGATAAAAATGGTCAAATGACGATTTACCGCACCTCTGGTAATCCATACGGTCACATTATTCTTCGTGGTGGTAAAATGCCCAATTACCACCCACAAGATATTGCGACGGCTTGCGCTACTTTAACTGAATTTAAGTTAACGCCTAAGTTAATCGTTGATTTCAGTCACGGTAATTGCCAAAAGCAACATAAACGCCAACTTGATGTTACAGCTGAAATTTGTGAGCAAATTCGTAATGGCAGTCAGTCTATTGCTGGCATTATGGCCGAAAGCTTTATTGAAGAAGGTAACCAGACAGTAATTAGCGGTAAAGAAACTGAACTGGTTTATGGTAAATCGATTACAGACCCATGTATCGATTGGGGTGATACACTAGTGATGCTTAATATGCTTGCTGATGCCGTTAAAGACGCCAACGCGTAATTTCATCTTAACATCTTAATACAATAAAGGAGCTTCAATACATTGTTGCTCCTTTCCTCATATTCAATTAACGGTATAATGTACGCGTTAATTTATAACGGGATATATTTCCCACATTCAGATTAGAGGCCAATAACATGCCATGTTTTGATATTATTTCCGAAGTCGATACCGTAGAAATCAAAAATGCGGTAGATAATTCAATCCGAGAAATTAGCACTCGTTTTGATTTTCGTGGTGTTGAAGCCAGCGTAGAATTAAACAAAGAAATCGTAAAAATCACCTCAGAATCAGAATTTCAACTCGATCAGATTGTGGCGATTTTACGTGGTAATCTTGCTAAACGCGGTGTTGATGCCAATGCTCTTGAGCGTAAAGCAATAAACTTCTCAGGTAAAACAGCATCACAGAACATTGAATTTAAGCAAGGTGTAGAAACCACTAATGCTAAAAAACTGGTTAAGGCGATTAAAGACGCCAAATTAAAAGTTCAAGTGGCTATTCAAGGTGAAAAATTACGTGTAACAGCTAAAAAGCGTGATGATTTACAAGCGACTATGGCGCTAGTTCGTGCGCAAGATCTTGGTCAACCATTCCAATTTGATAATTTTCGTGATTAATCACTATTAATATCATAAGGGAAGCGTATCATCGCTTCCTTTTTTTTGATTTAAATATTCAACTATTTTTGAGTAACTTTAAAAATAATGATAACATTTAAACTGTTACTATTAAATTTATACTTTACTGTTACATTGAAATACGTCATACAAATATAAAATAACACATTAAATAAACAATAACTCCTCATCTGAAACCATTCAAAAAACCGCAACACAACACCATTAACACCCCAATTACAACCAAGAATACTTTTTAAGCAAACAAATTTTTTTTAATTGCAAAAATTGTTGCGTAGCATGCTTATACCCTATAATTCACCCACTTCAATAATGGTTAATTATTTTTCATTCTCTGTTGCTAACATAATAGGATAAAGAGCAACAACAACGATAACTAGCATGGATATGCTTATTACGATCATGGAACGTTCACTTTTTACAACAATTATTGTTGTAAGTATTTATTCGCTTGTTGTGTGACTCAACTTATTCAGTACACATTGACTGAAAATAAAATAGAGGAGATGTCCATAATGGGCACCGCACAACAAAAAACAACTGCAACAACAACCGAAAATACCCAAAAGCTCGGCTGGAGTAAAAGTGATACCGTATGGATGCTCGGTTTATATGGCACAGCAGTTGGTGCTGGCACTTTATTTTTACCTATCAATGCTGGGGTTGGTGGCTTAATCCCACTCATCGTCATGATGATTTTAGCATTACCAATGACATTTTTTGCTCACAGAGCAATGATGCGTTTTGTATTATCTAGTGCTAATCCTGGTGCTGATATCACTGATGTGGTTGAAGAACACTTTGGTAAAAATATGGGTAAAATTATTACCCTGCTGTATTTCTTTGCTATCTATCCTATTTTATTAGTTTATAGCGTGGCTTTAACCAATACCGTTGAAAGCTTCATGAAGTTTCAATTAGGTATCGAGCCACCAGCACGTGCAATTTTGGCATTAATCCTAATTATTGCATTAATGGCAATCGTTCGTTTAGGTGAGCAACTGATCGTAAAAGCGATGAGCATTTTAGTCTTCCCTTTTGTTGCTGTATTACTGATGCTTGCGTTATACCTTGTCCCCCACTGGAACGGTGCTATTTTCACTGACATCATTCCTCAAGGTGGTAGTACTAATACCGTAATGATGGCTGTATGGTTAATCCTACCTGTAATGGTATTTTCTTTTAACCATTCACCTGTTATCTCTTCATTTGCGGTTGCTAAAGAAAAAGAATATGGCGTTAATGCTGAGCGTCAAGGCTCACGTATTTTATTACGCGCTCATATTATGATGGTTATTACCGTGATGTTTTTTGTGTGTAGCTGTGTATTAAGCTTAACACCAGCCGATCTTATAGAGGCTAAAGCACAAAATGCTTCTATTCTGACTTACCTTGCAAACCATTTTGATACACCCGTTATCGCTTATGCCGCACCGATTGTTGCAATTATCGCGATAACAAAATCTTTCTTAGGTCACTATTTAGGTGCAAGTGAAGGTTTAAATGGCATCATTCACAAAGTCGCACGTGATAAGAATAAAACTATTTCAGACAAAGCGCTTAATCGTTTCACTGCCTTATTTATGCTTATTACCACTTGGACTGTTGCAACACTCAACCCAAGTATTTTAGGCATGATTGAAAACTTAGGCGGACCAATTATTGCAATGTTGTTATTTATTATGCCAATGTATGCAATAAAAAAAGTACCCGCTATGAAAAAATATTCAGGGGCTATCAGTAATGTATTCGTAACTATTATTGGTTTAATGTCTATCTCTGCTATTTTTTATTCACTAATACAGTAAATAATAATTATACAAACTATAGAAAAGGCTAACTAACCACTAGCCTTTTTTATTTAAACCAAATAGTTATAAATATTTTTAGTCACCTGTCATCACCCCCATTAAACATCATCACAAGCACTTTACAGCAACCATACAGTACCATGACATTTTATACTGCTATATTGCTTACATTGTGCCTCAAATTACATTCGACGGCTAAACAATGAAAGCATTACTGTTAGTACCCATTACAACTTTATTTTGCCACGCCGCCTACGCCACAAACATAGATAATCAACCAATTGAAGAGTCTTCTTCTGATTTTAAAGGCACGGCAAAGTTAGGTTTCATTTACTCTAAAACGACAAATACTTCGATGTCGATGAATTCTGCCGCCTCGTTGAAGCACAGCACAGAAGATTGGAGTAACAAACTTAAATTTAGTTCTTATTACACTGATTCAACAAAAGAAGAAGATGGTGTCAATAAATATAGCATTGCGTTAGATACCCGCTATATGATTAATGCACATAAATTTACTTACTTACGTAATGAATATAATCATGACCAATTTGAAACCTATCGTCATGAATATATTATTGCAACAGGTTTAGGTTATAAAATTTATGATACAAAGACGACTAAATTAACGATCGGCGGTGGTCCTGGTTTTCGTTACAGCAAACGCCAACTAAATGATCCCGATCATCCTAATCAAGTTGAGCGCAATATCATTGCCAATGCATTTGTAAATGCGGAAAAACACATTACTCCCACATTATCAGTCGGTGCAAATAGTGGTATTGACTACGGTGTTTCAAATACTAATTATTCTATTGATGGATATATTAAAAACAAACTTATTGGTAATGTTTCATTATTACTCGATTCTAAATATATCTATAACACTGAAGTAGCTTCCGATAAAAGTCATTCCGAAATCTATAGCACTGTCAGCTTAACCTATGATTTCTAATTAGCTACGTATAAAAAAACCGAGATATTAATACTCGGTTTTTTCCTATATAGAGTAGCGCTATTATTAATATATTAACTAATAATATAAGCTTTGTTCACCCTCGGGGCGAGTTTTAAAGCGCCGATGCAGCCACATATATTGGCTAGGTGCTGCCATAATTGAATGCTCTACTGCTTTATTAATATAAACAGCAGCATCATGAGGCTCTTTATGTGGAAATTCAGTTAACGGTGGAAATATCTTTAACGTATATTTACCACTATTACTATTGCGGATCATCGCAAAAGGCAATGGAACAGCGCCAGATGCATCAATCAATAAACTGGTCCCCGTTGTCGTACAAGCATCTTTTACCGAAAATAATGGTGCAAAGGTTGAATTACGGCCACGACCATAATCCTGATCGGGAGCGTACCATAAGATTTCTCCGTCTTTTAACCCCTTAAGCATGCCTTTAACATTTTTACGATCAAGCATATATTTATTTGAGCGTACACGACCTTTAAACTGGAAATAATCAAAACAAGGGTTATTATTTGGTCTATATACACCGACGCCAGGTTTTTTCAAACCAAAAGCACGCGCACCTAACTCTAAATTCAGAGAATGCACTGCTATTAATAGAATACCTTTTCCTTGCTGCTGTATTTGCTCAACATACTCTAGCCCCTCAACATCAACATGTCTTTCCACTCGAATATCAGGCCAAAACCACGCCATCGCAGTTTCAAACAATGCTAATCCAGTGTTATCCATATTCTGTGAAATTAACTGTTGCTGCTCATCTACAGATAAAGAAGGAAAACACAATTCTATATTTTGCTTAATCGTTTCACGGCGACTAGACATAACCTTCATAGCTAATCGACCGACACCTTGTCCTAATCGAAATTGGATGAAATATGGTAACCAACTAAGCAGATACATTACTCCCATTAACATCAATACCAACCAGTAACGAGGATGTAATAATGATTTAATAAATGTTGGCTCAGTAAATTTACTCATAACAAAATACAGGGTTCCTCTGTTAATATCTTCAAAGTGTTGACAATAAACAACGCCTTCGAAGTATTCATCTGACTAATGTTATTATTATATTAGGTGAAATAGTTTATTAAATGCAAGCGAATACCATACGGCAATCGTCATTATACAGCGGTGATTAAGGTTAGTTATTATTACGTTAATAAACAAAATTTAATCACTGAATCAGAGCACAATAAAAAAGCCCACTTAAAAAAGTGAGCTTGATTGTATTGATAATATAACGTTAATTAATAAAGGCTTGGCTGCCCTTCTGGGCGATTTTTAAAGCGACGATGAAGCCACATATATTGACTAGGTGCGGCCATAATTGATTGTTCAACTATCTTATTAATAAAAACAGCAGCGGCTTCTGGATCTTTATTAGGAAAGCCATCAACAGGCTGACATACCGTTAATGTATAATGGCCAGAATCGTTATCACGTACCATAGTAAATGGCACTACCGCGCAATGAGTCGCATCGACTAATAAGCTCGTACCCGTTGTTGTACATGCTTGCTCAACCGCAAATAAAGGAGCAAATACTGAACGACGTACACCATAATCATGATCAGGAGCATACCATACTCGTTCGCCTGACTTTAGTGCGCGTAACATACCCTTAACATCCTTTCGATCAATAAGGGTGCGATTAGAACGTGAACGACCTTTATATTGAAAGTAGTCAAAACACGGATTGTTATTGGGACGATAAACCCCCATACCCGACTTTTTAATACCAAAAGCACGAGCACCAAGCTCAAGATTCATTGAATGCACAGCAACCATTAATGCTCCTTTGCCTTCACGCTCTAATTGTTCAATATATTCCATACCCTTAATCGTGACGTGACGACACACTCGTGCATCAGACCAAAACCATGCCATACCCGTTTCAAATAATGCTAACCCTGTATTATCAATATTTTCTTTAACTAAATTATCTCGTTCACTTTCACTCATTGATGGGAAACATAGTTCTAGATTACGATAAATTACATGACGACGGTTTTTCATTAGCTTAATCGCTAAGCGGCCGATACGTTGGCCCAAGAAAAACTGTACACGATAAGGCAATAAACTAAGAAGATACATTAATGCTATCAACATTAACGTTCCCCAATAGCGAGGATGCAGCAATGAATAAGAAAAAACAGGAATATGCTTAGAACTCATACGATATTATAGCCTTGGGTTTTAATGATTTACTAAAAAACATGATAGTTAGAAGCCGTTATAATAGTCCTTTCGCACTCGAGTAAAAAGCAAAACTACGTTTTTTATTGTCAAAATTAGCATAATCTATACTTTAGTGACTAAAAATGAAAAACACCAATATATAACAATACGTTATTATTTTTTATTTAACATTATTCCTAACTAATGACATATCAATTAACCCTTTCTATTCATCTCTATTTTTTATGCTACCTGTTATCGACATATCGTCACTGTTATTACTTAATCCACAGTAAATAAATCAGCTGTTATGCCAAAATAGATTAACTATCAGACTGCATTGCAAATATAGAAATTATATTTTTTAGTTTTATCGCTCTGACGAAAACACTCAAGGCACTGAATTATAAGAATAATATTATTGGCACAATTACTGCTAATTTGTTAATAACCTCAACATTACTTAATTAGGTGTCAAATATGGAATTACGTCAATTAGAGATAAATGACGATACGATCGTGTTATCTATCAGTGGTGATATGGATGCAGCTGGATGTCAAAATATACAATCAACCATTGACGATGTAATTAGCAAACCACATCCACATATAGACGTAGATATGGAAAATGTCGCTTTTTTAGATTCATCTGGGATTGGGGCTTTAGTCTATCTCTATAAAAGACTAACAGAAAAACAGCATAGTATGCGGATAAAAAATGCTCATGGACAACCACTGTCATTACTAAAACTACTACGAATTGAGAATGCTATACCTGTAAACGAAAGCCGTGAATAGCACTCATTGTATAATGGAGATGATCACGATATGGAACTCAGAAAACTGAAGCATAACTTAGGGTTAATTCTAATACTTAGCTTATTTTTTACGCCAGGTTGTACTACTTTTGCTGAACCTGGTCGTGGTGGAGGCACTAATAATTATTTAAACACTCGATCGACAATATTAGAGCATCTACAACCATTAGGCCCTGAAGATGGTTTACGATTTGAATGGGAACTTGTCGCCCGTCATCTTGATGAATTAATCATGAATAAATCACAATGGTGTTTTCCTGCCACAGTACTCCAAGCTCAACAAAATGAATCTAGAATAGCGAGTGAGCTTGTTGGTGGATTAGAGATAGATGCCACCAACAGTCTTATTATTCAACGAAATTTATTACAGCGATTGGAGCAACAAACAAACTACGCAAAAAAACAAAAAATCTGCCAACCCCCAATAGACAGCGACACTGATACAAACAATATTGTCTTCACCAAAAAGATATATAATCTGCTCAATAAAGCTGATCAATTTATTTTTAACTCATCAGAGCTTGATCCTAAATACATTGTTAATTTATCTGTTGCCTCGCAATTACTTGCAAAAAACGATAATTACAAAATACTAATAACAGGTCATAGCGATTCGTTTTCAGCCGATATACCTGCCAGTCAGCTTGCTCGTCAACGCGCCGAACAAATACAACGCTATCTCAGTATTTTTGGACTCAACCCTAACCGTATTCATATTGATTCAATAGACTCTCAACCCCCTTCTTTTTCTACACCACAAGCACGCGAGCATTTGAGTAATCGTCGAGTCACTATTGAATTAATGCATATAAATCAACCTCTCATGCTTGATGACTTCTCTTGGAGGTAAATACAATGCGTTTATTTAGGCTGATTATATTCTCTTGTTATTACCTTCTGTTAACCGGTCATTTTGCCTATGCTGAATCAGAAAATACGGTTCGTGTTGGTGACATTATAACTATTATTTTACCTGGAGAAGAATCACTCAATGCAACGTTTCAAGTGGATAAACAAGGGCAAGTCACCCTACCTGAAATAGGCCCTTTAACCGTTGCTGGGAAAACAGAACAACAAATGGTCACGATTATTACTATGAGCTTAAAAACCGTGATGCAGGATCTTAATCACTTAAGAGTTTTTATCAGTAAACGGCAACTGATTATTAATATTCAAGGTTATGTTAATCAACCTGGCGAATATATTATTGCTGATACTGATTCGGTACAACTGGCACTTTATGCAGCCGGAGGATTACGGCCAGGCGCACAACTCAATCGCTTACAACTACGTCGTGGTGACACAATAACAACATTTAATTATAAATCGTTTTTAGACTCCGGTGATCTATCAAAATTACCGACCCTGCAGTCTCTCGATACCCTGTTTATTCCAGCATCAGCAATGATTGGTAATATTGAACAAGAATTTGATACCGCCAAATTAGCACAAGCTGGTGATGCTGCTGATGATAAAAACGCTGTCAAAGTCTTTGGTGAAGTTCACGACCCTGGTACGTTTTCTTATAAAGAGGATGCCACTATCGTGCATGTTTTAATGCGTGCAGGGGGGGTAACTCGTTATGCGACTGTTGAGCAAATCAGAGTTATTTCTAATAATGAACCACGAACTTTTAACCTAAAAAAATACTTAGATTCAGGTGACGAAACTTTACTACCCAAGCTGTATCCAGGTTCAACTATTTTTATTCCTAAGCAACAAGAAGAGATTAAATTTGGTGCCAATATCGTCTATGTCATGGGTGAGGTAGCTAGTCCTGGTGCATACGAAGGTAAAAAAGGAGCTACTTTTATGGGCATTCTTGCCAATGCAGGCGGCCCCACTCGGTTTGCAGAATCACGGCAAATCCGAATCATAAAATCCCATGGTGAAGTCATTAATTTTGACCTCTCTGGGTATACCGAAGGAACTAATTATCAAGCACCACCATTAATTGAATCTGGCGATGCTATTTTTGTTCCTGAAAAAACAGATATGAATGAGAAATCATGGTTAAAAATAGCACCTCATCGTGCTGTACGTGTCTTCGGTGAAGTCGAAGATCCAGGACGAATAGAATGGTCTGATGAAATGTCCTTCCTCGATTTATTAGCCCATGTCGGTGGTCCAACGGTACGAGCAGATACCGCCAACATCGAAGTTGTTACTCCTGACGCTAACGGAAAAAACCTTGTTTATACATTTAACCTTGATACTTTTATGTTAGAAGGAAGGCCTGAGTCTTCTCTCCCTATCATTAGAGCTGGCGCAACAATCAGAATTCGAGATTTACCCCTCGATCCAACGGATAATAAATCACAATGGGTACGTCAAACATCAGACAGTTCTATTTATATCTTTGGACAAGTTAATTCTGGAGGTCGTTATCGCTTTACTAATAATCTCCATTTTTTAGATATTCTTGCTGCTGCCGATGGACCGACAATCGATGCTGATCTGCATAATATTCGTGTCACGCACCGAAACCAAAAATATTCAAAAGTATCTAAATTAGACCTAGCACTTTATTTTGAAACCGGTGATGAATCATTACTCCCGATAGTGAAAACCGGTGACTCAATTTATATTCCAGAAAAAAAACGTATATGGATAGATGAAACTAATGAAACAACTATTCGCATGTTGGGTGCAGTTCATAAACCAGGACGTTATCGCTTTCATGATTCTATGACCATATTAGATATCTTAGCTAAGGCTGGCGGTACGACCGATAATGCTTACCCTGAAAAAATCAGTGTTATTAATAACTCGCGTCATCAAGGGCAAGCACGGACCTTTGATCTTATCAAATTTAGCCGCACAGGCGATTATAAAATGCTACCTGTATTAAGAGCTGGAGACACCGTTTATGTACCAACTAAAGATGAAAGTATTCTGGCAAATGTTCGTCTTGGTATCCAAGATATATTCCAAGTACTTGCAACACTGGCTTTGATTGGATCTTTGTAATGAAAATCCCGTCATACCAGATGGAAATTGAAGATATTTTTTTGTTCCTAGAGCAACAGAACTATCACTCAATATGCATTACATCTAGCAATCCCAAAGAAGGCGTTACTTCACTAGCGCAAGCGATTACTGAACGTCATTTATTAGCAGGTTATCGTACCCTATTAGTCGATCTTAATTTTCAAAATCCAAGTTTAATTCCTTTAACGCAGTTTATAAAAAACCCATACTCTAACAATCAAACAAATGATTATTTAACCTATGATCCTCATAATAAAGTGGGGTTATTAGGGACATCGATCATTAAAAACAAAGCGCATATTATTGCATTACGCCAGCCTCAAAACTTGAAAAAAACAATCGCAACATGGTTATTAGAATTTGATAAAATTATCATAGATACCTCACCACTGTCTCAATCTGCCCTACAAAATATTCCAGCACATACAGTTGCAAGTTGCTGTGATGGTACTATCCTTATCATTCTATCTGGTCAAACACGACAAAATGAAATCAAAGAGGCGCTAGATAAATTAGCGGCACATAATGCAAACCTAGTTGGGCTTGTATTTAATGACCAATTTCAACCACATATTAAAAATGAAATTTGTCGCGAAATTAAACGCTGTACTTTTTTACCTGACAAAATATCGACAAAACTTATTAAGTTTATTAAAAATAACCGATTTCTATCTATTTTGGTGTAATAATGGCAGATTCCATTCTTCTATTTGAAAGCATCCAGCCAACAAAACTTGAATCAGTACGAGTATTACGTCAATCATTATCTAAAATTCTTGATCATCTTGATATTAAGACAAATGTAAAACAACACTGCTTATTATGTTGTTCTGAGTGGTGTACTAATCTTATTATTCATGCGACGCCTCCAAGTCGTGATATTACGGTTAGCTTTAGAAAGTCAAAAAAGAAATGGCTATTACTTATTAAAGATAATGGAGAAACATGGGATCCAACCATGCATCGTTCAATAATAGATGCCAGAACGAAGACGGATATATTAAAAGGCTGTGGATATGGTATAAATATAATTAATAATATTTCTGATGGAATGTTTTACCAGTCTCAACCCACCTATAACCTTTTCACTATCCTTTGGGAACGCGATACACATCGTATTAAGCCTCATATTTTATTAGTTGAAGATAATACATCCCAAGTTCAGCTTTACTGTGCGTATCTAAAACCACAATTTAGCGTGAGCATTGCAGCTAATGGTAGACAAGCCTTAACTTTTCTAAAAAATGAAAAAGTCGACTTAATTATTTCAGATATTCAAATGCCAGAAATGAGCGGAATTGAATTACGACAACAATTGGAAAAAATCAAAACATCTTCAACGCCTTTTATCTTTTTGTCTCATTCATTAGATGAAGCCATAATTCATGATGCAGTCGATTTAGGTATTGATGATTATTTAAAAAAACCCATTAAAAAAAAGCAGTTACTCAATTCAATACATCGTGTTCTTACGCGCTTTAATCAGGTTTATCATTTCCTTTCTCAACAGGTTAATCAGAAAATCACGGCCTCACTGCTGCCACAAGTCAACCTTAATTCAAATCACTGGCGACTGGCTTTCCAGCAACGCAACACAGGGCGAGGTGGCGGAGATTTTATCCTATCGACGAGTCATAACGGCATCACACAATTATTACTTGCAGATGTTATGGGGCATGATGAAAGTGCTAAATTCTTCTCTTACGCATATATTGGCTATATTCGCGGGCTAATGCAAAATACAGATCTAACCCAACCAGCTCAATTACTCACGAAATTATCCGATAATGCTTATAAAGATCAATTACTATCCCAAACAATGCTAACTGGCTGCTGCCTCAGTTTTATTAACGCTAATACGATTAAATTAAGTGGTGCTGGACACCCTTACCCAATACACATTCACCACAAGAGATTACATTCAATTAAAGCTGAAGGCACATTACCCGGATTATTACCTCACACGGAATATCAAAATATCTCTCTAATCCTAAACAAAAATGAACGATTAGTACTATTAACTGATGGCTTATTTGAGTCTGGTAACACCATAACAGAACGTGAAACACTTGAGCTATCAATAAAAAAACATTTACTTATAACAGCAAACCTTCCACTTAATATCGCACTTGAGAAAATAATGCATGTTTTTGATACGTTAGCAGGTACTCCTCCTAATGATGATGCATTACTATTACTAATTGAAAAAAAATGACACTACTTTATGGTAATTAATTGTGATATTTAGACTATTCCGTCATTAACTACCTTCTATTTATGGTTAATACCTACTACCTAATCATAGAATTAACTCGTCTTATTATTATTCATCAAGCATTTAAAAATACGACTATAATTACTGATAAGATTAGAATTGATTATTATATAAAGATAATTAATCACCGATTAACTATCACTTATATATGTATTTATTCAAAAAATCAGTCGCTAATAGCTCATATTTATAAACTTAGGAAAAGACTAAAACCAATAAAAATTAGTTGTTAAACTTCTCTATAAACAGGATGTTATTATGCTACAAAAAGTACTTTTAGTAGAAGACTCAACATCATTAGCGATTCTTTATAAACAGTATGTGAAGAATGAACCTTACGAGTTCTTTCATGTAACAACAGGTGAGGATGCGAAAAATTTTATTGTAAAGAATCCCCCCCAGTTAATCATTCTAGATCTCAAACTCCCTGATATATCAGGTAAAGAGATTTTACAATGGATTAGAGATCAAAAAATACCAACAGCAGTGATTATTGCAACAGCTCATGGCACCATAGATATCGCTGTTACACTCATTCAAAATGGTGCAAATGATTTTTTAGAAAAACCGATTCAAGCCGATCGCCTTAAAACTTCAATTAAAAATCACCTTAAAAATAATAAGCTTGAAATGTTAGTTGAAGACATTCAAAACACGTTTAACTACAAAAAATATCAAGGGTTTATTGGATCTTGTTTACCAATGCAAGCAGTATACAAAATTATTGACGCTGTTGCTCCCACCAATGCCAATGTATTCATTTCAGGTGAAAGTGGCACAGGTAAAGAGGTCTGCGCTGAAGCTATTCATTATAAAAGCCAACGTTATAATAAACCGTTTGTTGCCATTAACTGCGGTGCAATTCCTCGCGATTTAATGGAAAGTGAAATATTTGGCCATGTAAAAGGGGCTTTCACTGGTGCAACGACTGACCGAAAAGGTGCCGCAATGCAAGCAAATGGGGGCACTCTTTTTTTAGATGAATTGTGTGAAATGGAACTAGAAATGCAAAAGAAATTACTCCGTTTCTTACAAACTGGCCGCTTCACTCCCCTCGGTGGTAGTAAAGAAATAAGTACCGATTTACGTATTATTTGCGCGACTAACCGTGATCCTCTTACTGAACTTAATGAAAAACGATTTCGTGAAGATTTGTATTACCGAGTTAATGTTGTTCCCATCAAAATGCCACCACTTCGAGACCGAGACACCGATATTATTGATATTGCACGTTTCTTTTTGAAAAAATATGCAAAAGAAGACAATAAAAAATTTAGAGCTATAAAACGTAATGTCGAACTAAAACTCTGTCATTATTCTTGGCCTGGTAATGTCCGTCAATTACAAAATATCATTCGTAATATTGTTGTGCTCCACAATGATACCCATGTACTAATGGAACATTTACCTGAGCCACTCAATAAATTAACGTCTTCCACTAAAGTCTCTGAAAAGCCACAAGAGAAGCAAAATAACGTCACCCCCATAAAGCCACCAGCAAACCTAGATCCACCATTGCATACCGCCGCTACGCCAAATATCGAAAATGATGATACAAAAACTATTAATACGAACCTCATTCGTCCAATGGCTGATATTGAACGTGAAGTTATTGAAAATGCAATTGATTATTGCGAAGGAAATGTCCTAAATGCAGCAGTATTACTTGAACTAAGCCCATCAACTTTATATAGGAAAAAACAAATTTGGGATACCTATGAAGAGTCAGATTAAATCATTACGTATTTGGCTGATAGTCGATAGTAAAGATATTGGTGGCATTGAGTCACATATTTTACAACTCGCTAAAGGTTTAACTCTTCATCATCAACATGTTAGTATCGTTTTTTTATGCCGTTACCATAAAACACATCCATTAACCCATTTACTTAACCACGCAAAAATTGACTATCATTTTTTATCAGGCTCAATACGATCACTACTGCAACTCACTTTGCAACATCGCCCCAGCGTTATTCATTCTCATGGTTACAAAGCTGCTATTTATTGTCGATTAATACGTCTAATCCTATTTTGTACTCAATGCAATATTCGTTTTATTAATACCTTCCATGCTGGAGAAATACCTACAGGGAAGGTGAAATTATATGATGCAATTGATCGATGGAGTGCGTGTTTGAATCACACAAATTTCGCTGTCAGTGATGATATAAAACAACGGATTCCATTCAAAACCAATATTATTAACAATTTCATAAATACCGATCATCTTCCCCTTTCCCACGGTAAACAGATAGCTTTTGTTGGTCGCTTAAGTCACGAAAAAGCACCGGAACGATTTGTAGAACTCGCGCTATGTTTACCACAGTTCAATTTTCATATTTATGGTGATGGTCCTTTAGCTTTCACCTTGCGGCAGCGCGCTCCCTTGAACTTGAAATTTCATGGGCAAAAGCAATCTATGGATAATATATGGTCCCATATTGGACTATTAGTTATTTGCTCCCGATATGAAGGCTTACCAATGGTAGCCCTTGAAGCGATGGGACATGGGATCCCTGTTATTGCTACTGCTGTCGGTAATATACATCAACTTATTAAACACAATATTAATGGTTGGATTATTGAACCACAATCCCTTGCCGCTGCTGTCCTGCATTGGTCTCAATTACAAAAATCACAGCGAGATAAAATACAAAAAATGGCTCAAAATACAATTATCCAATCTTATTCATCGCGCGCTGTAATCCCTGAATTATTAACCGCTTATAGTCATTAAGTGTATTCTCAATTTAAGAATATAGATTTATCAATATGGGGATACTAAAAATAAATTAAAATCGTTTATTTTCAATCAATTAACACCATAATAACTTGGCACTCCTTTTGCTTTATTTTATCTTCATATCTTAATAATTTGATATGAGTTATTTAGATACACAAGGAAATATTATGGGTAGCAGTCATTATATCTTTGTTTTTGGAACAGTTTTCTATGTCGGTCGATCTAAGTTCATTAGTAATCTAATATTAAACCTAACCATAGTTAACAAATACCCATCAACACCTGTACGAGTATAAGTACAGATGCAGATATGGTCATTATCAACACCTATCAAAAATATCATTCTTTATAGTACGAGTATTGTACTAATGAAAGGTGTCTCTCTTATAATGTTACCGTATATTGCTACTCACCTTTCTCAATCAGAATTAGGCCGTTTAGAAGTTCTTTCAACTATTGCTATTATTATTAGTATTATTTTTGGGCTGTCGTTACATGAAGCGTTATATCGATTTTCAGGAATAGCCAATGAAAATAAAAAAAATAAGATTACTGCCGATATCTTTATTCTCAGTCTTATTATTGCAGCCATTTCTCTGCCTATAATTTGGATATTATGTCCTTTATTAAGTCAAATTAGCGCATTAAAAAGTTCGACTCTTGAACTTGAACTTCTACTAATCCCATTAGCATTTGAAGCTGTTGTTATGGTTGTACTCGCAGCATTACGAATGAAAGAAAAAGCATGGGTATTTTTTTACTTAACAACCGGAAGAGCACTTCTTCAAGCACTGTTAGTCATGATTGTACTTCACTATGGATATGGCGTTACTGAGGTGATTTTAACGGGATTTATTAGTGCAATGATCCAAACTGTCGCAGTTATCTATATTCAATATAAAATGAATAAAGCCACTTATATTAAGTATCACTTTAATCTTCGCATTACACGAATATATTTAGTCTATTGCTTACCTTTAATGTTCAGTGGTGTCATATTTTTCGGACTTAATGGTCTCGAACGTTGGTTCTTAATTATTTATGTTTCATTTAACGACGTTGCACTTTATGCCATTGCCTTTAAATTTGCATTAATACTTGTTTTACTAATGCAACCATTTGGTATGTGGTGGATGCCTAAACGATTTGAGTATTTATCTAAAAACGGAGCGAATACAACAACAGAAATTACCCATATAAGTATTGTCTTATTATGTGTTTTAACTGTTTTGGTATGTTATTTTTCACCTTTTTTTATAGATTGGTTTATGCCACCAAGCTACCAACCAGCCAAAGAGATGGTTTATATTTTAGCTGTTATTTTTGCTATCAAAGAACTTAATGAACTCATTAATTTAGGAGCATTAGTTAAGCAAGAAACAAAAAAATTATTAGTGATTAATATCTTTTCGACAATAATAGGAGTAACCATGATAATACTACTTACACCCTATTATAAAATTAATGGGGTGCTCATTGCCTTAATCGTAGCCCAAAGTATCAGGACACTTAGCACCTACTGGCTATCTCAACGTTGTTTTGCTTTTCCATATGCCATAAAAAAAATTGCCGGTTTATTTGTTATAAGTGCCGTAGCTATCGGATTAAGCCAATATCAAAGCACCATATTATTACATTTATCTAATGCTTTTTTATCAATATCTACTTTATTAATTTTTTCGTTTTGGAATCAGCTAATTATCTTCCCCATAACGGGTAAATCAACACAAATTACTCAAAAGAGATAATGATGTTCTCCAATTACACACAGCCTAAATCATCAAAATCATATTGGCTAATCACATTTTTTATTTCTATCATTGTAGGTGTTATATGGTATTTTATACCTCATCCTCTGATAATTATAACGATAGGAATAATACCTATTAGCGTTTATTACAGCCTCAATAATCCTTTTTTAATCGTACTACTATTTGTTATCTTTTCATTCTTTCGAATACATGAAGTTTTTCCATTTTTATATGATTTTAAAATACCAAAATATTTATCTATAATCTCGCTCACAGCTTTTATATGGCAGATTTTTATTCATCGTAGAATCCAGCTTTTCTGGTGTCGTGAATTTACATTAATTACCGCATTTACCATGATTATTATTAGCGGTATTTTTTTTGCAATAGACCGTCGTCTCGCATTAGAATCTTTTCTAGATATTTATTCAAAAATAATTGTTATGACTTTTGCTGTTGCCATTCTAATTCAACGTCCTCAGCAACTAGCATTAACGTTAAAAGCAATTATTATATCTGGACTGATCGTCGCAATAACTGCAATTTATAATAGAATTAAAGGGATTGGGCTTGTAGAGGGCACCCGGACTACTATAGGTCGTGATCTCGGATCCATGCTAGGTGATCCTAACGACTTAGCATTGGTACTAATGTTCCCTATCTCATTTTCAATAGCACTATTACTAACTCATCAAGTATCTTGGCCATATCGTTTATTTGGATTAATCGTAACGATTATTTTATTCTGTGCCGTAATCTTTACTCAAAGTCGCGGGGGTCTACTTGGTATTATTGCTGTCTTTGGCATTTACGGGTTGCAACGAGTAAAATCAAAAATACTGCTTATTAGCAGTGCTGCCATTACTGGAATAATACTCTTCACAATTGCCGGTATAGCAGATAGAACCTCTGGTGGTAGCGCAGAAGTTGGAATTGATGAATCATCAATGGGTCGTTTATACGCATGGCAAGCGGCTTTCAAGATGGCAATTGCTAACCCGTTATCAGGTGTTGGTCTCAGCAACTTTTACCCTAACTTCTTTTTTTTCACATCATATTGGGACGGCATGAATCATGCGGTTCATAGCACTTGGCTTTCGGTTTTAGCAGAAACAGGCTTTATAGGACTAGGTATTTTCGTTAGCTTAATTATTATTCTAATTAAAAATATTAAACTTACTTTACAAAAGCTACAACAATATAAAAATCAAGTGGATCCTGTTATTTATGTCAGTGCGCAGGGAGTCTATGCAGGACTTATCGGTACGATTGTATCTGGAACATTTCTAACACAAGGTTTTACCTGGCCAATTTATATCTTAGCTGCATTAATTATTTCAATAAATAATATATCAAAACGGGTATTAGACAAACTCGAACCATAATTTTTCTCATTATTATTCTCAATTTAAGAAACATGACCACTTCATTGCTAACAAATTGATAAAATTAAAGAAATTATTGGCACAGACTATGTAAGTACTAAGATAGTGCATAAAATAAGGCATAGCGATGATGTATTTATTATCTTTTGCTCGATGTGAGAAATGGATTAAAAATAGTAAACATCCATTCCCTATGGCATTGTTCCGACTAGTCTCGTTTATTCGTGTATTCGAACTGCCTTCACCGCAATGGTTTAATCTTTGTCTTTACTGTCTACATCAGACTATCATTACTCTGTGGCATTATTTTAGCCACTTTTTTTATTACCTTCCTGCTTTTAAAGGCCGTTTACACAGCTACGGTAAACGTACTTTACTCTATAACGGCTTACCATTTTTTAATGGTCCACTCATTATGACGATTGGGAATGATTGTAGAATTTCTGGAAAAACTACCTTTATAGGTCGCTCTGATTCTATCTATCCGACCCTCTGCGTTGGTAATAACGTCGATATCGGTTGGCAAACAACAGTTGTTGTCGGTAACAAAATTAATATTGGTGATAACGTACGTATTGCTGGCCAAGGATTTTTATGTGGCTACCCAGGTCATCCAATAAACCCTCATTTACGGGCACAAGGTTTACCTGATTTACCACAGCAAATCGGTAATATCACCTTAGAAAATGATGTATGGGTAGGCACACGAGTCAGCATTATTGGCAATGTAACAATCGGAGCAAGGTCAATTATTGCAACAGGGAGTGTGGTAACTAAAAGTTTTCCTCCTAATACCTTGATTGCAGGCAATCCAGCTAAAGCTATAAAAACATTGAAAAATGATGTTCTTCACTCCCAAGGTAAGGATACATCATGAAGCATGATCTCATCGTTTTTGCTGAAGATTGGGGCGGATTACCCTCAAGCACGCAACATCTTATTAAGCACCTCGCGCTCACTCGAAAAATTATTTGGGTAAATTCTATTGGTTTACGTCAGCCGCAATTTACCTTGCACGATATAAAACGTATTTTCGACAAACTTACTCAATCAAAAATACAATCTGCACATCTTGCACAAACCTCACCTTTTCAAACCATAACTCTAAAAACAATCCCAGCACCTAAAAGTAAATTTGCTCGCTGGGTAGCAAAGAAGCTCATTTGTAAGCAATTAATTCCTATTTTAAACCAAGCACAATTATATCAACCATTATTATGGACATCACTGCCAACTGTCGCTGATCTTTGTGGCTTATTAGGCGAGTATGGCGTTGTCTATTACTGTGGCGATGATTTTGAAGCTTTAGCTGGTGTCGATCATGCGACTGTCCGTGAACATGAAAAAAAACTCATCGCCAAAGCTGATCTCGTTCTAGCCGCAAGCATGAAATTATATAATAAATTTCCGCAGCATAAAGTACATTACTTACCGCATGGCGTTGATTTTAATCTATTTAATAATCCAGTATCGCGAGCTTCTGACTTACCCAATAATAATCGCCCTACTGCAGGATTTTACGGCAGCTTATCACACTGGCTCGATTACAATTTATTAAATAATATTATTACCGATAATCCAGATTGGAATTTCGTGTTCATTGGAAAAAACACATTAGGTTACTCGCCTTTTCTTGAGCATGATAACCTCTATTTATTAGGTGAAAAGCCACACCACCAATTACCGCAATACAGCCAACATTGGCAAGTAAGTTTATTGCCATTTGTCGACAACTCTCAAATAAGAGCATGTAATCCATTAAAATTATTAGAATATTTATCTACTGGTACACCGGTTATTAGCACACCATTTCCTGCGGTTCTACCTTATAAATCGGTTGTTTACCTTGCGCGTAATTCCATCGAATTCAATACAAATCTTAACCTCATAAAAGCGTACTGGGATAACAATGACAACGTAAACACTGATGCAGAGAGTAAACGTTTACGACAAATTGCGTTAAGTAAACAACAAACATGGCAGGCACAAGCACATCAACTTGAACAATGGCTAAAAGCGTTATGATTTCACTAAGCCAGCGTTTTTATATTATCTTAACTGCCGCATGGCGACGGCGATATATGATTGTGATTCCGATATTTATTATGCCTTTTATTGGGCTTGTTATTGCTAAATTATCACCTAAGCATTATGAATCCCATACTAGTATGCTTATTCAAGAAACAGCAAAAATGAATCCATTTTTAGAAGATCTTGCCGTTTCAACCATGCTAAAAGAACGCCTTAGTGCGCTGCAAACCCTGCTTCATAGCCGTCATATATTAGGTCTTGTCGCTGAGGAAAGAGGCTATACACATAAATCAATGTCACCACAGGAAATTGATAAAGCTATTGCTCAGTTATCCAAAAGTCTTACCGTCAGAATGGCTGGTAAAGATTTAATTCGAATTGATTATCGATCAAATAATCCAGATAGAATGAAAACAACATTAGAAACAATCAGTCGCTATTTCACTGATCAGTTACTTGCTCCTGAACGCTCTTCAATGAAAGATTCTAGTCAATTCTTAGCCGAACATATTAAGTTTAGGCGTAAAGAGCTTGATATCGCAGAAGAGGAATTAGTCGATTTCAAAAACAGAGAAAATACAACGCATCCAGAAATGCAGCTATCCAGCTTAGATCGTTTAGCTAAACTCAAACAGCGTTTATATGAACGCCAAGCTGAGCTTGCTGGTGCAAAAAAACGACTCGGTTCTATTGATTTACAGCTATCAAAAACCAATCCAGTCATAGGTAAATTAGAAGAACAAATCATTAAAATTCGAGCAGAACTCACCTTATTACAAGCTAAATATACGCCTAAACATAGCCAAATACAGGGACGCTTACGCAATTTAACTCGCTTACAAAAAGAGCGAGCACGATTATTATCACAAAAACCAGCAGGACTCAGTACAGAACAATTGTGGGATATCGCCAGTAGTAATCCGGGTAAAAATATAGCGCAATCTCCCCCTATTTTATTATCTCAACTAGAAGAGCTTCAAGAAGCAACTGCTAAAGTTGACGCCTTAGAAGAAGAGACTCGCGTATTGGAAGTCATCATTACTGAAATAGAAAAGAAAGTCGCAAGTTTTAGTCAAAATGAAAAACAATTAGCGCAATTACAACGCGATCTAGTATTAAAACGTCAATTATATAACGACCTCGTCAATCGTTTTGAAATGGCAAAATTAACCCGTTCATTAGGAGTTTTTGAACAAGAAAAACGTATTAAAATTATTGACCGTCCTTATACACCTACGAGCCCATCCAATTTTCCATCTTACTTTTTTGCTATTGCTGGCTTTATTGGTGGAATAGGTTTAGGCGCTGGATTAGCTTTTTTAACCGAAGTCTGTGACACCAGCATTAGGAGAAAAGATCAAATTACGATGTTGAGTTCAGTTCCTATACTCAGTCGTATTCCCAAGCAATCTGAAATAACGAATAAAAATTAATAACCACATCTTTCAAATCTTTTTGAACTATATCAAATCACTATTATATTCATTCTCATTTTGACAACCCCATTAAACTAAAAATAACCTGCTGAATATAAAAAACTTTTAAATGGCACAATCCCTGCATTCTAATATCTGAATCATAAGGAGTGTGTAATGAAAACCATTATTCATGTTGTGCAGCACTTATCCCCCGGCGGGCTTGAAACAATGGTCTTAAATATGTTGGCATTTAGCGATCCTTGTTATCGTGTTTTTATCTGTAGCATGGAAGGCTCGACACAACAAATAATGGCTAACTGGACACAATTAGCTCCATTTAAACACCAAATAATAGGCTTAGATAAGCCTCAGGGAATATCATTATCGACCATAAAAAAGTTGCATTCAGTATTGAAAGACTATCAAGCTGATATTGTCCATTCACACCATATTGGACCATTACTCTATACAAGCTGTGCTATTCAATATAATAGCAACCGCATAAAACACATTCATACAGAACATGATGCATGGCACTTAAACACTTATAAACATCGAGTTATACAATATATTTCCCTCCAATTATCAACGCCAATAGTGGTAGCTGACGCTGATTTTGTTAGTCGTAAAATACGAAATATATTTAAAACCTACCCTATTTATACAATTAAGAATGGTATTAATCCCAGTCTATTTACGATTGGCGATAAATACCAAGCTCGAAATAAGCTTCAAATTTCACTACCTAAACATGCGACCATGATCGGTAATGCCGCCCGTTTTGAAACCATTAAAGGACAGCAGCATCTTATTGAAGCCCTCCGATTATTACCCGCTTCATTTCATTTATTATTCGCAGGATCAGGCTCAACACTCATCGCACTACAGCAATTAGTACGGCAATATAAATTAGCTCACCGAGTACATTTTTTAGGTCATGTTGATGATATGCCAACTTTTTATCAGGCTCTTGATCTATTTTGTTTACCTTCAAATAACGAAGGCTTTCCGCTCTCTATATTAGAAGCCCAAGCCTGCGGTATACCTTGTATTGCAAATGATGTTGGTGGTGTAAAAGAGACATTAAGTACTGATAGTATTCTGGTGCCAAACAATACTGCAATCACCTTATCTACTGCCATAAAATCAATGCCACACCAAACTATTAGTTATGATGCTCGAGAATTTATTCTGACACATAATCATGCTCAAGCGATGACAAAAGCTTATGAACAACTTTACTTCTCAGGAGGAAATATATGATTCTCTTTCTCTTTATAATGACATCTCTTAGCATATTTGCCGTGATTTATCATCATGCACTTTATCCAATGCTTTTAAGTTGGTTTGCTAAACGTCATCCACAAAAACCCATATATCCAACACCTCGGAAATTTTCAAAAAACAACCAAGACTGCATCTTACCAACAATAACCATCATCATTCCGGCTTATAATGAATCACAATGGATCGCAGAAAAAATACGTAATATTTCATATCTAGATTACCCAACAGATAAACTAAAAGTTATTATCGCTTGTGATGGATGCAGCGATAATACCGTCGAAATAGCTAACAATACTATTCAAGAAGCCCTCTGTTCTGATACTCATATCGAAGTTTTATCCCTTGAAAAAAATCAAGGCAAAGTCGCTATTCTTAATCAATTTATTCCTCAATATGATAGCGATATCATCGCCTTAAGTGATGTCTCTGCATTAATCTCCTATGATGCGTTGCTCATTGCTGCTAAACACTTTGAAAAAAGCCATGTCGGAGTTGTAAATGCGACCTATCGCCTACTAACCCCAAGTTCTGTTGGAGAAAGAAAATATTGGGATTACCAAACTAAAATTAAACAACAAGAGGCTACATTTGGTGATAGCTTAGGTGCCCATGGCGCATTTTATCTATTTCGAACGTCTCTTTTTGTTCCTTTAGATAAGGAAACCATTAACGATGATTTTATTCTGCCAATGAGTATTGTTGAGCAAGGTTATCATGCTATTTATGATCCCAGCATTTGTGCAGTAGAACTCGATTATGTCGATAAAAAAGATGACTTTTCTCGACGTTTACGTATTTCTGCTGGGAATATACAACAACTTATTCGTTTGTTCTCTTTATTTAATCCTAAATATAGAGGCACCGCTTTTACCTTTTTTTCAGGTAAAGGTTTAAGAATAACCATGCCATATTTTATGATTATGTCCTATATTGGCTCAGGGCTATTAATCACTTATCCATTATTTTTAATTGCCTTTATTTGCCAAACTTTAGGTTATATTTTTGGCATATTAGGGATCATTCTACCTCGTATTTTTTCGCATAAATCTTTTCAAATATTGGCATATCTTATTGCTGGGCATGCCGCTAATTTTATTGGTGGAATAAATTATCTTTTCCGTAGATTAATAGGGCCATTGAATCGTGTGCATAAATAATATTAGGTTGGCAATGCTAGCTTCATCTCGTAAAATAAAAAACCAACGGATTCATAGGCCTACTATGATTGCTAAACGTATTTTTGACCTATTTCTCACCGTAATTATATTAATTATTGTGTTACCCTTTTTTCCACTTATTGCTTTAACCATTAAGCTCGACTCTAAAGGTGATGTCTTCTATCGTCAACTACGTGTAGGTAAGGCAACACCTAGCAAAATTCATATTTTTGAAATGATAAAATTTAGAAGCATGGAGCAAAATGCTGAAGATGATACTGGTGCAGTACTTGCCATTAAAGAAGATCAACGTGTCACTCATGTTGGCCGCTTCTTACGCCGTACTCGTCTTGATGAATTACCACAATTATTCAATGTATTACGTGGTGATATGTCTTTAGTGGGTCCTCGCCCTGAAAGGCCCCCTTTTTATCAAAAATTAGAGAATGAAATTCCTTATTTTAGTGAACGTACTTATGGTGTCTTACCTGGAATTACTGGCTTAGCTCAAATAAGCCAAGGTTATGATACTTGCATTGATGATGTACGTTCCAAAGTTGGTTTTGATCATAGTTATGCGTTATCACTTAATTCTCTCTCAAATTGGATCAAAACCGACCTGTATATTTTAGTCATGACAATTAAAGTTATATTCTCTAAGCAAGGTCAATAACAAGACAGAAGAATATGTAACAACCAGTAACATAAGCTCGTTCAGTACATTTTTTTCCGTATAATCCCATTATCTTTTTTTACACTATGGATAATGCATTGGAACTATTGGCTATCGATTTTTTAGGTAAGCCGCTGCGACTTGAAGGCTCAATGGCTGGATGGCAACAATTGTTTTGGGATAACACGCTAGTTTCCCAAATTGCAGCAGCGCCAACCGATACAGATCAATTTACACATCAGTTTGAATTATCAAATAATGAACAAACTATTCAATGCCAACTTAACGGCACTTTGAGTTGGCAGCCATTTCTGATCCATTATCAAGCCAGTGCCGATCAACAAATGATTGCGCAGGGTGAGCGTAATGATAAAGATATTGAACGCCAGCAACCTCAACAACCCATAAAACCAGAAAAAAGATTCAGCCTAATCGGACTCGCATCATTAGGCATGAAAGCTCTTAAAAGTGCTAAATTAATTAAAGTTGTTCTTGCTTCAGCAAGTTTAGCCGCTTATTCATGGCTATTCTCAATTCAATTTGCTCTAGCTTTGTTAGCGTGTTTGGTCTTTCATGAATATGGCCATATTCGAGCCATGAAATATTTTGGCATGAAAACCAAAGGCATTTATTTAATCCCTTTCCTTGGTGGATTAGCATTAAGCGACGAGAAAATTAACACTCGTTGGCAAGATGTCGTGATTTCAATTATGGGACCAGCCTTTGGTTTAATCATGTCCTTAGTCAGCATGATTGCTTATTGGATCACCGGAGAAATGTTTTTTGCCGGGTTAGCCGTTTTTAATGCGCTGCTAAATCTATTCAATCTATTGCCGATTCTGCCATTAGATGGTGGCCATGTACTGAAAAGTATTAGTTTTTCGATGAACAGTAAAATCGGTATTATTGCTTGCGCATTAGCAGCCGTCGCTGGGGTTATTTTAAGTTATCGTTTAGGGCTAACTTTATTTGGCTTTTTACTGATTATGGGCAGTTTAGAAATCATCTTTGAATGGCGACAACGCCATCAGAGTCATTTGTTGCCTTTAGATCGCTACGGTCAAATTTTCTCAACGGTGTGGTATATCGGCCTTGTTGCTGCTTTCGTAGGGATTATTGCTTATTTTGCGAGTTTAGGTGACAGTTTACTTAGCCTACCGCTACAAATTTTAGGTACTTAATCGCACTTAATGTAAAAAGTAAAAAGCCAGCATTCAGTGAACGGTGTCAAAACACGGCTCCTCTGTAAATGCTGGCTTTTTCATTATCATTAACAACAGTGTTTACTTAATCACGATCGCGTTATTTTTTATTCGCCATCATCGCTTTAAGATCTGCAAATGGGTTAAATGTCGCCGCTTGATGATCATCTTCACCAGCACGAATCACACTCCCCTGACCATTATCTGCATCAGTGTATTTTTCATGTTCGTGATCATGACAAAATAAGCATAATAATTCCCAGTTGCTACCATCTTGAGGGTTATTAGTATGATCATGATCAACGTGGTGTACCGTCAACTCACGCAGGTTTGAATAAACAAACTCACGCGAACAACGACCACATACCCACGGATAAATTTTTAATGCTTTTTCACGGTAGCCCGCTTCTTGACGAGCATAAGCGGCACTGCTGCCAGTATAATCAGACGACATATCTTGACCTATTTTATAAAGAATTAACCGCTAGTCTCTCTAGTCAGTTTAGACAACGTATTGCCAATTGCCGTATTGAACCACCACCGAACAACAAATTTCAAGTAAAGTTTCAGCTCTTCTGTCATCTATCACAATTTAATCTAGGTTGATCTTTTAATACAAACAGTTAGCTTGAAATTGTTTTCACCAGTCTCCATATATTATGATAGCTACATTTTCAGTTAAAAATTAAACATAATTTTCATTGTATTTAACTTAATATTTTGACTGTAATTTAAGCGAAGAGACCTTTTATTCGGGATTTTAAGAGATAAAACCTTGTATAGATAACACGTTTCGAAAAGGTCTATGCTAATATTCATGCAATTATTTGAAGCTGATTCTAACAGAACGTTTCGCGAATCGACCTTTAACCGCTAAGAGTAAACAAATATGGCTTTTGATTTTTCCAATATGCTCACTGAATTATCAGCGATGCACGTAGATTTGTCGGCGATGCCAACGAGTATCGACATGGGGCACGCAATCTTAGGCGCATTAGCAGTGATCTTTTTGTTAATGTATCTAACGAAAAAAGGTAAACCTGTTGAGATCGAAAAAATTGTTGAAAAAGAGATTGAAGTAGAAAAAATCGTTGAGATTGAAAAACCCGTCGAGATCATCGTTGAGAAGATCGTCGAGAAACCTGTTGAAAAAATTGTTGAAGTAGAAAAAATTGTTGAAAAGATCGTTGAAGTAGAAGTTGAACCAAAACTAAAAACATCAACACCAGATTCAGCACTCCAACTACTGTCACTTTTACAACAAGACGCGCGCTTTATTGATTTCATGCAAGAAGATCTTAAAGGCTTTGCAGATGCTGATATTGGTGCTGCTGCTCGTGTTATTCATGAAGGCGGTCAAAAAGTACTTAATGAATACTTTAGCTTTGAACCAGTTCGTTCTGAAGATGAAGAATCTCGCATCACCCTACCCCAAGGATTTAATGCTTCTGAAGTACGCCTAACGGGTAACGTGGTCGGTGAAGCGCCATTTAGTGGCACTCTGATCCATCGCGGTTGGAAAGTGACAAATGTTAAATTGCCTAAACTGGCAGAAGGCCATGATGTACATATCATCGCAGCCGCTGAGGTAGAATTATAATGCAAGACACACAACAACATCGTTACAGCGTGGGTATTGACTTAGGCACAACACACTGTGTGCTTTCTTATGTCGATCTTGAGAATGAAAACGCTGATGTCACAGTAATGACGATTCCACAATTAACCACTCCTGGTAATGTGGAAGATAAAAATCAATTACCGTCATTTATGTACCAAGCTCACGAATCAGAGCTAGCTGAAGGTGATACTGCACTTCCTTGGAATGCAAAACCTAATGCTATTGTTGGTGCTATGGCACGAAATCTAGGTAGTAAGACACCTATTCGCCTTATTTCAAGCGCGAAAAGTTGGCTTTGTCATGGTGGCGTTAATCGCCGCGAGGCATTCCTACCACTAAATAGTCCTGAAGAAGTGGTTAAAGTATCACCACTAGAGGCGACACAAAAATACCTTGAACACATGGCTGATGCATGGAATTTCCAACATCCTGACACGCCTATTTGTGATCAAGATGTCACCATCACAGTACCGGCATCTTTCGATCCTGCTGCGCGTGAATTAACTGCAGAAGCGGCGCGTAATGTTGGCTTTAAGCATCTGACATTACTTGAAGAGCCACAAGCTGCTGTTTATAGCTGGATCAAGAATAACGACGATAACTGGCGTGACCAAGTCGCTGTTGGCGATATCATTCTAGTGGTCGATATTGGCGGTGGTACAACGGATTTATCGTTAGTTGCAGTTACAGAAGAAGACGGTAACTTAACGCTTAACCGTGTAGCTGTTGGCGATCACATCCTATTGGGTGGTGATAACATGGATCTTGCTCTAGCCTATCGCTTAAAGATGAAGCTAGCGCAAGAAGGCAAGCAATTACAACCGTGGCAAGTGCTGGCAATTACTCATGCTTGTCGTGATGCTAAAGAAGCACTATTAAACGATGCTGAACTACAATCGATGCCGATTGTTGTTCCTAGTCGTGGTTCTAAGCTGCTAGGCGGCACATTACAAACAGAACTAACACAAGAAGAAGTACAACAAACCTTGGTTGAAGGCTTCTTCCCACAGACAACTATTGATGAATTACCAGTACAAACTGCTCGTGGCGCATTAACCCAAATGGGTCTGCCATATGCACAAGATGCTGCGGTATCACGCCATGTTGCTGGATTCTTAAGCCGTCAAAGCCAAGCTGTAGAAGAGCTATTTGCACAATATGAACAACAACACGAAGGCTTTATTCGCCCTACAGCTATTTTGTTCAACGGTGGTGTACTGAAATCATCATTATTGTCAGAGCGTCTGTTATCTACTATCAATAACTGGTTAACAACAGCGGGCTCAACAGAAGCGAAGTTACTTTCAGGACTTGATCTTGATCTTGCAGTTGCAAGCGGTGCTTCATACTACGGCTTTGTGCGCCGCGGTAAAGGGGTACGTATTCGTGGTGGTATTGCAAGTAGCTACTACGTCGGTATTGAAAGTGCAATGCCTGCTATTCCAGGAATGGAGCCACCATTAGAAGCACTATGTGTAGCACCTTTTGGTATGGAAGAAGGCAGCCAAGCCGATGTACCAAGCCAAGAGTTTGGTTTGATTATCGGCCAGCCAGTGCAGTTTAAATTCTTTGGTTCAACTGTACGTCGTGACGATATTGCAGGCACTCACCTTGATTGGTGGCAACCAGAAGAAATGGAAGAGTTACCCGCGATTCAAATGACCCTACCAGTCTCTGAAGGTCGTACTGCTGGCGAAGTTATTCCTGTTAAACTCGCCTCGCATGTTACAGAACTGGGCATGTTATGCCTTGAAGCGATTGCGACGGATAACGGTCAGAAGTGGCAAGTCGAATTTGACGTTCGCGAAGCGTAATAACTAACACAACGGCGCACTTTATAGTGCGCCGTTTATTTATCTAACAACTAGCCAATGAAACATGTCAGGGACAATACTCACCTGTTTTTTCCCGTAAACCTGACACGTCAACCGTTTCCCATCTGGCTATTTTCTCATTTCAATTATTTTATGGAGTCAGCATGCCTTCATCTTCTCCACGCTACCTTGTCGGTATTGATCTTGGTACTACTCATACCGTTGTCGCCTATAGTGAAATTACGGATACGTTAGAAACAAGTCCGATGCATATTTTCGAGATCGACCAATTAATTGCACCGGGTGAAGTGGTACGTAAACCACTGTTACCCTCATTCCGTTATCACCCAGCAGAAGGGGAAATGGATATAACCCAACTGGTATTACCTTGGAACGCTGAACCTGTAAAAGGTGAAATCCCAAGCGTAATTATTGGTGAATTTGCCCGCGAATTAGGCGCCAAAGTTGAAGGCCGTCAAGTCGTCAGTGCCAAAAGTTGGTTATCTCACCAACATGTTGATCGTAACGAAGCCATTTTACCGTGGTCATCAACAGCTTCAACGTCTGATGTAAAGAAAGTATCTCCTGTCATTGCAAGTGCAAGCTACCTTAACCATGTCCGTCAAGCATGGGATTATCATCATAAAAACGATAAACTTGCACAACAAGAAGTTGTCATTACTGTTCCTGCCTCTTTTGATGAATCAGCACGTGCATTAACATTAGAAGCTGCTGAGCTGGCTGGGTTAAAAAAAGTATTATTACTTGAAGAGCCACAAGCCGTTTGTTACGACTGGTATGCTCAAAACCGTCAACAAGCCGATGAATTATTAAAAGACATTCCATTATTAATGGTGTGCGATGTTGGTGGTGGTACCACCGATTTAAGTTTAATTAAAGTCGGCAGCGATCAAGGTAAATTGACCCTTGATCGTATTGGGGTTGGCGATCACTTAATGCTAGGTGGCGATAACCTCGATTTAGCCTTAGCACATGTCGCTGAACAGCGATTACATGGTGAATCTAAGAAACTGAGTCCTGCGGCATTATCAAAACTGATTCAGCAAACCCGTAAAGTGAAAGAAAAGTTATTATCAGGTAATGCACCAGACAATGCCAAAGTCACCATGCTCGGCAGTGGCTCGCGTTTGATTGGCGGCGCTAAAAGTATTGAACTGAACCGTGAAGAAGTGCACAGCATTGCGCTTGATGGCTTTTTTCCTATCACAGCATTCACAGATCAACCAAACCAACGTCAAGCCGCTATGGTTGAATTTGGCTTACCCTATGCTGCAGATCCAGCGATTAGTAAGCATGTAGCGCAGTTTATTGATTTACACGATAATGTCTGCCGTGAAGCATTTAATGATTTTAATCTTCGCTATCCAGATTCAATTATTATTAGTGATGATCAACCCGCTATTCCGGTCGCGGTATTACTCAATGGTGGCGTATTTAACAGTCCCCTACTTTCCGCCCGTACCTTAGATATAATCTCTCGCTGGCGTGGCGCACCTGTCACTGAATTGAAAAACCTTCACCCTGATTTAGCCGTTGCATTTGGTGCAGTTGCTTATGCTAAAGCTCGTCATGGCGCACAACTAAGAATAGGCGGTGGTTCAGCACGCTCATTCTTCCTTACTATTGGCGAAAACAAAGGTACAAAACAAGGTATCTGTTTATTACCCAAAGGCATTGAGGAAGGTATCGAAGTTACACTAACCCACCGTAAATTTGCATTGACCTTAGGTGAACCTGTGCGGTTTAACTTAGTCTCATCGACGAATGATAAACATCACGATGTGGGTGAACTGATTGAAATATTAGGTGATGGCTATGTTAGCCTACCTCCTTTTATCGCGACCTTAGACAGTGATCGAGATCGTAATCAACTCGCAGCAAACCAAAAAGATCGTGAAGAAGTTACTTTAGCTTGTCAGCTAACTGAAGTCGGTACGCTTCAAATTGAAGCAGTTAGCCTTACAGACAACACTAAACGTTGGAAAGTTGAATTTGCTATCCGCAAAGATTTAGCACGTTTAAACCGTAATAATGATTCTGATAGTACTCTCGCAGAAAGTGAGCTTCCAGCTCGAATGCCGGAAGCGATTGACGCAGTTAAAAAAGTATTTGGCGGCAGTAAAACGACGGATAACAATAAAGCAGTCAAAACACTGCGTAATGATCTCGATAAGATATTAGGTAAGCGAGATAATTGGGAGACTCCTTGTTTACGTGAGCTAGCTAATGCCTTGCTTGATAGTAAAAAGCGCCGTCGTCGTTCAGATCTTCATGAACGTAATTGGCTAAAACTAACCGGTTTTACAATGCGTCCAGGCTTTGGTTACCCTGCTGATGAGTACCGTATGGAGCAAATCTGGCAGCTGTATCAGCATGGTATTCAATTTGATACTAATACCCAGACATGGTGTGATTGGTGGACATTTTGGCGTCGTGTTGCGGGAGGTTTAACGCAAGAACAACAGCTTCTTATCTATAAAGATCTTGCTAAATATATTACTCCTGGCGCGAGCCGTAACGCCAAACTAAATAAAGAGCTCCAAGAGCGTAGTTATGAAGATATGGTACGCTTAGCGGCTTCTTTAGAGCATTTACCGTTTGATAAAAAGCTCCAGTTGATTGAGTGGCTATTTGGCCGTCTTCAAAAAACTCAATATGCACAAGCACATTGGTGGGCAATTGGTCGTATAGCAACTCGCTCTCCTTTTTATGGCAGTACCCATAATTTATTATCAGCAGAGCATGTATCTTATTGCTTACCTGAACTAATGACTTATGATTGGCGTAAAGAATCATACATTGGTTTTGCTGCAGTAATGATGACGCGTATGACGGGTGATAGAACATTAGATATTAATGACGATCTACGCCAGCAAGTCATTAATAAATTAAAACAAAGTAAAGCCCCAGATAGCTGGATCGAAATGGTTTCTGAGGTCAAAATATTGACAGAAGCAGAGACAAAACGCGTATTTGGTGATGCGCTGCCAAATGGATTACGTCTTATTGGCTAATTAATTTCAAAATAACGCAATAAAGGGAGTTAGCAGCTCCCCTTATTTCACTACATATATTCAATCTAACATTACCTATTTAAAAATAAAGCATAATTACTAGCTCCATGATTAAAAAAACTGACAGAAAGTCTTACTTTTTCATTTTAAATTCTAAATTAAACCACAAAAATAATTCTATTAATCTTCTGTTAAGGTTCACATTGCTATTGTCTTGCTAACAGCATTTGTTTACTTGTTATATATATAACAAGTCGACCGTTTTTCAAGCATTGAGTGGACGAATTGGAATGACCATTATCCCACTCTAAAAAAATTAAATAGGCAAGACTATGACTAATACACAATATGATTTAATCGCACAACGTATCTTCAAATCAGAAAACCAACGTGTTGCTGTTGCAGCAGTAGTATTTGATGGACTATCAAGCTACGAAGCTGAGAAGCGTTATGAGCTACCAAAAGGCACGCTATCTCGTAATGTTCGTAAATATAAAAACGAAGTACAGTACATTGAGTCAGTTTCTGCTGCTTAATTATTAAATGTATTTTTTGTAATTAAACCGATATACGAATGTATATATGAAATAAAATAACCATGGTTTAATTAGAAGCAAAATAAAAGAGAATGTATTGCTACATTCTCTTTTAATAACATTATACCATTAGGCTCAATCACCGCTACGTAAATGCACACTTGTCTTAAATATTCCCACCGATAAAACTAATAGTCCTAATAATGTTACCATTCCTACGCTTGTTAATGTTTGCCAAGGATGATTACTGGTTAAAATATTAAACGCCAAATTACTGACTTTATTAAGCCAAGTGCCTATAGCCATCGAGTCAAACAACATATAACTAATGAATTTAACTAAGGTTATCGCAACAAACAGCACCAATAATGGGTGTTCAGTTAACTGAGAAGCGCAAAAAATAACACAAGCAATGGGTAATAAAGCTAAGCTCATCGCTGCCATCATTGAAATAAACTGTCCCCAATGTAATCCAATCGCAACTAAAGAAAGTGAATTTTCAACTAGCATGTCTGCTGGCATAACCCACATAGCAACGATCCACACTGTTATATCAACAAATAATAATAGCAATGATGAAAACAATGGAATAACAACCAATGCAACCAATAATTTAATCGCAATCGCTTTACTATCGCTCACCGGCATTGAATGCCAAAAAGCTAAGCTGCCTTCTTTACGCTCCTTTGCAAGAGCTCTCGCAGAATAAGTAAAAAAGCTCAGTAATGATACAATGCCTGCGATAAATAAAGACACCGAACCAACCACACCAGCGAATGATGACGCTGTAATCGGTGGTTGCCAACCATCGATATCATTCATCTGAATATTAAAAGAAAAGTTATTAATATTACTCAATACCAATACCACCACCACCATGGTAAATAATGCCAGAAATAGCGGTAGTCGTATGATTATTTTATGTTCTAATAATTCATTCTTGATCAATGTATAGCTTTGTTTCATACCGCCGCCTCCTGCTGCTTAGCTAAAAATATATCAGCAAGACTTGGTTGGCTTATATCACCTAGCTGGGTTAGTCTCGAGGCATCAACGCCTTCAAACAATAATCGATATTGTCCTAATTGGCAGTTTACTGTTAACGGGTTTAATTCTTTAGCTGCGACAATATTATCTTCGTTAACAGATAAAATCGTAAACTCAGTAGCTAATGATGATAATGAAGCTTGTAAAACCGCTTGGCCATTTTTAAGTACTAAAACATCTGTTAATAAATGGGCTATTTCATTTACTTCATGACTCGCAATAATTAATGCTCGCTCACCTTCTGTAAACCATGCCATCAAAGTACGATAGAAGGTCGAACGATACATCAAATCTAATCCAAGCGTTGGCTCATCTAAAATAAGCACATTAACATTCGTAGCCATCACCAGTGCTAGATGCAATTGCACTTTCATACCTTTCGATAACGTTTTTATTTTACTGTTAAGATTAATCTTAGTTTGAACTAAATATTGCTGCATTTTTTGTCGCTCAAAACGGTAATGTACACCTGCTGTATATGCCATTAATTGGTTTACTGTCATCCAATCAGGTAACATCGCCACATCAGAAATATAAGCAAGGTTTTCAACTATTTTTTCACGATGTTTTTCAGGAGATAAGTTAAAAATGCTTAACTCCCCCGCGCAACTGTGCATACCTAATAAGGTTTTTATTAATGTCGATTTACCTGCACCATTATGACCAAGTAAGCCTAGAATTTGCCCACTAGATAAGTTAAAGCTAATGTTTTCTAATGCTTTTTTACCATGATAAGATTTAGTAATGTGCTGAGCTTTAATAAAAGGTTCATTGCAGTTAATATTACCCACATAAAATCCTTAGTGACCAATTAATCAAAATAATATTCATTAATAACATAAACAGGTAGCTTTATAAATTAAAGGCTTACAAAATTAGCAATAAAATAAAACGACGTTTAATTGTGTGACGTAGAAAAGACGGATAGCAATGCATACTATCCGCAATGTTTTTCAATAATACGAATATAAGCGAGGCTATACAGAGCTAATATAATTAACTCTGCATACTAAATAATTAATTAATATAAAAATGCAACTTACTATATTAAAATAAGAAGGCTGTAATCGATATTACACAATAAATATAGTATTAAGATATCAGCAGCATAGGCATAGTTATATTTTAATAAATAAACATTTAAATCAGTTTAGTTATTGATTCATATAGTTATTCAACTTCGTTAGATAACTCTTCAATAAGGAGATCATGCGGTGAGACACCGTCTTTTTCCATCATCGCTAAAATCTCAATCATACGAGATTGACGTGATTCTTGTTTGAACTCATGTAATACAGCAATTAGGTTATTGATTTTTTGCAGAGGAATACGTTTGATTACCGCTTTTTGGCGACCTGGAACTTCATCAGCAAAATCAATTAAAATTTGACGATAGTCAATGCGGGCTTCCTTTACTTCACCTGTAGCTTCTACACTTTTTAACATCGCACTGAGCGCTTTTTCTGCAGCAGCGAAACTGTCCATTAATAACCTCGGATAATAATACAAATTTGCTTTAACACTGTAATGGTTAAGCATGCATTGATAAGATGATCAATCTTAATCAGATAAATTAACATTGTTCTATATTTAGCTAAATGAAATTAATAACCTCAGATGAATAAATGAGATTGGTATCTGTTCACCAACACTCTTTAAGTGATCTGTTCACATTAAAGACTCTTTTATTATAATTGATCTTTTCATTTTCGTGTAGCAGGGGACGCTACTTCTGTGAATATTACTCTGAGTTAGCTTTATTGTGAACACTAATTTAAAAAAATCGTCAATTTATTCATTTAAATTTGAGAATATGTCCTTTTTTGACTCGATTTTTCGCTCAATATCACATTCTATTATTCTATGTATCGGATTATATCCCTTAATAAAAATGTAATAATCTACTATAGTTAGCAATTAATTATCCTTCAGTAATAGGCAAATTGTGCGCTCTAATTCTCTTTTAGTCACCGTAGTTGTCGGTAGTATCATTGCTTTTTCTAGTCTGGCTGCAAATGCATCAATTCGATCTTCTGGTAGTTTTACATCAAATGGCCATTGTGAAGCCTACCAATCCTTTCGTAAACAAACCAACCCTGATAACACCCAATTAATTAATAATAAACAATATGCAATAAAAGCTATTAATAAAAAAGAATATGATTGGATACAAATACTTATCCCTAATGCATCCCCAGCTATGCGTTGGGTTAGTAAATCTTGTGGTACTGCAAAGTTTAATAATGAAGCTATAACTCAGCCCTCTTCATCAGCATCATTAAACACATCGTCAAAAAGCTGTGATACTCGCAATGATTTTGATTCATATGTATTAGCCTTAACTTGGCAGCCTGGATTTTGCGAACACTTTAAGTACAAGGGTAATAAACCAGAATGTACGGCAATTAATGACGGTAAATTAAACATTACTAATTTAACTCTGCATGGATTGTGGCCAAACAAAACCAGTTGCGGTACCAAATATGGCTATTGCGATCGTTACGCACGCTTAGACCTCTCTTCTTCGACGGTCAAAGAAATCGCACCGTGGATGCCAAATTTTTATTATCAAACAAAATTTGGTGAATATCAGTGGAAAAAACACGGTGCCTGTCAAAACCTCGATGATAACGCCTATTTTTTAACAGCAACAAAACTGGTAGAAAAAGTAGATGCTTCAGCAATCGGCCAATTTATAAAAGCTAATATAGGCAATAATGTCTCAACCGCGAGTTTTAAAAAGAACCTTATTTCGCATTTTGGAGCCGATGCTGTTGATCGAATTAGCTTAGCGTGCAGCCAAGGTCGTTATTTAAATGAAGTTAGATTGAATATAGGCAAATCATTTAATGTTAACAACACTGTTCAAGAGCTGCTTGAGTCGGGTCCTAAGGGACGTCCTTTTTATGGCAATTGTCATAAGAAAATATACATTGAAGCTGCTGGAAAGTAAGCATTCTCATATTTAGCTTTATTTCTAAAATAAGAGAGTAATATCTAATTTGCTCTCTATCTGCCTAAATTCAACTTTTCACCGTCTAACAGCCTTTATAGCGACTATTCGAATAACTCATTCCATCTAAAAATAATAAATAACCTCGAAATCAATAATATCTATGTCGTTTTTTTTATCCATTAAATCTCATCATGCGATAATGTACGGCGTACAATATAGTTACTATAACCCTATTCACATTTTTTTTGTAACCAATTGATTATAAAGAGTAAATTAACACCACATTGTTAATAATGTAACGTGTTACATAGTAATAATTCTTTTTTTGTGATATAAGTCCCCTTGGATTTTCGATTTTTTGTGCTACCTTGCATCGCCTTCCATGGCAATGAAATCGGTTACATGTTTAATAATTGTAATAACTAATGACTAGATATATTGCAAATTATTATCAATAAAAAACCTATTATAGCAACCGATAGCAAGAGCACTCACACATGATGAATGTTCCTCTTCACTAAGTAACCTTACGAGGCTACATAGTTTTATTAACAGGAAAAAATATGACTTCTACGAATGGAAATATACTAGGATCAATAAATGACACCTTAATGGCGATTATTGGTTCAGTAAACGGCGTTTTATGGGGCCAGCTTCTCGTTTATTTACTGGTTGGTGTCGGTATTTACTTCAGTGTTCGTCTTGGCTTTATTCAAATACGTCAATTCCGCCACTCAATACATGTATTAAAAAGTGGACGTGATATTGAAAATGGTATCAGTTCTTATCAAGTTTTCTGTACATCAATGGCAGCACGTGTTGGTACGGGTAATATGGCCGGCGTTGCGGTTGCATTAACTATCGGTGGTCCTGGTGCTATTTTCTGGATGTGGCTGATTGCTTTATTTGGTATGGCGACCGCTTTTATAGAATCAACCTTGGCTCAAGTCTACAAAGTAAAAGATGTTGACGGCCAATACCGTGGCGGCCCTGCTTACTATATGGAGCAAGGTCTTGGCAAACGCTGGATGGGTACTCTTTTTTCAATTTGTCTTATCATTGCTTTTGGTTTTGTCTTCAATGCCGTTCAAGCAAATACCATCACAGACGCACTACACCACTCTTTTGGTTGGAATGAAACTACACAAGGTATTGTAATCGTAGTATTTACTGCATTCTTTATTATGGGTGGTTTAAAACGTGTAGCCAATGCTTCAACTAAAATTGTTCCAATTATGGCCGTTGGTTATTTAGCTATCGCGCTAGTTATTGTGGCAATGAATATTACTGAATTACCCGCTGTACTGACACTTATTGTTAAAAGTGCATTTGGTTGGCATGAAGCTGTTGCCGGTGGTGTTGCATTTACTGCTTCACAGGCAATGCAAAGTGGTATTGCTCGTGGTTTGTTCTCAAACGAAGCGGGTATGGGTTCAGCGGCTAACGTTGCTGCAAGTGCAACCCCTAATCCTAACCACCCAGCATCGCAAGGTTTCGTACAAATGCTAGGTGTATTTGTTGATACTATCGTTATTTGTACGGCATCAGCAGCAATGATCATGCTATCTGGTGTAATGAACACGCCAGATGCAGCAACAGGTATTGGTTTACTACAACAAGCATTAAGCAACCAATTAGGCGATTGGACGACCTATTTCATTGCTTCTGCTATCTTGTTATTTTGTTTCTCATCAATTATTGCAAATTACTCGTATGCCGAAACAAACATCATGTTCCTAAATGGCAACACTAAGAAAGGCCTACTGATATTCCGCCTTTGTGTTTTAGGCATGGTGATGTTTGGTGCAGTCGCTTCTCTTCCTGTCGTTTGGAGCTTAGCAGACGTTTCTATGGGCTTAATGGCACTAGTAAACATTGTTGCGCTTATCTTCCTTTCTGGATTGGCAATTAAAGTCATCAAAGATTATGAAGAACAACTTAAAGCAGGTAAAACACCAGAATTTGACCGTTCTAAGTTTAAAGAACTAAAAGATATCGAAGGTGCATGGCACCCAGATACCATCGCAGAAGCACGCGAAGCGAATGGAAATACGTTTGATAAATAATAGAATCAAATCTTATTTATAACTTAAAGAGCCAGTCAGCAATGACTGGTTTTTTTATCTTTATTTTCACACAACAATATCACCGAGAAGAGACAACAATATACCGCTGATACTTAATGAGCTGAATATTAAAATAACGCTCCGAATCCATAGCTACCCTCCCTCTTAGCGAACATTTACTGTCGGCAATTACGAGTAGAACTCAGCACCAAATCAAAAACTCAGTTGCGTGATGTAGGCTAAAATAAGGATATAATAAAAAGGCTAAAGAAATAAATTCTTTAGCCTTAGGGACATTCAAACATTATAGGTAACCATGTTGGCTTTTCCAGCTTTCGCTCATTTGTGCTAAAACGCACGCTGGAAGTGGACGATGTGCCCTTGCAGGCTGTGTCGCTATTTTACGATAACCACCCGCTTGCAATCTTAAATCAAAGGCTTTATCTATTGGCTTGCCAGCTCGCGCTAAGTCCCAACGGAAGACACGCAGTGCAGTATATTCATTCTGCTCAATCTCACCACCATAAGGATACATAAGCACTTTAGCATATGCTTGTTTTGCCAATTCGAAGTTCACACTAATCATGAGTTTCTCCTTAGCACCTATTGGCTATCACTACTGCCAAGGGCTGTATTTAACGTAAAACGTTACAGTGTCGCATGCAAGTCATTTCGCAAAGATCTTGCTGTAAAATGGAATATATAACTAAATAATGTGATACTTACCTCAATGTTGTACGGTTAACCACCAGTTTCTGAGGTAAAAACATCCAATCATTATGAAATTCACCCGATGCTATCACTTTCTAAAAATTGCGCTTTAATCCCGTTATAAGCTGCATTACTATGCTAGTTATAACCACTTCAAGGACTACATAATGCAACCAATAAAAGTGCAACCTAACCCTCAAATTGCCGTTATTTTTAAAACATGGTCTACGGAGTGGGCTAAAGAAGTTGAAGCAGGCAAGAAAGATACGGCTAATCAATTTCATACTGTATATAACATTGCTGCCGATTTATTCGACAAGGGCGGCGAGATTGACATTGCAGTTATTTCAGCATTATTTAATGACTGTAAGAAAAAGACAGAAATGTCAGAGCAACTGGTTAATAAGATAAAAATCAGTTTAAAAGATGATGAGCGAGCTCAACAACTCATCACCAAAGTAAATACGGCAGCACAGGATGCTGCTTTTGCGATGAATTATCTTGGTCAATTGTTACTACAATCAGCATAAATACATGAAACGAGCAGTGCTTCACATGATGCACTGTCTCTATCTTCTCATTAATTTTTTGCTATGAAATTACCAATAATCCATTACTCGCTTATCAATATTTATTACTTTTCTACGACTCATTTAGCTTTTAGTTCCTAACTATCTTTTGTCGTATCTGTATGTTTCACTACTAACAAGCCGCCATCATGAAAATAACAACGTTAACGACTACGTTTAGCAGCTGGTTTTCCAACGCCGCAGATATTCCTGATTCTATTCGTATAACCTTTCCAATGTTAATTAGCTTAGGATTATTTTATAGTTTAGGTTTTACTAGCGCGGGAATATCAGGCTTAATCACTGCATGGTTACTCGGTGTTCAAGCACGGAACCTTCCCTATTTAAAACGATTACAGATACTGGCGATCTCAGCACTGATTACCGTTGTAGCAACTTATTTAGCATTTTTTGTCTTTGATAATATGTGGCTAAGTGCCATCACATTATGCTCAATAGCCATTCTCTATGGCTTAATGTCTAATCAACGCCCCCATATTCGCTCATTTGGCTATAACTTTGGCTTTATCTACATTATGACAATTCATTTTGCTTCTGTAGGTGATAGTTTAACCATTATTATGATGGCGAATATCTTTGCTGGATTATGCGTTATGGTGTCGTCGCTAATCTTGTGGCCATTTTTTAATGGTCGAATTCTGCAACAGCATACAGTAACGGTGCACAATGCCCTTGCTGACTGGTTAAATGAATTACGTTTTTCTGAAAATGAAACACAACTAGCCGCAAAACGACAGTTATTCTACCAGAGTGCCCATAACTTGGCTTATTACAGTAACTCTGTGTCCTCATCTAAACGTGCATTACAAATAAAAATCGAACTGCAGCGTTTATTAGAAATGTCTGAATATATTATTTGTTTAGAACGTGTACTCAGCTTTGACCTTCACCAAACAACGCGAATTAGATTATTTACATGGATAGAAACAACAGTTGAACAATTAAAAAACAACCAACAAATCACTGCTACATTTGCGACTAATGAATATAAAAACACAGTTTATATTATTGATATAATAGAGAAATTTAAACGATGCTACAATTTCGATACTTTTTCAGCACCCGATTATAGTAAAAATATTTACTTATTCACTAATGACAGTAGTGCTTTCATTAGTGATTTTTGTCAGGCACTTAAATTTAATTCTAAAGAATGGCGCCATGCAGGTAAGATCGCTGTTACGTTAGCGGTCACACAATTTTTAACTGAGTTTTATCACCTTCCTCAAGGATATTGGATCTCATTAACGGCATTTATTGTCTTATTGACGTCATCAATGGCGGTGACTAACCATCGTATTTGGAACCGTTTTTATGGTACTGCATTAGGTGGTATTTACTGTTTTGTTTGTTTATATTTCGTGCCACCACAGCACCTTATACTACTAACCAGTATTTCAGTTTTTTTCGCATTTACCTCTTATCATAAAGAACGTTATGACATTCATGTGTTTTGGTTAACATCGATGATTGTATTTGCGATTAGCTTGCTCTCTCCTGATAATACGTATGTGTCATTCTATCGAATTATCGACACACTATTCGGGGTAACTATCGCATTTTCAGTCAATTATTTTATTGCGCCAAGTTGGACCATGACCTGGTTAGATCGTCATACTTCTAGCATGATAAAATCTCAAATCTTATATGTTGCTGTATTAGATAAACCGCAATGGGAACAAAAAATCAACTTATACCAAAGCCAACAACGTTATTACTCCTTGAACGGCGAAGTAATGAATTTACTGAAAGAGCCTAATCTAAGCCCTCGCACATCAAAGGATTGGTTAAGTTTGTTGGTTTTAATACAACGTTTAAACGATAGTTTATTACTAGCAACGAAATTAGGAATTCAGTCAGATAAACCACAATCTACTGCACGTTGGATCAGCCAATTACAATGGATAAAGCAAACATTTCCAGACCGTTGTAAGCATGGTGCTATGCCGCCATTTAATGCTGAATCGACACCCATTCCTGAAGATATGTTATGTGCTTTAATCGAAAAAGATATTCAGCAACTTACCGCGTGGATGCTATATCAGCGAGCATTTGTGGTATAGCTAAATAGATGTTTAGTATTTTAAATAACAAAAAGCCGCGAATCTTAGTTGATTCGCGGCTTCATTTTTTAACAATGCTACTGCTTAATTCGCTTGTCGTACTGTTACTGAATTAATTTGTAATGGATCACGCTTTGGCATATCAAGCTTAAGCGCTTTTACTGCCGCACGCCCTGCATCTGTAACACCACCTTCATAGGAAGGTTTTGTCACACCAGGGATCATATAAGCTTTTGAACCTGGTGACCAAGCGCTAAAGAAACCGCTTAAATCAGTTTGTGCCGCATAAGATGCACACACCATTAGTTGATCACCTTTACTCAAACCTTGAGTTGATTGACAAGCATTTGGGGTTGGTAATTGCATATTTTCCTCTAAGCCACCACGTTTTAAGCGATGCATTAATTTAAATAAATTCCAACCCTTCATGCCATCAACATCAGTAACGTAATAACTTGGTAACTTACCTGTAATTGCTTTCGTAATATCAAACTCTGTTTCAGCCCACTCTTTTAATTGAGCAAACATCACTAATCGTTCACCATTACCACCAGCCGCCCAAGCATATGGTGACTCTAAATTAACAAAAGCAGGTGCCATACGAATATCTTGCTCAACCCGCGCCATTTTACCGAGATGTTTATCCTGCATATAAAGTGCCAGAATATTATTAGTAACCTCGGTTGAACCTTCAACACTAAATGGTGCTTCAGCTGCGTTATGACCGACTTCATGCCATAACAACCAGCTATTTAATGGTGACATCTTGATATCGCTACTATTGGTCTCAAAACTAATATTCATTACTGGATAACCAGAATGAGCCGCACCAATAGAGATGGCTACATCATTAACCACATGATGCTTATTATTAGGCAGTGTCGTATCTGTTACTTTTTTATGACGCTCTGTACCTTCACCATTAATTTCATCACGCGCATAAAAATCATTTAGATCTTCAGCAAAAATATCCAACTCTTGCGCAAATTGCTGTGGACTACCACCATAATTACTCGCTTGTAGATTTTTTGCTGCCGCAGTATAAATAAAGCTATCAGATTCAATTTCACCGATTGGAGCCACTGAATTTTGAGGGTTTACCCAAGCATTATTTTTGTACCATGGCGCTGCGACTGTTCCATCCAGATTAACGGTGATATTCCCTGTTTCATTACCTGATATGTAAATCAAACCACCATACGGGGCTGTAAAGTGTTCAGAGCCACCAGCGGGCAATGTGAATGACTTAGAAACACGCGGTGGGCGCTGTAAACCCAACTCATGCTTTTCACGTCCAGTCAGATCGTCAGCTAAAGCCACAGTAATTGTTACTGGATTACTGTTTCCTGTAACAGAAATAGTAAATGGTTGATGTGCGACCGCCCACTGCCCTGTTGACTGACGGTTACCGGCATACCATGCAACAGTATTATTAGATAAATCAACATCCACAGACGCTGATGATGAACCTTTAGCTTCACCCGGATATTGACGAATATCAGCTTTAATATCTAAATCAAAATATGAACGGCCTAGCATTAAGCGTGTTAATGGTTTTTCCATATAGTTCAATGGATAGCTTGGATTCATCCAACCTTGATAGTCAGCATTAACATCACTATTTGCACCATAGATCATGTTGTTGTCAACAAGGCTTTGACCTAACTCTGTACTACATGCGGTTTGACTTGGGGCTTTATCACCATAGCAATTTAGAAATTCAGTAAAGCGTTTAAAACCTAGCTCATCGTTATTAACACCGGACTCATAACGGTAATCAAGATCATTCCACAGCCAGACCGTCATATTTTGATAAATACGATTGAGATCAACACTGTTTAGACGCTCACCTTGATGACCTTTAGTGCGGAAATACAACTCATGCTGATATAAACGCTCAATATTGGTACCAAGATCTGCTGCTTTCACCATCGCTTTTGCTGTAGCTTCATTAAGATCTAATTCAGAATAAATTGGACGGTACATAGTGCCCGTTAACTTAATACCATTACCTGGTCTACGCTCTAAACAATTCACTTCATAATGATAATTATCATCAGAACACTCTTTATAGCCGTCAAAAACAGTTAATAATGCCGCTTTTTCTGTTGATATTTGTTCTGCTGATTTACCTGCTGTATCAATAAAAGCTAACTGTGATTCGTGCTTGCCCGTCACCATATTAAAATATGACTTACGAGCAACTTCTAACTTAGGTTTATCATCAGGTTTTCCTTGTAGAATATAATCCCAAGAAACTTCACCTGTCGTTTCATCAATATTATAAGGAAGCTTAATACCCTCTTGGCCTTTTACTGCCGCGTATCTTTCAATAACCCAAAAATCATGCTCTCGCTGTGATCTAATACGATCAGGGTATCCCCAACTCGGGCCACCATTTTGTACTACAGATTCTCCATTAACAGCGATACCGACACTATCAAATAAACGTCTAATATCATCATTTGGTTTACCATTTATACTTTCAACAATGATTACTTTACCGCCCACTTCTATATATTGAATAAGATCCGTAACATCTTGCTCTGTTAATAATGGTCTTGATAGATCAGCAAGCATAGGATCATGATCATTTGGCTTATCTTGATATTCATGAGTACGAATAATCAATAGAGGTATATCTTCTGGAGTAAGGCCAGAAAAACTATTAACTATTTTAGTTTCCACATTAAATTGTGGATCAATGTTAAATAACGCCTCATTACCATGCCACGTGGTGTGCTTTCTAAAGTATGTCTTTGTTATATTTGTTCCCACGGTGATAGGAGAGCTACTAAGATCATATTTATCAGCTAGCAAATAACGAAAAGTATTCTTAAAGAAATTTGCCATATCTGCCGTATCAGTTGTTCTTCCTGCTGGAACAATACATTTACCTTCAGATGTTACTCCGCCTTCCCAACTATAATTACGTGGGCAAACTAAAATACTGGTATAGCGAGCATTACCGAGCAACATTGCTTGGCCTGCACCTAATTCACCTAGACTTATAAAAGGTAAACCAAAAGTAGCAGTGTCTGCACCAACAAAAGCTGGTTTTACCATTGATGGCGCTTCTGTAATATAAGCAAGGCCTCTTTCGTCCCATGCTTTCTTTTCGTTAAAACCTAACCAAAAATTATTATCATTTCGTGTCATCATAATAGGGAAAGCACGATTAGAAATATTTATCGCACCTTGCCCTCGAACAAAACCTGCACTGCCATAATAGTTACCACCGGGATCAGAGAACACATGAAACTTCTCTACGGGCATCCAACCATCTTTAACAGCATCTGCCCCTGCACCCCAAAGCTTATTAATATCAGCTTGGATATTTTTCTCAGTTACTGTTGCCGTACGTGGAAAAGACAATGGTGAAAACAACAAGTTTGATTTACAAGTGTCACCACAAATTGCGCTATCAATTTGTTGTGCTAAGCCTGATTCAAATTGCTTCTCGAATTCACCAGCAACAAGTTCTTCCTGACCAGTACCATTATCTAATTGTACGGATTCAGACAGCTCGATATTTAACGCTTCATTAATCACATTTGGATATTGAGCAAACACGTTATGTACACGATCGGAAATCTGAATATGATCAGTAGCATCAGAATAACGTTTTAATAAACGAGCAATATTACGACCAGCATGCCCTTCAGCTAAATCTGTCACCGTAAATTGAGTTTTATTGGCTTTAAGTTCACCTAGCTCAAAAGTATCAATACCAAAGGCAACACTTTCGCCCCAGCTAAAGCTAAATTTACCTTCAGCATCAGTTTGCCCACGCCCTGATGGACTGTAATAATCAACACCAACAATAGGCTGACCATCTAAATCACGTAAAAAGCCTTTGGTTAAGATTACTTTCGTTGGCTGATAGCCTAAATTTTGCTCAGCACTCGCACTTACAAAACCACTGTTTAAATCGTTACTCGCTCCTGGTGTAACAACGGGTTGTGATTCAGGTTCATGGGTTGATGGTTTGCTATCAGTTTCTGTACTTTCTTCTAATTTATCGCTAATCAAGGCATTAAATTCAGCAATAGGTAGCAATATGTCATCAGAATTATAGAAATTATCAAACCGTAATTGGTCAAGAGCTGATAATTTAAAATCAATCACCTTACCACTTTCGACTGTCATTTTATTTAATAATGCTTGTGTATTAGCAATTGCACTAATACGCTCATCATCAGCAAAAGCAACAAACCGATCTGATTCAGCAAGTGTTAATAATTTAATTTTTTCTTTAGAGCCAGACTTAGTTGTTTGCAATTGAACATCAGTAAAAGTCGCTAATTCGATATTCTCAAATGAACATACAATAGTATCGCCATGCTTAATGACAAACTCTGTCGCAGGAGAATCATTACAAATAACACTCGCACCAAAATTCATATCACCATTAAGCGAGAACACACCTGTCGCAGATGGAATAACAGGATCGACAGGTGGTAAAATATCTGGTGTTTCAGGATCAATCGGCGGTGTTATCTCAGGATCAACAACTGGAGGTGGTTGAATAGGCTCACTTGAATCACTACTACCATTACAGCCCATCATTAATGCAGATGATATTGCTAATACAATCAACTTTTTATTTGCCACAAATAACTTCCATAATTAATTTTTATTATATCTATTATGGGAATATATATACTGAACTATAGCTATAAGCAATCGTATTTTTTTGTAAAATACATAATTCTTAAAATAACGCACAAAAAACATAAGCCTTTGAAAAACAATGAATTAAAATCTTACAAGTTGAAACAATTAGATACACTTTTTTCAAGGGTAAGTCGTTACCGTTTTATCTTTGGTATTTACGGATAAATAAAAGTCATTATCTGATTCATCATAACGATTAAAACTAAACAAAAAACATTGCTGACAGTCAAATATAGGCTGAGAATAATTTAGGGCTAAATTACTACCACCATTGCGATAATATTTACTATCAAGTGCTAATCCAACAGCAATTAATGCTTGTTGACGATTATTAAACTCAGGGGCTTTAGCTAAGTCTGTTTGATAAGCACCTGCAATATACTCAATACGGTGCATTTTATTATCATTGCCAATCAAAATATCACGCCAACCATTATGAGATTCATCAGCGATTAAAATAGGTCGATAAATGCTTTTCCAACTGGCTAATTCTTTCTGAGTATGGCTAAAAAGGTACCCCTGACAGCCATTTTTAGTACAAAACTCATCTGTTTGCATAATAATAAACACTTCATCACTGCCATTATTATTTAAATCAGCATACCCATAACGGTACGGCGGTAACCCATTTTCATCGGCAGGAAAAAGTTGATCAGGTTTTAAAATATATTTACGTACAATATCAGCTGCAAATGTTGCACGCTCTTTATCTGTATCTAAATAAACAGAATCTTTTGTTTCTTTAAGCAATTGATTCTTATGAATTCGATCAGCTATCATGACAGTGCCAGCAAAAATGATCGTAAATAATAAATATAACGCCCCATATTTAATCATTCCGACTCCTTTTTTCATTCATACTCTTCAGTGTACTAACTGTGATTCTTTTTTGCTGCTTCTGTTGTAATAAAAAACCGTTAGCGACGAAGTCAACTAACGGTTTTTTATTACCCATTCAAACTCTTTTTTCTCATCCCTTTTGGCTCATCAATAACACATCGATGCCAAATCGAGTAATGTCTTAATGCCGCGGGGCCATGAGCAATAAAGACAGAAAGTAATAAGACGATAATATAAATATTAGGCTGTTGTTGAGGGATCAGAATAATTGATGCTAATAGCCCTAACTTGATAAATGTCAGCACGCCTTTAAGCTGAATTAACCACCACTTTGAACGATAAATTTCTTGTGCCATCATCAATCCACCACTGAACATCGCTAATAGCCACCAATTAAGCCATAACGCTTTATCAAGGTGGAAAATAAAACCACCACTGGAGATAGCAACACCTAAAATATGAGCTGCTCGAATAGCTGTTTTGCTTAAACGCTGAATCCAAAAACGTGTTTCAGATAATTGATGTTGAGGCTGTTTACGTGACGAATGGTTAGTCATAATGACATCACTAATAAGTAAAAAAACGCTACAAGGATAGCGTATTTATTTAAATGACTAAACCCTATCGTTTAAAGGCTCTAAACTCACTAATAATCCCATCACGAACAAGGTAACAATCCATACTCGCGGCATGTGCTGCTTGGCAACCTAATTCAGTATCTTCAAACACCACACAATGTGAGACTGGTACGCCCAATAACCTTGCCGCTTCTAAAAATGTATCGGGGAAGGGTTTGTGTCGCTGGACATCATTAGCCGTTACGACAACATCTACCAACGGTAAAATACCTGAAGTAGAAAGTATTTCTAAAGCATGATGTCGATAACATCCAGTACCAATAGCAATCGGTTTATGCAGCGCCTTTTGCTGCTGTAATAACGAAAACGTAGCTGGAATAATATCGCCCTTATGTTTTATTTCATCAAAATAACGCAGTTTACTTGTAACCAATAATTGTGGATCTGCATCAATGTCGTATTTTTTTAATAGCGCTACTGCAGTATTAATGGTTGGCGAACCACCCATTGCGTAAAACCAATCACGCTCAAACGGTAACTCAAAATCAGCACATGTTTGTTGCCATGCATTAATATGAGCAGGCATTGAATCAACCAAAGTGCCATCCATATCAAAAATAATCCCTTGGTACGACGATAAATCCATTTAATATTCCTTTATATAATTGCTATTAGTTATAGTACTAGAGGTTTAAAATAACCACAGTAACTAAAATGGTACGGTATTATTACACACTGCTGCTAACGCTAATGAACTTGATTTATAACCATTATTACTAAAAATATTATTATTAATACTTAGACTCTGACTATTTAACCATTGTTGATCACTCGACCCATTACCATAAGGTATTCGATACACTGAAAATTGGCGGTCATTAGCGCTAAAAATTAAATTTGCAGGTACTCGTGCCATATTATGAGAACGATTAGAATAATAACTAAATGTTCCCTGACAATCTTTAACTATATAAGATCCATTAAGACTACGAACCGCAATATAAGGTTGACGAGTACCTTCATAATAACGCTGTTGCCATAACCCCACCGTATCTGTCATCATTATTTTATCAGCACCGCTTATGACATCAATATTTTCCGTCGTTGTTGCCTGTGTTGCTATTACATTTTTTACTTGAACGGTAACCGGAGTAGGTCTCAAATCTAAAGGTTGAGGCTGTATATATTGAGATTGATAATGCCAAATAAACCATCCCAAAAAAATAACAACAATGATTAACACTGAAAATATCATCACAGCAAATTGTTTGTTTAATCTCTTGTTAGATGAAGACGGATTAATTTCATTCTCTTCGATTTGGCGACGTAACAATAGAAGTTGTTCATTAAGACGCTTATTAGTGGTTTGCAATAAAACTAATGTCTGTTGTGCCTGATTTTCACCAGCATTATACGCATCACTCGCCTGTTGTTGATAACGCTCAATCAACGCTTGCAACTGGTTTTTTTCTTTAATTAATAATGATATTTTTTTATTTAAATCAGCGACTTGTTGTCGACCCTCCTCTCTGTCATTATCATTTACAATCATTATATCTGAACATTTTTTATTGCCGTTTCCTTTACTTACTTGTTGGTAAGCCATGCTCAACATTTGCATTAATGCTTGAGAACCACCTTTATCTGGATGTAACTTAACTGATAATTGTCGATATTTTTTCTTTATTTCTGCTTTTGAGCAGCGATCATCAGTACCAAGTAATTCATGAAATGTTGTCATTAATCAAGTCATCAAAAGAAAGAGACGATAATTATAAACAACTCCTCTATAACCTGTAAATGATCATCCAATTACTATGATCCTTTATAATTATTTGAGCGAAATTTCCCCGGTGAACATCCGATATGTTTTTTAAATACGCGCGAAAAGTAAGAGACATCTTTAAATCCTGCTGAAGTAGCAACCGATGCTATTTTTTCATGATCTGCACTTAGTAATCCACAAGCTAAATCTAACCGCTTTTGAATAATATATTGTTTCAGTGTCACTCCCATCGTGGTGTGAAATAAACGGGAAAAATATGTTGCTGAAAAATCACAGGCTTTAGCAAGCTCCTCTTCTCGCAATGGTGCACTAATATCGTTATCGATAATAGATAATGCCGGTAATATTGAACGTTCACGCTGCGATATATCATCATCAATAACTATATCTTCTTTATGCGTATGTAAACGGCTTAAACAACTATCAAGTTTTTGTCTATTCGCACTAGCGACCAAAATATCTTCTGCACCAGCACGCAATGCAACAATCGCTAATTCAGAGTCTAACTCATGATACACAATAACAATTTTTACAGTAGGATAACGTTGCTTGATAATACGTAATAATTTAAAGCCATTAGATTGTGAGTTTTCAATTTCAATGAAAATCAATTCATACCCAGTCATTGTTAATAATAGTTCATAAGGTGATACTTCCAACACATTATGATATTTCACAAGATTATTCTTAACACTGGTATATTTCTCTTTATAGCAGCAATTAACCCAAATCACATGACCTCCTAACATCACAACTAACGCACTTAGCTATCCAATATTGCGTCTTAAATATAAAAAACTCATTTATACCTTTAAATAAGAAGATAATTACATGCTATTAATAAAATAATTTAGAATGGCTTTATTTGTTGTTCTAAATATTAGATTCCATCGCCTTTTCACATCAATATGTGCTAATGAAAAATACAACTATCAGCATAATCAACTCAATATTTCATCCAAATACTTGAGAAAATTAATGTTAGATCTTGGCATTAGTTTTGTGATTCACATCAAAATATAACAACAAGTCTATGTATGATTTTTATCTATATGGTTAATAATACAAATAATTTTGTAAGTTTAATTAAGAAATAAATGATCTCTCTTTCTGCTATAGCTCGTACACTCTCAGCATACTCTCTTTTAACCTATGGTTTTTTATCTCAAATAAACCTTAGTTATGCTACTGAGCATGATCGACCTTATGTTGTTGCTGCTTACTACCCAGATTGGAAAGTTTACACGCCTAACAATCCATACTCTGCAAGCATGATCCCTGCCGAAAAATTAACTCATTTAATCTATGCTTTTCTAGCAGTGTGCGGCCCTGTTAATTCATCGCCAGATAACATCAAAAAAATAATCAAAACCCAATGCGCAGATAAACCGATTGGAACCGCTATTATTCTCGATGAATATGCTGCATTACAGATAAAACTTACTGGAGAAACTGCATCTAACGTTAGTTACAAAGGAAATTTTGGTCAATTAAAAGCATTATCTGAAAAAAACCCTCATTTAAGTATTCTACCCAGCTTTGGTGGATGGACCCTCTCTGAACCTTTTCATACTGTTGCTACCAACCCTATCTATCGTCAAACATTTATTGATACAGCAGTAGGACTAATGACTAAATATGATTTTTTTGATGGTATTCAAATAGATTGGGAATACCCAGGAGGACATGGTTTATCAGGCAAAGGGCACGACCAAGTAATTCAAGAACGAGAAGCTTATAGCCTTTTAATTGAAGAATTACGTCATAAATTAGACTATCTCGGTAATAAGAATAACCGCCATTATCAACTTTCGGCAGCCATCAATGCCGATACGAAAACCTTACCAGGTATTAATTGGCCTCATGTAGCTAAAAATCTAGATCAACTTTATTTAATGAGCTTTGATTTTTTAGGCAACTGGAATAACGTGGTTGGTCATCATAGCAACTTATACAGTACACCAAACACCCCAAATAATACTTCTGTAGATAACCTAGTAAAAACGCTTATCAATAAACAAGTCGCAAAACAAAAAATCATTATAGGTAGCCCTTTTTATGGCCGAGGATGGCAAGGTGTTGATTTAATACCACTCAATAAGTTCGAAGGTCTTAGTAGTAACGGTGGTTCAAATAAAGGATCTGATATTAAAGATCCTGGATATTTTAATTACAGCGATATCAGTAAATATTTTCTTAAAAACCCTAAATTAGGTTACCGTTATTATTATGATGAGCATGCCGAGGCCGCAGTACTTTATAATCAGAAAAATAGAGAATATATTAGTTTTGAAGATAAACGTTCACTAAAAGCTAAAGCCGAGTATGCGAAAAAACATGGACTTGGTGGGGTATTTGGGTGGGAGATCACCTCTGACGCTAATAATGAATTAATTTCAGTACTTGATAGCACCTTAAACCCTTAACTCTCGCGTATAAATTATCATCAGTAGGAATAATGCCACAATAACTACCATCGTCTTAGCTGGTTTATTTTTATACGGAATATTCCATTTGTTATCAACTGACGCTTATTTTATTCAGCAAGCGCTTTTTTTTTTAATTTTTTGCTGACAATCACATTTTTATCCCCTAACATTGCGGGCGAAATGAGTTCCGATGAAGATAGCAGGAGAGCGGCCAATGACGAATACCATAATGGTATAAAACGTCGGCCCGCCGAAGAAGTAAGCGAAAAGCGATATGATCCCATCATGTTTTAATTCGTAAATCTTTCAGGCACCAGGTTGCAGTAATGCAATAGGTATGGACTGTTATTGGAGGAGCCTCTGGAGAGACTCGTTAAATCGAGCGCCGAAGGAGCAAACCGTAGCATATTACGGTGAAACTCTCAGGCAAAAGGACAGAGGAGATAAGAGCAGCAACCAGAAGCCATTCTGTAACTAACATTTACCTGTTGTTCTATATCTCTTCCTTTGTACGTTGAAGGAGGAATAATGAATCCACTACATGACACAATTTTTAATTTTCTACGCACATTAGATAGCTTCGTTTGGGGACCTCCTCTATTAATTTTATTAGTAGGTACCGGTTTATACCTTACAGTTCGACTTGGTTTTATCCAGATCCGTTACCTACCACTAGCATTGCAATATGTTTTTGGTGGCAAAAAAGATCCAGATAGCCGTGGCGAAGGTGATGTATCAAGCTTTGCTGCATTATGTACCGCTTTATCTGCAACAATAGGTACAGGTAATATTGTTGGTGTTGCAACTGCAATCAAACTCGGTGGTCCGGGCGCTCTATTTTGGATGTGGCTCGCTGCTTTATTTGGCATGGCAACCAAATATGCTGAATGTTTATTAGCTGTCAAATATCGTGAAATCGATGCTAATGGCCAAATCCTTGGTGGTCCAATGTACTACCTTGAAAAAGGCGTTGGTAGCAAATGGCTCGCTAAACTATTTGCCATTTTTGCCGTCGGTGTTGCTTGTTTTGGTATTGGTACATTCCCACAAGCAAATGCAATTGTAGAAGCCGCGCAAATTTCATTTAGTGTGCCAAAAGAAATTACCGTTGTTATATTAACCCTATTAGTCGCAACAGTGACTTTAGGAGGTATTCAATCAATTTCAAAAGTGGCGAGTACTGTTGTACCTCTTATGGCTGGCTTCTACATCATTGCTTGCCTAATTGTTTTAGGTACGAATTTTCACGCGCTACCAGCTGCAATTGAAACAGTTATTCAATCAGCCTTTACCGGCCACGCCGCTACAGGTGGTTTCGTAGGTGCTGGAATGATGTTGGCTATTCAATCTGGTATTGCTCGCGGTGTATTTTCAAATGAGTCAGGATTAGGAAGTGCTCCTATTGCTGCAGCAGCGGCACAAACTAATTCATGCGTGCGCCAAGGCTTAGTATCAATGACAGGAACATTCTTTGATACCATTATTATTTGTACAATGACCGGTTTAACCCTCGTGGTTACAGGGGCATGGACAGGTGATTTTGCCGGTGCAACAATGACAACACATGCTTTTGCTACTGGTTTGCATTCTGAATATTACGGCCCATTAATGGTCTCAATCGGCTTAATGTTTTTTGCCTTTACCACTATTTTGGGTTGGAACTACTACGGTGAACGCTGCATTACTTACTTATTCGGCGTAAAAGCAATAATGCCTTATAAGCTAGTATTTTTAGTGCTCATCGCTGGCGGTGCATTCATGCAATTGGATATGATTTGGGTCATTGCTGATATCGTTAATGGTTTAATGGCAATTCCAAACCTCATTGGTTTAGTCATGCTGCGTCATGTTGTAATTGCTGAAACTCAGCAATACTTTGCGAGCCTTAAATTACAGCGTGAAAATAGTAACCCAATCTCTGTTCAGTAATTAGCATCCAATAAAAAAGCCTCAGTTCATCACTTCAAAGTGATACTGGGGCTTTTTTGTAGCAACGGGTTCATTACCAATCCTCTTACGTACTTAAACGTTTATGCTAACAAGCTTCAATGTCCATATTCTTATCTATCTTATCTTGCGTGCCTTGCCCGTATTGTGATGCTCTCCTGCTCTTCCTGCTCTTCCTGCTCTTCCTGCTCTTCCTGCTCTTCCTGCTCTTCCTGCTCTTCCTGCTCTTCCTGCTCTTCCTGCTCTTCCTGCTCTTCCTGCTCTTCCTGCTCTTCCTGCTCTT
>NZ_PYON01000010.1 GCF_003026355.1 Photobacterium kishitanii | reverse complement strand
AAGTGTAAGAAGAGATGAAGAAAGATGATTTTCCGTGTGCTTCTTCTGCGTAAGCTGACATACCGCCAGAGCGTTTACAAAATGCACCACATTTAGCAAATGTATAAGCAATACACATTGCGCCTAACGCGGTCACAATCCAAGATAACATCGAAATTGCACCAACTTGCGCCAAGCTTGCTGGTAGCATAATAATACCGGAGCCCATCATGTTAACTGCAACAAGTACAGTTAAGCCGACAAGACCCATTTTTTTAGTGCCAGTATCTGATGACATTATATTCACCTATGATTAGGAAGGATATAAACGCTATTTACATAGTTTATTTATCGTAATGAAAATAAAGTCATGCGGATTAAATAATATAAAGAAAAAGTAATAGTTAAATTATTTTTTTGATTGTCTTACCTAACCAAAAAAATAAATTAAAGATACTTTATTCTATCGTTATTACTTAATTGCATCACCGTTTAGCTATTTAACGAGTGCTATGATGCTGCTATTTTGATAAAAAAAAAACCGTAAAAGCGCAAAGAAACGTTGCATATTTAGAGTGTAAATTAATAAAGAGTATCGTTATTCGATCGCTTAATTGCGTGAAAATTGATATTTCATTACTAACCAATCATCCATATCAATCAAAAGACCATTAATAACAGTGGGTTGAAATTCTCATCTGGTGGTATTTATAATACAAATCATGGTTATCTTGCTATGAGCATAAAATAGTTATGCATTAATTGTGATGTTACATGTTTTATGTTTTAGAAGGTTTTTTTTTAAATAATCATAAACAATAACCTGTGATGACGATTTAGCTCTAAATAAAGGCAATGTGAGTCAATAAATACAAGGTATGGGGATTGTTACGATCAAAATCGAGGGCAAAGTTGTGGGATTAAGTACAAAGGAAACGGTAAATAATAAAAAAGGAGCTAATGCTCCTTTTTGTAAACTAATGCTGTTGTGATTAAGCTGGAGTAACTCGTGAAGTGCCGTCATCACTAAGATTGACTTGTACACGCTCACCGGCATGAAACATCACTTGTGGATTGACTTGTTGCACGATAGAAACGGTGCGACCGCTGTCCATTTTGATGGTCAAGTTAACGCCGTTGCGTTTTGTGGCTTGGTTACCCGCTTCATTACCTAAGAAGCCACCTAACAATGCGCCACCAATAGTCGCTATTTCTGCACCTTTACCGCCGCCGACACCAGAACCAAGAATGCCACCAATAGCGCCCCCTGCTAATGTACCAATGCCATTACCATTACCATTAAGGGTAACGGCTTGCGTACGTACTACAGTACCATAGTAAACCTGTTGCATTTGGCGGGCGTCATTTACATTGTAGGCATTGCCATAAGGGTTTGCAGCACAGCCAGCAAGACCTAAGGTCGAGGCTATGATGACAGCAGCGAGAATTTTGGTTTTCATGGTATATGCTTCACTAAAAATACGGTGTATAAAATGGTTGTCGCTAATCTGAGCCTTTTTATTTAGAAAATAAAGCGGTAAATCTGATATTACAAAAACAACTATTCGTGTGATTTAAGTTATTGAGTGCTTATTTTGCATGACCACTTTTATCGGCATGGTAGGTATTAATAAAGTGATTAAAATAGGTTTGTAGTTGCTCAGCTGCTTGGTGTTGTTGTAAGAGTACTAATAATTCAATCCCGACCTCACAAGTGCAAAGGTGTCCTGGTTGTTGATTGCGACGCAAAGCATAACTTGATGACTGTTGCGGCGTTAAAGCAAGTCGAGGTAATTGGTTTAGCCACGGACTTTTACGGACCATTTTGCGTGCTTCTTGCCAAGTCGCATCAAGAATAATTAATAATATTTTAGCGTTATTGGCAGCTGGTAGTGTTAAAGACATCGCAGGATGTTGTTCATCACTAGGAAAGACTAACCAAGCTTGATAGTGAGGATCTTGTAATTGATCTAATAATGCTTGCGGCGGCTGTGTACGGTGCCAAATTTCAACTCGACAACTGGGTAAGGTGCGGGTCATTAGCACACCCGTATTGGTATCTTTGCTGCATTCGCGGGTATGGGTAAGCAGTACAAAGTCGGCCGTTGATTGTAATTGCGGTTCGAGAGCGCAAATACAATTAAATTTAAACCCGCAACGCTGACAAGCCATATTTTTCTCGTGATCAATAATAAAGGTGGCAGTGTGGCATAACGCCACCTTTGAGTCACGATAGAGAATAATATTAGCGTTTATTGACGTTGGAGAATTAACCCTTCGACACCTAATTGATAAGTTTGACCATCTACTGTTTCTTGCTGAGTGCTTAATTGCTCACTGTGGGGATCATAACTATAAATACGTTCGCTATTTAAAGGTCGTCCTTGGTGGGTCGTCATAGTGACTTTAACACTGGTTGGATTAATTGCTTGCCAATGCCCTGTTTCTAATAAATCAGGATCGCCATTAGTATAAGTGTAAGTCGTTGTTGCTGCATGATCATCTGCTAAGTGAAGATGTGTAGTTAATCCCATCTCGGTATCACTTTTATAGTTACCCACCCATTGTGACTCTGCAGGATCGCTTTTAAAAGCAGCGGGCATCCAGCTGGCACAGCCCGATAATGTGGTTGCAGCTAATAGTAGGGCAAGTGATAAGCGTGGGTATGTCATTATGTACTCTCTATGGTAGGCTCAATTTCAACATTGAAATTAGCGCAATTAGGGGAAATCCATGGCGTATTGGTTATTTAAAACCGAACCAGATACCTTTTCAATAGACACTTTAAAACAACAAAAAGTTTCACCGTGGGAAGGTGTTCGTAATTATCAGGCTCGAAATATGCTTCGGGATGAGATTAAATGTGGTGATCAGGTCTTAATTTACCATTCTTCTTGTAAAGATATTGGCGTGGTTGGAATCGCCAAGGTTGTCAAAGAGGCCTACCCAGATCACTTCCAATTTGAACCTACAAGTGCTTATTTTGACCCTAAAGCGACGCGTGAAAACCCACCGTGGATGATGGTTGATATCGAATATCAGCAACATCTAAGATTAGTAAGTTTAGCACGGATGAAAAAAACGCTGGAATTAGCGGAGATGCCATTAGTGAAAAGAGGTAATCGGCTCAGTGTGATGCCGGTAACATCAGCTCAGTGGCAGCATATATTGGCGATGACAGGCCAGTTTTGAGAAAAAGCAGTGACAACAATAAGGTACTATAGTTGTCATCGCTTTAGATTGGCAGTATTAATAAAATCACTTTGTTAACAGGTGTTGCTCTAAATAATGCGCCACAGCTTCGTCGGCGTTAGAGCCAATAACTTCATTATTAGGCAATGCTAATTTGACCTTCTCATGGGAAGTGCTCATCACTAGCCCTTTACCTGCCATTGCTAGCATTTCAGCATCATTCATGCCATCACCAAAGGCAATACAATCTGCTAATTGGTAGCCAAGAGCTTCAGCTACAGCTTTAAGTGCGTGGCCTTTTGATACACCGGCATCCATAACTTCAAGGCACCATGGCGTAGAAAATGCAATATTGGCTTTGTCACCAAAGTTATCATTAAATATTTGTTCCCATTTCGCCAGTGCTTCGTGATTGCCATCTTCGCGAGTAAAGAATACCTTAGCAACGTCATCTACTGGTGGGTTATTAATATCAAATAATTGATAACTAAAACTGTCATGGAATTCTTTTAATTGCTCATTGTCATGATTGAGTAGCCACTGATCACCACGGTACATATGAATATGTAAGGCTGGATCATCTTTAGCTAATTCAATCACGCCACGAATAACTTCAGCGCTGAGGTTTTGTTGAAAGACTAATTCGCCTTGAGTATTGTGCACGCGTGCGCCATTGGAAGTGATCATATAAGCGGGAATCGCTAATTTTTCACGTATCTCTGCGACATCAATATGATGGCGACCAGTTGCAAACACGAAATTTATTTTTTGTTGAGCAAGGCGCTGTAATACATCACGAGTAAATGGCGCAATTTTATGATCGGGATTTAGTAATGTGCCATCTAAATCTGAAGCAACAATTTGATACATGAAGGCTCTCAATAAACAGAAAGATGAAAGATAACGAGATCTAATATGAGTCGCTAATTTTAAACCACTATGAGAGATAAAAAGGGGTTATTGTTAGTAATAAATATTTCCGTTTTTATTTTTGTGATGGCATAGCCTTTTTTAGGCTATTTACTGTTATGACATCGCAAAGTGGTTGCAAATTTCAGTTAAGGCAATATTACGATACTGATCACTTTCAAATAATAATTCGTGACGTGCGTTAGCGATAGTGATTAATCGACTATAGTACGGTGTTTGTTGGCAAAAATGGCGGTGGGCTTGATTGTCAACAATGCGATCAGCACTACCTTGTAATACTAAGGTTGGGGTCGTGATGTTTTTCGCCTCAGCAATACTGGTACGAGCACCAATAATACTTTGCCATACCCAGCGATTACTGGCGCCACCTAAGCGTAATTGGGGATATTGTTGGTAGAGATTTTTAAACCATTGAAAGCGTATTTCACTGTGTGTCAGTGGATTATTAACGAAAGGTTTTGAGTAATAAGGTCGTTGGCCAGGCGCATAAGTGGGCAGACGATGAATACGATCATTGAGGCGCGCTAATGGTTCAGCAAAAAAGCGTAAACTTGGTTTGAGATAGATGCCATGCATTGGTGCACTTAATGCGGCGCGGTCAAACAGTTTAGGATAGCGCGCAAGGAGTAAACTACTAATCGTTCCCCCCATCGAGTGACCTAATAGGAACTGATGTTGGTAGCCTTGCGGTTTGACAATATCAGTAATAAAAGTGTGTAGGTCATTAACATAATCATTAAAGTGGCCGACATAACCCATTTCAGTATCGGCGGTTAGTCGTTGTGACATACCTTGACCACGATGATCGAGGGCATAAATATGATAGCCCTGATTAACTAAATCAAAAAAAAGCTCTTGGTATTTGTAATAACTTTCAATGCGGCCATTCACAATTACAATCACTTTATTACTGTGACCCGGCGTTAAACTTACCCAACTTAACTGGCAGTTATTAATACCTTGCAATGTACCTTGATGCCGTTGTTGCCACAATGCAGCGATCGGGCCTGCCATCATATTACTGAAGGTTGCTTCTTGTGAAAAATGCAGGGCAGAGCTGGTCATAACGTTTCCGAAAGTTGTGAACTATGAGGCAAAGTATTGAATGATATTTACGACGATAAGCTATCTCGTTGCTTATTATCATCTTTGCCAGTATACATTATTTATTGTCAGTAGCGTAACGAAGCAATTAGTTGCTTGTTAATCAAGCTTCAAGGTATAACAACATTTTTTAACTGTTCAATATAATAATAAAGGAATATAAATGAGTGTTGAGATCTGGCTTGCCTACGTTGTTGCTGCAATCGTCTTTAGTTTCGCACCTGGGTCTGGCACCGTGAATTCGATCAGTAATGGTATGGTATATGGCTGGCGTAAGTCATTAGCATCAATTGTTGGTTTGCAATTGGGAATGGCGGTTCATATCGTATTAGTTGGGGTTGGGTTAGGCGCATTAGTTGCTCAATCAGCATTAGCCTTTACCGTGATTAAATGGGTTGGTGTTGGCTATTTGGTGTGGTTAGGTATTCAAAAATGGCGCGAACAGAGCACGCTGGCGATTGAGAATGTCGATAAGTCAGTGACGAGTGGTTGTTTATTTCGACGAGCAGTGTTGGTGAATTTGACTAACCCTAAAACCATTGTTTTTTTAGTGGCTTTATTTCCTCAATTTATTAATGCCACCCAACCACAATTACCGCAACTATTGATCTTAGGGGTGACGACACTGGTTATTGATGCCTGTGTAATGATGTTTTATGTCTGTTTGGCGTCTCGTTTTACCAGTTATATTCGCTCTGCAACAGTAATGACGCGCCTTAATCGTATTTTTGGTTCGATGTTTATTGGCTGTGGGGCATTACTTGCTTTAGCGCGTGCCTAGATCAAGATAACCAACGTAAATCAAAGCAATAATATCTTTTATTGCAATTGATAATAGATTGTTAATCACTGTAGTCGAAAGGTATTATTACCATGTTTTCTTATGTTGCTCGCCAGCCTATTTTTAATCGTCGTCAGCAGACGATTGGTCATGAATTATTATTTCGTGATGGTGAGTGTAATGCCTTTCCGAATATTGATGCTAATGAGGCAACATGTCGGCTGGTGCTGGAAAATTATATGGCAATTGGTGATGATCGTGCTTATAAAGGTCAACGGAATTTTATTAATTTCCCGCAAAACTGTTTAGTTAATTTAGTACCACTATTGTTACCCAAGCATAAAGTTGTTATCGAAATTTTAGAGACTTGCATCCCTGATGATGCGCTGTTTTTAGCAATAAAACATCTTTACAATAAAGGTTATATTATTGCGTTAGATGATTTTGAATATGATAGTAGATGGCAACGTTTCTTTCGTTATGTCCATATTATTAAACTTGATTTATTAGTGCTTGGCATAGAAAGAGCTTGTGATTTTGTGCGTAATAATCGTCATATGAAGGTGAAGTTTTTAGCTGAAAAAGTTGAAACGTATGCTGATTTTCAAACCTCGCTTATGGCGGGGTTTGATCTTTTTCAAGGCTATTATTTTAGTCGCCCAGAACTTCTAAAACGGCGTAAAGTTGCTGCTTCTGAATTAACCACTATTCAATTATTACAAGCTATTAGTCGTGAGCCAGTTAATTTCACTGATATCGAAACGATTATTAGTAGTGATGTTTCACTGTCTTATTTATTACTCCGTTATGTGAATCATACTAACCATCGATTGATTGAGCCAATCAGTTCATTTCATCAGGCACTGGTGTATTTAGGCGAGGAAAAATTACGGATGTTTGTTGGCATGGTGGCAACTGCCCATGCTGCATTAGATAAACCTAAAGCGTTATATGCGTTGTCATTACAACGTGCAAAAATGTGTGAAAAATTAGTTGATTACAGTTTGTTAGTGATATCGACAGAGCAGGCATTTTTAGCGGGCATGTTTTCATTATTGGATGCGTTATTAGATAGTTCGTTAGCTGAGCTGTTAGTGCTATTAAAGTTACAACCTAATATTCAGGCGGCACTATTACATCGACAAGGGGATCTGGGACAAGTATTAAATTTAGTTGATGCCTTTGATAAAGCAGACTGGCAGCAAGTAATGACAGAATGTCGAGGATTAGGCCTATCAGGACAACAGGTGCAAGATAGTTATTTACAAGCTGTTGCATGGGCTGAAAAGTGTGCTCAACTTGATGGTGGACGAAAATAAAAAAAACGGGGCCATAAAGACCCCAAAAGAACCATATAATGTATTGCAGTAGTCAGGCGGGTCGCCTTAGATAAATATACCCACATCACATAAGTATATTATTAATGTTAATGAGCGACTAATTCACTAACATGTTGTATTAATTATTATTGTAAGTAAGCGTTAAGCATCCACAATAACTTTTCTTGTTCGCGAATATAATCGCCCATTAATGCTGCTGTACCTTCGTCATTCGCATCACCTGCAGTAATGAGAATACGACGTTGTTGACCGAGCAAAATACTAAAACCACTGACTAAGCCCTGTACACCTTGTTGGCCATCACTGATATTTTGTTGTTCTTTGATTTCGCTAGTCGCCAAATAGCGGCTAAAACTATGATCTGGGGTATAACCTAACGTTAGAATACGTTCAGCTAACTCATCAATTTTTACTTGAAGATCAGTATAGATTTCTTCAAATTTCAAATGTAACTCAAAAAATTGTTGGCCTTTGATATTCCAATGGTAACCACGGGTATTCATATAAAATACTTGGTAGTTAGCCAGAAGTTGATTGAGGTCAGCGGCCAGCGCTTGGGCTTTATCACTGTCAAGACCGATTAAATTGGTTTGGTGAGCCATGGTACATTCCTCATAAATTGGTTAAAAACGAACATGTATTTCGTTTTGATGAAGCTAGTATAGATGTCTTTGTTTAATAGGTATAACTGTTGCTAACTATTGTAATGATAGTTTTAAACTATTAACTCTAAGCAACCAGTGATGTTGAACCACAGTGCTCGCCTTCGCAGGGAATAATGCCGCAAACACGATGGCCAGCTTGCTTACCTTGCAAATAACCTTGCTCTAATTTATTAAGGTTGCGCGTTAAACGGCCCACATGAAAGTCTTGATTCGGCGCAATAACGGTAATGGTGCAATCTGCTGGCGGATTATTAATAAAATCAAGCGCCGCATTATAACGGCTTGGCCGTGTCATGACTGCTTCTGCAAAAGCTGGGTGGTCATGAAACATCGATTTGATTAACCACGGAAGTTTAGTCTCGTGTTTATGAAACCCTAATGGTTTAGATAAAATGACGGTAATATTGCGAGCACCACGGCGATAAGCTTCAATTACTGGAATGGAATCACCGATACCGCCATCACTCATAGCAACCCCATTAAGAGTTGGATTATGACGATAAGCAACAGGTAAAGCACAAGTCGCTTCCATTAACGGCATAATATTATTACGGGTCACTTTGATATATTCGGCTTGTCCCGTTTCTAAATTCGTTGTGGTGGCGTAAAGCGGAATCTGACGCTGTTCGTATTTGAATAAGTTCAGCGGCAAATAACGCGAAGTTGTACGCCATAGCCAATCAATATCAGTTAAGTGGCCGCCATGCGTAAAACGAGAAAAATTGATGAATTGTGGATCGCGTGAGTATTGGGTAATGATTTTATGACTACGGCCATAATTACCACATAAATAACCAATTAAGTTGGTTGCACCAGCAGAAACCCCAATCGCGAAGTCAAAGGGTAGATAGTTATTCTCAAGAAATGCATCCAGCACACCACTGGCAAAAATGCCGCGCATTGCGCCACCTTCGACAACCAAAGCGTGGGAAGTGTGTTGACTTGTATTCATTACCTAACCTATCTATTTAGCTGACTTTAACCTAGTACGCAGCATAAATAGATTAGCAGTAATAAAAAATTCGATTTTTCTTATTACTGTAATAGGTAAAACTTAACCGTTTATTATTAATTTAAGCCTCGCTACTAGCACCTAGGCTCAATACTTTAATACAAGCGGCTAAAGCTGGATTAAGAGTTTTAGTGGCGGGATAGCATAATCCTAAGCGACGGAACATGCGTGGACCCTCAAGAGGTACGGTGACTAATTGCGTCGCCGCTTCTAATACACCTGTCGGTAGAAAAGATATCCCTAATCCCGCTTGAACTAAATGCATTACTTGGGTTTTGTGCTCCGCTTTAGCAACTAAATTAACTGATAAACCATCACATGCCAGTAAACCAATCGTCTGTTGGTGGGCTTCACAAGGGGGGCACTCAATAAAATCGTGTTGGTGTAATTGTTGGGGAGAGACACTGGTTAAGCTTGCTAGGGAGTGATTGGGTAGCATACATAACACATAATCTTCTTCCCATAATGGTAAGAAGATTTCATCTTCCGCTTTGAACATGTCAAGCGTGATACGGGCATCAGCGGGGCGATCATGATCAACTAACTCCAATAAGATATTGGGGATTTGCTGTTGTAATTGCGCGAAAATCAAGGCTAACTGGCTTTGGCTCAGGTCAGCAAAATTAGCTAATGTTAGTGGCAACCTTTCTGTTCGTTGCTGAAATAATTGTGGCAAGGTATTGACGTCATTCAGTAATCGAATTGCTAATGGGTACAAGTAATGTGCTTCGTCAGTAAGATTGACCCCCTTTTTATGACGAACAAAAAGTTGGGTTGCTAATTCTTGTTCTAATTGTTTGATACCACTAGATATTGAAGGTTGTGATACACAGCAGCGCTCGGCGGCCAAGGTAATATTTTTTTCTTCATAAACAGCAATAAAAAACCGTAATAGACGTAAATCCATCAATTAATACTCAGTTGAAAAAGACCCTATTAGCCTATCATATTGTTGAAATTTATGAAGGTGGTGATCTATCCATAGTTTTTTTTGATGATAAACCAAGGAAATTGATATTTTTCAGTATCGATAATTAGCTCTATAGTTATTGCCATCAACAGCACCTTTGCTGGCTGCATCGAGAATGCGGTTTATTCTAGAGGAACAAAATTATGTCAAAATCTTTAGTCGTGATTACTGGTGCAAGTTCAGGTATTGGTGAAGCAACTGCGCGTAAACTATCAGCAGAAGGTTATCCATTATTGCTATTAGCACGTCGTGTTGAGCAAATGGAAGCCCTCAATTTGCCAAATACGCTATGCCGTAAAGTTGATGTAACTGATGTAAAGGCAATTGCAGCAGCGGTAGCAGAAGCTGAGCAAAAATTTGGTCCAGTCGATTGCTTGATTAATAACGCCGGTATGATGCTACTTGGTCTTGCTGATGAACAAGATCCAGCAGAATGGCAAACCATGTTCAATGTGAATGTGATGGGAATGCTCAATGGGATTCATGTTGTACTTGCAGGCATGAAAGCGCGTAAGAGTGGTACCGTGATTAATATCAGTTCAATTGCTGGTCGTAAAACGTTCCCGAATCATGCCGCTTACTGCGGTACTAAATTTGCAGTGCATGCTATTACTGAAAATATTCGTGAAGAAGTCGCTGATGATAATGTGCGTTTTATTACCATTGCACCAGGTGCGGTGGAAACTGAATTATTAACTCACACCAGTAGTGATGCAATTAAAGCGGGCTATGAAGAGTGGAAAGATGGCATGGGTGGCGTCATTGCGCCACAAGATATTGCTAATGCGATTAGCTATGCCTATAACCAACCTCAAAATTTATGTGTTCGTGAGATAGTCTTAGCTGCAACTCGCCAACAACCATAAATCGTTAAATAACCGTAAAGTGAGTGTCATATAACGGTGAATTATCGGCTAATTCATTGAAGTGTTAGATACTTGCTATGCAACGGCTGCTATATTCAAAGCAGAGCCTTAAATGATTATGGCTCTGCTTTTGCTTATTAAGGAGACGTTGGTGAGAGAAAAAATATGGTTTGTTGATTTACTGCGGGTGGTTGCTGCCATCGCGGTAGTAGTGATCCATGTCTTAGGCCCTTATCGTGACCAAATTGGTCAATTGCCTGATTGGCAGTGGATCAGTGCTATTACGATCAATAGCTTGAGTCGTTGGGCGGTTCCCGTCTTTATTATGATCAGTGGTGCTCTAATGCTCAGTGATCAGCGTCCTTTTGAACCCGTCTATTATATTAAGCGTCGCCTCGGCAAAGTATTAGTGCCATTTTTAGTATGGTCGGTGTTTTATGCATTGTTTTCAGGGTTAACTGTCAGCGGTTTTGATAGCGCTGTTAGTTGGTCAGTATTGAAAAAAATGCCTGTTCATGAAACCTATTATCACCTTGGATTTTTCTATTACTTTATTCCTCTTTATCTTATTGTTCCGGTTATTCAATGGTGGGTTAAAAAGGCGGAACCAGGGCAAGTTAAAGGGGTCATTATGGTATGGCTGCTGATCACTGGTTTATATCTGTTTTATATTGATGGTTTATGGAGTGATACTTACTTACTTTATAGCGGTTATTTATTATTAGGTTATTGCCTTTATCAGTATCGTTGGCCAAGTTTAGTGGTGCTATTGCCATTAGCGGTGATCGCGGTAATCGTGACTGATTATAATGTGATCAGTAATAGCTTCGCTGCTGGTGAATATAAGATGGCGCGTTGGATGTCGTATAAAACACTCAATACGGTATTGGTTGCAGCGACTATTTTTATGTTATGTCGAATGGTGAGTGATAAATTAAGCTTACCAACTCGAAATAAATTGGCATGGTTGAGTAAATACAGTCTTGGGGTGTATTTGATTCATCCGATTTTTTTGTGGCCATTACGAGAATATGATCTCTATTTCGCTAATCCGTTAATTGCGATTCCGGTATGGACATTTATTGCAGCGAGCTTAGCGTTAGTCACTAGCTGGTTATTGGGTCGTAGTCGTTATACTGCTTGGTTAGTACCATAACGGAATAACAATCTGTTTGCTCACGTATGGGTGAGCAAACAGAGACTTAATTTATTGGCGTTGTAGTGCAAAATGAACAAATTGCTGACCACGGTAGGTCATCGTGCCGATATCACCTGGGTTTAAAGCGTGGTAATAATGAATACCAATCATGAACTCACGCTTTGGGCCTCCCGCTAATGGTTGGACATAAAACCAATATTCCTCATCTTCCTCTCCTGGTTGCGCACCAATAATACGGTTACTTTGTTTATCGAGAATTTGTACTTCAACTTTTTTCTCTGGTGCGTCAAGACCTAAAGTGTGGCGGCGGTAGTTATAAATAAAATAAGATAATGCTAATAGTAATAGCAGGCACAATACGACCATAATCCATGTCGGCATTCCCAAGCTCCTTGGTAGTTAATAAGCTATATTAGATAAATATCGCGCTATTATTCACAGCAAATTTCTACATCCCTAGCTATGGATAATAAAATCGTGATCTCAATACAATTATTTTACTAAAACACTATGTTGGATTGGTAGCTTAGGTAAGGTAACCATAATTGAATACGAGGGAGGTGATGATAATGGATATTGAGCAAGTTATTGATAAATCTCGACGACTAGAAGATTTACTGCGTCAACATTATCATGCTAAAGGTACTGACTTAACCCAATTAGTTCATAGTTGTGATAATCGCTTTCCTGACGATATGGTTAATAAGCTTAATCAAATTGCAACCATGCGCCAGCAATTAATGGCTGATAACATTCCACTATCGGCATCTAATGACTATCAGCGTTTTATGGATCTATGTTCAGAGTGTGAGCAAGAGCTAATGCCACGTAGTAGCCGTTTAGTATGGGGGGTGGCAGTGGTACTTCTTGGTGGTATTACTTTAGCAGCATTGGGTTTTTATTTTTATCATTGGCAACATATTACATTATGACAATGAGGCATATTAATAACCCAGATAAAAAAATGGCGCCATTAGGCGCTATTTTTTTGTTTCTTGAATAAGTCTTAGTAAATAATTGGCAGTGTCATTAAACCAACAACAACAGCAATCATTACAAGGCCTTGTTTTTGCGAGTGTGTAAGCATATTTTCGATCCTTGATGGTGAGTGTGTTTTCTCTTGACAATGAAGATAACATGATTTTAGTGGTGTTTACAAGTTTGATTGCTATATATCTGCTATAAAAACATTTTTAGGTGGCAATAAGAGCTGTTTATCACTATTAAAACAATGTTTTTTGTGTTGTAAATTTAATGTTATCAAATTATTTTTGGTCTATTTTTTATTTAAGTTGTTGTTTTTAGGTGTTTATTATTTTCTTGTTGTGGTTTTTTTGATGTTTATTGTTATAAGTTGATAAAAATCACTAATATTCAGTGGTAGGGTTGTTTGGTGGTTATATTATGCTGTTTATGTCGGTGGGGGTAATGTCTTACGTCTATAAAATAGTTAACGTGGTGGTTTTTCATTATGCGAAACATTTTTCGTGATATTTTTTATCACTTAACGCTGAGTTGGTACTATTAGTGATCATTAGTGTGTTTTTAATTGTTTTTTTATTTTAATTGATTGTTTTAATTGTTTTTATTTTTTGTTGTGGCAGTTTATTATCGGTTGTTTTTACGCTTAGGCGGTCTATTGTGTTTGCTATTGGTGGCTTTTCTCATGCTGTGAGACTTAACTGTCTACAAAGTGGGTTTAAGATTAGAGACAGATGCTTGAGTGGCGGTTGCTATCTTTAATTAATGATAATTCACGTGATGGGGAAGGTGGATGACAGAGCAGCAATGGCAAAGCGTATATCGTGCCAGTAATAGTTTAGAAGCTCATAGTCTCAAGGGTTTATTAGAGAATATGGGGATATCGGTACGCTTAACAGGAGAGGCATTAGCTGCTGCTGCTGGTGAATTACCAATGAGTGTGGTGGAAGTGCAGTTATGGGTAACTGAGAGCCAGCGACAACAAGCGTTGGCGATTATTGATGGTTATTTACGTAACGATTATCGTGATTGGTATTGCAGTCATTGTGGTGAGCTTAATCAGGGACAATTTGAGCTGTGCTGGCAGTGTCAGCAGGATAGAGACGAGTAGCATGTGTTCGTAATAAGTTGAAAAAGCGAGCATCAATGATGTTGCCCGCTTGGTTGGTGTTACATCATGTGCTTGCGACGAATATCAAGCAGCGCGAAGATACCAAAAATTAAAATTGACCAATGCTCCCAACGCGACATATTGATTTTATCACCAAAAGCGCCAACGAAAATGAGCATCTGTAAGCCGTGCATCATGAACAAAAATGCGGTCATGATATAAAGTGCTATTGCAGAAACTCCTGGGAAAGGGTGGACGATATTAATGAACAATATTAGCCATACTAGGGCTATCGCTATTTTGGCAGTAATGATCAGTGCTTTCATGGTTCCTCTCTGGCAAATAAGCGGTAGCACACTTGGCCAGCGCTTTTTTCGCGATGTAAATGCCAGTGGCTAGGGATTGCCAACTGACCTAATTCCTTTTCTGCTTCAATATAAATCATTGCATGTGGTGTTAACCAGCCATTATTTTCTAACGCTGTGATAACATCTTGAATAAGATCTTTGCGAAACGGAGGATCGATAAAAACAATATCGTGTGGCGTACCTGTTTGTGACAAAAAGCGTAAACTATCGCTGTTAATTACCGTGGCATTGGTTGCTTTTACTGTGTTGAGGTTTAATTCGAGTTGTGCGGCTGCTTTTTTATCAAGTTCAAGCATTGTGACACTTTCTGCACCACGTGAAAGTGCCTCAAAACTTAAGCCGCCACTACCAGTAAAGAGGTCAAGGCATTTAGATTGATAAATGTCTTGCGCTAACCAGTTGAAAAGTGTTTCTTTGACACGGTCAGTGGTTGGGCGGAGTCCTTCGACATCATGAACGGGTAATTTGCGTCCACGCCATTGTCCGCTGATGATTCTAACGAACCCACCAGGACGATTATTTTGTGTTTTGCGAGTTGTTTGCTGTCTTCGCTGCGTCATAGATTTTTTTGACCGTTAAGAAAATGATAGTATACACCTGTTTTTAGGCCGTAAATTGTACCAATCAAGCGCTAGGATTTGCCAATGGCAGAAAAAAAGAAACGCGGATTATTTTCATGGCTAGGATTTAGCTCTGAAGATAACGACGCATCAAAGGAACAAGCTACTGATCAATCAGTAGTTGATGGCTCGGTTGATAGCCCAAAATCAACACATTCCTCTGACGATGAGGGGCTGAAAGCCAGTCATAATCATGACTCTGAGCTAGAAACACCCATCGAACCAGAATTAATAGCTAAAACTAATGATCGCCAATTGGCTGCAACGTTGCAAGAAAATGATCATCAAAAACAGACTATCGTAACCGATAGTGTGGTTGATGAACAAAATGTAGCAGTAGACAATAGTCAACAACCGTTAGTTGATAAGCTTAATGATGAAAGTGAGTTATCACTAACATCTGGTACTGATACTGAGGTTGAGGCGGATGTTAGTGGTACAATAACTACTGATGATGACATCAACACCCCAGTGGTAACTGCTGCTGTTGAACAGGAAAAACCAAAATCAGAAGGCTTTTTTAGCCGTTTAATGCGTGGTTTAAAACGCACTAAAACCAACTTTGGCGCTGGTTTCTTCGGTTTGTTCCGTGGCAAGCAAATTGATGATGAATTATTTGAAGAGTTGGAAGAACAACTCTTGATAGCCGATGTGGGGATGGATACCACATTGAAAATCATTAATAACCTTACCGATAAAGCATCACGTCGCGATTTAAATGATGGTGAAGCTCTCTATGGTTTATTAAAAGAAGAACTGGGTGAGATGCTAGCTAAAGTTGAACAACCATTAGTGGTTGATATGACTAAAAAGCCTTATGTTATTTTAATGGTCGGCGTTAATGGTGTTGGTAAAACGACCACCATTGGTAAATTAGCTAAGCAATTTCAAGCTGAAGGTAAATCAGTGATGCTGGCTGCGGGTGATACCTTCCGTGCCGCAGCTGTTGAACAATTACAAGTATGGGGTGAGCGTAATAATGTCCCAGTGATTGCTCAACATACAGGTGCTGATAGCGCATCAGTTATTTTTGATGCGATTGAATCAGCCAAAGCAAAAAATGTTGATGTTGTTATTGCTGATACCGCAGGGCGTTTGCAAAACAAAGGTAACTTGATGGAAGAGTTGCGTAAGATCGTGCGGGTGATGCAGAAGGTAGATATCGAAGCGCCGCATGAAATTATGTTAACAGTGGATGCCGGTACGGGCCAAAATGCCATTAGTCAGGCAAAACTATTTAGTGAAGTGGCACCAGTATCGGGGATCACCATTACTAAATTAGATGGTACCGCGAAAGGTGGTGTTATTTTTGCAATTGCTGATCAATTCAATATTCCAATTCGTTATATTGGTGTTGGCGAAGGCATTGATGATTTACGACCGTTTGCGGCCGATGAGTTTATAGAAGCATTATTTAGCAACGAGGAATAATAAAGTGATTCGATTTCAGCAGGTAAGTAAAGCTTATCGGGGTGGTAGGCAAGCCCTACAAAAAGTAGATTTTCACTTGAAACCAGCAGATATGGCTTTTCTAACAGGTCACTCTGGGGCCGGTAAAAGCACACTGCTGAAATTAATTTGTGCCCTTGAGCGTCCAAGTGACGGCAAGATTTGGTTCAATGGTCACGATATTACTCGTTTACCAAATAAGCAAATTCCATTCTTGCGCCGCAATATTGGTATTATTTTTCAAGATCATAAGCTTCTAATGGATCGCAGTGTTTTCGATAATATTGCGTTGCCATTGCGGGTTGAACAGATGACTGAACATGATATCAAACGCCGTGTGAGCGCATCTTTGGATAAAGTTGGATTATTGGATAAGGCAAAATGTTTGCCTATCCAATTATCTGGCGGTGAACAACAGCGTGTCGGCATTGCCCGCGCAATTGTAAATAAACCGATGTTACTGTTGGCTGATGAACCAACCGGTAATCTTGATGCTGAGTTATCACAGCAAGTATTACGGTTGTTTGAAGAGTTTAATCGGGTTGGGGTCGCGGTATTAATGGCAACTCATGATACTTCATTACTTGCCAGTCGTAATTATCGTCGTTTAGATCTACATAAAGGTAATTTAAGGGAGCTGGCACATGGCGCGTAAATCTATTGGTTTTTTTGCAATTCATCGCCAGCAAGCAAGTTTTGCACTAAAAGACATGTTTCGTCGCCCATTAGGTAATTTTTTAACCTTAGCTGTATTGGCTGTTGCGTTAACTTTGCCATGTACCTTTTATTTAATGGCCAAAAATATTACCGCAGTGGCTGATGCATGGCAGAACCCGAGCCAAATTACGTTGTATTTGAAGCATGATGTTAGTAATGATGATGGTCAGGCATTAGCAGATAAAATTAAAAATTGGTCACAAGTTAATAGTGTTCAATATATTACAGCAGCTCAAGGTTTAGAGCAGCTTCGTCAAAACGGTGGCTTTGAAAAAGCACTGAATTTGTTTGATGAACAAAATAATCCTTTGCCAGCAGTGGTCATTGTTGAGCCGAATAGTGATTGGCAAACGACAGCGAAAGCCAATGAATTAGCGCAAAAATTGGGTCAGCAAGATCAGGTTGCTGAAGTGCGCTTAGACAGTGATTGGTTACAACGTTTAGCGGCTATTCAGCAGTTAGCGATAGCATTGGCGTTATTGATGTCAGGCTTAATGCTGTTTGCGGTGTTCTTAATTGTCGGTAACACCTTACGTTTACAAGTGTTAAGTCATAAAGATGAAATTCAGGTCATGAAGATGGTCGGAGCGACGAACAGTTACATTCTACGACCTTATCTTTATGTCGGGGTGTGGTATGGCTTGATTGCAGCGTTAATTGCATGGGGCTTAACCCAAGGTGTAACACTGTTGTTGGGTGATGCTGTTGCGAAACTGTCGGATCTTTATGGTAGCCACTTTAGAATGCTAGGTTTAAGTTGGGATGAAAGTCTGATCATGGTGATGATTGCAACGTTTCTTGGCTTGATGGCTGCCCGTCTTGCTGCTGGGCGTCACTTGCGTGAGATTAACCCAGTATAACTATCATTGTTAATAGTTTTAAAACAGTACGATAAGAAAAAGTGATGCCTATAACCATATATATTTGCGCTTCGGCTTGCATTTGAACTATGTTTACAGGCATCATTGTCGGTTCACACAACGCTAGCATATGCTCAATAACCGTTGTGATCGCACAAAAATTACACGAGGTTTTCGAATGTCAAATGAGATGTCGAAATTAGTTCTAGTTTCGGCGGATAGTCTTGAAAGTTATATTCAGACTGTAAACCGTTATCCAATGCTAACGCCTGAGCGTGAGAAAGAACTTGCTGAAGCGCTGCACTATGATGATGATATTAATGCAGCGAAAGCATTAGTGATGTCTCACTTGCGATTTGTGGTGCATATTGCTCGTGGTTACTCTGGCTATGGCTTACCGATTGCTGATTTAATTCAAGAAGGTAACATCGGCTTGATGAAAGCGGTCAAACGCTTTAATCCTGAGGTTGGCGTGCGATTAGTGTCTTTTGCCGTACATTGGATCAAAGCAGAGATCCATGAGTATGTTTTACGCAACTGGCGAATAGTGAAAGTGGCAACCACCAAAGCTCAACGGAAATTATTTTTTAATTTGCGTAAATCAAAGAAGCGTTTAGGTTGGTTTAATAACGACGAAGTTAACATGGTCGCTGAACAGTTAGGGGTTGAACCTGCTGAAGTACGCGAGATGGAATCACGTTTAGCTGCCCAAGATCCCACTTTTGAAATGCAAAATGATGATGATGAACGTGATTCAACGCCAATGGCTCCCGCTTATTTCCTTGAAGATAAAGGCTCAGATGTTGCCTTGAGTTATGAAGAAAGTAATTGGGAAAGTCATGCCAATAATCGCTTATCACAAGCATTAGCGAGTCTTGATGAGCGTAGCCAACATATTGTCCGTTCGCGTTGGTTAGATGATCAGAAATCAACCTTGCAAGATTTAGCCGATAATTATGGTGTATCAGCTGAGCGTATTCGTCAGTTAGAAAAAAATGCCATGAAAAAGCTTAAAGATGCCGTGGGTGATTTTTATTGATTCACAGCTCGACATTAACGATCTAGAAACCGACCTCAGTGTCGGTTTTTTTATGGTCGCTGATCAGCTAAATCAACAGTGGATAACCATTAATGTCGGTTAACTGCTTATCTCGCTGATTTTATGTGTGATAAGTCACATTTGTGAATAGTTGTGTGTGTTTCTCGTTAACTTACCCACAGCTTATAGTGGGATCCAATCTACATGTAGTGGATCTTTTTATTGGCAACCACATTATCAACGCAATCCACAGGTTTTTCCACAACTGGTTACTTTGTATTCACTGTGAAACTGTTATCAACGACAAGCCCTTGTCGGTATTGAAGAGTTACTGTTGCTGGTGGTCTCTATATTGTGGATAAAGCCTTATTTTTTGGTGGGAGATAGCAGCGTTAAGCTGAGGTACAATGATCACTAATACGTTATTTGGGCGAAGTCAGTGTCAGGATCATGTGATGGCGATCCGAGGCGATTATTGATCCCGATTATTACTGGCGTATAGGTTTTTGCCCAAGTCTTTATTGGTGTAATTAGAAGGAAATATTATGGAACAGTTTCAACATCTTTCAGTACTAGATGCTCAGCAGTTATTACAGCAACCTGATACGGTATTAGTGGATATTCGCGATCCTCAATCTTATCGTCTTGCCCATGCTGAAACTGCATTTCACTTGACTAATGACACCATGGTGACATTTATGGATGAGGTGGATTTTGAGCAACCGGTATTAGTCATGTGTTATCACGGCGTGAGTAGTCAAGGAGCCGCTCAGTACTTGGTTAATCAAGGTTATGAGCAAGTGTATAGTATTGATGGTGGTTTTGAGGCTTGGCGTCGTGAAGCATTACCTATGGTACAAGCTTAGTTAAGTTTGCCATTGATAAAATGAGTAATAATAGGGCGCGTTACACACTGCGAATGTAACCACCTTTGGTCTTTAGTACTTATAATATCCAATCCATTAGAGTGATAACTATGCATCGCTTAGCTGAATTTTATAACCCTCGTCATGCTCAGGCATTTATTGATTATATGGCTTCACGAGGTATTGAACTGACTTTAGCACCGGAGCCTGAAGGTAAGTTTGCGTTATGGCTGCAAGATAGCCAGTATCTTATTGAAGCCGAAGCTGAATTGAATGCATTTATTGCTGACCCCAATAATAGCAAATACCAAGAAGCATCATGGCGAGTCGCTGAAAGTCGTACCGCAAAATTTGATTATTCGAGTCCGAGTTTAGTGTCGATGGTCAAAGCTCAAGCTGGGCCGTTTACATTAGTGGTGATGGTCGCATCGTTAGTGATTTATGGGTTGTGGCTGCTAGGGTTTGAATCACTGCTATTTGATTGGTTCCATTTCCCGTTTATGAATGGCGATCAATGGCAGTTATGGCGCTATTTTAGTCATGCGTTACTTCATTTCTCTGCCTTACATGTAATTTTTAACTGCCTATGGTGGTGGTTATTAGGCGGACAAATTGAACGGCATAGTGGTTCTGCTAAATTAGTGCAGCTATTTCTTATTTCGTCCTTGATTTCAGGTTTTGGCCAATTTTGGCTCGACGGGCCTAATTTTGGCGGCTTATCTGGGGTGGTTTATGCATTACTTGGTTATATTTGGTGGATGGGCTGGCTTGCCCCCCAACGTGGATTAGTGATTGCGCGCTCTTATGTAATCTTTATGCTGGTGTGGTTGATCATTGGTTTTGCTGAACCTGCTGGCCTTTCAATTGCGAATATGGCCCACCTATTTGGTTTATTAACGGGTTGTGGTATCGCGTTAGTTGATGCCAAATTACTGACCCCGAAACGTTAATCTCCCCGCTGTTTATTGGTGAACTACCGTAATGATGTTTAGCTTGACGGCATTATTACGGTAGTGAACACGCTATTGATATTAACTAAATCTGTTGATTAGTTGATAGTGAGTCCATAGTTGATATAAATCCTGCTAATTTTCATATCTATTCATATTTATCTGTCTGTCTTTGACTGTTTTCACATTTTTAATTAATCATTCGCGCAATAATTCGCATCGTTTTGAGCGACTTCGAAAATAATATGGTTATTTATTGAGTGGAATATTAACAATTATCACTAATAAGATGCTATCAGCGTATTGCTATACGGTAATGGCACTACAGTAACGAGATAACAGAAAGGAACATCTATGTTTGGTTTATTTACTCCAGTAGCGCATAAACAGCGCTTACCAGATGGAAGTATCGATCCGGTTTATAAGCGGTTGCGGTGGCAATTGTTTGTCGGTATTTTTTTTGGTTATGCTGGCTACTATCTAGTTAGAAAAAACTTTTCCTTAGCGATGCCTTATTTGATTGAAGAGTATGGTTATAGTCGGGGTGAGTTAGGGGTCGCATTAGCTGCAGTATCAATTGCTTATGGCTTATCTAAATTTTTAATGGGGAATGTATCGGATCGATCTAATCCTCGCTTCTTTTTAGCCTCTGGATTGATACTTTCATCAATAGTTATGTTGTGCTTTGGTTTTATGCCATGGGCGACAGGTAGTATTACTGCGATGTTTGTGCTGTTATTTTTAAACGGTTGGTTTCAGGGCATGGGGTGGCCTGCTTGTGGGCGCACCATGGTGCATTGGTGGTCGCATAAAGAGCGGGGTGGCTTGGTTTCAGTATGGAATGTTGCACATAACGTTGGCGGTGGTTTAATTGGGCCATTGTTCTTATTTGGTTTATGGGCGTTTAATGATGATTGGCGTTCGGCATTTTATGTGCCCGCTTTTTTTGCGTTATTAGTTGCAGGTTTTACTCTATTGGTAATGCGTGATACGCCGCAATCTTGTGGCTTACCACCGATTGAAGAATACAAAGATGATTATCCTGAAAGCTATGATAAGTCTTTTGAAACCGAAATGACCGCCAAAGAAATTTTCTTTAAGTACATTTTCAATAATAAATTATTGTGGTTTATTGCGATTGCGAATGCGTTTGTTTATTTGATTCGTTATGGCGTATTAGACTGGGCACCGGTGTATTTAGGGGAAGCGAAAGGGTTTACGGTTGATAAATCATCGTGGGCATATTTCCTTTATGAGTGGGCGGGTATTCCAGGTACGTTATTATGTGGTTGGATATCTGATAAGTTGTTTAAAGGTCGTCGTGCTCCTGCTGGTATTTTATTTATGGCATTAGTAACGGTAGCGGTATTGGTGTATTGGCTTAACCCTCCTGGTAATCCGAGTATCGATATGATGGCGCTGGTAGCGATTGGTTTTCTCATTTATGGCCCAGTGATGTTAATTGGTTTATATGCGTTAGAGTTAGCACCTAAAAAAGCGGCTGGTACAGCGGCAGGCTTAACCGGTCTTTTTGGCTATTTAGGTGGGGCAGTGGCTGCCAACGCATTGTTAGGCTACACCGTTGATCACTTTGGTTGGGATGGTGGTTTTATTGTTTTAACCGGTTCTTGTGTATTAGCTATTTTCTTTTTTATTATCACTATGGTTGGTGAAAAGAAGGCCTATCGACAGCAGCAACTTGAGATACAACAACAAAATGGTTGATTAAGTTTGGCTTCTTAGTAGCGCTGTGAGTAATATAAAAAGGCTTCGCATTGGCGAAGCCTTGTTTTTATTACCTTTCATTGCTGAATATGGCAGGTATAGATAGGAGCTTTCCAGCCGTGAAGCAAAGTAAACGTCATCAAGAAATTATTGATTTAGTTATGAGCCAGGGATATGTCAGTACTGACGATCTTGTGGCGCGGTTTAACGTTAGCCCACAAACTATTCGTCGAGATCTGAATGAACTGGCGGATGAAAATAAAATTCGCCGTCATCATGGTGGTGCAACAATTCCTTCCAGTTCGGTTAATACCGCTTATACCACTCGCCAAGTATTACAATTAGAGCAAAAAGATCGTATAGCCCAAGCATTGGTGAGCCATATTCCCGATGGTGCAACATTATTTATTGATATCGGTACCACTCCAGAAGCGGTTGCGCGCGCATTAATGAATCATAACGATTTACGCATTGTGACTAATAACCTCAATGTTGCGAGCTTGCTAATGGCTAAAGAAGACTTTCGAGTTATTTTAGCTGGTGGTGAGGTACGTAATCGTGATGGTGGTATTGTCGGTGAAGCTACGCTCGATTTTGTGTCACAGTTTCGCTTGGATTTCGGTATTTTAGGGATCAGTGGTATTGATCTTGATGGTTCATTACTTGATTTTGACTATCATGAAGTTCGGGTTAAACAGGCGATTATTGAAAATAGTCGCTGCGTAATGTTGGGTGTGGACCATACTAAATTTGGCCGTAATGCGATGGTGAATTTAGGCGATATTAGCCAAGTTGATATGCTGTTTACTGATCAGTTACCGCCATCAAGCTTGATGAAGCGGTTACAAGAAAACGAGATTCATTTTGAGGTGGTGGTGTAAGCCACCATCGCGATAGCTAGATTTCAAATAGCGGGCTTCTTTAAGAGAAGCCCGTTTTTTTTATCGGTAATCGTGATAAAAACCCAATTTGCGCTAATGATCAAACTTATGTCACAACAATATCAACCAATACTGGATTAGATCAAAAGATACGCTATTATCATGCTATTGGTTTCGAACGAACATTATTGGTTCGTTTTGTTATATTTATTTGGATGAGTGTGAACATTATGACAGTAGCGTTAAGCGGCCTCGAAAATAATCAACTGCTGGATCTCATTGTGATTGGGGGCGGCATTAATGGTACTGGCATTGCGGCAGATGCAGCAGGTCGAGGATTGAGTGTTGGTCTTTATGAGGCTGATGATTTTGCCTCAGCGACTTCATCCGCGAGTTCAAAATTAATTCATGGTGGTTTACGTTATCTTGAGCATTATGAGTTTCGGTTAGTCGCCGAAGCGTTGGCAGAGCGTGAAGTGTTACTAAAAAAAGCGCCTCATATTGCTAAGCCGATGCGTTTTCGTCTGCCGCATCAGCCCCATTTACGTCCAGCATGGATGATTCGTGCAGGATTGTTTTTGTATGATCACCTCGGTAAACGCACTACTTTACCCGCTAGCCAAGGATTGTCGTTTGGCGCTGACTCAGTACTGGTACCAACGATTAAAAAAGGCTTTGAATATTCTGATTGCTGGGTCGATGATGCGCGGTTAGTGATTTTAAATGCCATGGAAGCGGTGAAACATGGCGCAGAAGTTCGTAATCGTTGCCGGGTTGAGAAAGCCGTCCGTGAAGGCGATATTTGGCGAGTGACGATTAAAGATATGCTAACTGGAATAACATTCCAACGCTGTGCTCATGGGCTCGTAAATGCGACTGGCCCCTGGGTAAAATCATTTTATGATCACAGTACTGATTTAGTATCACCGCGTAATATTCGGTTAATTAAAGGCTCACATATTGTAGTGCCACGGGTACACGATCAACCTCAAGCTTATATCCTTCAGAATGAAGATAATCGAATTGTGTTTGTGATCCCTTATTTAGATCGTTTCTCCGTTATTGGCACTACTGATGTTGAATATCATGGTGATCCGCGTGATGTGGCGATTGATGATCAAGAAATTGATTATTTACTTAAGGTCTATAACAGCCACTTTATCCATCAATGTCAGCGTGAAGATGTGGTGTGGAATTGGAGTGGTGTAAGGCCTTTATGCGATGATGAATCAGATTCGCCGCAGGCTGTAACCCGTGATTATACCTTAGAGTTAGAGCAACAAGCGGATGAAGCGCCATTACTATCCGTCTTTGGGGGTAAGTTAACCACATACCGCAAGCTAGCAGAATCAGCATTGGCAAAACTGGCGCCATTTTATGCCAAGATGGGGCCAACTTGGACCAAGGATAGTTACTTACCTGGTGGTAGTGCTAATTTTGATGGTGATAAGTTAGCGGCGCAGTTACAGCAACAATACCCATGGCTAACTCCATTTAGTTGTCAGCGTATGGCACATAATTATGGCTCGTGTGTAGAAATACTTTTCGCAGATATTAATAGTGAAGCAGATATGGGACAGCACTTTGGTGAAGGGGTGTATCAGTGTGAGCTTGATTACTTAATTAGCCATGAATTTGTGCAAACCGCGACTGATGCTTTATGGCGTCGAAGTAAGCTAGGTTTATATTTAACGGCTGCACAACAGCAGCTAATTGGTGACTATATTACAGATCATCAAGCACAAGAAATTGCTGCGGCGTAATATTAATGATAACCCTATTTACTAAAAAGCGCCGATGGGCGCTTTTTTTATGACTGTAATTATTGATACAGGTATTTAGTAAATAACAGCTCATTGACCGCAGGGTGGCCTGTTTCGGTGAGTAACAACTGATTGATTTTTTGTTTGCTTAATTGGCGAATCTTTTCACGTCCAGCTAATGATTTTATCTGTTGTTCTGATTGTTGGCTGATGATGCTAATAATGGTATCGCGGATCAATGGCGCATGATGCTCAATATTGATGAGCTGACTGTTATCGGTGATCATTAAGTCGACTTGAAGCCGAATATATCCCAGTCGGTTACTGGTGGTAACATAGTTGGTGGTGATATCAGGTGCTAAGGTGTAATAGGTAATATTTGACTGAGTAGGGGTACTGGGTGGCTGTTTTGCATAAGTGATTGGCGAGAGTAATGTTATCGCCATCAATAAACTCGCTACAAAAACAGTTTTTTTCATCATTATACTCATGCAGTTAGGGACATTTAGGCTTAACAAGGTGTAATCTACCATGGTTAACGATATTCGAACTCGTTACCTCTTGCTACAATAGCAGATCAATATGGTAATAAATTAACCGCTTTCAACCAAGTGTTTTAATCACGTGTTTGTTAATTTTGTAGTATAAAAAATGTCGGAATTCAAGCAGTTGTATAGTCCTATGCTTCAGAGTGCTAAATGGTACTCGGTACAGTCATGGGCATTAGAGCAAACATCACATGGAGCCTGGTTGCTGGAGTCCGAATCGCTGTCGCGTCGCTTAGCACAATATTGCCAACATTTTACAGTGGCGGTGTTAGCGCAGACTATTATCAGTAACGATAATTTGTCAGTAATGGAACGGCAACGTGTAGGTGATAGTGATTGTTTAGAACGAGAAGTGATACTTTATGGTGATCAACAGCCATGGGTCTTTGCGCGAACATTAATTCCAATGACAACCCTCAGTGGTAAGGAACAAGACCTCGTTGATCTTGGCAATAGTCCGTTAGGTTATCGTGTTTTTAATGATAAAAATTCGCGTCGAGATGCATTAGAAGTTGCTAATCTTGGTACTCAGCAGCAACCTCGATGGGCGCGTAGGTCGCGATTATGGATCAATGACAAGCCAATGCTGGTGGCAGAGTTGTTTTTAAGCCAATCACCAGTATATGCTAAGGAAAAAGGATGTTAGAAATAACCAAGGCCAGAGCTTTTTGGCAGTTAGCCCGCTTTGATCGCCCGATTGGCAGTTTATTATTATTATGGCCAACGTTATGGGCATTATTTTTAGCTGGGGATGGTCTACCTAAATTAGACGTCTTACTCGTGTTCGTGCTCGGAGTGGTATTTATGCGTGCCGCGGGATGTGTGATCAATGATTTTGCGGATCGTAACGTCGATGGCCATGTCAAACGAACCGCTAATCGGCCAATGCCATCAGGAAAAGTATCAGAACGTGAAGCATTAGGGTTATTTAGTTTATTGGTCTTAGTGTCTTTTTTACTGGTACTAACTATGAATAATCTCACCATTATGCTGTCTGTGGTGGCCGTGATTCTTGCTGCAGCTTATCCATTTATGAAGCGTTATACCCATCTACCACAATTGGTATTGGGTGCAGCATTTGGGTGGTCAATTCCAATGGCTTATGCCGCCCAATCAGGTACGTTACCTATGGTGGCATGGTTATTATTTGTGGCTAATATTTTGTGGACTATAGCTTACGATACTCTGTATGCGATGGTTGATCGCGATGATGATCTTAAAGTAGGAATTAAATCGACGGCGATTCTTTTTGGCAGGTTTGATAAATTAATTATTGGAATATTGCAGTTAGCAACGATTATGTTATTGATTGCTATTGGTGGTATTTTACAGCTTAACCAGTGGTATTATTGGGCGTTATTGTTGGCGTCAGCATTGTTTGTGTATCAACAAATGCTCATTCAAGGTCGTCAGCGCGAGCAATGTTTTAAAGCGTTTTTAAATAATAATTACGTTGGTATGGTGATCTTTATTGGCATCAGCTTGAGTGTGTTGTGGCAATAACTATTATTGAACGATAAAAAAAGCGCCGGTAGGCGCTTTTTTTGTGATTAATAATTAGTCGTTACCTAATTCTTCATCAGGGTGCATCACCGCTTGAATAGTTAATCTCACTTCAGGTGAAATTAATGAGGTTAATAAGCTTGCCAGTTTCTCGACTGGATGAGTGACTGCGTGGCATTCATCATTGAGATAGCCTTCACTACGAAGGGTTTTCACCAGCGTACTAAACACCCCTTTATCGAAAAATTCTGGTGCATTAATACCATGTAAGCGACTTAAACGTTGAGCAAGGACTTGGCTTTGTTGTTCCAAGTCAGTTTTAGGTAATTGCGGCTCTGCATTAAGTAGTGTCAGTGCTATTGCATAACGTTGCAGCGTTTCAGTAATGGTACGTGCTAATAGCTGCAATGGACCAATACGGGCATTATTAATCGCAATGGTGTCATCATTAATGAGCAATAATCGTTGACGTACTAACTCGGCAATTAAGCGATCTATTTCTAGCGGTAATTGTTGGTCATCAAAGCGTAAGAACAATTCAGCTTTTAAGAACGGATACAGTAACTCGACTTGTTGATGAATATCAGCGCGAGTTAAGCACTGTTGTTGCACCACAATATGAGCAATTAATGACGGCAACGCAAACAAGTGAATAATGTTGTTACGGTAGTAGGTCATTAAGATTGATTGTTGACGATCAAGGGAAATGATTTCACCTAATACGTCACGTTCAACCAAGAATTTATCCATCGTAATTGCATGATCGACCATTTGGGTAGCATTGTCTTTTGGTGTCGTACAGTGGTTTGAATATGGCACATTACGCAGTAGTTCAAGGTAACATTCAATTTGTTGTTCTAATGAACTACGGCTTAATGCCCGTTGGCGTGATGATAATAGCGCCAATGCACATAATGTCAGGGCGTTAGTCGCGGCGGCATCATTAATGTGAGTCATCATCTTAACCGCTAAATCATTCACCGTCGGAGAGAGCCAATTCGGACGCTGTGGCTCTATCGGATTGATATCTTTGTGCCAACCCGGTACGTTATCATTTAAATATTGATTGAGTGATAATGGCTCACCAAAGTTAACGTAACCTTTGCCGAAATTACGTAATTTACGCAATGTACGCAGCACTTGGCCGACATTTTCTTTTTCTTTACGTTTACCTTGAAGCTCTTTGGCATAGGTGCCCACTTCCATCACGTGCTCATAACCAATGTAAACTGGCACTAAAGTTACTGGGCGATTTAAGCCGCGTAACATTGCTTGGATGGTCATGGATAACATGCCTGTTTTGGCTGGCAGTAAGCGCCCGGTACGAGAACGTCCGCCTTCACTGAAGTATTCAACTGAATAGCCTTTAGCAAACAATTCTGCTAAATATTCACGGAAAACCGTCGAATAAAGACGATCACCTTTAAAGCTGCGGCGAATAAAGAACGCGCCACCCCGACGAAATATAGGTCCGGCAGGGAAGAAGTTTAGGTTAATACCGGCGGCAATATGCGGTGGTACTAAGCCTTCTTGATACAACACATAAGACAGTAATAAATAGTCCATATGACTGCGATGGCAAGGAACATAGACAATTTCATGACCATCTTGCGCTAACCGACGGATACGTTGTGCATTGGTAATATTAAGTCCTTGATAGAGCTTATTCCACAACCAACCTAAGAAACGCTCGCCATGTTTAATCAGTGGGTAAGAGAAATCGGCTGCGATTTCTTCCATCATTGCAATCGCTTCACGACGGACTTTTTCAACCGGCACTTGACGGCTTAACGCTTCCTCTTGTACTACTTTATCAATTGCTTTTGATGCTAACAGGCGTTTGAATAATAGTTTGCGATCAGGCAATCGAGGGCCAGAGGTTGCTAATAATTGACGCGAGAAGTGAATCTTAGCCACTCGTGCTAACTTTTGTGCAATTGCATCATCAGTGCCGTGATTATCCGCCATATAGCGTAAAGACACCGGGGTACTCAAACGCACTAAGCAATCTCGACCATGGCCTAAAATAGCCCAGGTTTTTTTGGGGCCATTTAAAGGACGTAAAATAGGCTTAGTTTTTGACTCTTTACCCGGCGCTCGACCCCATAAAATAGAAGCAGGGATCAATTGAATATTTAATTCGCTGTCTTGTTTATGTAACTCTAACAGTTCACTAAATAGCGTGATTGAATCTTGCGGCAGGCCATTCTTATTACCGAACACACTCGGGCTTTCTGCGACACAAACAAAGCGTGGAAATGATTTACCATTAATTTCTAATGTCGATAATGGATCAGGTAATCCTGATGCTAGTGCACTGCTACGTAGAGTTAATAGATCAGTATTAGAACGGTACGGCAATATATAGACGATTGGGCGTGCTAAATCGAGTTCTAGGTCAGCAACTGGATCAGATGGAATCGAATGAGGTTTTACCAACAAAGAAAGTGGCAATTTTAATAATTGTTGATAGATTTTCTGCCCACTTGACATAGATATAATTAGCCTCTGAATCTTAATACGCCGCACAGTTGCAGAAAAATGCAACTTTCATGCAGGAGATATGCGGTAAATAAACGTTAAAATACCACTTTTTTGACTAGGTTATGGTTTATTTTTATGACAACTTTTGGATTAAAAATCGATCTGGCATGACCAGTTAATGAAAGATGATTGATTCTGTTGGAATTATTGCCATAAACAATAGCATTATATTTTTTCAATCCAAGTTACTGAATGGCTTTGAATTCCTACTCAAATTGCTGTTTTCGTAAACAATTGGCTTTTATTGTCTCTGAACACTGGATATACTCACAGCAACTGTATAAAAAGACAGGTGACTCATGAAGCCGTTAACGCCGCGACAACAACAAGTCTTTGATTTAATCAAAGCAAAGATAGATGACTGTGGAATGCCACCAACACGAGCAGAAATCGCCCGTGAACTTGGTTTCCGTTCAGCCAATGCTGCAGAAGAACATTTAAAAGCCTTAGCCCGTAAAGGTGTGTTAGAAATTATTCCAGGTGCATCACGTGGAATTCGCTTATTAATTGCGGATGATGCAACAGAAGAAAAAGGCTTACCTTTAATTGGCCGCGTAGCCGCAGGTGAGCCGATTTTAGCCCAAGAGCATGTTGAAGCTCATTATGAGGTTGATCCAACCTTGTTTAAACCACGAGCAGATTTCTTATTGCGCGTTAATGGTATGAGCATGAAGAACATCGGCATTATGGACGGTGATTTACTTGCGGTACATAAAACTCAAGATGTGCACAATGGCCAAGTTGTTGTTGCTCGTGTTGATGACGAAGTAACGGTTAAACGACTGGATAAGCAAGGTGTGAAAGTCCTGCTTCATGCTGAAAATGAAGAATTTTCGCCAATTGAAGTTGATTTAGAACATCAGAATTTAACCATTGAAGGTATTGCTGTTGGCGTGATCCGTAACGCTGATTGGATGTAAATATCAGCTAACGACAGATTGAGTAGACACCACAGAAGCGTAGCGCCTAAGCTGCGCTTTTTTTTTGCCTCGTAAAATGATTTTTAATATTTTATCTCGTATATCATAAGCTTATCTAGTGAGTTGTTAGTAGTTTTTTGTTGGTATTTTTTTGCGCTATTACCATTTAGTGCCTAAGTTAAACATAGAGGAATGTTATTTTAGCTTTGCTGCGGGTGGATGAAATTTGTCGCTGCATATGCTAAGGAAGGCGAGATGTAGCCGACAAAGGAGGTCAGAACGATGATACGTAAACTGATCGGTAGTAGTGGATTAATCGTATTTTCATCACCACTCGTGGGTGAGACAATGCAACTCAATATGACGCCTGGCGTTACTGCAATAAGCCAAGATGTATTTGGGCTACATATGACGATCCTTTATATCTGCATTGCTATCGGGGTGGTGGTTTTTGGGGCCATGTTTTGGTCTATTTTTCATCATCGCAAGTCTAAAGGTGCTGTTGCTGCTTCTTTTCATGAAAGCACTAAAGTTGAAATAATTTGGACTCTGATCCCATTTCTTATTTTGATTGCGATGGCAATTCCAGCCACTAAAACCTTACTGGCAATGGAAGACCCGTCTAAATCTGATCTTACTATTCAAGTCACAGGTTCACAGTGGAAATGGCATTATCGCTATTTTGATCAAGAGGTTGAATTTTATTCACACCTTGCCACCAGTGCCGCTCAAATAGATAACCAGCGTCCTAAAAGAGCCAATTATTTATTAGAAGTTGATTATCCATTAGTGGTGCCCATCGGCAAAAAAATCCGTTTCTTAATTACTTCGCAAGATGTGATCCATTCTTGGTGGGTACCTGCGTTTGCGGTTAAGAAAGATGCGAATCCTGGTTTTATTAATGAAGCATGGACGCGTATTGATAAGCCCGGAATTTATCGCGGCCAATGTGCAGAGTTGTGCGGCAAAGATCATGGTTTTATGCCGATAGTGGTGATTGCTAAACCGCAAGCTGAATACGATCAATGGCTACAACAAACCCAAGCGAGTCAGCGCCAAGCACGTGAACAAGAACAACAACTGTTAGCGATGACGATGCCGATGGATGAGCTGATGACTCTTGGCGAGAAAACCTATAACAACCGTTGTGCTATGTGTCATCAGACCAATGGTAAAGGGATCCCTGGTGCTTTTCCTGCACTTGCTGCTGAAGGGGTTTCGATTGATCCTCAACGCCGAAATGAACATATCAAGATTGTGGTACATGGTAATACAGGTACCGCAATGCAAGCTTTTGGTCCGCAATTAAGCCTTAAAGAGTTAGCTGCCGTAATTACCTATGAGCGTAATGCTTGGGGAAATAATACCGGAGAAACCGTACAAGCCGCGGATGTAGCAGCGATTAAAAATGGCCAGTAGTTATAAGGAATGATAAGCATGACGGATATATTGCGCCAACAACCAACAATTGATCACCACGACCATCACCCGCCAGCAGGGATTAAGCGGTGGCTATTTACCACTAATCATAAAGATATTGGTACGTTGTATTTGTTGTTTAGTTTGTCGATGTTTTTTATTGGCGGCGCAATGGCGATGGTGATTCGAGCAGAGTTATTTCAGCCAGGTTTACAATTAGTTGAACCGAATTTCTTTAATCAAATGACCACGGTTCACGGTTTGATCATGGTTTTTGGTGCGGTGATGCCAGCTTTTACTGGTTTGGCTAATTGGATGATTCCATTAATGATTGGCGCGCCAGATATGGCATTGCCCCGAATGAATAATTGGAGCTTTTGGATTCTACCATTCGCTTTCAGTTTGTTATTGGCATCGCTGTTTATGGAAGGTGGTGGGCCTAATTTTGGCTGGACATTCTATGCCCCATTGTCGACCACTTATAGCCCTGCTAGTACCGGATTGTTCGTGTTTGCGATTCATATAATGGGGATTAGTTCGATCATGGGGGCGATTAATGTCGTGGTCACTATTATTAATATGCGTGCCCCCGGTATGACTTATATGAAGATGCCATTATTTGTATGGACATGGTTAATTACTGCTTTCTTATTAATTGCGGTAATGCCCGTTTTGGCTGGTGCAGTAACCATGGTGCTAACCGATAAATATTTTGCTACCAGTTTCTTTGATGCCGCTGGTGGTGGTGATCCAGTAATGTTTCAGCATATATTTTGGTTTTTTGGACATCCTGAAGTTTATATTATGATTTTGCCGAGTTTCGGTATTATTTCGGCAATTATCCCTACGTTTTCACGGAAGAGACTCTTTGGCTATAGCTCGATGGTGTATGCCACAGCCTCGATTGCAGGGTTGAGTTTCTTAGTCTGGGCCCACCATATGTTTACCACTGGAATGCCTGTTGCGGCTGAACTTTTCTTTATGTATTGCACCATGTTGATCTCGGTGCCGACAGGCGTAAAAGTGTTTAATTGGGTTGCAACTATGTGGCGGGGTTCACTGACCTTTGAAGTACCAATGCTGTTTGCGATTGCGTTTATTGTGCTATTTACCATTGGTGGATTTTCTGGATTGATGTTGGCGATCACGCCGGCTGATTTTCAATATCATGATACCTATTTTGTGGTGGCACACTTTCATTATGTACTGGTATCTGGCGCTATTTTTTCAATTATGGCAGCGGCTTATTACTGGTTACCTAAATGGACCGGGCATATGTTTAATGAACGGTTAGCGCAGTGGCATTTTTGGTGTTCATTAATTTCAGTCAATATTCTATTTTTCCCCATGCATTTTCTTGGCTTAGCGGGTATGCCACGTCGAATCCCTGATTATGCACTGCAGTTTGCCGACATTAATGCAGTGGTCAGTATTGGTGGCTTTTTATTTGGCTTATCACAATTGTTATTTGTCGTGGTGGTGGTGAAATGTATTCGAGGGGGCGAAAAAGCAGCCTCAAAACCTTGGGAAGGGGCGGAGGGTTTAGAATGGACTGTGCCATCTCCTGCGCCATATCACACCTTTTCAACTCCGCCTAAAATTGATTAGCGGAGGTTGATATGGAGCCACAATCAAGACGCTCGGTTATTGCATTGGTGTTTGCAGCCGTAGCAATGTTTGGGTTCGCGTTTGCGTTAGTGCCGTTATATGACGTGTTTTGTGACCTTACCGGTATCAATGGCAAAACGGCAACAACGCCAACCACGGCTAGCGATAAGATTGATCGTAGTCGTACTGTGACAGTCGAATTTGTTGCTTATATTAACCCTGATGTGAAGTGGCAATTTACCCCCCAGGTGACGCAAGTAGATGTTCACCCTGGGGAGACGAAAATAATCAAATATGATGCTAAAAATCTTCATCATCAAGCATCTATTGGACAAGCCGTCCCTTCGGTAACCCCAGGGATAGCGGCACAATACTTTAATAAAATTGAATGTTTTTGCTTTAACCATCAACCATTAGCGGCGGGTCAGCAAGCCGAATTACCCTTGGTGTTTTATGTCGATCCTGATTTGCCACGTGATATTAAGGTACTCACATTGGCATATACCCTTTATGACGTGACGCCTGATTTAACGCCCCTTACTCAACCTGATGAGCTAGATAATGAGGTGACAAATGTCGAACTCTTATGATGACCCTAACCAACCAGCAGTAGCGAATTCTAATGAATATTATGTTCCAGCGGCTAGCGGTTGGCCTATTTTAGGAGCGATAGCATTATTTTTAATTGCCTTAGGTGCTGGAGCAACGGTGGGTAATTTACTTGCGGGACAGGGGCCATGGATTTTATTAACTGGGGTGGGATTGATCTTATTGATGCTGACAGGGTGGTTTCGAGATGTGATCACCGAGTCTATGGGGGGGTTATACAGTACCCAGATGGATCGTTCATTTCGGCAAGGAATGAGCTGGTTTATTTTTTCTGAAGTGATGTTCTTTGGGGCGTTTTTTGGGGCGTTATTTTATATTCGAATGATTGCGGTGCCGTGGCTGGGAGGGGCAAGTAATAATGCAATGACTAATATTGTGTTATGGCCTGATTTTGTCGCGGATTGGCCATTAGTATTAACCCCTGATGGTACTGAAACTCAAGCAATGGGGCCGGTTGGATTACCTTTATATAACACCATTATTCTTCTGACCTCGTCCGTAACACTCCACATTGCCCATCTTGCATTAGAAAATAATCAACGACGCCGATTAAGCTTATTTTTATTAGTTACTGTGTTACTTGGTGGCATATTTGTGTATCTCCAAGCAGTGGAATATATCCATGCTTATCATGAGTTAAACCTCCGTTTGGACAGCGGTGTTTATGGTAATACGTTCTTTATGTTAACTGGGTTTCATGGCGTGCATGTCACGTTAGGCGCGATTTTATTATTGGTGGTGTGGTGCCGAGTTTTAATCGGCCATTTTACTCCCGAGCATCATTTCGCGTTTCAGGCTGGTGCTTGGTATTGGCATTTTGTGGATGTGGTGTGGTTATGCTTATTTGTGTTTGTTTATATTTTATAGTGGTAGTTAGGCTAGAGAGTATAAGGGGTTGGATTTGGTTGAATAACCCCAGTTAATAAAGCAACGATTAATAGGCTAAATAAGATCACCGCAATCAGTAATCGGCGCCCAAAATAATGCGATAAAGGTAATGATGATTGGCCTTTTAATATGGGGGGTAAAGCGCGAAATAAGCTAATCACCATTAATAGTAATAATATGATAAATAAAGACTTAATTAGCATGGTAAGTGCTCCTTTGGGGATTGTTTAAAGCATAGCTGGTTTTAACGGTGAGCGATAAAAAGGATATGTAATGATGCGAAGTGTCGCTTTTATTATCTTTTCAATTGCAGTGGTGGCGTTGTTACTCAAATTGAGTTGGTGGCAGATAAACCGTGCTGATGAAAAACAACGGTTACAATCACAAATTCACCATCGTCAACAAACTGTGATCACTGATTTAGCCCAACTGCCGATTGAGCCGTTATGGCATAGCATTACTCTTGAAGGTGAGTTTGATAATCAACATCCGATCTTATTGGATAATCAGCTCTATCGTGGGCGACCGGGTTACCACCTTTACTTACCTTTTATGAGTCAGCAGCAGCGAGTATTAGTCAATATTGGTTGGATTGCAGCACCGCCATACCGTGAAATATTGCCGACCTTACCGCAACTTAATGGTCACCAGATTATTCACGGAGTGATTGCTCCCGCGCAGCAATTATTACAATTTAAGCCGGATGCTGCTGACGGACAGTGGCCATTACGAGTACAAAATATTGGTTTAGATTGGCTTACTCAACAACTACAACAGCCGTTGTTACCGTGGGTTATTCAAATATCCGCATCAAGTCCAATTGCATTAATTCAAACATGGCAGCCAGTAGTTATGGGGCCTAAAAAACATTATGGCTATGCGATGCAGTGGTTTTTATTAGCCATCGCGGTAGTTTTGCTTTGTTTATGGTGGTTACGCAGGGAGCGGACAGCATGAAAAAATATCAATTATTGTTAGTGGTCGCAGCAGTATTTGCGTTACCTATCATCATTGCGAAACTGATGCTACATCAGCAGTGGTATCAAGGCGGAGTGACTAATCGAGGCCAATTATTACAGCCAGCAGTAACGGTTACTGAGTTTGCGATGCCGCAAACATGGCAATTAATTTATTGGCTACCACCGACTTGTGATGAACGTTGCCAAGGGGCGTTATTTAATTTGCGTCAAGTTCCCCAAGCTGTTGGTGCTGATAGTCAACGATTACATAGTTTAGTGCTAGTCGCTAATCAAAGTACGATTCCGGCGGCATTGTTACAAGGGTTAGATCAGCGCAAGGTGGATGCATCATTACAGCAACAGTTAACCCAATTAGAATACGGTTTAACCACGATATATATTGCCGATCCTCACGGTAATATGTTGATGGCTTATCCCTTAGTCGCTGGAGAAGAAGCTATTTTAATGCAAGGTAAGGATGTGTTACGTGATTTGAAACGATTGTTGAAAGTTTCAAAAATAGGCTAACTCATTACTGCTATTAGGGAGGATAACGAATGATTACTATCAATAATAATGATCGCTACTTCTTTTATTTAGTCAGTTTTAGTTTTGTGTTGGCACTGGCCGTCGTGGCATTAGGTGCTTTTACTCGTCTTACTGAAGCGGGACTTGGCTGTCCTGATTGGCCTGGTTGCTATGGTTTTTTAACCGTTCCCGAAACTGAACTTGAACAACAAACCGCAGCAGCATTCTTTCCTCAAACCCCATTAGAGCCCCAAAAAGCATGGAATGAAATGCTGCATCGTTATATTGCCGGTATGTTAGGTTTATTTGTTGTTGTTATTAATATTATGGCGTGGCGACAACCATCACGACCTAAGTTATTACCTGTATTGTTATTAGTTATGGTCTTCATCCAAGCCTTATTAGGAATGTGGACCGTAACCTTGGTATTAATGCCTGTCGTCGTGATGGCGCATTTATTGGGTGGCTTTAGTATTGTAAGTTTATTGTGGCTGTTACGGTTACAGCTTCAATTACCATTATCAATAATAACTAATATGACGCTAAAAACCTTATATTGGTTGCGAATTGCGGCAATTTTCAGTGTGGTGGTGGTTATTTCCCAGATTGCATTAGGCGGTTGGACTGCGGCTAATTATGCAGCATTAGTCTGTAGTAAATTACCTATTTGTGAGGCCGATTGGCGACAGTTGTTTGATGCGAAAGCCTTTTTGTTGCTGCAACCTCAGCATGATAGTTACCAGTATGGCGTGCTTGATTATGGCCAACGAGTATCTATTCATGTTGTGCATCGAATCGGGGCGATGATAACCACGGTAGCAGTATTAGCACTGGCATGGTTATGTTGGTTACAGCCATTATTACGCCGTTATAGCTTAGGGTTAGTACTATTACTGATTATTCAAATCGCATTGGGCGTGACCAATGTAGTGGCCAGTTTACCATTAGCAGTAGCGGTAGCTCATAACGTCACAGGTCTAGGGTTATTACTTGCGATGGTGACGGTTAGTTATCGTGTTGGTGTCGGCTCGCGGTTGCCGTGGGAGGTACATCAACCATTAAAGAAGGAGCTGCCACATGGATAAATTACAATGGCTTGATCGCATCGGCGTATCACCCGTCGCTACGGCAGTATGGCAAGATTACTTAACCATGACCAAGCCTAAAGTTGTGGCGATGTTATTACTCACTGCGTTAGTTGGTATGTGCCTTGCTGTTCCCACTATTCCTTCAGCAAGAGTAATGCTACTTGGATTAGCTGGGATTGGTTTACAAGCTGCTGCCGCCGCCGTTTTTAATCATATACTTGATCGTCGCTTTGATGCTCAAATGGCGCGAACCTATCATCGACCCTTAGCAAAAGGGCGGATCCCAACCTCAAAAGCAGTATTGTTTGCGTGTTTATTAATGGTATTAGGTTTTGGTCTATTGTGGCTGCTGAATCCATTAACCGCATGGCTGACAATGGCGAGTTTAGTCGGTTATGCCGTGGTTTATACGGTATGGCTCAAGCATGCGACACCACAAAATATTGTGATAGGAGGCTTAGCAGGGGCTGCGCCGCCATTACTAGGGTGGACGGCGGTGACTGGCAGTTTAGATCCACATGCACTGTTATTAGTGATGTTAGTGTTTGCGTGGACCCCACCACATTTTTGGGCATTAGCAATCCATCGTCGTGATGATTATGCGAAGGCGGGGATTCCGATGTTGCCAGTTACTCATGGTATTGAATACACAAAAACCATGGTGTTGTTTTATACCTTATTGCTGTTTGCGGTCGGGTTATTACCGTGGTTAACCGCTATGAGTGGTGGCATTTATCTAATCGGTAGTAGCGTGTTGAATTTTGGTTTTATTGGTTATGCAATTAAGCTTAAATATTTTGATACTACTGGCCATGCATGGGCAACATTTAGGTATTCAATCTGGCATTTATTAGCCTTGTTTGTGGTGTTGTTAGTCGATCACTGGTGGTTAATATCGCTCCTAAATGGCATCGACTGATATTTTGTTATAGCTATCAGTCTATTGTCTTTCCCTCTGATGGTAAACTGTTGCCTTATTTATACATTAGGTAAGGGATAAGTGTGCTCGCCGCATTAAAAGATAAATCACTACATTATCAAGTATTCGCGTTAGCACTGCCGATGGTGTTATCTAATATTACGGTGCCATTACTGGGGTTGGTTGATGCTGCCGTTATCGGTCATCTAGATCAATCATGGTATTTAGGTGGCGTAGCTGTTGGCGGCACCATGATTAATGTGACCTTTTGGTTACTCGGATTTTTACGGATGGCAACCACTGGCATCACAGCTCAAGCGCAAGGAAGTGCTGATAAAGATGCTCAAGCTGTTATTTTTGTTCAAGGCATGGCATTAGCGTGGCTATTTGGGGCAGTGTTAGTCGCACTACATCAGCCTGTGAGCCAAGTTATTTTTCACTTTAGTAGCGCTGGTAATGAAGTAAAACTGTACGCAGCGCAATATTTCTCAATCCGTATTTGGGGGGCACCTGCGGCTTTAGCCAATTTTGTGATCATGGGTTGGTTACTCGGGATGCAAAACGCAAAATTACCGATGTGGTTATTAATTGTGACTAATGTCGTCAATATAGCGCTTGATTTGATATTTGTCCTCGGTCTTGGTTGGAAAGTACAAGGTGCAGCTGCAGCGTCAGTGATTGCCGATTACAGCGGTATGCTGCTGGGATTATGGTTTGTGGCTCAACAATGGCTACAGTTAGGTTTACCACCGTTAAAACAAAAATTGAGCAGTGTACGTCATGGTATAGGACGGCTACTTAAGCTTAATCGCGATATATTTTTACGCAGTTTATGTTTACAAGCGACATTTACCTTTATGACCTTTCAAGGAGCACATTTAGGCGATAATGTGGTCGCGGCTAATGCCGTCTTAATGAGCTTCTTAATGCTGGTATCTTATGCGATGGATGGCTTTGCTTATGCGATGGAAGCGTTAGTGGGGAAAGCCGTTGGTGCGAGAAATAAAGGTCAATTAGAACGTTATTTAGTGGGTACAACGTTTTGGAGTTTATTGATTGCGCTAGCTTTGACTGCAATATTTGCTTTCTTTGGCACCCAGATTATTGGGATCATTTCAGACATACCAGCAGTGCAACAACAAGCTGATATTTATCTACCATGGTTAACCGCGGTGCCTTTAGTAGCGATGTGGTGTTTTTTGTTAGATGGGGTGTTTATTGGTGCCACGCGAGGCAAAGATATGCGTAATAGTATGTTCTTAGCAACCAGCGGATTTTTTGTTATTTGGTGGCTGATGAGCAGTTATGGCAATCATGCTTTGTGGGCGGCAATGATTGGTTTTATGGCTTTGCGAGGGGGAATATTAGCGCTGATCTTTATTTCTCAATGGCGAAAAAATATATTTTTACCGCACACTTAATAAACAACTACTTATCATTACACTGAATGTTATTGATGATTTTTTGTACAAAAACACTTTCAATCATGATTGTGATTTGCTTAAATGCGTTCACTTCTTATCCAGGTGGTGCGAATGACAAACAAGATTATTGGTTATTTATTGTTGGTACTGAGTTTAACCTTCAGTGTTCATAGTTATGCCAGCAGTTTTAAAAAATTGAATGTAACAGCAACAGCATATAATTCAGTTCGAGCGCAAACAGATTCTAGTCCAAATATTGCAGCCTGGGGAGATCGTTTAAAACCAGGGATGAAAGCTATCGCAGTTTCTCGTGACTTACTTAAAATGGGTTTAAAGCGAGGCTCTAAAGTGAAGATTTCAGGCTTACCTGGCGAATATGTTGTGCTTGATAAAATGCATCATCGCTGGAGTCGCAAAATTGATATCTATATGGGTAAAGATGTTAGAGCAGCTAAGAATTGGGGTAAACGACGGGTAACTATTACCGTTGTTCATTCATAAGCGAACCATAATAAAAAAGCCGCATTAGAATGCGGCTTTTTGCTATTTGTACTAATGGCTCGCAATACTTAATAGTAAGAGTGATCGCCACGGGCGTGATCAGTAATATCACGAGCACCGGTTAATTCGCCTTCAAATTGGGCTAATAGCTCTTTCTCAATGCCTTCTTTTAGCGTCACATCAACCATTGAACAACCGTTACAACCACCACCGAATTGTAGAATAGCAACGCCATCTTCAGTGATTTCAGACAGGGATACATTACCGCCATGGCCTGCAAGTTGTGGGTTAATCTGAGTTTGAAGTACGTAATCAACACGTTCAATCAATGATGCATCATCAGCCACTTTACGCACTTTAGCGTTAGGTGCTTTTAATGTTAGCTGTGAACCCATTTTATCAGTGACAAAATCAATTTCAGCATCATCAAGGAAAGGAAGACTTAATTCGTCGATAAAAGCAGAAAATAGCTCAAGTTTCATTTCCGTATCACTTGCTTCAACCGCTTCTGGTGGGCAGTAGGATACGCCACATTCAGCACTTTGAGTGCCTGGGTTTACAACAAAAACACGGATATTAGTACCCTCAGGCTGCTGGGCAAGAAGTTTGCCGAAGTGCTGCTGAGCGCTTTCAGTAATAGTGATCATGGACACGATGTAATACCTGACTTATTTAGTAAGTTTTATTCATTCTACTCTTTGTGAGTCATTGTCGCATCTCTAAAGCGACATTTTTTATTTGACCACGTTTTATTAATTAATGCGCGTCTTTTTTGTTCAATATTAATTAAGTGATTGTTCAGTATGGCATAGCGTATAGATATCAACATGTTTAACACCGTGGTGAATCAATAGTTGAGTTAATTGATTTACGGTTGCGCCGGTAGTGACGACATCGTCAATAATTGCCACATGGTCTGGTAGGGCACATTGACGTAATGCAAAAGCCTGCTGAAGATTGTGACGCCGTTGAGTCTTCGTTAATTGTTGTTGAGAGGGAGTATGACGTAGACGTTGAAAAGCAGAATGATTAACACGGCTATTAAAAATCGTAGCTAATGCTAAGGCGAGTTGATGACTTTGATTAAAACCCCGTTGGCAGTAACGTCGCCAATGTAAAGGAACCGGCAATAATAGTGGTGCCGGTTGGGTAATTTGACGTGCTAGTTGTTGTGCCAGTGGTTGAGCTAACCAAAATTTACCGTAGAACTTAAGCTGATGTACCAGTTGTTGTAAAGGGGGGCGATATTCGCCTAAACGATAGAGGCGCTGCCATCGCGGTGGTTTACTTAAGCAACGACCGCAATGAGCGACAGTACTCAGTGTGGTGGTACCGCAATGTTGGCAATAAGGGGGCGTTGGAAAGTTGGTTATACAGTGGTTGCACCAATAGCGTTCGATTTGAGTCAAGGGAAGTTGGCATAGCGAGCAATGTCGAAACAGCAGTTGATGGTATAAATTATCTCGCCATGATAGCACTTTGTTTGGCATCATTATTACTCATGAAGAATTGATGAGAGGAAGCATAAATGACACCACAGCTTAATTGGCATAGTGAAGGCCAAGGACCGGATCTGGTTCTCATTCATGGATGGGGAATGAATGCGGGAGTGTGGCAAGATGTGATCCCAATGCTGAGTGAGAACTATTGTGTTCACTGGTGTGATCTTCCAGGTTATGGTGATAACGCTAATGTTACTGCGATGTCATTGGATGACATCGTAGAGCTGTTATTAGCTCAAGCTCCGGCAGCCGCTAGCTGGCTCGGATGGTCATTAGGTGGGGTTATTGCAACTAAAGTCGCTTTGGTTGCGCCACAGCGGGTGACACAGTTAATTACGGTTGCGAGCTCGCCATGTTTTATGTCTCGCACTGATTGGACAGGGATTCAACCGCAGGTATTGACTCATTTTCAAACTCAATTAGTCGCTGATTTTGCAGTGACGATTGAACGTTTTTTGGCATTACAAGCTTTGGGAAGTAAGACTGCTAAAGAGGATATTCGACAATTAAAGGCAGCAGTATTATCAAGGTCACAACCTCAATTGGCAGCATTAACACTAGGGTTAGAGTTATTAGAAAATGTCGATTTACGACCGTCATTGGCTGCATTATCTCAACCATGGTTACGTGTATATGGCCGCTTGGATGCATTAGTACCGATTAAAACAGAGCCGCTATTAAGTACGTTATATCCACAATCACAGAGTTATGTTTTTACCAATGCATCCCATGCGCCGTTTATTTCTCACTTAGATGATTTTATTGCAGTGGTGACTGATTTTATTGGTTGAGTTATTTTGGGTTGGATTAATAACCGCAGTTTTAGGTAAATAATTGTAGCTGGTGGTCGATATAGTGAGTAGGGCGTTATAACGCTATTTGGGTATAGCAACAGCGGGTTTTAATGATGGTGATTGCTCCATTACAATCAAATACTGCAGTATTTGCGACAACGATGAATCCATTGACAGATCAAGTTGCGCGGGATAATCGTGTTCGAAACAAGATTGTGCCTGTTGTTGAAAGTCGTGCCGCCGCTGCGGAAAATGCTCTTACTGCAGAGGAGAAACAACGTAATAAGCCCAGTTGGGATCCGAGTGAGCACCCTGAGTATAGTCAATCAAAAGCTAAATTTTTTGAGAGTTATCAACAGCAACTTGCACAAATAGTACGCGTATTATCGCTTGATAATTACGTCACTCCTGAGCACGAATTAGGTTATTCGATGCACATTGAATTACCACGTCAACTGCTTGAGCAATTAGCTTTGATCAGTGCTAGCGAGCGAACTAAAGGGGTGGTGAGTCATCATTACGCGCAAGCAATATTACCCAATCCGCCAGCCCAATATCTAGAAATTATTTAAGCAACAGTCAGACCAGAAGTCTGACTGTTGATCTTTATAACCCGATTACTAATGATTATTTTTTCTTAGCATTGGCAAATGCAGCGGCAAAAGCCCCCCCATGGGTGGGGTGTTTTTTTGCGGTGCAGGGGTGCTATTTTGACGAGTTTGTTGATGTGACGGTTGCTGACGAGGTGTTGCTGAGTTGGTTGATTGACGACTAGGTTTTTCTTGGCCTGGCTCATCACTTAAACGCATCGTCATTGCAATACGTTTCCGCTGAATATCAACTTCCATCACTTTAACTTTTACCACATCTCCAGCTTTAACGACTTCACGAGGGTCTGAAATGAATTTATCAGACAGGGCAGAGATATGGATCAAGCCATCTTGATGAACACCGACATCAACAAAAGCACCGAAGTTGGTCACGTTAGTGATCACGCCTTCTAATACCATGCCCGGTATTAAATCTTTTACTTCATTAACACCGTCAGCAAAGGTCGCAGTTTTAAATTCTGGCCGAGGATCTCGACCTGGTTTATCTAGCTCGCTAATGATGTCACTAACTGTCGGTAAACCAAAATGCGCATCGGTATAATCAACCGCTTTAAGGTTACGCAAAAAGTCACTGTTACCAATAATGGCATCAATTGGCTTGTTGTTTGCTGTAGAGATAGCTTTAACTACCGCATAAGATTCAGGGTGAACAGCAGAGCCATCAAGTGGGTTTTTACCATTCATGATCCGTAAGAATCCGGCACATTGTTCAAACGCTTTTGGCCCTAAACGCGGCACTTTCTTCAGTGCAGTGCGAGCATCAAAGCGGCCATTTTCATCACGATAATTTACAATGTTGTGCGCAATAGTGGTGTTTAACCCAGCAACGCGCGTTAGTAAGGCGGCTGAAGCGGTATTAACATCTACGCCAACGGCGTTTACACAGTCTTCGACGACGACATCCAAGCGTTTAGCGAGCATGCTTTGGCTAACATCATGTTGGTATTGGCCAACACCGATTGATTTTGGATCGATTTTAACTAGCTCTGCCAATGGGTCTTGCAAGCGACGCCCAATGGAAACCGCACCACGAATAGATACATCAAGGTTTGGAAATTCTTTCGCTGCCAGTTCTGATGCTGAGTAAACTGATGCACCAGCTTCACTGACCATTACGCTCTGTACTTTAAGCTGATTGTCTTTGATAAGTTTAGCCACAAACGCATCTGTTTCACGTGAAGCAGTGCCATTACCAATCGCAATTAGATTAACGTTATGCTTGTTAATCAGTGCTACAACAGTTTTGGTTGATTCGGCAATTTTGTTGTGTGGTTGGTGAGGGTAGATAGTCGCGGTATCTAGTACCTTGCCGGTTTCATCAACGACGGCAATCTTACTACCGGTGCGTAAGCCGGGATCTAGTGCGAGCGTTACTCGTGGTCCTGCAGGGGCAGCCATTAATAAATCATGCAGATTATCGGCAAAAACTTGAATCGCACCGTCTTCGGCTTTTTCACGTAAAATACCCATTAGCTCGGTTTCCATGTGCATTAAAATTTTAATACGCCATGCCCAACTTATTACTTGCTTGCGCCATGTGTCAGCGGCTTGGGTTCCTAAGCTAACGTTATAATGTTCAGCAATAATGACTTCACAATATGAGCTACGGACTACTTCATCCTTATTAGGATCAGCATTAAGTGATAGTTGTAGAAAGCCTTCATTTCGACCACGGAATAAGGCTAATGCACGATGGGAGGGAATGTTTTTTACTGGCTCATTATAGTCAAAGTAATCTTTAAACTTTGCGCCGTCATGCTCCTTGCCTTCAATGATGCGTGAGGTGAGTTCAGCATGAGTATTTAATTGACGGCGGATTTTTTCTAGTAACGCTGCATCTTCTGCAAAACGCTCCATTAGAATTGCTCGTGCACCATCAAGCACCGCTTTGCTATCGGCAAAACCTTGCTCAGGGTTAAGATATTGCTCTGCAGCAAGCTCTGGCGTATGTTGGGGTTGGCTCCATAACAATTCAGCCAATGGTTCAATCCCTGCTTCGATCGCAATTTGACCTTTAGTGCGGCGTTTTTGTTTATAAGGCAGGTAGAGATCTTCAAGGCGGGTTTTACTGTCAGCACTATTAATTTCAGCGGCCAATGCTGGGGTCAGTTTACCTTGGTCTGTGATTGATTTTAGAATCACCTGACGGCGGCTATCGAGTTCACGCAGGTAGCCTAAGCGTGACTCTAAATTACGTAGTTGGGTGTCATCCAGTTCGCCAGTGACTTCTTTACGGTAACGGGCAATAAAGGGCACCGTATTACCGTCATCAAGAAGGGTGACTGCCGCATTCACTTGTTCCGTGCGCACATTCAGTTCGGTGGCGATCTGTTGGTTGATAGCGTTGCTCATCCGTTGATATCTCTTGTTGATCGTTAAGCTTCCATTCTACGGCCGAATCTTGGTCTGGCAAGTCAGCCGCGGTGAAGAGTGTGTTAGGCCATATCTAACCCATTGATTTTTGTTGGTCGAGATGCTGGTTTAGACATGATAAATTGTTTAGTCGTGGTAACGAATATTATTAATAAACCACATTTTTTTACCTAGTGGAGTCGTCACTATAGCCTCATCATCTACTTGTTTGCTCAATAAAGCCCGCGCCATTGGGGAGTCGATTGAGATGTAATCGTTACGACCATAAATTTCATCAGGGCCAACGATTCGAAACGTTTTTTGCTCACCCGCGTCATTTTCAATTTCGACCCAAGCCCCGAAGAAGACTTTGCCAGCTTGTTGTGGTGAATAATCAATGACTTTAACGGCTTCTAACCGTTTACGTAAAAAGCGTACCCGCCGATCAATTTCACGCAACCGTTTCTTATTATACTGATAATCTGCGTTTTCACTGCGGTCACCTAAACTTGCTGCCCAGGTGACTTTCTTGGTGACTTCTGGACGCTCTTCACGCCATAAATAATTTAATTCTTGTTCTAATTTATTAAAACCTTCACGGGTAATTAAATTGGTTCTCATCATTATTCTCGAACGATAGGTTTGGCATTGTTCTATCATTGCCAGCACAAAATAGAAAGTAGCATCCCGCTAAATTGCGACGATAGAGTGGGTCGATATTCACCAAGGGAATTAATGGTAAAATATAGCAAAATATGTGAAATGTAATCTTGTTCGCGTGGTAAATTAATCTCTCAGGTAAAGTGGTGTTCAGATATGAAGCGCCATGCTATAAAGGCATACTGAAAGGGTGGTTGGTGAATGTTGTTGGAATCTTAATAACATAATCATGATAGTAATTAGCATGGTATAATTTATAGCTTGCAGTGATTATTGTGTGTTGTGATTATTGCTACCCTACAATCAATGTCGGCGGTGATGATAACGATCATTTCGATGTAGTAAATTGGCGATATTTTTATCCAATGGCTATTTAGAAAAGGGCGTTCACAGTCAAATTAAGCGTTAGTTTTTACGACTCGCGTACACTTAGTAACAATACGCTATCGTGATCGATGAAGGTGAAAAATGCAGGAAAATTATAAGATATTAGTGGTCGATGACGACATGCGTTTACGTGCGTTGCTGGAGCGTTATCTTTCTGAGCAAGGATTTCAGGTACGTAGTGTTGCTAATGGCGAGCAAATGGATCGTTTACTTGCACGTGAAACTTTTCACCTGATGGTATTGGATTTAATGTTACCTGGTGAAGATGGTTTGTCTATCTGCCGTCGCTTACGTAATGCTAACAACATGCTGCCTATTTTAATGCTAACAGCCAAAGGCGATGAAGTTGATCGTATTGTTGGTCTTGAAGTTGGCGCCGATGACTATTTGCCAAAACCGTTTAATCCTCGCGAATTATTAGCGCGTATTCGAGCGGTATTACGCCGTCAAACGATTGAAGCACCGGGTGCACCGAGTGTTTCTAGTAAAGTGATTGAGTTTGGTGAATTCCGTCTAAATCTTGGTACTCGTGAAATGTTCCGTGGTGATGCCCCTATGCCACTAACATCCGGTGAGTTTGCGGTATTAAAAGCATTAGTTACCAATGCGCGTGAACCAATGTCTCGTGACAAGCTAATGAATATGGCTCGTGGCCGCGAATATTCAGCCATGGAACGTTCAATTGATGTGCAGATTTCACGCTTACGCCGTATGGTAGAAGAAGATCCTAGTCGCCCGCGTTATATTCAAACGGTATGGGGTTTAGGTTATGTATTCGTACCCGATGGTCGTGAGTCATAAGTCATGCGGTTATCGCCCAAAAGTACCTTTGCGCGAACACTGATCTTGTTAGCTGGCTTGTTAATCGCAAGCCAGATTTTTTCGTATCTAACAATAGTGAACTACGCGCTTCTTCCAAGTATTCAGCAGTTTAATCGAATTTTAGCTTACGAAGTAAAGTTGATGTTGAAAGAAGATATTAAAATGGCCGATGGCCAAACTATTTATCTTAATCGACCTATTCGACGTAAGTTGCTTGAAGAGTTAGGCGTGACCTTACATGCTCCTAATTCTCCCGGAGCCGAAGAATTTAATGATGCCACTCATATTAGTTATTTGAGTGAGGAAATGTCGCGTGAATTACATTCACCAACAGACGTGCGGTTATTGCTTGGCGCTCATAGTTACGTGCTATGGATGAAAACCGATGCGATGCCAAACTTTCTAATGCGGATTCCGTTATCAGAACTGCAAGAAGATGACTTTGCACCATTATTTCGTTATAGCTTAATTATTGCTTTTTTAGTGATTGCAGGCGGTTGGCTGTTTATTCGCATTCAAAATCGGCCTTTGGTTGAGCTGGAACAAGCGGCTTTGCAGGTTGGACGCGGTGAAACACCACCACAGTTACCGGAACAAGGGGCGTCTGAGATTCGATCGGTTACCAAGGCATTTAATCAAATGTCACAAGGTATCAAGCAGCTTGAAGATGATCGGGCTTTATTAATGGCGGGAGTCAGTCATGATTTACGTACCCCATTAACGCGAATTCGATTAGCCACTGAAATGATGTCGCCTGAAGATAGTTATTTAGCCGATTCAATGATCATTGATACTGAAGAATGTAACGCGATTATTAGTCAGTTTATGGATTATTTAAAATCGACTAAAAAACAAGATGTAGAAGATATTGATCTTAATCTGTTGTTAGAAGATGTCGCCCATACTGAAGGTAGTTATGGCAACGTTATTGAACAGCAATTCACTCCGATTCCAGGTACAGTGTTAGCCAATGCTGTGGCACTTAAACGCGCCGTTGCCAACTTGGTGATTAATGCTCAACGTTACGGTAATGGCTGGGTTAAATTATCCAGTGGCGCATCGGTTGATCGTAAATCAGCATGGTTTTGTGTTGAGGATGATGGTCCAGGTATTGCACCGGATCAAGTCACGAAGATGTTTCAACCTCTTACTCGCGGTGATTCTGCACGAGGTAATGAAACCGAAGGTACAGGACTTGGGTTGGCGATTGTGAAGCGAATTATTGATCAAAATGAAGGGGCAATTTCGGTGCGTAATCGCAGTGAAGGTGGCCTGAGAGTTGAGATTAGTTTGCCATTACATAAACTAAAACAGTAATGGTTTAAGCGCACGCTTAAAAAACGTCTAATAAAAAGCCCGCTCTCATTTGAGGCGGGCTTTTTTAATTGGCGTAATAATTAGTGTTCAGCGACCTTTGCATCATCAATTAGGTCGTGTTCAGCTGCATTATCGTCAGGTAAAATGATATTTAATAAAATGGCAGTGATACCACCGGCCGCCATGCCTGAAGATAAAATACTTTTCACAATCTCAGGTAAGAACTGCAGAATCTCTGGCTTTTGCGCAATGCCTAAACCCATAGAAAAAGACAGTGCCATGATTAAAATTGCACGGCGGTCGAGATGACAGCGAGAAATAATTCGAATACCTGAAGCTGCAATGGTGCCAAACATGACAATCGTTGCGCCACCTAATACCGGTTCAGGGATCAGCTGTACTAAATTTGCCACATCAGGAAATAAGCCTAATAGCACCAGCATACCCGCCACAAAATAACCGATGTAACGGCTGGCAACCCCTGTTAGTTGGATGATGCCGTTGTTTTGACTAAAGGTTGAGTTGGGAAAGCTATTAAATACTGCCGCCATTGCAGAGTTAAGCCCATCTGCTAACACGCCCCCCTTAATGCGCTTCATGTATAACGGCCCTTTGACGGGTTGTTCGGAGGTCTCAGAGGTCGCAGTAATATCGCCAATAGCTTCCAATGAGGTCACAGCAAACACTATCATTAATGGCACTAATAAGCCCCAATCAAAACTCAGCCCATATTGCATAGGCATCGGAATCGCAATTAATGCATTAGAGCGGGCAATGTCGGTATTTAGCATCCCTAGCAACCATGCTAGCAATGTACCTGCTGCCATGGCGATAACAATTGATGATACTCGTAAATAAGGATTTTTAACGCGGTTAAGCAATACAATAAACCCTAATACAGTACCTGCAAGCAGCAAATTATCGAGGCTGCCAAAGCTACCGTCGGCAATGGCACTATAGCCACCACCAATGGATGTCAGGCCAATTTGAATTAAGGTCAAACCGATTAATGTCACCACAATTCCTGACACTAGTGGAGTAATAATACGTTGCGCATGTTGCAAAATACGGGAAATAAACACTTCTGTGAAAGCGGCAAAAATAATGGTGCCAAAAATAGCCGCCATCATGGTTTGAATATCAGCACCGCCAGCTTTGAGGGCTAAGCCTGCACCAATAATTGGGCCTAAGAAGTTAAAACTGGTGCCTTGAATAGACAGTAAGCCTGAGCCAATTGGACCAAAGGTTCTAATTTGGATAAATGAAGCGATGCCAGATGCCAGTAGTGACATACTGACAATGGTATTAGTATCACTTGCGGGTAAGCCCAGTGATTGGCAAATAATCAGTGATGGCGTAATTACCGCGACAAACATTGCCAATAAATGTTGGGTCGCTGCAAATAAGGTTTGTGGTAGTGGTGGTCTATCATCTAAGCGATAAATAAGATCAGAGTTTTTTGGCGTTGCGTTAGTGTGATGCTGGGTCATAGATGATCCTAACCGACTCTCTGGAATCCATTATTCGCGCTGAGTGGGCGAATGATTGTGTGGTTGGCGATGCTCTGTGATTGCTGTTACTCAGAACCAAATCAACACTGGCAGAGATTAAAGTGGCGAAAATTTGCCGCTATTGTAGTTATCTTTTTATAAATAGCAATCGTTTGCTTTATTTTTGAGGTATTTATTGATAGTGGGTTTATTTAACCTCGGTAGCCATTACGTTTATTGTCTTAGGTGCCAATAAACGTAATCAAACCAGAGTTAGGCGTTAGAGTAATTTTCTCGTTGGCCTATCCAGCGATCGATAATAGCGGTTGCGTTATCTGGATATTGATCGTGAATATAACGGGCTAATTTTTGGACTTGAGGAATTAAGTATTGATCGCGAATTAAATCAGCAACTTTAAAATCAGCAATACCGGTTTGCTTAGTACCCAGTAATTCACCTGGACCTCGAATCTCAAGATCCCGCTGGGCTATCACAAAACCATCGCTGCTTTCACGTAATACCGCTAAGCGTTTCTGGGCGGTTTTAGTTAGCGGCGCATGATAGAGCAATACACAATGACTAGCGATTTCGCCACGACCGACTCGACCCCGTAACTGGTGTAATTGAGCCAATCCAAGCCGCTCTGGGTTTTCAATCACCATTAAACTGGCATTGGGGACATCAACCCCGACTTCAATTACTGTGGTTGCTACCAGTAAGTCAATTTCACCGGCTTTGAAGCTTGCCATAATGGCTTGTTTCTCTTTGGGCTTCATGCGGCCATGAACTAAACCAACGCTAAGCTCTGGTAATAAGCGCGTTAACTCATCAGCTGTATCTGATGCAGCTTGTGCTTCAAGCACTTCTGATTCATCAATCAGTGTACATACCCAATAGGTTTGGCGACCTTCTTGCTGACATGCTGCACGAATGCGTTCAATAATTTGTGGGCGACGGCTATCAGGTAGCGCAACGGTTTGAATAGGTGTTCGACCTGGTGGTAGTTCATCGATCACTGAAGTATCCATATCAGCATAAGCTGTCATGGCTAAGGTGCGAGGAATCGGGGTTGCGGTCATCACTAACTGATGTGGATAATAGCCACTAGCAGCCCCTTTTTCACGTAGATCAAGCCGTTGATGAACACCAAAACGGTGTTGTTCGTCGATAATAATCAGGGCAAGGTTATTAAATACCACCAGGTCTTGAAACAAGGCATGAGTGCCTACCACCATTTTGGCATCACCATTAGCAATCCGGATCAGTTCTTTTTCGCGCGCTTTACCTTTAAGTTTCCCTGCCATCCAGCCGACCTCAATGCCCATTGGGTTGAGCCACTGAGCAAAGTTAAGCGCATGTTGTTCCGCCAGTAATTCTGTAGGTGCCATTAATGCCACTTGATAACCATGCTCAATTGCACGTAAGGCGGCAAGCGCTGCCACTAAGGTTTTACCTGAGCCAACATCCCCTTGTACTAAACGCATCATAGGCTGCGATTTAGCAAGATCAGCTTCAATATCAGCTACCACCCGTTGCTGAGCACCAGTAGGGGTAAACGGTAAGCTTGTGAGGAGTTGCTGCTTGAGACTATCTTGGGGAGCTAATGACCAACTTTGGTGCTGTTGACCTTTACTGCGTAGCGCCAGCATTGATAAATTTTGGGCTAATAATTCTTCTAAAATGAGACGTTTTTGGGCTGGATGTTTACCGGCGTCAAATTGTTCTAATGAAATATCGGCTGTCGGACGGTGCATAACTTGCAAGGCTTGCGCGAGGGTCATTTGTTGATCATAGAGCCCTGTTGGTAGTAACTCAGTAACGGCTGATTTTTCAAGTAAGTTCAAGGCCTGATCGGTCAAATTACGCAATGTTGCTTGGCGTAAACCATCAGTGGTGGGGTAAACCGGGGTCAGTGTTTCTTCAACGCTAAGTTCAGTTGGTTCAGAAAAAATGCGGTAATCGGGATGAATAATTTCTAATCCAAATTGGCTGCCTTTGATCTCTCCATAGGCTTTTACTTGTTTGCCGTTACTGAAATTATTTTTCATGGCAGCATTAAAGTTAAAAAACTTCAGCGTAACTGAGCCGGTGGTATCACCAATTTTTACCGTCAGCATTTTGCGTTTGCCAAATTGAATGCTGCAATGGCTGACTTCACCTTGAACCGTTAGAAATTGACCAGGAGCAACGCGATTAATTGGCCAAATGCGGGTGCGATCCTCATAACGAAGTGGCAAATGAAACAGCACATCTTGAACGTTATTAAGTCCAATTTTACGCAATTTTTCTGCCATTTTGGCGCCAACACCGGCAAGTTCAGTGAGGGCGATAGTGTTGAGGAGTTGTCCGCTCATGGTTAGTCCTTGTTAATTACGCTAGTCGCGACAGGGCGTTTGATTTTTTTAGCTTGCATCGCTGCCCACCATTGCTCGTCGGCAACAATCTGGCCTTGATCATCTAATTGCGGGTACGGTAAATTTTTTTGTTTAGCTACATTGGCTAATACCGGATGCCCACGTTCAAATAGAATTCGATTTACCACAGTATCATCAAGTAAGGTCGTGGTGCGATCATACATACCTGCATTTTGACGTTGGCGTTGGGCTTCGTAGAGAATTAATGCACTGGCGACAGAAACATTGAGAGATTGCACCATGCCAACCATTGGAATAATGATATCTTGATCTGCGAGCGCTAATGCTTCAGCGGTGATACCATTTTTTTCACCACCGAGAATAATTGCCGTTGGTTTGGTGTAATCGACCTCACGAAAATCAACCGCAGAGGCTGATAAATTAGTTGCGAGTACCTGCATGCCTTGCGCTTTTAGGGCACTGATAGCCTCAACCATGGTGTCGTGAGTCTCAAGTTCGACCCAGTTACGGGCACCAGCTGAAGTATGACTCAGTACTTTCATCGCCTCTTTGGGCCACACCGCATGCACTTTATGGACACCAACTGCATCTGCGGTACGAATAATAGCGGAGACATTATTCGGTTTGTGAACTTCTTCCATACAGACGGTGAGATCGGGCTGGCGGGTGGCTAATACTTGATGAATACGTTGAAAGCGATCAGGAGTCATACTGTTATGCTATTTGCGATAATAAGAATAACCCCATAATAATATGGATTGGCAGCCAAATACACAAAACGCCCGCAAGCGGGCGTTTTATTAAGATTATTAGCACTACATTAAGCGAATAGTGTTAATTTTTCTGGCGAGCAACCCGCACTACATCTGGCATGATACGAATACGACGCATGATATTGGCCAAGTGCACACGGCTCTTGGTGGTCAGGCGTACGGTAATAGTATACAGACGGCCATCTTTTTCTTCGGTCGCTAAACCTTGAATATTAGAGCCTGTCGCAGCAATAGTGTTGGTTAAATCAGCTAATGCGCCTTGGTGATTTTGCATGTCGACTTTGAGATTAGTCACAAACTCTTGCTCAATGTCTTCACTCCATTCAACCGCCATGTACTTATCGGGCTCCTTACGGTAACCACGAATATTGGCACATTCCTCACGGTGAATAACTAAGCCTTTGCCCGGACTGACATGAGCCACAATCGGATCACCATGAATCGGATGACAGCAATTAGCAAAGGTTAGCAAAATACCATCAGCACCTTGAATCGGTAAGCGGCGATCACCGTTTTTAGTCGTTAGTTCGTCAGTGCTACCTAATAATCGACGTGCAATAACTACACTCATTAGTTCACCCAAACCAATTTCCGTCAGTAAATCATCGACGGTTTCAAGTTTAAGATCACTGAGTACTTTAGCGATGTTTTCGGCAGCGATGGTCTGCATACTGACACTGCCTAAGGCATGATTCAGTAACCGACGGCCAAGGGTAATCGATTCATCACGGCGCATGGTTTTTAATACTTGACGAATTTTAGTACGGGCGCGTGAAGTGACTACATAGTTAAGCCATGCGGCATTAGGTCGAGCACCTGGGGCGCTGATAATGTCGATGGTTTGTCCATTTTTCAGTGGCTTACTTAATGGGTAAGGCTGGCGATCGACACGAGAACCGACACAAGTATTACCGATATCCGTATGAACGGCATAGGCAAAATCAACCGCGGTAGCGCCAACGGGCAGTTCAACAATACGACCTTTAGGGGTGAAAACGTAAATTTCATCAGGGAAAAGATCAGATTTAACGTTTTCGATAAACTCAAATGAGCTACCGGCACTTTGTTGAAGTTCTAATAGGCTTTGCATCCAACGTTGAGCTTTAACTTGGGCGGTGGTCCCTGGGGTTTCACCGTCTTTGTAAGTCCAATGGGCTGCGACACCTTTATCTGCCATTTGATCCATGTCTTCAGTGCGAATTTGTACTTGACAGGCACCCCGTGAGGGCCAACTAGGGAAGTATGTAGCGACTGATAGCCATTGGCTTTTGGAATAGCGATATAATCTTTCATACGGCTTGGGCGGGGTTTATACAGGTTATGTACCTGACCCAATACGCGGTAGCAAGTATCAAGATCATTAACTAATACGCGAAAAGCGTAGATATCCATGATCGAATGGAAGCGTTGTTCTTTGTTCTTCATCTTGTTATAGATGGAGTATAAATTCTTTTCGCGACCAGATACTTCTGCTGTTATTCCCGCATCATTAAGGCGACCCTCAATTTCAGCGTGAATTTTATTAATCATTTCTTTGCGATTGCCACGGGCTGCTGCGACGACTTGTTTTAGGACGCGGTAGCGGTTGGGATATAACGCTTCAAAACCAAGCTCTTCAAGTTCAGATTTGATGTTATGAATACCAAGACGGTGGGCAAGCGGAGAGAATATTTCAAGGGTTTCACGCGCAATGCGGCGACGTTTATCAGGGCGTAAAGCACCTAACGTGCGCATGTTGTGAGTACGATCGGCAAGTTTAATCAGGATAACGCGAATATCGTGCGCCATGGCCATGATCATTTTACGGAAATTCTCGGCTTGGGCTTCTTTGCGATCGCGGAATTTCAGTTTATCAAGTTTAGAGACGCCATCAACCAATTCGGCAACTGTATCGCCAAAACGGCAGGCTAAATCCTCTTTAGTGACCTCGGTATCTTCAATCACATCATGCAGCAGTGCTGCCATCAGTGTTTCAATATCAAGACGCATTTCTGCCAGAATACGGGCAACCGCAACTGGATGGATTATATAAGGCTCGCCTGTTGAACGAGTTTGGCCTTCATGGGCGTCGCGAGCAACAAGATAAGCCTGCCGAAGCACCTCAATTTGAGGCTCCGACAGGTACTTGGTTGCGACTTCTTTCAGGCTATCAAAAAGATACAATTCGCCTGGTTCCCTGATTAACGGTGATGGTCGCCAGCAATAGCACTTACCGCAGCTAATTCAGCTGCTTCTTGCTCTTGCAGTTCCTGACGCTCACGAGCATCTAGGATATCTTTAGTAATTAGGCCTTCTTCGATTTCACGAAGTGCAATTACTGTGTATTTGTCGTTTTCTTCAGGAACCAATGGATCCTTACCGCCGGTTTGCATTTGACGTGCGCGGCGAGCAGCAATTTGGATCAGATCGAAACGGTTGCCAATTTTATCAACAGCGTCTTGAACGGTTACGCGTGCCATGGAGGACTCCAGTGGTTATTAAATTAGGAATAGAAAATTGTACAAAATAACTTACTGATCTGCTAGTAGCGCAGTCAACATGCTTCTATATTTAGCAGTTTGCTTGTCTTGCTTCAATCGTTCTGCGCGAATAATTGCTTTAAAGTCAATTAATGCGACATCAAAATCGTCATTAACGATTACATAATCGTATTCGTTATAGTGTGAGATCTCTGAACGTGCTTCTTCCATACGACGGGCAATAACGGCTTCGCTGTCTTGACCACGGGTATTAAGTCGACGCTCCAGTTCCTCTTTTGACGGAGGTAGGATAAATAAGCTTTTGGCGGCTGGCATCAGTTTGCGAATTTGACGCGCACCTTGCCAATCGATATCTAAAAAGACATCAATGCCTTTATTCAATTGCTGCTCAATCCAAGGACGAGAAGTACCATAGTAATTGCTAAACACTTCGGCATGCTCAAGGAATGCACCTTGTTCTACCAAGTCGGTAAATTCTTCCACGCTAACGAAATTGTAATGAACGCCGTTTTCCTCGCCCGGGCGCATGCCACGAGTCGTATGGGACACGGATACTTTCATGTCATAGGTCGGGTTAGTTTCAAGAAGGGCATTAATCAAACTTGATTTACCAGCACCACTTGGGGCCGACACGATGTATAGAGTACCTTTGCTCATTGCCTATTTTCACTCAGTGATAGAAGGGCGCGAAGATTATCACGATCTGCGCATAATTGAAATTAGCTGATTGCTTGAAAATTCATCTTTTTTACGGAGTCAATATAACTTAAGCCTAGTTGGCTTTGATGATATTTCATAATAAGGTTAAATTTGCAAACAATTTTCCAAGGTGAATAACGTCACCTTGGAAAGATTAAGTAAAGATTATTTACTCGATGTTTTGAATCTGTTCACGCATTTGTTCAATTAATACTTTCAGTTCAACCGCTGATGCAGTGACTTCAGTATTGATTGATTTTGATGCTAATGTATTTGATTCACGGTTAAATTCTTGCATCATAAAATCAAGACGACGACCACATGCGCCACCTTTAGCTAGAATTTTATTAGTTTCTTTTACATGAGAATCTAGACGATCAAGTTCTTCGGCAACATCACTTTTTTGTGCCAACATGATCAGCTCTTGCTCAAGACGGTTGTTATCAAGATCAACTTTTGCTTCATCAAGACGTGACATGATGCGCTCACGTTGCCAAACCATAATTTGTGGCATTAGGGTACGTACTTTGATGGCTTCTGTTGAAATTGCCGCTAAACGCTGGTCGATCAACTGTTTCATGTTGTCGCCTTCGCTAGCACGTGCTGCAATAAAATCATCCATTGCCAGCTCAAAGCCAGTTAATAGATCTTTATTTATCACATCTAAATCTTGTTCGGGTGCTTCCATTACGCCAGGCCAGTTAAGCACTTGGAATGGACCAATATTACCTTCACCGGCAGTTTCTGTTACCCAGCGTGCTGCATGAATGACTTGTTTTGCTAATGCTTCATTGATGGTTAATTCAGTATTGCCAGCAATGTTAGCTTCATAGCGAAGATTACATTCGACTTTACCGCGTGCTAGACGTTTACGGAAACGCTCACGCAATACCGGCTCAAGGCTACGGAATTGCTCTGGCATACGAATATAAGTTTCAAGATAACGTTGGTTTACTGAGCGGATTTCCCACACAGCAGTGCCCCAGTCGCCTTTTATTTCGCGACGGGCATAAGCAGTCATACTATGGATCATTGGCTTGTGGCCCTTTTGTTATGATGGTTGCGACGGCTAAACTTAGCGTATTCAACGGTAAGTCTGGTCTTTTAATAACGATAGAGGTGCGTCGTAACCGAGTTCTATCATTATATGCGAGATCACGCATTGTGGGCTACTGCTGTAAATGCAAAACAAGGTTGAATCTATCGTTTAAACGCAGGTTTTCTCGTGCACTGGGATTGAGATGTCGTTATAATCGCCGGTTAATATCATCCAGCCAAAGGGAAATCCCGATGCGTCCAAGCGGAAGAAGTGCCACTCAGGTACGTCCAATCACTATTACTCGTAACTATACAGCCCACGCTGAAGGTTCAGTATTGGTTGAATTTGGCAACACCAAAGTAATTTGTACTGCTAGTGTTGAAGAAAATGTGCCGCGTTGGCTTAAAGGTAAAGGCCAAGGTTGGGTGACTGCAGAATATGGCATGTTGCCACGTGCAACGCATACTCGCAATCGTCGTGAAGCTGCCAGTGGTAAGCAAGGCGGCCGTACCATGGAAATTCAACGTCTGATTGCCCGTAGTTTACGCGCAGCAGTTGATTTGAAAGTGCTTGGTGAGCAAATGATCACGGTTGACTGTGATGTTATTCAAGCCGATGGCGGCACACGTACAGCGTCAATCACGGGTGCAATGGTGGCATTGGTCGATGCGATTAATTATATGCTTGAAAAAGGTATGATTAAGAAAAGCCCGCTTAAAGGCATGGTTGCTGCAGTATCTGTTGGTATCTATAAAGGCGAGCCAATTTGCGATCTCGAGTATCTTGAAGATTCAGCCGCTGAAACCGATATGAATGTAGTGATGACTGAAGACGGCAAGATGATTGAGATTCAAGGTACTGCTGAAGGTGAGGCATTCAGTCATGAAGAGTTGTTAGCAATGCTAGCGCTGGCGAAAGACGGCATAACCGATATTATTTCGATGCAGAAACAAGCCTTAGAAAATTAATTGTTAGCGGTTCCTATTGGAGCCGCTTTTTTTTATCTGAAATTTATTGGTTAGAGGGATAATCATTAATTTCAGCAGCAACAGTTTTACCGACGTTATTGGTAAAGGTTGCTTCCATTTCAACATTGTAAAACACGATAGTCGTTTAAGGAGCCACAATGAAAGCATATCAGCGTCAGTTCATCGAATTTGCCCTAGAGAAAGGCGTTTTGAAATTTGGTGAGTTTACATTGAAATCTGGCCGTATCAGCCCGTATTTCTTTAACGCGGGATTATTTAATACTGGTCGCGATCTTGCGCGTCTAGGCCGCTTTTATGCTGCTGCATTGGTAGACGCTAAGATTGAGTTTGATGTGTTGTTTGGCCCTGCATATAAAGGGATTCCTATTGCAACCACGACCGCAGTAGCACTGGCTGATCACCATGATATTGATACGCCATACTGCTTTAACCGTAAAGAAGCTAAAAATCACGGTGAGGGTGGCAACTTAGTTGGTAGTGAACTTGAAGGACGCATCATGTTGGTTGATGATGTGATCACCGCTGGCACTGCAATTCGTGAGTCAATGGAAATTATTAAAGCTAACGGTGCCGATTTAGCGGGCGTACTAGTGGCAATTGATCGTCAAGAAAAAGGCCAAAGTGAGTTATCAGCAATTCAAGAAGTTGAACGTGATTTTGGTTGTGCAGTGATTTCAATTGTCTCGCTAGGTGATGTTGTGACCTATTTAAGCGAGCAAGCTGATATGGAACAACATTTAGCGGCTGTAACTGCGTATCGTGCTCAATACGGCGTGTAATTGTCGTTTAACGAGTAAGTGATAATAAAAAGCGAGCGTCAATTGGCACTCGCTTTTTTTGGTCTTTTTATGCTGCTTTGGGTATCGGTGTGGTTAACCTAACTGACCGCTAAGCAGTTGCCAATAATCATCAAAATTTTCAGTAGGCTTATATTTAAAGCTTGAGCGAACATAACGGCTTAAGCTGCCTTCAACTTGACCGAGTAATTGCGCGGCTAAAATAGATTCATCAACAGGAAAGCCTTTACCTTCACGCAATTTTCGCTCTTTAAGGATTTGACGTAATTGCGATTCGATACGCTCAAATAACTGATTAATGCGAGACTGTAAGCGATCTTGTTCAAACATTAGCGCGTGACCTGTCATGATGCGACTCAGACCAGGATTACGTTCACCAAACATTAAAATGAGTTGTAGCACCATCCGCAGGCGTGTAAGGGTATCTTTTTCATCATCAAGAATACGGTTAATACGGGTAGTAATTGAATCTTCGATAAATTCAATCAGGCCTTCAAACATCCGTGCTTTACTCGGGAAGTGGCGATAGAGTGCGGCTTCCGAGACCCCAACATTAGCCGCCAGCATTTTGGTGGTAATACGTTGGCTTCCTTGATTTGATTCCAACATATGAGCAAGACACTGGAGTATCTCTTCGCGGCGATTGCTTTTTTTGGTGCCAGCCATGAATTATCGTTCCTTTGCAAAATGAGACTGTCCATGGACAGCATGAAACCCGCTTATCTTAGCGATGCCATTGCGTCGTGAAAAGCGCTGGATGATAAATGTATGCAGTTTATCAGTAAAAAAAGCGCAACCCTTAATAGTTGCGCTTTGTGTTTGATCGTTATCGGTTATTTTAGCATCAAAATAAATTCATACGCCAAAAGCATAAACTGTATTTATCAATAATAATAAACTTATTGACGACCTGAGTGGCCAAAACCACCTTCACCACGATGACTAGCATCATCAAAATCAGTCACAATATTAAATTGCGCTTGTACGACCGGTAAGAAAACTAACTGGGCAATACGATCACCCGGTTCGATAGTAAAGGTGCTATCGCCACGGTTCCATACTGATACCATCAATTGTCCTTGGTAATCTGAATCGATTAAACCGACAAGGTTACCTAAGACAATCCCATGTTTATGACCAAGACCTGAGCGCGGTAAAATAGTTGCTGCCAGATTAGGATCACCAATATGAATTGCTAAGCCTGTGGGTACGAGATGAGTTTCCCCCGGCGCAACGGTTAATGCTTGATCAAGACACGCACGTAAATCAAGCCCTGCCGAACCTGTGGTTGCATAAGCGGGTAATGGGAACTCTGTTCCAACACGGGGGTCAAGAATTTTAAGATCGATAGTATTCATAATAATGCTCTAGTGCGTGGCATGTTGATAAAGGGCAACAATTTCGGTAACTAACTGCTGACCAAGATCGGCTTTAGTGGTTAATGGTAATGCTTTATCGCCATTAGGCCAGTATAAATGCAGTGCGTTAGTGTCGCTATTAAAGCCTTGCCCTTGTACTGAGACGTCATTAGCACAAATAAGGTCAAGATTTTTAGCGGCGAGTTTACCACGTGCATAATGCTCTACGTTTTGAGTTTCAGCAGCAAAGCCAACCGTGAATGGGCGCTTATCGGTTAGTGCCGCAACATTGGCGACAATATCAGGGTTTTTTACCAATTGAATTGCCATCTCTTCATTACCGGGCTGTTTTTTCATTTTTTGTGCAGCGATTTGTGCTGGACGAAAATCAGCCACTGCGGCACAAGCGATAAATATCTGATTCTTTACCGCGTGAGTTAACGCTGCTTGTTGCATTTCGATAGCACTATTAATATCAATTCGGGTCACGCCTGCAGGAGTGGCAAGATTAACCGGACCACTGATTAAAGTCACCTTAGCGCCACGTTTAGCCGCCGCTGCTGCAATCGCAAAGCCCATTTTTCCTGAGCTGTAATTACTTAAATAGCGCACAGGATCAATTGCCTCACGGGTAGGTCCGGCGGTGACCATAATATTTAGATCACTAAGATCTGGCGTTTGAAAAAAATCTTCACAATGGTGGACTAACTGCATTGGTTCCAGCATTCGTCCTGGACCAACATCGCCACATGCTTGCTCACCGCTTGCCGGTCCCCATAAGGTGAATCCTCGACGTTGTAGAGTGGCAAGGTTTTCTTGAGTTGCAATATTGCGGTACATCTGTTGATTCATTGCTGGCGCGACGGCAATTGGTGCATTAGTAGCTAAACACAGTGTCGTAAGTAAATCATTCCCCATTCCAGCACTGATACGGGCAATTAAATCTGCCGTTGCTGGGGCTAATAAAACCAGATCTGCCCATTTAGCTAATTCAATATGACCCATTGATGCTTCTGCAGAAGGGTCTAATAGGCTACTTGAAACGGGATTGCCTGATACAGCCTGCATGGTTAATGGCGTAATAAATTCTTGTGCTGCAGTGGTCATTACGACTTGGACTTGTGCGCCACGTTCAATTAAACGACGAGTAAGTTCTGCGCATTTATAGGCAGCGATACCGCCACTAATGCCGAGAAGGATTTTTTTTCCTGCCAGTGTTTGCATGGTTTTGCCTGTGTCTAGAAGCCAATAAATTTTGCTGACACGATAGCATCAAACGTATAAACGGTCATTGGCTGCAATGAATGTTAAGGGCATTTATCAGTGATCGTGTCGAGGTTTTATTATTGTAAACAGCAATTTCAAACACAAAAAATGTCGATGTTTTCAAAAAATAACCTCGTGTTGGTTGTGTAAAAAGTGACGACTGTTTTGCTAGTGGTATACAAACAAGGAGACAATATGTCGCTTAAGCAATTGCCATTAGCATCGCGTCCGCGAGAAAAGTTACTCTCTCATGGTAGTGAAGCACTCACTGATGCTGAATTATTAGCCATTTTTTTACGTACTGGGATTAAAGGAATGAATGCGTTGGAACTGGCGACGTATTTATTACAAGAATTTGGTTCATTGCGTGCCTTGCTTGGGGCAGATAAAGAAACATTTTGTCAGGTAAAAGGTTTAGGTCCGGCAAAATTTGCACTTTTACAGGCTGTTTTAGCCATGGGAGAGCGATATTTAGAAGAAATTTTAAAAAAAGATAGCGCGCTTACAAACCCACAAAATACTCGTCAATATCTAGTCAAAAAATTGCGTCATAAACAGCGCGAAGCCTTTTATATCCTATTCCTAGACAATCAGCACCGAGTCATTACCGGGGAGATATTATTTGAAGGAACACTTGATTGTGCGAGCGTTTATCCACGTGAAGTTGTAAAAAGATCGTTAGAACTTAATGCAGCGGCGTTAATTTTAGCGCATAATCACCCATCAGGCGTTGCTGAACCTAGTCAAGCTGACCATCGAATAACCCGCAAGATCAGTGATTCGCTGGCTTTAGTGGGTATTCGTGTTCTGGATCATTTTGTTGTCGGTGAAGGGGATGTTATTTCCTTTGCCGAGCGCGGTTGGCTATAAAATAGACAATTTTCGGTAAAAAAAGTGAGAAAGGATCTGCTCGGGACTTGAGCAACTGGTTTTGACTTAGTATAATGCGCGACCTTTGATAGCTGTGGTTATATGTAAAATTGAATTTTACATTAAATTTCCATGGTAGATATCGAGCGAAACGATTTGGAGAAGACAGTAATGTCCCGAGTATGCCAAGTAACTGGTAAGCGTCCTGTAACGGGTAACAACCGTTCACATGCACGTAATGCCACCAAGCGTCGTTTTCTGCCGAACCTGCAAACTCATCGTTTCTGGGTAGAAAGCGAAAAACGCTTCGTTAAACTACGTCTTACTGCTAAAGGTATGCGTATCATTGATAAGAAAGGCATTGATGTCGTTCTTGCAGAGATGCGTGTCCGCGGCGAGAACGTTTAGAGGAATTTGAACAATGGCTAAAGGCATTCGTGAGAAGATCCGTCTAGTATCATCAGCTGGTACAGGCCACTTCTACACTACCGACAAGAACAAGCGCAACATGCCAGGCAAATTTGAGATCAAGAAATTTGATCCAGTAGTTCGCCAGCACGTGCTTTACAAAGAAGCTAAAATCAAGTAATTGATTTTTCACTCTTTGATAAAAACCCAGCCTAGCTGGGTTTTTTTATATTCAAAATTCCGCATTATTTTCCTTCTTTCCTTCTTTCCTTCTTTCCTTCTTTCCTTCTTTCCTGCTTTTTTGCTTTCTAAATATTCTGTAACTTGGTTAAGTGATTGGTTGTCATTGCGCAAGGTGTAATTGGCTATTGCTGTTGATCGTAGCAGTGCTATCTTAATCAGTATTAATAAATGCGCATAGGAGCGCCTGAGAATGCGGTTAACGCGACGAGGATGGAATAACGTAATCATCATTGGGGTTTTGGCTTTTATCGCTGTGATACAGCTACCAGAGCTTCTTCGAGCTCGTTTAGCAACGACAACAACGTCAGTAGCACCGTCGTCGACCGTCATACCATTATTCTCCCCTGATCGTGTGATTCAGCAGTTGTTGTTACCTAAGATGACTTTTCAGCACTCACTAACGGGATGGAATAGCCAACCATCGGTGGCGTTTGATATCGCAACTTTTATTGCTCGCTGGCAAACATTGAAGGGCACAAAAGTTACTGAACAGCAGTTGTTAGGATTAAAAAACCAATTACTTGTTCCAAACACGGTTGAGGCGTGGTTTGTTGGTCATTCTCAGCCGCAACGGATCACTGCTTATCAATTATCTCATTTTTGGTTGTTTAATAATGGTGCTGGAGAGTGGTTGGCCGTGACGGTAGCGAGTGATTTTTTATTTCCATCGTTAGTTGCAAAATTATAATCGTTATTGGAGTAAGATAAAAATGCCTGAATTACCTGAAGTTGAAGTGACTAGAATGGGGATCACACCACATGTCGTCGGGCAAACGGTGACTAAAATCGTTATTCGTAATTCAAGATTACGCTGGCCCATTCCTGATGCGATTAAAAATATTGAAGGGCAGGTGATTCGCAATGTTGTTCGCCGCGCAAAATATTTATTATTAGAAACGGATATCGGTTACGCAATTGTTCATCTTGGTATGTCTGGTAGTTTACGTATTTTACCCGCAGGTGCGGTGGTTGAAAAACATGATCATGTTGATGTGGTGTTAGCCAGTGGTGAAATCTTACGTTATAACGATCCTCGCCGCTTTGGAGCGTGGTTATGGCAACAGGCAGGTGAGAGCCATAGTGTGCTTGATAAAATGGGTCCAGAGCCGCTTAGCGACGATTTTAATAGTGATTATTTAGTGGCGAAAGCGACGGGCAAACGTAAAGCGATTAAATTACTGATTATGGATAATCATGTTGTGGTTGGTGTGGGTAATATTTATGCCAATGAATCATTATTTGCCGCTGGTATTGATCCCCAATGCCCCGCTGGAAAAGTCTCGTCCCAAAAATTACAGTTGTTAGTCAGTGAAATTAAAGCGGTGCTTAAAAAAGCGATTGCTCAAGGCGGCACCACATTAAAAGATTTTAAAAATGCTGACGGTAAACCCGGCTATTTTGCGCAAGAATTACAGGTCTACGGCAAGGGCGGTCAACCATGTCCTCGCTGTGGTGAAGTTTTAATTGAAATTAAACTTGGTCAACGAGCGACGGTTTTTTGTGCTAATTGTCAGCATTGAGTGAGTTGTTTATTCGATTTTTATTAATCATGGGTTCATTTTTTTTGAGCAATAAAAGCCATAAATATTGATACCATGCTGAGATAATTTATAAAAGATAGATAGTGTTTTATAAACACATTAAGGGCTGAATAATGAAATACTTAGTGACTGGCGTTGCTGGTTTTATTGGTAGTGCTGTAACAGAACGCTTATGCGCACAAGGTCATCAAGTGGTTGGTATTGATAATCTTAATGATTATTATGAAGTGGCACTTAAACATGCGCGTTTAGATCGTATTGAACATAAAAACTTTAGTTTTATTGAAATGGATCTTGCGGATCGAGAAGCGATTGCCAATTTGTTTGCTGAGCAAAAATTTAATCGAGTGATCCATTTAGCGGGTCAAGCTGGTGTGCGCTATTCAATTGATAATCCAATGGCATATGGTGATAGTAATTTAATTGGCTATTTGACTATTCTTGAAGGTTGCCGCCATACCAATGTTGAGCATTTAGTGTATGCCTCTTCAAGTTCAGTTTATGGCTTAAACCAAAAGATGCCGTTTGATACCGCAGATAGTGTTGATCATCCGGTGTCATTATATGCGGCGGCTAAAAAAGCCAATGAACTTATGGCCCACAGTTATTCGCATCTTTACGGTGTTCCCACCACAGGCCTACGTTTCTTTACTGTTTATGGCCCGTGGGGTCGTCCAGACATGGCATTGTTTAAATTTACCAATGCAATTATGGAAGGCAAAGAAATTGATATTTATAACAATGGTGATATGAGCCGTGATTTCACCTATATCGATGATATTGTTGAAGGTGTTATTCGAATTCAGGATGTGATTCCACAGCCTAATCCTGATTGGACTGTCGAAACGGGCTCACCTGCAACCAGCTCTGCACCGTATCGTATTTATAACATTGGCCATGGCAGCCCAGTTAAATTAATGGATTATGTTGAAGCTCTGGAAGCATCATTAGGCGTTGAGGCCAAGAAGAACTTTATGCCAATGCAGCCGGGTGATGTGTATATGACTTATGCTGATACCGATGATTTATTTGCTGCAACGGGTTATAAGCCTGAAGTTAAAGTCAAAGAGGGTGTGCAGGCCTTTGTTGATTGGTACCGTGAGTATTACAATAAGTAATTACGGTTTAGAATAATAGAAAAGGGAGCTTATATGCTCCCTTTTTTGATCATCACTTTATAAACTTAGCGAGTAACGCTTTGGTGATCAACGGATCAACAAACTGACTAACATCGCCTTTATGCAACGCGACTTCTTTGACTATCGTTGAAGAAATAAATGAATTCTCTTCTGCGGGCGTTAAAAATACCGTTTCAAGTTCAGGCATTAAACGGCGATTCATATTCGCAAGTTGAAATTCATATTCAAAATCAGATACCGCCCGCAAACCACGGACTAAAATATTAGCATTATGCTCTTTGGCAAAAGTTACCAGCAGTCCTGAGAAACCAACAATCTCAACATTGGTTAAATGGGCGGTGATCTGTTGGGCAAGTTCAACCCGTTCGTCTAAAGAGAACAGTGGCTTTTTGCTCGGATTGAAAGCAACACCAACAATCACATGATCAAACATAGCTGCAGCTCGTTCAATTAAATCAAGGTGGCCATTAGTGATTGGATCAAAAGTGCCAGGATAGATAACGCGTGTCGTCATAATGGGTTACTTATTTTGTTTAAGGTAAAGACCAAGGTACTTATTTAATACATATTGCATATTAATGCAGGCAATAATAAAGCCATGTTTACCATCTAGAAAGCCACATTTAATAAAATAACTACGTATAAAGCTGAAAAGAGCATGTCCAATTGCTGAGCTGATGGAGGTCTTTTTTCCTTTAGAGTGTTTTTCTTGAGCCCATAACTCAGCATATTGAGATTGTTTTTTCTGGAATTCAAAAAAATCGTCAAATGTATAATGTTCTAAATTACCGTCTATTTTTACAATGTTGTAATTTGGAGGAACAATGACAGATTCATGTACTTGAACATCATTATAGTGGGTGTCTTGTGGACGGTATAAACGCACGATCCAATCAGGGTGCCAGCCAGAATGGCGAATAAACTTACCAAATGCAGTACTGAGACGATTAACGCTATAAACCACATTACGTTGATTGGTTTGGAGTACATTTTGAATCGATTGTTTTAATTGAGGTGTGACGCGTTCATCAGCATCGAGCCATAAAACATAATCACTGTTGACATACTGTTGGGCTAGTTGACGTTGTTGACCGAATCCTGGCCACTGCGTATTGACATAAAATTTGTCTGTATAGCGACGAGCAATGGTTTCTGTCTCATCAGTACTGCCTGAGTCCAAAATAATAATTTCGTCGACCCAGTCTTTAACTGTATCTAGACATGCAGCAAGATGTTTAGCTTCATTTTTAACAATCAGTACAGCACTAAGTGTCGGTTTATCTGTTGGTGTGTTCATGACTTTTCCTTGGAAGCTAATGACATCGACGAAGATAGGATGAGATCAAGTTTTTCCTTTACCATGGCAACACTAATTTGCGGCATGATATCGCTACCTTTTACGCGTGCTCCCCATGGTAACTCACCTAATGATTTGCCGTAATGCTGTTCGGCGACTTGTTGATAAACACTAACGGTATAGGGTTGCGATAAATAAGGTCCTGTACGGGCCGGATTACTGTGGCCATATAATCCAATCACTGGCGTGTTTTGGGTCGTGGCTAGATGTGCCGGCCCTGAATCTGGTGCAATGACCACTGTCGCCGCACGCAATAATGCGGTGAGCTGTAATAGGGTTGTCTTACCGATCAAGTTGGTGATCGGCGTTTGACTATAGCTGCTAATTTGTTGGCCTAATTGTTGTTCACGCTTACTTGGCGAGCCACATAATATTACCGCTAAACCTTTAGTCACAGCGTAATCAGCTATTGCGGCATAATGTTCAGCTAACCAGTTACGTTCATCTTTACTGGCTGCTGGTGATATGACTAATGTTGGCTGGTGGATATATTGTTCAGCGACACTATTATCCTCCGCTGTAAGCGGAATATTCCATACTGGGGTCGTAAATGGCACGCCAATGTAACGTGCAAAATCCGCCATATTATCGAGTACATGTATGCTGTCAGTATTGGGTAAGTGTTTATTAGTAAACAGCCATTGCCCTTCTTTAGTTCTGTTTTTACTAAATCCAACACGATACTTAGCTTTAATACCTAAAGATAGTACACTTGCACGTAAGGCAACTTGCATATCCAATAGCGCATCAAAACGGTGTGATTTCAGTTGTTGCCAAACACATTTAATGCCATGCCAGCCGGCTTTTTTATCAAAACTGATCACGTTAATATTGGGTAACGCATTCACTAATTGTGCTTCAACCTTGCCAACAACCCAAGTAATTTCAGTCGTTGGCCAGTGGCGTTGGATAGCTTGAACAACAGCAATCGCATGGCAAACGTCACCAATAGCAGACAAACGTAAGATACAAATTGAACGTGGTGGCGTTGAGAACAGAGCCATGGAGTTACCTTATTAAAAGTGGTTAGTGAATTATGCCGCTAGCCATTGAAATTGTAAAATATTCAACAATAAATGCGAGAGAGGCTGTAGTGCAGGAAATTATCAGTAACAACCAGGCCATTTGGTTTGATAGCGATTATCTAAGTGCAGATCCGCATGGTTGCTTTGATATTGAGTATTGGCGTCAGCGTGATGCAGTTATCGGCTCAGCAGAAGGGCGTGGCACGACTTGGTTTGTTGCCGATGAAAAATTAGAGATGGCATTACGACATTATCACCGTGGCGGGCTGTTTGCTAAAGTGAATAATGACAGTTATTGGTTTACAGAGTGGAATAAAACCCGTAGTGGGGCTGAGTTAGCATTATTAAAATTATTACGCGATGGTGGCGTAAATGTACCGCGACCAATTGCTGCTCGTGCGGTTAAAAAAGGCGTGGTTTATAAAGCAGATATTTTGGTTGAGAAAATTGCCAACAGTAATGATTTAGTCGCATTACTTCAAACCCAACCATTAGCCACGGCAGTGTGGCGTGATATTGGTGAAATGATTGGTAAAATGCATGATTTGCAAGTCTGTCACACGGATTTGAATGCCCACAATATTTTAGTTGATGCTCAGCAGCAACCATGGCTGATTGATTTTGATAAATGTGATTGTCGCGATGGTGATGATTGGAAGGTGGATAATCTCGCACGTTTAAAGCGCTCTTTTATGAAAGAAGTCGATAAACGTGCGATTAAATGGCATGAAGATAATTGGACAGCATTGTGCGATGGTTATGCCCATAAAAGTAATCTTCGTATAACTATTGGTTAATTATCATCTAAGTAATGATTAATATTAGTGATGGTTTTCTTAACCGCGCCTTGGTTTTCAATCACTATTTTTTGGCCCTGTGCGCCCATTTGTTGTTGGCGTTGCGGGTCATTAAATAAAATGATCAGTTGCTCTGCAAGTTGGTGACTATTTTGACAGATTTCAATCGCGCCAGCGGCTAATAATTGCTGGGTGATATCTTCAAAATTATAAAAACTTGGGCCTGTTATTGCGGGTTTAGCGACAGCTGCTGGCTCTAATAGATTATGCCCGCCGACCTTTTCACCCACTAAACTCCCCCCCATAAACGTTACATCGGCAGTGGCTAACATTACCAACATTTCTCCCATAGTATCAGCGAGGTAGAGCTGAGTGGTGACTGAAATTGGTGTGTTATCTGTACGACGATGAACCGTTAACCCATATTGCTCTGCAGCTAATTGAGCAACACTATCGAATCTTTCAGGATGACGCGGCACAATAATCACCATCGCATCAGGATAGTGTTGTTGCACTATTTGGTAAGCATCAAGTACTTGTTGATCTTCACCTTGATGGGTGCTCGCAGCAACGAAAATAGGCCGTTGGGCGCCAAGTTGCTGACGAAGATCATGGGCTTGTTCAAAAACACTGTCAGCAATACTGATGTCATATTTGATTGAACCTGTCACTGCGACTTGATTTTTATTAGCGCCAATGGCAATAAACCGTTGGGCGTCATCATCATGTAAACATAAGATTTTATCTATTTTGGTTAACAATTTATGAGTGAAAAAGCCAAACGATTGGTAGCGCTTTGCAGAGCGTTCTGATAAGCGTGCATTAACAATGATCGTTGGAATTTTTTGATGATGAGCACAGCTTAAGGTATTGAGCCATAATTCTTTTTCAACGATAAGAAATAATTTTGGCTTGATAGCTTTTAGAAATCCACGTACACACCACGCAAAATCAATTGGCATGTAGCGGTGTTCAACTAAATCGCCCAATTTTGCTACTTGTTCAGCACCTGTGCTGGTAGTGGTGGTTACTACAATAGTTTGCTTAGGGTGAGCTTTTTTGAGTGCCTTTATTACCGGTACAATAGCAATTGCTTCACCGACTGAGGCGGCATGAATCCAAAGAGGTTGTTCTGCTGTAAGCAATGGTGGCGTAAAACCAAAATGCTCTTTCCAACGAGCACCAAAGGCTGGTTTTCCAGGTTTGGTACGGTAAAGCCCCCATAATAATATAGGGGCTACTAGAGCTAGTAATAGGGTATATAGAGTTCGAATCATAATGCTTGTAAATTGTTAATGGCAGTGATGACTTGCTGTGGTGAAATCTCTGTCATGCATTTATTATGCTTCAAAGGACATTCACGCTTAAAGCAAGGTCGACATTCAATATCGGTGTGTAAAATGGCTTTTTTATGCGTGAGCGGTGGGGTGTAATTTGGTGTTGTTGGTCCATAAAGTGCAACAACATTGCACTGTACAGCGGCTGCAACATGCATTAAGCCAGAATCATTACCAATAACTGTTGAACATGATGCTAGCAAGTCAATCACATCGGTAAGTGATGTTTTACCCGCTAAATTATGACAGTACTGTTGGGCGCTATTCGATAAAGATTTTTCGATTTGATCGGTTAATGTTTTTTCATTGTCTGAGCCAAATAATAAAATATTACAGCCAGCTTCAATAAGGGTTTTAGCGACCGATGCATAATGATCAATTGGCCAGCATTTGGCTGGACCGTAAGCAGCTCCTGGACAGAGTGCAATTGAAGTACGAGTTTGGTTGACGTTGAATTTTTCAAGCACTTGCTGTTGATTTTGAGCGTCAATAGTTAGAGCAGGGAAAGGCATATCCGTTAGGCAACCAGAACCTGTCATTGCTGAAGCGGGATGAGCCAAAGCAATGTAACGTTCAATCATTAAATTAAACGATTTTTTGTTGTTACGTAAATCATTAAGTAGCCCGTAACGCATTTCGCCTTTCCAGCCAGTACGGGTTGGTATGCTCGCAAAAAATGGGATAAGTGCTGATTTGGCTGAATTTGGCAGAATATAAGCATGATCGTAGTTGTCATCACGTAATATTTTACCTAATTGGTAGCGAGCAAAGAAATTGAAGTCACCATGGCCAAGAGGCATTTCAATGGTCTTATTTATTTCGGGCATACGTGCTAATACTGTTTTACACCAGCCAGGCGCCATTACATCAATGATACAGTTAGGGTGTTGTTTTTTTAATTCAATATATAAGCACTGCGACATCACCATGTCGCCAATCCATGATGGACCGATGATTAAAATTTTAGTCATAAATAATTTACCGAGTTTAGGTTCTCAGACCGAGTGATGGTTGTGAGTTAATTACTGATTTAAAAAATCGAGATATTCTTGGGGAACACCACAAAAAATCACTTGCTGGCGATCTATCTGATGATAATGGATTTCTTTACCTGCGCTGATTAGAATATTGTACAGCGGAGCGACATAAAGCTCGCCTTTTTCCCATTCAGTTATTGGTCGAGAAATATAATTATTATAGGCATAATGAAAGTCATTGATATCTGCAAAGTAATAAAGACCTGTACAGCAAAGGTTTGATATTGGTCTTTTTTCTGCAGTTTCTATAACTTGTGTTGAACCAATTTTCGCAGGTTTGGCAAATGACCAATTATCGCCACTACCCTCAAAAACTTCTAAGTAACCATCACCTAATAACGTCAGATCTGGATAGTTAAAGTGTGGGCGGAAGGTATCAATATTAAAAATAGTCATTGGGCCTTGATAGTTAACCTCGGCAAGTCCTAATGCTACTGTTTCCGCCTGTCCGCGAGTTTCTTGATTAAGCACCGTGATATGGAAGTGCTTGATACCAAGCGCATGAACGCGCGCTTCAACAAATTGACGAGTGTGGTAAACATCTCGAATGATAAAGACAAATAACTCAGTTTCAAATAACGCGGCAAAGCTTTTTACTGCATGATCAAATAAGCTTTCATTGTGAGCTTCTAGCATATATTTAGGTTGAGTATAGCCAGCATTGAAAAAACGAGAGCTTAATCCTGCCATTGGGATAACGATCATAAAGTATGTTCTACCATTAGTTGGTGAAGGCGGAATGCATTTGCCATCAAGGCATCTTGACGATGAGGGTCATCGGCATGGAGAGGCAACATTGACAGAAATAATTGAATTTGCATCGCATATAAATTTACAGCTGATAAGTTAAATTTATCATTCACTAAATCAATAAAAATCTGTTGATTTTCTTGATGCTTGTCAATGCCTGCGACATTGAAAATTATCGTATTATCAGTAATATCGACATGGTAATAGCCAGCAATAATCCAGTCATATAAACCTAGAATTGAGTGGCTTAATTTGGCTAAATCATAGCGAATATCGCCAAATAAAGTCATGGTGCCGTCAGGTGTCATTCCTCGAGGATCAATGGTTTTTATACGATTGGTTCTAAAGTCATATAAAATATTACTGAAACAAAAATCACCATGCATGATAGTGGCAACTGCTGCTGGTTCGGGTAGATATTGATGGCTGTCAGTGACTAATTGTTGTAGCGAAATATGATATTGGTTGTTATAGCACCAAGTTGTAGTTAAAGAAATATCACGTTCTTGACAAAAATCATTAAGCCGCTGTGATGTTTTTTCACCAAATAATTGCTCTAATGACGCCGCGGGTTGATCGTTAGGTTGTAAGTGCTGCTGGCATGTAGTTAAAAAAGATAAACTACTATTGATGATTTGGCGCCATATAATCGAAGGCAAATTAGCAAAAACGAACAGTTCATTCAGGGCGGTGTGATGAAGGTACTCGAGCCGATAGCTGAAAATGCCTTGCTCTTCATAGTGACCCATATATTGCGGAATATAATTACGCATCATTGGCGGTAGGTGTTTAAACCAATTGGCTTCTGCTTGAATTTTTAAGCCGTTGATACTGCTTTTTTCACACCACTCGGGTGATATTTTTAATTGGTTAAAAGCACGTTGAGTGGTGAATTTGGCTTTTGAACGATAATAAGTGTTTACATGGCCAAAATCGAGCCAGTTAGTTGTACGGACAGTCGTTAAACCAACCAGTTGATTATAGCGATTTAAGCCTTCAAGAAAGTCCCAATGGCTTTGGGTAATACAACGAATAAGTTGACGAGGTTGGCTGAAGTGAAAATAGCCACTGACAACATTGTTTTTAGTATGGTCAAGATCGTTATCAACGTTCTGAATCCAATGATGCTTGCTATTTGTTACTGCCGACCAATTGTAGCTGTCCTCTACTTCAGAAACCGTAATTGAGTCTTCAATGGTAGGTAGCGGTGAAATTAGCGTATCGCCAAATAATACTTCAAGGCTGGTATCGATTGGTTTATCGATGAGATTTAATGCAATAACCAGTGAAGCCCCTAGTGATATATTTTCTGGAATCGCGAGCACAGTAACGTTACGCTGTTGAAGCCATTTGGCATCAATTTCTGGTAAGTCATAAGATTCAGGTAGACTTAGATAAAGTGCTTTTCCTTTGGGCGCCGCAGCGATTTGATGTTGAAATAAGCGGCGGTTTCCAAGTGGTAATAAACTTGGTGGTATATTGCCAAATTCAGATTTTAAATCCTGATCAACATATGCTGCTGACATAACTAAGAACACTTCATTTTTTCCTTATTAAGTAAGCTGTTGATTTCCTCTACTGAAAGTGAGGCAAATTCAGAAGGGCGAATCGCACGATCGTCAATGTAGAAACCGTCATGGCCACACCATGGTTTACCAACGATGATTTCATCATAAGGTACGTTATGTTTCTCAAGCCATTCTACAATAATTGGTAGAGTATGAATGTTTATTTTTCCGATATTGCCTTCATAGGTGCGCATATTACGAGCAGTAAAAATAGTGATACTGAATCCTTGTTGTTGATATTCTTTTAGTTTGTTTATGACATCATTATTAGGTGCAACAAGTCGATAATCAGTGGTATTCGCTGTTGTAAGTGTTCCATCTAGATCGATAACCAATTTTTTCATGATGTGTTAAGTTCCTTTTTAATAAGCATTATTTTATTTATTGTTAATAGCAGTACTAAAGTTTTTGAAACATTATGACTGTGATTTTTTAGTTTTATAATCATTTAGATAAGAGCTAATTATAATAACTAAAGATAGTAATGTTAACTAGGATACCCAGTTGTTATCAGTTAAAATGCAAATCACTATAGATCGAGATATTTAATACGTAGTGACTCATTAAAGAGTATCAAACAGTGGATTGGCAATGAATAACAAACATCAGATAAGCTCGAAAGATATAACCGTTGTGGTTCAAGGGCCAGTTCAAACTTTTAGTGATCGTGAGCAAGAACCTGGGATCACGCAAAAGTGCTTGAATTCTATACGTCAATTTTTACCAGGCGCTAAGATAATTTTATCAACTTGGCATAATCAAGATCTTACTGATTTAGATTATGATCAGTTAGTGTTGTGCGATGATCCTGGAACTAATATTCGTGCTTATAATTTAGATGGAACACCACAAACGTTTAATAATAATCGGCAGATTGTTTCGACATTGAGTGGGTTACATCATGTAACTACGCCTTATGCAATGAAATTACGTAGCGACAATTATTTGATCTCCGATGCCTTTATCCATTTGCAGCAAGCTTTTCCAAACCGATGTAATGAAGATCAGTTTTTCAAGGAAAGAGTTGTTGTTGTTAACACTTTTACCCGTCGTTATGCAAAAGGCTTACCTGTTGCATTTCATATGAGTGATTTCTTTTATTTTGGTCGCACAGAAGATGTTATTGCTTGTTGGGATATGCCATTGGTCGACGATTTTATCGCGACTAAAAAAGAGCCCTATAATATAGGTTTTCCTGACTATTCGATTGATTGTACCCAAATGCTATTTATTCGAGCGATGCAAAAATTTGATCCTGCATTTACTTTAAATGGTTTGCTGGATTATCAGATAGATAAGCAAATATTGTCTGATCGTTGTTTTGCTAATAACTTTGTGATTGCTGATCCGCAACAAGTTGGTGTTGGTTTGTGTCGTAAATTTGCAGTAAAAGCACGTGTTTCTCGAACGAAAGGCAAGGTTGCGCATTGGCAGTTTAAAGAGTGGCAACAACTTTACAAAAAGTATTGTGATCCTAATTTTGATCTTAAATATTCTATGGTCGCTCAATGTAAGCTATTTTTGCAGCGATGTTTGTATGTTTTCCCTGCTCGTCTGGAAAATAAACGTCGTTTACAGCAACGTCAGAAAAAAGCACTACTTAATAAATAATCCTGCCAGTTACAAACGACAGGATTATTATTTATTAATAAGTATGAGATTATTGCTTTAATAAGCGTTCAAAAAACGCCAGATGTTGCTGTGCAGTATTTTCAACAGAAAGCGTCGTTGCAATATACTGTTGAGCTTTTAGCCCCATGCTTTTAGCTTCAACTCTATGATGGTAAAGATAGTTTATTTTATCGGCAATTGCGCGGGCATTATTGGTTTCAACCACAAATCCAGAAATGCCATCTTCTACGATTTCAGCATTACCACCAGTAGTTGTAACAATCGAAGGCACGGCCATTGCCATCGCTTCAATAACCGTTTTGGGTAGACCTTCACCGCTTACTGAGGGTTGAATCTGTACGTCAGCTGCAGCCATTAATTCCGGGACATCAGTCCGGTAGCCTAGAAAGTGAATATTATTTGGATAAGGCGCTTGTTGGGCAAGTTGTTGATTAGCGACAGTATCAATTCCACGTCCTGCCAGTAATAAATGAATATTCGGCTCATTTACTAGATGTTGCATCGCTTCTAATAATACATGTACCCCTTTACTTGGGCGCGCGTTAGCAACACAAATAATAACGAAGTCATTAGCTGTAATATTGAGAGTACTCAAATCGGCCGCTTGAGTTTGGTACCAAGATAGATCGTGGCCTTTGTGAATCGCAACCACATTGTCTTTATTTGTCCACACCTGCTTAGCAACATCCTCACGTACTTTATCTGCTACACATGAAACACCATTCACTCGAGGATGAAGGTGGGTTAAATATGCGCTGGGATCATGGCGATATAAACCACCAACGGTACCTCGGTAAGTGACGAGTTTTGTTGCAGGGAAACCGATACAAGCAAAGGCAGCATTTGGAATGGTTCGTGAGTTGGTCGCATAAACGATATCGTATGGGCTTTGTTTGAGTTCATGGCGAAGAAGTTTAATAGTATTGCAGCATATTTTTTTGGTTGGGTACCCATCAATGACTTTTATGCCTTGTTCGCGAAAACGAGCCACATAGTCGGCATTACCTTGGGTCACAACAGTCACTTGATGGCCTTGTTTTGCCATTGCAATGATCATTTCAGCTTCAGGTCTAACGCTGTTCCATGCATCCATGTATGAACTGAATACCATTATTTTCATTGTAGATCTCAATATTTAGCAAGAAGAAGTTGATAAGCACTTGTAGACATTTTTATAGGTTACAATACACGAAAACATTATGAAATATTGGTCTGAATTTTTATAGCGTAAAGAAAAAGAGTCTCATCCAAATAATCGTATTTATAAATAAATTTTTTTTAAGGATATCATGAAAGTTTTTTTAATTAGTCTTAAGACAAAAAAATACAGAAGGCAACGTGCAGTTCAATTATTGAATGAGCAAGGGTTGGATTATGAAATTATAGATGCTGTAGATGGTCGTTTAGGTGAGCACTCTTTATTACAACGTTATGATGAAGAAAAATTTATCTTGCATCGAGGTCGTAAAGCTCTTGCTGGCGAGTTAGGTTGCTACGCAAGTCATATGCTGGCATGGGAGAAAGCAATTGAGTACAATCAACCGATTATAGTACTTGAAGATGATTTTATTTTAGATGCTAATTTTCAATATGTTATTTCAATAATAAAAGACTGGACCGTTAAACGTCACTTTATTCGATTGGAACCATGGCGAACGAAATTATTTTACACAGTAGAAAATAAATGTGAGGTAACTTTAGTAAAATTCTTAAAAGTACCACAATGTGCTACTGGTTATATTATTACACCAAAGTGTGCTAAAGCTTTTATTAATGCCAGTGATAAGATTATGCTACCAGTGGATGTTTTTATGCGTTATACGTATTTGCATAAACAAGCGATTTACGGTGTACAACCAAGTGTGGTTTATTTAGGAGGTGATGAAAACTCAACAATAGGTTGTCGCAAGCAAAAAATAAAAAATCCAGTAATAAAAATAAAAAAAGCAGTTATAAGAGTATATTCTGCTACACGATGTGCATTTGTTAATGTAATTTCCCGTTAGGTATTATATTTTAAGCTGATGTTTTTAAGTGTAATTATTCATATTATATATTTACGATGGTTGAACTTTATATGGATTGTGTAAGAAAAATGAAGGCGAGATGGCGCTTAATCCGTAATAAGGTGAAAGCATTAAAACTTAATATCTATCGAAAAATATACGATAAACGTGTACAGCAGATAGATTTTGAGCCATCGAAGATCAAATCAGTTCTGCTCTTACGCTGGGATAACAAGTTAGGTGATGCCATCATGTGTGGTGGTTTTATCAAACTGCTGCGCCAATATCGACCTGATATTCAGATTACAGTCTTAACGGGTGCAACGACCAAATTATGGTTGGATAAAGCCGCTCCTGCTGATAACTATATTCTGTATAGTAAGGCTAATAGAAAGCAAATAATTACTGATAATATTGGTAAGTTTGATTTGTTTATCGATCTTGGTACACATTATAACCATAAAGATTTGTATTTATCGTCTCAATTTAAAGCTCGCCATTATCTAGGTTTTAATAAGCAGCAATATAATTTATTTGATGTCGAAGTTGCATCGCAACATGTCCATTTTAAAAATAGATATATTGCCGCTGCACAACAACTTATATCTCAACCGATTGATGACCAATGTCTGTTACCTATTCCAGAATTTAGTCAGCAACGAGTCGCTTTACAGCAATTGATAAGTCAATCACAACAAAAATTTAAACATGTGGTTGGTGTTAATTTGTTTGGTTCGAGTAAATATCGTCGTTTTTCGTTTGAGCGCGCGAAGACGTTAATCTGTAAATGGCGCCAACAGTTTCCTGATGATTTGTTAGTCATTATACCCACGCCAGGAGAGGATAAGTTTATTGAGGCTTTAGTGGCGGCAGTAAAGGATGAGATGATTATTTTACCTCAGTCTCCTGCCTGTTTTGAGATGTCATTGGCGATCATAGATGTTGCTGATTTTACCTTTACTCCTGATACTGCGGTAGTACATATGGCATCGGCACTCAATAAGCCCGTTATTGGTATTTACCGCCACAATATGCAAAATTACGAAGAATGGAAGCCTCTCGGAAAGCATTCACAGCGGTTACTTAATCGTAAACCTTTCTGTGATAATGATAGTGTTCATATACATGAATTTGATTGGCAGCAATTAGTATCAGTGCGTGCAACTATTTTAAAGGCATTAGTATGAGAATCGGTTTTTTTTTGCGAGATTTGAAAATCGAAGGCGTGCAAGTTGTTACTCTTCGATTAGCAGAAACGTTAGTTAAGATGGGGCATCAGTGTGAGCTAATAACATTAAATCGTGCTCAAGAGTTAGAGTTGGCTTCAGGAATTTTACATCATAGCCTTGATATTGAAAAAAGAGTCAGTTTTAAAAAATCAAAGCAGTATGTTGAGCAATTTTTATCTTGTCTTAATAAATTAGAGCATAACAGTGATCCGTTTGATGCTATTTTCTCTGTTCATGGTGAAACTAATGATATTATCTCATATATAGATAATCCTAAGTTGATTCATTGTATTCATAATTCAGACGAGTATACCTATAATAATAAAAATTGGTTTAATAAAATAAAATTTAAAAGAAAACTATCCACAAAAATTAAAAACAAACATGTTGTTTGTGTATCGAATGGTATTCGAGATTTTGTAAAAGCAAAGACTGATGGTTGTGCTTTATCCGTTACTACTATTTATAACCCATTTGATATTGAAAAAATAAAACAATTATCATTTGAGGAACCGATATATCAATTACCTCAAGAATATATTTTATTTGTTGGTCGATTAGAAGAACAAAAAAATATCCCGTTGTTATTGGAAAGTATTAGTAACATGACGACTAATATACCTTTAGTAATAATTGGTGAGGGTAGTTTAGAAGCTGATTTAAAACAACAAGCTATAGATCTTGGGATTAACCATAAAGTGTTGTTTTTTCCATTTTGCTTAAATCCTTATGCAATAATGCGTAATGCGAAAGCTTTAGTTCTAACATCTAATCATGAAGGTTTTGGTAATGTTTTAGTTGAAGCGTTAATTTGTCATACACCAATTGTTAGCGTTGATTGTTATTCAGGCCCTGCAGAAATTATGTCTGGAGAGTTAAGTGATTTTTTAGTTAAAAAGACTAAGCCTATAGCTGTAGCTGATAAAATTGACCGCTTATTATCTGATAATATAGTATTTGATTTTGATAATACATATATTAAATTTGATGCAACGAATATTGCAAAGCAGTATATCAATATAATTGATGAGATTAATAATTAAGATAAAGGTCCCATATAGACGGGACCTTTACTTGTTACACTGATGTTGGCGATTTATTTTTTAAGAATATATAGGTAAAGACGGTAAATAAAGTAAATACTTGTTTAAATTCAAGCGGTACATCGGTTAAACCACTTACAACTATACCAATTGTTAATAGCAATATAGCAAATTTAGTCTCTTTTGAGCATTGTGTTTTTTGTAAAATATAATAAGGGAATAATAAAAATAATAGTAATAACACTAGACCTATTACTCCATGCTTTACAGTTATATCGATAAATTGATTATGAAAGTGTGGAAGTTTTAAGTTATAAAGTTGTGAGCTAATTTTCTTTTCTTGGTACAGTTTTTCTATCGCGGGCTCAAACTCATCACCAAATCCGGTTATTGGTTTTTGAGGGATAAGTAATAGAGCGGCTTTCCACATTGCTAACCTGGAGGCTGTATTTGAGAGATAATTACCTTGTTCGTATTGGGATAATCCTTGTCGTGTTTCATGGATAAGGCGGTCTTTGGTGGTATATATACCAAGTGTTGTTATAACGACTAAAATAGTAATCGTCGTTATTTTTATTTTCAAAGATATCTTTGTGGTTAAAACATATAAAAGTAGACATAAAAAAATAGCGAATGCCGCAATTAAAACACCACGACTATCAGTTAAAATAATAGCATAAAAAGATATAACGCCAGATAATATAGAGATTATCAGTGTTTCTTTTTTGTCTTTATATATAATGCTAAACATTATAGCTGAGATCATTAGTATTAAACAGCATGTGGCATATGGGATGGCGTTTAATTGCCATGCTGCTCGGTCTAAATGTAGAATGTTTTTTTGCCAAAATGCAAAACTGGCAGCGCCGATACTACCAATAAAAGTACTGTATGCTATTACTCGAGTAGAAATTACATTTAGTGGAATAAAGAGGAAATAAAGGATGACACATAATGCAGAGCGAATATTAATAATGTCTGAATTATAGAAATAATTATAAATAATAGATATAAATGAAAAAGCAATTAGTAGGTATATATAATAATTATTTTTAAGATTATTTTTAAATGGAGCAAAACCATATTTTAACAGTATCGTTACAAGAGCGATAAGCGTGACAATGACAAGTATTTTATCACCGTTTTCAAAAACAAACTGACCGCTTACCATCCATGTAAAAGGAAAAATAATTAAAAATAGTGCTAATTTATCTTTTAGCATAGGGATTCTCATCACTGTTCTGACGGGTTTTTAATAAGCGTAGAATCCACATATATTGTTCTGGACGCTGATTAACATATTGCTCAATACATTGGTTCATCATTCGTGCATCTTGCTCTTCTGTTTCTGCTGGGAAGGGTAGCGCTGGATAAAAATCCAATTCATACATTCCTGTTTCGCTATTATACATCGCAAACAGCGGTACAATTTTGGCACGGCTTAATTTTGATAGTCGACCTAAGCCAGCCATTGTGGCTTTAGTGGTACCAAAAAAATCCACAAACACACTGTGCTCTGGCCCTAAATCTTCATCGGGTAGGTAATAGCCTAAGTAGCCTTCACGCACCGATTTAATAAAAGGTTTGATGCCGCCACTACGTTCATAGACACGGCCGCCGTATTGCACCCGTTGGCGATGCATCAACCAATCTGATACTGGGTTTTTTTGCTTTTTTGCCATCGCTGATACAGGTAACCCACGTGAGGCAAGCAGTACCGCAGGAATATCAATCGCCCACGTATGCGGAACTAATAGAATAACACTTTGTTGTTGCTCTGTTAGGCTGGTGAGATTTTCCATGCCGCGAATAATGGTATGTTGCTCAAGCCAAGTTTTATTGCGTACCGATAGTGCTGCGAAACCAGATAGAAAGCTGCCTGCGGTGATCAAATTTTGCAATAAAATTTGTTCTCGCTCTGCTTCTGATTTTTCAGGGAAGCACATTTTAAGGTTAACTCGAGCACGATGATTAGCACCACTTTTTAGTTTAATGGCTTGTTTGGCAAAAACGGTCGCCAGTGAACGGCGTACGTTATGGGGCAGTAAACTCAATAGTGAAGCAATCATCACTGCGAGCCATGTTCCCCAATAGCGAGGATGCACAAAAGACCACTCAAACTGAGGGTTATAGGCTTGCTTGTCGTAATGGTTTTTAGTCATATAAATTACGTCTATCTCACGAAGTTATAGTGTTGGCGAATACCATGCCACAGTGTATTTGGGTACGTATGACTTAGTCGTTATTATGGCCGTTTAGTGATATTCGACCAGTATTAAATAGTAGCTAAATGACAATTAACTTAATCATTTGCTTTACATATTAATCTCAGTAGTCATTTATTTGATAACGATTAATGCCATTCATTGGGTTAGATAAGGCATGGATTTTATTGTTCCTACTAAGATGATAAATACTAAATTATGATAACATTATATATAGTGCAAGGGCGAAGGATGATAATAAAATGAAAACCCGCGATCGAATTATTCATGCAGCATTGGCGTTGTTTAATGACCATGGTGAACCCAATGTAACCACTAACCATATTGCTGCCGATTTAGGGATCAGCCCTGGTAATTTGTATTATCATTTTCGCAATAAAGAACAAATTATTCATTGTATTTTTGATCAATACGCTATTGATTTAACCATCAGTTTTGAGCCCGTTGATGTCGCTGAAATTGAAGCAATAGAAGATAGTTTGCTGCGTTATCTCGATGCGGTGTTTCTATTGATGTGGCGTTACCGTTTTTTCTATGCCAATTTGCCTGATATCTTACGCCGAGATGCTGCTTTACAAGCTAAATATCTGGCGGTGCAAACGCAACTTCAGGTTAATATTAGTCAAATTATGATTAATTTTCGTGATGCAGGTCTGATTGCATTAGCGGATGTTGATCTTAAAGTATTGGCTGATACGTTGAAATTGGTGGCTTCATCATGGATCAGTTATCAAACAACTCAAGTAGCGGGCGCTAAAATAACTCAAACAGTGATTTACCACGGTGTGCAACAAATGTTGAATATAGTGCGCCCATTAGCAACCGAGCTAGGTCAACAGCGGGTAGCGATATTGCAGCACCATTATTTAGAACAAGAACAAAAGTATTTAGAGCAAGAACAAAAAATGATGACAGGTGAGTTATAACTGCAAAAGGTTGGTCTTATGACCAACCTTTTTCGTTGTAGTGGCTATATTAACGTTGTAGCCATGGACGCGGATCAACTGGAGTGCCTTTACGGCGGATCTGGAAGTACAATCCAGGTTGCTCTTGGCCACCACTGTCACCAACTAAGGCTATTGGTTCACCTGCTTGCACGGTGTCGCCAATTTTCTTAAGTAGCGTCTGGTTGTAACCATAGAAGCTCATATCACCTTTGCCATGATCAATCGCGATCATCAGGCCATAACCTCGCAGCCAATCAGCAAAGACCACTTTACCTGAGTAAATGGCTTTTACTTGGCTCCCAATAGGTTGACTGATCACCATTCCTTTCCAATGCAACTCACGTTGTAATGGCGCACCATAATTATGAATAATTGGTCCTCGCAGTGGCCATATTAGCTTGCCTTTGTGACTCGCGAGTCCATCCATCGGTACTTGCATTTTAGCGTAGCGTGCATTGAGCTGTCTGGCTTGCGCTTCTGCAATGGCTTTAGCTTTTGCTTCTTTAGCTGCGGCTATTCGAGCTTGCGCTTCTGCTTCTGCTCTCGCTCGTGCAGCGGCTTCTGCTTTTGCGCGTGCTTCAGCTTCTGCTTTCGCTTTTGCTATTGCAGCTAACATGTTTTGTTCATCTGCACGTAAGTCGGCTAATGCTTCAGTGCTGGTTTGGATTTGCGATTTTATTTTATTGAGCGTCAATTGGCGCGATTGTTGTTGGTCATCAAGCTGCTGTTTCTGCTGATTAAGCTCAGTGAGCGCCTGTTGTTGCTCTGTTTTTTGTTCAGCAAGAGTATGGATTTTAAGCTGTAATTCGGTTTTGGTCGCATCGAGTGCATCAATAGCACTGGCACGCGCTTTACTGACATACTCAGCATAGGTTGTCATTCGATCTAATTTGGCCGAGTTTTCGCCACTGAGAAGGTTAGCGATATCACTGTTATTACCTTGGCGATATTGTGCGTTTATCAGGGTTTTTAGGACGCCAAGTTGCTGTTGTTGCTGTTGTTGTAGCTGCTGTTGTTGTTGTTCGAGCTGAGTAATTGACTGTGTTATTGTTGTTAACAAGTCATTAGTTTGGTGGATTTTATTAGCAGTTTGAGCGATATCCAGTTCGTGTTGTTTAAGTTGTTTTTGTAAGGCCGCATAGGTTTGCTGCTTACTATCGAGCTGATTTTTTTGGCGTGATATTTCCTGTTTTACGCCATCAAGCTGTTTTTGACTGGATGCTGCACATGGGGCTGCAAATACCACGCATAGAAAAGCGCCAGTGCATAAAGCACTGGCGCGGATTTTTAGGTTGAGGTGTCTATTGATAATATCCCGCATGGGATAATTATTTCAGATTGTATAGCACCTGACCAGACATCTCTGCAGGGATTTCGATATCTGTTAGCGATAGCATTGTTGGCGCTAGATCAGAAAGCTTACCGCCAGACTTAAGATCGAGGTTTTTATTACCTACGTAAATTAATGGTACTGGTAAGTTAGTGTGTGCAGTATGAATGCCACCCGTTTCAGGGTTAACCATCATTTCAGCGTTACCATGATCGGCAGTAATTAATAACTGGCCATCCATTTCTTTGATTGCAGCAACAACTTGACCAATACAGCTATCGAGTGCTTCACAAGCTTTAACGGCAGCATCATAAACGCCAGTGTGACCAACCATGTCACCGTTAGGGTAGTTACAGATAATAACGTCAAATTCGCCACTCTTAATTGCAGCAACTAATTTTTCAGTTAGCTCTGGTGAGCTCATTTCTGGTTGAAGATCGTAAGTCGCTACTTTTGGTGATGCAACCAGTGAACGTGACTCACCATCAAACTCGTCTTCTTTACCACCGTTAAAGAAGAAAGTAACGTGAGCGTATTTTTCAGTTTCAGAAATACGTAGCTGTTTTTTGCCTTTCTTCGATAGCCACTCACCTAATGTGTTTTCTAGGCTAGCCGGTGCAAAAGCAGTGGTTAGTTCAATATCTGCTGCGTATTGAGTTAACATCACAAAGTCAGCTAATTGTGGGAATTGCGCGCGCGCAAAGCTAGTGAAGTTAGGCTCAAACGTACGGGTAATTTCACGCGCACGGTCAGCACGATAGTTCATGAAGATAACGCTATCGCCATCAGCCATAATAGCAGCTTCTTGGCCTTCAGCACGTAGTTCTGTTGCTTTAACGAACTCATCGTTTTCGCTACGCTCGTAAGCTGCCGCTAGACCTTCTGTTGCATTAGCGAACGTAAATTCACCCTTAGCAGCAGTAAGTAGGTTGTAAGCTACTTCAACGCGATCCCAGTTATTATCACGATCCATTGCGTAGTAACGACCAACTAGAGAGGCTGTACGACCTTTACCTAGTTTTGCAAATAGGGCATCAAAACGCTCAAGTGAGTGTTGTGCGCTACGTGGTGGTGTATCACGGCCATCAAGGAAAGCATGCAGGTAAATTTTCTCTGCGCCACGCTTTGCTGCCATTTCAATAGCAGCTGCAATATGGTCTTCGTGGCTGTGTACGCCACCAGGAGAAACTAGACCTAGAATATGAACCGCTTTACCAGTATTTACTGCTTTATCAATTGCATTAACTAATGCTTCGTTTTCAAAAAACTCACCATCACCAATTGCTTTCGTAATACGAGTAAGATCTTGATATACCACACGGCCTGCACCGATATTAGTATGGCCAACTTCAGAGTTACCCATTTGACCTTCAGGTAGGCCGACTTCTAGACCTGATGCGGCAATAAGCGTATTAGGATTGTTCGCCATTAACTCATCCATTACGGGTGTGTTAGCGTTTGCAATCGCGTTATTAGCGTTATCTTCGCGGTAGCCCCAGCCATCTAGAATAACAAGTGCAAGTGGTTTCTTGGCAGACATATCCTGTCCCTCTTCGAATTAATAAAAATACATGAATTACCTTAATAGGCGCACTGTATTAAGCACCCTTTAAGGTAATTGATATAATAATTATCATGATTTTACTACAAAAGCACATTAAAGCAGTAGGGTTAGATACAACTAAATCATCGCTAGTGAGTTTATACTGTCAGTCGAATATAGGCATTTATTGATCAAAGTGTAAGCCCTAGATCACAGTTTTTTTCTATTTCATTGATAGGTCATCAGTCAATAAGCTTTTATACTCAAGGATGCTGTTACAAGATCAGCAACCTAGGTATACTCACACTCATTTTTTTAGACCGTAATATCATGGCTTGCAATAGTGAATCATGACAATAGAGTAAAGTAAATGCATCAATATATTGAATTTTTAACTAGTAACCCTGTTTTATCATTAGCTTGGATTGGTATCGTAATTGCACTGATTAGCATGATGGTAAAAGAGAAAAATGCTAAATACAAAACGATTAGTATTAATGAAGCGACCACTTTAGTGAATTCTGAAGAGGGTATTTTTCTTGATATTCGTAATCGCGATGACTTCCGTAAAGGTCATATTGTCGGCTCAGTTCACATTTTACCAAGCCAAATTCAACGTCAAAACACCCCAGAGCTTGAAAAACACAAAGCTGCCCCAATTATTGTTGTATGTAAGACAGGTCAGACGGCACAAGAGACAGCAAACCAGCTTAGCAAAGATGGTTTTACTAACGTCAATGTTTTAAAAGACGGTCTTATTGCTTGGAATGAAGCAAACTTACCGCTTGTTGCAAGTAAGAAAAAATAATCTTATTCAAGGTGGTTTTGCAGCCTTATTGGGTGTGAAATAACGATCTAAATTAATGCAGCCTGTGGAATACACAGTTGCTAGTGTAATTAATAGCTCGTGGTAGCGAGTATTTATAAAGGACTCCAAAAATGGCTGAAGCAGCAAATACCGAAGCACAACAAAACTTCCAAATTCAACGCGTATTCCTAAAAGATGTGTCTTTTGAAGCGCCAAACTCACCTGACGTATTCCAAAAAGAATGGAATCCAGATGTGAAATTGGATCTTGATACTCAAAGCCGTGAATTAGCTGAAGGCGTATATGAAGTAGTACTTCGTCTAACCGTAACAGTGAAGAACGAAGAAGAAAATGCGTTCTTATGTGAAGTACAGCAAGCTGGTATTTTCACAGTTGCAGGTATGGAAGCACCACAACTAGCACATTGCCTAGGCGCATTCTGCCCGAACATTTTGTTCCCATACGCGCGTGAAACAATTTCTAGCCTAGTGGTTAAAGGTACGTTCCCACAATTGAACTTAGCACCAGTAAACTTTGATGCTTTATTCATGAACTACCTAGAAAACCAAGCTGAAGCAAATACTGCTAATTCAGAAGCTTAATTTGTAAAAGTGACCAATATGATGAACGTTAATAATACGATTTCGATGGCAGTGTTAGGCGCTGGATCTTACGGTACAGCATTAGCAATTGCATTATCCAGAAATGGTGCCAATGTCATTTTGTGGGGCCATGAGCCTCAACATATGGCGCAATTGGAAATCGATCGTGCCAATGAAGCGTTTCTTCCTGGGGTGAGTTTTCCTGATTCGCTGATTTTAACTTCAGACTTACAAGCTGCTGTCGAAGGTAGTCGTGATGTGTTGGTGGTAGTACCAAGCCATGTTTTTGGTGGAGTACTTGCGCAAATGAAACCTTTTTTACGTCCAGACTCTCGTATCTGCTGGGCAACCAAAGGACTTGAACCTGACACTGGGCGTTTACTTAAAGATGTTGCAGTTGAAGTTTTGGGTGAACATATACCGTTAGCGGTGTTGTCTGGGCCGACGTTTGCTAAAGAGCTCGCGGCGGGTATGCCAACAGCAATTGCGGTTTCTTCACCTGATAGTGAGTTTGTCGCTGATCTGCAACAAAAAATCCATTGCGATAAGACATTCCGTGTTTATAGCAACAGTGATTTTATTGGGATGCAGCTTGGTGGTGCGGTTAAAAATGTGATCGCGATTGGCGCTGGTATGTCGGACGGTATTGGCTTTGGTGCTAATGCTCGCACAGCTTTGATCACCCGTGGTCTGGCTGAGATGTGTCGTCTAGGTGCTGCGCTTGGTGCACAACCAGAAACCTTTATGGGAATGGCGGGTCTTGGCGATTTGGTACTGACATGTACCGATAATCAATCGCGTAACCGCCGTTTTGGGTTAGCACTTGGTCATGGTTGTAGTGTTGAGCAAGCTCAGCAGGATATTGGTCAAATTGTTGAAGGTTATCGCAATACTAAAGAAGTGTGGTTATTGGCCCAACGACATCAAGTTGAAATGCCAATTACTGAACAAATTTATCAAGTACTGTATCTTGGTAAAGATGCTCGAGAAGCAGCGAAAGATTTACTCGCACGTGAGAAAAAGTACGAATAAAGTTGCTTGTTGAGGGTGATAACTGGTATCTATTAGATAACGCGAGCTTAGGCTCGCGTTATTTTTTATAACTGTACTAAAATACAATAAAGTTCAGTTTTCTGGTTGTGATAGTTATTCTACAAGTGTCACCAATTAACTAATTATTAAAATAATGAGTGAGGCAGAGGGACTCGTGAAGGAATGTCAGCAATATCAATTATGGCAAGCGATCGAGCAGGAAGCACGACTGCAAGCCGAACAAGAACCCATGCTTGCGAGTTTTTATCATGCCACCATAATTAAGCATGAAAACTTAGCATCAGCATTGAGTTATATCTTAGCCAATAAACTGGCAACACCATCAATGCCTGCGATGGCGGTACGTGAAGTAATAGAAGAAGCTTTCGTTAGTGATAGTAATATTGTTGAGGCTGCAGCCTGTGATATTCGCGCGGTTGTTGAGCGTGATCCCGCGATTGATGCTTATTCTATTCCATTACTTTACCTTAAAGGCTGTCATGCACTGCAAGGTTATCGAGTTGCTAATTGGTTATGGAAGCAAAATCGTAGAGCGCTAGCCGTTTATTTACAAAATCAAATATCAGTGGCATGTCAGGTGGATGTTCACCCTGCAGCTAAGATAGGTTGTGGGATTATGTTTGACCATGCCACTGGGATTGTTATTGGTGAAACGGCAGTTATTGAAGATGAAGTTTCTATTCTACAAGATGTTACCTTAGGCGGTACCGGTAAAGAAAGTGGTGATCGCCACCCTAAAATTCGCCAAGGGGTGATGATAGGTGCGGGTGCCAAGGTGCTTGGTAATATTGAAGTTGGTGCTGGAGCTAAAATTGGCGCTTGCTCGGTGGTATTAGAAGCGGTGCCACCCCATACAACGGTTGCTGGTGTTCCTGCAATTGTGGTTGGCCGACCGAAGACTGCCAAACCTGCGACAGAAATGGATCAACAATTTAATGGTACTAACGAAGTGTTTAATCGTATAGATTAAAGAGCAAACTATTAGTAGCGCGATCTAAAAAGGCGATCACAAGATCGCCTTTTTGATAGATATAGATGGGTAATACTAACTAAATAGCGCCACCAAAATCTAATTGACGCCAGGCTTCAAAAGCAATAATTGCTACCGCATTTGAGAGGTTTAAACTGCGGCTATCGGGTTGCATTGGAATCCGTAATCGTTGCTCTAACGGTAAGCTGGCAATAAACTCAGCCGGTAAACCGCGAGTTTCTGGGCCAAACAACAACACATCACCTTCAGCAAACGTTGCATTAACATGATAGTTAGTGGTTTTAGTGGTACACGCAAAAATTCGACGTCCCGCCATTGCTTCCATAAAAGCCTCGAAGTTTTTATGGCGATAAACATGGGTCAGGTCGTGATAATCTAAGCCAGCACGGCGCAATTTCTTTTCTTCTAAATCAAACCCTAGTGGCTCAATCAAATGTAAATTAGCACCACAATTAGCACTAAGGCGAATAATATTGCCAGTGTTGGGGGCGATTTCGGGTTCGTATAACGCAATATCAAACATAGTTATTCTGCTTTATTTGGTGCCAAAGAAGCCATATTGTGACAAGCGTAACGTCAACAAGCAATCATCTTTGTCTGTAAGCTAAACCTTAGTGCTTAACGAGTGAGAGGTAATGTCATGCTGATCCGTAATCCACCGAGTGGGCTTGAGGTCGCTTTGATGCTACCACTATGCTGGCGGAGTGCACTTTCTGTTATCGCCAGCCCTAATCCCGTTCCACCACTACTACGATCTCGAGCGGTTGAAACGCGATAAAATGGCCTGAAAATGTCATCAAGTTCATCATTTGGTACTCCTTCACCATTGTCATCGATAGTGATTAATAATTGTTGTGGCTGGTGGGTAAATGTAACCTCAATGACGTCATCACCATATTTAATGGCATTACGGATCACATTCTCTAGTGCACTGATCAATAAGTTAGGATTGCCTTTGAGTTGCCAATCTTGGAGATGATTATAGGTTAAGGTCTTATGGTGCTGTTCAGCTTCAAAGCGGGCATCTTCTAACATTTCATACCAGAGGCTATGGCTATCAACTATTTGTTGCTGTTGATGGCTATTAACTTGCATCCGTGACAATTCTAATAATTCACCGATCATCTTCTCTAGCCGTTCAGCTTCGGTATCTATTCGTGATAGTTCGCTACTTTGGCCTTGCTTGCGTTGTGCCAGAGCTGTTGCCATACGAAGCCTAGTTAATGGTGAGCGTAATTCATGTGAAATATCTGATAATAACCGCTGCTGGCCACTAATAATGTTATTAAGTGCATCGACCATTTGATTAAAGCTTGCCCCTGCTTGCTTAAATTCTTCCGGCCCTTGCTCTAAGGTTGGATCCGCCGCAAATTCACCGCGGGCAACTCGCTCAGCTGCTTGCTGTAGCCGTCGTGCAGGACGCGTTACTGCCCATGCTAGCCATAATAGGAACGGGGTGCTGACTAGCATCGTAACCAGTAATAGTTTAAATGGCTTATCCATTATTTGGACGAAAAATGGCGGTGCGCCACGCCAAACTTGACCACTATACATAAATAGCGGTTGTTGCTCGGTCGTGATCACAAACGGACCAGCAATTAGCCAACGGCCATAAAGCCGTTGTTGAGGCTTGTCTGGGTTATCTGCGATAGTGATAAAATTCCGCAGTGCTTTAGTGTGTTTTTGAGGCGCAATAATATCGCCCTCGACAGTAGTGAAGTAGAGCTGACTATTATGGCTATCTCGGCGTTTTGTCAGTGCTTTCACGCGTGTGATGAGTTTGGCATAGCTGAGTGAGTGATGGTTGTCTAAGCGTTGATTAACCTGTAATGCTTGTGATTGTAGCCGTTGTAATTGATGATCGGGGATTGGTTGTACTGAGCGGGGATCGTATTGAAACATCAGTACGAGTGTGACCACAACCACTAAGAGTGTGGTCCAGAAAATAGCAAAGATACGCCCGTAAAGGTGTGTAAAGCCGGGCACTCTCATTACATTGCCTCAACCAATAAATAGCCTTTGCCGCGCAGAGTTTTTATCAGTGGTTTGCCGTCACTGCGCACCGGTAATTTTTTGCGTAAGTTTGAGACATGCATATCAATCGCGCGATCAAATTGGGCGAGACGCTTTCCAAGCACTTCAAGACTGAGTTCTTCCTTGGCAATAATTTTACCAGGGTGTTGCACAAAATAGCTCAGCAGGGCTAACTCGGTACCTGTCATTTCAATCGGTTGCTGATTACATAGAACTTCTTGTCGACCGGGGTAAATCGTTAGATCTTGATAAACAAGGCACTCGCTATTACTGGCTTTGGTATCAGTGTTTGCTTGGGTGCGCCGTAGTACCGCGCGCATACGAGCGAGCAACTCACGATCGCTAAAAGGTTTAGGTAAATAGTCATCGGCGCCAAGTTCGAGTCCAAGCACCCGATCAATTTCATCACCTTTGGCGGTTAGCATCATTACTGGCGTGGTATGTTTCTCTCGCAAGCGGCGTAACATTTCAGTACCATTCATTTTTGGCATCATTACATCAAGCAAGATCAAATCAATACTGTTATCGATTTTTTCTAAGCCTTCAATACCATTGTTAGCTTCTTCAACCTCAAAGCCTTCTAACTCGAGAATATCTTTGAGGAGTGCGGTCAGTTCTATATCGTCATCGACTAAGAGAATTTTTGCCATCGTGAAGTCCTAAAATGTAATGCGATCATCCAATTAAGTGGCTTTAGTATCGCTAATCTTTGTCTGTACGCCAAGTTAAGTTGTCTTAGCTTTACGCTAGTTTACGTTTGCTAGACAGCGTTTTACCTTCCACACGCTATGATAATCATCAAGCCATACAATACGGCGATTTATCAAATAATAATGCTGGAGAAACCACAATGAAAATATTTAATAAAACAATTGTTATCGCGATGGCATTACCATTAGCGTTGGGTTCTATGTCAGCCTTTGCGGGTCAAGATCATCATGACGGGATGAAGAAAGGTCATCATGGCGGTAAGCTTTTTAGTCAGTTAGATCTTACGGCCACCCAAAAACAAGAAATGAAAACGCTGCGTCAAGCCAATCGTAGTGAGTACAAAGCACTGCGCGCTGAAAATCATAAAGTGATGCGAGCTGAGCAGCAACAACTTGAAAAGCTAGTTTTAGCGAGTAATTTTGATGAGTCAGCGGTACGTGCTGTGGCCGAGAAAATGTCGCAGCAGCAAGTTGAACGTCGAGTTGCGATGTTAGAGCAGCGCCATAAAATGCTGAATATTCTAACCCCAGAGCAAAAGCAAAAGTATGTTGAGCTTAAGCAACAGCAGTCAGAAAAACATTTTATGCGTTTGGAAGCTAAACAACATCACTAATTAGGGTGTGTTAAGTGTTATGCAGTGTTCATTAGCCATAGTCTCTACTATGGCTTTTTTTGTTTTTGATATTAAGTTTATTATTTGATGGTTTTTTTTAGATCTTTGCTCTGAAATAGTATGAGAACAAGGCAGTAATTGTATTTTTATGATAGGTTTTGTTATTAATTTTTATTATAAAACAGCTATACTGCGTGATATTAATTATCGCCTTCATTTCCTCAATCATTAATGCCGTCACCTATTATTAGTTATTATAGGTTTATTCAAAAAATTATAAAAATAATCATGATGACGGATTATGAGTATTGGCCGACGGGGAAGTGACGAGCTAGCGTGATATGAATCAACAAACTATTTCATTAAAATTGTAATACTTCTACATAAGTAGAAAAGTTTCAGTTTTCACGAACACAGGATGATAGTTATCAACTGTGATACCGAGTGGGGGAACCTCGGTATATCGTGCTGGATTTGATTTTTCAATTCCCAAAGTCAGAGGGTAACCATGATTAAGAAGATTGGTGTTTTGACCAGTGGTGGTGACGCACCTGGTATGAATGCAGCGGTTCGCGGCGTAGTTCGTGCAGCGTTGACAGAAGGTCTAGAAGTTTACGGTATTTATGATGGCTACCAAGGTCTATATAACAACTGTATTAAACAGCTTGATCGTCAAAGTGTCTCCGATGTGATTAACAAAGGCGGTACATTTTTAGGTTCAGCACGTTTTCCTGAATTCCGTGAAGTAGAAGTTCGTGAAAAAGCGATTGAGAACCTAAAGTTGCACGGTATTGATGCATTAGTTGTTATCGGTGGCGATGGCTCATACATGGGCGCGAAGAAGTTAACTGAAATGGGTTACCCTTGTATTGGTATTCCAGGAACAATTGATAACGATGTTGCGGGTACTGATTACACAATCGGTTACATGACGGCAATGAATACCGTTATTGATGCTATTGACCGTTTGCGTGATACGTCATCTTCTCACCAGCGTATTTCGATTGTTGAAGTTATGGGTCGCCATTGTGGTGATCTAACCCTAATGTCAGCGATTGCTGGCGGTTGTGAGTACATCATTACACCTGAAACGGGTCTTGATAAAGATAAGTTGATCACTCACATCAATGAAGGTATCGCTAAAGGTAAGAAGCACGCTATTATCGCGATCACTGAGTTAATGACAGATGTTAACGCGCTGGCTAAATTCATTGAAGCTGAAACGGGTCGTGAAACACGTGCTACCGTATTAGGTCATATCCAACGTGGCGGTCAGCCAACAGCGTTTGACCGTGTATTAGCATCACGTATGGGTGCTTATGCCGTTGAGCTGTTACAGCAAGGTGAAGGCGGTCGTTGTGTTGGTATTCAGTGTGAAAAACTGGTTCATCACGATATTATTGATGCGATTGAAAATATGCGTCGTCCAGTACGTAACGATTTATACGAATTGGCTGAAAAGCTGTTCTAAAATTACGTTATTAAGCTACTGAAATCACTAAGGTCGATATTGATATCGGCCTTTTTTTATGACTTTTTATTGAAGCTGTGATTAGCGTTAATAAAAAGGCCACCCGTAGGTAGCCTTGATCTAATCAATCATGAAGAGAGATTATTTTTTTGCTTCAGCCGCTGCTTTTGCGATTGCTGCAAAGCTTTCAGCGTCAAGTGCTGCACCACCAACTAGCGCACCATCGATGTCTGGTTGTGCAAAGTATGCCGCAGCATTTTCAGGCTTAACAGAACCGCCGTACTGGATAACAACGTTCTTCGCAACATCTTCGCTCTTAGCGGCAATGTGTGCGCGGATTGCTGCGTGGATGCGTTGTGCATCATCAGCTGTTGCTGCTTTACCAGTACCGATAGCCCAGATTGGTTCGTAAGCGATGATTGCACCGTTTAGCGCTTCAACACCTTGAGTGTTGATAACTGCGTCAAGTTGACGAGCACAAACTGCTACTGTTTCACCAGCTTCGTTTTGTGCTTCTGACTCACCAATACATAGTACAGGAGTTAGGCCGTTTTCTTTTAGGAATGCGAATTTCTCAGCAACGAACGCATCAGACTCGTGGTGGTATTCACGACGCTCTGAGTGACCGATGATGATGTGGCTTGCGCCGAATTCTTTTAGCATTTCTGGTGAGATATCACCAGTGAATGCACCGCTGTTGTGTAGATCAACGTTTTGAGCACCAAGAATGATTTTGCTATCAGCTTTGCTTAATAGCTGCTGTGCTAGATCTAAGAACATTACAGGTGGTGCGATTGCAACATCAACACCTTCAACACCGTTAAGTGCAGCATCAAGACCTTTAATCAGGCCAGAGACCATTTCCTTGCTACCGTTTAGCTTCCAGTTACCCATAACCACAGGATGGCGCATAGCTTTTCTCCAAATTTAAATGATGTAATTAACTTAACTGCGTAAAAATATACCAGCCGTAACTGAATTTTTACTGTCCAAAATCATTAATGTGCTCGGTTGTACCCTTTTCGAGACAAAAAGTGAACTACAAATAGAAGAATATTGCAATATATTCGTTTTTTTGTCGCTTTTTTGTAACGTTTTGGCTGGATCACCCGCCTTGGGTGACTCATGATTTTATCATTTTAATGGCAGTATTTTTGCCTGTTGTTGCGGTGATTGTGATTGGAGTACTTGGCTGAAACGCTGTAATTGACGTAGTAACTCTTGTTGTAACAGAATGTTGGTATGGAGGGGGTTTTTTGCGTGGCTAATGACTCGATCTATATGACTTTGTTGAGCTCGTAATCGCGGTTGCATCGCGGGGCTGGCTTGATTGATGGTTTGTTCAATTAGCCGCTGGCGTAATAATGTGAACTGTTGTGGATCTGTCGCTGCGAGGTGCACCAGTTGGTCAAAATTAGGCAGTGATTGCATTCGCTCGTTCTCCCTTACTCAGATCCTTAATCTATAACGATAGTCGATGGTGAAAGGTAGCGTAAGTATCGCTGCTGAGAATGAGCCTGATGAGTCAGGCTCAGTTACACGCTTTATTATAGGGCAGTTAAATTACCAATAATGCTCCATGGTAATTTGCCCCGGTGTTCGACGGAGGTTTTTGGTTAATCCTTTTGCTTCTAGAACCGCTTTAGTGTCACGCACCATTTGCGGATTACCGCATAGCATAACTTGGCTGTGTTCAGCGCTGAGATATAAGCCGACATGGCGCTCTAAGAGGCCATCAGCAATTGCTTGTGGAATACGGCCCGTTAAACATAATGGCGCTGGTTCACGACTAACAAATGGCTGCACAATTAATTGATCACCATATTGTTGCTTGAGGGCACTGATTTCAGCTTGGTAACTCAGATCTGCTGCATAGCGCACCGCATGAATGAGAATAATTTTGCGATATTTATGCCAGACTTCTTTCTGGCCTAAAATAGACAGATACGGCCCAATGGCAGTACCCGTTGCAAATAGCCATAAATGTTGACTATTGGCAATCTCTTCAAGGGTGAAAAAACCGCTAGCTCGAGCTGATATTTGGACGGTGTCACCAGCTTGTAAGGCATGTAGCCGTGGTGATAGCAAACCATCAGCGACGCGAGTGGCATAAATCTCGATATCAGCTTGTTGGGGCGGATTAACAAACGAGTAGGCGCGTTGGATCAAGTTATCACCAATCATTATGCCAAGTTTAGTAAATTGCCCCGCTTTAAACGGTTCAATGTTCGCGCGTAGCGATAAACTGAATAAATCTTGGTTCCAGTGACGGTTCGCAATAACTTGTGCAGGGATCCAATCAGCCATAGTGGCCTCCTCGTTATTTGGATGTTATTCGATAAGCACAGCGTCTTTGACCTGTAATGATATGCTCTTGACGTTGGATGAGTGTGCTGTTGCCTAATAATTGTTGAAAAATAGCCAGCTCAGACTGACAAAGAGATGGACAGTGGCTAGCGGCAAGACAAATAGGGCAATGATTTTCAATTAATAAAAAGCCATTATCATCACAAATAAGTTCAGCCATATAGCCATCATGCTGGCGTAGCTCTGTCAGGGTGACCAGCTTACTTTTTAAATCATGGCAATCAGCGATAGCGGCCTGATAGTGATGTAAAGTCTGTTGTTCACGTTTAGCGATGATTGCTTGTAACCCTTGCTGACCAAATAAATCATTTACCGCATCGAGTGTTTGTACCGCAAGTTCGCTATGGTGATCACTAAAACGGTGGTGGCCTTGAGATGTTAGCTGCCAATGGCGCGTTGGGCGTCCAACTTTGACTTTTACATCATAAGAATCGACTAACCCTTGTTCTTCCATCGCTTGTAAATGTTGACGAACCCCCATGGTGGTTAATTGGAATTTGTCGGCTAACACTTTAGCGGTAACAGGGCCATCACATTTGATGTGATAGAGAATTTTTTCAATAGTTTTCATAATCAGTCATCATTGCTGCTCTTATTATATTATGGGATCAGCTTATTAAATAAAGCAATATCTTTACAATATAATAATGAGTTAAAAATAGGACTTCTAAGGTTTAAGAATGGAATAACAGTGGTTACTAAAGTAGGGCTAAATCAGTGGGTAGTAGGCATAAAAAATGCACCGCAGTGCATTTTCTATGCGTAACGTTGGAAGCGTTATAACGTATGTTGCTTAACGGCATCATCCTGACGGGTTAAGTCGTAGCTGGATTTGATACGACGCATTGTGCCGCATTGACCACTAATCAGCAGAGTTTCAGTGGTCGCAATATTACCTTGGCGTTGAATGCCTTCAACTAAATCACCTTTAGTGATACCGGTACCTGCAAAAATAACATCATCACTATGAGCCATATCTTCAAGACGAAGTAATTTGTTAGGTTCAATCCCCATTTCAGCACAACGACGGATTTCCATTTCACCTAAACGGCGATTTTCTTCAGTATCACCTTTTACATGGTGACGTGGCAGTAAACGACCTTGCATGTCACCACCTAATGCGCGGATAGCGGCAGCAGAAACCACGCCTTCTGGTGCGCCACCAATGCAATACATGACATCAACATCGCTCTCTGGCATACAAGTGAGAATTGACGCTGCGACATCACCATCAGGGAAAGCAAAGACTCGTACTCCCATCGCGTGCATTTCAGTGATTAATTGATCATGGCGAGGCTTAGCAAGAATAGTTACGACGAGTTCACTCAGTGGCTTATTAAGTGCTTTAGCAATGGCGGCAAAGTTATCTGCTAATGGCTTATCAAGATCGATAACCCCTTTGGCTTGCGGGCCTACAACCAGTTTTTCCATGTACATATCTGGTGCTTTTAACAGGCTACCTTTTTCGCCTGCAGCGAGTACGGCGAGGGCATTATTTTGTCCCATTGCCGTCATGCGGGTACCTTCAATTGGATCGACAGCGATATCAACTGCACAGCCACCACAGCCAACGTGCTCACCAATATAAAGCATTGGAGCTTCGTCGATTTCACCTTCACCAATAACAATCTCACCATTAATATTGGTGTGGTTGAGTAGGGTTCGCATTACTTCTACCGCAGCATTGTCAGCCGCCATTTTATCGCCACGGCCTAACCATTTATGGCCAGCAAGGGCTGCGCCTTCGGTAACACGAGCAAATGCTATTGCTAAATCGCCTTTCATGATAACTCCAGATATAGAAATTGGTGGTGCAAGGGTTTAAAAATTTAGTGTAAATTCTAGCATAATTGAGTTATCAACACGGTGGGAAATTAGATTGTCAACGTTGGCGGTTGATGATCTAACGCAACAGAATCAGCATTATATGTTGAGAGTAAATAAAAAGGCCTGCTATAACGAGCAGGCCTGCAATGGAATTAAATACTATTACTCGTCGTCATCTTCTTCGTCAAATGCCCAACCTTTGGCACACTCAACGGCACGTTGCCAACCACGGTAACGACGATTACGTTTCTTGTCGTCGCTACAAGGGAGGAAACTACGATCTAATTGTGATTTATGTTTGAGCTCATCAATACTGTCCCAAAAACCAATCGCGAGACCGGCTAAGTAAGCGGCGCCAAGTGCGGTAACTTCAGTAACGACTGGGCGATGAACTTCAGTTGCTAAAATATCGGCTTGGAATTGCATTAAGAAGTTATTAGCAACGGCACCACCATCAACACGTAATATATCGAGTTTAATGCCAGAGTCAGCTTGCATTGCATCCAGTACATCACGGGTTTGGTAAGCGACACTCTCAAGGGTGGCACGAATAATGTGATTAGAGTTAACGCCACGGGTTAAACCCACAATCGCTCCACGTGCATATGGGTCCCAATAAGGTGCACCTAAACCCGTAAAGGCTGGAACGACATAAACGCCGTTAGCACTACCAACTTTCTCTGCGAAGTATTCTGAATCGTTGGCATCACTGAGTAATTTAACCTCATCGCGCAGCCATTGAATTGACGCTCCGCCCATAAATACCGCCCCCTCAAGCGCGTAGGCGACATCGCCTTTAGGACCACAAGCGAGGGTAGTTAATAGACCGTTATGCGAGGTGACTTTTTCTTTACCGGTGTTCATTAGTAAGAAACAGCCAGTACCATAAGTATTTTTAGCTTGTCCTGCCGAGACACACATTTGGCCAAATAAGGCCGCTTGTTGGTCGCCAGCAATACCTGCAATTGGGATTCGAGTACCACCTTTACCACCGATGTTAGTTTGGCCATACACTTCCGATGAAGCTTTGACTTCTGGCATCATTGATAGGGGGATATTAAGGGCGGCGAGTAATTTCTCATCCCATTGTAAGCTGTTGATATTAAATAACATGGTGCGAGAGGCATTGGTGTAATCGGTAACAAAAACACGGCCTTGGGTCATTTTCCAAATTAACCAAGTATCAACAGTGCCAAATAATAATTCACCCGCCTCAGCTTGCTCACGAGCCCCTTCAACGTTATCAAGGATCCATTTAACTTTGGTACCAGAGAAATACGGGTCAACCACTAACCCTGTCGTTTCACGAATATAATCAGTTAAGCCCTGTTGTTTTAATTCTTCACACATATCAGCGGTACGGCGACACTGCCATACGATAGCGTTATAAACGGGTTTACCGGTTTTTTTATTCCAAACAATAGTGGTTTCGCGTTGGTTAGTGATACCAATGGCTGCTACTTGATCACTACGAATGCCTGCTTTAGCGAGTGCCTCTACCATGGTGGAGCTTTGAGTCGCGTAAATTTCAAGAGGATCATGCTCAACCCAACCTGCTTTAGGGTAGATTTGAGTGAATTCGCGTTGTGACGAACAAACGATATTGGCATTGTGATCGAGCACCACTGCGCGAGAACTGGTTGTTCCTTGATCTAGCGCGACAATATATTTTCGTTCAGTAGTCATGATGAGTTCCTCGTTATCTTTATTATATGTATGTAGAGTAGGTATTGGCTAAGGGCGCAGTAGTTACTGGCCCCTAGACCTTATTGTTGGATAAAATATTATGCTTCAACTTTGGGTGTATCAGTATTACCTTCGCATTTATTAGGTAGAGTACATTTGTTGCCAGGCAGGTAAAGTCCGACAAATTTAGGGTAAGCCCAGCTACCAAAAAGTGCACCACAAATTGGCGCGAGAATCGGTACGATAAAGTAAGGAATATCTTTACCACCTGTCAGGGCAATGCTGTCCCAACCGGCAAAGAAAGTCAGTAGTTTCGGGCCAAAATCACGTGCTGGATTCATCGCAAAACCAGTTAATGGACCCAGAGAGCCACCAATCACGGCAATTAATAAGCCAATCAACAATGGACCCATTGCGCCACGAGGAGCGCCATTTTTATCATCACCAATGGCTAAAATGGCAAACATTAAGACTGCTGTAATGGTGAATTCAACTGCAAATGCACCGCCAAAACTTAAAGAAGGGTGAGGAAAAGTTGAAAAAATAGAGGCGGTATCAAGACTAGCAGCTGCGCCACGAATAATATTATGACTGGTTTCATAATCATGAAAGAGGTTGCTGTATAAACCGTAAACTAATGCTGCTGCCGCGAAAGCACCTAATAGTTGCGCCATAATATACGGCAACACTTTACGTTTATTAAAACCATGGAAACTAGCAAGTGCAATGGTCACTGCGGGGTTTAAATGGGCACCAGAAACGCCAGCGGTGACATAAATAGCAATGGCAACACCAAGTCCCCACATGATACTTATTTCCCACTGACCAAAGTCCGCGCCAGTTAATTTCATCGCTGCGACACAGCCAACACCAAAAAATATCAGTAATCCAGTACCGATAAATTCCGCAAAACATTCTCCGACGAGCGCATTAGGTTTGGAACTTGTCATTATTGTCAGTCCTTTTGATGGGTGATGTAGGGTATTTCGTTATTTTTATGCTCGATAATTTACAAGAGTTACTTTTTTTTAAAATAATAATGGCTCAGAAATGTGCGTTCGAGCGCTTATTATTTTCTAAAGTGAGCGTTTGGTGGCTTTTTATTGTCATTTTGAGAGGGTGAGATCATTGATCGTGACATTAATAATGCGCTAGAGCTGTTGGTTTTAGTGACAACGATGGAAGATAAAATCGCGGCGCTAAATTATCATGGTAATGTGGTATAGAATTTGAGAAAGTTCGCAGATATCGCATTATTGCTGGCTGGATGTGGAACGCAGTATTGAAGGTATTGAAGCGTTATAAATCGTGCTTAAGGTCGTTGAATTTAGCTGTTTTTAGCTGCTAAATTAGGTTGATATCAGCTTACTTTGCAAAAATCACATCAGACTTGTATGATTTTTATTCATTTGCGCTAATGCAATGGAAATGTAGATGTCAGCGGGTCATTGCCTCGCTAGAATAGCGGGTAAGTAAATATATATAACCCTGCTCGTAGAGATTACCTTCAATTGTTAAGGTAAATATATGGGCATAGATCAGGTGAACAATATGTCTCTAGAAATGTTGGAAAAATTGGAAGCCAAAGTTCAAATGGCTGTGGATTCAATTTCTTTGCTACAAATGGAAATTGATGAACTAAAAGAAAAAAATGATAGCCTAGCTATGGAAGCACAAGAACTACGCTCTGGTCGTGAGAGTCTTGTTCAAGATAACGAAAAACTACGTGGTGAGCATAACGTATGGCAAGATCGCGTACGTACGCTACTAGGTAAAATGGATAGCGTAGAATAAGCGCATCTTTAGTTTAATATGATTATCAGCTCGGTATAGCATCTTGAATAGGGCGCTATGTCGAGCTGATATTTTATTGAGTGGTTATATAGCTATAGATTAATCAAGATCTAATGCTTCTGGAGATAAAATCACACCAGTATTATCAGCATAAATATGATCTTCAGGTAAAAATGTTACCCCACCAAAGTTTACTGCGACATCAATTTCACCAATGACTTGTTGGTCTGCACCAACAGGAATTGCGGCTAATGCCTGAATGCCTAAATCGAGTTCATCAAGCTCATCAACATGGCGCACGCTGCCATAAATGATTAATCCTTCCCATTGGTTTTCAACTGCCAATTGCGCTAAATCGATATCAATTAAAGCGCGGCGTAATGAACCACCGCCATCAACTAATAATACTCGCCCAGTGCCTGCTTGAGATAAAACGTCATGAATAACGCCATTATCTTCAAAACACTTCACAGTCGTAATTTGACCGCTAAATGAACTGCGGCCACCGTAAGAGCTGAACATAGGTTCAACCACATCAACTTGATCGAGATAGATATCACAAAGTTCAGACGTATTATATTCCATGAGCAGGCTTCTTATTGGTAGCTGAAAACAAAAAGTGATTTGCTTAAATTATAACCAGTTGATATCGCATTGCAATTCGTATTCACTATTAGGCTAGCATCATACCAACTGCAAACAAAAGGTTGGTGATTAAAGCACATTTTACCATTGTTGCCATCATGGGTCTGAGAGCTGCACCATCGGTAGAATAGTACACTTGGCGACCATGATTAATCAGTAATGGTAAACTTAGAATAAATAACCATCCAAAGATGGATTTGACTTCTAACAGCGCAAATAAACAAAAACACACCACACTTGCAGTGAGTAATACCAAGTGATATTTACGTCCCCATTGTGGCCCCATACGTACCACTAATGTTTGTTTACCGCAGGCCTTATCATTATCAATATCACGCAGGTTATTGATATTTAATACGCCAACAGCTAATAAACCGCACGCAGTTGCTGGTAGCATAATTAATGAATCAATTTGTCCTGCTTGTAAATAATAAGTGCCAGCAACACCAAGCCATCCGAAAAAGATCAGTACTGATAGATCACCAAGGCCACGGTAACCATAGGGTTTATTTCCCACGGTATACGCAATGGAAGCGGCAATCGCTAGCAATCCGAGTACGAGAAATCCAACGATGTCATGCGGGTTTTTACATGAGATTAATATTAATGTTAAGCCACTGATTGCGGTGAGGATGATGTTAATAATCATCGCCTTGCGCATTGTCGCTGCAGAGACTAAACCTGATTGTATTGCTCGTTGAGGACCTAAACGATCATCGTTATCAGTGCCCTTAACGGCATCGCCATAATCATTGGCAAGGTTAGATAGTATTTGCAACAAAAGGGCGGTTAATAAAGCGAGCGCTGCAATGCTAGCAGAAAAACTGCCGTGCCATTCTGCCACCGCGCTGCCGCATACAATTGATGCGATGGCGAGGGGTAAGGTTTTTGGTCTTGCGGCATCTAACCAAATTGTCAGTGAAGAGGGTGAGTTCATAAATTAGATACTTAAAGTGAATATTGAAAAGGTATTATGGCGTAAATTTGGTCATGCGCAAATTTATCCCATCAATGTTTGTTAAAGAACAAAAAAAAACGGTGCGATAGAACGCACCGTTTTTAGAGTTAATAACTGTCTTTAGTTTGATTATAGGATGAAGCGACTAAGATCTTCATCAGCAACAAATTCGCCTAGGCGTGTTTGTACATAAGCATCATCGATCAGGAATTTCTCACCAGATTTTTCGCTAGCATCATAAGAAATTTCTTCCATTAAGCGTTCCATCACAGTGTATAAACGACGTGCACCAATGTTTTCGGTGCGCTCATTTACCTGCCATGCCGCTTCAGCCAAGCTGTCGACACCATCAGTGGTAAATTCGATATCAACAGACTCAGTTGCCATTAGCGCTACGTATTGTTGTGTTAGCGATGCTTTTGGTTCAGTAAGGATACGTTTAAAGTCATGGCTAGTCAGCGCTTCTAGTTCAACTCGAATCGGTAAACGACCTTGTAGTTCTGGAATTAAATCTGATGGTTTAGCAACTTGGAATGCACCTGATGCGATAAATAAAATATGATCGGTTTTAACCATACCATGTTTAGTTGAAACCGTGCTGCCTTCGACTAATGGTAATAGATCACGTTGTACACCTTCGCGAGAAACGTCAGGACCTGATGATTCGCCACGCTTACAAATCTTATCGATTTCATCAATAAAAACGATGCCGTTATTTTCAACAGCAAAAATAGCTTGTTCTTTAAGTTCTTCTTGATTAACCAGTTTAGCGGCTTCTTCTTCAGTTGCTGCTTTTAACGCATCTTTGATTTTCATTTTGCGTTTTTTACTGGTGTTGCCAGCAAGATTTTGGAACATACCTTGCAACTGGTTGGTCATTTCTTCCATACCAGGAGGCGCCATGATTTCAACGCCCATTTGTGGCGCTGCAACATCGATTTCTATTTCTTTATCATCAAGTTTGCCTTCACGCAATTTCTTACGGAAAGATTGACGAGTGGTTGATTCGGCTGGCGCTTCTTCGTTTTTACCCCAAGCATCACGTGCTGGTGGTAATAGCACATCAAGAATACGTTCTTCTGCTAATTCTTCAGCATGGAAGCGTACTTTTTCAGTGGCTTGTTGATGGGTCATTTTTACTGCCACATCGGTAAGATCGCGAATAATGGTTTCGACTTCCTTACCCACATAACCGACTTCAGTAAATTTAGTGGCTTCAACTTTAATGAACGGTGCATTAGCCAGTTTCGCTAATCGGCGCGCTATTTCAGTTTTACCTACACCGGTAGGACCAATCATCAGAATATTTTTAGGGGTTACTTCTACTCGCAGCTCTTCAGGAAGCTGCATACGACGCCAGCGGTTACGCAGTGCAATCGCAACTGCTCGCTTGGCTTTGTCTTGACCGATGATATGGCGGTCAAGCTCATGAACGATTTCGCGAGGAGTCATATCAGACATTGCAACTTCCTTACTTAGTTTCTAGTTCTTCAATAGTGTGATTGTGGTTGGTAAACACACAAATATCACCAGCAATATTCAGCGCTTTTTCAGCAATTTCACGCGCGCTAAGATCAGTGTTTTCTAATAATGCAATGGCAGCGGCTTGGGCAAAGTTACCGCCAGAACCAATCGCAACTAAATCATGCTCTGGTTGCACTACATCACCATTACCAGTAATGATTAATGAACCCGTTTCATCAGCGACGACTAATAATGCTTCTAGCTTACGTAGAGCACGATCGGTACGCCAATCTTTAGCTAATTCAACCGCAGATTTTAATAAGTGGCCTTGGTGCATCTCTAACTTACGTTCAAAACGCTCAAATAAAGTAAAGGCATCAGCGGTGCCGCCAGCAAAACCAGCGAGTACTTTATCGTTATAAAGACGACGAACTTTGCGAGCGTTGCCTTTCATTACGGTATTGCCAAGTGACACTTGACCATCACCAGCAATTACGACTTTGTCGTTACGACGAACAGATACAATAGTTGTCACGTTAAATCCTCTTTGATTTAGCTCCGACGTTAGCCGGCATCGTTAATGGTAATAGATCTGGGGATAGTAATGTGGCTTTTCAAGGTGCGGTGTGACAATTGCTTAGTGTCGAAGGTTAACAATAGCATTGATAAAAAAGGATGCCACTAAGGCATCCTTGATTGTTATCTATCGTGGTTATGATTATTCCCAGAACCAAATTGCACAAGGGCTAATGCCGTGTTGTTGTAATTTATTCTGATCATCCATTGCTAGACGTTTATCTTTATAAGGCCCAAGAACAACTCGGAACCACGTTCCTTTGTCGTTAGTTGAGACTTTTATTTGACTGTTTAAGCCTTGAAACGCAATGGTTGCTCGGCGTTCATTAGCTTGGGCTTGGCTATGGTAAGCACCACATTGTAGTAGATAAGGTTTAGTTGGCTTATCCTCAGCAATAACTTGCTTAGGCGTTAATACTGGCACAATAACCTTTTTATTTTCCAACTCCTGAATATAGCGCCATTTTTCTTCAGGTTTTGGCGGTAAGGCGTTGGTATTGGTTTTCGCTGGTTGCGGTTTTGCAATAATGGCCGCAGGTGTGACTGGTGCTGTTTCAGGAACATCAGTGCCTGAAAGGAAAAATAAACCCGCAATCAGCCCACACACTAATATAACAGCCAAAGCAGCCCACTTGGTTGAAAAACCAGTTGTCGGTGCCTTTTTGCCTTTAGGGTTGGCTTTTGCCTTTATTGGCGCTGGTTTTGCTGAGCGCCCGCGTTTCACATAATCTTTAGTAGCCACAATATCGACAAATTAGTTGGGAAGATAGACAGTACTCTATGTTACAAAGTTGGATTGATCCTGACCAGTTATTATCGCGGTTTCGCTGATAATTAACCCCATATTACGACAAAGATGATCGGTTTTATGATCTCGGTACGGTAACGCGTCAAATATGGGGAGGATCAATTAGCGACTTGGTGGCGCTGCACTTTCACGAATGACTAGTTTTGCATCCAGTAATCGTGAACCTGCCTGAACATCTTTACCTTTGAGCAATTCAAGTAACATTAACATTGCCTGACGACCTATTTCATAACGCGGCTGTGAAACTGTCGTTAACGGTGGATCGCAATATTCTGCAAATTGAATATCATCGAAACCAACAATAGAAATATCATGGGGTACTCGTAAACCAAGGCGTTTAGCTTGTTGCATCGCGCCAATAGCCATTACATCTGAATGACAAAATAATGCCGTTGGTGGTTCTGGTAACGCAAGTAATGCGGTAATAGCGCGCGCGCCTGCTGCAAAGCTGAAATCACCTTTAATGGTGTAGGCTGGATTTAGAGTGATCCCTGCACGACGCAATGCCTGTTGGTAGCCTTGTTGGCGGAACTGAGATAGGGCTGCTTTATCTGGGCCTGTGATTTGAGCGATCCGTTTATGGCCCATCTGAGTGAGATAATTGACTGCATCAAAAGCGGCGGTGAGATTATCAATATGGACCGTTGGCAATTCAAGTTCTGGTGCATATTCACATGCCATTACTAATGGTGGCAGGTTTTTTTGTTCAGGTTTACTGACGTCAAATGGTAAGTTATTACCTAATAACAACATGCCATCTGCTTGCTTAGTAAACACTAAATTAGCAAATGAGTTTTCTCGACGTTGTTGTTGGCCGCTGTCACCCAGTAACACTAAATAACCATTTTCCATCGCCGCTTCTTCAATTCCACGAATAATTTCAGTGAAATAAGGATCACAGATATCCGGCACAATAGTCACGATGGTTTTCGATTCATTGCGGCGTAGGTTACGTGCAAGTGAGTTTGGTGAATATCCAGCTTCCATTACGGCTTGCTCAACCTTTTTCCTAGTTGATGCCGATACTTTTTCCGGGTTCATTAGCGCGCGCGAAACCGTCGCGGTTGATACCCCGGCTAGCTGGGCAACGTCCTTCATTGTCGCCATAGTGCTTTCCTCTTTGCTATATCTCTCTAGTGTAGAGCTGGTTATCTGTGACAAAAAATATTCAGATATACTCACCAGCTAATCGTAACCGACTGAAAACAGTCAATTCATATTCATATTGTAGAATGGATCCAGAAGCTGAAACTTGCTTCCAATAGCATAAATTACATTCGCTATGTGAACTGCATCGCATTGTCTAGTTTAAGTTAAATCTTGCGGTTCGACATCAATTGACCAGCGAATTTTTTTGGCTAAAGGTAAAAGTTGGATCGCAGGCTTAGCAATAGTAAGCATCTGTTGCAGTTTCTTGCGATTGGGTATTTGTAAAATGAGTTGCCATCGAAACCGTCCTGCACGTCGAGCAAGAGGGGCTGGGTTAGGTCCTAAAACACAACAATCTTGGTCGTAAACTGGACTTGCTTCAAAAATGGCGCGAATTTGTTGTAAAAATTGACACACTAAATCACTGTCATTGGCTTCGGCGCGCAGTAACACTAAGTGAGTAAATGGCGGTAATAATGCTTGGCGACGTTCAGTTAATGCTGCCTGAGAAAAAACACCATAGCCTTTGTGCAGCAATGATTGTAGCAGCTGATGCTCAGGATGATGGGTCTGCAATAATACCGCACCGGGTTTACTGGCGCGTCCTGCACGACCTGCAACTTGAATAAATAACTGCGCTAATCGTTCTGAAGCGCGAAAGTCATTGCTGAATAAAGCACTATCAACATCAATGAGTGCTACTAAAGTGACATTCGGAAAGTGATGACCTTTGGCTAGCATTTGGGTGCCGATTAAAATTTGATACTCATTGTTTTTAATCGCTTCTAAATAGTTTTCTAGTGAGCCTTTACGACGGGTGCTATCACGATCAATACGTACCGTTTTAAATTCAGGAAATAACTCTGCCAGTTGTGCTTCAAGTTGCTCGGTGCCGACACCAACCGGTAGCAGTTGGGTTGAGCCGCATTGTTGGCATTGGTGCATAATTGGTCGCTGAGTAGCACAGTGATGGCAGCGCAATTCACCAGATTGTTGGTGAAGGGTGTAATAAGCGTCACAACGATTACACTCAGCGATCCAGCCACATTCATGACACATCATTGCAGGCGAAAAGCCACGCCGATTAAGAAACAGCATTACCTGATTACCCGCATTGAGGTGTTTGCGCATTTCAGCTATCAGTGGTGCAGATAAACCTGCGTTTAAATACAAGCCTTTGACATCAATTACCCCATGACGTGCTGCACTCGCATTACCCGCTCGCTTTGAGAGGGTTAAATAATGGTATTTACCCGTTTGCGCATTATGTAAGGTTTCAAGTGCTGGTGTTGCAGAGCCTAATATAATGGGAATATTTTCTTTGTTAGCGCGCATTACTGCCAGATCTCGAGCGTGATAACGCAGACTGTCTTGTTGTTTATAAGAGGCATCATGCTCCTCATCAACAATAATAATCCCAAGGTTAGCAAAGGGAGTAAACAGTGCCGAACGAGTACCGATAATGATCCCAGCTTGGTTATCACGTCCAGCAAGCCATGCTGTCATGCGTTCACTATCATTTAAACCAGAGTGCACGGTTTCTAAAGGAACATTAAAGCGGCGCTTAAAACGGTTAATGGTTTGCGGCGTTAAGCCGATTTCAGGTACTAAAATAAGTGCTTGTTTACCCGCAGCTAAAATAGGCTCGAGCAGATTGAGATAAACTTCGGTTTTACCTGAGCCCGTTACACCATCTAACAGATAACAACCAAAATGGGGGTTGCTGTTAACGGTGGCGATAGCTAATGCTTGTTCTTCATTTAAACGTGGTTTCTGTTCGGTAATAGCAAACTGCGGTTGCCACTGTAGTTGCTTTGGCTGATGTTGTTGTTCGCTGATCCAGCCTTTTTGCATCACGGCTTTTAAAGTCGCACTGCTAACATCATGGCTAAGTAAACTATCATGACTAAGTGGGCCATTGCGCAATAGATTTAGAATTTGAGCTTGTTTAGGCGCGCGCTTTAAACCATTGAGCGGTTGTTCACGGCCTGTATCAGTGAGCTGCCAATATTTTAATGTCGCTGCGGAAGCTTCTCGACCTTTACGCAGTAATGCTGGCATCGCATTGGCTAAAGCATCACCTAACGGATACTGATAATAACTGCTGGCCCATTTTAGCAGTTCAAATAATGCTGGTTGCCATAATGGCTGATTATCCAATACTTGTTGAATGGGTTTTAATTGTTGAATTGGGAAATCAGAATCATTACCAATAGCAATTACGATCCCCACCAATCGCTGTCGACCAAAAGGTACCAGTACGCGCCCACCAATGACGGGGGTAGTGTTAGGTTTGATTAAATAATCAAAGTTTTTGTCTAATGGGACAGGTAAAGCAACGCGTGCTATTGGGTGGGTCATATGTTATCGCTTTAATTGAGCTTGTACTAAATAGTAACAGATCGAGTGATATTGGATAAGTACTGCAATTTAACGACTATTATTTACTGTTTTAGTTGTGAATAAAAGAACGATAAAAACAATGTCTGAGTTGATCTATGGGGAATGATTGATTACTATACGCCGCCTGATTTGTCGTAAATCTACGACAGACTATTTTATTAACCACGTGTGGTGCCCGGCTTTGGATCGGGAGAGCGACACGGCCTTAACTTGAGGTTTCCCCATGAAACAAGGTATCCACCCAGAATACAAAGAAGTAAACGCACGTTGTTCTTGTGGCAACACTTTCGTATTTAACTCTACTATGAGCAAAGACATCAACCTTGATGTATGCGATAAGTGTCACCCATTCTACACTGGTAAGCAACGTCAAGTTAGCTCAGGCGGTCGTGTGGACAAATTCAACAAGCGTTTTGGTGCGCTTGGTAGCAAGTAATTACTTGCCAACTGAATTTAAAAAAAAGGGATGCGCAAGCATCCCTTTTTTTATGGCATAAATTTACCAGATCTAAAAAAACCAGCATAAAGCTGGTTTTTTGCTATCGCATGTACGTATTATTCATTAATGTCTTCGTAGCTTATTCCCATCGCTTCCATCAATGCTTTGGCTTCGGCAGGTAGATCATCGGGGTGATCTTTACGAATATCATCATCAGTCGGTAGCGGTTGGCCCGTGTAAGCGTGCAAGAAAGCTTCACAAAGGAGTTCACTGTTGGTCGCGTGGCGCAGGTTATTGACCTGACGACGGGTACGTTCATCAGTAAGAATTTTGAGAACCTTTAATGGAATAGACACTGTAATTTTTTTTACTTGTTCATTTTTCTTACCGTGTTCTGCATAAGGGCTAATATATTCGCCATTCCACTTTGCCATGTTTTACCTTCTCAGCGATGTTTAATTAATGATGATAACAATGTCGCGATGACGGTTGTTAGTACATAGTCATGATAGGCGGCGATATTACGTGAACATCGTTAGTTTGTCCTCTATCGCGGTATACAACTGTTGCTAGATCACGACTATTTTTTTCAATAACTGAATTTTAGCGGGATTTACTGCTATAAGCAAAGACATATGGACGTCTAGAAGTGTTGACGTCTTGTTTTGATGTGGTTAAGGTTGTGTAGCCACTATTATCTATTTTTAGGGATCAGCCCCTTTTTATAACAAGGAACGTTATCATGAGTGACAAGCAGCTTGCGACAATTGCAGTCCGTACCGGTATTGATGTTGACTCACAATACAATGCTGTAGTCCCCCCAATCTATTTAACTTCGACTTATAGCTTTCCAGCACTCGGTGAGCTACCGCAGTACGATTACTCACGTTCGGGTAACCCAACCCGTAACACATTAGCAGATGCTTTGAGTGACATGGAAGGGGGAGCTGGTGGGGTGGTGACCAGTTGTGGCACTGCGGCAATGAATTTATTAGTGTCTGCGTTGCTCGGCCCCAATGATCTGCTCGTTGCTCCGCATGATTGTTATGGTGGTAGTTATCGGTTATTCAGTACTCGCGCTCACAAAGGGGACTTTAAAGTGTTGTTTATTGATCAATCTGATCCCGATGCATTGGCCGCTGCTTTAGCACAAAAACCAACCTTGTTATGGCTTGAAACACCGTCTAACCCATTGGTACGGGTGATTGATATTAAGGCGATTAGTCAGCAAGCACAGGCTGTTGGCTGCCAAGTCGCGGTTGATAACACTTTTCTATCGCCGTTATTACAGCAACCGTTGTCTCTTGGGGCTGATTTTGTGGTGCATTCAACCACTAAATATATTAATGGCCATTCTGATGTTGTCGGTGGGGTGGTTATTGCCAAGCAGCAAGCCGCTGCTGAAGATCTAAGTTGGTGGGCAAACTGTATTGGCGCGACTGGGGCACCGTTTGATGCTTATTTAACCCTGCGAGGCCTACGCACTTTAGCGCCTAGAATGCGAATGCATGAAGAAAATGGTGCCGCCGTATTAGCCTATTTGCAGCAACAATCTCTGGTTGGCACTATTTATCATCCTAGTTTACCCACCCATCCTGGACATGAGATTGCTAAGCGCCAGCAGCGTGGTTTTGGCTCAATGATGAGTTTTGAATTTGCCGGTAGCTATCAGCAACTTGAATTATTTGTGAAAACGCTGCAATTATTTTCATTGGCTGAGTCGTTGGGGGGCACGGAAAGTTTAATTGCTCATCCCGCTTCAATGACTCATCGAGCAATGACTGATGAAGCTCAACGTGCAGCGGGAATTTCAACTGCTTTACTGCGCTTATCCGTTGGTCTCGAAGATCCTCGTGATTTAATTGCTGATCTCACTCAAGCGTTCGCCGTTGCAGAGGAGCTATGTTGATGAAAAAAGATCTGCGCCAGCTGCATAAGTTTGGAGGGAGTAGCCTTGCCGATTCACAGTGTTATCGGCGAGTCGCTGAGATTTTAGACGCTTATTCTAAGAACCATGATTTGGTGGTGGTTTCGGCAGCAGGTAAAACCACTAATCAACTGTTATTGTGGCTAGAACAATTGGTTACTGATGGTCGTTTAGCCCATGCCACTTTATTATCAATTCGGACTTTTCAACAGCAGTTAATCACTGAATTATTAGAGCCAGAGCAAGCACAATCATTACAGCAGCAGCTATATGCTGAGTTAGCCTTAATCGCTAAGTGGGGTGAGTCACCATTGACGACTGAGGTTAAAAATGCGGTTTTAGGCCATGGTGAATTATGGTCAGCGCGATTATTAGCAGCGTTACTTAATCAGTATCAATTAGCGGCCGTCGCAATAGATTCGCGGTTATTTTTACGTGCCGATCATGCCATTCAGCCTGAAGTGGATAAGGTTTTATCACAACCATTATTACAGCAGTTATTAGTGCAGCATCCTCAACAACGATTAGTGATCACGGGTTTTATGGCTGCTAATCAATATCAACAAACCGTACTTTTGGGACGTAATGGTTCTGATTACTCTGCCACTATGATAGGGGCTTTAGCTGCGGTTGAACGGGTGACTATTTGGAGTGATGTTGCAGGCGTATATAGTGCCGATCCGCGTAAAGTGACCAATGCATGTTTGTTACCTTTATTACGGTTAGATGAAGCCAATGAACTCGCTCGTCTTGCTGCACCTGTATTGCATAGTCGTACATTACAACCTGTTGCACAAAGTGCGATTGATTTAACTTTACGTTGTAGCCATCAGCCAGAATCAGGTTCAACTCGGGTTGAACGTGTATTAGCTTCTGGGCGTGGTGCTAAAATTATTTCATCATTAGATGATGTCTGTTTGATTGAGCTTGGTGTTCCGCAAGGTATGGCGCTGGCGTCGATACAGCATGATGTGCAGCAGCTGCTCGATCGGGCGCAATTACAACCCCTGGCTAAAAAGGTCGATCAAGGTAAACGACGGATTATTTTGGCGTATACCCAAGAAGTGGTAAACAGTGTCTTGAGTTTATTACAAGACAGTGGCGTTGCTGCTGAATTGCGTTTACGTGAAGGTTTTTCAATGGTAGCAGCCGTTGGCGCTGGAGTATTGAACAACCCTAATCATTGTCATGGTTTTTATCAGCAATTAAAAGGATTGCCGGTTGAATTTATGACAGAGGCAGAATCAGGGTTAAGTTTAGTGGCGGTATTGCGTGATGTTGAAACTGATAAGTTAGTTAACGCTATTCACCAAGCGCTATTTCAAGCTCAAAAAAGTATTGGGATTGTATTGTGTGGTAAAGGCAATATTGGTAGTCATTGGCTGAGTTTGTTTAGCCGTGAAAAAGCCGCTCTTGAACTGCGACATGGAATGCGTTTTAGCTTAATTGGTATTGTTGGGCAACAGCAGTGTTGGCTCAATAGTCAGGGGATTGAACCTCAAACGGCACTGGAGCAATTTCCACAGCATGCGGTTGATTATCAGCTGCCGCAGCTATTATCTCAACTTGCAGCTGTTGATTATGATGATGTGGTGATGGTGGATGTTACTGCTAGTCATCAGCTGGCGGCGTTATATCCACAAATTGCGTTAAGTGGGCTACATCTGATCTCTGCCAATAAAATCGCTGGATCTGCGGCGACGACTGAGTATCAGATGGTCATCGATGCATTTGCCAAGAGTAGCCGTTATTGGTTATATAACGCCACTGTTGGTGCTGGCTTACCAATCAACCATACCGTACGCGATCTCCGTGAAAGTGGGGATTGTATTTTAGCGATATCGGGCATTTTTTCTGGAACGTTATCGTGGTTATTCCAGCAATTTGATGGTAGCCAACCTTTTTCTGAATTGCTAGAACAAGCATGGCAACAAGGACTAACTGAACCCGACCCTCGCCATGATCTTGATGGCAGTGATGTGATGCGTAAGTTGATTATTTTAGCGCGTGAATCTGGGTTTGAGATTGAGCCACAGCAGGTGCAAGTGGAGTCATTAGTACCATTGAGTTTACAAGCGTTAAGTGTTGATGCGTTTTTTGAACAAGCCACAGAGCTTGATATATTGTTGGCTGAAAAATTAGCCCGTGCTGTTAGTGAAGATAAAGTATTACGTTATGTGGCGCGGTTAGATCGTCATGGTAAGGCGTATGTAGGATTAGAAGCGCTACCGAGTGAACATGCACTGGCTAATTTATTACCGTGCGATAATATTTTTGCAATTGAAAGTCAGTGGTATCGAGAAAATCCATTAGTGATTCGTGGCCCTGGAGCTGGGCGTGATGTCACCGCTGGCGCGTTAATCTCTGATATTAATCGGTTAGCAACTATGCTGTAGAGAGTAGTGTTATCACTTATACGTTGATGTATTAATGATGATATTGAATCGAAATAAAAAGCCGCAGTGTTAAACTGCGGCTTTTTTATTTGATAATGGCTTAGTTGATAGCGATTGCGCTATTTTCATTGTCCATATCTTTAAGTTCAGCTAATACTTCTTCAGCCCATAATATCCAAGCTTGGCGGTTATGCAGACCACGGCGCAAGGTTAAACGGTCGAGACGTTGTTGACGATCCATATTTTTGTAATCACCAAAATGAATTTGCTCTAGCTCTTGATAATGACCAATCAGAATATGTGATTCATCAATTAAAGCTTCAAGTTGCTGCTGCATTGGTAATGAATTGTGGATACCACAAATCAGTAACTTCGCAGAAAATTCATCGCGAGTAGTGGGATTACGTGCTGGCTCTTGGAACCACTCAAATAAAGCCTGTCGGCCAAGATCGGTAATAGAATAGACTTTACGATCTGGCTTGCCATCTTGAGGCTCAAGACGACAGGTTACTTGATCGTTAGTTGCCATTTTATTTAGTTCACGATACACCTGTTGGTGACTCGCCTTCCAAAAATAACCAATACTGTGTGAAAATTCTTTGGTTATATCGTAACCAGTTGCTTCGCGGGAGCTAAGCACTGTTAAAATTACATGTGGTAGTGACATCTCTTCTATCCGTTAAATATATAAAATAAAAAAACACAATAGGGCTTAGATTATGTAACGTTTCAAGCGACGTTTTTAATTTATAATCGTGCTATTGCACTGCCTAATTGCGGTTGCATAGAATATCATTAATTGACTCAATATCGATACTTCTAGTTGAATTATCTGTTAATGAGGCGTTTCAATTCATTATCTTGTGAACTTGCGCTAAGTTAATTTAGCCCTAAAAAATACCAACCTGATTGAAATCTATTCATCTTTTCTCATATTTGCACTTTATCTATCTTAGACCTTATAGGCAATATAGTGCTGTATCAAAAGTGAGACTTTACGATCTTTTTTAACAAAGTTGTAAATAACAACTCAAAAAAAAAGGCTATCAAAAGATAGCCTTTTTATGAGAATAAGTCGATTAACCAGTATTACGCATACCTGTAGCAATACCTGCAATCGTAACCATTAGTGCTTCTTCAAGCTCTTTAGGTAGCTCTTCTTGTTGACGAGTACGGTAAAGTAATTCGGCTTGAAGCATATTGAGTGGCTCAACATAAATATTACGTAGGCGAATAGATTCTGCGCCCCATGGATCTTGTTGCATCAAGTGATCATTATTTTCAACAGTCAGCACAGCTTTAATATCTTGCTGTAATTGTGAGCGCAATTGTTTACCCAGTGGCCATAAGGCTTCAGCGGTTAAACGCTGATCATAGTATTCAGCGATACCAAGGTTGGTTTTACTGTATACCATTTCAAGCATACCCAAACGTGTTGAGAAAAATGGCCATTCACGGCACATGTCTTCTAATAATAATGCATTACCATTATCGATTGAATACTGAATTGCTTCACCAGCGCCTAGCCATGCCGGTAACAATAAACGGTTTTGACTCCACGCAAAAATCCATGGAATTGCACGTAAGCTTTCAACGCCACCATTAGGGTTACGTTTTGCTGGACGTGAGCCTAGAGGTAATTTACCGAGCTCTAATTCAGGTGTTGCAGCGCGGAAATAAGGCACAAACTCCGGGTTATTACGCACGACGTTACGGTATGATTCACACGATACGCTAGAAAGTTCATCCATCACATGACGCCATTCTTGCTTCGGTGCTGGTGGCGGTAATAAATTTGCTTCTAAGGTCGCACTAGCATAAAGACTTAAGCTATTAATCGCGACCTCAGGTAAACCAAGTTTGAAGCGGATCATTTCGCCTTGCTCAGTCACTCGTAAACCACCTTTTAGGCTTCGTGGTGGCTGAGATAATAGTGCAGCGTGCGCTGGTGCACCACCACGACCAATACTACCGCCACGACCGTGGAATAAAGTGATTTCAACATCAGCTTGCTCACACACAGCAACCAGTTTTTCCATCGCACTGTATTGTGCCCAACCCGCTGACATCACACCAGCATCTTTGGCTGAATCAGAATAACCAATCATTACCATTTGATGGTTTTGAATAAAGCCACGGTACCAATCAATATTAAGTAATTGTTCAATAACATCAGCACCATTATTCAAGTCGTCTAGAGTTTCAAATAATGGGCAGACATCCATCCGGAATGGACAACCAGCTTCTTGCAGTAATAAGTGTACGGCCAAGACATCTGATGCGGTACGAGCCATTGAAATTACATAAGCGCCTAATGCTTCACGAGGTTGTTCGGCAATGGCTTTACAGGTTTCTAATACTTCTTTGACTTCAGCTGATGGTTCCCAATTACGTGGTAGTAATGGGCGTTTAGATGATAGTTCGCGGACTAAAAACGCAATTTTATCCTGTTCACACCATTGGCTGTAATCGCCTAAACCAAGGTGACGAGTAAGCTCTGAAATAACATTTTCATGGCGGGTGCTTTCTTGGCGAATATCAAGTCGTACTAAGTGAACCCCGAAACATTTCACGCGGCGTAGCGTATCAAGTAGTAAGCCATCGGCAATGATTGCCATGCCGCATTGGTGCAGTGATTGATAGCACGCAAATAGCGGATCCCATAGCTCAGAAACATCATTAATAATGGCTGTTGATAATGGTGTTTGGCCGTTAATTTGAGCCTCTAAACTATCACGAGTAAGAATGAGCTTAGTACGTAATTGCTTTAAAATTGCACGGTAAGGTTCATGTTCTTCACCGGCGAGCTCACGTAGTTGCTCATTACATTGAATCATTGATAATTCATTGATTAATTCTTGTACATCACCAAGGTAAAGTTCAGCCGCTTTCCAGCGTGAAAGGCGTAATACTTCACGGGTAATATTTGAGGTTACAAATGGGTTACCATCACGGTCACCACCCATCCATGATGAGAAGGTAACTGGCGTTGCATCAAGAGGTAATTTTTGACCTAAATGTTGTTGTAGTTTTTCATCAAACAGACGTACGAACTCAGGTACGGCTTGCCAGAGAGAGTTCTCAACAACTGCATAACCCCATTTCGCTTCATCAATTGGAGTTGGGCGTTGCTGGCGAATAACATCAGAATACCATGCTTGGGCAATCAGTTGTTCTAATCGTTGTTCAACTCGTGCTCGTTCTGCTGTTGATAGTTCACTTAATTCTAATTGCGATAGGCACTTATTAATCTGTACCAATTTATGGATCATGGTACGACGAGCAATTTCCGTTGGGTGAGCAGTTAATACCAGATCAATATTTAACTCATTGACGGCAGCTAAAGAGTCAGCAGGATTAACGTCATTATCAACTAATTTAGTAAACAACTCATCGAGCGCATCTGGGCTACAGAGAGTGGTTTCGCGTTGGCGTGAAATGGTATGGTATTGCTCAGCAATATTGGTGAGATTAAGGAATTGACTAAAAGCTCGAGCAACAGGAAGTAATTGATCATCGGGTAGGTTTTGTAATTCATCAATTAGCTTTTCGCGGTCATCTTGATTACCAGTACCAGCTGACTTAGAAAGTTTACGAATCGTTTCAACTTTTTCTAATAGCTCATCACCGCAAGCTGTTTTGATGGTATTGCCTAGCAAATGGCCAAGCATACTGACATTACTTGTTAACGCGCTGTATTTCTCGTTCATATCGTATCCATTCCGTAATTTTGTTACATCCAATTTAACCTTTACCCCACAATCTAGCCGCGAATCTAGTAATAGGTCAACAGAGATTATATTTATCGCTGATAAAAACTGGTGATATTGATTTTAGTCATACTATTGATTGTATTTTGTAATCTTTTTACATTATTACCATCTTCAACGCACATTTTTGTTTGTTATTAATTAGATAGAGTAAAAAAAAGCCTTTTAATAGTTGGTTTCTGTTACGGTTAAATGTTGTAAAGGTTAACGAGAAGATAATTAAATATATTTTTTTATTACATAATCATTGACAGTACGTAATTTAACCAGTAAACATATTAATTCAGATTAATGAATATACAGCAACGGTTGTTTATTTGTCTCAGAGCAAGGATAGCTCAGGGTTAATAGTTAAATGCAGGAAGTTATTATCATGAACCAAACACACACACCTCTCGTTATCTCCCTTCGACGACGCTAAGTCTTCTGCTTTAGGTACTTTTACGTGCCTCATCTCTGCTGGTTACAGCACACCTTCATTAGCCGTTATGACACCCATATTTTTATACCATAGTCCCGATTGTTTTAATTACGGCTTGATGACAATCACTACAGATGGAATTAGCGATGTTAAACACTGTTATTATTGGCGCCAGTGGTTATACCGGCGCAGAATTGTCAAAAATGGTTAGCCGTCATCCACAGTTAATACTCAGTGGGTTATATGTTTCAGCTAATAGCCTTGATGCTGGTAAACCATTGAGTGATCTTCATGGTCAATTAAAAGGAATAGTCGATTTACCGTTATTGCCCTTAACGGATATCAAAACAACGGCAGCCGCGGCAGATATTGTGCTGTTAGCAACTGCGCATGAAGTTAGCCATGATATTGCGACGACATTTCTTGATGCTGGCTGTCAGGTATTTGACTTGTCGGGCGCGTTCAGAGTTAAAGCTGATGATTTTTATCAGCAATATTATGGCTTTGAACATCAGCATAGCGAGTGGTTAGATAATGCTGCTTATGGGTTAGCTGAATGGAATGATGACGCTATTCGTCAAGCTCAGTTGATTGCCGTTCCTGGGTGTTATCCCACCGCATCACAATTAGCTCTAAAACCATTAGTGGTAGCTGATCTGCTTGATCGTCAGCAGTGGCCAGTTATTAATGCGGTTAGTGGTGTTTCTGGTGCTGGCCGTAAAGCCACCATGACCAATAGTTTTTGTGAAGTGAGTTTGCATGCTTATGGTTTGTTTACTCATCGCCACCAACCTGAAATCTCCCACCATCTTAACTGCGACGTTATTTTTACCCCTCATTTAGGCAATTTTAAGCGTGGGATCTTAGCCACTATTACCGCTAAATTAGCCTCTGGTGTGACAGCTGATGATGTTACAGCAGTGCTGGAGTCGGCATATTTAAAGACTGGCGATCAACATGCAGTGCGTTTACTTGGTAATAAAACGGCTCAACTTGACGATGTTGTCGGTAGCTGTTTTTGTGATATTGGCTGGCAGGTGCAGGGGGAGCATATTATTTTGACAGCCGCGATCGATAATTTATTGAAAGGTGCAGCATCGCAAGCAATGCAATGCATAAATATTCGAAATGGCTTTTCTCAATTAACTGCGTTGGTGTAGGAGTAACACGATGAATCAAGTCCCTCTGGTGATTAAGTTAGGTGGCGCTGCATTAGAATCTAAGCTCACTTTAGAACGGTTATTTTCCACCATCAATGCTTATCAGGCGAACTCACAGCGACCTATTTTATTTGTTCATGGTGGTGGTTATTTAGTTGATGAGCTAATGACAAAACTGCAATTGCCAACCATAAAAAAGCAAGGATTACGAGTTACACCGAGTGATCAAATCGGTTTGATTACCGGCGCATTAGCAGGTACAGCCAATAAAATGTTACAGGGACAGGCATTAAAAGCGGGAGTCGCAGCTGTCGGCTTGAGTTTAGCTGATGGTGGTTTGTGTCGCGTGACTCAATTAGATCCTGAGTTAGGTGCCGTGGGTCATGCTGAGCCTAATGATGGTGCTTTGGTGAGCCAAATGATGCAGCTCGGATTTGTACCAATCATCAGTTCAATTGGGCTTGATAGTAATGGCGAGATGATGAATGTTAATGCCGATCAAGCGGCGGTAGCCGTTGCAGCAGCTATTGATGGTGAGTTGGTTTTACTATCAGATGTGAGCGGTGTGCTTGATGGTAAAGGTCATTTAATTGAGCAACTGACTGAGACCGAGGCCGAAGAATTAATTGCTCAAGCGGTGATCACTGACGGCATGATCGTCAAAGTTCGCGCTGCATTTTCAGCAGCTAATGCATTAGGACGTTCGATTGAAGTTGCTAGTTGGCGTTATCCCGAAAAGTTGAATGCACTGTTAGCGGGCGATAGTGTTGGCACCAAATTCAAGCCTTAATAGTATGTTTATTAACGTAATGTTTACGAAGGTTATGTTTGTTAAGTCGCATTGATTTATGACGACCAATTAATATTTTTGAAAAAAGTGCCTGAACGGGATGACCGCGACAAGGCTGAAAGGAGCGCAGCAGATGAGTAAGATTAACAAAGTAGTATTGGCCTATTCAGGTGGTTTAGATACCTCGGCGATTATTCCGTGGTTAAAAGAAAATTACGATTGTGAAGTGGTTGCGTTTGTGGCTGATGTTGGTCAAGGCGAAGAAGAGCTGGTTGGGATTGAAGAAAAAGCTATCGCGTCAGGTGCATCGTCATGTTATATCGCCGATTTAAAAGAAGAGATGGTTAAGGATTATATTTATCCATCATTGAAAACCGGGGCAATTTACGAGGGTAAATACTTACTGGGCACTTCAATGGCACGGCCAATTATTGCCAAAGCACAAGTAGAGTGTGCATTAGAGGTTGGTGCTGATGCTTTGTGCCACGGTTGTACCGGTAAAGGTAATGATCAGGTACGGTTTGAAGGTGCATTTGCTGCACTTGCACCGCAACTAACAGTGATAGCACCATGGCGTGAGTGGAATTTACGTAGCCGTGAAGCGCTGCTTGATTACTTAGCTGAACGTAATATTCCTTGTAGCGCATCATTAGAAAAAATTTATTCACGAGATGCTAATGCATGGCATGTATCAACTGAAGGCGGGGTGCTTGAAGATACTTGGAACGCGCCGAATGATTTATGTTGGGTGTGGACACAAGATCCTCAGCAAGCGCCTGATGAGGCAGAAACAGTATCCGTTTTAGTTGAAAAAGGTGAAGTGGTTGCGGTTAATGGCGAGCCAATGACACCTTATAACGCGCTTAATTACCTCAATCAAAAAGGCGCTGAGCATGGCGTTGGCCGAATTGATATTGTTGAAAACCGTTTAGTCGGCATTAAATCTCGTGGCTGTTACGAAACGCCTGGTGGCACCATTATGATGGAAGCACTGCGGGCGGTTGAACAATTAGTGCTAGATAAAGAGTCATTTGAGTTTCGTCAAACCATTGGGCTTAAAGCCTCGCACCTTATCTATGATGGCCGTTGGTTTACCCCGCTGTGCCAATCGTTATTAGCTGCTGCTGATACGTTAGCGCAAGATGTGACGGGCGAAGTAGTCATTCAACTTTATAAAGGTCAAGCAACCGTTATTCAGAAGCGTTCACTCAATAGTTTGTATTCAGAAGAGTTCGCTACTTTTGGCGAAGATGATGTTTATGATCACAGTCATGCTGGTGGTTTTATTCGTTTGTATTCTCTGGCGAGTCGAATTCGTGCGCTTAATAAGCAAAAATAATTAACCCAATATTGTGACTACGTTGCAGCGAGTGTATCGCTCACTGCAACATTAAGCTTATCGATATCATTAGACTTGGACAGTAAAGGAGATTCACCATGGCATTATGGGGCGGACGGTTTAGTCAGGCAGCTGACATCAGATTCAAACAATTTAATGATTCGCTGCGTTTTGACTATCGACTCGCAGAGCAAGATATTGTCGGTTCAATAGCTTGGTCAAAAGCCCTGCGCCAAGTGAATGTGTTGACCGAACAAGAGCAACAACAACTTGAATTGGCTTTAAACGAACTTAAGTTAGCGGTGATGGAAGATCCTGAGCAGATTTTGACTTCAGACGCCGAAGATATTCATAGTTGGGTTGAGCAGCAACTGATTGCGAAAGTGGGTGATCTTGGTAAAAAACTTCATACCGGTCGTTCACGTAATGATCAGGTGGCAACGGATCTTAAACTTTGGTGCCGTCAGCAAGGTCAGCAACTATTATTAATGCTCGATAAACTGCAACAACAATTAGTCACTGTCGCTCGTCAACACCAAGCGACAGTACTGCCTGGCTATACGCATCTGCAACGGGCTCAGCCAGTAACATTTGCCCATTGGTGTTTAGCTTATGTAGAAATGCTAGAGCGTGATCACTCGCGCTTAAATGACGCCATGGCGCGGTTAGATACTTGTCCGCTTGGCTCTGGTGCACTAGCAGGTACCGCTTATCCGATTGATCGTGAAGTATTAGCACATAGTCTTGGCTTTCATCGCGCCACCCGTAATAGTCTTGATTCAGTGTCTGATCGTGATCATGTGATGGAGTTATTATCAACGGCATCGATTTCAATGCTGCATTTATCCCGTATGGCTGAAGATTTAATTTTCTATAACTCTGGTGAATCAAACTTTATAGAACTTGATGATGCCGTCACTTCTGGCTCGTCGTTGATGCCACAAAAGAAAAACCCAGATGCACTAGAGCTTATTCGTGGTAAATGTGGCCGCGTTTATGGTGCTATGACTGCGATGATGATGACGGTAAAAGCATTACCATTGGCTTACAACAAAGATATGCAAGAAGATAAAGAAGGACTCTTTGACGCATTAGATAGCTGGCATGATTGCATGGAAATGGCAGCACTATGTTTTGATGGCATCAAAGTTAATCAAGATCGAACTTTAGAAGCCGCGATGCAAGGTTACTCTAATGCGACTGAGTTAGCGGATTATTTGGTTGCTAAAGGCATTCCATTCCGTGAAGCACACCATATTGTTGGGGTTGCGGTAGTCGCTGCAATCGCCAAAGGTTGCGCATTGGAAGAGCTATCATTGGCTGAAATGAAACAATTTTCAACAGTGATTGAAGCTGATGTCTATCCCATTTTAACGATTGAGTCGTGTTTAGAGAAGCGGTGCGCGCTCGGTGGTGTTGCACCAAATCAAGTTGATTACGCGATTGGGCAAGCTGAAAAGCGGCTTGATAAGCGTTATTCACCCGATGTAAAAGTCCGCGGTGCACGGTTAACGGATCTGGATGCCATTGAGGGAATGGTGGTGTATTGGGCTGGGCTCGGTGAGAATTTACCGCGTAATCGTAATGAATTAGTGCGGGATATTGGTTCATTTGCCGTTGCTGAAAATCATGGCGTTGTTACCGGATGCGCTTCATTGTATGTTTATGATTCTGGATTGGCAGAAATTCGTTCATTAGGGGTTGAGGCTGGTTGGCAGCAACAAGGGCAGGGTAAAGCGATTGTCGATCACTTACTTGAGAAAGCCGCTCAAATGGCGATTAAAAAAGTGTTTGTACTAACCCGTGTGCCAGAGTTCTTTATGAAGCGTGGCTTTACCCCAACCTCAAAAGCATTACTACCTGAAAAAGTCATGAAAGATTGTGATCGTTGTCCTCGTCAGCATGCTTGTGATGAGGTTGCGTTAGAGGTGTGGCTTGATCAAGCACAACGGATTGCCACGACGAATGTCGCTTGATCGGTAGCAATTGAAGCTGTTTAAAAATAGCAAAAGCCCTCAGTTCTCGCGAAGTGAGGGCTTTTGTTAACGCTTTAATCGTGGAGTATTAGCCTAAGAAAATTTCTAATTCTTCGCTACCACCAATGTGCTTACCACCAATGAATACTTGAGGAACAGTACTACGGCCAGTAATGGCACGTAAAGATACCGTTGTCGCATCTTTACCTAGAATGATTTCTTCATACTGTAGGCCTTTGTCGATCAGATTCTGTTTCGCTTTCACACAGAAAGGACAGCCAGGCTTAGAGAATACAGTAATTGATTCTTGTAACTTTTGCTCTGGAGCAATGTAGTTCAGCATAGTATCTGCATCTGAAACTTTGAACGGGTCGCCAGGTTCTTCGTTTTCAACAAACATTTTCTCAACGATGCCGTTTTTCACTAGCATGCTGTAACGCCATGAACGCGCACCGAAACCTAGGTCATCTTTTTCAACTAGCATGCCCATGCCATTAGTGAATTCACCGTTACCATCAGGAATGAAGGTAATGTTTTCTGCTTCTTGATCTGCTTTCCATGCATTCATTACGAACGTATCGTTAACCGATACACATAGAATGTCGTCAACGCCGTTATCAGCAAATACTGATGCTAACTCGTTGTAACGAGGTAGGTGGCTAGAAGAACATGTTGGTGTAAATGCGCCTGGTAGGCTAAATACAACCACAGTTTTATTAGCAAATAACTCGTTTGTTGTTACATCTACCCATTGATCACCTTTACGGGTGTGGAAAGTAACTTGAGGTACTGGCTGACCTTCTTTAGATGCGAACATAATGTGATTCCTTAAAAAATATAAATTAATTTAATGCAATCGGAGCTTCGTAAATATGTTCTCCATATTGATGAAGTAATTATGCGATTTTACTCTTGATAGTTCTAATCGTTTACTGCTATGGTTTTGATAGTTGATTCCTATTGGTAACCCTAGCTAATGAATATTCGAGATCTTGAGTACCTTGTCGCCCTATCTGAACATAAACATTTTCGTAAAGCGGCTGAAGCCTGTTATGTCAGTCAGCCAACCCTCAGTGGTCAAATTCGTAAATTAGAAGATGAACTTGGGGTGTCGCTATTAGAACGAACCAGTCGTCGCGTACTTTTTACCGATGCGGGATTGAGTTTAGTCGCCCAAGCGCAGAAAGTGTTGCTTGAGGTCAAGATATTGACCGAACTTGCTAGTTTACAAGGAGAAAGCATGGCCGGACCGTTACATATTGGCTTTATTCCTACTGTAGGTCCATATTTATTACCGCAAATCATTCCCACCTTAAAAGAAGCTTTTCCTGATTTAGAGTTATTTTTACATGAAGCGCAAACGCATCAATTAGTGCAACAACTTGAAGAGGGCAAGTTAGATTGCATGATTTTAGCATCAGTAAAAGAAAGTGAACCTTTTATTGAATTACCGTTATATGACGAGCCGATGATGCTAGCGGTGCCTGAAACGCATCGTTGGGCACAAGAAAAAGAAATTGATATGTCGCGTCTGCATGGTGAGACATTATTAATGCTAGAAGATGGCCACTGTTTACGTAATCAAGCCTTAGGTTTTTGTTTCGCTGCTGGCGCCCGTGATGATGGTCGTTTTAAAGCAACGAGCCTTGAAACACTGCGTAATATGGTTGCTGCAGGAAGTGGTATCACGTTATTACCACAACTAGCGACACCAAAAGAACATTGTCGTGATGGGGTTTGTTATATTGCTGCCGAGCACCCACAACCGACTCGTTTAATTACATTAGCCTACCGCCCTGGCTCACCATTAAAGTCGCGTTATGAGAAATTAGCTGAAGTCATTAAGTCTAAAATGCCACAGATTTTTGCCAACCATGTGCAGAAATAGTATTTCGCACTGAGGGTGAAGTGAAATTTTAACCAAAAAAAAGAGCGCTGATTAGCGCTCTTTGTATTTAAAAATTAAATTTAGAATAGCTCTTCCGCAGTTTCCGCATCAAATTTCTGTTCTGAATTGACTTGGCTTGCAGATTGAGTCGGTTCTGTACCCTTGATGAAGTACTCATACATTGAGCTTGCATCATCACGATCTGACAGTTTACCCGTTGCGCGGTCAATACGTACTTTGACGATATCGGCTGGAATTTGTAACGGCTGTTCAGGCGTATTTTTCAATGCTGTACGCATGAAGTTGATCCATGCAGGTTGCGCCGCATTACCGCCATATTCGCCACCAGTAATTTGATTTTTACCGAGGTTTTTATTAAAGCTCGTACGTCCTAGTGTATGGCGATGATCATCAAAACCCACCCAAGTTGTGGCGACGATATTTGGCCCAAAACCGGTATACCAAGCATCTTTCGAGTCATTGGTCGTACCTGTTTTACCGCCAATATCATGTCGGCCCAGTACGCGAGCTCTAAAGCCTGTACCGTAAAGATGGCCTGGCTCGCCCCAAATGTTACTGTATAACATTTGACGGACAAGGAACGCATTTTGCTCGCTGATCACTTCTGGAGCATAGCGTACCGCTGGCGGTGTAATCACTTGCTCTAGTTGGGCTATAGTTGGCTTTTCAGTGACAGGAGTGACGGGTTTTTGATCTGCAGGAGCATTTTCCGCCGCCGTTGCTGCTGCTGTTGCCAATGCTACTTGTATTTTCGCCTGTGGGTTTTGGCTCTGACAAACATCATTACAGACAATTTTTGGATTCGCGCTGTAGATCAACTCACCATTACTATTATCAACTTTATTGATTAAGAATGGTTTTACCGCATAACCACCGTTGGCAAATACCGAATAACCCTGCACGAGTTCTAGTGGAGTTAAACTACCCGCACCTAATGCTAGTGGTTCTGCATGGGGAAGATCGGCACGTTTAAAACCAAAACGAGTCAGATAGTTAATGGTGTAATCTAAACCTGCCATGCGTAGCACACGAATAGCCATGACGTTGATTGAACGTGCTAAACCAATACGTGCACGAGTTGGACCACCATAACGGCCATCAGCATTCTTTGGTCGCCATGCGGTACCTTGCCATTTGTCCCACTTGGTGATTGGCGCATCATTAATAAGGGTTGCTAATGTGAGCCCTTTTTGAATCGCTGCTGAGTAAATAAAGGGTTTAATACCAGAACCTACTTGACGAATCGACTGAGTGGCACGGTTAAACTTACTTTGGGTATAGTTAAAACCACCGACCATAGCCAATATCGCGCCATTGTCTGGCGACATCGCAACAAAAGAGGTATTCGCACCTGGCACTTGGCTTAATACCCAGTGGCTAGTCGTTACTGCTGCAGTGTCTGCTGTTGCTGCCACTGTGGTCGCTTTATTCTGAACCCAGATTTGTTGACCTGCAGTTAGAATTTCCGCTGCTGTTGTTGGTGCTGGCCCTTGGGCTTTGTTGGTTAGGAACTTACGTGCCCATTTCATACCATCCCAATGTAAGGTGACGGTTTGACCTTGCTTAGTAACCACAGTTGCTGTTTGTTGGTTAACTTGAGTGACTACTGCCGGGATTAACTCACCATAAGTCGGTTGGCTGCTCAATTTTTCAACGATTTGGTTGGCATTAAGTGGTGTTTGGCCTGGCTTCCATAACACTGCCGTTGCGCCACGATAACCGTGACGTTCATCGTAAGTTAGCAAGTTATCAACCGCTGATTGCTGGGCTGCATGCTGCAACTTAGCGTTAATGGTGGTGTAAACATCCATGCCTTTAGTGTAAGCATCTTCACCGTAACGGTTAACCATCCATGCACGCGCGCGTTCAGCAACGTATGGTGCATAAAGTTGAATTTCAGCGCGGTGGTAATGGGAGACAATTGGCTCTGAACGAGCTTGATCCATTTGTGCTTCGGTAATGTAACCTTCTTTGTACATTCGATCTAACACCACATTTCGACGGGTTGTCGCACGGTCAATCGAATAAATAGGGTTCATGGTTGATGGTGCTTTTGGTAGGCCTGCAATCACCGCCATTTCACTCAAGGTTAGCTGGTCAACAGTTTTACCAAAGTAAACTTGTGCAGCGGCACCGACACCATAAGCACGATAACCGAGATAAATCTTATTGAGGTAAAGATCGAGTATTTGATCTTTAGTTAGAATTTGCTCGATATGTATCGCAATAAACGCCTCTCGAATTTTACGTGAGAAGGTTTTTTTATTTGAGAGGAAGAAGTTTCGTGCAAGTTGCTGAGTGATAGTACTCGCGCCTTGACGTGCATGACCAGTGGTTAACATCACAAAAGCTGCACGTGCGATACCAATTGGATCAACGCCATGATGTTCATAAAAACGACTGTCTTCGGTCGCAATAAAACCATCGACCAACAGTGGTGGTATTTGTTTGAGTGTTAATGGTATACGACGTTTCTCACCAAATTGTGAGATCAGTTCGCCATCAGCACTGTACACCCTGAGTGGTGTTTGGAGCTCGACATCTTTTAATTTAGCAACATCAGGAAGGTCTGGTTTTAGGTATAAATAAAAACCAAAAATAGTACCCACTCCAAGAATGATGCAAATTAATGCAAGTATTAGTAATCGCTTTATGAACTTCACTTGAGATTTCCCGTTACGCCATCGTTCTGGCGGTCATTATCCATTATCTTTTACCTTCAAGTATAAAGATAACAAAAAATTAATTAATGCCGTTGATGGTGTTTATTCGAAATAGTTTGTTTTTTCGCCACATGGGAGCATAACACGGATGTTTCGGAACCCATTAAGTGTTGGGGTAGATATTGGCAATCACAGTATCAAAGCTGTGGTTTTACAACAAAAAAAAGAGCAGTTTGAGTTAGTTGCATTTACTGAGGTTGAGTTGACTAAAACTGTTATAAACGATCAGCATAGCGTGAATAATGCTGAACTGTTGTCAGCAATGCGTCAAATTAAAAAGCAATTACCGTGGCAAGCTAAAGTCGTTACCTTAGCGCTACCTGATAGTGCAGTGATCAGTAAAGTTGTTCAACTCGGCAGCAACCTCAGTGAAGAAGAGGCAGAGTTCGCTATCACACAAGCCTTAGGGGCCGCGTCGCCGTTTCCAGTTGAAGAGCTGTGGTTTGATTATTTCCCATTAATCAGTGACCGTTTTAGCGATGTTGCTGCGACAACCCCGTTTCAAGTGTTTGCTTCGCGTCGAGAAACGATAGATAACCGTGTTAATGCATTGCTTAAACTTGGTTTTAAACCAAAAGTGATGGAATTACAAACTCATGCCTTATTATGGTTGGCTGAACATTTTGCTGAAATGGGCAGCCATTATAATCAATGGGGGGTGGTTGATGTTGGCAAGCGGCATACGGAATTTTGTATGAAACCACAAGGCAGCGCTGTTTATCATCGTGAAATTCGATTTGGTACTAGCATGTTTGACAGTCTGGATGGCGTAACGCAGTTTGGTGGTAATCATGCCGAACAATTTACTAAGCAGTTAGCAGAACAGCTAAAGCGTCAAATTCAATTGTATAACTCTACTCATCCTCGTAGCGGTATCAAAGGCTTATGGCTCGGTGGTGGTGGTCAAGATTTGGTTTCGGCATCATTGCTACAACGCTTAATTGGTCTGGATGCGGTCTGGGTTAGCCCATTTCAGCATTTTAGTTGTGCCAAGAAAGTTGAATTACCTCGCATGATGTCGAGTCAGTATGCGGTTGCGACAGGGTTAGCGTTGCGAGGGCTAGCATGATCGATAAACTCAATTTATTGCCGTGGCGTGAGCTGCGACGTAAGCAGCACAAACAACGTTTCTTAGGATTACTGGCGACAAGTGTTGTTGTGGCCATTGCGGGTAATGGCGCTATTGCGAAATATATAGAAACCCAGCACCAACAACAGCAGAACCGTAATCATCAACTGCAGCAGGAATTAACCAGCTTAGATCAACGCTTGGCTTATTTACCGAAGTTGGATAAACAGCGTGAGGCGATTGAACAGCGATTAAAAGTAATTGTTGATATTCAGTTATCACGTAATCGGGTTACCCAACTGCTTAATCAATTACCGGAAGTAGTGCCTGCTGGCGTGTATCTTGATGGGGTAAATTTAGCCTCGCAACGCGTAAAAGTAGATGGCTTTGGAGATACTAATGGTCATTTAGCAGCGTTACTTGGTAAAGCTGAGCAATCACCATGGTTTAATAATATTGAAATGCACTCCTTAGTCACGACGGAACGTCGTGATAAACAACAAAAATCACAATTTAATGCATCGTTTGATTTAACTGCGCCAACCATTAATAAGCCGTCACTTAAGACAACTTATGCGACGGCAATAGTGGAGAAGCGACCGTGATTGACTGGCGTGAATTAGAATTAGATGAAATCACTGAGTGGCCATTATTACCCCAGTGTCTCATTGCGGTCGTGATGACATTATTGCTATCGGTGTTTGGTTACTGGTATTGGTTGACGCCATTAACCGCTGTTTTAGATCAGCAAAAGCAGCAGGAAATAACCTTACGTGAGCAGTTAGTGAGTCGAGCAGCCCAGGTGGCAGCATTACCACGGGTTAAAGAGCAAGTGATTGAGCTTAACCGTCGCTATCAAGAAGTAATTCAACAATTACCTGAAGAGCAAGAATTAGCGAGTTTACTTGCGAGTATCAATGATATTGGTATTGAAAATGGCTTGATTTTTCAGTCGATTAAGTGGGCGTCACGGATTGAACATGATCTTTATTACGAATTACCACTCAATATGCAATTAACGGGTTCTTATCAACAGATTGGTCAGTTTGCAGAGGCAATTGCACGTTTACCTCGAATTGTTAATTTACGTAATGTTGAATTAGCGCGCGTTGATAGCCAAGGCCTAGAAGAGTTATTGTCATTGACAGTATCAGCTACCACATACCGCTTTAAAACCCCGCAATCATGAGGATTCTATGAGAATACTATTATTGCTACTACCGTTAGGGTTGTTGTTAATGGGGTGTCAGGCCAATACCGATTCAGTCGAGCAATTTATTGCTAAAACTCACACTAATGCCAAAGCTAAAGTGAAGCCATTAGCCGCTCCTTATCTTTTTGTTGCAGAGTCATTTGTGATGACCAGCAAGCGGGTACCGTTTTTACGACCTAAGCCAGAGTTACTATTAGCGAAACAAACGGATAGTAGTTGCTGGCAGCCACCCATTAACCCTCAACCAACAGCACTCGAAATATTTCCGTTAGAGCAACTGGTAATGAAAGGGGTTATTGGTCATCAACGGCAACTGTGGGGGTTGATTTACACTCCTAAAGGAGAGTTGGTCAGAATTAAGCCGGGACAGTTTGTTGGGCTTAATCGGGGCAAAGTAATAAAAGTGACGAATGACGTCATTGAAATAGAAGAAACATTACCCGATGGCAAAGGTTGTTGGTTAACACGGCCTGCAAAGCTGGCGTTAGTTCAGCATTAATCAAGGATGAGTTATGAAAGGGAATAGATGGGGGCTTAGCCGCCAGATTTTCGTCAGTGTATGGTTAATGTGCTGGGGGGGAGTTACCATCACCAGTGTGACAGCAGCGCCTATAAGTGGCATCACTAATCAAGTTCAAAAGATTGACTTTCGTCGTGATGGTAAAGGTCGAGGTGTATTAACTCTCAAGTTACAACGGCCTCAATCATTGGTTGATTTTCGTCGTCAAGGCAAGCAGTTACAACTGGATATATTTGATACTCAGTTGACCAATGAACAAATACATACTTTAGATGTGGTTGATTTCGCGACGGTTGTTAATAGCATTGATACCAGTAACATCCCTCGTGGTGCACGGTTGGTGTTTCATTTAGCAGCGGGCTACGATTATGATTATCGTCTTCGAGGAAATAATTTAGAGGTTACTATAACTCAGCGAGTACAACCCAAATCGACATCAACGGCAGCTCAAACTAAGGTTTCTTATCAGGGCAAGCCCATTTCAATTAACTTTCAAGATATTCCTGTCCGTAACGTATTACAGTTAATTGCCGACTATAACGATTTTAATTTAGTGGTGGCAGATACCGTCAGTGGTAATGTGACGTTGCGTTTAGATAACGTGCCATGGCCGCAAGTGCTGGATATTATCCTCCAAGCCAAAGGGTTAGATAAACGTGTTCGTGGCTCAGTATTATTGGTCGCACCTAAAACAGAATTAGCCGCCAATGATCATCAAGTGATGGAAACTGCTCGTAAACAGCAACAATTAGCTAGCTTACGCTCGAAGCTGATTCAGATTAACTACGCGAAAGCGACTGATATTGCAGAATTATTGCGGGGCGCTAGTGATGGGATTGGAATGCTGTCTGAACGTGGTTCGTTACATGTTGATGAACGAACTAATGCATTGATAATTAAAGATACTCCTGAAAGTATCACCAGCATTAAAGAGATAGTAGTGGCCCTCGATATTCCCGTGAAGCAGGTTCAAATTGAAGCACGTATTGTCACTATTGATGAAGGTAATATTGATGAATTAGGTGTTCGCTGGGGTGTATCAAGTATCGATGGCGATACGGCCATCGGTGGTTCCATTGAAGGCAACCTAGGTAGTTCTGGCTTGCTAGATGATACTACGGTTGATGATTTTCTTAATGTTAATTTAGGTGCAACCCAAGGGGGGGCTGCAAGTATCGCCTTTCAAGTGGCAAAATTGGGTAATGTACTGTTAGATTTAGAATTATCAGCCTTGCAGTCAGAGCGTAAAGCCGAAATTATTTCTAGTCCACGGTTAATGACGACTAATAAAAAAACCGCTTATATAGAACAAGGCACCGAGATTCCGTATCTAGAAGCGTCCTCAAGTGGCGCTGTGTCGGTTGATTTTAAAAAGGCAGTTTTAAGCCTGATGGTGACGCCTCAGATCACTCCAGATAATAAGCTGGTATTGGATTTGGAAGTAACTCAAGACAGTAAAGGTGAGGAAGTTCCAACAGGAGTTGGTACTGCGGTGGCAATTAAAACTCAGCGTATTGGTACCCAAGTGTTAGTCAATAATGGTGAAACGGTTGTATTGGGCGGTATTTATCAAAATCAGGTTAACAATAGTGTTCGTAAAGTGCCTATTCTTGGTGATATTCCAGTGCTTGGTGCATTATTTAGGCATAAAATGGAAGAACTTGGAAAACGTGAATTATTGATTTTTGTGACGCCAAAAATTGTGATGCAATAATTTTTCACTTATCGAACCATTTTACTGACAACCGTTCTAATCAATGTTGTAGCAGGGTGGTTGTGTGTTAAAGTTGTTTTTTTTCATTGAGTTATGCTTTTAGCTTGCTTGGGTGTTAAGAGTGTTGTTGAGCTATTATTAGGATATTTACGAGCTTAATACGATTGACCTCAGACCTCGGGTAAGCCATTATGGCAACCTCTGTGGGTAAGACAGGCTTAATAAAATATCGATTGATGTCGACTAGCTATTGCAAAATAGTAGTCAGTCCTGAGATAATTTTCTGTCTTATCACGAAATATATGTGAGGAACTTGGCGCCTCGGGCTTATTTTAATAGAGCCTGCGGGTGGTGTCGTTTTATTAACCGCGCGTAAATTGCTAAAAATGGCTGAAAAACGAAATATTTTCTTGGTTGGCCCTATGGGTGCCGGCAAAAGCACAATTGGTAGACACCTTGCACAACAGCTGCATATGGAATTCTTTGATTCAGATACCGTGATAGAAGAACGTACTGGCGCTGATATTAGTTGGGTGTTTGATGTTGAAGGCGAAGACGGCTTCCGTGTTCGCGAAGAAACTGTGATTGATGACCTAACACAAGAGCAAGGTATTGTTCTTGCAACGGGTGGCGGCTCTGTTATTAATAAAGAGAACCGTAATCGCCTGTCTGCTCGTGGTATTGTTGTTTATCTAGAGACGACTATTGAAAAGCAATTAGCTCGTACTCAACGTGATAAAAAACGCCCATTACTTCAAACCGACACGCCTCGTGAAGTGCTTGAAGAGCTAGCAGCAGAGCGTAACCCATTGTATGAAGAGGTTGCTGACTACGTTGTTCGTACTGATGATCAAAGTGCGAAAGTAGTTGCTAACCAAATCATCAAGATGCTGGAAGAGCGTTAATTAATTAAAAAGAGAAGCTGACCATGGAACGGATCAATGTCAATCTAGATGACAGAAGCTACCCTATTTCAATTGGCGCCGAGTTGTTCGACAACTCGGCGTTGTTTGCATCTGCGATATCTGCAGGTAAACGAGTAGTTGTGGTCAGCAATGACACTATTGCCCCGTTATATGCGGATCAGGTAATGGCTACCATCAGTTCATTATCGTGCCAAGTGGCACTACTTTCTCTGCCTGATGGTGAACAGTACAAAACCCTCGATACGTTCAATTGTATTATGACATTTTTACTGGAAGGTAATTATGGCCGTGATGTGATTTTAGTTGCCTTAGGTGGCGGCGTAATTGGTGACATTGTTGGCTTTGCTGCGGCAAGTTATCAGCGAGGGGTTGATTTTATTCAGGTGCCAACAACATTGTTAGCACAAGTGGATTCATCTGTCGGTGGAAAAACTGCGGTTAATCACCGTTTGGGTAAAAACATGATTGGTGCTTTCTACCAACCTAAAGCGGTGATTATTGATAATCATTGTTTACATACATTGCCGCAACGAGAGTTAGCTGCAGGGTTGGCTGAGGTTATCAAATACGGCATTATTGCCGATTATGATTTTTTTGTTTGGTTAGAAAATAACATTGAGCGCTTACATGCATTGGATAATGATGCGTTGTCTTACGCCATTAGCCGTTGCTGTCAAATTAAAGCTGATGTTGTTGCTGCCGATGAAAAAGAATCAGGCGTAAGGGCGTTACTCAATCTTGGCCATACTTTTGGTCACGCTATTGAAGCAGAAATGGGTTACGGTAACTGGCTGCATGGCGAAGCGGTGTCAGCAGGTACAGTTCTCGCAGCACATACTGCAGCAAAGCAGGGATTGATCAGTGATGCCGATGTGATGCGGATTATTGCATTGCATCAGCGAGCAAACTTGCCCGTTGTTGCGCCTGAAACTATGGTTTTTGACGATTTTATTAAGCATATGATGCGAGATAAAAAAGTATTGTCAGGTCAGCTACGCTTAGTATTACCGACGGCGATTGGTAGTGCAGAAGTTGTGGCTGATGTACCTTTTGATGTGCTTCAGGATGTTATTGGCCGTTAAGTTGTAGCACGTTGATGACCAGCATGACGAAAGCAAAAAAACTGGATCTGGATAGTCAGATCCAGTTGCTGACTCGAGTACGGTTTCTGACTCGGTTTGGCTCTCATCTTATTCACCTCTCTGGTGCACAAGGCTCAGGTAAAACTTGGCTTGCACACTCTTTCCTTGAACATTATGCCACTGACTGTCGTCAAATATTATTGATGTGCCAGCCTGGGTATACTGATGCTCAACATCGAACCTTATTGTTACAGCAATTTGTTAGCCAAGCTATGTTTAATGAACATGATTCATTATGCCAAAGTGCGGAGCATTTATTAGCTCACCATCAACATAAACTGATGGTAGTGATCGATGATGCACATTTACTTAGTGACGGCTTAATTGCTGAATTATGGGCATTATCACTGTATGCCAATCCACATCCACAACTACAACTTAATATCATATTATTTGCTAATCGTGGCGAGTTAAACCAAACTTTAGCTCATGTTAGCCATGATTCTGATATTATTCCGCTAGAGTTGGAGATTGATGATTTTAGTCATCAAGAAGTGGCTTTATTTAGCGAAATATTGGTTGCTAACGATGAGTCAGATACACCTTCTCGACCAACGTTAAAACAGCGGTTATTAATGCTGCTTCCACGATCAGTTGTGTTGCAACGTCCCTCTCAAGCTGAAGGTATAAGCATGAGTTTGAATTCCAAAAAAAGATTATTATTACCGTTAGCGATCGTTATTGTACTTATTGTTTTAATTGCTATTGGTTATTGGTTCATGGCTCCTCGCTCGGTAGATAGTCAGTCTTCAACTACTGTTGCTTCGAATGCTCCTGTATCAGCCGCGGCTGTTGTGACGATTGATAAAGAGCCATTACCACCACAAGTGAATACGCAAGGTTTAACCGTTGGTCGCCAAGAAGAGACTGTTCATGAACGGATAGTAATCTCTGAACAACAAATTGATGCCATGATTGACGATCATGCTTTGAAAGGTCATTCTGAAGCTACAGAAGCTACAGAAGCTACAGAAGCTACAGAAGCTACAGAAGCTACAGAAGCTACAGAAGCTACAGAAGCTACAGAAGCTACAGAAGCTACAGAAGCTACAGAAGCTACAGAAGCTACAGAAGCTGAAAGTACGCCAGCGATTATTGACACGCAGCCATTGTCTGCCGCTGTAATATCGGCACCAGCCTCTAAGTTAGATTGGTCGCTTAAATTAGCCGCTAATGAGCAGCAATTGGCAGCAGTAAAGCCAGATCATTATGCATTACAACTTGCAGCGACTCGCAGTCTTGCCGCTGCAGCAGAGTTTATAATGACCCATAATGTGGCAGCTGCAATGATCTACCAAACTGAACGTAATCAGCAGTCGTGGTTCATTGTCGTGACGGGTAATTATGCCACGGCTCAGCAAGCTCGCACTGCAAAAACACAATTGCCAACATCATTACAGCAGCTAAAACCGTGGCTGAAACCTTACCGACATATTCAACAAGAAATGAATCGCTTAAAATAAAGCCATTAATGGTAGTTATTTATGCTAATTGGTATCAGCATAGGGTGTAAATGAGGTACAATCCGCGACCTTTCGTGACATTCTTGTAAGTGGTGGTGGGTCAGCTTAATGAAAAAGCATCGTGCATTCCTGAAGTGGGCTGGGGGTAAGTACTCTCTAGTCGAGGATATTAAACGACACCTACCGCCCGCGCGTAAATTGGTTGAGCCTTTTGTGGGGGCTGGCTCGGTATTTTTAAATACTGATTATGAGCAGTACCTATTAGCGGATATCAACCCAGATCTGATTAATTTATATAATATAATTAAGCAAGAACCTGAGCGTTACATTGAAGATGTACGCCGATTATTCACGCCTGAATATAATACTAAAGCAGCGTACCTAAGTATTCGAGAAGAGTTTAATAACAGCACTGATCCTTATCAGCGTTCAATTTATTTCTTATATTTAAATCGCCACGGTTTTAATGGCTTATGCCGTTATAATAAAAAAGGCGGGTTTAATGTACCTTTTGGATCGTACAAAAAACCGTATTTTCCAGAAGCTGAAATGTATTATTTTTCTGAAAAAGCCAAACGTGCGACTTTTGTGTGTGAAGGCTATAGCCAAACATTTTCACGGGCTCGCAAAGGCAGTGTGATTTATTGTGATCCACCGTATGCGCCATTATCTACTACGGCTAATTTTACTTCTTATTCTGGTAATGGTTTTAGTTTGGATGATCAGGCAACCCTAGCCAATGTCGCAGAGAAAGCCGCGACTGAGCGTGATATTGCGGTATTGATTTCTAATCATGATACGCCATTAACCCGCCGTTTATATACCGGGGCTGATTTGTCTGTGGTAAGGGTTAAACGCACCATTAGTCGTAATGGTAGTGGTCGCAATAAAGTCGATGAATTGTTGGCATTATTTAAAACACCAGTTACCACCGATAACGAATAAATGCTTGATTTATAATGCTGTTGCCTGATGGGCAATAGCAATTAATACGATTACCAATATCGCGATAATGATCCCACCAATAATAATAAATGGCCATGGACTTGAATGATTAAAGTCTTGGTGGCGTTGTTGTTGGGATTGCACTCCAAATAATGCTGCTAGAACACTTTTTATTATGCTCCATATTGTGCCAGCGTTCTGAATCATAAACTTCCTTTCCTCATTTTTCTGCTGACGTTATTGTTGATTGTAGTGCCTCTGTCGCTGGTCACAGTGATAACTATGGCTAACTGCAGCAATAAATAAATCCAGTAAGACAACACCTAGGGGATCGGGTAGACTGACAGCAATTTGAAAGCTTGGTAAACCGAGCCTGTTGTTTTTATCGCTAGTGTAGAGAGGCTAAACATGAAGGACTTTTTGATCGCTCCATCTATTTTGTCTGCTGATTTCGCCCGTTTAGGTGAAGATGTAGTAAAGGTATTGGCTGCGGGTGCTGATGTTATCCATTTTGATGTTATGGATAATCACTTTGTGCCAAACCTGTCGTTTGGTGCGCCGATCTGTAAAGCATTACGCGACTACGGGATTACGGCACCGATTGATGTCCATTTAATGGTAAAACCTGTCGATCGTATTATTCCTGATTTTGCCAAAGCTGGCGCAACGATGATCACTTTTCATGTAGAAGCGACCGATCATATTGATCGTACTCTGCAACTGATTAAAGAACATGGTTGTAAAGCTGGGGTGGTATTTAATCCAGCAACGCCATTACATCATCTTGATTATATTATGGATAAAGTTGACATGATTTTGATTATGTCGGTTAACCCAGGCTTTGGCGGCCAGTCATTTATTCCAAGTACTTTAGATAAATTACGTCAAGTACGTCAGCGTATTGATGCTTCAGGTCGTGATATTCGCCTAGAAGTTGATGGTGGTGTTAACGTTGATAATATTGGTGAAATCGCTGCCGCTGGTGCTGATATGTTTGTTGCTGGCTCTGCCATTTTTAATGAACCTGATTATAAAGTCGCGATTGATAAAATGCGTGCACAGTTAGCTGAGGCTAAGCGTTAATGATCCCTGAAAACATGATTGAAAATATTAAATTTATTGCGTTTGATTTAGACGGTACTTTACTTGATAGCGTACCTGATTTAGCCGATGCTGCTGATTTGACCATGCGTCACCTTGGTCGCAAAGGTGTCACTGTTGAACAAGTGACAACTTGGATTGGCAATGGTGCTGATATTTTGATTGGCCGAGCATTAAGCCGTAGTGTTGATATTGACCCTCAAATTGACCCGCAATTACAGCGTCAAGCGCGTGAGTTATTTGATCATTATTATGCTGCTGGTGGCCACCAAAAAAGTGCCTTGTATGCCGATGTAAAAACGACGTTAGCCAGCTTACATCAAGCGGGTGTTGCTATGGCTATCGTAACCAATAAGCCTTCACAATTTGTACCGCATTTGCTTGAAGAACATGGTTTGAGTGAGTATTTTGTGGATGTGATTGGCGGTGATACTTTCCCATTGAGAAAGCCAGATCCTTTTGCGCTACATTGGCTAATGGAGAAACACCATATTGCTGCGACTCAACTACTGATGGTCGGCGATTCGCGTAACGATATTCTTGCCGCACAAGCCGCTAGCTGCCGTTCATTAGGACTGACTTATGGCTATAACTATGGTCAGCCAATCAGTGATAGTCAGCCAGATGTTGTTTGTGATCACTTCAAGCAATTACTTGATGTGGTTAAACTAGGCTGCTAGTACATTACGGTGTACACTAAAAACAATAACATTAGGTACTGATAACGGCGTTATTAGTACCTTTCGTCAATACAATTAAAGATATTAACAGGACAGCCTGATCATGAGTAAACCCATTGTATTAAGTGGCGTACAGCCTTCTGGTGAATTGAGTATCGGCAACTACCTTGGTGCGCTGCGTCAGTGGGAACAGATGCAGGATGATTATGATTGCCAGTACTGTGTGGTTGATTTACATGCCATCACAGTACGTCAAGATCCTAAAGCTTTACACGAAGCAACTTTAGATGCTTTGTCTATCTGTTTAGCTGTTGGTGTTGATCCGCAAAAAAGTACGTTGTTTGTACAATCTCATGTTCCTGAGCATGCGCAACTTGGTTGGTTATTAAATTGCTATACCCAAATGGGTGAACTAAGCCGTATGACACAGTTTAAAGATAAATCAGCTCGTCATGCGAATGATGTTAATGCGGGTTTATTTGGTTACCCAGTGCTAATGGCTGCAGATATTCTATTGTATGGTGCTCATCAAGTGCCAGTAGGTAGCGATCAGAAGCAACATTTAGAGCTAGCGCGTGATATAGCGACCCGTTTTAATAATCTTTACAGCACTCCTGAAAGCCCAATTTTCCAAGTACCAGAACCGTATATTCCAACGGTTGGTGCGCGCGTGATGAGCTTACAAGATGCGACCAAGAAAATGTCGAAGTCAGATGATAACCGTAAGAACGTTATTACTTTACTTGAAGATCCTAAGTCAATTTTAAAGAAAATCAATAAAGCGCAAACGGATGCAGAAATGCCACCACGTATTGCTCATGATATTGAGCAAAAAGCAGGTATTTCAAATCTAATGGGTCTGTATTCTGGTGCTACTGGCAAAACATTTGCTGAGATTGAAGCTCAGTATGCTGGTGTTGATATGTACGGTCCATTTAAGAAAGATGTGGGTGAGGCGTTAGTTGCAATGCTAGAGCCTGTACAAGCGGAATACCAACGTATTCGTCATGATCGTGCTTACCTTGATAGCGTGATGAAAGCCGGTGCAGATAAAGCATCAGCACGCGCTGCTGAAGTATTGAAAAAAGCTTACCATGCCGTTGGTTTTGTTGCTCGCCCATAAGCGTTAGTAATAACAATTATTAAAAAAGCAGGGCTTAGGCTCTGCTTTTTTGTCGCTAGTTAATAGCTGTCGCCGACAGTTAAAAATAAGAGCTTAGTTGTAGTATGCTGTTAATTATTGATAACTATGATTCATTTACTTACAACCTCTATCAATACTTCAGTGAATTGGGGGCAGAGGTTGTTGTTGCCCGCAATGATGAGATTGATATCGCGGCCATTGAAGCTTTAGCGCCCACCCATTTAGTGATTTCGCCAGGGCCATGTACACCCAATGAGGCGGGGGTTTCATTGCGAGCGATTGAGTATTTTGCGGGTAAATTACCAATCCTTGGGGTTTGTCTTGGCCATCAGTCGTTAGCGCAAGTCTTTGGCGGTGATGTGGTACGGGCACGGCAAGTGATGCATGGCAAAACTTCACCGATTTACCATACTGATTGCGGTGTATTTGAGGGGCTTAATAATCCCTTAACCGTTACGCGCTATCATTCGTTAGTGGTTAAGGCTGCGACTTTACCTGACTGTTTTGAGATCACCGCATGGACTGAATTAAATGGTGAATTTGATGAAATCATGGGTATTCGGCATAAGACCTTAGCACTGGAAGGAGTACAATTTCATCCTGAAAGTATTTTGACTGAGCAAGGCCATGCGTTATTGGCTAACTTTCTGCAACGCTAATACTGCTATTTTTACGTGCTTATTACGGTAGTAGTAAGTACGTTACTCTTCTTGTTATCAATGATTTTGTCATTGAACTTCTTATTAGTTATCGATATTACTTATTTATAAGACAGCTGCTGTGCTGTCTCGATTGCAACTTTATGCGAGTGGTGACAACTATTTCCGCTTAGGAAAGGGTGTTGGTCATCAATGCGGGTTAATAATCTAGCGTAAATAATGCATAACTATCTGTAGTGTATTTATTAGTTAACACTTTGGTGTGAATAAAAACAGCTGTCATTGTTGGCAAAGGTTAATAAAATGTAAATACTAATAATAAGGCATCAAGCACAGAAGGATAGTGTGATGGCAACTGAATATAAACTACAACGATCGTTGTTTGATAAGGTAATGGTACCTTGCTATGCGCCAATGGATATTATTCCTGTTCGAGGTCAAGGTTCGCGGTTGTGGGATCAACAGCAACGTGAGTATATTGATTTTGCTGGCGGGATTGCGGTGAGTTGTTTAGGTCATTGTCATCCACTGATGGTGGCGGCATTGACCGAGCAAGCACAACAGTTGTGGCATTTAAGTAATGTCATGACCAATGAGCCAGCACTGCGACTCGCTGATAAACTGACCCAATTAACCTTTGCTGAAAAAGTCTTTTTTGCCAATTCTGGCGCAGAAGCGAATGAAGCAGCATTAAAATTAGCCCGTCGTTATGCGGTTGATAATTTTAGTGCTGAGAAAAATCAAATTATTGCCTTCCATCACGGCTTTCATGGCCGGACATTTTTTACCGTTACTGTTGGTGGTCAAAGTAGTTATTCCGATGGCTTTGGACCTAAACCACAAGCAGTGACTCATATTCCTTATAATGATTTAGCTGCGATTGCTGAGTTAATTTCTGATAAAACCTGTGCCGTGATGATGGAGCCTTTGCAAGGTGAGGGGGGAGTGATTAGCCCAAGTCTGGAGTTTGTGCAGCGGGTACGTCAGTTGTGTGATCAACACCATGCGCTGCTGATTTTTGATGAAGTCCAAACCGGAAATGGTCGTACTGGCGAGTTGTTTGCTTATCAAGGTTTAGGTATCACCCCTGATATTCTTACCACTGCTAAATCCTTAGGTGGCGGTTTTCCTGTGGCGGCAATGCTGACGACAACAGCACTCGGATCTCATTTAAAAGTGGGTACTCATGGCTCGACCTATGGCGGTAACCCACTGGCCTGTGCTGTTGCTGAGGCGGTAATCAATGAAATCAGCCAACCAGCAGTATTAGCGGGGGTTAAACAGCGCGAGCAGTGGTTTCGTGAGGCATTGATACGAATTAATCGACGTTATCCTATTTTTAGTGAAATTCGAGGTAAAGGCTTATTACTGGGTGCGGTGCTAACCCCAGAGTGGCAGGGTCGAGCACGAGATATTTTGGTTGCAGCGGGCAATGAAGGCGTAATGGTCTTAGTCGCTGGCACCGATGTCGTACGTTTCACCCCTTCGTTAGTGATTGATAAAACCGATATTGATGAAGGAATGCTGCGTTTAGAAACTGCGATTGCGAAGTTATATCACGCGACGACTTAATTGTGATGGGTTGCTTAGGTGATAAATAGCAACCTTGATACCAATTTATACCCAGGCAATGGCTGTTGTCATTGCCTGCATCAGGAGGAAATGTAATGCTCATTATTCGTCCTATTACTGCTGCTGATTATCCTGCGCTGATGCTATGTGCTGAAGCATCGGGTCATGGTTTTACCTCCCTACCTATTAATGAAACTATACTCCGTGCTCGAATTAACCATTCTCAAGCAAGCTTTAACGCGACAGTGACTTCACCCGGACAAGAAAGCTATTTATTGGTTGCTGTTGATAGTGTCAGTGGCCAAATAGTGGGTACTACCGCGATTGAGGCAACAGTGGGTCTTGATGCGCCTTTTTATAATTATCACTTAAGTACTGTCACCCATGCTTCACGCCGCTTAGGGGTACACAACACGGTGAAGGTACTGACGTTGGGGAGCCAATATACGGGAGAGACTGAACTCTGTAGTTTATTTTTATTACCTGAGTGGCGCCAAGGCATCAACGGCCGTTTATTGTCTAAATCACGATTTTTATTAATGGCTGAACATCGGCAACGGTTTGCTGAGATTGCGTTTGCTGAAATGCGTGGTGTGTCTGATGAACAGGGTAATTCTCCTTTTTGGCAATGGCTTAAAGACAGTTTCTTTTCGATTGATTTTACCTATGCTGATTATCTTACTGGGATTGGACGCAAAGGATTTATTGCTGATTTAATGCCGAAATTACCGATTTATGTCAATTTACTTAGTAAAGAAGCGCAAGCGGTGATAGGGCAAGTCCATGTCGATACTCGCCCAGCATTACAACTATTAGAACAAGAGGGATTTTGCTGTCGTGGTTATGTCGATATTTTTGACGCAGGTCCGAGTGTTGAATGTGATGTGCGTAATATAGAAACAGTTCGTCACTCGCAGCGGTGTCGAGTGAATATTGGCGAGCACTCGAGTGAGCAATATTATTTAGTCTCCAATTGTGAGTTAGCCGGGTTTCGAGCGGTAGCTGCACCGTTGTTGGTTAATTCACAAGGGCAAGTGACGATGGCTGCAGATGTTGCTACCGCACTTAATATCGCTATTGGTGATGAAGTGCGGTTAGTTGCACTATCATAATAAGGAGAGACGAATGAGCTTATGGATTAATAACCAATGGCTAGCAGGCGCTGGTGAGCAATTTCAATCACTCAATCCTTATGATGGTAGTGTGGTTTGGCAAGGTAAGGCTGCAACGACAGTGCAAGTTGAAGTCGCTGTTACCACCGCAGAAACTGCGTTTTTAACTTGGCGTAATACCACTCTTAGTGAGCGATTGGCGGTAATAGAATGCTTTGCTCAATTAGTGCAGCAACATCAGCCACAACTTGCTCGTACTATTGCCACTGAAACAGGTAAGCCGTTATGGGAAAGTACCACTGAGGTGGCAGCCATGATTGCTAAGGTAGCATTATCACTTCAGGCTTACCATGAGCGTACTGGTACGCGCCAACGGCAACAAGCCGATACAACCATGATTGTCCGCCATCGTCCTTTGGGTGTCATGGCGGTATTTGGCCCCTATAACTTTCCAGCTCACTTACCCAACGGCCATATTATTCCAGCACTTCTGGCAGGGAATACAGTGGTGTTTAAACCGTCTGAACTGACGCCAAAAACGGCACAACTGATGTGTGAGTTGTGGCAGCAGGCGGGTATCCCTGCTGGGGTGATTAATTTAGTGCAAGGTGGACGTTCAACAGGAATGGCTTTGGCTGCGGCAACAGGGGTTGCTGGAGTATTGTTTACTGGTAGTGCTCACACTGGACATTTATTGCATCAGCAATTTGCAGGGCAGCCTCAAAAAATGTTGGCTTTAGAAATGGGGGGTAATAATCCATTGGTTGTTGGCCCACAATATGGCGCAATTGATGCGGCAGTGTATACCATCATCCAGTCAGCTTTTTTAAGTGCGGGACAGCGCTGTACTTGTGCGCGGCGATTATATATAGCGGCAGGAAAAGCGGGGGATGAATTGTTAGCGCGGTTGGTGACAGTCGCGTCGCAATTGATAGTGGGGGATCCATTAGCAACACCGGCACCTTTTATGGGGCCATTGATATCAAATGTGGCTGCCGATCAAATTATTGTCAATCAGCAGCAATTAATAAACGCGGGTGGCGTTGCTTTGTTAGCCGCAACACGAGGGCAAGGTGCGTTAGTTACACCGGCTATTATTGATGTCAGTGCTATTACGGAGCTGATGGATGAAGAGTATTTTGGGCCGCTATTACAGGTCAGTCGTTACCATGATTTTACCCAAGCGGTGGTGAGTGCTAATCAAACGCGTTATGGGCTCGCCGCAGGGTTAATATCAACCGATGTCCAACAATGGTATTATTTTATTGAACATATTCGAGCCGGGATCGTTAATCGTAATCGGCCTTTAACTGGCGCCAGTGGCGATGCTCCTTTTGGTGGTCCTGGTGCATCAGGTAACCTGCGTCCAAGTGCTTATTATGCTGCGGATTACTGTGCTTATCCAATGGCATCTGTTGAAGGGGAACAATTACAATTACCATCGCAATTAGCGCCTGGTGTGAGCTTGAACTAATATCTATAAAGTAATTATGCTTTAAATAAGCGGGTAGGTTATGGAATCGATTACGCAACTTTTTGATAGCTTGTGGCACGATTATAGTCAGCGATTATGTCCATCAGCGGTGCAAATACAGCGATTATTAACCGAAGATGTCGCATTATTAAATGATCATATCGCGTTACGTAGCTTTGGATTACCTAAGTGTGGTTTAGCGGTTGTTGCTGCTCCGTTTATTGCTTTAGGTTATCAACCGCAAGCTAAATATCATTTTAGTGCTAAAAAGCTGTATGCCGAATATTTTGCTCACCAAAACCCTTTACTACCCAAAGTTTTTATTAGTGAATTGCAGTTGGGCGGCTGTTCGGCCGAATTACAACTTGCAGTGCGCGGTTTATTAGATCAGGTCGATGATGATTATTTTCGCCAGCCTGATTTTGTTTATGGCGGTCGTCCATGGCAACTTGATTTTTCAACCTATCAATTTTTAGCGGCTGAAAGTGAGTATGCAGCTTGGGTTGCGGCGCACGGTTTTGGTGCTAATCATTTTACGGTAAGTATTAATCAGCTCGAGCAATTTACTTGTTTAGAAGAGGTAAACCATTTATTGCGTCATAACCAGTTTGTGATTAATCAGACAGGCGGAGACATAAAAGGTGATGCGACGGTAATGTTAGAGCAATCGGCAACGATGGCTGATGAGGTTGGGGTTAGTTTTCGAGATGGGGTTTATAAGATCCCTGGTGGATTTTACGAGTTTGCTAAACGCTATCCACAACCGAATGGTGAATTGTATAGCGGCTTTGTTACAGCCTCGGCAGATAAAATATTTGAAAGTACCAATAGTTAACTGAGTACTTGATAGTGAAAATGGCAGTAATAACAACAGCACTTAGTTAAATCAGTGCTGTTATTGCTAGCTAGTTATCTAGTGGTGAACCCCAAACGCCTGATTCATCCGCTGGGCAGCGACGTAATCCTGTTTGTTGTTCAAGGTAGCAACGGCTATCGCTAAACCCTGTCATTTCAATGGTTGTGGGCTGGTTAGTTAACACCCCTGGTACGGTGGTGAAACTGTTAGTAGAAAAGCGTTCAATATCCATATTGACCATCATTGATTAAGAAATCCATTTGTAATCGAAATGTAGCATGAATGAATGTGATTACAAATTAAAATTTAACCGTAATACTAACTCCGTCAATGTTTGTTTTATGGTGCTATTTAGAGAGCGTTGAGATCAAAAAAAACCGCAGGTATAAGCTGCGGTTTCATCGGCGATTAAGGTACGACTAATAATTAGCGTGTACCGTAAACCACGATTGTTTTGCCGTGAGCAGAAATAAGATTTTGCTCTTCAAGCATTTTTAAAATACGACCCACTGTTTCGCGAGAACAACCTACGATCTGGCCAATTTCTTGACGAGTGATCTTAATTTGCATGCCATCTGGGTGTGTCATTGCATCGGGTTGTTTTGCAAGATTAAGTAACGTCTGTGCAATACGACCTGTTACATCAAGGAATGCAAGATCACCTACTTTTTGACTTGTCACTTGTAAACGACATGCCATTTGAGCAGATAGACGCATTAGAATATCTGGATTAACTTGAATTAACTGACGGAATTTCTTAAATGAAATTTCTGCAACTTCACAAGGGCTTTTGGCACGAACCCAAGCGGTACGCTCTTGGTCTTCTTCGAACAAGCCGAGTTCACCAATAAAGTCACCCTGATTTAGGTAAGAAAGGATCATTTCCTTACCTTCTTCATCCTTGATTAATACAGCAACAGAACCCTTCACGATGTAATACAAAGTTTCTGCTTTTTCACCAGCGTGAATTAACGTGCTCTTTGATGGATATTTGTGAATGTGACAATGGGAAAGAAACCACTCTAAAGTTGGATCTGTCTGCGGTTTACCTGGAACCATATTACTAACTTCCTCTGCATATGTTGCCCAACAATATGTTCTGTGAAGATAACTCAACAAAACTGTTTGCTGGCGGGGTTATTCACTCAGCTGCTGGGCTGCAAGCTAACTTGAACTTGTTAAGATTGTATCCTTTTTTTAGGGTTTTTTCTTGATATTGATCTAGCTGACTCGCTCATTTATGAGAGATAAGTGTGCACATGATCACATCGTTGTGAGTTAGTCACCAAAAGCATAGTTTTAATGTGGGTTTGTTAGTTAATTTGGGTGGTTTAAATATGCAACGTAATTAGCATTAGCCGGAATAAATAGCGTTTACATTGATGAGATTATCAACAAAAATAGAGTTAATATCTGAATAATATAGCGAAAGGAGATAGAGATGCAGTCACGAGTAAAGTGGGTTGAAAATATGACTTTTGTTGGTCAGTCATCATCAGGCCATAGTGTTGTTTTAGATGGTAATGGTGGTGATAAAGCACCAAGTCCGATGGAATTAGTGTTAATGGCCGCTGGTGGTTGTAGCTCGGTTGATGTTGTGAGTGGATTACAAGATTTACAACAGCAGATCACTGGCTGTGAAGTGAATATCTCTGCTGAGCGTCGTGAGCAAGCGCCACGTATTTTTACTCATGCAAATTTACACTTCGTGGTTAGTGGCCATGATTTAGAGCCTCAATTAGTCAGTAAAGTGGTTGCTGACTCACTCGAAAAATATTGCTCAGTGTGTTTAATGTTAGGTAAAGGGGTCGAGCTGAGCCACAGCTATGAGATTGTTGTGGCGTAAACACTATCATTATTAACGGTTACTGATACTAGTGACCGTTAATTACGCAAGTAACGATTAGCCGATCTGGCCATTTTCAATCAGTTGTTCAAGTAAAGGCCGCATAATTAGCTCCATCGCAAAGCTCATTTTGCCGCCTGGGACAACTAGAGTATTATGGCGTGACATAAATGAACCTTGAATCATTGCTAATAAATGCGGAAAGTCGACATTCTTTAAGCCACGAAAGCGGATCACCACAAAGCTTTCATCTAAACTTGGAATCCCTTTGGCACTGACAGGATTTGAGGTATCAACAGTTGGTACCCGTTGAAAGTTAATATGAGTACGAGAAAATTGCGGCGTGATGTAATTAAGATAGTCATCCATTGAGCGCACAATTGATTCCATTACTGCTTCACGAGAATGGCCCCGATCACGGGTGTCGCGAATAATTTTTTGAATCCATTCTAAGTTAACAATCGGTACCATGCCGATAAGTAGATCAACATGTTGAGCCACATTGATATCGCCATCAACCACCCCCCCATGTAGACCTTCATAAAACAACACATCCGTATTTTCAGCCAATTGTTGCCACGGGGTAAAAGTACCGGGCATTTGATTATAAGGTACGGCTTCATCAAAGGTATGCAGATAACGGCGAAACTTGCCGCTACCATCTTGAGAGTATTGTTTGAAAAAGTGAGCTAATTGTTCAAAGTCATTGGCTTCTGCACCAAAGTAGCTGATATGACGACCTTGTTCTTTCGCTTTGCGGATTTCACAATCCATTTCAGGGCGAGTAAAGCGGTGGAAGCTATCACCCTCTAGCCATGCAGCGTTGATGTCCATCATATTAAACATCTTGCGAAAGGCTTCAGATGTTGTGGTCGTTCCAGCACCTGATGAACCAGTGACTGCAATAATAGGGTGTTTTACCGACATAACTCACCTTGTTGTGATTACTACATGTTAATAACAAAAAAAGAACAATAATAAATGTTACTACAGCTTTGCGTAAATGTCGGTTTTAAGTGATAAAAGTGCTGGCGAGGGCGAATTTTTATAATGATAAATATTGTTTTTTTTTACATTTGATTGCGAAGTTTAATATCGACTGACTCATGTAATTCAGAGAAAACAATAACCGCATCACCAGTCTGCAGTTGACGGCGAACATAAGCGACCTTATCACTAAGGCTGATTTCTACTTCACCATAATCGGTACCTTCGCGCAAAATAAATTGTTCGATGAGATTGGTTAGGGTTTCAGGAGCGATGTCTTGCCAAGGAATAATCATTACAACTTCTTAAATGATTAATAAAATAATAGCTGCAGTATATTCTTAAACGTGATTGAAACAAACTCAGTCATTATAAGCTGATGTTGATTGGTGTTGCGTTAATTGGTATTGAAACCACTCTGGTACGGTGTGCTCTAGCCAAAACTGTGGTTTAAGCAAACTGCCACCAATAAAACCAACATGTCCCCCTGTTGCCGATAAATCATAACGAATATTAGCTGGCAATGGTTGTGCAGGAATCACATCACGACACATAAATGGATCATCTGCAGCATGAATAATTCGTAAGGGTTGCAAGATATTGGCCAGCAGACGCAAACCACTACAGTGGTGGTAGTAGTCATCAGCATCTTTAAAGCCGTGTAGTGGTGCCGTAATGGCTTGGTCAAATTGCCACACACTGCTAATTGAGGCTAACTGTTGCCGGTTAACTGGCATCGTGTGAGGTTGACGGTCAATTTTTTTGGCTATGGTTCGTTTGAGCGATGTGAGTAAGTAGCGTTGATAAATACGCGAGAACCCTTGTTGAATACGATCAGAGCATGAGGCTAGATTCAACGGTGGTGAGATCGCTTGGGCTGCAATTAGTTCGTTGTTGGGGTAGGTCGCAAGATAATTAATCAGGACATTACCACCAAGGGAAACGCCGACAGCGATAAACGGTCGTTGCGGAAATTGTTGGCGTAGCCATTGAATAAAAAAATGGACGTCGTTGGTTTCACCAGAATGATAGCTTTGCGGATGGCGATTTAATTCACCACTGCAACCTCGAAAATGCATCATCACTCCGAGCCAACCTTGCTGCTTAGCTGCCATCAATAAGCCATTAGCATAAGGACTGTTAAAACTACCTTCTAAACCGTGTAATAGAATCATCAGCGGTTGGTGGTGATTATTAAGATTAGGTTGCTCTGTCCAAGCGAGATCAACAAAATCACCATCAGGCATTTCAAGTCGTTGCGTCGTTGGCGTGAATAATGGTTGGCGACGAATAAATCGAGGCAATAAGGTTTGCAGGTGGGGATTGCGCAATCCAATTGCGGCAGTAAATGGCTGCATGTCAATGTCCTTTCTTCAAATAAAAACGCCGTAGTAATAACATCATTGCTACGGCGTTAAATGATCACTCAGCGTTAAGCTGGCTTTCCATTTCTTCTAATTGTTCCTGCAGTTCCATCCATGCGACTTCTATATCTTCAAGATCGGATTTTGCATTGCCTTGAAGTTTGAGTTGTTCATTCATCTGCGCTTTATTTTCTGGTTCATAAATCGTGCTGTCACTTAATGCCGTTTCTGCGGCAGTAATGACCTCATTAAGCTTATCCATTTGCTTTTCGAGCTTGGTGATTTCTTTACGAATTGGTGCTGTCAGCTTGCGGAATTCCGCGTCTAAACGCTTTTGTTCTTTACGTGAAGCAGCGCTATTATCTTTACTGGTTTCAGGTTTTGCTGCTTGTTGTTCACGGCGTTCATTGCGTTGCTGCTCAGTAAGCCATTTATGGTAATCATTTAAATCACCATCAAATGGCACCACTTGACGATCATGAACTAGATATAAGTCATCAGTCGTGGCACGCAGTAAGTAACGGTCGTGACTTACAATTACCATTGCCCCTTCATAAGATTGCAACGCAAAGGTTAATGCCTGACGCATATCCAAATCAAGGTGGTTAGTCGGCTCATCGAGCAGTAATAGGTTTGGGCGTTGCCATACAATTAACGCTAATACCAAGCGTGCTTTTTCACCACCAGAAAATGGTCCTACTTTTTCAAGGGCTTTGTCGCCAATAAAGCCAAAGCTACCTAAGTAATCACGTAACTGCTGTTCAGTTGAGTTAGGCGCAATACGTGCCATATGTTGAACCGGCGTATCATCAAGATACAAGGTCTCTAATTGATGCTGGGCAAAGTAACCAATTTTAACCCCTTGTGAATAAGCCATATCACCGGCTTTGGCGGGTAAATCGCCAGCTAACATTTTAATTAAGGTGGATTTACCCGCACCATTACGACCCAGTAAGCCAATTCGACTTCCAGGGACGAGGTTTAAACGAATTTTTTCTAGTATCAATAAGTCATCATAACCGGCAGCCACATGATCCATCATTAAAATAGGATTAGGCAGTGCGCTTGGTTCACGGAATTCAAAACTAAATGGATTATCAAGTTGCGCGGGTAGCACTTTTTCCATTCGTTCAAGGGCTTTAATACGGCTTTGGGCTTGGCGTGCTTTACTGGCTTTGTAACGGAAGCGCTCGATATATGACTGCATGTGCGTCATTTGTTTCTGCTGCTTTTGGAACATCGCTTGTTGTAATACTAATTTCTCAGCACGTTGGACTTCAAATGATGAGTAGTTACCGGTGTAACTGTTCATGGTTTGGTTTTCAACGTGAATAATACGGTTGATGACGGGATCTAAGAAATCACGGTCATGAGAAATCAGTACTAAGGTACCGCGATAGCTTTGGAGCCATTTCTCCAACCACATTACGGCATCAAGATCTAAGTGGTTAGTTGGCTCATCGAGTAATAATAGGTCAGAGCGGCAGAGTAGTGCTTGGGCAAGGTTTAAACGCATGCGCCAACCACCAGAAAACTGAGTTAAGTTCCACTGCATTTGATGCTGTGAAAAACCTAAACCATTCAATAATTCTGCAGCACGGGCATTAATGCTATAGCCACCAATAGTATCGATCTTGCCATGTAACTCAGCGACTTTATTACCGTCATCTGCGAGTTCTGCTGCAATTAATTGGCGCTCTAGTTCACGATATTCACGATCGCCATCAATCACATATTCAATTGCTGCGCGTTCAAGGGCGGGCGTTTCTTGAGCTACCCATGCTAACTCCCAGTTACTTGGAAACTGACAGTTGCCGCCATCTAAACTAAGTTCATTTTTGAGTAATGCAAACAGGGTTGATTTACCACAACCATTTTTACCCACAAGACCAACTTTGTCCCCTGGGTTAATAGTCGCTGTGGCATTTTCAAGCAGAACTTTACCACCACGTAGAAGTTGGATATCTGAAAAGATAATCATCGATAGCGCCGGGGACGTGCCCGCTCCACAAAATTAAACAAGAATCATGCTCAGGAGTCTAACTCAAACTTGAACCAGTGGCTAACCTGACGCCAAGTTAACACCACGTTGGCATGGTCGTGATGGAAGTCAGACTAAAATAGAAATATCAACTAAACACCCATATTAAGTAACAATTAGGTATGATGGTTAACAATTTATGGTGGTTATAGTTTAGGTTGGCGTTACTCGCCTTATTAAACTACACGTATAAGGACAGTATGACCGATTTAAAAATATTAATTATCTTTGCGCATCCTGATCCTCAAGAATCCGTTGCGAATCAGACGCTATTAAATGAAATAAAACATTTACCGCATGTCACAGTGCATGATCTATATGCGACTTATCCTGACTTTTTTATTGATGAAGTTGCTGAGCGAGCGTTAGTGATGGCGCACGATGTGATTATTTTTCAGCATCCATTATATATGTACTCTTGCCCAGCATTACTCAAAGAGTGGCTTGATCGCGTATTAAGTAAAGGCTTTGCCCATGGAGAGGGGAAAGCGACGACGGGTAAATACTGGCGCTCAGTGATCACCACGGGGGGAGCGGCAGAGGCTTATAGTCCTGATGGTTATAATCGTTGCAGTATTGATGACATTTTAAAACCATTTGCGTTATGTGCTGATCTTTGTCGTATGCAGTGGTTATCGCCGTTAGTGTTGCATTGGGCGCGGCGCATTCCTGAGGCTGAACGGCAGCAGCATGCAAAAATGTACCACCAGTGGTTAGTTAATCCTCATCAATATGCGCCCCAATTACCGTTAGCAGCAGGAGTTAACCATGGATAATGACTTTTTGTTGGTAATGGTGGTTTTTTTAGGGGCGGCGATTATTGCGGTACCACTGGCACAACGATTGGGGCTAGGGTCGGTACTCGGATATTTAATTGCAGGAATAGGCATTGGCCCGTGGGGGTTAGGATTAATTTCTGATGTGGATGCCATTTTACACTTCTCTGAATTTGGGGTGGTGTTATTACTGTTTCTAATTGGTTTAGAGCTTAACCCCAAAAAACTATGGCAAATGCGTAAACCGATTTTAGGCTTGGGTGGCAGCCAAGTGGTTATTACTACGGTAGTAATCGCAATAATTGCTTTGGGCTGTAGTCGTTTTTTTCCAGCTCTTGGTTGGCGTGATGCGATTGTGATTGGCATGGGGTTGGCATTATCGTCAACTGCGATTGCATTACGAGTGATAGACGAACAACAATTAAGCGGCAGCGAAACTGGTCAATCAGGATTTGCAGTGTTGTTATTTCAAGATATTGCGGTGATTCCAATGTTAGCACTATTACCGTTACTGGCGGGTAATGCGGGCGGTAATTGGCTTGATGGCATCTGGATGCTGGGTGGAATTGGTACTTTTCTCGTTGCCGGACATTTTTTATTGCGACCGTTATTTCGTTATGTGGTGATGAGTGGTGTCCGTGAATTGTTTAATGTCGCGGCTTTATTGCTGGTGGTTGGTATTGCACTGATTATGCAGATGATAGGTTTATCAATGGCATTAGGCGCTTTTCTTGCTGGGGTATTATTGGCAGAAAGTGAATATCGACATGAGCTTGAAATTGCGATTGAACCGTTTAAAGGGTTATTACTGGGACTGTTTTTTATTTCGGTTGGTATGGCAGTTAACCTCGGATTGCTATGGCAGTACCCATTACAAATTTTAGCCGTTGTTATTGCATTAGTGACGATTAAAGCTGGGGTGTTGTATCTGCTCGCACGTTTATTTGGCGTAGGGGAAAAATCTCGCAGTCAAATGGCGGCTATTTTGAGTCAAGGTGGAGAATTTGCGTTTGTGTTGTTTACCGCCGCTAAAGCTGGTGGCTTATTAGGTGGTGAATTAGCGCCGTTATTATTAGTGGTTGTCAGTCTTTCTATGATGACCACCCCGCTCATTTTGCAATTACAAAAACGTTGGTATGTGCGTAGTTTTAAAGCTGAAGATAATCATCAACCGCCATCGGATGTCATTGATCGCCAACCTCGAGTGATAATTACCGGTTTTGGTCGTTTTGGGCAGGTTGTGGGGCGATTACTGTTTGCTAATAAAATTCGAGTGACAGTTTTAGAGCGAGATCCTAGTCAAATTCAGTTTTTACGTAAGTTTGGCTATAAAGTTTATTACGGTGATGCAACCCAATTAGATTTATTACGCTCGGCTGGGGCTGATAATGCTGAAGCTTTGGTTATCTGTACCGATGACCCCTCTGAAGTGATGGAGGTTGTGACACTTTGCCAACAACATTTTCCGCAATTGAAATTAATGGCACGTGCTCGAAGTCGTGTAGAAGCGCACCAATTATTGAGTCATGGGGTTGAGTGCTTTTCTCGTGAAACATTTGAAGGTGCCCTTGATTTAGGTCGCCAAGCCCTTATATCTTTAGGCATGCATCCTTATAAAGCCAACCGTGCCCAAGCTCATTTTCGAAGAATAGATAGCCAAGCATTACGGGATCTGCTGCCTCAACATAGTGAAGAGGTTAATTTAGCATCACGTCAAAAAGAGGCCCGCAAAGAGCTCGAAGATATTTTTGATCGAGAAATGCGTGGTGAGCAGCAACGCCATCAAGGTTGGGATTAATCAAGGAGTGGTTAGGATGATCAAAAAACGATTTATTGCTGGTGCTATATGTCCTAATTGCCAAGCACAGGATACTTTACGCTGGTGGCAACAAAATGATGTTGAGCATATTGAATGTGTCGAATGTCAGCATATCGACACCCGTTTACCGCAATCAGTGCAAGAGAGTGAACAGCTTTCTTCAACAACTAAACACCAAGTGATAGGGATTTTTAAACCAGACTAATGTGATAATGGCATCTCAATGGTATTATCCTGTATGATACGGGGACAAAAACTATCACCCCAAGCTTAAATTTTGGAGTAAACATGAAAGTCGCTAAAGACACAGTAGTAAGCTTAGCTTACCAAGTGAAAACTGAAGAAGGTATCGTTGTCGATCAATCAACAGTTGAAGTACCTCTTGATTACCTACACGGTCATAACAACCTTATTCCTGGTCTGGAAAAAGCGCTTGAAGGCCATGTGGCAGGCGACAAGTTTGAGATAACTGTTGCTCCTGAAGAGGCTTACGGTGAGCACATGGACGAAATGGTTCAGCGTGTTCCTGCAAATGTATTCCAAGGTGTTGATGAAATTACTGTTGGTATGCGTTTCTTGGCTGATACTGATCAAGGTCCAATCCCTGTAGAAGTAACTGAAGTTGACGGCGACGAAGTTGTTGTTGATGGCAACCACATGTTAGCTGGTCAAACATTAGGTTTTGACGTTGAAGTTGTTGCTGTACGTGCTGCAACTGAAGAAGAAATCGAACACGGTCATCTACACCAAGGTGGCGGTTGTTGTGGTGGTGAAGGTGGTTGTGGCGATCACGGCGATGATGATTGCTGTGGTGGTGGTGATCACGATCACGCTAAAGCAGAAGGTTGTGGTGAAGGTAAGGGCGGCTGCGGCTGTTCTCACTAATCGCGTTTATCGCGATCATAAAAAAGGAAGCCTCGGCTTCCTTTTTTGTTTTTTATCTTGTCGAACCTCGAACCTCGAACCTCGAACCTCGAACCTCGAACCTCGAACCTCGAACCTCGAACCTCGAACCTCGAACCTTTACTTAATAATGTGGTGGTGGTGTTTCTTCCGACTCACTGGCCATATTAGAGGTTTGCATACCTTTAACTTTACCGACCATAAATTTCAGTTGTACTTCCATTCGATCAATCATAAATTGCTGCTTAGTTAGCGCTTCGTTTAATTCATCAATGGTTTGCTCTTGAAAAGCGAGTTTCATCTCAAGTTCATCAAGACGGCTTTGCAGTTGTTGTATCTCATTCATGGGATATCTTTCAGTCGGTTGACCAGGTTTGAGCGTAACCAGCTGATGAGCCAGCGACGACATTACCTGTAGGGCTAATAGCAACATCATACACCACTGCCGTAGCGGGTCGAGCCCCTGGTTGTACTTCTGCTCGCCAAGAACCAATATTTTTGCCGTTATCTGTGCGCCATAATTCTACTCGGCGTGAGGGCGTTCCCGTCACTAACAATTGCCCATTATCCGAAAATCGTACACTTGAGAGGGTTTGGTAGCGTAATTTGGTTGCTAATTGAGTGATTTTCTTACCAGTAGTTAAATCCCAAATAATGCTGTCATTATTAGCTGTAGTGGAAAAGGCTAATTTTCCATCCCGCTGAAGTGCAACTTGGCTGACGCGGCTGCTATGCTTAAATGAATAAATGATTTGGCCACTGTGGGTATCCCATAAATAAGCTTGATGATCATTACCGCCAGAAAGTGCGTAACGGCCATTGCCAGAAAGTGCCACACTATTGACCTTGTCACGGTGAGCTAAAAATTCGAGCCGCCGGCCATCAGTCAGATCAATAAACAGCGCTTTACCATTCGTTAATGCCAATAGCACTTCAGTACCATTATTGGCAATGGCAACATCTTGAATGGCAGCATCATCAATTGACCATAAACCATGGGCCTGTGACCATCCCAGATCCCATACTGCAAAATTTTGAGTTGTTGCGGTTATTGCATAGCGATTGTTATCTGATATTTGGCTGGTTATCACACTATTGTGATATTGATCTTGAGAACCAAAATCTGCTAACTTTTTGTTTTGCTGTAAATCCCATAGCGCGATACCTTGTAGCTTGGTGCTAACAAGTGCAAAACGGCCATCACGGCTAAGGCTAAAACTAGTACTACCTTGTTGAGCAAGATGCCAACGTTGGATTTCTGAATCAAAGAAAAAACAACTGCTTAAGGCAAAAGTAGAGAAAAATAGACTAACTGACAAAAATTTCTTGTACATTAAGCTCTGGTTCCGCTTGCTTAGGGTAACTAGATAAGAGAAATGAATCTGATTAAATAATTGCAGTGCTAGTTTTTACAGTTACTTAATCAGAGTGGTAGTAGTATATTGATATAATTTTGTTTTCATACTCATACTAATAAACACAGTTTAAAAGTGAGGCATGGCCTCAATGACTGATGGAGAAATACATGAAGCCTATTTTAAAGATGTCTGTATTAGCAGCAACAATCTTCCTTGCTGTGGGTTGTCAGGACGATAATAAAGCAGACACCAACAAGCCCGTTGAACCTGCAAAAGTTGAGCAAACAACGGCTTCAGCTGCTGTGGCAACAACAGATGCTGCTAAAGTTGAATTTAAAACTGAAGATCAAAAAGCAGCTTATGCAATTGGTGCATCACTGGCGCAATACTTATCAGCTAACCTTGATCAACAAAAAGAGTTAGGTCTAAATCTTAATCGCCAAGATGTACTTGCGGGTGTTGAAGACGTGTTTGCAGGCAAAAGTCGCATGACACAAGAGCAAACTCAGCAAGCACTACAATCACTTGATCAACGTGTTGCTAAGATTGTAGAGCAGAAAGCGAAAGCTGAAGCTGAAAAGAACATTAAAGTAGGTGACGAGTACCGCGCTAAATTTGCTAAAGAAGCCGGTGTTATTACCACTAAATCTGGCTTAATGTACAAAATCGAGAAAGAAGGTACAGGTGCAAAACCTGCTGCAACTGATACCGTTGAAGTTCAGTACAAAGGCATGCTAACTGATGGCACTGTTTTTGATAGCTCATACCAACGTAATCAACCAGCAACGTTCCCACTAAACCAAGTGATCCCTGGTTGGACTGAAGGTGTGCAATTAATGCCTGTTGGTTCTAAATTTGAATTTGTTATTCCACCACAACTTGCTTACGGCGCGCAAGCTAACCCAAGCATTCCTGCTAACTCTACTTTAGTTTTCCAAGTAGAATTATTAAGCATTAAAGGTGGTAAGCAAGCTCAGCAACCTGCCGTTGACGCAGTAAAAGCATCAACGACAGCGACTAAAGCGCAGTAAATTGTCACTTTTTAATGACAAAACAGCGTAACAGTTGATCCAGACCCGGCATATGTCGGGTCTTTTTTGTTCAATTATCTGATAAACTTACTTAGAAGATTTTAAATTTTATCAATTATATTGAATGCTTGTGGTGATAGATCAGGGCGATCGCATTGTAGATAAGCAGCAAAATGGAAGGTGGTATCGTGATTTCAGTAGATAATTTTGGAACAGAGATAATTGTTGATAGTGACATCGTTGACAGACGCATTTTTTCTGAACACGACGAAAATATTCTGCGTGCATATGAAGCCGTTGTTGATGGCTTAGCCGCATTGATTGGGCCATTTTGCGAAATTGTTCTGCATTCCTTAGCAGATTTAAATACCTCGGCAATCAAAATAGCGAATGGACAAAATACTGGCCGTAAGGTGGGATCACCGATTACTGATCTTGCATTGCGTTCGTTACGTGATATTCAAAATTCAGAGCGTAATTTTTCTCGTGCTTATTTCACCCGCGCTAAAGGGGGGGATTTAATGAAATCAATCACTATCGCGATTCGTAATGGCGATAACAAAGTGATTGGTTTGCTATGTATTAACGTTAATCTTGACGTGCCATTTACTCAGATTCTGCAATCGTTTATGCCAACTGATGAAGCCAAGCAAGCGGCATCAAAAGTAAACTTTGCCAGTGATGTTGATGAATTGGTGGATCAAACGGTTGAACGCACTATCGAAGAAATTAATGCCGATAAAAATGTTTCTAATAATGCTAAAAATCGTCAGATAGTGATGGAGCTGTTTGATAAAGGTATTTTTGACATTAAAGATGCGATTAATCGTGTTGCTGATCGGTTGAATATTTCTAAACATACCGTATATCTTTATATTCGTCAGCGAAAAACAGAGGATGGTGACAAGTGAGTTTAACTTATGCCATTGTTGTTAATGGCCCTGCTTATGGTACTCAAGCCGCACGCTCTGCTTATCAATTTTCATCTACACTTATTGAGCTCGGTCATACATTAACACGGGTATTTTTTTACCAAGATGGTGTTTTAAATGGTAATGCACTCACAGCACCAGCATCAGATGAATTTGATCTTGTGGCCGCATGGCAACAATTAGCCCAGACACATCAGATCGAATTACATACTTGCGTAGCAGCAGCGTTACGTCGTGGCATTATTGGTGAACAAGAAGCACAACAAAATCAATTACCAAGCCATAATTTAGCGTCAGGCTTTGAGCAGGCAGGGTTAGGTGGTCTTACTGAAGTTTTACTCAGTGCTGATCGCGTTATTCAATTTTGAGGTTAAGTGAGTGAGTGACTTAGGATTTGTTTTTCGTCAGCCACCTCATGGCACGACCTGTGGTCGTGAAGGGCTCGATGCACTATTAGCCGCTTCTGCATATACCGAAGCATTAAGCGTATTTTTTATTGGTGATGGTGTTATGCAGTTGGTTCGTAATCAGCAACCAGATGTTATTTTGAGTCGTAATTATATTGCGACCTTTAAAATGCTGCCACTGTATGACATCGAAAATATTTATGTTTGCCAACAGTCATTAGTCGAGCGTGGATTATGTCGTGAAGACTTATTAATTGATGTCATTGTTAGCCCTCATATCGAGTTGGTGGCAGCATTACATCGTTGTCGTCAAATTCTAACTTTTTGAGGTGCCGATGTTACATACCGTGACCCGTTCACCATTTCAAAGCCACTCATTGGCACAATGTTTACAGTTTATTTGCCCTGGTGATGAGATCTTATTGCTCGAAGACGCTGTAATTGTCGCCATGAGCGAAAATATTTACTTTGATTTAATAAAAAATATTGGCGTAAAAATTTATTTACTGGAAGCCGATATTATTGCGCGTGGTTTGCAGGATAAATGTGATAAAGATCTAGATGTTATTGATTATAAAGGTTTTGTTTTGTTGACTGAACGACATGACAAGCATATGAAATGGGCATGAAAAGCCATTATTAGTAACGATATATGAACAAAAAAGTGACTGTTTAAGAAATGATCACTTAATTGATCGTTGGTTAGATCTTGACACCTTTAGGTGCGATGCCTAAAATTTCGCGTCCTCCTGTTGTTGGGAGGCAGATTTTTCACCTTACGAAAGTAACAATCAGGAGCTATTTAATGGCAACTATTAACCAGTTGGTACGTAAGCCACGTGCTAAGCAAGTTGTAAAAAGCAACGTGCCAGCACTAGAAGCGTGCCCACAGAAACGTGGTGTATGTACTCGTGTTTACACTACTACACCTAAAAAACCGAACTCAGCATTACGTAAAGTATGTCGTGTTCGTCTAACAAACGGTTTTGAAGTAACATCATACATCGGCGGTGAAGGTCACAACCTTCAGGAGCACTCAGTTGTTCTAATCCGCGGTGGTCGTGTTAAAGACTTACCGGGTGTTCGTTACCACACTGTTCGTGGTGCACTTGACTGTGCAGGCGTTAATGACCGTAAACAAGGTCGTTCTAAGTACGGTGTGAAGCGTCCTAAGTCTTAATGGATTCCGTTAAGTAAGGCCAAACACTAAAATTATTTAATTTTGAAGAAACTGAAAAGTTTTGGATAACCTGAAGAAGACAACGGAGATAATCCATGCCACGTCGTCGCGTAATCGGTCAGCGTAAGATCCTTCCAGATCCTAAATTCAAATCAGAATTGCTGGCAAAATTCGTTAACATCCTAATGGTTGACGGAAAGAAATCTACTGCAGAAAAAATTGTTTACTCTGCGCTAGAAACTATGGCTGAGCGTTCTGGTGAAGAACACCTAGCTGTATTCGAAAAAGCTCTTGAAAATGTACGTCCAGCGGTAGAAGTTAAATCTCGCCGTGTGGGTGGTTCAACTTACCAGGTGCCTGTAGAAGTACGTCCAGTACGTCGTAATGCACTAGCTATGCGTTGGTTGGTTGAAGCTGCGCGTAAGCGTGGTGAAAAATCTATGGCTCAGCGTCTTGCAGGCGAAATGCTTGATGCGGCTGACAACAAAGGTTCTGCTGTTAAGAAACGTGAAGACGTTCACCGTATGGCAGATGCGAACAAAGCGTTCGCACATTACCGCTGGTAATATAGCTGGTAATACCGCTTGGGCACAGCAGGTTATCCTGCTGTGCCTAAACCATTTTCTAAGGTTCACCTTAGTAAGAGGATACAATCGTGGCTCGCAAAACGCCCATCGAGCGCTACCGTAATATCGGTATTTGTGCTCACGTTGACGCCGGTAAAACAACCACTACTGAGCGCATCCTGTTTTATACAGGCCTATCTCATAAGATTGGTGAAGTACACGACGGCGCTGCTACTATGGATTGGATGGAGCAGGAGCAAGAACGTGGTATCACGATCACCTCTGCTGCAACGACCACCTTTTGGCGCGGTATGGACAAGCAGTTCGACGAGCACCGAATCAACATCATTGATACTCCTGGACACGTAGACTTCACCATTGAAGTTGAACGTTCATTACGTGTGTTAGATGGTGCTGTAGTTGTGTTCTGTGGTGCTTCAGGTGTAGAGCCTCAGTCTGAGACTGTATGGCGTCAAGCCGATCGATATGAAGTTCCGCGTATCGTTTTTATCAACAAGATGGATCGCACGGGCGCAGATTTTTTCCGCGTTATCGAGCAGATCAAACACCGTCTTGGTGCAACACCAGTGCCACTGCAATTAAATATTGGTACTGAAGATGAATTTAAAGGTGTAATTGACCTGATCAAGATGAAGGCCATTAACTGGTCTGATGCTGATCAAGGTACTAGTTTTACCTATGAAGATATTCCTGCTGACATGCAAGAGTTAGCAGATGAGTGGCGCATGAACTTAGTTGAATCAGCAGCAGAAGCTAATGATGAACTAATGGATAAATACCTTGAAGAAGGTGAACTGTCTGAAGTTGAAATTAAGGCAGGTCTTCGTCAACGTACCCTAAACAACGAAATCGTATTGGCAACTTGTGGTTCTGCATTTAAGAACAAAGGTGTTCAAGCCGTACTAGATGCCGTTGTTGATTATCTACCTTCACCAACTGAAGTAAAAGCAATTACAGGTGAAGACGAACATGGTAACCCTGTTGAGCGTCATTCAAGTGATGACGAACCATTCTCAGCACTAGCGTTCAAAATCGCAACCGACCCGTTCGTAGGTACATTGACTTTCATGCGCGTATACTCTGGCGTTGTTAATTCAGGTGATACTGTTTACAACGTGATTAAAGAAAAACGCGAGCGTTTAGGCCGTATCGTTCAGATGCATGCCAATAAACGTGAAGAGATCAAAGAAGTGCGCGCTGGCGATATCGCTGCAGCCATTGGTCTTAAATTTGCGACAACAGGCGATACCTTGTGTGATCAAAATCATAAAGTGATTCTTGAGCGCATGGAATTCCCTGAACCCGTTATTCAGATTGTGGTTGAACCACGCTCTGTAGCCGACCAAGATAAGATGACAATCGCGCTAGATAAATTAGCAGCAGAAGATCCATCTTTCCGCGTCGAAACCGATGCTGAATCAGGTCAGATTTTAATTTCTGGCATGGGTGAGCTTCACCTTGATATCATCGTCGATCGTATGAAACGTGAATTTAACGTCAACTGTAACGTAGGTAAACCTCAGGTTGCTTATCGTGAAACCATTCGTGGTAAGACTAAAGTTGAAGGTAAATTTATTCGTCAGGCTGGTGAAACCGGCGGCCGTGGCCAATATGGTCATGTGTGGCTGAATCTTGAACCATCAGAGCCAGGTGAAGGTTTCGTATTCGTAGATGAAATTGTTGGTGGCAGCGTACCTAAAGAATATATTAGTGCGGTTGCTACAGGTCTCGAAGAACAAATGAAGAGTGGCGTGTTAGCAGGCTACCCAATGATTGACGTTAAAGCGACGTTAGTTGATGGTTCTTACCACGACACTGATTCAAGCGAAATAGCATTTAAAATCGCAGGTTCAATGGCATTACGACAAGGTGCACTAGATGCAACTCCAGTTTTGCTTGAGCCAATGATGAAAGTTGAAATTACCACGCCAGAAGATTGGATGGGTGATGTCGTTGGTGACCTTAACCGTCGCCGCGGTATGATCGAAGGTATGGAAGAAGGCAACGCGGGTATTAAAATTATTCGTGCGCAAGTTCCACTATCAGCAATGTTCGGATACGCAACTGATTTACGATCAGCAACACAAGGCCGTGCGTCTTATTCGATGGAATTTAGCGAGTACGCTGAAATGCCAAAGAACGTTACTGATAAAATTATTGCTGAACGTATTTAATTTCATTATTGCGTCAATGGCTATTGGCGCATAAAATACAAACTTCAGAGCCGTCCCCGACCTAGTAGGGGGCGTATCTTAACTAGGAAGGAACACAATCGTGTCTAAAGAAAAATTTGAACGTCTAAAACCGCATGTTAACGTTGGTACAATCGGTCACGTTGACCACGGTAAAACAACTCTAACAGCTGCTATCTGTACTACACTTGCAAAAGTGTACGGTGGTGTTGCTAAAGACTTCGCATCTATCGATAACGCTCCAGAAGAGCGCGAGCGTGGTATCACAATCTCAACTTCTCACGTTGAGTACGATACTCCTACTCGTCACTACGCACACGTAGACTGTCCTGGACACGCCGATTATGTTAAAAACATGATCACTGGTGCTGCTCAAATGGATGGTGGTATCCTAGTTGTTGCTGCAACTGACGGTCCTATGCCACAAACACGTGAGCACATCCTACTTGGTCGTCAAGTTGGTATTCCTTACATCATCGTATTCATGAACAAGTGTGACATGGTTGATGATGAAGAACTACTTGAGCTAGTAGAGATGGAAGTTCGTGAACTTCTTTCTGAGTACGATTTCCCAGGTGATGATTGCCCAGTAATCATGGGTTCTGCACTAGGCGCGCTAAACGGCGAAGCTCAGTGGGAAGAGAAGATTGTTGAACTAGCTGAAGCGCTAGATTCTTACATTCCAGAGCCAGAGCGTGCTATCGATCTACCATTCATCCTTCCAATCGAAGATGTTTTCTCAATCCAAGGCCGTGGTACTGTTGTAACTGGTCGTATTGAGCAAGGTATCGTTAAAGTTGG
>NZ_PYON01000001.1 GCF_003026355.1 Photobacterium kishitanii | reverse complement strand
AGATGGTGTCTTACCCATCGCAAGAAATTGCGTGCCCTGGTGGTGGAATTGGTAGACACAAGGGATTTAAAATCCCTCGGCGTTCGCGCTGTGCCGGTTCAAGTCCGGCCCGGGGCACCATCTATTTGGTTGTTAAGTAATTAACAGCAGCCTAGAGAAATCTAGCAACGTTGGCGCGTTGGCAGAGTGGCTATGCAGCGGATTGCAAATCCGTGTACCTCGGTTCGACTCCGGGACGCGCCTCCATTCTCTTATGAGAATATAAGCCCGAGTGGTGAAATTGGTATACACGACGGATTCAAAATCCGTTTCCTTCGGGAGTGACGGTTCAAGTCCGTCCTCGGGCACCATTTTCAAGAGAAAGCCTCATTCGAAAGAGTGGGGCTTTTTTTGTTTCTATTCATTAGATTAATCCTGTCTTTTTCTGGTCAACTTCCTGTCCTATTCTGTTAAAACTACTTCGTAAAACGGCTGTTGCTGCTCATATTTATGCTAACAACTTATCTGATGGTGATGACTTGATGGCAGTAATAGCACAGTGAATCGAAGCCTAAATTATCACTGTACTATTACTATCACTATTATTTTGATTTCTTTAATTTAACCTTGATAACACTATGCTCTGTTGGTACGCCTAATCGAAAAGGAAAACCATAATGGCCTGTACCTCGATGGACGTATAACTTGGTATTATCAATTCCCCATAAGCCATGATCTGGTGATTTTGAAAATAGACTAATTACCGTCGTTTTTAATCCTAAACTGACTAATCCCATAAGGCCACCATGTGTATGACCACTTAAGTATAAATCAATAGGGTGGTTCATTAGAGGTAGATCTGAAAGGTGAGTTGGATCATGCAGCATAGCAATACTTGCGATGATATTCTTTTCATTCGGTAAGCTTTTAATTGCTTTGCTGAGTTTAAGTTTTCTATCTTTAGCGTGAGAATCAAAGCCAATAACTTCAACTGGGCCAAGTTGAGTTTGTACTATCTGCGCTTCATCTATCAACAAAGTAATATTATTGTTAGCCAAGGCTGTCTTTACTATTTCTGGTGCTTCGTAATCATGGTTACCCATACAAGCGAATACTTTGCCGCTATAGTCTTTTAATGGCTGGAGTGATTGCGACAGTATTTGTACAGAGCTTTTTGACTCCATGGTCAAAAAGTCGCCCGTTAATAAAATAAGATCCGGTTGTTTATCGACTGCGTTTTTACAAATATGTTGAAGACGGGCAACCGACATATATGGGCCTAAATGCGGATCGGTTAACTGGATAATCTGCAGTGTGTCGTTATTATTTGAACTTGGTGGCGCTAACTCTAGGCGACTCAGTTGTGATGGCTGTGCGTTATCATTGAGATCGATAACAATACATTCTTCAGAAATACGGAAATTTTGTAATATACCGATTAAACCAAGTATATAAGGGATATACAAAAAATCAGCACTGTTAAAAAATAGTAACCATAGTGCCCAAGGAAATGCGATTATTGTTGCACCTAAAAACCATTGTCCAGGCCAATTTATCACAACGCGAACCCAAAAAGGTTGCATCTTTGGTCGAATAAGAAGCAAGGTGTCTATAAATACTAAACTATATAACAACAATATAAGCAAAGGAGGGATGAAACTAACCAAGGTGTCAAATATAGTAACAAAAACTAAACTATAAACCGTTAAAATAACGCCTCTAATGATGGCAAACTCTTTAGAGCGAAATAACCAACTAACAACAACAGTAAACACTAATAAAAATAACGTTATTGTGCCGATATTATCCAAAACAAAATTCAATGAATTAATCCTATAAAGTAAGTATTATCTTAATACAGTATTGCTAGTATTTTAGCTAAATATACCGTTGAGAGTATGCTTTTATGGGCGGTTTTTTTACTAAAGGCTGTTCGAATTTGAAAGATTCGATGTTAATTTATTTTGCATCATAGTTGAATATCTAGTATCGTTAATCGACGATAAGCGATTTTGGTATAAACAAATGAATAATAAATGCTCTGATTCTTCCCGTATTTCTTTTGTAGCAACAGACCAACAACTTAATGATGAACAGATTTTAGCCGCTCAAGCTAAAGCATTATCACACCCAGCTCGTTTGCGCATTCTGCATATTTTGCATACTTTAGACGCGATGGATGGTTGTTTGAACAGTGATTTTGTTTCTGAGTTAGGTTTAGCGCAATCGACTGTTTCTGAACACTTACGTATATTAAAGCAAGCTAATTTTATTACAGCAGAGCCAAACCCTCCTAAAGTGTGTTATCGCATTAATCGTGAAGCGCTCAACAAGTTCAACACTAAATTCTCAGATTTCTTGTCTTAATTTTTAATTAAAGGTTTTGTAAGTAAAATTGGACTAATTTATGAATACTAATCGTAATTCGACGATTAACGATTAATGATTAACGGGGTGGAAAGTTACTATGGCGACTGAAGTTTTAAAGCATTCTAATAATAAAATGCGTTTTCTCGACCGTTACTTAACGGTCTGGATCTTTATTGCAATGATCATTGGTGTTGGTATTGGGGCCGTTTTCCCTGAAGTCGCACTATGGAATGAGGCGATGTCTGTTGGTAGTACTAATGTACCCCTTGCGATTGGTTTAATTCTTATGATGTATCCTCCTCTTGCTAAAGTGAATTACAGCTTAATGGGGAGTGTGACCAAAGATAAGCAAGCTCTTACGTTATCTTTGATTATGAATTGGATTATCGGTCCGATCTTAATGTTCACCCTTGCACTCATATTTCTCGGCGATCATCCTGGCTATATGGTCGGTATTATTTTGATTGGTTTGGCTCGTTGTATTGCGATGGTATTAGTCTGGAATGATATTGGTGGCGGAAATAAAGAGTATGGCGCTACATTGGTTGCATTAAACAGTGCATTTCAAATTTTGACTTACAGTATTATGGCGTGGTTGTTTATTACTGTATTGCCACCATTATTTGGTTATCAGGGTTTTGCTATTAATATATCTATTATTGATATCGCAGAAAGTGTGTTGATTTATCTTGGTATTCCTTTTCTTGCTGGTTTTGTTAGCCGTAAGTGGCTTGTCGCTAAGAAAGGTGAGCGTTGGTATAACGAGGTCTTTATTCCTCGTATTTCACCGATAACACTCATTGCGCTACTAGCAACTATTGTGCTGATGTTTAGTCTTAAAGGCGATATGATTTTAGCCTTACCAATGGATGTTTTTCGTGTTGCTGTACCACTCGTTATTTACTTTGTTTTAATGTTTTTTATTAGTTTCTTTGCTGGTAAGAGAATGGGTATTCCTTATGACAAGAATGCCTCTATTGCCTTTACAGCGACAGGGAACAATTTCGAGTTAGCGATTGCAGTATCTATCTCAGTGTTTGGATTGAATTCAGATCAAGCATTTGCGGGTGTAATAGGGCCTTTGGTTGAAGTGCCTGTGTTAATTGCTTTAGTGAATGTTGCGCTGAAAATGAAACAAAAATACTACCCGTAAGTCTTTAAAATAAAGGGTATATTGAAATAATGCAGAGAGAAGAATCAGTGGGTTTATTGATGGATTTTATAATTTGTGTTGCAGATAAAATGTAATCCCGTATAACCCTATCTTCTCTCTTACTTTATTTATAATAAACCGAACATTAGGACTGCAAGTATGACAAATCATGTCGTAACAACTTATACCCGATCTATATTTGATGACGATATTGAAGATGGTTCTATTGAAGACTTTTCTGACGAATCATCATTTGTAACGGATGTGTCTTTTGAGCGTGCAGACATGTTAGCAATGTTGATAGAAGAGGGGGTAGATCTTGCTGAAGGACAGTATCATTCGATGGGAGATAGTGACAAGCTCGTCGGGTATCGTGCGACTATCGATGACAAAGATCCTGATACCATTCGTTTTAATTTGGTACATATTATCGATAAAGAGTCTCGTAATTTAAAGGCTTATGATATTGAAGTAAAAGTAGAGCCTGAGAGTAATAAACTTTATATATCAACTATTCCATATCTGCCGTTTTTTACTACCATCCTTGATATGTATAGTGGGGAAGAAGCCCAAGCTATAGATGAATCGATACAACAAACAATAGATAGCTTAGCACAAGGCTGGCTGTTTAAGCGGTTGATAGATAATACTGAAATTTAGCCGTTAGTTTTGATGGTATAAGGTGGTGTTAGGCACACTACCTTTATTAAGGCTCATACACTATAAAGCCCTAATCTAACGGTTATCATAACGCTAAATTTTGTTACTTCTTTCTGTAAAGTGGCAATTTCAGTATAATGATCCCTTATTTATATTTGTGGTTAAGCTAAAAAATAAGGTATTCCTGACATGAAAGATGCATCAGTCATCATTGGATTAAGTAATCCTAAAAGTCCAACCAATATCGGTGCTGTGCTCAGAGCTGCTGGTTGTTATAAAGCCGATGCTGTTATTTATACGGGAACCCGTTACGATAAAGCTGCAAAGTTTCAGACAGATACTAAGAAAGTGGCGCAGACTATTCCATTGTCTGGTGTTGAATCAATGCTTGATGATCTGCCACAAGATATGAAGATTGTTTGTGTTGATTTTGCAGAAGGAGCAACATTATTACCACATTTTCAACATCCAGAAAAAGCGATTTATATTTTTGGGCCTGAAGATGGTTCAATTTCACAAGATGTGGCAGATAGAGCAGATCATGTTGTTTATGTACCCACTGTAGGTTGCATGAACTTAGCCGCATCAGTAAATGTTGTTTTATATGATCGTCTTGCAAAACAAGAAAATATTACGCAGAGTGATGAACATATTCGCCAAAATCGCGATAATAAAAATAACCTACGTGTAAGTGTTAAATAATATTGTTATAAAAAGTTCGATAGATTATCGCCGTTGTAAATACGAACGGCGGTAATTTGATTATGGTGTTTTATATATTACGCCGACTGCTTAATATCCCACACAGTATAGATCCCCAATGTCACTAAGATAATTGCGCCACCTAAAATATCATTTAAAGATGGTTGTTCTCCAATCACTAAAAATACATATAAAGGCCCTAATAAAATTTCCATCAGCAAAATTAAGCTTGTTTGAGCTGCTGGAATATAGGCAGTTGACTTTGAGATACACAGATAAGAACCAGGTACGATGACACCACCTAATATTAGAAGGTAGATCATTTGAATGTGTGATAGCGAAAAAGGTTGAGCACCTTTGATATAAGCAAATACAGCGATCATAAATCCGGCCACAATCAATATATTTACGGCTTGCTCACCTTTAGTTTTACGCATAGCAACTAAATAGATTGCGGTTGCTAATGCGGTAATTAATGCGAGTAGATTACCTACCCATTGTCCGCCAGCAGGAGCAAAAGCAAAGATAATCCAAATACCACTGGTAGCGACACCGATAGCCAGTAATGTTGGCCATTTCAATTTTTCTTTTAAGATTAAGAAACCTAAAATAGCAGTAAAGAAAGGTGCGGTATTGATAATAACCAGTGTACTTGCTACTTGGGTGTAATGTAATGACTCAATAAAACAGACTGTTGAGGCTGCAAAAATAAAGCCTAATCCTAAAAGTGATAAAGAAGGACGTGAGATTTCAGCTGTAAATTGCTTCCGATTATAAAGCAGTTGAACTATCACAAGCACGATACATTGAAATGCACCGCGCCAAAAAAGTACATTCCATGCACTGGAATCGGATAATTTTACAAATAAGCTATCAAAGCTCAGTATCATTATGCCAATAAAAGCCAATAATAATCCGCGATTTTTATCGCTCATAACAAAGGTTTCCCATAAATTTAAACCAGTAAATTAACGTATTAATCAATATTTTTTGTCGAATACGTGATGAGCGTTTAATAAACTTTATGTTTATATCGTATTAATCACTATCTGTTTGGATTAATCAACTGCTGAATCTAATATTGTATATGTCATAGTCTATTTAAGAAAAAAATTTCATAGTTATGATGATTTTTGTGATTTGTCGTAAGATGTGTCTGCCCTTATAACGTTTTTTTCTTTCGGATTAGAATGATTATGAACGACGGCAAACTTATTGATGCTTTATTTACCCAGGGGTGGTTTGTTTGGGATGATTTTTTAACTCAGGATGAAGTCATTGAACTAAAAGCATGTATTCCAGCAGACTGGAGTCAAGCAGGCATCGGTCGTAATGATGAATATATGACTAAAAAAGCGATCAGAAGTGATAAAATTCAATGGTTATCATCTGATATGGGCCAGCCTGTTACTGACTTTTTACAACGTATGGACGAGATTCGTATGGAAGTTAATCGTCATCTTTTCTTAGGTTTATTTGAGTATGAAGCGCACTTTGCTAAATATGAGCAAGGTGATTTTTATCAAAAGCATTTAGATTGTTTTCGTGGCCAAGAAAACCGTAAATTAACGACGGTATTTTATCTCAATAATGATTGGCAACCAGAACATGGTGGTCGTATTAAAATGTATGATTTAGACGATAACGAATTAGCAACTTTAGATCCGAAAGCGGGTCGGTTAGTGGTGTTCTTATCTGAATTGTTTCCACATGAAGTACTACCTGTCACACAGCAACGTTTTAGTATCGCTGGTTGGTTTAGAACTAACGGTGTGAGTGGTAATCAATTAGATATCGCTCGTTAATATAGAGTTAAATAAATAATCTAATCAAGAAGAGGCACTTTTTTAACAGTTGAGGTTGTTATATATGCTTTGTCGTATATGATGTTGTTTCCAACGGTTATTAAGAAGGTGTACTGTGAAACGTATTTTGTTTCTTTGTACTGGTAACTCCGCTCGTTCGCAACTTGCAGAAGCTTTGATGCGACATATGTGCCGAGACAGTGCAGCCACCATTGGCCAATTTGAAATAATGAGCGCGGGGATGGCACCTGAAAGTGTTGATCCTCGAGTATATGAAGTACTTAATTATCATAATATTAATTCGGATAATTTAACCAGTGTTTCAGCATCAAGCTTCCAAACTCAACATTTTGATGTTGTGATAACGTTATGCGATAAAGCCAGTAAAGAATGTGCACTCTTTCCTGATTCTGATGCGTTAATTCACTGGGATTTTAAAGATCCTAAGCCACAATCAGGGGCTCAAGGGTTCTATGATGTCTTTGATGGTTTAAAAGCTAAGATAGCATTATTTTTAATGCTTAATGGTGATAACCAATCAGATACTATTGGTGCGGTTGAATTATTTAAAATAATGAGTGATCCATTACGATTACGTATTTTGATGCTGATTCATGATGAACTTGCTTTATCTGTAGGGGATTTAACCAAAGCATTGCAGGTTAGTCAGCCTAAAGTTTCTCGTCATTTAGCATTATTACGTGACAGTGGTGTATTACATGATCAACGTGAAGGTGTATGGGTTTTTTATCATTTTCCTTCTGATTTACCATTATGGATTCGCCATACGTTCGATACGGTACGTAATGGGCAACCTGCATTGATTAATCAAGAAAAAATACGTTTAAGCGCAATAAAAAATAGAAAAATACCACAATTAATTAACGTTATAAAAGAGTAGGAGTTGTTACAGTTATGGATAATCAACATCCCGTTTGGACACTGCCATTAAATGAAGCTACCCCTACAAAAGGTGGTTTACTATTAACACCATGTCCTGGAACAAAAGGAGTTAATGCAATCACGAGCTTGCGTCAGCTGAAAGCAGCAGGAGCAACGGTAGTATTAACCGCATTAGAAGATGGTGATTTACCTGATCAAGGTGTCGAATTATTAGCCGAAGCGTGTAAATTATTAGGTATGCAATGGTTTCATGTACCTATTGAAGATGACTGTGCCCCTACCGCTGAATTTGAACCTAAGTGGCAACGTGCTAATGATGCGGCGCAAATAGCACTTAATAATGGTGAGTTTGTCGTTGCGCATTGTAAGGGCGGATCAGGTCGTACAGGATTATTAGCTGCACGTATTTTACTTGCTCGTGGTAATCCTTTTGAAGAGACAATTGCAGCGATTCAGGCACAACGGCCAGCTGCTTTTACGCGTCAGCCACATATCGATTATATTGCCCAGTGGAATGACACTGCGGGGCATTAATTGCCAATAAGAATTTATCATAAACCTCGCTGATGCGGGGTTTTTTACTTTAAGCATTCTTAAAATTATTTAATAGAAAAAAGTTTATTTTCTTTTTTGTGACTGATATATTCGATATTCCATATATATGGATTATCGAATATACTGACTGTTCACAACAAGGAGATGACGATGGCAATTAAAGTTGGAATTAATGGATTTGGTCGTATTGGTCGCTTAGCATTACGGGCTGCGTTTGATTGGCCTGAAATTGAGTTTGTATTAATTAATGATGTTGCTGGTGATGTTAATACATTGGCTCACCTACTTGAATTTGACTCTATTCAAGGACGCTGGTCACATGCGGTTACTGTTGATAATGGTCAAATAGTGATTGATGGCCAATCGATTGATTATTGCCAACAATCGAAAATCAAAGATGTTGATTGGTCTGGTTGTGATGTCGTATTAGAAGCAACGGGTGCTCACCGTGATACTCAATATCTTAATCAATACTTACAACAAGGCGTAAAGCGTGTTGTCGTTTCTGCGCCAGTGAAAGGAGAGGGGGTATTGAATGTTGTCGTCGGTGTTAATGATCATTTATTTAATGCTGAAAAACACCGTATTGTTACTGCAGCATCTTGTACTACCAACTGTATTGCACCGGTTGTTAAAGTCATCCATGAACATCTTGGTATTAAGCAGGCTTCATTTACAACTATTCATAATTTAACCAATACCCAAACTATTTTAGATGCACCGCATAAAGATCTACGTCGTGCTCGCGCGTGCGGTATGAGTTTAATACCAACAACGACGGGGTCTGCTAAAGCGATTGTAGACATTTTCCCAGATCTAGCCGGTAAAATTGATGGTCATGCTGTACGTGTCCCCTTAGCTAATGCATCACTGACGGATATTATTTTTGATGTCGATCGTGACACTTCTATTGATGAAGTTAACCAATTATTGAAAACAGCATCTGAAACAGAACTGAGAGGTATTTTAGGTTTTGAAGTAAGACCTTTAGTGTCAGTTGATTACCGTGGCGATCAACGTTCAACCATCATTGATGCGCTATCAACGATGGTGGTTAATCAACGGATGGTGAAGATTTATGCGTGGTATGACAACGAAATGGGCTATGCCACGCGAACTGCGGAATTAATTCGTAAAGTCGGTTGTTAATTTTTAGTAATCAATATTGTTAGTAGGTAAGTGAGTATTTTATGTTAGCAAAACTGAGTCAACTGCCCAGTGGCGTGCGCCAATATATGTTAGTGACGTTCAATTATTGGAACTTCACTTTGACTGATGGCGCATTGCGGATGTTGGTGGTATTGCATTTTCACCAACTAGGTTATAGCCCATTAGAAATCGCATCATTATTTCTGTTTTATGAATTTTTTGGGGTAGTAACTAATCTAATTGGTGGTTGGCTTGGAGCGCGACTAGGCTTGAACCGTACCATGAATATCGGTTTATTCATGCAGGTTGTTGCATTGTTAATGCTTGCTGTACCATCAGCGAATTTAACGGTTATATGGGTGATGTTTGCACAAGCATTATCTGGTATAGCAAAAGATCTAAATAAAATGAGTGCTAAAAGTGCGATTAAAACGTTAGTACCCAATGATCAACAAAGTTCGTTGTATAAATGGATTGCATTGCTGACGGGTTCAAAGAATGCTCTAAAAGGTGTTGGGTTCTTTTTAGGTGGGGCATTATTAACGTTAATTGGGTTCCAAGGTGCGGTTGTCGCGATGGCTTGTGTATTGAGCAGCGTGTTCATATGCAGTTTATTGTGGCTTGATAAAGACTTAGGTAAAGCTAAGAATAAGATAAAATTTAGCCAAATTTTTTCAAAAAGCCGTAGTATTAATATACTTTCAGCCGCAAGAATGTTTCTCTTTGGTGCGCGCGATGTGTGGTTTGTGATTGCGTTACCTTTGTACTTAGGCCAAGTCTTTGGTTGGGATTATTTACTTGTTGGTAGTTTTCTGGCTGTTTGGGTTATTGGTTATGGTTTAGTACAAAGTATTGCCCCTAAAATTACCGGTAAGGCTGAAGGTATTATACCTGATGGACGGGCAGCTTTATTATGGGCCAGTGTATTAGCTGCTGTGACTGGTGGAATTGCATTAGCATTACAACTTAACTGGTACCCTCAATTAATTATTATTCTTGGATTAATGATTTTTGGCGCTATTTTTGCTATTAACTCCTCATTACATTCTTATTTAATAGTCAGTTATGCTAAAGACGATGGTGTAAGTTTAGATGTTGGCTTTTATTACATGGCTAATGCAATGGGACGCTTAATCGGGACATTACTTTCTGGTGCGGTTTATCAACTTTATGGATTATCTATGTGCATATGGATTGCGTTTGCTTTTATTGTACTAACGACGATTATTTCATTATGGCTACCGCGTAAAAATACTAGAATTGTGTCGGTTTAAACACATTTAATAGGGGCTTTTAGGGCGAAAGTGATATTTATCAAAAGATATTCAATAACGATATTTATCAATAGAGGTGTTCTTTAATTAAACTACGATGTACGGTATATTGTACAATCCTTATTTTAATATTGTATCAAAGATAATTATTTGTCTAGATATATTGCTTAGGCCGCTGATTACTTATGGTTACAACACTAAAAGCCCTAAAAAGAAATAGCTATGGTCGTGAGTTTATACAAGAAGCTCTTCATAGTGTTTACGATATGTTTAAGCCGGCACATTGTTATATTGCTTACTTCGATAAGATGCATCATAAAGCGACATCATTAGCCTATTATATTGATGGTCATGTCTCAAATACAATATTTACTTATTCTATTGATAATACACTTTGTGAGAAAATGATATTATCTGGTAAGCCTTGCTATTTTTCTAAAAATATATCTCAGATATACCCATTTAATCAGATAATTACTTCTCAGTTATTTCAATATTATTTAGGATTACCCATATTTTCTCGTCGAGGGGAAGTCATTGGCGTTATTGGATGTTTATTTGAATCTTCCAGTTTATTCTCTAAAGACTTACATGGAGAGTGGTGTGACGTTCTTGGCGATATTCTTGGTTCAGACGTAGAGTATCTTGCACTATTGTCATCACAGAAAAAATTACTTCGGGAAATGGAAGAGTGTCAACAAGAAGCTAAGTTGGGTAATTGGCAGTTAGACTTAGTGATAAATTGTTATTATTGGAGTCGAGAGATTTATCGTATTTTTCAATGTGATATTGATACTTTTGTACCTAATAATGACGTTATTAATGACTTTATTCATCCAGATGATCGTGTCAGAGTTTCTGAACTAAAAGATGAAATGATAAATAGCACGAATATGAGTTATAGCATTATATATCGTATTGTTTTATCTGAAGGAGATGTTAAATATCTGCGAGAACACTGCCATATTCTTCGAGATATAAATGGTGTGGCGACATTAATTAAAGGTATTTTACAAGATATCACTGATTTCTATCATATTTCCAATAAGTTGAGTCAAGCATCAAATAAATTAACAATGACTTATAATGCCGTTGCTGAAGGTATATGGGAATATAATTTAGAAACGCAAAAGTTAATAACATCACCTAAGTTCTGGGAAATGTTATCGGTTAGTAAAGGTAGTGTTAATAATATTAATGATTGGTTAGCAATGGTTCATAAAGATGATCGACTAGCCGTTATTGAGTCTTTTTCAAAATTACGTAATGGTGATGCAATATCCATCGATGTAGAGTTTAGATTACAACCCAAAAACAAACACACAGTATGCCGTTGGTTTAATTGCAAAGGCAATATCATAGAATCAAATAATAGTAATCGTAGTGATAGTATTGTTGGTGTATTGATTGATATAACCGCTACGGTGTTAGCTGCACAAAAATTAACACTTGCAAAAACAGTGTTTGATAATACCTCTGAATGTATTGTTATTACCGATCAAGATAATAATATAATATCAGTTAACAAAGCCTTTGAAACAGTTACTGGTTATAATCATGCAGATATTATAGGTAAAAATCCTCGTATATTAGCATCTGGCTACCATAATTTAGAATTTTATCAGCAAATGTGGCATAGCCTTGAAACGACTGGAGCATGGCAAGGACAACTGCATAATCGGCGTAGTGACGGTGTTATTTATCCAGAAGAAATGACGATTAATAAAATTGAAGATGATCATAATGTTATTAATTATGTCGGTGTATTTCATGATATTAGTTCCAGAAAGCAAACTGAGAAAAAATTAAGATTATTAGCTGACAACGATATGCTAACGGGATTAATGAACCGCCGTCGATTTATTGAAAAAGTTGAAAAACAGATAGCAAAAATAAATAATAATATTGAAGATATTTCATCTACTTCTGTATGCTCTCTGTTATTTATTGATCTTGACGATTTCAAAATATTTAATGATCTTTATGGCCACGACTTTGGCGATAATGTTTTAAAAGAAGTTGCCTCTATTCTTAGAGATACAGTGTGTGAGCATAGTCTTATTTGTCGCTATGGCGGCGATGAGTATGCGGTATTGATTAAAGACAAAGATGTTAATTACGCCCAAAATATTGCAGCCAAATTGGTCGATATCATCTCAAAGCCAATAAAGTGTAATGAGATTGAGATAAATCTAACGATCAGTATTGGTATATCATCATATCCTGAAAGTGGGACGACGCATCAAGCATTATTAAAAAATGCAGATTATGCAATGTATGAGCAAAAGTGGTTAGGTCGAAATGGTGTTTGTGTTTATGACCAACAATTACAACATGAATATATTCGTAAGTTAAAATTACGCGATAAATTAAAACATGCTATCAAAGACAAAAAAATATCAGTTTATTATCAACCGATTATTGATAATAAAACGGGAACAGTGTGTAAATTTGAGGCACTAGCACGATGGTATGATGAACATGATGGTTTCATTCCTCCAAGTGTTTTTATTCCAATTGCTGAACGTTATGGTTTAATTGGTATGTTAGGCCAGCAAGTTTTTGAAAAAGCTTGTGCCGATTTAGATCGTATTCATCGTTGTGGTTTTAGAGATGTTATTTTTTCTATTAATCATTCGGTGAAAGAGTTTTCACAACATAATCAAGAATATATTTTTGAGATAATAAATAACTACAATTTACCCTATAGTGCAATCATGATTGAAATAACAGAGTCAACAGCACTTGATGATGGTAAAAATATTCTTGAGATTCTAGCTGCATTTAGAGAGCGAGGGATTGCAATCTCATTAGATGATTTTGGTACGGGGTATTCATCATTAGCTGCAATTATTGATATAAAACCTGACATTATTAAGATTGATCGCAGTTTTATTGTTGATATTGAGCATAGTAAAGAAAGCCAAATGTTGGTATCACTGGTGATTGACCTAAGTTGTAAATTAAATGTTGAGGTTGTCGCTGAAGGGGTTGAAACACAAGCACAATTAGATATTTTGTCATCAATGTCTTGTCACTATATTCAAGGTTATTATTATAGTCCAGCAGTCGCAATTGATGATGCTATTATGATACTTAAAGCACGTAATGGCGATATAAGTATAGATAATATCGATACCAAGCTCCTACAGTAAATATATCATTACTTTTATTCGTAAAATTGAAATGTTATAAGTGAAGTTCTTTATTTTATACAATGTTATTTGGTAAGTAATGCAAACTCTTTTTTTTGATTTTGACGGCACATTAGTTGATTCTGAAACGTTTCATGCTGATAACTGGAGTGCCTATTTAGCAACCTACGGTGTTACGCTGACAGCTGCTGATTTTATTGAATATTATGCTGGCGTTACATGGCCAAAGATAGCTAAGCATTTTATTGATAGCTACCAGCTGAGTGTTGATGTTGTGACCATTACAACAGATATGGAAGCTTTAACAGAAGCTAAGATTCGGCAGCATGGAATTCCTGCATTGCCTGGTGTTGATGTGCTACTTAAAGATTTTTTTGGAAAAGTTCCAATGGCTGTTGTGACAGGTGCACCGCGTGATTATGTTGAAGGCGTATTAAAGCAACATGGTTGGTTCGATTTATTTGAGCAGGTGTTTAGTGGCTATGAGGTGGTAAATAATAAACCATCACCTGACGTGTATTTACATGCTTGCCAAGCAATGAAGGTTCAATCACACCAAGTTGTTGCTGTTGAAGACAGTCGTACTGGATTGCAATCAGCTAAAAATGCTGAGATTTGTTGCTTACTGATTAATGAGCATCCTTCATTAAAAGATACCGATGCTGATCATACATTTGCTTCAATGGTTGCTGCAAAACCTCTGTTAGATTTGCTTTTTAAAGACAAATTATTGTTTGGTTTGGCATAGAGCAGGCAATTATTTTGCAGTCGTTATACGTTATGCTAAATTACGCTTGATTGAAATAACTCGAATAGGTTTATGATGGAAAACGAAGAAATCATGACTGGTGATATGCTAGTTGAGACAGTGGAGAATCAGCTAGCTGACGGTAATCCATTAGTGGTTAAAGAAACCTTAATGCGCTTAATGATGACAGGTACCGCTCGTGACGAAGCGGTTCAGATGATCGCTTGTGCTTTATCTATTGAAGTCTTTGATGTAATGAAAAATGACGGTAAGTTTGACTTAAAACGTTATCGTGAAAACCTTGTGGCTTTACCTGATATGCCTTGGGAAGATGATATCTAATTCATGTCCGTAGCTATAAAAAAACCGTGATATAAGGTCACGGTTTTTTTATGCCTATTGTTTGTGAATTATTATTTGGTATTTTGGTTAATATTAGGTTTCAGTGTCTGGATTGAGTGTAAAAAATAGTGAGAAATATCTATTATTGTTAACTATTGTCTATATATAACTGGTGAAGATAGATAAGGAAGTAACGATGAAAATTGGTATTCCTAAAGAAATTAAAATTCACGAGTATCGCGTTGGCATGGTTCCCGCGTCAGTAAAAGAAGCGGTATTACATGGCCATACAGTTTATGTTGAGACCAATGCTGGTGTGGGCATTGGCTGTAGTGATGATGATTATATTGCAGTAGGCGCGTGTATTGTCACTTCAGCAGAAGCTGTTTTTGCACAAGCCGATATGATAGTTAAAGTTAAAGAGCCACAAGCAACAGAACGGATGTTATTACGCAAAGGACAAATATTGTTTACTTATCTCCATTTAGCGCCTGATAGAGAGCAAACGAAAGATTTGATTAACAGTGGGGCAGTATGCATCGCCTATGAAACAGTAACAGATGATAATGGCCACTTACCGTTACTTGCTCCTATGTCAGAAGTTGCAGGGAGAATGGCATTACAAGCCGGCGCATTTGCACTTGAAAACTATCATGGCGGCGGCGGCGTATTATTAGCGGGTGTCCCTGGTGTAGCGCCAGCGAATGTCGTGATTATCGGCGGTGGTGTTGTAGGCTTGAATGCAGCACAGATGGCGGTTGGTTTACGGGCTAATGTAGTGATTATCGATCGTAGCCTAGAAGTACTACGTCGTCTTGACCAGTTATTCTCAGGGACAGTCACCTGTATTTATTCCACTCATGATAGCATCGAAAAGTATGTGCTTGCTGCTGATCTTGTGATTGGGAGTGTGTTAATTGCTGGAGCACAAACACCAAAATTAGTTACGAAAGATATGATTCAGCGTATGAGATCAGGTAGTGCAATTGTTGATGTTGCTATTGATCAAGGCGGGTGTATTGAAACATCGCATCCAACTACTCATGATAACCCTACTTATATTATTGATGATGTAGTGCATTATTGTGTTGCTAATATGCCAGGTGCGGTTGCGAGAACATCGACTTTTGCGCTTAATAATGCAACATTACCTTATATTCTACAACTCGCAAATCTCGGCTATAAAACAGCATTTATGAGTAATAAACATTTGTTAAATGGTCTAAATGTGTATTACGGCCAAGTAACTAATTATAGTGTTGCTCAAGCATTAGATTATCCTTATATAACGGCAGAACAAGCTATAAGTGAGCACGAAGGCTAGATAATAATTGACTTAAGTTAGCCTTTATTACTAGCCTTTATAAATTAAGCGTTCGTGAGTGTTTTTGCTTGGTGCAGGGTTGCGATTCTTGCGAGTATAGCTAAAGAACGCTGGTGATCTTGTTCTGTCGCTGAGGTACAAGCATCGCTAACAATATGCACGCAGTAATCACGATCATGGGCATCTCGAACGGCAGATTGAATTGCCCAGCAAGTACTTACACCACAAAAATAAACATCTGTAATGGCATTAGCTCGTAAAACGCTATCTAATGCGGTGTTATAAAATGGATTTACCCGTGATTTTACAATTACCATATCGTCGGTAGTGACATTAAGATTTGGGTGAAACTCTGTTCCCCATTGGCCTAATTCTAAGGCGCGATATTGCTGTGCTTTGCCAAACATTGGTGAATGGTGCGGTAATTCAAGATAGCTAGATTGAAAGCCTACTTTGACAAAGATACAAGGCAAGTTATTGTCTTTTGCCCATTGAATGGCAACATTAGCATTGTCAATGACATGGTGAGCACTAACTTGTTCAGCACAGCTAGGTATTTTGCCATTTTTGTCGACAATATCATTAATGAAGTCAATGATAACTAAGGCTTTACTCATGTTATTTCCTTTAAGAACTGATGTTACTTTTAGCCGATATTAATAAGCATACGATCAAATCTTAAATTTTAATATTATGAAATCTTAGATATAAAAAAAGCTTTTAGTCTTGCAACTAAAAGCTTTTTTATAAAGAGGGGTTATTTAGCATAAGCAAAAATAACACTACCGCCTTTAATTGTATCAATAATCGATTTAGCTAAGTTTGTTGGTATTGCTGGACAACCCCAACTACGACCAAGATAACCATAATGCTTTATGAATGATTCAGACACATATTTAGCGCCATGAATCACGATAAAACGTTTTAAAGCATTATCATTTTCACCTCGGGTTAGCCCATTAAGTTTTAACGAGTAACCATTACCGCCATTGTATGTACCTTCTGTTAAAAATGTACCTAATGACGTTTTATGTGAGTTAACACGGTTAGAAAATGCATCTGCAATTAAACGACCACTATTTTCACCATGTGATACATAGGTGCGATAAAGTAATTTATTTGATTTTAAGTCAATAACATAAAATCGTTTTTCAGTGGAAGGCATGCTGTAATCAATAATGGTTAGTAGCGATTTCTTTTTTCCACGAGTTTTGTTATAAGCAATAAATGCTTGCTTGAATACATTGTAATCAATTTTGCCTTTTAAATCGGCTTTTTGGTATACATAATCAGCAACAATGTCTGCATTTTTACGTTCAGTATTGACAACATGTGCAGACGCATTTAACGGTAAAAGACATACCATTAATAGAAATAGGTAAATAACTTTTTTCATCTGATTCGTTCTATTCTTAAACAGGTTGCAGAGGTTATTAGCAATTAAGCGAGGATACACTTTATCATAAATAAGAATTAAAAAAGAATATTTAAATGGTATCGCGCAAGTGATTTATGGTCATTAGGAATATGATATTTGCTAAAGTTATGTTTAATATAATTATGGATAACAATGACTTATTAATATGAACATCATTTAATTAACTAAAGTAAGTTAGATTAATCTGAAGCTAAAAAAAGCTCGCTTATAGGTGGTGATGATGTTTTTAATTCATTGATTTATAATTATATTTTTATTTTCATTTTTATTTTTTAAATATTTAAAATATCATGAAAATAATAATGAAATAGCTCTATTAGGATTGGTGATTTAGGTTGAAGGTAAAACAGAAACAAATAAACCTGAATATAAGATGAAGGAAAATAAATATTATCTACTAATATTTATTCAATACAAATAACACGCAGATATTATTAATAATATCTGCGCTATTTTATAGATTAAATATTACCAATTTTACGCTTACTGTCATCTGCTCTGGAATTGAAGCGGTAGACCTGTTGCTTTTTAAATTATGTTGTTGCAGATTATTTGAATGAGACAGAATAGGTATTGCGCCAGCAAGGTGATAAACAGTTAAGAGATCATGTGATTATGGAAAGGGTAATGATTACTTCCCTTATTACTAGATGTTGGTATGCGTAATAAGGGAAGTAGATTAATGATTAATCGATATTTATAAAGACAATATTAGTTATTGATGCTGGCTTTAAAATGCTGCTGGGTCGTTGTATCAGCTTTGTTATACCAGTAATTTAGCATTTTAGTCACATAGGCTTGATCTATTTGGCCGTCTTTTTCTGCAGGGCTAACTTGCTGTTGCGCACGTTGCATTTCATTTGCAGCAATTGCTGATGTTAGTGCTGCTGGTGCTTTGCTTAAGTTGTATTGTGCGATTTCTTGCTGGAAATCACGATTAATTTGAATACCATCTTTAATCAATACATCATGTTTAAAAGGTACTTCTGTACCATTTGCAGTTAATAAGCTCATTGTTGGTTGGCGGTTGAATTTTTGAGCTTGGTAAGCACTTGAAATATTAGGTAACTGTAGCGTATATGTCGCATCATTGCCTGAAAATGTCATTACAACCACTTCAGAATGAAACAAGTGAGTATCGCCATTTTCACGGTAGTTTTTATCATAACGAAAAGCAATTTGGTTACTACCGTTATTCAATGTTTGAGGCGCATTTCCTTGAGCATTAACGCCATTGACGAGAACCAGTTCAGCAGATTGTGGTAGGTTAAGTGTTACATCAGCAAATGATGGGAAGCTGATGCCACACATAGCTAAAGAGAGCAGGGCTGTACGTAGTTTCATGTCGATTCCTTTTGAGTGCGTAGGGTGAATAATGTGTATTAGGTATAGTGGCACTATTGTATTCTGATAATTACTGTATTGACAAATAACTATCGAAATTAATATTCAATAACTGTTTTGTTAATATAAAAAAACCCAGCGAAGGCTGGGTTTTATATGCATTTAAGCTCAATTACCGGTTACTTTACGTAACAAGCAAATCCTTTAAGGTAGAAACCTTCAGGATAAGCACTATCTAGAGGGTGATCGGCAGCTTGGCTAAAACGCTCAATGAACTGCACGTCACGGTGAGCATCAAGTGCGGCATCAGCAATGATTTTTTGGAATAAGCCGTTATCCATCAAACCTGAGCAAGAGTATGTTAATAACATACCACCTGGTTTTAGGATCTGCATGGCTAACATGTTGATATCTTTGTAGCCACGACAAGCACCCACTAGCTGAGATTTAGATTCAGCAAATTTAGGTGGATCCATGATAACGACATCAAATAGCTCGCCACGCTCACGGTATTCACGCAGTAATTTAAACACATCAGCATTTACAAACTGTGCATTTTCAATTGGGTAACCGTTAATTTCAGCGTTAAGTTGTGCTGTATCAAGCGCTGGTTGAGAAACATCAACGTTGACAACCTCACTTGCACCACCTTTTAGAGCGTATAAACCAAAGCCACCAGTGTAGCAGAAGCAGTTTAGAACACGCTTACCGTTAACATATTTAACCGATGCTTCGCGACTATCACGTTGGTCAAGGTAGAAACCTGTTTTGTGACCACCAACGATATCAACGTTAATTTTAACGTCATTTTCTTCGATAGTAACAAACTTAGGTGGCTCTTCGCCGTGTAGAACACCTGTGCGTTGTTTTAAACCTTCTTTCTTACGAACAGAAACATCTGAGCGTTCATAAATATTACAGCTTGGGTAACACTGCTTTAATGCTTCAATAAGTACATCGCGCTGTGCTTCAGCACCAGCACTCAGTAATTGGCAGACTAAATAATCTTGGTAGCGATCGATAGTAATGCCAGGAAGACCATCAGACTCTGCAGCAATGAGACGGTAACCTGTAAGACCATCGCGTGCTGCTAGAATATCACGCAGACTTTGTGCTGTATTAAGGCGGTTAACAAAGAAGTTAACGTCAATGGCTTCATTTTTGTTGAATGTCCATACGCGAACGCGAATTTGAGACTGTGGAGAGTAAGCACCGCGTGCTAGCCATTCGCCTTTGTTATCGTAAACATCAACGGTTTCGCCTAGTTCGGGTTTTCCTTCAACACGATCAATACCGCGAGAAAAAATCCAAGGGTGGCGACGGCGTAGTGATTTTTCACGGCCTTTTACCAAATAAATAGAAGCTGTCATGACATGCCCAGTATGGAGTTCGAGTGGGGGCGTATTATGTTGCTCTGGCTGCGTAAAATCAAATGAAAAAGTCTAAGTCAGCATATAAAACCACGATTAGATGTTAAATAAACTATGCTACTTCGCAATAGTATCGAGAGATTTTGTGGGTTAACGAGCAGTCTATCGCCATTATTTAGCTAAAATAATCCTGTAGGTAATATAAAAACAATAGGGGTCATCATGGCACGATGTTGTGTAAAAACGCGAGTAATAGGACATGTACAAGGGGTCGGTTTTCGTTTTCATACTGCTCATCAAGGATTGATGCTTGATTTAACGGGGTATGCTAGAAATTTGGCTGACGGCAGTGTTGAAGTTCTTGCTTGTGGAGAGCAAGAAAATATCGATAGGCTAATTGCTTGGTTACAACATGGGCCTAAGACTGCGACTGTTGAATGGCTAACAAGTGAGACATTAGCTTGGCAACATTTGAATGGGTTTAAAATGAATTGATAGCCATCAAAAGGAAAACCAAACATAAAGTTATTAGTTACTTATGTTTGGTTTTCATTATTAAGCCTCAAATACACTTAACTGGTTTGGGTAATCCAGCCAGTTTAGTCGCTTGTTTTGCTGGACCTTTTGGAAATAGACGATATAGATAACGTGAGCTACCTTTCTCTTCACCGTATTGTTTTGCCATCGCTTTTACAAGCATGCGCACTGCTGGTGAAGTATTAAATTCAAGGTAAAAGTCTCGAACAAAACGAATGACTTCCCAATGAGCTTCAGACAATTCGATAGCTTCTTCTGCTGCAAGTAGTGCGACTAGATCTTCTGACCAATCATCAACATTTTTCAGATAACCTTGGGCATCAGTGTCGATTTGCACACCGTTAAATTCAAGCATAGTAGACCTCTTTATTACTAACGCAGCAAGAATAGTGATTCATAGGTCTGCCTGCAAGTAAAAAACAAAAAGCCTGCATCAAGGCAGGCTTTTTTCGTTTTCATGACTAAACATGAGCTAATTAATCGCTGATGATTAGTTGTCGTTGCTGTTCACTACACCTAGAATCTGAAGCAAGCTTAAGAATAGGTTATAGATAGAAACGTACAAAGTAACGGTTGCTGAAATGTAGTTTGTTTCACCACCACGTACGATTGATTGAGTTGTCAATAAAATCGCTGCTGATGAGAACAATACAAACATACCGCTAATTGCTAATGATAGCATTGGCATCTTTAAGAAGATGTTTGCTACAACTGCAACGATAATCGCAATGAAACCAGCCATCAACATACCGTTAAGGAACGATAAATCACGCTTGGTTGTTAATGCGTAAGCAGAACAGGCAAAGAAGGTTAGTGCTGTACCGCCAAGAGCAGTCATCACCACATGACCCATGCCTGCACCGACATACATATTTAAAATCGGGCCAAGGGTATAACCCATAAAGCCTGTTAATGCGAATACAAACACAAGGCCGAGGCTACTATCACGGTTACGTTCAGTTAAGAAAATTAAACCGTAAAAACCAACAAGAAGAATGATCCAGTGTACAGGTGGAACATTCATAACCATTGCTACGCCAGCTACACCTGCAGAGAACAACAACGTTAGCGATAGTAAGAAATAAGTGTTACGTAAAACCTTATTGGTTGACAGTACGCCGTCGTAACCGTTGTCACGATTGACTATACGTTCGTTCATAAGTATTCCCCTTAGGGTAGTTATGTTAATTCTATTAAAGCTATATATGAGGCTAAACAATATGAATTGCAAGCGTAACTTTAAGCTTTAGATTGATTTGTTAGCTATGAAGCACATTATAAGTGTTTGAACATTAAAATACTTACAGCATCAATTAGTATTTATTGTTAAGTTGTAACCAAATATTACATAGCTTATATATATTAATGGTGGCATTTTTAGTTGTTAGTGCAATATTTGTTGTAAAAAAAGTTGAGTTCGATCAGATTTGGGATTATCAAAGAAATCTTGAGGGTTATTCTCTTCAATGATTTCCCCTTCATCCATAAATATTACCCTATCTGCTACTTGGCGGGCAAATCCCATTTCATGACTCACGCACAGCATTGTCATACCTTCATTGGCAAGTTCAACCATCACATCTAACACTTCACGTACCATTTCAGGATCCAGTGCGGAAGTCGGCTCATCAAATAACATAACTTGTGGATTCATACATAACGAACGTGCAATCGCGACCCGTTGTTGTTGACCTCCTGAAAGTTGGCCTGGGTATTTGTGGGCTTGATCTGTAATTTTAACCCGTTCTAAATATTGCATCGCGAGCGCATTGGCTTCTTTCTTGGGCATTTTTTTGACCCAAATAGGCGCTAAGGTACAGTTTTCTAACACGGTGAGGTGAGGGAAAAGATTAAAATGCTGAAAACACATGCCGACTTCTTTACGAATGAGCTCAATGTTTTTCAAATCACCGGTAATATCTTTTCCTGCGACTGAAATCTTTCCTTGTTGGTGTTCTTCTAAATAATTGATACAGCGAATCATGGTTGATTTACCTGATCCAGAAGGGCCACAAATCACTATCTTTTCACCTTTACGTACTTTCAAATTAATATTTTTAAGTACATGAAACTGACCGTACCATTTGTTTACATCAACTAATTCGATAACCCACGGGGTATCATCATGATTAACTGTGGTGTCATTGGTATTTTTCATTATGCAGTCCTTGCTAATGTTGATGTCCAGTATGTAATTTTTTTTCTAGATAGATACTGTATCTAGACATACTAAAACAAAAAATCCAGAAAACGAAAGCGACAAAGACATAGCTTTCAGTTGCAAAACCTAACCATTCAGGATCACTCGTAGCGGCTTGCCCTACACCTAAAACATCAAACATACCGATAATTAGTACTAGACTGGTGTCTTTAAATAACCCAATAAAAGTATTTACAATTGAAGGTATCGTAATTTTTAACGCTTGTGGTAACACAATAAGGTATGTTTTACGCCAATAGCTTAATCCTAAGGAGTCTGCTGCTTCATATTGTCCTTTGGGGATAGCTTGTAAACCACCACGGATGACCTCTGCCATATAGGCGGCACTGAACATCACCACCCCAATCAATGCTCTGATAAGTTTATTGGTTTCTAATTCAGAGCTTAAAAACAGCGGCAACATCACTGATGCCATAAACAGTACTGTAATTAAGGGTACACCACGCCAAATTTCAATGTATACCGTACAAATACTGCGAATAATTGGCATTTCTGAGCGTCGTCCAAGGGCTAGAACAATGCCGATAGGTAAGGATACCACGATGCCGACAATAGCAATGATTAAGGTAATCAGCAATCCGCCCCATAAGTGGGTTTCGACGATAGGTAATCCTGCTATGCCACCATATAAAAGAAAACCAGCTATGAATGGATAAATATTAACGAAAAACAACCAAATCCAGCCGCGATAAGGTGTTTTTTCATAGGCTAATAAAGCAATAAAAATGGCTAAGGTGGCATAAAATAATTTAGGTCGCCATAATTCGGTACTCGGATAGAAGCCAAACATGAACTGGTCGAAACGCACCTTAATAAAAGTCCAACATGCGCCTGTTAGCGTACAGGCATCACGAGAGTCTCCTTGCCAGTTGGCATTAATGAACGCCCAATCAAGGATGCCCCAGATACCTATAATGGCAAAGTAGCCTAAAATTAGGGTGATAATAGTATTGAAGACTGAAGAAAAAAGATGTTGTCGTAACCATCCAATCACACCAACTGTGTTAGCCGGTGGCGGTAAATCGGGAAGAAATTGATGTTTACTCATGTTTACCTCTCAACCAGAGCCATTTTTTTGTTATAGATATTCATTAGCAATGATGTGATTAAACTTAGGCTTAAATAAACAGCCATTGTCATCGCTATGATTTCAATAGCTTGTCCTGTTTGATTAAGGGTTGTACCGGCAAATACAGATACAAGATCAGGATAACCAATTGCCATTGCGAGGGAGGAGTTTTTGGTTAGGTTTAAATATTGACTCGTAAGAGGAGGAATAATAATCCGCATCGCTTGGGGGAGCACAATTAAACGGAGGGTTTTGTTACGGGTTAATCCTAATGCTTCTGCGGCCTCAGTTTGACCATGACTTACCGCATTAATGCCTGAACGGACAATTTCAGCAATAAACGCGGCAGTATAAATACTTAATGCTAGCAGAAGCGCTGCAAGTTCAGGTAATACGGTAATACCACCACTGAAATTAAAACCTTTAAGGGAGGGATAATCGATACTAATCGGTTTACCACTTATAAAAAAAGCCATTAATGGTAGTAAGACAATAATTGTGAGGCTAACGAGAAGTACTGGAGATTGTTGACCTGTATTTTGTTGTTTTTTCTTAGCGTAATATTGGTAACTCATCGCAATGATAAAGGCAATAATCAGTGCTATCAAAATAAACCCCGAGCCTTGTTCAAAGATAGGGCTAGGTATCGATAATCCGCGTACATTAAGGAAAATACTATCCCCAAATTGAAGACTCTGCCTTGGTGATGGTAGTACCTGTAAAACAGCAAAGTACCAAAAGAAAATTTGCAGTAATAGTGGAATATTTCGAAAAATTTCAATATAAAAAGCAGCAAAACGACTAACTAACCAGTTAGGAGATAAGCGTGCGACTCCAATTATAAATCCTAATATTGTGGCGAGAATAACACCGAGGACAGCAATTAACGCGGTATTGAGTAGGCCAACCAAAAATGTTCGACCATAACTAAAGGTCTCATCGTAATCGATAAGAGTCAGACCAATACCAAACCCGGCTTCTTGATTAAGAAAATCAAAACCGGTAGCAATGCCACGTGTTTCAAGATTGGTTAATGCATTATTTATGATGCTATAAAAGAAAAAAACGAGAGCAACTACGGCAATAATTTGAAATATTACCGCGCGAAAAGTGGGATTATAGAACAGACTCTTATTACTAGTTCTTGTCTGTGAACTATCCGTATTGGTGGGTAATGCCATACAACACCCTCATATCCATTGAGATGTACAGAGGGAGCCATAACAGCTCCCTTTTATAGTAATTAAACGATGTTATTAACGAATAGGTGGGGCATATTGAATACCACTGTTACTCCATAAAGCATTTAAACCACGCTCAATTTTAAGTGGTGAACCTAGGCCTACGGTACGGTGGAAGCTTTCACCATAGTTACCGACTTGCTTAATTATTTGGAAGCCCCAATCATCATTTAATCCTAGCCCTTTACCTTTTGGTCCATCAAGGCCAATTAAGCGACGAATATGAGGATCTTTTGATTCTTTTTTAAGTTGGTCGACATTAGCCGAAGTTACATTGAACTCTTCGGCGTTAATCATTGTAAATAGTGTCCAGCGTACAATATTGAACCATTGATCATCACCTTGGCGAACGACAGGACCAAGAGGCTCTTTAGAAATGATTTCAGGTAGAACAATCGCTGAGGTTGGATCTTTAAGGTTTAAGCGCAGCGCATATAAGCCTGATTGGTCTGTGGTGAGTACATCACAACGGCCAGAATCAAAACCTTTGGATGTTTGAGGCGCGGTATCGAACACGACAGGTTTATATTTCATGTTATTAACACGGAAGTAATCGGCTAAGTTAAGTTCGGTTGTAGTACCTGATTGCACACAAACTGCAGCACCATCGAGCTCTGTTGCACTTTTTATCCCCATGTCTTTTTTAACCATAAAACCTTGGCCATCGTAGTAGTTTACGCCAGTAAAATTAAGGCCAAGTGAGGTGTCACGGTGTAGTGTCCAGGTTGTGTTACGCGATAAAATATCAATTTCACCTGATTGTAAGGCGGTAAAACGTTCTTTTGCAGTGAGAGGGATATATTTAACTTTAGATTTATCTCCTAATGTTGCAGCGGCAACTGCTTGACAGAATTCAACATCAAGACCTTCCCATTGACCTTTTGCATTGGGGTTTGAAAACCCAGGTAAGCCAGCACTGACGCCACATTGGACGTAACCCTGTTTTTTTACTTTATCAAGTGTGCTGTCGGCGGCGTTTGCATTAACTGCAAATAGAGTGGCAGATGCAGCAAGTAAAGCCCACATCCCAGTTATTTTTTTAGCCATTAGTACCTTCCTTGTCTGGTCAATAGTTAAAGCGATATGTCGCAATAAACTTAATTATTAATAAGTTATTAACAATACATTAACAGATACAAGTATAGGAAAATATATATAAAGGTCTAGTTTTGTTGGAAATAAAGAGTTTCAGATGATGATTATGAGAGATAAGACCACTAAGTCTGCAATACAAGGGAGTAAAAATGAATATTATCGAGAGGAGAAGAGAGATGGGAAACAAAACCCAGCCTGATGCTGGGCCTTGTTTTTAAGCTAAATAGTTATTATGCAGTAGCAAGTTTTTTCTCAAGTGCTTCTGCATCTACTTTCTTAGTGATAACGGATAACACTACCGCAACAGCGATCATTACAGAACACACAGTATAAGCCAATGTGTAAGTACCAGTAGTATCAACAGCAAATGCGGCAACAACAGGACCGATAAAGCCACTCACGCCCCATGCAGTGTAAAGCACACCATAGTTAGCGCCATAGTTTTTAAGACCATAGAAGTCAGCAATAATTGATGGGAAGACCGCTAGTAATGTACCGTAGCCAACACCAGCAACTGCTGCACCGATAATCAACGTGAACTCAGATTCAAATGTTGCGAACATCACCATGTTGATGCCTTGCATTACAAAGGCGATCATCAGTGTTTTAACACCACCAATTTTGTCTGACAGAATACCAGCTACAACACGGCCGCCAGAGTTAAATATAGCTAGGATCACAACAAGATAAGCAGCATCAGTAATATTTGCTTGTGTCGCAGCGATAGAAGTAATGTTGCCAATAATCATCAAACCTGCAGCTGAAGCAAATGCATACATTACCCATAGTGAGTAAAACTGTGGTGTCTTTAGCATTCCACGCCAATTAATATCAACAGGCTTAGCTGATGTCGCTTTATAACCAGCAGGTGCTTCAGGAACATAGTTCGCTGGTGGGTTATTAATTGTAAATGCTAATGGAACCGCAATAATCAGTACCGCAATACCTAAAACAAGGAAGCTAGTATTGATACCATATTTAGCTATAAGCGTCGAAGTTAGTGGTGCTAAGTAAACCGCGGCAAGTCCAAAGCCTGCTGCAATTAAGCCATTTACCAAGCCTTTTTTCGATGGATGGAACCATTTCATTGCTGATGGGCTTAAACAAGCGTAGCCAAAACCGATACCACTACCTGTCATAACACCAAACGTTAGCACTAGCATCATTGGTGTAGTTGCAAAACTTGATATGATCATGCCGAAACCAACCATGACTGTACCAAGAATCAGTACGCGACGAGGACCCATGCGATCTTGAAGAATACCAGCGACTAATAGTGATAAAGCAAAAGTAATAATTGCAACAGTGTAAGGCAGTGATGCATCAGCATTCGACCAGCCTAAATCTACAACGAGTGCTTTTTTAAACACACTCCAAGCATAAAGGATACCCATACATAAGTTGATACAGAAACCTGCTACTAGGATCTGCATAGCTCGATCAAATTTTTTCATAGAGAACTCAATTAATTTACTCTTAGCGTTGATGCTAAATACAGAGGCAAACAACGATAAGTGAATGATTTAGTATGATGACTAAAGTCAAACTTTAGAAAGAGCGCGGAGTGTAACAATATAAAAAAAATATGGTATTGGTCAGACATTCCTTGTTACAAAACAGCAAGGAAGTCAGGAAAAAAATTTTATAAACGAGGTAAATTCACAGCTTTAAAACAAAAAGGGGAAGATATGCTTTAACTATAAATAGTAAAGTATCTTCCCCTTTGTAGCTTTGTATTAAAACGAGCGGTTAGTGGCCAAGGAAACTAATGTAGCCCTGAAGGACTAGCAGGTTAGTAATATCAATAAAGAAAGCGCCAACGATTGGTACAACCATAAAAGCTTGTGGTGATGGACCATTTCGAGACACTAATGAACCCATATTCATTACCGCTGTTGGTGTTGCACCCATACCAAAACCACAGTGGCCACCGGCAATGATAGCTGCATCATAGTTGCTTCCCATAACTCGGAAAGTAACAAAATAGGTAAACAACCCTAATACAACTGTCTGAACCGCGAGAATAATCAACATTGGCATTGCCAAGTCCATAAGTTCCCATAGATGTAAGCTCATCAGTGCCATTGCTAGGAATAAGGACAATGATATGGTACCAAGAGCATCAACTGTTTCTTTGTTGATTTTATAGCACTTAGTTCCTTCACAGACGTTAGTAATAAACACACCAATAAACAACGCATAAACAAATTCAGGAATACGTAATGCACTGATACCAAGACCGTCTATAAAGTCTTTAAAGTGTGATGCGCCAGCAACACAAACCAATAAAATAAATAATACTTCAATAGTATTTTTAGACGTTATACGGTCTTCTTCACGATCGCTATAAGTGATCAGATCTGGGTGTTCAATATGATGATTACCACTTTCACCAAAATCAGATTTTAGATTATGTTTATTGATTAATCGTTGGGCAATCGGCCCACCGATAATACCACCCATGATCAAGCCAAACGTTGCAGCAGCCATTGATAGTTCTAATGTATTTAGACCATAGTCGGTAGCAAAAGTTTGTGACCAAGCTGCGCCAGTGCCGTGACCGCCTGAAAGAGTGATTGAACCAACAATAAGGCCAAGTAATGGATCTAAGCCTAAGGCCTTACTCATACCTACGCCAACAGCATCTTGAATAATGATGAAGACTGTTGCTATGCCTAAAAATAGGAATACACGTGAACCACCTTTCATTAGCAGTTTATAGCTAGCAGCAAGACCTACGGTAGCAAAGAACATTTGCATTAACGAGTCTTGCATACTGAGCTTGAAACTAATGTCAAAACCTTGAAAATGGAAAAAGGTAATAATAAAGGCAACGACAAGTCCGCCAACAATAGGCTCTGGAATATTATACCTTCTTAAAATCTTGACTTTACTATTAATAAAGTAGCCAAGAAAAAGCACGATTATTGCGATGAGCAATGATTCGAGCTCATTAACATGAATAGTTGTGGTCATTTAAAATCTTCTTTTTTACTTCTTTGACGCTAATTTTAACCCCAAAAAGACATTCTTACCATATTGCTATTATTGTGCTATTGTGATAGCCGCTTCTTGTTTTTAGAGCTTATCTATTTAGATATTATTGAGTAGTCGTTTTTTTATATGGCTTATTGTTAAATAGTTGATTTATTTTGTTAGTTTTTGGTGGTTATTATGTTTTGGTGTTTATTGATGATATAAACAATTTTTAATGGGCGTTTTTTTGCTTCTTTAGTGAGGTTAATTTTTTATAATCAAAGCGTTATATTTTATTCTAAGTCTTTTTTTAGTATAGGGTACAGCATTCCTTTTATTTGAAGGCTGTAATGCAAAGGTTAAATTGAAAATTTAGTTGTCGAGAATGTAATATAAAAAAAAGTATTAATTCTCATAATTTGAGAAATGTCTATTTTTGGTGGGCACTATATTAATTAGGCTTTAAAAAAAAAGTATAAAAATAACAAAAAAAGTTATTAAACATTGTACAAAATAGTAATTAGAGGCTTTTTTTGCGGTTATCAGTCATTAAATGCGAGTAAATATTTTATTGTTGATGAATATTTAGGGAAAAGAGTGGGTCATAAGCAAGATAAATAATGCAAAATATAACTTGTTGCTTATGAAATAATATCTCATTAGGTGAGAATGATAACCTGGCATAATTTTACAATTATAATTGAGAACAAGATACTGAAAGATAGGAAGATATTTAAGAAAGCAGGTAAGTCATAGTGAATAAGCTTAATGATAACGATAATAGAATATCGTTATCATCAAGCTAATATAATGTACTCGGAAAAACAGTTCTTTTTTGCTAGCATTAGCTTATTCAGTACTATATTTTTTTAGTTTTAAATCTTTTTTCAGTTGCTGAATGTATGCGATACGAGCTGGATCTGCTGGACGAGTCTCATTTTGACGTTGTTGCGCTTGCGCCTCACTTGGGAGTACACATCGTCCACGAATACGTTGATGATATTGTTTTGTTTCTTGCTCTGCACGTAATGTGGCATGTTCTTGCTCTTTTGCCATTGCTTCGCGTGCTTTACTTTGATCTGTTGCATCAACGACAGCATAAGAATTTCGCTTTTGCATTCTATTTGGCTGATGGCCAAATTGTTCCCGTTGCTTTATAAAGTTATCTAAGTGATCACTAAAACTCATTGTGACGTCCTACTAAGTAATCAAAAATAATCCACTTATGATTAACAATAAAATGGCGTATATCATTAATAATAAGCTACAACGTTGAATAAGAGAACCTCTTATATAGGGTTCTCTGACATTTGTTGTATTTGAGATAAGTATTGGCGATTAAAGTCGCACTGAGTTAGTGGCTTATTGAAATAAAAACCTTGGAACTCTTCAACACCAATAGCCTCAAGGAAGGCAATTTGTTCTATATTTTCAACACCTTCAGCAACAACTGCTAGTCCAAGGTTGTGAGCGAGGTCAATAATAGCCTCTATGATAGTGATACTGTCTTTATTGTGAGGTAATTCTTTAACAAATTCCCGATCTATTTTTAGGATGTTGATAGGGAAGCGACTGAGATAAGCTAATGAAGAATAGCCTGTACCAAAATCATCAATAGCAATTTTAACGCCTATTTTTTTGAGTGCGATTAGGTTTTGGTATGCTAATTCAATGTCTGTCATTAGTACGCTTTCGGTGATTTCAAGCTCTAAATAAGCAGGATCACAATCTGTTTTCTTGATTGCGTTATTTAAAATCCCGATGAGATCAGAATCAAGTAACTGTTGTGCAGATATATTGATCGCCATATTTATATTGAGTCCTTGCTGTTGCCATTGTTTTAATTGATGGCACGCTTTTTCGATAAGGAAAGGACCAACCTCAAGGATTAATCCTGATGACTCAAGTAAAGGAATAATATCAACGGGAGCTTGATAGTGACCATCTTTATCACGCCAGCGTAATAGTGCTTCAACCCCGGTTAGTGAGTGTGAATTTGCTAATACTTTTGGTTGGTAGTAAAACTCATAGCGATCAGTATTAATTGACTTTCGTAATTCGGACTCTAGTTCTAATTTATGTGCTGTTTTTGTGCCCATCTCATGGCTAAAATAACAATATTTATTTTTTGTTTTATTTTTAGAAAAACTTAAAGCAATATTGGTATTTTTGATTACCTGTTCTGCTGTTAGTGTCGATACTTTTTGAAGTGAAATTCCGATGCTAGCTGTAATTGAAATTAATTTCCCGTCAAAATTAATGGGAGCACTAATATTATTTAGTAATCTTTTAGCAAGGCGTGTGACATCTTTTTTCTGTTGTACACACTGAATTATCACCCCAAACTGGTCGTTATTTAATCTCGCGAGGATGTTTACATCTCTAAGATTAGAACGAATACGTTTTGACGCTATAATTAATATTTTTTCTATGTTTTCATAATCCAAATAATTATGTAGCTGCTTGAATAAATCGATTTCAATAATCAAAATTGACATTTTCGACTGGTTTTTTCTTGACACTATTAAGGATTTATTTAATTCATTAATAAACATAATTCTATTTGGTAGTGCAGTTAATTGATCATAGTGTGCGAGACGGTGTAAGCGATGTTCATAGTTTATACGGTCGGTAATATCCTTGCTTGTTGATATATAGTTACTAATTCGACCATTCTCATCACGAATAGGAGAGATAGTATTATCAAGGTAATGAATGCTATCATCATTATTTCGTTGTGAAATAATACGTTGAATAGTCTTGCCTTGGTTTAATTTAGACTGAATATCATCTATTTTTTCTTTATCATTTATATAACGTTTAAAGATAGTCTTACTATTCAACCCAACAATATTATTATAACTATCTCCTGTGCTTTTTTCATACGAGCTATTTACATATTCAATGAAACCAAATTTGTCCGTAATAATCACGGCTTCTTTACTTTGTTCAACTGCGCGAGATAATCCTTTAAGTTTTTGTTCACGTTTTATCCATGATGTTACATCAGTTATTTGTAATATGATGTTATCATTATTGTTTTCATCTATTTTTGTAACGATGATTTCTAAATGCTTACTATTAGGGGTATCGATCTTTAGCTGTGTTTTTTCTTTGTTGTTATAAGGCATACTGTCAATACTATTTAATAGGGTCGCAATATTGCTCTTAATATCTACTGAGGATAAGTATGACATAATATTTTTATTTATTGGGTCTTTTTTAAATTCTAAGATTTTCTGAGCTGTTGAGTTAATTGCAATGATTATTCTATTTTTATCGATGACGATAATACCTGAATCTGTATTCTCAATTAGAGAATAATAACGTAAAAGAGCGGCACTTCTACTGCTTTCTATACGGTTTATTTCTTTTTTTTGTCGTTCTATATAGCAAAGGGTTAATATGATACCAATACAAATGATCATAATTACTATACAAAGATAAAAATATGGATTTAAAGGTTTTTGAATGAACCAAAGATGATTGTGGTTATCAGTTATATTTACTTTTGAAACTAATATCCATGGTGATAAATTACCATATTTAAAATCAACTTTTGCTTTTAATGGCTTAGGAATAAAAAAAGGTGAGTATGTGTAGAGGATATTATCTTCAATTATTTGTCGGTGGTTATAACGTTGTATTTGTTGCCATAATGAAAAATACTTATTTTTGAAATCTTTTTCAGAGTTAGTGTGTGAGGTGTTTTTTTGCTTGATGTTAATTAATGTTTGGCCTTTATTATTAATTATCCATGACTCTATTGGTAGTGAATCACTAGCTAATAATGTTGTGAGAATGAGAGGTAGGTTTCGTTGTTCAATTTTCACGATCCATTGATGATCATTGACAGTAATATGTTGGTAGTACGCAATATGGTTAATGGGAAAGGGCAACGTCGTTATATAGGTTTTATTGGGCGGAAGAGAAAATGCATGATCAATATTATTTAACTCTGTCTCAGAAAGAATCGGTTTATTGTCTAGTACTGAGGTTTTAGTATCAGCGGTAGTTGTAATCTGCAAACGGTAGCTATTTTTATAATCAATGAGATTAATGCTATTCAAATTATGATTGTTAGCTAGCATGTTATTGGAAAATTTAATGAAATCGTTGCGCTGTGCGAGTGTGAGCGTTTGCTGCCATGATTGCTGCTGTAAATAAGTATTGAGTTGTTTAAAACGGCTAATAGTATGATTTATTTGCTGGGAAATATGTCGTTGCTGTTGTAACTGTTGCTGACGTTGAGTGTTTTTTACTTTATTGATTACTTCATCATTACTTTGATGATTATAAGTAATAGCGCTAATTACAGTTAGTATTAGTAAAGGGAAAGTGAAGAGTAAACTTATTACTAGCGTTTTTCTCATAATATCCTTATTCAAGTAATATGGGATCTGTCACATAACTAGCCTAACTATATGCTATTAAACACATAAAGTTAAGGTTGGAAGTATAAATATGTGAGGGTGATGTAATAACAATGTTACTGATGAGAGAGTGCTAAATACAAAAAGGCCTTGAGGGAGGAAACTCAAGGCCTTGATGAAATAACGATTTAATTATAATAATTAATTTGTGGCTGTTACTGCTTCCAGTTCTGATTTTTTAGCCGCAGCTAACTGTCTTTCGTAGCGGTTATATTTCCACCATGCATAGCCAAGGAATATTACAATCCCACCAACGTTATAGAAGATAATCGTCATGATATCAGCGCCTGTTGGGAAGGTAGATGCTAAGAAGCCAATACTGAAGATAGCAATCAAAATTGATACCATCACAATACCTGTGGTACGTGAGCCCATTTTGAAGTCGCGTGGTAGATGATCCAGTTTTAGGCGTAAGTTTAAGTAAGCAATCATAATAAACAGTGGCGGTAGCATAGAAGCTGCTGCGGTCATGTTAATCACTGTACTCATTAAATCTTGTACCGAATCAGAACCTAACATTGGTACGATAAGTAGTGGAATAACAATAAAGAATTGTGCCCATGCTGCGCGTGCTGGAACACCATTTTTGTTTAGCTTGACGGTTTTCTTTCCAAAAATACCAGCAGGAATTTCAGAGAAAAAGATTTTAACTGGAGTTGCTGTCCACATCAGTAGTGAACCAAGCATTGCCGTGAATGAAACCACACCAACAAAACGGTTCATCATTATTTCAGGTAGGCCGTAATGACGGGCTAATCCTTCAAATACTTGTACAGAACCACCGGTGAATTTTAATGCCTCACGCTCAACAAAAACGTTAATTAGTACAGAAGAAACACAGTACAAGCCACCGATAAAGATACCTGCAAAAATAATCACTTTTACAAACGCTTTATGGCCGCCTTTAATATCGTTAACGTAAACAGATACTGATTCTGCACCACCTGCAGCCATAAATATCCATGCTGTTACACCAAAGAAAGCCCAATTTATTTGAGGGGTTAATGCTTCCACAGTAATTGGATCGGCTGGTTGAATACCACCCATAACAGCAGCGCCCGCCAATATAATGTATGACAAAGTGAGCACTAGCATAAATGACGAAGTAACAGAGGTAATTGGCCCCAGCATTTTTGCGCCATTGGTTGACACATAAGTAGCGAGAGCAAATAACGCAATACTTAACAGGGTCGTTGTGGTCGGCGTAAAGATATATTCATAACCTAAGAACGCGTAGGATGCATAAGCAATAACCCGTGGTAGTAATGAAGTGAAGAAAAAGAGATTAACAAACCAGTAAGTATACGCGGCAAGGAAAGCCCAGCGTCCTCCGAGAGAGCTTTTTACCCAAGCATAAACACCCGCTTCAGAATTTTTATTAAGGGAGACGAACTCAGCGATGATTAAACAAAATGGAATAAAATAGAGTAGGGTAGCAATGAAGAACATAGGGGTTGATGATAGGCCAATTTCAATATTGTTGTTAATGACATTATTGAAACTGTATACCGCAGCAAAGGTCATCGATAGTAGACCAAATTTCCCTATGGTATTACGTTTGGATTCAGACATGAGAATCTCCGATGGATCACGTTTAGTATTGTAGGATGTCTATGTTTTTAGCGAAAAACCAAATCATAGCTTATTGTTTTTATGTTTATTTTTTTATTACATAACCGCCAGCTATTACTAGCTGGCGGTTGTGTTAGGTTATTTATTGAGGAAGTAACCGTCTTCAATGGTGACACGTAAAACAACTTTTTGAAGGTTATCGCTAGCGCTAAAGCGGTGTGCTTGATGATTTTCAAAGATCACCATTTGTCCTGCTTCTATGCGTTGTGGTTGGCCTGTTCCAGTAAAGTATTCACGGTCAGTTTCATCGCTGTATGCTTCGGTTTGAGTAAGCGTGTTTTTATCTGCACATTCGATGGTTTCACTACCATTAAGGTAATAATGCACATCAAAGTAACGGCGATGGCCAACAAATTGCTCATCCGCTTTTGACGGCCCATGTTGGAGGCGGTAAGCCAATGAATCACCGACAGAATGAAACACATTTGGTTGAATATTGCCGATATTTTCAATTGCTTCAACACAACGATTCCATTTACGGCCATCGCGGTACAGACTCTTGAATTGATCCAGTGATGTTAAAATAATCATTATTTGTCTCCACCGATGCGTGTTGCTGTAAATGTTTGATTAGCTAAGTAACGACTATCGCAGTCAGCTTTGCTAAATGGCACTAAACTCAATTGATAGCTAAAGTCATTAAAGTAAACACGGTATGAATCTAATACTTCTGAACCCCAAGAGTTAGAACCTAAGCCCATAACTTGATGATCAAGATTGACCGTGATGTAACCACTAGGCTCCAGTTCATTAATGTGTTGTGCTTGATGAATATGCTGGTTGGTGTAGTGCCATGCGCTGAAATTAATTTCTTGCTCAGGCTTAACCAATAAGCCAACACCATGACGGTTGGTTAAACTTGCCCAGCGTACATGTTGACGGTTGCCATTGTTTTGTGGGAACGGATAGTTCTCAAACATATTGCTAACGGTAGTGTTGTAAATATCAATAATGTTGCTTTGACGGCTGTCTTGATAGCTTTCTTCAGGACCTCGACCGTAATATTCAACCTGATCAAATTGATTATTAATCCCTAAATCTAAACCGATAGCAGGAATAACATGCGGATAATCACCGTATTTATTGCCGCTTAAGGTCATGTTTACTTGGCCTTGAGGACAAATTTCAAATTGATACTGGCAACGCATGCCAAAATCTAATACTGGCGGTGCAATAATACTGTTGGTGGTAACAATCACTTTACCTGCGATTTGCTCCACGCTGATGCTACGGAAATGCTCTTGCATAATTTGCAGGTGAGCAGGGTGCCATAAGCCTTCATATTCTTGCTTATGATTATCAATCATTGGCTTAAAGAAGCTCATTGCTGGAGAAGACGCAATCAGTTCATTATTTTGGCGCAGCCATGATGTGAGTTTGCCATCGACTTTAGAGAAACGAAGCGTAAAGTCATAGCCGCTAATTTCCCAATCAAGACGATTTTCAATGACAGCCAGTGGCATCGCATTGTTATTTTCAAACAATTCAACATGAGCGGTATTTGGTTTCGCTTGGTATTGGAAAATACCGAGTTCATGGTTTGCATCGCTGTAAGCGGTGCGTGATTTTTTACGAATCGAAACATTAACAAAGGTTTCACGTTGATCCATGATCGGCAGCGCTAATTCAATATCGCGTGATTCACCCGCAGCAAGATCTGCAACGGTGATTTGATTAAAGGTCAGCGTATCGCCTTCTGCACGTACTGCGATATCAAATACAACATCATTTAAGTCTGAGAACCAATATTTGTTAGTAATGGTAATGATGCCTTTGGTGTGATCCTTAACTGCAATTTTGACAGGACAAATAACTTGCTTATATTCACGTAAGCCAGGACCTGGTGTTTGATCTGGGTAGATCAAGCCATCCATACAGAAGTTGTAGTTATTTGGGTAGTCGCTGTAATCACCACCATATTTATAAACATCACGGCCATTCTCATCTTGTTCATAGATGCCGTGATCACACCATTCCCAAACAAAGTGACCTTGAATATGATCATGTTTGTAGAACACGTTTTGATATTCAGTTAAGCCACCAGGGCCATTACCCATAGCATGAGCATATTCACAAATAATGCGTGGTTTAGCGTGTGGGAACTCACCAAACTCATTCATCATTTGGGCACGAGAGTACATAGTACTAATAATATCAACTACTTCAGCGTCACGATCTTCTTCGTAATGCACAAGACGAGTATCATCAATTGCTTTTGTTGCTTTATACATTGAACGAATATTGCAGCCGTAGCCTGATTCGTTACCCAGTGACCACATAATGATTGAAGGATGGTTCTTTTGAGCGTGAATATGGCGTTCAATACGCTCAACAAACACGTGCTCCCATGCTGGATCATCGGTGATCATGCTTAGGTTGCCAACGTTAGCGAAACCGTGAGTTTCAACGTCAGTTTCAGCCATAACAAATAAACCGTATTGGTCACACAGTTCGTAAAAGCGAGGATCATTAGGGTAATGCGCAGTACGTACTGAGTTAATATTGTGCTGCTTCATGAGCACAATGTCTTTCTCTACGCGATCCATGCCCACAGCACGGCTGTTAAGGTGATCGTTATCATGACGGTTAACGCCATGCAGCATTACGTATTTACCATTAATTTCAAATAGACCGTTACGCACTTTAATATCACGGAAGCCGACACGTTGAGGGATAACCTCAATCACAGTACCATCAGCATCTTTTAGCGTTAAAAATAAATGATATAAATGTGGGTTTTCGGCAGTCCAATGAATAGGCGCTGCCATTTTGATTGCAAAATCAGTATGAGTCATACTTGCAATTGCTAGGTTGGAAACGTTTCCATTTGCAACCTTAATTTGGCCATCATAAAGGGCATAATCAAGGCTGTAATCAGTGATAACACTACCGCTTAAGTTTTCTAGATCGACTTTACAGTTAAGTGTTGCAGCTTGGTAATCATCGTCAAAATCAGTGCGAACAGTAAAGTCACGTACATGAACGGGTTCTTTTCCGACTAAGTAAACATCGCGGAAAATACCAGCCATCCACCACATATCTTGATCTTCGATATAGGTTGAGTCTGCCCATTGCATAACGCGTACAGAAAGTAAGTTTTTACCTGCGTTAACAAAATCCGAAATATCAAATTCAGCTGTTAAGCGGCTGCCTTTACTAAAGCCTACATATTGGCCATTAACATATACTTCAAAGTAGGTTTCAACACCGTCGAATTTGATAATGGTCTGTTTTTCATTCCAGCTGTCGCTCAAGAAGAAAGTGCGTTGGTATGCGCCTGTTGGATTATTTGAAGGAACAAAAGGCACATCAATCGGGAATGGGAAACCTTCGTCGGTGTATTGTAAGTTACCGTGACCTTCCATTTGCCACATGTTTGGCACTTGAATATTGGTCCAGTCATTCATTTCTTGATGATAGAATTCTTCAGGAACGAGCAGTGGATTAGTAAAGAAATTAAATGTCCACTGGCCACTTAGCAACATGAAATGCTGACTTAAATCACGCTGAAAGCGTTGCGCTTTATTTAATGCGTTGTAAGAGAAAAAATACGCACGAGGTGCCAGTCTATTTTCGCTAAGTAAGTTGATATTTTCCCAGTTATTCACAATGCCTCCAAGACATGTCTTAATTATCTGGAGTTATTATTAAGTAAAGTTTTACTAAAAAATACAGGTAAAACATTTTTGTATTAACTTGGTCACATTCTGTTTTGAGCTTTGTGAGGTCGCCGACAAAAAAACAATCACAGCGGTTTATTTGAGTGATCTTGCTCTTGTTTTACTAAGATATCTATTTTTAAAGCAAAAAAAAACGACATAGGAAATGTCGTTTTTATTTTTATTATCAATGTGTTATTTTATTTTTTTTGTTGTGTCTCGCAAAATTAATTGGCTTGGAACAAAGACACGTAACGGAATGGTTCGGCCATCACGGCTACGTTCTAATAATAAATTAACCCCTTGAGATCCCATTAGTTCTGAATGGATACGAAAGGTTGATAATGGCGGATAAGTAAACTTTGCCGTTGGAATATCATTAACGCTGATTAATGAAATATCGTTTGGAATATTAAGTCCACTTTCGTGTATAGCGCGTAAGACACCAATTGCAATCGAGTCTGATGCGACAAATAAAGCGCTCGGATGATCCGTTTTAAGCATTTCTTTTGCTAATGAATAGCCTGATTGGCTACTAAAATCACCACGATAGATGTCGTTATCTGATACCACACCTTTGAGTTTCCCATATTCAGTAAAAGTTAACTCACGAATATCATATTTGTCTGGATTATCTTGACCCCCAATGAAACCAATACGTTGATAGCCTTGTTGGGTAAAGTGATTAATGACTTCTTTACTGATTCGTTCTAAATCAATGTCGATGCAATCAATATCAATTTGGTGATCGGTATAATCAACATAAACAGTATTGCTTGATAGGGCACGCACCGCAGTAAGGTTGTCTTCGCTTACTTGACCAATCAGTAATATTCCATCAACGGCTTTAGGCGCTGCGGCAATATTACATTCATAGATATTGGTTAATTGAATGCCAAGTTTATCACATTGAGTGTCAATGCCATGTCGAATAGCAAGATAGTAAGGATCATCAACCTCAACGTCTTGTTTGTAATTATACAAAGCAAGGAAATGAAGTGTTTGTTTCTTAGCTGTCTTTCGAGATTGACTAGTGGTGTATTCAAGTTGTTCTGCAATTTCAAAGATTTTGCGTTTGGTTTCATCTTTTACGCTAAGGCTTGGATCGTCGTTTAAAACACGAGAAACCGTAGCTAATGATACACCTGCTTTGGTTGCTATTTGTTTTAATGTTGCCATCTTTCCTCCGGCAATCCCTGCAACCTAAGTAACGTTTGCTGTGTGTTTGAGGGATGTGTTGTTATATTTTATAGAATGATATTATCTATTTTTAGTAAAAAACTCGAATAATTCAGTGCTTGCTCGTTAATATTTTATTATTGCTGTTAATGATAGTGAGCCAAGATTGCTAAAATTATTGAATTATATGGCTTAAATAAGCAATAAATATGATCTAAGCCTGTGATATCTCGCATGGATTATTATTTTTGTGGAAACGTTTACATAACGTGCATTTGATCACGGAAGTTAATAGCAAATAACTTTAGACTTTTTAGCATTACAGAATCACAAGAGCTGAATTATTATGTCTGAGTTTTTTGATCCGATTGACCATCCTCACCGTCGTTATAATCCATTAACAGGGCAGTGGGTACTTGTTTCTCCACATCGCGCTAAGCGTCCGTGGCAAGGTGCTGATGAGCAGCCACAACCAGAATCAAATGTTCCATATGATGCGTCTTGTTTTTTATGTCCAACGAATACCCGTGTTTCTGGTGATGTAAACCCAGATTATACTGGCACATACGTATTTAATAATGATCACGCGGCGTTAACAGCTAATACGCCATCAGCGCCTGAAAACACTAATCCACTATTCCGTTGCCAAAGTGCACGTGGTTTAAGTCGTGTTATATGCTTCTCGCCTGATCACAGCAAAACACTACCTCAACTTTCTGTCACTGCTATTCGTAATGTGGTTGATACGTGGAATGAACAAATTGAAGAATTAGGCCAAGATTACGTTTGGGTACAAGCATTTGAGAATAAAGGCTCAGTGATGGGGTGCTCGCAGCCACATCCTCATGGTCAAATTTGGGCCAATAGTTTTTTACCGAATGAAATTAGTCGTAAAGATTCCTTGTTACGCGAATATTATGCGCAGCATGGCACTAATTTATTGGTTGATTATGTTAATAGTGAATTAGCTGATGGTTCACGTACGGTTGTGGAAACTGAGCATTGGTTAGCCGTTGTGCCTTATTGGGCTGCATGGCCTTTTGAAACTATGTTATTACCTAAAACACACATTCGTCGTATGGACGAATTAACGGAAGCACAACGTGATGACCTAGCATTGGCGATTAAAAAGCTTACTAGCCGTTACGATAATTTATTTAAGTGTTCATTCCCTTATTCAATGGGATGGCATTACGCACCTTTCTTTGAATCTGATCGTGATTTTAGTGAGACTTCAACCGATCATTGGCAACTGCATGCTTTATTTTATCCACCATTATTACGTTCAGCAACGGTGAAAAAGTTCATGGTGGGATATGAAATGTTGGCAGAAAGTCAACGTGATTTAACCGCAGAACAAGCAGCCGAAAAATTACGTGCTGTGAGCGATGTGCACTATTTAGATTAATCGCTGGATTGGTTTTATTGCTTTAATGTATTTAATGATCTCTTGGTAATAGTAGGTATAAATAATGACAACAAATCGTACTCAACACCTTATTGATAATGTATCAGCCGTTTTCTCATCAGTATTAGGTTATGCTGCCAGCCATATTATACAAGCACCTGGGCGGGTAAATCTGATTGGTGAACATACTGACTATAATGATGGTTTTGTGCTTCCTTGTGCGATTGATTATCAAGCGATCGTTGCTGCTGCTCGCCGTGACGATAATATTGTGCGTGTAGTTGCCGTTGATTATGACAACGAAGTTAACGAATTCGATATCACTCAGCCGTTAGCCTTTGATCAACAGTGCATGTGGGTAAACTATGTTCGTGGTGTGATCAAGTGTCTATTAGATCGAGGTTATGTGCTTGGTGGTGCAGATATTGTTATTAGTGGCAATGTTCCTCAAGGCGCCGGTTTAAGCTCATCTGCAGCGTTAGAAGTGGTGATTGGCCAAACATTTAAAGCCTTGTTTGAACTTGATATTAGCCAGCAAGAGATCGCACTTAATGGTCAGCAAGCTGAGAACCAATTTGTTGGTTGTAACTGCGGCATCATGGATCAATTAATCTCTGCAGAAGGTGAAACAAACCATGCATTGCTTATTGATTGCCGTTCACTAGAAACAACCGCTGTTGCTATGCCTGAAGATATGGCAGTCGTCATTATTAACTCAAATAAGAAACGCGGTTTAGTTGATAGCGAATATAACACTCGTCGCGCACAGTGCGAACAAGCGGCAGCCTTCTTTGGTGTACCAGCATTACGTGACGTGACGTTAGAAATGTTTACTGAACGTGAAGCTGAATTAGCCCCAATGGTTGCGAAACGCGCTCGCCATGTAATTACTGAAAATATGCGAACTGAACAAGCGGCGATTGCCTTGAGTGATGGCAATATGGCGTTGATGGCACAGTTAATGGCAGAATCTCATGCATCAATGCGGGATGATTTTGAAATTACAGTACCTGAAATTGATACCTTGGTTGATATGGTTAAAGCTGTTATCGGCGAGCAAGGCGGCGTACGCATGACTGGTGGTGGTTTTGGTGGTTGTATTGTGGCATTAGTACCACCAACATTTGTTGATGCAATTACTGCTGAAATTAGCGCTAAATATCAATCAGCAACGGGATTGCAAGCAACAATTTATGTATGTAAAGCAATGGCTGGCGCTGGTGTTATCAGTGAAAATTTTGTAGCTGTAGCGTAATTTAAAGGCGATTGAGTATGCTAAATAACTTACCCCAACATGCAATGACGTTACATCAATCTATGACAACCGATATGGCGATAGATGGCTTACCAGCGAAGTTGATTACGTTAGTCAATCAACGTGGCATGTCAGTCACTCTCATGGATATTGGCGCAACGTGGCTAAGCTGTTGTGTACCTGTAACGGTTAATCAACAAACAGTCCTTAGAGAAGTGTTGCTAGGGATAAGTACCCTTAATGATTTCTATCAGCAGCAAGCGTATTTAGGGGCAACGGTTGGTCGTTATGCTAACCGTATTGCAGCTGGTCAATTTATCTTAGATGATGAGCATTACCAAATATCAACCAATCAAAGTGGTAACTGTTTGCATGGTGGTGAGACGGGATTTGATAAACGTCGTTGGCAAATGCAGCAACTGAATGCAACCGAAGTACAATTTAGCTTGTTATCAGCAGATGGCGATATGGGTTTTCCTGGTAACTTGCAGGTGATAGTGACTTATACGTTAACCGAAAATAATGAATTAACGATTCGCTACAGTGCAGAAACAGATAAGCCGACGATCGTTAATTTAACTAATCATGGTTATTTTAATTTATTAGGCGCAGATGGTGAGCAAGATTGTTTAACACATAAGTTAATGATCAATGCCGATCACTATTTACCGACAGATCAACAAGGGATCCCATTGGGAGGGTTAAATAGGGTTGAAGCAACCAGTTTTGATTTTCGTCAGCTTAAGAGCATCAGCCAAGATTGGTTAATCGATAATGATCAACAACAGGCACAGGGATATGATCACTCATTTGTATTACACCCTGATGCACGTCACGCAACAACAGCTTGTGCGACGGTAACGGCAGCAGATGATTCATTAACAATGGATGTATTAACGACTAAGCCTGCAATGCAATTGTATACGGGGAACTTTTTGGCTGGGTGTCCGAATCGTCTTGGTGGTGAATATACCAACTATAGCGGTTTTGCGCTTGAAACACAGTTCCTGCCAGATTCACCGAATCACCCTGAATGGCATGATAATAATCCGATATTACGCCCCAATGAGCATTATTATTACTTAACCAGTTATCGGTTTCGTTAGCCATTAGTAACCATAATACTGACAGCTATTTCGCCTGCAGCCTCACACTATGATTAGTTAAAGCTGTGGGCGTTTTTATTGGCGCTTACTTATTATAAAACGCATTAAGCTGCTGGATAATTTCTTCTTTACCATCGATATTATGCAGTTTTTTAACACTCTCATCCGGCACTTCAAAAATGTGTTTAATCGCTTCAGCACTGGCGTTAGAAATACCATTAATGCGGTACTCTAAGCGTTGATGGATTAATTTATCAGAGGTCGTAACATAAATCATATCGATATTATCAATCTGCTGGCAAATATAATCGCGATGCTTTTTCTTATATGCACCTTGAGTGATTACAATGCGAGGATAAATAGTGCGGTAATGATTAATTTTATCGACAATGCGACAGAAAAATTGATCTCGCATATCTTCAGTAAATGGCTGCTTAGCTGCAATAACTTGGCGCATTTCATCGGTAAGATCATCATCAGCATGATAAACAAACCACTCATTATGTGCACCAATTACGTCACCAACAAATGATTTTCCAGCACCCGATAAGCCAAACAAAAACAGCACAGATGGGGCAGAAGTTAGTTGAAGGTGATGGCTCATTGAATGCTCACTGTAAATGACGATTAGGTTATGGCAAATGCATTTAACATACAATTGCTCTTTGAGGGCGTTAATGTGCCAAATTATTGCGGTACTTAAAAGTTTAAAATTGCAAAAAATACTGCTAGAGAATAAAAAACGCACATTAGGTGTAGTTTAGATTCATTAATGTCTATCGAAAATCAGTTTTATGGTAAAACAGGAGCTGAAATATCATAGAGAGTAAGAAAATAATGCAAACCATATTGATGATAATTAATGATGCTCCTTATGGATCTGAACGGCCGTTTAATGCACTTCGTTTAGCTATCAAACTTAATGAGCAAGAAGCTGAACCTGTTGCGATGAAAATCTTTTTAATGTCAGATGCCGTAACTTGTGCTTTAGCAAAACAATCACCAGCAGAAGGTTATGATATTCAGCAAATGGTTGAGATTATTTTAGCTCAAGGTGGCGAAGTTAAACTATGTAAAACCTGTTGTTCTGCGCGTGGGTTAACGGCCTTACCTTTAATAGAAGATGTTGCTATTGCCACTCTGGATGACTTAGCCGAATGGACACTTGCAGCTGATAAAGTGTTTACCTTCTAAATAAAAAAACCGCATGAGTGACGCTGTCACTTTTGCGGTATTTCTTTTCCTACGATATAGCCAATTAGCTGTGAGCTGCAACCGATAATCGTTTCACTACTGTTGGCACAAACATATGGGTAATACTCGAATCAGCTTCTATTACGTGTGTTGTGGGTTGTTTGGCTGCTATTGCTAACTGAAAAGCAAGTTGGGTTGCTTGTTCTGCCATTATTTGAATCGGGTAGCGAACTGTCGTGAGCTTAGGATGCAGATATTTAGCAATTAAGCCATCATCAAAGCCAATTAATGACATTTGATTGGGAATCGTTAAACCGTTACCTTCAACTACAGATAAACAGCCAGCCGCCATATAATCGTTGTAAGCTGCAATTGCAGTTATTGGAAGATTTTTAGCGAGTAAGTTTGTCATCGCTATCTCTCCACCATCTTCATCTGGCGTGCCATATTCAATATAACTTTGTGGTGCAGTTAATTGGTGTGCTTGTAATGCATCTAAATAACCCTGCTTACGCTGAGTGGTATCTTCAATATCATGATTTGAGCAAATATAACCAATATGCTGGTGGCCGTGTTTAATTAATAGCTCAGTGGCTAAATACGATCCACGGTGGTTATCAAGGGCAATACAACGATCAGCTATTTCAGTAATGAAACGGTTAATAAGTACCATTCCCGGTACTTCTTTCGCAAAAGCAATCAATTCGGCATTAGATAAACTTTTGCTATGAATAATTAACGTATCACAACGGTTATTGATTAAGAGTTCGATCACTTCGCGTTCAGTGTCAGCGTTATGATAACCATTACCAATTAATAGATGCTTACTGTGTTGACGAGCAATATTGTCGATCGATTTGATCATTGCGCCAAAGAAAGGATCCGATACGTCACCAACTAACACACCAATAGTGTTAGTTGATTGGCTCACTAATGCACGAGCATTGGCATTAGGACGATAACCAAGCGCTTGCATTGCTTGCGTCACTGCCGTAATAGCGGCTTGGCTTGCTTTAGGAGATTTGTTTATCACTCTTGATACGGTTGCTACCGATACTTCGGCGAGTTTCGCCACATCTTTGATTGTTGCCATGATCACCTCTTTACTGTTGAAGCTATTAAACTACGGTTGTGTAAATAACGCAATTTAACAGTGTGATATAGCTAACTAATTCGGAATGATATTCTTTGTAAATCAATATTTAATTGGTAGTGTAAACGTTAACAGTACGTGAGTGACTGTACGCGATTATTTGTTCGCTTAATTAATAGTTAAGCCTCAAGGAGAACCCATGGATACCATTTCATACGCAGATTTTGCCAAATTAGATATTCGTGTCGGAAAGATCATTGATGTCGTCCGCCATGAAAATGCCGATAAACTTTATATTGTTCAAATTGAAGTGGGTGATACGACACTACAAACCGTAACCAGCTTAGTACCTTATTACACTGAAGAGCAATTATTAGGTAAGCAAGTTGTGGTGCTGTGTAATTTAGCCAAGGCTAAGATGCGCGGTGAAACATCAGAGTGCATGTTGTTATGTGCTGAAACTGATGATGAAAGCGAGAGTGTATTATTAACTCCAGAGCGTTTAATGGCGACGGGCGTTAAAATTGTTTAATTGGTAATGGCTACATAATGAAAGCAGGGTAGTGGTGGATGTATTACCTTGCTTTTTAATATTCACACAAACAATGACTCTGCAACGCGTGGACAGTAGATTCCCTATCTTGCTCGTTCCTCGCTGTCGGGAATGACACTGAAGGTGCAGGTATCCGTTGGTGGAATATATTGTCTTGTATCAAATATTTACCATCAAAATAGGGTATTGATCACAGATTAATATATTGGCCATTAAAACTTAATTTGGTGAACTAATATTAGCGATGTTAAGCAGTTATGACATTTATTGTGTGGTAACGTCAAAAATATTAGCTTGTACTTTAGTTAGGAGCAACAACATGCCGCATTGTATCGTCGAGTATGCGAAGGATTTAGAAACCCAAATAGATCTTACCGAGTTAATGACAACTACACATTTTTCTATTTTTAGTTCAGGTATTTTTGAAGAAGAAGACATTAAAACTCGCCTTATTCCTTATGAGCTTTATCGTACGGGTGCAACTGAAAAACCATTTATTCATATTACGATAAGAATTTTGCCGGGTCGTACTGAAGAGCAAAAAGATTTGCTATCAGAAGTATTATTGCACCATGTTGCTGCGATGTTTAATTCTGATATTGCAATCAGTGTTGAAATCGAAGATATCAACCAGCAATCTTATCGAAAATACGTTGTATAAATTTGCATATTTCATTAGCTATTCAATTTTATTTGCAATGAACACTGTTTTTATGTTGTTATAAATAGGTCTTGTATAAATTAGGAAAAGTTATGAATAAGAAACTTCTGGTTGTTGCTTTGGGCTCATTAGCGTTAGTGGCGTGTAGTGCGCAAGATATTAAAACGACTAAAGAGGCAAATATGCAAACGGGGTGTGATTATACTCAAGCAATTCCTGGTGGTTGGCAGCAGGGAGAAATTACACCTGAGGTAACAGCTGCGGCACAAGCCGCGGTAAAAGATATCGCTGGTGATCATCAATTAAAAAATGTCTTACATGTTACTCAACAAGTTGTCGCTGGTATGAATTATAACGTGACATTTTCACTTGAAAATAATGACGTATATACCGCAAAAGTCTTCCGCAGTTTAAAAAATGTTTATACTGTTGAGCATGTTGATAAGGCCAATAACGCAGTTTCAAACTGTGATGTAAAAAACTAACGCATAACTGAGTGGTTGTTATTTGACCGCTTGTTTGAATAAAAAAACAGCCGCTGTTATTGAGAATCTATCAATAATAGCGGCTGTTTTTTATGTCGATTTTAGGCGTGCTTATATTGCGAAAATTAAACATAAGATGAAAAACAAGGCGGCGGTATTCATATTGAAAAATAACGGCAAAGAATAGCCTTATATTGCCCATATACGACTGTTTGGGTGAGCGCAAAAAAATAATAATTTTATAGTCTTTTCTACTGGTCATGAATGGTTTTTTTTTATTAAGATAGAACCATTAGGGTTAAATTTGAAGAGAGTAATTATTGATGCATGTTGCAAAAAAACAGTTTGATGGTGAGGTTTTTTCTCATCAAGATTTAAGCGAAGCAACCTTTGAACAGTGTCAGTTTTACCGCTGTGATTTTTCGCGTACCAATTTAACTGATGCTTGTTTTATTGATTGTAGCTTTATTGAAGCAGGGGAAACTGAAGGCTGTAGTTTTGCCTATGCAAAATTAAAAGATGCCAGTTTTAAAGGTTGTAATCTCGCAATGGCAAATTTTAGAAATGCACAATGTTTTGGCATAGAATTGCGTCAATGTAACCTTAAAGGGGCTGATTTTCATTATGCTTCTTTTGCTAATTATATTACTCAAAGCACTTTCTTTTGTTCAGCATTTATTTCGGGCTGTGATTTAAGTTATGCCAATTTAGAAAGCCTGATGTTAGAGAAGTGTGAGCTATTTGAAAACCGTTGGCGTGGGGCAAACTTAATCGGAGTATCATTTAAAGGTTCTGATTTAAGTCGTGGTGAATTTTCAAGTGAACAATGGCAACAGGCAATATTTAAAGAAACTAATTTATGCCATGTTGATTTAGAAAACGTTGATGTACGACGTGTCTCTTTAGAAGGGGCTCAAATTAGTGACTGGCAGCAAGAGCAACTGTTGAGTAATTTAGGGATCGTTGTTTTATAGTTGCTTGTTTTAAAATAAGTTAGGCTAAGTTGTGCAGTTTGCCACAGGAACAGTAAATTGACCTGTGGCGCACAATGAATTAAAGCTTACCATTCGCCGCTATTTGGTAATGAAATCCATGGTTCAGCAGGGGATAATGGCTCACCTTTTTGAAGTAGCTCAATTGAGATGCCATCAGGTGAACGAACAAAAGCCATATGACCATCACGTGGTGGACGGTTGATAATAACGCCATGGTCTTGTAACCGTTGACATAACTGATAAATATCATCAACACGAAAGGCAAGGTGGCCAAAATTACGACCGCCGCTATAGGCCTCTGGATCCCAATTATAAGTTAACTCTAATAAGGGTGATTGTGTTTGAGTTGCAGCTTCTACTTGCGCTGGTGCAGCTAAAAATACCAGCGTAAAACGTCCACGCTCGCTTTCTTTACGCTGAGTTTCGACTAGTCCTAATTTGTTGCAGTAAAAGTCCAGTGAGGCGTCTAAATCGCTGACTCGTACCATAGTGTGCAAATATTCCATTGCTTATCTCCAGATCAAAAAAATCCCCGATGTTTAGCACTATAGAATAAATCAAATAAGTGCAAAAACGAACGGGGATTTTAGCTAATAACGGTTCTTTTTAATTGGTCGCCGTTACTAGTTGTTGTTTCTTATCTCGACGTACATGGTAAACACAGCTGCCAATAAACCATACTGAACTTACAGCGATACCCATAATCGTTGAACCAGTAATCCCCATTGCAAGGTAGCCAAGGAAAGCACCAAAAGCGACAATTAATGCATAAGGTAACTGCGTCATTACGTGATCCATATGATGACTACCAGCACCTGTTGCTGACAAAATACTGGTGCTTGAGATAGGTGAACTGTGGTCACCAAATACCGAGCCTGCTAAGACTGCAGATAGCATAGGCATGAGTAGGTTAACATCACTCGCAATAGCCATATCACCAGCTAGTGGTAGCATGATACCAAATGTGCCCCAGCTAGTACCGGTTGCAAAAGACATTCCACACGATAGTAAGAACACTAGTGCTGGTAGTAACTCAACGGGTAAACCATTCTTAGTTAATGATGCTAAGTATTGTCCAGTTTCCATATCACTAACAACAGTACCAATTGTCCATGCAAATAACAGAATGATAATTGCAGGCATCATCGCTTGAACGCCTTGAGGCGCAGCCGTTAACCATGTTTTTAATGGTAATTTTAAGCGTAGTGCCAATACAATTGATACCGCAAGACTACATAATGCAGCGTAAACTAATGATGAGCCAACATCTGTATGTTCTAGCGATCCAATTAGAGTAAATGCCTGACCTTTAGCTGCTAATACATCAGCACCACTTATGATCATAAACATAACGCTAGTAACTGTTAGAGTTAGAATAGGTAAGACCATATCAACCATGGTGCCATTACCTTCACCTTCGGTGGTGATTTCTAGCCCTTTAGGGTGACCTTTAGACTCATCCCAAAGTTGACCTTCACGAGCACGTTCTTCATGCTTGCGCATTGGGCCAATATCAAGCTGGAATGTGATAACTACAAGTACCATTAATAAGGTAAATACAGCATACAGGTTCATTGGAATCATTTGTACGAACAATGATATAGGACTAGTTTCGGTAATATCATTAGTGACTAAAATACCACCTAGAATAGCGATGATATATGCGCCCCATGATGAGATAGGGGTAATTACACATACAGGCGCTGCAGTTGAATCAAGCAGATAAGCCAATTTCGCACGTGAAATTTGAAAGCGATCAGTCACAGGACGACAAATGGGCCCAACAGATAAGCTATGAAAAAAGTCATCAATGAAAAAAGCAAATACCATCATACCCGTTAAGATATTCGCACTGCGACGATCTTTACAGCGACGAACACCCCATTCAGCGAAGGCTTTAGTTGCCCCTGTTGCGGTCATTAAGCTAATCAATCCGCCCAGTAATAACATAAATAACAACATGTTAACGTTACTGGTATTGACAGCACCATCAGCCCAAACTAAGCCAAGAATTTGATGTAAAAGATATTGTAGTGCAACGAGTGGGTTGTAATTATTTAGAAGGATTGATCCTGCAATTATGCCCACGCCTAAAGATAACAATACGCGGCGGGTAGTAATTGCAAGAATAACTGCCAGTAGTGCAGGTACCACTGATAATAGTGAATCAGAATATTGGATTAAATTCATGGATCTCTTAAACACCTATAATAAGGTGGAGATCTACCGAAAGGATAGAGAAACAGATTTCTTGAGAAATAATACTTCTTATCCCTTAGGGTAGCGCTCCATAGACAAAATAACTATGGCAGTTCTGCACTTCTTAAATACAGAACCAGCGATCATTGATGACTCAATAATCACTTCGGCGCTGACTCCTTTCCTCGGCTTTCATTGGGGATCTCCCTCCAACCGAATACTCTTAGGCAGCGCGCCTCTACTCAAAGGATTAAGGCTTGACTATACCGATATATTTTTCACAAGCAATAAAAAAAAACGCATAAATGTGTAATAGGTTTAAATTTCATCAAGTCGGCTAACTGATCGTGGTTTCAATCAGTTAGCTGAATGTTATTTCGTTATCGTTGCATATTGTTTCGTTATTCAGGATTATTATTCATTGGTTGAGTAAGGTTATGAATATTTCCAGCAAATCCAGCCTTGATAAGATCGGTGCGAATTTTGGTGACTTGGGTTGTTGTGATTGGAATGTCTCTACCACCTAATTTTTGACGTACAAATGTAATTAATTGTGCCAAATCTGCATCATTTAGAACGGTGTTAAAACTGCTCATCGGCATAAAGTCAATTTCTTGCTCTAAGTAATTAGGTACAAGGCCTCGAATGGTTACTGCAATCGTATCATAAGGGTCTTTATGCATAATAATGCCATTATTTAGCAGCGTGGGTGCAATGCCCTCACGACCTTTGCCGTCAGCGCCGTGGCAAGCGCCGCAAGTTTGAATATATAACCCGTAAAGTTGTTGTTCCTTTTTGAGTGGATCTGTAGCTGAACCTTCTAAATTAGGATCTTGAACATTGACTTGTGCTGGAATTAAGTCGCCAAAACCAGGCGGTGTGATTTGACCAACGGATTTATCAAGTACGTTGTATTTATCACCAGTAATGAGATATTCAGCAATTGCACTGACATCATCACGGGTTAAGTAACGGGTGCTGTTTTTCACTACTTCAGCCATGCCACCAAATGCAGTGCCTTTTTCTGAATGGCCTGTTTTTAGAAAATCAGTGAGTGAAGTAATGCTCCAACGATCTTGATAAAGTTCTGTGGCGGTAATGTCTGGTGCCATCCAGCCATCAATTAAATTACCTTGAAATAACTTATCACTAATTAAGGCTTGCGCTATATTTCTTGGAGTATGACATTCAGAACAATGGCCTAAACCCATAGTGAGGTATTTACCTCGACGCCAAGATTCAGTGCTGTTGGCTGGGTATTCTAATGGATCAGTGGTAAGAAAGGCGATGTTCCAACCTAGCAAACCTAATCGAATATTACTGGGAAACATCATTTGATTATTACGATTACGAGTATTAACGTAATTGAGGGATTGCATATATGCCCATAATGCTTTGGTGTCGTCATCTGTTACGTATTGATAAGAAGAATAAGGCATCGCAGGGTAGAGGTAACCACGTTTACCTTTACCTTTATGCAGTGCATCATAAAACTCAGAGTAGGTATAATCACCAATTCCAAAATCGGGATGTGATGATATATTGGTTGAATACATAGTACCAAAAGGCGTGACAAACCCCAGCCCACCGCCAAATAATTCACCGCCTTCGCCAGTATGACAAGCAACGCAATCACCAGCATAAGCTAAATATTGACCTTTAGTGATTAACTCTTTATTTAAATTCGCAAGTTCATTCGCGCGAAGAGTGTGTTGATGACGAATATAAGCACCAAGCGCTTGGATTTCTACCTCTGACAGTTGATTTTCAAAAGCCGGCATAACGTTATTTAAGCCGTTGTTAATGGTATGAATAATACCTTCAATACTGCCATCATGGAGCCAAATGTTATCCGCTAAATTGGGGGCGCCGAGTAATTGATTGCCCTGGGCATTACTTCCGTGACAACTGGTGCAGTTTTTATTAAATACGGTTTTACCTTGTTGTAAGGCAAAGGCTGGTGCAGAAATAATACGATCAGCCTGTAAAGAGGCAATATAGGTTGCGACATGATTAATGTCTTCTGCGGATAAAATAGTTTTCCAGCCTGCCATGACACCATTTCGGCCTTTCGTTATTGAGTGATGAATGTCTTTATCTGTACCGCCATAAAGCCACACATTATCAGAAAGGTTAGGGAAGTGTGTTTGGCCTTCAGCTTCACTTAAATGACAGGCTGCGCAGTGTGTTTGGAACAGTGCGTTACCAGCATTTACTATTGTGGCATCTTGGCTGAGCTGTTGGTATGAACTGCCATTGAGCTTTGCTTGTGTGATTTGTTTTTGTAAATTGGTAGGGTGAGGTTGAGTAGCTTCACTGGTTGATTTCCAATCCATTAATCCTTGCCAATTACCTAAACCGGGATAAAGCACTAAAAATCCAGCCGCTAACACAAAAGCGATAAAATAAGAAAACAATAACAACTTAGGTACAGCTGCATCATTTTCTTTAATATTATCAAAGCTATCAACGGTATTTTCTTTATCTGCTGTATGGTTTTTACGCCAGTAATACGCCACGACTATGATCATAAAAATCAGAAAGAGTAAGGTTAATATAATAACCCAGTTGCTCCAGAAAGTGTTCATTGCTGTACTCCCTGATCTTGTCCCAAACTTTGTAAGTAGGCTATCAGTGCTTCGGCTTTGGTACTGCCTTTAACCGCCAAACGCGCTTGTTGTATTTCGCGGTCGTTATAAGGCACACCAAGTGTACGTAATGCTTTGAGCTTGGCTTCTGCATCTTCGCCATCCAGTACTTGCTCAAATAACCATGGATAAGCTGGCATAATTGACGTCGGTACGACATGGCGAGGATTATTAAGGTGAATTGCATGCCATTGATCGGAATATTTACGGCCAAGGTTCGTAAGATCTGGGCCAGTACGTTTAGAACCCCATAAGTTAGGAAATTCATAAATATCATCGCTTTCACGGCTATAACGACCATAGCGTTTCACTTCGGCATCTAAAGGCCGTACCATCATGGTATGGCAAGTGTGGCAGCCTTCACTAATATAGATATCGCGCCCTTCAACTTCGAGTGCAGTGAGTGGTTTGGCACTTGATTCTGCAATTAATTTATCTTGATAAAAAAAAGCAGGCAGTACCCAAACTAGAAAAGAAAAACTGGCCACAATGACGGTGGAAATAATTAAGATAAGCACCGATTGCGTGAAATCTTTATTAAGCATGATCATTGACCTCCTCGGTTGAGGACGTTGTTGTTAAAGGCTGTCTAAGGGTGCGGTAAAGGTTGTATATCATTAATACTAAACCCAGCACAAAACTGACCCCACCAATGAAACGTGCCAGCATCCATGGTGAAGAAAAGTTCATTGCATCGACAAAACTATAGGTTAAGCTGCCATTAGGTTGTTGTTGTAACCACATATAACCTTGACCAATACCAGCAATCCATAGCGCAACCGCGTAAATAAGAATACCAATATGGGCTAACCAAAAATGCCATTTAACGAGGCGGTTAGACCATAATTGCTGGTGGCCCCACAGTCGTGGAATAAAGTAATAAAATACCGCAATGGCCGACATGCCTACCCAACCTAGAGCAGCTGAATGTACATGACCAATGATCCAGTCTGTGTTGTGGGCGATCATATTAAACCATCGAATCGCCAGTAATGGGCCTTCAAACGTCGCTAAAGCGTAGTAAACAATGGCAGAGAAAAAGAACCACATAATGTAATCATGTTTAAGTTTGGGTTTATTATTGAGCAAAGTCATGATGCTATTAAATGCGCCACCCCATGATGGTAGCCATAAAATTAGTGACATGACGATCCCAAGATTTTGTAACCAGTCTGGCACAGAAGAATAAATTAGATGGTGGGTACCTGCCCAAGTATAAAAACCGACGAGCCCCCAAAAATGAATGACAGATAAACGGTAAGAATAAATAGGGCGTTCAGATATTTTAGGGATGAAATAGTAGTTCATGCCGATAATACCCGCCGTAAGGAGAAAGCCGACAGCATTATGTCCCCACCACCATTGTACTATCGCATCTTCTGCGCCAGAGTAAATAGAGTATGATTTCCAAAAAGTTACGGGCAATTCAAGATTATTGACAATAAAAATCATGGCAATAACGAGAATAAAAGCGCCATAAAACCAGTTAGCGACAAATATATGAGCGACAGTTCTTTTAGCGATAGTGCCAAAAAATAAAATTGCATACAGTACCCAAACGATAGCGATTAAAATATCAATCGGCCATTCAAGCTCTGCATATTCTTTTGACGTCGTAAAACCAAGCGGAAGGGTGATCACTGCCAATATTAAGACGAGTTGCCAACCATAGTAAACAAACCAAGATAAGCTGCGGTTAAATAAGGGTACTTTACAGGTTCGTTGAACGATATAAAGTGAGGTGCCCATTAAAATATTAACGACAAAGCCAAATATAACACCATTAGTGTGTAATGGTCGTAAGCGTCCAAATTGAAAATATTCCGAGTTTAAATTAAGCGCTGGCCAATAAAGTTGCCCCGCTAATATTACTCCAATTGTCATTGCAATTAGCCCCCAAATAACACTGGTGACCATGAAGTATTTAATAACTTTATAATTGTATTGAATATCCATTCCAAAAACCTGTGACTATCGTATTCGTCGAAAAAGCTATATCGCGAAATTAAACGTGCATATTTTTATCAACCAATAGGGCTGGTATTAATCATCACTTTTTGGCGGTGCTGATTTCACTTGGTTAAAATAAAATGCAATATCATGCATGTCTTTATCACTGAGTACATCAGCTTGGGCGTGCATGAGAATGGCTAAACCGTCATTTCGTTGGCGTAACTTATAGGCTTTGAGTGCTGCCACAAAGTAGGCTTGCTTTTGCCCTTGTAGATTTGGGTAGGTATCGATAGTAGAAATACCATCAACCCCGTGGCAAGTCATGCACACGACAGACTTTTCTTTTCCTTGAGTAAATTGTGTTTCAGTAACTGATTCTGTTGCAGTTACTGCTATCGAAAATAGTAGTGTATAGAGTAGAAATATTAATCTAACGAGTAAGTTTTTTGTCATTAGCAATACTCACTTTTATCGTTATGGTCGTTATTAAAAGTGTGGTGTGGTTAAAAAACGCTCTTTAAAGATAGAAGAGATGATGATTTTTTGTAAAATTAGGTTGATTAAATAGTCAGCTGTTGATTCTTAAAAGTAGGAATGTAAAGACTGTATTTGAATGTTTTTAAATAAAAAAACTAAACATAGACGGTTTTGTGACTAGGTTATTTTCAATAATGAATACAATGTTACTGAAAATGATCGCGTGTAAATGATAATAATTTTCGTTATTGTTGGCTTAATTGTTTAGTGTTCTTAATAAGAGTTGCTTATTTTATGTTTCAATGTCGACCTGCCACATGGATGTCTATTTATCAATTTGCGTTTTTTTTTGCTTATGGTGTTTACCTACCTTTTAGAGGGTTGTGGCTAGAAAAGTTAGGGATCAGTGATGCTGATATTGGCATGCTAGTTGGGTTTGGGTTAGCTTCTCGTTGTATTATCAATTTTACCCTCACACCTCTTTTTCATAAGGTCGAACACTTAATTCCAGCACTTCGATGGTCAATGTTTCTGGGTGTTTTAGGATTTATTTCTTTTATTTATATTGGTGAATTAGAAGCAAATTTTTGGGTACTTGCTATTCTGATTGTTTTGTTTAATTTAGCGATTGGGCCAGCTGTTGCAATCTCTGATGCGATATCAAATCACTATGCAGCCGATAAACAGTTGGATTATGGTTATACGCGGTTGTGGGGCGCTATTGCTTTGACTGTTGCTTCTGCTTCGATGGGGTTAATTACTAAACATTGGGGTATAGCTGCAGTGCCTATTTTAGGTGCATTAGGGTTATTTATTACCTTTTTAGGCACAATGATTAAACCTACTGTGCCAATGAAATGTAACCATAAAAAAACAGGAAAAATTAATATTCTTAAAGTGCTACGCGATAAAAAAACGTTAATTTTTATTTTGGTCGCATCATTACTTGAAGGTAGCCATGGTGGTTATTATTTCTTTAGCGCTATCTATTGGAAAGATGCAGGATATAGCACTGAAACTATTGGTTACTTATGGAGCCTATCGACAATCTCGGTAATTGTATTCTACTTTATTAGTCGTAAAGCTTTTTCTAATTGGCAGGTAAAATCATTATTTAAATTAGCGGCTATTTCTGTTGTTATTCGTTGGGCATTAATGGCGTATTCAACAGAGCTGCCAGTACTTATTATTTGTCAGATTCTACATGGTATTACTTTTTCTGGAACGATTTTGTCATCGGTACGTTATGTTGAAGAAAACAAAAAACATAACTACATGGGACTACAGGCACTTTATCATGCAATACCAGCCGGATTTGCGTTAGCATTAGTGTCAGCTGCTTGTGGTTGGATTTATCACCATAGTGATATTAATGTATTTTGGTTCATGGCAGCGATGGGCGTACCGTGTCTATTTTTGAGCGTTATTAGTGATGAAGACAAATCTGAAACTCATAATCCGACGGTGCGTTTTAGTCCAGAAGAGCAAAATTCAATATAATAGTTAAAGGTATTCGTGAACCTAACAATAGATGATTGAATATTGATAAATTATAGCCTCTTATAGAATAATAAGAGGCTTTTTATTTTTAATACTAATTAAGTAGCATAATATTTATGGGAAATGGTTATATAATGTATGCTTTATTATAACTAGTTAACAAATATTCAACTATTTGATGGTATTTATAATCATTATCTAATATTTTAAAAGGAGTTATAAATAATAAGGATGTTTACTATGAATTTCTTCTTTCGTTCAAAGAAAGCTGTAAAAGGAACCACGGCGTTACAAGCAAAGGAAAGGCTTGTGAGTGAAATTACCCGCCATCGAAATACTCGCCATCTACAACTGATGAAAGATGAGCTTGCGTTATTACTATCGCAGTTTTCTCATATTAAAGAGAATAGAATTGATGTGGTGCAAAATACTAAATCACAAATGGTATTGAAAATTAATGCTAAACTAAGTCATTAAGTTATGATGTTTATATATATATCCCGTTATTAAAAAGCCGACATTTATGTCGGCTTTTTAATAACGGGATCAACTAGGTTTATCGTGCAGTTTCAAAAGCGAGGGCTTTTTTCTCAAAGACGCGAAAAACTAAAGTGAGTAAGCCATTAACGGCTAAATAGAATGCACCAGCAACCGCAAAGACAGTCAATGTATCATAAGTTTGTGCATTAATGCGCTGTGCATAACCCATGATGTCCATAATAGTGATCGTACTTGCTAGAGATGTCCCTTTAAATACTAAAATCACCTCATTAGAATAAGCTGGAATAGCACGACGAATAGCAAATGGTAATAATACGCTCAGAGTTGCTTTCGTATTCATTCCTAATGCACGACAAGCATGCCATTGACCTTTAGGTATTGCATCAAACGCACCTTTAAATAGTTGAGTACTATAAGCTGCTGTATTTAAAGCTAATGCCAGCATTGCGCAAAACCATGGTTGGCTTAACCAATCCCATAAAAAACTATGACGAATACTCTCAAATTGTCCTGGGCCGTAGTATACCAAAAAGATTTGTACTAATAATGGTGTGCCTGTAAACAGGGTAATAATACCACGGCTGAGCCAATGAATAATTGGGGTGCGTAATATGAGACTTGCCGTCATTAATAAAGCTAAGCTACAGCCGACGAATAAAGACGCTGCGGTTAATTCAAGACTCGTAATGAGTCCTTGTACCATAAGCCAAAAATTTTGTTCATTCATGCGGTTACTCCTTGGCTTTTATTTGTTTGCACGTTAGAGCCATCTTGCTCGCTGAATTTTTTTTCAATTATTTTAATTATGCGCTGGGTAATTAAAGTAATGACTAAATACACTGCTGCTGCAGTGGCATACCAAGTAAAACTTTCATGAGTCGCCGCAGACGCTAATTGGGCTTGTTTTAATAAGTCCGTAACACCAATTAAGGAAACCAGAGCAGTATCTTTTAATAATACTAGCCATTGGTTGGTTAATCCGGGTAAGGCATGACGCACAGCTTGAGGCAAAATAATACTGAAAAACGTGCGTTGTTGACTAATACCGAGTGCACTTGCTGCTTCTTGTTGACCTTTGGGTACCGCTTTTAATGCGCCCCGGATAGTTTGAGCAGCATAGGATGCAAAAATAAGCGATAACGCAATTACGCCCGATAAGAAGGGGCTAATCTCAATGAATTCGCCAGTAATATAAAAAATAATTTGGCCCGAACCAAAAAAGATAAAAAGTACGACTAATAGCTCAGGCAGACCACGGAGGATAGTCACGACAAATGTTGTTGGCCAAGCGATAACACGATAACGTGACATTTCGCCGCCTGCAAATAACATCGCTAAAACTAACCCTACCGCTAAACTGACAAAAGCAAGCTGGATTGTCATCCAGCTGGCCTCTAGCAGGGATTGTGAATATCCCGTTAATATCATAACTTACTTACCAAAATACTGTTCAAAAATTGCTTGGTACTGACCATTCGCTTTAATAGCTGCCAGCGCTTTATTTAATTGTTCTACTAATGCTTGGTTGTCTTTATTTACAGCAATACCGAAACCATTACCAAAATATTTAGCATTCGTAACAGGCTTACCGACATAAGAAAGTTTGTCACCATTACCTTTCTTAAACCATTCAGCGACAACCGCAGTATCACCAAAAACAGCATCAATTCGGCCGTTTTGCATATCAATAAATGCATCTTGGTAACTGGTATAAGGTACTGCGGTTACTGCTGGCATTTGATCGGTAATATAGCTCTGGTGGGTTGAGCCATTTTGTACGCCAACGCGTTTACCCTTGAGTGCAGCTTGATCTGCCACATGGTCTTTTAGAGATACGAATGCTGCGGCATTGTCATAATAGGTGTTACTAAAACTGACTTGTTGTTGACGTGCCTCGGTGATGTCCATTGCTGAAATTGCAGCGTCATAACGCTTAAATTTAAGAGCAGGAATTAAGCTATCAAAGGCTTGGTTATGGAAAGTACATGTTGCTTTCATTTCAGAACACAATGCTTTAGCGATATCAATATCAAAGCCTTGAATTTGATTGTTAGCATCCATGTATTCAAACGGTGCGTAAGTCGCTTCTGTGGCAAATTTAAGATCTTGTGCAATTGCGTGACTTGATGCTAGACCGATCATTGCGGCTAATAAAATTTTCTTCATCGCTATACTCCATGCGGTTTATTACGTAGTTCTATTTACGTGGTTTAAAAAGATACCTATTAATGAGTGAGGTATTCTGCAAATTGGGCTGTTTTTGGGGTTGCGAAAGAAGCATGACTGCCATGCTCAATGACGCGACCGTTTTCCATGTATAAAATGTGGCTTGCAATTTTTTTTGCAAAATCGACTTCATGGGTAACGACAACTTGGGTTATTCCTGTACCACTAAGATCTTTGATGATCTTAACTATTTGGCTGGTTATTTCAGGATCAAGCGCCGCGGTTGGTTCGTCAAATAGTAGTACGTCAGGTTTCATCATTAGTGCTCGAGCAATCGCAACCCGCTGTTGTTGGCCTCCTGAAAGTTGTAACGGCCATGCATCAGCTTTATCTGCAAGGTGTAATTGGGTCAGAATAGCGACGGCTTGTTGCTTGGCTAATGTTTTATCAATCCCTAATACTTTTATTGGTGCCTCAGTTAAATTTTCGATCACGGTTTTGTGTGGCCAAAGATTATATTGCTGAAATACCATCCCGACTTTACGCCTTAATGCTAAGCCTTTCTGTTCTGAAATAGGCTTGGAAAAATCAAACACATTATCGGCAATCGTTAATTTGCCATCGGTCGCATTTTCAAGCAGGTTTAATACTCGTAATAGTGAGCTTTTACCTGCACCACTAGGACCTAGTAAAACGAGGGTTTCGCCAGTGTTACAAGTAAAGCTGACATCATGCAGTACTTGGTTTTGGCCATAAAATTTATTGATATTACTTACTTGAATACTCATGCTCTAATACTGCATTAATCATCACTTAATTTATATACTACTCACCACGATATCTTATGCAAGAAAAATGTATAAAAAAAGCAATATGTTATATATTTGTTTATTTTTTAGTGGTTTGGCAGGTTATTTTACTTGGTTGCAACGTTTTTATTTAACAATAATTGAACTTTAAATACCCATTGGTCTTAGATGGTATAAAACTAGCTTAAATTACATATTTAACTGTTTTTATAAAATGATTATTTAGTCACTATGTCGTAATTTGGTATGTAAGCTGATTTATCATTGGATAGTGGTGATGTTATTGCTTTTGAAGTGAGGATTTATTTTATGATAAGGGATAGTTAAAGATGCGAGAGAGGAATAAGTTCACGTAATGGTGTATTTATACAAAAGAACAATCGGGGGTGGTTGATAAGAGGTATTGTGGAATAAAAAAAGCAGCCATTAAGGCTGCTTAAGAAGGGGTTTTTAGTAAAAATTAAGCGGTTGCCGTCACTGATTGTTGATGGCGTGCCTGTGTTACTAAAATGAAGCCGATGATAGCGATAAAACCGGTAATAAACATTGCTACCGTTACTGTTAATAAACCATATCCTGCAAAGGCTGATACTAAACCACTTGCGGCAAAACAGACCATGGTTTGCATAAAGTTCAATAAGCCAGCAGCGGTCGCACTACAATTTTTAAAATCAGATAACGCAGAGCTGATAACCAGTGGGTAAACGGCACCATTAGCAACAGCAAGAAAGCAAAATGGAATTAAAATTGGCCAGATGGTTGTTACTGTCATTGAGATTGAGATAACAAACATGATTAATACACTGCTAAAGAACAATGCCAAAATCCACGGCAGTAATTTTTTACTATCGAAATGATTCAATAATGAACGACAGCCATAACCACCAACAATAAAGGCAACAGTTTGCGGCGCATAACTCAAGCCAATATCAGTACCTGAATAGCCCATTGCTGACATTACAAATGGTGAACCCGTTAAATAAGCAAAGAATGCTGCTGAACATGCTGCAAAGATAAGCATGTTACCCCAGAATTTCTTTGAACTTAGGATCTGACCATAATCACTGCGCAGTTTTACGGTTAATTTTTGTTGTTGCTGATGCAGATTAGCGCTTTCTGGCTCTCTTAACGTCATGATAGCTAATACTGCACCAAAACCTACCAACGCGATAAAGATACTACGCCAGCCTAATTGATGCTCAAGCATCGCACCTAATAAAGGCGCTAAGGCTGGAGACAGTGCAACTAAAGGCATTATGGTTGCAAATACACGTTCAGAAACTTTACCGTCATAACGGTCAACCACAACGGCTTGCCAGATAACTGTCGCACTACATGCGCCTAATGCTTGCATAAAACGAGCAGCAAGGAATATTTCGATATTAGGTGCAAACGAACAAGCGATAGAAGCAAGGCTAAATAGCACCATGCCGCCAACAAGCACTTTAATACGTCCAATGCGATCAGATAGCGGACCATACACGACTTGGCCTAATGCCATACCGAGTAAAAACACACTGAGTGAAAGGCCGATAAGAGATTGGGTTGTTGCAAAGTCGGCACGAATCGTCTCAAAAGAAGGTAAATACATATCAGTGGCTAGAAAACCTAGCATACTTAAACATGCAAACCAGAACAGGGTAATTTTAGATGGTTGATTTTTCATTTTATGATTTTGGTCCATATTACAATTGCCGCTAGTGTAATACTGGTTTTAATGGCTGTGAAACGCTAAAATTTCAACCATGCTTTCAAAAAATTTGATTTGATATGTTTTCTTATAATGATCTACAAGTTATTGACGTTGTCGCCCGTCGTGGCAGCTTTTCAGGGGCTGCAGAAGAATTACACAAAGTGCCAAGTGCGATTAGTTATACCGTAAGATTGATAGAAGAGCGTTTAGCTGTCGAATTATTTGTTCGATTGCATCGGCAGGTTAAACTAACACCAGCAGGGGAGTATTTTGTCGAAGAATCCCGCAAATTAATTAAGCAAATGCAGTTAATGAAATACCAAACTCAGCGAGTTGCAAATGGTTGGTCACAAAATGTATCTGTCGCATTAGATACTGTTGTACGTCAAAGTCGCGTTAATACATTAGTACGCGACTTTTATCAGCATTTTCCTGATGTGGAATTACATTTAACCATGGAAGTGTTTAATGGAGTGTGGGATGCATTGGCTGATGGGCGGGCAGATATTGCGATAGGTGCGACAGCTGCGGTTCCTGTTGGTGGCAGTTTTGATTATCGCGATATGGGAACGTTAACTTGGAAATTTGTAATTGACCCACAGCATCCATTGGCTCAATCCGATCATCCATTAGAGCCGCATGAATTAGCTCAATATCCAGCGATTTGTTTAGAAGATACCTCACGAACACTACCCAAACGGATTACATGGTTGATGGATAATCAGCGCCGAATATTAGTACCTAATTGGCACAGTGCAATGCAGTGTTTAAAAGCAGGATTAGGCGTGAGTGTGGTACCGAGCCATATGGCTATTCCTTTAATTGAAACTGGGAAACTCATTGAAAAAGAGTTAGCGATTAAGCCGTCAGTGAGTCCCTGTTGTTTGGCATGGAATACTGAAACCATGAATCCTGCAGTGAGTTGGTTACTTGATTATTTAGGTGATAGCGAACAATTACATCGCCAATGGGTGCGTTGATTGATTGAGTTGTTATCAGAAGAGTGGTTGCTGGATGTATGAGCTTATTTTACATCCAGCATCTTTGAATTAATTTTTTAAAGTGTGGTAACCCGCCCAAATACGCGTAGTGGTGGTTATCCAACACAGAGAACCAAAAACCCAAGCGATAATGGCAAAGTATTGTGGTAAGAGACAAAACAGCACAAAACAGGCAATAGTTTCAGTACCTTCAGTTAGACCGCCAATGTAGTACAACGATTTTTGTTTATATACTGGGCTTTCTATATTGCGTTTACCTGCCATTATTGCAAATGCTAGGAAGCTTGAACCAGTACCGATAAAAGAGAAAATTAAAAAAGCGCCGGCAATAGCATTTTGACTCGGGTCAGCGAGTACAAACCCAAATGGAATTAAAGAATAAAACAAAAAATCCAACGTTATATCAAGAAACCCACCACAGTCAGTGATTCCTTGACGACGCGCTACAGCGCCATCTAAACCATCAAATAATCGGTTAAGAACAATAAAAAATAGGGCTAATCCATAATGTTCAAATGCTAAGGCAGGTAGTGCAAACAGACCAATAACAAAACCACTAAGGGTGATTTGATTGGCACTAATACCATAGTGATCAGGTAATGCCGCTAGTTTCGCTAAAGGTTGACGTATCAGAGTAATACTGTAACGGTCGAGCATGATATTTTCCGTATTATTATTTTTATTGCCAAGGCCAGTGTAAGACATTGCCATTTGTTGGAATGTCATCGTCGTCATGAGTCACCATTAATGCCGCGATATTGCGTTGTTTAATTTGGTCAAATACAAACTGACGAAACTCAGCCCGCAAGGTTTTATCCAATTTACTAAATGGTTCATCAAGTAATACTGCTTGCGGTTGTGATAATAATAATCGCATCATGCTAATTCTTGCTCGTTGTCCACCGGATATTTGGTGTGCTTGTTGGTGTTGTAAATTAAGTAAGCCTAGCTCGTCTAATGTTTGTAATGCCATCTTCTTGCGTTGCGCGCCTTTTATCTGTGGTGGTAAACCAAAGGCTAAATTCTGCCAAATATTCAAGTGAGGAAACAATAAATCATCTTGAAAAACGATTCCAATATGGCGCATATTAGGCGCAAGTGACATGATAGGTTGTTGATTTAGTTGAATATCACCTGTTACTGTGAAGTCAGTAGCCAAATGGCCAGCAATTGCACTGAGAATGGTTGATTTACCACTACCACTTGGACCCATTAGCGTCATTATTTGTCCATTTTTAACATCAAAACTGAGGGGGCCAATTAGGATATTATTGCTGTGATGGCGTAAGGTCAGTTGTGAAATAGACAACGTCATAAGATCACCTTTGTCGTTTGAGTATGTGATGTTTTGCGTCGAGCGAACACCATTGCAAGTGTAAAAAATACCAAGGGTAATAAACCTTGTAATAGCCCATAAATTGCACTAACGCGGCGATCTTGACCACTGGCGAGTGTAACGGCTTCCGTTGTTAGTGTCGGTACACGCCCAGCGCCAAGCATTTGTGTTGGTAGGTATTGTGCCAAACTTACACTGCATCCAACGGCAAACGCGAGTAGCAATACTGGTTTTAGTTGTGGAAATTTCACCCGCCACCATGTCTGCCAACCACTTAAGCCTAAACTGCGGGCTGTCTGATCCAATCGCTGATCATAGCTGCGCCATGGTCCATCTAAGGTTAGATAAATATAAGGGAAAACATACAACCAATGGCTCCAGCTTACCCATAGCCAAAAAGATTGCCCCGCAATAAAAGAGACGGCTATTTGCATTCCAAATAATAATGATAACTGTGGCGCAACCATGGGTATTGCAATCAGAATAGTTGGAATACCACGGTGGTATTTTTGGCGATATTCAAGACAAATGATCGTCATAATTAATGCACCAAGGCTACTGATTAGCGCTAAAGTAATACTGTTGCTGATGAGTTGCTGTAGTGGCTCAAGTTGTTGATACCAAAAACGCACACTATAGCGGCTGGGCAATAAATCAGGAAAACGCCACCGTAAGGCAAATGACCACAACGCTAAAATAGGCAGCATTATTAATGGCAGCAGTAATAAGCCATAGCTAAATAATGTTGCTATCGCTGAGGCTTTGCTAGTATTTCGTGAGCGTAATGTTAGCGTTTTAATTGCGCCGCTGTATTGCCATGCTGTTGAGTGTGATAACAACCACCATTCAATGCAGCGTAATAATCCAAAACAGAGCAGAACAATAATCAATAATAGTAATGCGCCAGCCGCAGCGCGTGGTAATTGGGTTAAGTCTGCGTCGGTGAACCATTGCCAAATTAACATTGATAACGTGCTTGGGTGGGTTGGGCCAATAATTAAAGCGATATCGACCACCGCAAGGCCATAACCAGCAACAGCAAAAATCGCTAACCGTAACTTCGGTAACCATAACGGTACAATCACCATACGCCATGTTTGCTGGTGGTCGTAGCCAAGGCTGACTGAAGCATTATAGAACTGTTTTATATTGAGCTGTTTAAGAATGCTCATGCTCATTAATAATAAAAAAGGTGTTTCTTTAATCGCTAATACAAGCAGTAGTCCTAAACCATAACGGTCATGGATCAGCGTTGGGTAAAAGGAATCCGCTAACCCTAGATGGTGCCAAATACGTGCCAGCCAACCAGTAGACGAAAACATTAACCCAAAGCCAAGCACAAAGGCAACATGAGGAAAGGCTAATAAAGGCGCAAGCAAACGTTCGATTTGTTGCCATTGGGTACTTAGCCAATAACGACGTAAAATTAAATAGCACCACCACAAAGCAAGCGTAGTGCTACCAAGCCCGGATAGTAGTGTTAAGCCAATAGAATGGCTAAGATCAGGCCATGTGGATAATTGTTGCCAGCCTAAAAATGATGGTTGGTGCATGTTTAATGCTGGTATCCATGCAAAAGCAGGTGCCAACATACCGATAAAGCCAATTATCAATGGGCTCGCGAATAGCAATAAAGTAGCAACAAAGATAATGACTAACATAGGCTCAAATAAATATCAGACAGGGAAGCTAACTTGCTATCATAATGCAAGTTAGCTTAATTTATAATAATTATAACAGCTAGTTACCGTATCTTTGTTGCCACTGCTGTTCAATTGCGGCTAGCCAAGTTGGATTAGGCTCTGCAATGGAAGGGTAGGGTTTAAAGTTTTGCTGGTTATAAGGTGCTGGTAATTTGGTAAAGGCTTGTGGGCTTAAAATGGTTGGATCGCCCCACAAACTGGTATCCGCTTTACGGGCTTGAGCCTCTGGACTTAACAGGAAATTAATCGCCACTAATGCACCAGCTTTAGCATTGGCGTTCCATGGAATAGCAAGGAAATGGATATTGGTTAACGCACCAGCACTGAATGCATAGGTTTTTGCTTTTTCGGTTAAATTACCGTTGGCAATGGCAGCCGCTGCAGCGTTAGGGTTGAACGTAATTGCCAACAATAATTGTTGATCATCAAGTAGTTGTATCGTTTCTGCAGTACCTGCTGGGAATTGCTTCCCTTGGTGCCATGCAACTTTGTGGAGTTGATCAAGGTAATGCCACAACGGTGCTGTAACACGATTAAACAGTGCTTGATCTTGAGGAAGTTGCAATGGCTGATACAAGGCTTGTTTATCCGTTGTAAGTTCTAACAGCGCCGCTTTTAAAAAGCTTGTGCCATGAAACTCTGGTGGTTTCGGATAACTGATTTTCCCTGGGTGTTGTTGCGCTAAGGCTAATAATGCCTTAAAACTTTTAGGTGGGTTGGATAATGTTTCAGGATCATAAATAAACACCAGTTGTCCCACGCCCCACGGTGCTTCTAGTCCTTGGGTTGGTTCTGAAAAATCTTTATCTATAGGCAGTGATTTATCAACATATTTCCAATTAGGTAATTGGTGAGTAAAAGGGCCGTACAGTAATCTATTGCGTTTCATTGAACGAAAGTTTTCACCATTGATCCAGACCATATCAACACTGCCGCCACTATTTTTCCCCGCTGTTTTTTCTGCTAATAAGCGTTGAGTCGTTTCGGCAATATCCGTTACTTTTACTTGTTTTAGAGTGACGCCATAACGCTGTTGTAATTGCGTGTTAGCCCATAGTAGATAATCATTAATTTCTTGGCTGCCACCCCAAGCATTAAAGTAAACTGTTTCACCTTTGGCTTGGGTGAGAGTTTGCTGCCATGTTGGCGTAATAGTGGCGTTTGTAGGGGTTTCGTTTGCATTCGCACTGAGGCTACTGATTAACAAAGCAGCCGTTAGTGTGAGTTTTTTTAAAGCTGGAAATGGTGTTATCACGATTGATATCCTTATTTGCGGTCGTATTAATTACGCATCCAGTGGTGATATTTTTTAACCCAAGCAAGCAGTTTTTGAGGTGCATGTGCTTGTTTCCATACACCAGCGGTGTACTTTGCCCCTTCGCTCATAGTGGGATATGGATGGATGGTACCTAAAATCTTATTTAGACCTAAATTGTGGCGCATTGCTAAGGTAAATTCGGCCAGTAAATCACCACCATGATGACCAACAATAGTAACACCTAGAATTTTATCACTGCCTTTAGGGGTTAAGACTTTAATAAAACCTTCGTCATAGCCATCAGCGATAGCACGATCTAAATCATCAAGTCCATAACGAGTGACTTCATAATCAATTCCTTGCGCTTGTGCTTCTTTTTCGTTAATACCGACACGGGCTAATTCTGGTGCAGTGTAAGTTACCGCAGGGATCACTGAATAATCGACTTTGAATTTCTTTAGCGCGCCAAAGAGACTATTTACAGCCGCATACCATGCTTGATGAGCTGCAACGTGTGTTAGTTGATAAGGGCCAGCAACATCACCTACAGCATAAATATTAGGGTATTGAGTTTGTAAATACTGATTAACGGCAACAGTACCACGTTCAGTTGTTGTAATACCAAGTTGTTCTAAGCCAAACCCTTGTACATTGGCTACTCGTCCTAACGCGAGCATTACTGCATCAAACTCAACCGTAATCAGTTGGTTATTATGTTCTAACACCGCAGATTGTGTGCGTTGTCCGTGTACATCAATAGTCGACTCAAAGCGTATTGCTTTATGCTGTAATAATAGTGTTACGCCATCGTGGGTGAGAGATTGTTCAATTAGCATTGCGGCGTCAGTATCTTCACGAATCAATAATTGTGGTGCCATTTCAACCATAGTGACCGCGGCACCTAAGCGACAAAAACTTTGGGCTAATTCACATCCAATCGGACCACCACCAAGAATCAATAATCGTTTAGGAAGTGCTTTAAGCTGCCAGATGGTATCAGAGGTTAAATAGTCGACGTCGTCTAAACCAGCAATAGCAGGAACAAGTGGCCGTGCGCCAGTAGCAATAACGATATTACGTGTAGTAATACGGCTGCCATTCACTTCAACCTCCCACGGAGACAAGATTTTTGCATCACCAGTTATGCAATTGACGCCAAGTTTGCTGTAACGCTCGATAGAATCATGGGGTTCAATTTTTTGAATAACATGTTGAATGCGCGCCATGACTTTAGAAAAATCAATACTGTTAATTTGAGCATCAATCCCAAGTCGTGCTGCATGATTAATATCAGCAGCGGTATGCGCCGCACGAATAAGTGCTTTAGACGGCACGCAACCGGTATTTAAACAATCACCACCCATTTTGTGACGTTCAATCAGTGTTACTTCAGCTTTTACTGCTGCGGCAATATAAGCACTGACTAAACCACCAGCACCGGCACCGATAACCACTAAGTTTTGATCAAAGTGGGTGGGTTGTTGCCATTGTTGATAGCGTTTTTTATTTTTCATGGTTTTCATTACCCATTTTACAATTAATGGGAAAAGTCCGAGTAAAAATAAAGACGTTAAAACGGGGGCAGAGATAATGCCACTCAGCGACTCTATTTTACCTAATTGGGTGCCTGCATTAATATAAACGGCTGTACCTGCTAACATACCTAATTGGCTAACCCAGAAAAACGTACGGGTTTTAATTGAAGTTAATCCCATTAAGAGATTGATGAGGAAAAAAGGAAAAACAGGTATTAAACGCAAGCTTAATAAATAGAAAGCCCCTTCTTTTTCTATGCCTTTATTCAGTGTCGCTAAGCGATGACCAAATTTTGATTGTACCCAATCACGTAATATAAAACGGCTTGATAGAAATGCTAACGTTGCACCAATGGTACTGGCAAACGACACTATAATCAGGCTGGTCCAAAAACCAAATAATGCAGCCCCTAATAAGGTTAATATAGATGCACCAGGAATAGAAAGAGCCGTCACCAATACGTATAAACTGAAAAAGCTGACGTAGGCAATCACTGGATTTTCGGTAATATGGTGCTGTAAGGCTAATTGCTCACGCTTGGCATATTCAAGGGTAAGAAAATGACTCAGGTCAAAATAGAACCAAGCACTAATAATCGTTGCGATGACAGCCAATAATAAAATTTTGTTATTTTTCATCTGAGCTCCCTAGCGGTTTTTTATTTGAGTCAGAAGAAGCTTGGGTTGTGTTTTTTTGAGCATTGCTGCTTGTTTGTGGCTGAATTGGTAATGAGCAAAACCCTTGCGCAGGTACATCAAGCGCAGTATTAAATTTAGCTGATAAATTTTGAAAACTCACTAATGCTGTAAGCTCTACAATATCATCACTACTATACCAAGCAGCGAGCGCCGTAAGCATTTCGTCACTGACATGTTGTCCAGTAATTGTCATTGCTTCTGTATAGGCTAATACGGCTTGTTCTTGTTCTGAAAAGTACTCAGAAGATTGCCAATTTGCCAATGCTTTTATTTTTTCTACTGAGTGACAGCGTTCTGCGAGTTTCATACCGTTAGCATCGACACAAAATGCGCAATTATTAAGCTGTGATACACGTACACACACTAATGATCGTATAACGGCATCAATCGGTGATTTTTTTCGGTCAAGATAACCAAAGAACAAAGCAACTAACCAGAAAAGAACAGGCTTACGTCCCCACAGTTTGGCGGGGTTGAGTACTTTGCCAAAATGGCGTGCTTGTAACCACAGTAAAGGTTTTACCCATAATGAAAATGTATTTTTGGTTAGTATACGCAAGGTATATCCTTATCAAATGAAAGTTACACAAACTCTTGAGTAGCAAGACCGAGAGAAGTGACATTGTATTTCATTTAATAAGAAAAATTTTGATTATTCGAGAAATTGCTTGAAATAACAACAGCAAAAAGAGTCTTTACCGTGTAGTTATGGCCGTAAATAGTACGAATGATATGAGAGAGTTGATGAATGATAAATAATCGTTGTTGAACGTTAAATATACGTTTGAAGTAAGTAATATAGAACTGACATTTAAAAAAATAAAAAATCACGTTTTATTATTACATTTAGATCGTTTATTAGTTTACGTATTTAAATAAATAGTATTGTGCAAATTTATTAATATTTATTTTAGGTGCTAATGCTTGCGGTCGAATACAAATGCAGTTATAGAATAAATTAAAGAGGCACAAGGCCTCTTTATTCTTAAGCGTCACTTAGCCAGTTGACGGATATATTTATTATAGTTTTGCTAGCAGTTCATTGCGTCTGCTTTCAGGTATTACTGACCAATGTTGGCCATGTATGGCACCTTCTAGTGCCCATAATAACTCTATACTTAAAGTCGTTTCTTGTGTTTTTTGTAACGCTTTATAAGCTTCGAGTGCACCAATATTATGTAACTGTTCAATAGTTTTAATACCTATTTTCTTGAGCATTCTTTCATTTGAAAGTCGTAAATTAGGTAAATCTTTAATTCTATCTGGAGTACAACATTCTTTGGCTTTTTTGTCTTCTTGTGCTGCTTTAAGTGAATATTTAGCTTGTTCTACTATTTTTTCAGGGTGTTCCCACCATTCATCAAGAATGGCGTAGTGTTTCGTTGTTACAGGGAAACCGCGTTTTTTATATATATAAGGTTCTAAACCTGCTTGTTTAAATTCCTCTTCTGTTTTTGAATTTGCTCGTAGATGGAGTTTATTATTAACCACGAGTGCGAACATTGCTTCGCCTGCGAAAATACCAAAGCCACCAAACATTGAGCGTGATTTTACATTACCTAAATGATCTAATAGTTTTAATGAGTTTTTTAATATTGCTTTGTCCATACTTCTACTCGATGAATAAATGAGTGTCAGCTAACATTAAAGTAGTAGTAAATTTACTTTATTATTAAAGCTATTTACATGAAAATTTAACTACTTTAAATCATCCATGCATTCCTCTATAAATAAAATAATCAGTATCGAAAGTTTATTTATAGCCTGTAAGTCTTTTGCTTACTATTATATGTATTTACACGAATCATTATATTCGATCTTTGAACAAGGTAAGTTTGAATATTAACGAAAGCTGGTGAATATGTGACATTGCTCGTATTTTTTGGTTGGAATGGTCGTTTTAAAAGCGGTGAGAATAGTAGTTATTATATAGAGTGAAAAAGCCAATATAAATATTGGCTTGATCAATAATTGACGGTATTAGCGTAAATCTTTTACAGATTTTCGTTCGACGATAGCCGGCGCCATTTCAAAAATTTGACGTTCGTGATCTTTATCTTTCATGCGCTCCATTAAAATCTTAATGGCTGTTTTACCTAAACGACGTTTTGGTTGATGGATAGTCGTTAGTGGTGGCGCAAAGTAAGGTGCTAGATCAATGTTGTCATAACCGATGATTGAAATATCACCAGGTACACGTAATCCTGCTTGTTCAAACGTACTAATAAGTGCCATTGCCATAATGTCATTAAAGCAAAAAATAGCCGTTGGGCGTTCGGTCATTGCAATATATTTCTCAGCGGCTTTTACTGCTGAATCACACTCAAAGTCACCTTCAAGGATCCAGTCTTCGTTAACCGCTAAGTTTGCTTCTGCCATTGCTTTATTAAAGCCTTTTAGGCGCTCACGACAAGTAGACTTGTCATTGTGGCCAGATAAGCAACCAATGAGAGTATGACCATGATCGATAAAGTATTTGGTCGCTATATAGCCACCTTGTTCTGCATTATCTTGAATTTTATCGGTATGTGGACTCTCTGGACCCCAATCCATAATCACCATTGGCAAGTCTTTTTGGCGCTCAAGAAGATCCAATAATTTTTGGTCAAGATCAGAACACATCACTAATAAACCATCGACACGTTTTTCTGCAAGCATGCGTAAGTAATCGCGTTGCTTCGAAAGGTTGCCTTCGGTATTACATAAAATTAGGGTGTAGCCTTCACGATAGCAATATTCTTCAACACCATGTACAACTTCAGCAAAAAAAGGGTTGGTTGACTTTGTTACTAGCATGCCAATAGTACGGGTGGTATTACATTTTAGACTACGCGCAACAGCACTTGGTGCATAGTTAAGGTCTTCAACTGCCGCAAGTACTTTTTTCTGTGTTGCTTCTGCTACAAAGCGCGTTTTATTGATCACGTGTGAAACTGTTGTGGTTGAAACCCCAGCCATACGTGCAACATCTTTAATGGTTGCCATATTTATTCTTCTAATAATGAGTGCTAGAGGCGTTTCTAGCTAATAGTGTGGTATCAAATTGAGTAATCACTGAGATTAATAAAATCCATCTTACTTATGTAAAGCATCTCGTTAATTATTCAATTTGACACCGATTCAGTGCCTATTACAGACTTTAATTGTATTCAACGCCAAAATCCGCATTTATTTTGCGGCTTTATAATTATTGCATATTTTTCAAGTGTAATCGCTTGCGTTCACATTTTACTGAGTGTTGAGCGTAGTGCAACGATTCTATTGTTTTGGATTAAATTATTTGATGCTATCAACAAAAAAACGTAAATTTCAGCAAATTTATCGTCGTGTTACTGAAATTTACTTGATGGATTCATTAATGATGCTGTTTTTTAACACGATGATAATAGGTAAGGGTAACCATGAATGGGGTGGGAGTGAACGGAAACTTGCCAGCCATAGACGGCATTAATCACTGCTGGATCTAATGCTTGCCACGGTGAGCCATCCGCTTGAATTTTTCCATGTTGAATAATTACCATTCTTTGAGCGTACTGCGCCGCTAAATTGAGATCATGTAATACCACGATCACCGCAGCACCTTGTGCAGCCATTGCCTGTGCGGCTTGCAGCGTTTTATGTTGATGGGCTAAATCCAGTGCCGAAGTCGGTTCATCTAACATTAAGATACACTTCTCATTAGCTTGGCTTAGTTGCGTTAATACTCTCGCGAAATGGATCCGCTGTTTTTCTCCGCCGGATAAGGTTGGATATAAGCGTTGAGCGAGATGAATAACATCAGTGTTGTGCATGGTTTGGGTGGTTATATGATCTATTTCCTGACGTGATAAGCAAAGAGGCATAGTGCCAAGCTCGACTACTTCTTTACATGTAAAAGCAAAAGAGAGTGAGCTATGTTGCGGTAATATGCCTAAATGGCGTGCCAGTTCTGCACGTTGCCACTCATTAATATCACGATCGAAAAATGCCACGTCACCGCTTTCAGGTGTCATTTCACCACATAATATTTTGAGAAGGGTACTTTTACCCGCTCCATTAGGGCCTAAAAGCGCAGTGACTTCACCCGCTTTAATATCAATACTGAAGTTATCTAATAATACTTTATCGGCTAATGTGAGCTGTAAGTTGCGTGCTGTAATCGCCGTCGAGTGTGAGAATGTCGCCGTCATGCGATTCTGCCTTTTTGCTTATTAAGTAGATAGATGAAAAATGGTGCGCCTAAAATAGCAGTAATAATACCCACTGGGAGTTCTTGTGGTGCAAAGGCACTACGAGCGATCATATCTGCGACGAGCAGTATTAAAGCGCCTAAAATAGCGGAAATTGGTAATAATGTTCTATGGTTTGGCCCTGAAATCATACGACCTAAATGAGGGATCACTAGCCCAATAAAGCCAATCGGGCCTGTAATCGCTACCGTGATCCCCACACCAGCGGCACACACAATAATTAAACTGCGCTTGAGGTGTTGAACATTAACGCCCATATGACGAGCTTCGGCTTCGCCCAATAAAAACGCATTGAGTGCATTGGCTTGGCGGTAACAATAATAATAAATCACGACCAGACTCATAAAAGCTAAGCCAATATTAGGCCAAGTTGCGCCTGCGAGAGATCCCATTGACCATAAAGAAAAATCACGTAGGGCTTGGTCATCCGCAATATAATTCAGTAATCCTAATCCTGCACCTGAAATTGCCCCAATCGCAACACCAGCCAGTAACATAACGACCACAGAGGTTCCGTTTTTATCAGTGCCAAGGTGATAGACCAAATAGGTACTGATGGCTCCGCCTAAAAAGGCAAAAAAGGGTACTGCGCCAATATTCATTAATAATGGGTATTGAGCCATCAATGGTGCAAATAAAATGATCGCAAAAGCAGCCCCCAGTCCTGCGCCACCAGAAATACCAATAATACCTGGATCGGCAAGAGGGTTACGAAATAGTCCTTGTAGGACCGCACCACAAATAGCCAATATTGCACCAATAGCAATGCATAATAGTGTCCGTGGTAAGCGTATCTGGTGAATCACTAAATCAACGTGGGCGGCGAGTTGGTGCTCGCCAGGTAATAGGGCAATAAAGCTGTCTTTATAGCTAATGTCCATTGGACCAATCGCAATTGAGCTTAGTAGTGCAAATAACAGCGATCCCATACTGATCGCGTAAATGACTGGCGGGGAAATACGAGTGACATTCATGATGACATTTATCTCAGATTACGACTGTGGGTAAAAAACGCGATTGAGGCGCATGGCTTCATTAATACTGTGAATACCTAAACCACCGATTAATGCGGTACCATCAATGACAGCAATAGCATTATTTTTTGCAGCAGGGGTTGCCGCTAACACCGGCATCTTTTTCACTAGCTGTGCCATGTTTTTAATCGATGCTGTAGTGCGACTACTCAATAAGATAATGTCGGGTTGCATCTGTAGAATAGCTTCAGTCGATACGGGTTTGTAATTTGACACTACAGTTGCTGCTGGGTTAATCGCACCCGCTAAAGTAATAATACTGTCTGCGGTGGTGTTTTTACCTGCGACACTGATTGGGCGACCATCGTGAATCATTAAGAACAACACTTTCTTGGGTTGTGTTTGGTGTAAGTTGTGTTGCTTAATATTGTCGACGGTGGTTGTGATTTGTTGCTTAAGCTGCTGCGCTTGTTGTTGATGCTGAGTTAAGGCTGCTACTTGATCGATGCGATGGAATAAATCATTGACGGTCTCACCACCATTAACAATATCAACCTCAATCCCTGATTGTTTTAGCAAGGTTAATGTCTTTGGTGGACCCATTTCATCTGAGCCAATGATTCTAGTTGGTGCTAACGCAATCAAACTCTCCGCTGAAAGTTGACGGTGATAGCCCACTTTAGGGAGCGCATCAGCAACCATTGTTTTACTGGTGACATCCACTGCTATCAATTGTTGCTTAGCACCTAAGGCATTAATAATCTCAGTAATTGCCGCGCCAGCACTAATGATGCGAGACGAGTCTGGAGTAGCTTGAGCATGTGCCATTGGTGACAATACGCTTGCAGCTGCCATTAAGAGGGTTGCTGTAAAGAGTACTTTTCGAGAAATTTGACGCCAAGAAGGTGTGATTAAAAAAGAGTTTTGACGGTCCATTATTGTTGATCTTCCATTAATAGTTGAGTGGCTTTAATGTCATTTTTTTGTAGGAAAGCTAATAGTTTGAGCATTTGTTCTACTGAGGCTTTTTTATCAGCACCAATAACAACGGGTTTATTTGGGTGCGTTTTTACTTCTGTTAACAACTGTTGATTAAAGCTATCCCAAGAGCTGATTGATTGGCCTTGTAATGCCCAATAAGGTTCATTCGCAACGAGATTTATCGTAATCGGATCGGCTTTGGTTGTTTGTAATATCTTGGTGGCGGTTTGTGGCAACTCCACATCTAACGCTTTAATTTTTACGGTCGCGGTAAGTAATAAAAACACCATCACAATAAAAATAATGTCTAATAACGGCGTTAAATCTGGGGTTAATTCATCACTATTTTGATGACTATCATTAATGCTTATCATGCTGAGGTACCGTTGTAAGCGGGATTTTCCTCGCAGGTATCACACGGTTTTACAGGCCCATTACCCGCATCAAGATTCATTCCTTCCAGCCATAAATTGCAGCGATTTAAACTGTGTTCAAGTTTTGCCATGATGCTATCTGCCCATAGCCCTAATAATTGTGAGCCAGTAATGGCTGGTAGCGCAATAATCAGTCCAGCAGCAGTAGTGCGCATCGCTAAACCTAGGCCATCAGCAAGATCACTGGGTGTAACTGAGCCAGTAGACAGCGCAATGCCTTTAAACATTTCAATTAAACCAAGTACGGTTCCAAGTAGGCCAAGTAAAGGACTAATGACACCAATTAAACTGAGTAATCGTAATCCTGAACGTAATTGCTGACGTTTCTGAAGCAACCAAATACCTGCGGCATCTTCTCGTAAAGGTTTTGTGAAATGGCGATGAGAGATCAGCATGGCAATGCCTTTACATAATAATGGTCGTTGGTGCTTGAGCTGTTCAGCTAATTGATCAAGCGCACGATCATCATGCCTATTCTGTTGTTCAAGTAATGCCGTGACCTTGGTTTTTCCAACGCCAGTACATAACAGTACCTGTATTAAACGCTCGACTAAAATCATGACCGTTAGTGCAGAGCAGGCGAGCAGTGGCCATGTCATAAGGCCAAATTGTTGAGTGAGGTTGTCAATAACAGTCATGTTTAATCCAATTTAAAACGTACAGGGATTTGTACTCGGTGGGCAATCGCCTTACCGTTAACAATATGAGCAGAAAAGTGCCATTTCTTGATCGCGGTGAGAGCTGCTTTATCCAGAATATGGGCACCAGATGATTTGATCAGTTTTTGTTTTAACTGTTGTCCTTCAGTACCAATCCAAACTTCAATCAGTACTTGGCCTTCTATACCTCGGCGCTTGGCTAATTTAGGGTAATTAACCGCGCCAGGGCGAGTGGCAAAAGTCGGTTTTGATACTAATTGCAACGTTTGCGCTCCGGCAGTAGAAGTCGTTGCTAATGTTTTTTTATTTAATTGATTAGTAATGGTTTTTGTCGCTTTTAATGGTTTTTTTTCTTTATGCGTTATTTTGTTAGCTATAGGTTGTGATTGTTGGGTTTTCGTTTTCTTAGGTGTAACGTGTTTTTTCTTGGTGACTGTTGCTGTTGATTTCGCGGTTTTCGTTATTTTTTTCGGTGGTGTTGGTGCTTTTTTAGTGACGACTTTATGGGTGGTATTGGTTTTTGCTAAGCGTTTCATTGTAGACACGACAGGGGTCTTTACCGGTGTTGACACTGTAGGCATCGTGGGTGTGGCTACTGGCGGAGGGGTATCAACTACCGCTGGTGGTATGGCTGCAAATGTTAAACTAACCCGTGGGGTATCAGTCCCCATAGTGAGTGTTATTGGATCTTTTGTTGGCATAGCAGCAAGAAACATACTGTGCACCAATAGTGATACCGCTCCAGCGGCTACGTAACGTTTAGTATTCACTATGCTTACCTAAAACTAAGCAGCAAAGAACGTTGTCAGTAGTGATTGAAAGTCGATGCAAAATAACGCTCCCGTTGCTTGTTGTTTGTTTTATTAATAATTTCATGTGGTTAATGACTTTGTTTTTGTCACGATAGCTTTTTTTACTCATTATCCACGAAATGCGAATAATATCAATTATCATTTGCAATATTATTCAATGCAAAATATCATGCTGTTAAATGACATTTATAATCATTGATAGAAGTGGCGATGTATCACTTTTACGCTGATGTTTTGTGATAAAAAGTTTAGAAAGTGACAGCAAACAATCATAAATAATGTGGTTAGTATCGATTTGCCGCCAACCTGATCGAAATGCTTAATTACAAGTTACTTAAGAGGGGCTAGTGAACATAGCCATTTAAGATGATAAATGCCGAACAATTAATATTGCCCGTTAATGTACCCGCTATATTGGATACGTCTGTTTTTGAAAGCGATATTCTTGGTGAAAATACGCCAGATCCATTGCGGTTTGGTTTTCGACGTAAATTATCAGCACATGCTGGTGGCTGTGGTCATGCTCCAATTGCGAGTGAGCAAATACAGCCATTAGCGGAGCAAGTATTGCAACTTACGACGCCACCTTTAAATAAGCGGTGTTTATATGTTCATATTCCATTTTGTCGAGTACGTTGCACCTATTGCAGTTTTTTTGAATATGCATCGAGCCAGCGTCTAATTGATGATTATTTTGCGGCATTAATGGTTGAGCTTAAATATAAAGCGGCTCAACCCTGGACCCAAGCAGCCCCTTTTCAAGCTGTGTATATTGGTGGTGGTACACCGACAGACTTAACTGCAGCGCAAATTAAGCAACTTGGTACCATGATTCGCCAATACTTTCCGTTGGCAACTGATTGTGAGCTGACGCTAGAAGGGCGTATTAATCGGTTTAGCGATGAAATGTTTGAATCGGCACTTGAAGGTGGATTTAATCGTTTTTCGTTTGGGGTTCAGAGTTTTGATACTCAAGTGCGCCGCCAAGCCAAACGGTTAGATGATAGAGATGTGGTACTTAAACGTATTAGTGAATTAGCCGCGACTGATCAAGCTCCGATTGTGATTGATTTACTTTACGGCCTGCCTTATCAAAGTATTGATGTGTGGCAGCAGGATCTAGACGATTTTCTTGATTCAGGTGCTCATGGCGTTGATTTATATCAGCTTATTGAAATGGGTAATACCCCAATGGGGAAAATGGTCGAACAAGGTCGTTTACCAGAACCTGCTGATACTATGACCAAAGCTTCAATGTTTGAGATTGGCGTTGATTATATGGCAAAGCATCATTTACGCCGCTTAAGTGTTAATCACTGGGCGCGGGATAATCGTGAACGGAGTTGTTATAACAGCTTGGCGAAAACAACCGCAGAGGTTTTACCGCTTGGTGCTGGAGCTGGCGGTAATGTCGGTGGTTATGGCTTTATGCAGCATCGTAAACTTGAACGCTATATGGATGATGTGAGTAATCAGCGTGTTCCATTTGCAATGATGGTCAAATCGGCGCCAAATGCTGCGATTAATACCGCTATTAAAGCAGGGTTTGATCGGGGAGTCATCATCGCGAAAGAGTTAGATAAACAAGCAGGATGGTCATTGTTTCGTTATTGCTTACCGTTATTTCAGCAATGGCAAAAAAATGGTTTTGTAGTATTAGAACAACAAGGAAGCCACCGCTATTTGAATTTAACGTTAGCGGGACAATTTTGGTCTGTAACGCTTGCGCAAGCATTGATTCAAGTAATAACTACCGCGGTTGTAAAAGCTCAACCGCAGCCGTGTGTAAACTAAATAGATGTGCTAATTGTAACCAAAAGGATGATAACTGTGTTTACTCGTTATACCCACGATGAATTAAAAACTAGGGTTGCAGAAATATTGCAACAAAATGAGCAACTTCATGCCGGAGCGATTGCTGAACAATTGCAGGTAACAGAAGGTGAGGTGGTGTTATCACTACCATCAGAATTGGTTTTCCCGATGGCTGGTAACTTAGCACAAACTATTGCTGAGGCACTACCAAGCTGGGGGCCAGTAACAACGATTGTGCATTCAATGGGATCTATTTTTGAGGTTAAAGCGCCTTTTCCCAAAGGCAAGTTAGCACGCGGTTACTATAATTTAATGGGTAAAGAGGGTGAATTACATGGCCATTTACGGTTAGATCTTGTCGAGCATATTGCGTTAGTGAGTAAGCCTTTTATGGGCCAAGAAAGCTATTTTATCGGTTTTTTTGCAGCGCAAGGTGAGTGTGTATTTAAAGTTTATTTAGGACGAGATAAACAACGTAATTTATATCCTGCGCAAATTGAAAAGTTCCAGCAGTTAAAACTCTTAGTGAGTTAATAACAGTAGTCAGCTAAAAATATAATAACAACATATGAAAGTAGAATGTTAGTCAGCATTTAAGGGAAATAAAATGAGTGAAGTAAAACAAGAGCGATTACAAAACCGTTTAGGACCAGAGATTAAGGAATTTCGTGAGGGATGCTTAACACTGCAACTCGCCACGGTCGATATTAATGGTAAACCCAATGTGAGTTATGCGCCGTTTGCATTACTTGAGGATGGTTATTACGTGTTAATTAGTCAAATTGCTAAACATGCACGTAATTTACTTGAAAACCCTCAGGTCTCATTGATGATGATTGAGGACGAAACGACTGCTAAAACCCTTTATGCCCGTAAGCGGTTAACCTTTGAAGCAGATGTTAGTGTTGTTGATCGTAATAGTGAATGTTGGCCGTTAGCGGTTGAGGCTTTGCGTAGCCGTTTTGGTGAGATTATTGATGGGCTCAGTGGCTTAGAGGATTTTGTCTTATTCCGTTTAGCCCCAACCCAAGGATTATTTGTGAAAGGGTTTGGTAAAGCGTTTCAAGTCAGTGGTGATGACTTAGTTGATTTTGTTCACTTAGAACAAGGTCACCGCCGAATTAAAGATGGTTCTGAAATTGAAACACCAGAAGATAAATTATAAATAGCTTATAGATTGTAGCGACGAAATAATTACCCCCTCTCATGCCTGTTGATTAATCGCAGGCATGTGTTTGTTTAGGGCGTTATAGCAGACTTTAGCGACGGCTATTATAGATAAGTTGATCCCGATCATCGTAATTTAGAGCGAAACTTGAACTCGCACAAATACCTGTGATAATTAGCATATTAATTGCTTAATTATTCGGATCAATACGATGACGGAAGAACATAAAAAGGGTATTTGGTTTGCTTATATTGCCAGCTTTCTAACCCCGTTTACTTTATTATTATCAGGGATTATCGCCATTATTTATGCCGGTTATAAACTGGATAAAGGCACTGATGAAATAGCTTATAGCCATTATTACACTATTATTCGTAGCTTCTTTTTGTTTTTAACTTTTTTTGTAGTGTTAGGCGTATCTGCTGCAACAACAACGGGCATGATTGCAGGGGCAGAGTACTGGGTTCATAGTGATATTCTTGATAAGATATTGAATGTATTACCTTTCATTGGTGGTGCTATTGCTATTGTTGCGATCGTCGTGTGGTTTGCAAAAATCATTAATGGCATGCGATTACTAAATAAAAATCAAGCGGTTAAGTTGTAATAGCCATTGCTTAATTTATCAGATATAAAAAAGGATAATCAATTGATTATCCTTTTTTATTGGCTACAAAGAGAATATTCTCAATGGCAATTATTTTTTGAACTGCATTACAAGTTGATCTAGTTGCTTAAGTAGATCAGCAGTTTTTGAATCTTGCTTCTTCATTGCATTAATAACATCATCTTGTACTTGCTTGTCTTGCTTGCTAATTGCAGGATCGTTCAAGATAGTGCGTTGCTGCTTCTCAAGCGTAGTACGGATAGTTGTAAATTCTTTTACTAACTCGGTACGCTTGTCATTTGAGAGTTCTTTCTTCGTTGCTTCAACTTGAATTTCTTGAGCACGTTTGATTAACTTCTCAGGTTGGTAACCCAATGCTTTAACTTTATTGTTAAATGCAGTTTCGTAAGCTTTCATCTCAGTGATTAGTTGAGGATTTGCTTTTAGTGTTTTAACACGAATAGCAGCAAGCTCTTGTTGGATTTTACCAATTTCACTAGCAACATGTTGTTGTTCTGCAGTGATTTGATGAGACGACACCATAGGCACAGTAGTTGGAGCATCTTTAGCCATTGCCACTGTTGGTGCTGCTGCAAATGCACAAGCTAAAGCTACAGGAGCTGCGACTTTAAGAAGCTTGGTTTTTAAACTAGATGTTTTTGTATGCATTATGGTTTCTCTTTTGTTCAATGAATAACGTTACTATTCAAGAAAGCTTGAGAGAGCATCGTTAGCGAGTCTCAGCATGATAATCTTGAAGTGCTTACGACATAACATACGCGCACTGATCTACTGTTATGTCAGATCAGTGTCATTAAGCCTGAAGCTAAACTGAATTATAGAAGTTTCTATTTTACCAGTTAGTAGGGAAGGACGGTATATATATAATATCAATCTAATGATCCGTAAAATAAATTATCACACAAATTGCATTATCCCCTCAAAGCATAGATAATCAATGCTCATAATTCTCAGAATTTGAGTGTTTAATAACCTGAACTGAGTCCTCTATAATTTTACCTGGTATTTTATGCTCATGGTTGAGCCATAAATATAGGTAAAAGTCCCTTCTGTTGGAGTTCATATGTGCCAAGATTGCGGTTGTTCATTACCGAGAGGTGATCATCATCACCATCATCAATTACAAGCTAATCCACAATTAAATGATAAAAAAACATTATCAGTTATTCATAAAATTCTTGATAAGAATGATGTGGAAGCTGCACACAATCGTGCCCATTTTGAAGCACAAGGTGTGACGGCATTTAATTTGATGAGCAGCCCTGGTAGCGGTAAAACGACATTACTTGAGCATTTGCACCAGCATACTGATTTAAAATATGCAGTCATTGAAGGTGACTTAGAAACATCGCGTGATGCTGATCGTCTAAAAGCGCACGGTATCGATGCTTACCAAATTCAAACAGGCTCTGCTTGTCACCTTGATGCCTTTATGGTTCATGGCGCATTACATCACGTTGAACTTGCAAAACTTGATATTTGCTTTGTTGAAAACGTCGGTAATTTAGTTTGTCCTGCTAGTTATGATGTTGGTACTCATAAAAATATCGTCTTAGTTTCTGTGCCTGAAGGCGATGATAAAATTGAAAAATATCCAGTAATGTTCCGTCGTGCAGATTTGGTCTTGATTACCAAATGCGATTTACTGCCATATTTTGATTTCAGTATTGATGAAGCTAAAGCACAACTTAAAAAACTGAATCCTGAGGTAGAAGTGATTACATTATCTACTAAAGATGAAGCAACCTTTGCGCCTTTGGTTAATTGGCTAACGGCTAATCTGCGTCCACAGGAAGCGTAATTATGTGTTTATCTATTCCATCTCAGGTTGTTGAAGTTCACGAAGATAATACTGTCACTGTTGATACCATGGGTGTTAAACGCCGCGTAAGTTGCCATTTATTAATGGATGAGCTGGTGGTGGGTGAGTATGTATTGATTCATATTGGTTTCGTAATGAGCCGAATCAATGATAAAGATGCACAAGAAAGTCTTGAAATGTATCAGTTTATTATGGATGAATCAGGACCACTACCAATATGAGTTTTGATTTAAAAAAACTGTATGAGGGCTTTCGTGATGCCGATACAGTCCTAAATTTAGCAGAACAAATTAAGCAACTTGCGGTTGATTTACCTGAGCCAATGCAGGTAATGGAAGTGTGTGGCGGCCATACACATACCATTATGAAGTATGGTTTAAAGCAGTTATTGCCAGATAATATAGATTTTATTCACGGACCTGGCTGTCCTGTATGTGTAATGCCGAAAGAGCGAATCGATCATGCTGCGGCGTTAGCCAGTCAACCGAATGTCATTTTAGTGACATTGGGCGATATGATCCGTGTACCAGGCTCAAAAGGTAGCTTGGCACAATATCGTGCTCAAGGTTGTGATATTCGACCAATCTATGATCCGCTTGATTGTTTAACCATTGCGCTTGATAACCCGAATAAAGACGTGGTTTTCTTTGCGATTGGTTTTGAAACATCAACCCCAATGACGGCTATTTTGATTGAATTGGCGGAACAGCGTCAGGTTAATAACCTTTATTTTCATATCAACCATGTGCTGGTGCCACCAGCGATTGATGTGGTTATGGCTGATCCTGCGGTTAAGGTAAATGCGTTTATTGGTCCTTCGCACGTGAGTGTTATTGAAGGCGCTAAAATTTATCGCTCGGTAGTTGAAAAGTACCAGACCCCCGTGGTTGTTGCCGGTTTTGAACCCGTTGATGTGATGGAATCTATTCTGCGCTTAACCAAGCAAAGAGTCGCTGGTATTGCTGAACTTGATGTGCAATATACTCGTGCTGTAACTGAAGAAGGCAATACAGTTGCACAAGCGGCAGTAAAGCGCTGTTTTGATATCCGTGATAGTTTCCGCTGGCGTGGTTTAGGCCCTATAGCGAATTCAGCATTGCAACTGAATGAAAAATATCGTCATCGTGATGCTGAAATTAAATTTGCTGATTGTTTGCCAATGACACCTATTGATGATCATAAAGCCTGTCAATGTGGTGATATTCTTCGTGGTTTAGCAAAACCAAAAGATTGTAAAGTCTTTGGTCGTGGTTGTACGCCACAAACGCCACTTGGCAGCTGCATGGTGAGTTCAGAAGGTGCGTGTAATGCGTATTTCCGTTACCGAGGTGTGAAATGAGTGAACAAGATTTTTCTGCATTATCGACTACAAAATCGATTCAACTAAGCCACGGTGGCGGTGGTCAGGAAATGAGTAAGCTGATTAAAGGCTTATTCTTTAAAGCTTTTGATAATGCCATCCTACGTAGTGAAGAAGATGCCGCAGTATTAACCCTTGAAGGTAAAACTGCCTTTACCACTGACTCATTTACAGTATCACCATTATTTTTTGCGGGTGGTAATATTGGTAAATTAGCCATTGCAGGCACGGTTAATGACTTAGCAATGATGGGCGCGCAACCACAATATTTAAGTTGTAGCGTAATTATCGAAGAAGGGTTTGAGATCGGTAAGCTTAAAACCATCGTTGATAGCATGGCTAACGAATTAAGTATCTCTGGGGCTAAAATCGTTTGTGGCGATACCAAAGTCGTGCCAAAAGGGTGTGCTGACGGTATTTTCATTAATACCACTGGTGTTGGCAAAATCATCCAAACTGGTATTTCAGTGCGTAACCTTGCTGATGGTGATGCGATTATTGTCTCGCGTGATGTCGGTCGTCATGGCGCGGCAATTTTAATGGCACGTGAAGGCTTAACTCTTGAGTCTGAACTTATCAGTGATTGTAATACTTTGTGGCCAGCGGTTGAGGCATTGATTGCAGCGGGGCTTGATATTCATGCGATGCGTGATGCAACCCGTGGTGGTTTATCAGCAGTATTAAACGAATGGGCACAAGCGTCTGATGTTGGCATTAACCTTGTTGAAGATGATGTGCCGGTGAGTGAAGAAGTGCGCGGCTTATGTGAATTATACGGTTTTGAACCGTTTGATTTAGCTAACGAAGGCACCTTTATTATTGCACTGCCACAAGCGCAAGCACAAAAGGCGTTAGAGGTACTTGAGGCTTTTGCTGCCTGTGAAAATGCGGCTGTGATTGGTTCAGTGAATAGTGATCATGCTGGCCGCGTTATTTTAACTAGCGGTTGGGGCAGTCGTCGTTATTTAGATCTTCCACAAGGCGAATTGTTACCGAGGATCTGTTAATGCACGAGTATTCCATTGTTGGCGCACTGATTGAACAATGCGAACAACATGCTCGTGATAACGATGCTAATAAAGTCACTCGGGTGGCCATTAAAGTCGGCATTTTAAGTGGGGTAGAACCTGCGTTACTTGAAACCGCTTTTCAGACTTTTAAGCTTGAAGGTATTTGTCATGATGCTGAGTTTGAGATGCACATTCAGCCGCTGGTATTATCCTGCCTTGAATGTGGGCAGGAAACCATTCATAACGAGCGCAGTATTATCTGTCAGCACTGCCATAGTAATCGCACCCATGTATTGGATGGCGAAGACTTAATGCTAATGCAGTTAGAAGTTGAGCAAAGCCAAGACGTATAGACAGCGACTACCGCTAAAAAAGGCCATACCTGTTAACGCAGGTATGGCCTTTTTTTAACCCGTCATTCCCTACAGTGAGGTTACGAACGAGATAGGGAATCTACTGTCCGCGCGTTGTGGAGTTAGTATTTTAGCTGGTGTATGTAATGCTCAACACGCTGTAAATAGATCACGGATGGCCTTCGTTCCTTGACTTCCTAGATGACGGATAATAATCAGGACATGTGGTCAGTAAGGATATTAAATTGTTTATTTAATATATTATATGTTTATATTGGATTGCATCAAAGCAATAGCATTACTAAGCTGAGTACGGTTACTTATCGTAAATACTTCATCAACGGCTCGCTCTGGTTTAGACATAACTGTTGTAATTGAGTGAGTCGCTACAGTTTTTAGACCTCGAATATCTGCTGCTGACATCTCTAGTGCGCCACCAAAATATTTTATGCCACGAGGATCCATTAACCAACTTCGTGTTTGAAGATGGACATAGATTGCTTTTGTTAAGCTACCTTCGTGAGCTATTTGAAGTCGACGATCAGGGCGGAGTGATGTTTTTAGTGAAAAATAGCCTACAATATCATCTAGTTCACATTTGTTTATGATGTTTTTATATAGATTATCTAGAGATTCAAGAGACTCTCTTGTTACAGAAGTGATTTTTTCTCGTTTAAAATACTGACCTAAACGAGTTGTATCAATGATCACATAATCTGGGTTAGAAGAGATCATTTGAATATCAAGAGCGCTTTCAAGTTTACTTCGTAAATCTAAAACAAAACCATGTATTTCTGGTAAATAAAGAGATGCTGAATCAAATCGACTAATATTTGGTAAATTTAATAGTAATAAATTATGATTATTTTCAGCCCAGTGGTTATAGCTGTCAATTGATACCATCCACTCAAACCAAGTTCCTCGAACATTTGAAAAAGCACCGCTCTTGATAGAGTTGTTTTCTGCAAGAAGAGTATTTTGTAATAGGTTCAGTGAATCTTTATAATTCCATTCATTTTCAGGAACAGAATTAATGACATGATTGAAGCTTTCAACAACTTTGATGACTGGTTTATTGTTACAGTCATAAGTAATAATATCAGACACAATGTGGACTCAATAAAAACAAGAGCCTACATTGTATCTTAATTGATCTGTTAGTTATTTGATTTTGTATATAAAATCATTAATTGTATTAGCAATACCTAAAGCAGCGACAAATGGAACACCATTACCGATAGTTTTAAATTTATCGCTCAATGTCATTGTTGGTGGTAATTCAAATTTTGCTGGTAATGATTGAATCGCAAGTGCCTCTGCTGCACTCAATCGTCGAGCCTTATAAGGGTGTAAATGAACCTCATTATTACCATAAGCAGCAGTAGGTGAATAACGCCAACGATGCAATCTTTTAAATGATTTCTTGCTTGTATCGCCTTCAGCAACAATCTTAAATTTATCCGACTTAGGTGTAAAAAATGCGTTAGCGTTTGGATGATTTAAAACATTATTCTTATCAAACCAATGCTGAATAGTTAATTCTTTTATAATATTTTCAGGTGCGAGAGTTGTCATATCTTCAGCAAAAACAGCAGTAGTAGGCCATGATGGTTGCTTTAATGACTCATCTCGTGAAAACTTCATATGAGATTCCCAATTAAATAATTCTTCAGGAATTAACATTGCATCTAAGGATTCTTGATCGATATGTTGTGAAATATGGTTAACCTTTATCCCAAACATTAAAATACGATCTCGATCTTGGGGAGCTCCATATTGAATACAATTGATTAGGTGATCTGTAATTACATAGCCAGCAGTACGTAGATCTGCTTTAAGTGTTTCATAGAACTCACGGTGACGTTTAGTTCGCCATAACCCTTTTACATTTTCAAATAAGAAGAAATCTGGTTGGTGTTGAATAATTGCATCAACATAAGTACTTGATAATCGGCCATTTTCACCTTCTTGACCTTTGTTTTTTCCACCTACTGAAAAATCAGGACATGGCGGACCACCAATAAATCCGACTAATTCACCGTTAGATTGTAATGAGTTTATTTGGTCTGCAATTATGGTCACATTTGAACCATCGCCAACAAATTCCTCTACACTACAGTGATAATGACCAAACTTTGGCTCTGGTAGCTCCATGACTTTTCTTGAATGTTTATAGGCATTTAAAAATGGCCCATGAAACTCATTAACAGCAGCAATATGAAATCCGGCCTTTTCAAACCCGAGATCAAGAAAACCAGAACCGGTGAAAAATGAAAAAATGCTAGCCATGGAAAACCTTGTTTAAAATCAGAAGAGGGCGGATTTTACACTGTATGTACATACAATACAAAGGATAGAAGCCTCTCGTTGAAACAGCTATCATCTGTTTTATATTATAGATGATAGCTAAATATGAAGATTGTATTTTTATTGGCTGATATAATTAATAAGAGATTGCACTCTTCTTCGACGTTGAGCTCTACCTTTAGTTCCTGATGACATGCTATTTTTATATTGGCTCACATCATCTAAAGAGTCTGGTTCTGTTCGTAATAATGAATAAAACTCATTTAATTTAATTCTAACCAACACAGGATCAATTTCATTCTCATAGAGATAAATAGATAAACACCAAATAGCATAAAGATGAGATACTCCTGATATTTTAAATCCTGAATAATTTAAATCAAGATCAGACATTACTTGGGTATATTTATCAAAGTTATAACGAACTTCATGCCAATCAATAATTAAATTACTCTTTGAATACTTAGAATATAATAGCTCAAGAACGCTTTGATCTGAGTTTAAATAATTATCCTCTAACATATAGAATAAAATTTCTGATATAAACTCTCTATCTTCCATTCGTTTTATGTCAACATTTTTAAGCCTTTTCTTCCAAAAAATTGAATTACTTGCTATAGATTCAATAGTGTTAAGTAAGTCTGTTCCATAAAAACCAGCTCTACGCAGTTCTTGTCCGGTAAGAGGTTCTCCATTTCTATTTAAACGGTCAAAAATAGCATCAATTATAGCTTTATCTGAGGAATCAACATATTCAATAGGAATAGAATAACGCCAAAAAAATCTCCTTAAATCTTCATTCTCTTCTTTTTTTAAATCTGAAAATTTAATACCTGAGATTCTTTCATCATAAAGTGGTGAATTTTCATCTTCAGAAACACTTCCAATCTCACCTTTAATAAACCTTATAATAGATGTTAAACGTTGTTTACCATCTATAACTGCATATTTTGTTTTCCCTGTCTTATCATCAATTATCTGATGCAAGAAAATAGGGGGGATTGGTATATTTTTAAGTATGCTATCAATAAGAAATGACTGTTTCTCTTCTGACCATACACTATCGCGTTGATAACCAGGGCTATAGTTATATTTGTTTAATTGTTCATTTTCCCAAAAATTAGCTAATGAGATAGTATTTGATTCTCTGCTTAATATAAACATTATTCATATCTTCCTTTAAGAGAAAAAGAACTAGTATGGTATACATAGTTACTAAACATACTAGTAAGAACGGCATTTAACGATTTATTTGGATTTGGATTAAACATATAAACATTAACAAGAGGATCAACATTAACTAATATATTATCTAACTCAGCACGATCTACATGCCAATAAGATATACCACATATCATTAACTCGTCATTAGCAGTAAGTTCTCCAGCTTCAAGAATAACATTTTGACTAGTTTGGCCTGACCATGTATTTGCCATTCTAGTAGAATCACCAGCAGGAGGAATCATCGCATTAACTAAGCAACGACTAAGTACAATATTATGATTTAGGTTAAAATGATTAGTGCTAGCATCAGGAAATATATCGCGACCATAAGGTATATTATAATCAGATTCCTGTTGTGTTTTATGATAAAAACTAATAGAGCCATGTGGTTTATATATATTTATTTTTGCCCCGTCGACGTCACCACCTTTTAATCCTGGAACACTAAATGGTATTTCTAATTCTAGAAGGATCCTTTCTAACCAAATATCATAATTATATGTGACAATGTTAATTTCAGAATATTCATCACTTTTATTTGCAAATTCTATAAACTTAGCCCAAGGCCAATCGAAATTATCACTAAGAATACGTTCAACTTTAGAATTATAAAATGTAAAAAGAGAGCGTAGATAAAGAGCTAACTCATGATAAGCATCAACATAAATTTTATTTGTGTTATTTTCTAGTCCGTGTGGCACATTTTTTTTTCTAAGTGCAAAAACATTAGCACAAGTAATAACCCTTTCGACCAAGTCCATTGCTTCTTCTGGAGACATATTAGGCCTAGCACCTAAATTCCATAAATTAGGACAATGACGATAAGATAAAAATCCAGCCATATCATTACATGGCCACGTTACATCTGCACCATAACGAAATAAATTAACAACATCGATAATATCTTTTTTACCAATATGAGAAAGTAAATCTATAGAAAAACCATTCCCTAAAACTAAATATAACTTTTTCGTCATTTTATACTACTCCGATTATGGCCTGGATGGTAGCAAAAAATCGATATGCAGTATATTGTATTAAAAAAATAGATGAAATAAAATTTCACATGGCGAGTGCCTTATTTTTTTCTATTTAAGACAAATCAAATTGTCTCAAGGTGATCAGGACTCACTTGATAATGTGCAAGCAATATGCCCCAATTGTCATCGTAAAATGCATTTCGGCTAGATCTTAATAATAAAAAGCCCCATAGCTATACTGCAATGGGGTTTCACATTAAAAAGTATTCATTTTTCCATTTTTAAGCCCTTAACCCCAATGACGCTATAAGCCCTAAAAGGATAAGACTTACGCCAATTGTGCGGGTTAAATACCATTTCTCACCTAAAAACAGCACCCCCATAATCAGCCCAAAAACAATACTGATCTGGCGTAAGGCGACTACCATGCTGACATTGGCGGTGGTTGTCATCGCGAGTAGCACTAAGCAATAGGTAATACCCATAATAATTCCAGCGAGGCCGGCACTGTATTTAATCTGCCATGCTTGAATAATGGGTTCAAGATTGCGGTTATAACAGCAGCAAACCAGTAGTGGCGGCAGCATCATCATAAATTGGATCCCTAAATAAAATAGCGCGCTGTATTGATTGGCTAAAATAGGATCGGCGATGTGAGTAATAATCGTCAGGGCTGATTTATCAATAACCGAATAAGCCGTTGTTCCAAGGGCAGCGATCAGTGACCAAAACATCCCTTTATTGAAATAAGCCCTGATATTGAATTGATTAAAGCGCTGCAATGGAATAACAACACAGCCAATAGTGATTAATCCAAACCCAAGCCATTGTAACCACGTTGATGGTTGACCGAGTAGGGTTGTTGCAATCGCGACCATCAATACCGGGAGTGCTCTTATTATCGGGTAAATAACCCCGATATCTGCATATTGATAGGCAGTGACCAATGCCATGATATAAACCGTTTGAGCGATACCCGTTAATATAGCGAGATACCAGAAATTAGCGGGAAGGCTATTGATGCCGATAGTCGATAAAAACCAAATGAGATAGGGCAACAGCAGCAGTGAGATTGTACTGCTGGCGGCAAGAGCAAATGCCAAGCTTGAGCCCGTATTTTTCTTACCTAAAATATTCCAGCCAGCATGCAGAAGTGATGAAAATATAACGAGTAGAATCGCGAAATGGGTCATGCAAACGGGCTTCTCTAGGTTGATTGCGGATGATGGAAACCGCAGGCTATCAACCTAATAGGAATGTATGTGTGGTAATTATTGAATGTTTTGTTACAGCTACAAGTTATGAGGTATTGCTTCCAGCAGTAATAACAATAGTAAGGCTTATATATAAAATAGCTCCATTACCTTAAATGTATGGAGCTATTATCATTTAATGATTGTTATTCTTGGCCTATATCGAGTTGTGTGACTCGACTATAACGATTGTTGCTTGAAGATGTACGCAGTAAGACTTTTTTATCATGGGAGATTTTTACGGGGGTTGAATAGTCAAGCCAGTGGCTGCCGTTGTCCATTGAATACTGGATTTTTACCGCCGGATATTCAGTATTTGCAATGAGTTTACCGTTAACCACTTTAGCGCCGACCATGGGCAATCGGTAGTGAATGCTATTTCCATGGTTATGATAGTTATCCATTAGTAACAGTTCTTTTTTACCTAAGCGATTAGCAAACTCCTCCCAAGCGGTGTGCTTTGCTTTATTGCGTTGCGCCTTATTTTCAATTTTTTCCCAATTATCTTCATGCCAAGCACGTTCAGCTACCGCAATCAGGCGAGGGTAAATCATATATTCTAATTGCTCATCTGTGCGGATAGTTTCACCAAAGACTGCCGCTTCAATACCTAAAATATGTTTTGCTGCTGCTGGCTTTATTGGTGGTAACGAGCCAAGAGAGCCATTAGTAATGTCTTCATTGGTGATTTTTGTACCATTTTGGAATATATCAATATTCTTATAAACATCTGTTGGCGTGAAACTAAATACTTTTTCGGTATTAATAAACCGAGTCGCCCAAGGGTTGCCCCGTTCTTGTGGTGAGGCTTCTTGTGGCTGATCTAAATATAAATAAGGTGCGTTACTTAATATGACATCGTATCCGGCATTAACAAGCCGATTTGCTCGCCCACCTGATTGCCATTCCCATATACTATTCCAGACTTGCGCTACAAGGTTGCCTTTGATTTTTATCGTCTGGTTTTTATGATCGAAAGCATCACCGTAGGCATGTAATTCAAGTTTATGCTGGGTTGATATTTGAGTAACCTTATTGAAAAAATACTCGCCAAGTTGTTCGGTTGAGTTAAGGTGTTTGTTGTCTGATATGAGTTTCTTACATGCAGGGGAGTTAACCCAAGCACCAGCTATTTCATCGCCGCCTAAATGAATAGTTTTGAGCGGCTGAATATCAGCATGAATTTTTTGCATTTGGGTAAGCAAAGTATCAACAAAATTGTACGTTGAATCTAAACAAACATTAATGGCGTTATTTGAATATAGTTGAACAGACTTATATTGAGTGGTATCTAACGGATCTAAAAGGCGATATTGTTGTGCTTGGTTTATTTTACCCTCTGCTTTCAATTTTCGATAACGTGACTCCATTGCATAAATAGCAGCACGTGCATGGCCTGGCATGTCAAATTCAGGAATGACTGTAATATGACGCTCATTAGCGTATCTCAATATGTCTTTATAATCTTCCACGCTATAATATTGCGTTTTTTTATCAGGGCCAGCGCCTAGTACGGGCATTAAACATTTAGTTTCTGATATATCATGACATTGCGTTGCACCAAACTCTGTGAGCTCTGGAAGAGTGGGTATTTCAAGACGCCAACTTTCGTCATCAGAAAAATGTAAATGGAGGACATTCATTTTGTATGTCGACATTTGATCAAGTAATCGAAAAATGGTGTCTTTAGTATAGAAATTACGTGCAACTTCTAATAGAAAACCACGGTATGGCTTTCTGGGTTTATCATTAATTACAACATTGGGTAATGTTTTACCATGTTGTTTTATTAGACTAAGCAAACTTTTTTGGGCATAAAATAAGCCAGCATCTTTGCCTGTTAAATCGATATGATTATTATTGATATTAAGTGTGTAGGCTTCTTTTCCAACGTCATGATCAATTAATCGAATTACTTTAGTTTGAGGTGCTATTGCTGCATTAGTTAACGTTGGAGTATTAGTGGTTGATAGTTCATGACGTAACGCATTATACAATGCAAGTGCTTGAGGTTTATTTTTTTCTGTATATACAATAGACCAACTATTATCAATAGTTGTCTTTCCTTGCTGGGGGATAATAGATTTAGGTGTTGGTGTGATTGCAAAGTCATTTAAGTTTTGATCTGAATTTGTTTTATATTGCTCAAATCGAGTCTTAGGAGTAGCTAAAGGAATAATATCTTGTGGTGAACGTTTTAATTGAATGTTTGATGTGAACGGTTTAACAAAAATTGGGTCGTCAAATTTGGTGCTATCAATAATAATGGGTTTTGTTTTACTTGAGCTAACATACCAGTTAGGTAAAATAGCTGAATTAGAAATAATAAAATAATTACTACTCAGTGTAATTACACGAGATTCACCCGCTTTAATAGGTTTACTGTTTGCTATCGGGGTTAAGGTTTTCATGTCACCAAGCTGTTGTTTTATAATGAATCCATCATTGACGGTATCTTGAATATCTCGTCTTATTCCAAAATAAATAGACCAGTCACTAATCGGGATAGGTTTATCCCCATTATTTTTTAATATTATATCAACGAGCTGTTTTTTTTCTTTTGTTTTTTCATTAAAGTTTTGTTTAACATTCACGTTAATTAACAAATGATGAGCAATATAATTAATAGTTGATTGTGAGCTGGATATAGAATTTGCGTTATGTTCTATTGGGTATGATTGGGTGTCATTATATGCATAAGCATTAAATGATAGCGCAGTAATTATTGATAATAATAGAGGTTTTATTTTCATATGAAGATATCCTTTAAAATGATATTAATAATTTATTTGTATAACAAATGGCACATAAAATGTTACACGATTTATTTTTAATCAAAAGTAAAGAAATGAAATAATTCTTACTAATCCAGTTAGATTATTGAATTAATAAGAATTATTTTTGTTGAGGATGTGTTATATATAGTGTTTATGACGTTATATACTAAAGGTAGAATGATAAGTTATTACTTATTTATTTATATCGGTGATGGTTTAAATATAAACATCAAATACCTTTACGCTGATCTTGATTATCAAAACCTAGCTCCGTGAGGTATGCGGCCATGTCTTGGTTATCTTGATGAATTTGTTGTTGTAACCACTGGCGATAATTCTGCTGTAATGGCTGATAGCTGCTATTTAGGTGGCGCAGTAATAAATAACGTAATCCAGTTACTATTGGCATCTTAAACGGAATGACAAGGCGACCATTACGTAATGCATTAAGCGCAAATAATAAGTCGCAAACTAATACGCCTAAACCGTTTTCTGCCGCGGAAAGTGCCATATCTAATGTTTCGAATTCATAGCCCTTACTGGTATCTAAAGCCTCTTCTCCCATTGCTTTAGCCCAAGCTTCCCAATGAATATGTCCATCAATGCGAGTGTGAATGAGCGTTTTTCCAACTAAATCTTTAGCGCAATCAATGTCACCATGACGAGCCATATAACGAGGGGAGACCATGACAAACAGTGATTCTTTTCGAAGTAGTTCAGCATGTAAGTTATTAAAGGGATAGTTGATACAAGCATGAATAACTAATTGATTTGTCTCAGCTTGAATATGATCATGGATAGAGCGTAGCCACGTTGTTTCGATATGCAATGATAGTTTAGGCAAACTATTGTGTAGTTGCTCCATGCGAGGGATCAGCCAGCGACATGCGAATGTTGGTGGAGCCTGTAATCGCAATTGTCCTGTTTGACCTTGGATCTCATCAACAGCGTGTTGTAGGCAATCCAATGCTTCGACACAGCGGTCGTAAAATAACCGTCCCATATCAGTTAAATAAATTTTTTGCCCTTTACGAATAAACAACGATGTATTGAGAAAGCTTTCCAGTGCTTTTATCTGTTTGCTGATCCCACTTTGAGTCATCGCCAGCTCTTCAGCCGCAAGCGTAAAGTTTAAGTGTCGTGCTGCTGCTTCAAAAACGCGAATAGATTGTTGAGCAGGAAGGCGTTGATATCGCAGCTTAGTATGACTGTTTATCATGATTGGGTAACCAGAAGTCGTTTGTTGATCCTATAATTTTCCCATAACCTGCACTAATTAGATAGTTGAAACGAGTAGGGCTATGACAAAACAGAATAATAACCAGTTGGCGTTCTTTAATGGAAAGTATATGCCAATCACTGAGGTCGCAATATCACCGTTTGATCGCGGCTTTTTATTTGGGGATAGTCTTTATGAAGTGATACCGGTATATAACGGCAAAATGCTGGGAGGGGATCTTCATTTACAACGATTACTGAATGGCTTAACGGCGATTGGGATTACATCGCCTTATACGCTGAGTGATTGGCGCGCCATATCTCGTACAGTATTGACGACACGTGAAGCGGCACAGATGCTCTATATTCAGGTAACGCGAGGCGTTGAAGCTTCTCGAAAGCATCGATTCCCTGTTGTATCAGAGCCAACAGTATTGATTTTCGCTACTCCTTTTACACCAACCGTAACGATGGAATATCAAGGTTGTGCTGCTACATTACAGCCCGATAAACGTTGGCAAAATTGCCATATTAAAGCGACCAGTTTACTGGCTAATGTATTGGCATATCAGCAGTTATATTGTAATGATTTAGCTGAAAATGAGGCTTTATTTGTACGAGATGGGGTGGTTGTTGAAGCCGCAAGCAGCAATTTATTTATGGTGAAAGATAACCTGATCTATACGCCTCCAGTTGATAACATTTTATCTGGAATTACGCGTCATATTATCCTTCAGATTGCGGAAAAACTTAACTATCAGGTCTATGAGTTGGCTCCAAGCCCAGCAATGTTGAAAAATGCTGATGAGGTCTGGGTGTCAAATTCCATTGAAGAGTTAAAGCCTGTGATCAGCATTGATGGCCAAATTATTGGATCGGGAGTGCCTGGTAAAGTATGGCAAGAATTGTTTCAGCATTATCAGCATAAAAAAGGTTAGTTCAATCTTGTTTAGCAGTTAGTCATATTTTAATACGAGGAATCACTTTGAAAAATATATTAATGGCAGCAGCATTGGTTATGCTAACTGGCCCTGCAATGGGGGTTAATAAAGAGCCTATCCAATTAGAAATTGATCAAGCTGTACAGGCCGGTTTTGAAAAGCATCGCCATCTGAATTATCTCGCTATTGGTGCGACTGATGGCTGGGAAGGAAAATGGCATGACGAAAAGATAGAACTTTATCAATATGCGAGTGCGGATAATATTAATTTAGATATATTTGAAGCGGAGGCATTAGATCTACATGGTACGGATTGGTTTGAAGCTTGTCAGTATAGAAACTTGTTGATGCTAAGTAATGGTAATAAAGCCTGTAAAGCACTGACGTATCTACAATCGCCGTAAATAATAAAGCCCAGTAATTTGTTATACATTTTTAACTCATACTGGGCTTTAAATAATGGTGGTGATAACGGATTAACGGCGGCGCATTTTTAAGAACAATGCACCAGCGCTGAGGTTGCTACCATCAAGTTCTAGTTTTCGATTAACCACGATAGGGAAGTTTTTACCCACTCGTAAGCAGATGCGATCAGCCAGCACTTCATTGGCAAAATCACTACCAGCAAGGGTAACAGCTTTAATGCCAGTGGTTTCGTCCATACGCTCAATCCAATTAGCAATATAGTCAGCTAGAGAATCCATAATGCCAAAAGCGAGTTTGTCATAATCGACTTCATCAACCACTAAGCAGAAACTCATTAAACTGCCGACCATTTTTGCCCAATCAATAGTGCGCTGACTATCAACCATATCTAATGAGAAATCGACACGGTGGCCTTTATTATCGGCATTCTGCAGTGATTTAGCGATCAGCGCATCATTAAGATATTGGACATTATCTTGGCTTGATTTTGATAGGCCTAATATTATCGCAGCAAGTGCAAATAAACCTGATAGCTGATCATTGCACTCATTCAACACTAACTTGTTGAGTGCGTTATAACTAACGGGAATTTGATGCTTAAATTTAGCTAATACTTCAGCTTGTTCACCCGCCGCTAATGTAGCGATCATCTCAGAGCCAGAACGTGGTAGGTTTGGCATTACTAAGAAAGTATCAGTACGAGTGAATTTATCTTGGCTAACAATTTCACCTGCGCAATAGCGACCAAAATAAATCGCCGCACTGTGACGACCGACACCTGATTCCAGCATACCGCCATGTAGAGCACAAATAGGCAGTGTATGCGCAGGAGCATCATTGGAGTGATTAGGTTGGTAATCAAACCGAATTCGACGCTTGCTCCAATAGGCGTTTAAACCATTGATACAGGCTTGATCATGTAAAGGCTCAACCGATTTAAAAGGCACTAATGGGTGGGTGACAGGATCACTGCAAACCTGACTCCAACCTTTATTAATACGGGCAATTAAAGGTTGTTGGTGATTAGTTTCAATGTGTAGATAATCAATACCGCGTACTCGCAGTATTTCTGTTAATACCGTTAAGATACGATTATAGCTGAAACAGAGATCATACAGTGGTTGATCAAGCTGGGCATGATGTTGTTTCGCACGTACTGTAACCCGTGGCTTTTCTAAACTTGATAATGCTAACACATGCAGTGACGGTACAATAAAATGCATCGGTACATTATTAGGATTACAAATAATCACTTGTTGACGCTGGTTACGAGTAGTCGCAATTGGGCCACGACTTAAATGAAACTCATGCTGGTGATTATTCGCCAACGGTAAGTTAAAAGTCACATGACCGGTTTTTATTACCGCTTCAGCCCATTGCTGGATCTGTTTATAGTCGACTGATGCCTCAACCGATGTTTCACCATGACAATGTGAGCAGGCGATAGAAATTTCGCCAAACAGCTCTGATTGATTATCACCTAATGCTGGCTCGCAGTAACTGCAAAATGGCAAATGATGCGGTGAGGTGAGTAAAGGAACGACACGACCTTCACGGTGGCGAATTTCTTTAACCGTTGAATCAACCAACCAAATAGACAATAAGAAGTCTTTTGCTATTTGATCTGCTAATGCTTCAAGCTGTGGTTGAGTACCAACGGCTTCAATTAAGTAACGGTTTTTATCATAACCAATGGTAATTTCTAACGTTTGGTTAGCCAAATAATCGTTACATAATTGGGCATAAAAAGGCACAGGGCGTGAACAGGTAAAAGAAAATTGAATTAATTTCATTGTTCAACGCCTCGCTTATAAGCTGTTGGAATTAAGCTATTTATATCGATGTTATTCACTTTTTCGCAGTGGATATCTAATGCGGAAAGGTGATTGAGTAATGCAGATTCCATTACCGGTATTGCTGCATGAATTTTAGAGGTTAGACCCATATGCATCGGCTCTAACACTGTTGGCGTTACGCCTAAAACATACGTTTTTGGACGATCACCAACCAACTCCATCATGATAAGTGTTTGTAGCATCTCAACCTCGTGAGCACTACCTTGCCAATCAATTTCGGCAGGGGCTTTGTCGAAGTCAAAGAAATACACTTCGCCAGCATCCACATCTGCGGCGTTAACCGTATCAACCACAATTAAATGATCATATTGCGTTAACGTAGGAATAAGACAATGCGCTAGCGTCCCGCCATCAATAAGATCAATCTGATGGTCGGGATGCGTAAAGCGGTAGTTTTCTGTGAGATAATTGACGAAATGTACGCCGACTCCTTCGTCGGCGTACAAGACATTGCCAATACCAAGCAGCAATATCTTCATTTGCGCTAGTGGCCTTTATTTTTTGAATGACTATTGTGGTGAGCATGATGCTGGACTGGATGATTGCCGTTATCTGCTTTTTTTACGTTTACTGGATGGTAATCGTAGCCAGACATAATGGCATCAGCAGAACCGTTACGGAAGCGGATCCCTGTCCAAATAACCATATATACGTGGATCAACACAAAAATAATGAATGCCCAAGTAATATAATGGTGCCATTTACGCACTTCATCTAACCCGCCCATCGCGTATGCGACCCATTGAGCAGGTTCCCACATCATGCCACCAATACCTAAGTGGTATACATTAGCATATAGCGTTAAGCCAGTCACACACATGAAGATTGCAGCGACAGAAATACCTGCATAAACCATAAGTTGCAATGGTCCATAAGCGCCATGGTGTGGTGCATTACCCATCCAAAAATAGGCTTTAATCTGTTGAATCCAGCTTTTCGGGCTAACAACATCTTTAACCGAGCGTCGTTCAACGTTACTGCGACTGAAAAAGAATAAATAAACACGAATCAGTGTAACAGCTATCAAAATGAAGCCTAACACCTCATGTGCTAATCGAATCCAGCCTTGTTCAAGGACATTGGTACTATTTGGAGCAACCAAAAATGGCCAAGCAATATAAAAGCCTGTGATCACTAGACCAAAGATTGCAAAGGCGCGTAACCAGTGACATAAACGGATAACGAATGAAAATACATAGGATCGTTTATACAACACGGTATCTGTTGACATGATGAATCCTTAGTTACATTGCCTGAGCTGGAATACGGAACTCACTAAGTGATTGGCCTTTGTAATCCATTACGTGTACTGAACACGCCATGCAAGGGTCAAAAGAGTGAATAACACGTAATACTTCTAATGGTTTTTTCGGATCTTCAAGTTGTAAACCAACTAATGAAGCTTCGTATGGCCCAATTTTACCGTTACCATCAATAGGACCCGCATTCCATGTCGTTGGTACAACCGCTTGGTAGTTTTCAACTTTGGCATCTTTAATACGTAACCAGTGACTCAAGAAACCACGTGGTGCTTCAATGATACCAACACCTTTGTATTCCTTTTTAGGATCAATGGTTGGCTCAATGTAAGTTGTTTGGTCTGAGTTTAGGTTAGTTACCATAGATTCAAATGTTTCTAAACCATGACGAGAGATCGTTAGGGTATGTAACATACGTGCAGCAGTACGACCAAGGGTGGTAAATAATGCACCAGCGGGTAGGCCTGTTTGTTGCAAGAACTCGTTTACAATCGTGGTAACACGAGGATTACCTTTGGCATAGTTAACCACCATAGTTGCTAGTGGACCAACTTCAACTGGCTCGCCATTGTAACGTGGTGATTTAACCCAAGAGTATTTGCCAGCTTCATTGATAGTAGGGCGTTTACCTACGATGGTATCGCGCTCAATAAATGGCGTATGTTCTGGGATTGTAGTGCCATCGTATGGGTGTTGAGGCTTATTAGCGTCATACCATGAGTGAGTCACATCTTCAGCAATCAGGTTAAGATCGATATTTTCAGCTTTAGCTAAATCTTTGTTACGGATCACGCCACTGACAAAAAGGTGGTCATCAGGGCTAAGCAAAATTGATTCGCTACACATGAAAGTATCAACATTACAGCCGCCCAATACACTTGGTTCTTTGCCGTAAGCTGCTGCTGCCATTAGAATATCAGCTTGGTACGCACGTTCGATGAACTCGGCAACATGCACATACTTTTGCTTAAACTCTTGTAAGCGAGCGGGATCTAACATGTCACGTACACATGTTACACCACCAACAACAATGGATTGTGGATGTGGGTTTTTACCACCCCAAACAGCCATTGACTCTGCCGCAATACGCTGAATTTCAAGTGCTTTAAGGTAGTGGCTTAGACCAATAAGGTTTTGCTCTGGAGTGAACTTGTAAGTTTTGTTACCCCAATAAGCGTTTGCAAATGGACCTAACTTACCAGTATTTACTAAGCCTTGTACTTTCTCTTGTGCGGCGCGTAGATCACCCTCACCAGCCGCAATTGGCGTGGCTGAGTACTTCATTGCTTCTTTCGCGGCTTTGGCTGGATCTGCACTTAGTGCTGAAACAACATCTATCCAATCTAGTCCATGTAGGATGTAGAAGTGAACAATATGGTCATGCATTTGTAGTGTAGTTAAGATTAAGCTACGAATGTATTTCGCATTTAAAGGCACTTGTGCATTAATTGCATCTTCAACTGCTAACGTACCACATAGGTAGTGTGATGATGTACATACACCACAAATACGTTGCATTAGTAGACCAACATCGTACGGTGTACGGCCTTTCATGATAATTTCAAGACCACGGAACAGGGTAGAAGATGCCCATGCCTTGTTGATTACGTTATTTGCATCAAGTTCAACTTCGATGCGTAAGTGGCCTTCGATACGAGTAATAGGATCGATAACGACGCGCTTGCTCATGAATTATTCCTCGACTTTTTTAGCAAAAATACTACTGACTGCGTGTGCACCAATACCAACAGCTGTGACACCTAAAATAACCGCACCAATCGTGTCGGCAGTGGCATCTAAACCATGAATTGGTTGGCGACTTAATGGTTTTTCGAAATCTGCCATGTCATCCCAGAAATCAGGTTCTGAACAACCAATGCAACCATGACCTGCAAGTACTGGCCAACTAGTATGAGCATTGAAACGCTCAGTAGGGCAGTTATTGTAAGTGTAAGGGCCTTTACAACCCATTTTGAATAAGCAGTAACCTTGTTTGGCATTATCATCACCAAACTCTGTCACAAACTCACCAGCATCAAAGTGACCACGACGCTCACAGTTATCATGAACACGTGCACCATAAGCCCATTTAGGACGGTTAAACATATCCAATGCAGGTAAGCGACCAAACATGATGTAGTACATTAATGTACCCGTAATGTTGGCTGGATTTGGTGGACAGCCAGCAACATTGATCACTGGGCGATCAATGACTGCGCCCACGCTTTTAGCGCCTGTAGGGTTAGGACGTGCTGCTTGGACACCACCGTAAGATGAACATGTACCAACACAAATAACAGCTGCTGCATCTGCTGCAACACGCTTAATTAGTGATAGGCCTGTTTCAGCTTGGCTACCTAATGTTAGGAAAGTACCATTGTTGGCTGTTGGTACTGCACCTTCAGCTGCAAGTAGATATTTACCTTTATAAGCTTTCATGGCGTTATCAAGGTTTTCTTCCGCTTGATCGCCAGCTGCTGCCATTAGTACTTCTTGATATTCAAGCGAAACATGCTCAAACAATAACGTACTAATATCCGGTGTAGTGCTACGCACTAATGACTCAGAACAACCGGTACATTCAGCAAGGCTCAACCAGATAAGTGGTACACGGTCAGAAAGCTCAGCAGCTTCCGCAACCATGGTACTAAAAGGTAAGGGTAGTGCCAGCAATGAAGTGATGGTCGCACTCCAAATCATGAAGTCACGACGAGTAATGCCATTTTTTTCTAATTTTTTTTGGAAAGATCCCTCACGAAGAGGTTTCGTTTTTCGAAGTTCGGCAAGACGTTTCTGGCCGAGTTCAAAAAGGGCTGCATGCGAGTCCATCTATCAACCTTGTTAGCTATGAATAAATATACTTTATAAGTATTACCTCATGATTTTATGACTTAAATCAATACAATTAGTTGATCTGAATCAGATTTTAATTTTTTGTATGACAATATAAAAAATCAAAAATGAGCTTATGCATAAAATAACGCTCGGTAATGAGAACTACTATTATTTCAATGTGTTATGCGTTTTTTGTGCAGATTAACCATATGATAAATAATGGTTTTATTATTTGGGGGAATAATGGCTATTTTTAATTTAGTGCGTGGTTATGCAATATAAAACCAGCTTAAAATATAAATATTTTGGAAGAATAACTTGCTAAATTCTAAAATTAGCAATTTTTAGAAATGAGACATAAAAAACGCCCTTATTTGGTTAAAAAAGGGCGTTTAAAATGTACTGTTAGTGCTTAAAAAACTTATTCACCCGCGAGGAATTTTTTATCTAGCATACAGAATGCAAGTAGCAGGTTTGCAGCAGCAGCATAGAAGCCAAAGTGGTCATGACGTTGACATTCTTTAGCAAATAACGGTAACCAGTTTAGCAACATAGTATCGATGAATGACAGTTGTGATTGCATTAGTGCTTCACGTTGTTCTTCGGTTTGTTGCTGATTAGCCATGATAATTAGATTACCCATGAAATCTAATTCAATCGCGAGGTGATCCGCTGGCTCATTAAATTCTTTACGCTGTGCGATATCAAAAGAGGCCATAAGCTCATGCATTTCTTGGGCTGGCTTGTCGTTTAATAGTCCTGTTTTTCCGACATACATTGACGCGTAAGGTAGTGCCCCTGATTTGGGAGTACTTAGAAATAAGCCACAAAAGTCAGCAGCCAGTTCTAGTTGTTCGTCACTGCGAGCATGAGATTTTTTAATTGCTGCGCGGAAGGCATCAACAGGTGCTTTTAATTCTTCTGTCATACCTAGACCAGACAGAAATGTATACATCTCACCGCCATGGTATTCATGTAGGTCGGCATCACTTAATTCACGGGCGAAAAGTGAAGACATCCACCAGTAGATTTCAGCACGTTGTTCGTTGAATGCGATAAATTCTTGCATGGTCACTCCAGACATAAAACATATTCAAATAAAGCAATTAGGCAGAGTATACCTAAGGGTTATTAGAATAGGTTCTAAAAAATGAAATAAAGGCGATGAAATTATTATTCATCGCCTTTATAAGTTAATTCACTATGTTAGCAACGGATTAATTACTTATCCATTGCTGGGAATAGTGGGTCAATCCCTGTTTCATACGTTGGACCGTTAAAGCCTGTTACTGCATGAACTGGACCGGTGTATTTTTCAATTTGAACCAATGCAGCTGCCGCAGATGTTGCTTGTGCTAGGCTCGAACTACCGATGTCTTCAGTTAGTACGTTTGGATCGCCGTAAGTACAGATAGTGCCTACTTTACCGCCTTCTAATGGGCTGTACCATGCACCTTCTTGTAGACGACAAACACCTGGTAGGTAATCGTCAGTCACAACAGCGCCTGCCATTACTTGACCACGGTCGTTGTAAACACGCACGATATCACCAGATTGAATGCCACGTGCTTTTGCATCTTCAGTGTTGATGAAGATAGGCTCACGGTCAGCTACAGCATACGTTGCACGGAAGTCCGTTGATGAACATAGCTGTGAGTGCAGACGATCTTTCGGGTGCGTACTTTGCATGTTAATCGGGAAGCGATCAGAACGAGGACCACCGTGGCTACGTTCTGTTTTCTCGAACCACATTGGGTGACCTTGACAGTCGTTGTAACCCATATCTGCAATTGTCTTACAGTAAATCTCAATCAGACCAGATGCTGTACCTAATGGCTCAAGATCGGGTTCGGTACGGAATGATTCATGACGAACCCATTCTTTACCAGCAGGGAATTCAATAAAGCCTTCACCATCCCAGAATTTCTTGAAGTTAGGCATACGAACACCTAGACCACGACCTTGTAGACGAGCGCCGTTGTAGATTTCTTCGATCCATTCCATTTGTGTTTTACCACCAGTGAATGCTTCTTCGCGGTCATAGCGAGAACATAACTCACTGAAGATCTCGTAGTCATCTTTAGATTCGTACATTGGTTCAACAACTTTACGCAGAGCAATAATACCAGCGTTAGAGTGGTTACCGTATTGTTCGATATCATTACGCTCGTAAGTGGTTGTTGCAGGTAATACGATATCTGCAAAACGACACGTTGCTGTCCACTGGTGATCAATCGATACAACAGTTTGTAGCTTAGTCCACGCCTTGATCATTTTGTTGCGATCTTGGTGGTGACCAAACGGGTTATTACCACTGAAAATAGCCATCTTCATAAATGGATATTTGATCTTCTGACCATTGTAGTCGATGGTCTTACCTGGGTTATCAATACAGTCAACAAAACGTGCAACTGGAATGAAAGTAGAGTAACCGTCGTATGAACCGCTATGAATTGGGTCAACACCTGTTACACCACTAAAGCCAGACATTAGTGGACCGTTAGAAGTAATTGAACCTGCATCATTGTAGTGCCAGCCAAAACCAAAACCACCACCAGGTAAACCGATTTGGCCCAGCATCGCAGCAAGAACAACCAACATCCAAGCATACTGCTCGCCGTGTTGCATACGCTGTAGACACCAGCCACCGATAATTTGGGTACGGCCTTTAGCCATCGTGCGAGCAAGAGCGCGAATATCATCAGCTTTGATACCACAGATCTTTTCTGCCCACTCAGGGTTTTTAGTAATGCCGTCAGTTTCGCCCAATACGTAAGGCATAAACTTATCAAGACCCGTTGTGTAATCTGCAACGAATTCTTTGTTGTATAAGTTTTCAGTGTATAGCGTGTGCGCAATCGCCAACATTAGTGGAACGTCAGTCTGTGGGTTAACACGGATCTGCTCACCACCAACGGCTTTTTGAGTGCAAGAAACCACTGGATCGACGTAGATCACTTTGATTTCTTTGTTCTTCACTTTCTCTGCAAGTTGCTCATAGTATTGGTATGGGCTGTGGTCTGGTACTAGCCAACCCACTTGCAGGTTTTTAATTGGATCAGATGCCCACATCACGATAGTGTCAGTGTGCTCAAGCACTAGCGGCCATGATGTTTGCTGTTCGTAAACTTCCATTGCACCAGCAACGTAAGGAAGAATGACTTGTGCAGCACCAGTAGAGTAGTCACCCATCTTACCTAGTGTTGTACCGTGAAGGCTAACACCACGCTTCATCATGGTACCTGCGTTATGCAGTTTACCTACTGACTGCCAACCTGTGTGGCCAGCGTAGAGTGCACTTGGACCAAAGTTGTTCTGTACGCGCTCCATCTCATGGTATAGGAAGTCTAATGCTTGAGACCATGGCACACGTACGAAGCGGTTATTACCACGTTGGGTTGTATCTGACTTGTAGCCTTGCTTTAGCCAATCGATACGAATCATTGGGTACTTAACACGTGCAGGGTTATAAACCACTTCACGTACCGCTTTAATCATATCCGTTGGGTTTTTGTCTTTTTCAAATGGTGTAGTTTCAGTCCATACGCCGTTAACAACTTTGGCACGGAAAGCACCCCAGTGAGAGCCACATAGCACTTCACCGTTAAAGCCAGTTATGGCCTCAGTTGCTGCCATTGCTTTGCGAGGAGCAAGCAGGCTAGTGCCAACAACTGACGCAGCACTTGCTACTGCAAGGCCAGAAAGAAAGCGGCGGCGTGTAATGCCTTTATGATTGTTTTGAGTCGCCATAGTTGGAGAATCCTTAAACTTTAATTTTTATCGATGGGGCGGGGATAACAATTATCACCCGCCTATCATTTAATCGTTTATTGGAGCGCTGGATTAATGCGCGCCAGCACCACCTGTATCGCTGCCGTGGTTCTGAAGATATTTAAGTAGTGTACGTTCTTCAGTCTTAGTCAGACGGTAGTAAGAGCTCATGGCTTTCAGACTTGCGATCCAGCCATTTGCAGTAAAATGGCCAGGGTCTGGCGCCGCGTGACAAGCGTTACATGTAGACGCGTACATATCTTCTGCATAGTTCCAGATTGGTTTGATACTATCAATCATGTCTGATTTAGTAACCCAACCTTGAACACTGATGTTCTGCCACACAATGTTAGTTGCAGGATCAGTTTCTTCTTTAATGATTTTCTCGTTCGCTTTCACTTCGCCACGGATAGTTGCCTTGAAGACACGTTTACCCATGTACTCAGTCATTACGCGACCTTTACCTGCTTTTTCTAACCAGCCGTTAACTTCAACTTTTAGCATATCGCCTTTACGTTCAAGTACCGTTACTTCAGAAGCGGGTAGTAATTTACCTTCTGATTTACCGTTAGCATCATCAGTTGCAAAAATGTCTTTCTCACCTAGTGAGTAAAGTTTCTCAGCAGTAGCACCTTGAGTGGTTGCTTCAGCTTGTAGGTTTTGGAAATCTTTCTGGAAACCGCCTGCCATGTTAGGTAGTTCGTGTGCAATACCTTTGTGACATTCAATACAGTTCATGTCTTTCGCAGCAGCGTCTGTCATTGCAGCAGCTGCTTCAGGTGATTGCTTAGCATGGTCCATAGCTGAATAGTTATGACAACTCTTACACGTGCTTGAGTTTTGTTTTTCCATGCGTTTCCAAACCATCTGAGCCAATTCTAAACGGTGCTCTTCAAATTTTTCAGGCGTGTCGATTTTCTTGGTAATAAACTGGTTATATACATCTTTTGATGCCATTAACTTTGTTTCTACCATACCGACTAAATCTTTCGGCTGGTGACAGTCAACACAGTCCGCACGAACACCAGAAGCATTTTTGAAGTGTACAGATTGCGTATATTCTTCGTAGTTCTGCTTCATGGTATGACAACCAACACAGAATTCATTAGTGGATGCGTATTCAAAACCTTTGTGTACAGCAAAAATACCACTAACGGCGATACCAATACCAACAAGCACCAGAGCAAGAATTGAGTACTTGCTACTTGGTTTCGTCAACATCTGCCAAATTTTCTTCATTTTGAAAGATTCCATTTAAAAAGAATGCTCACCGTAGGTTACGGTGACGGTTAAAATTTTATGGGGTAATCTTATTGTCACGATATGAATAAGGTTAACGCTTCGAATGAATAGCAAAGGCATAGTTATGACAAATTGTGAATGGTCTTAGTTTGTGCTACCGTTCAGCTAGAAAGCCAAAAACTAAAAAAGAGAACGACATGACCCATCACGTACTTGTTGTAGAAGATGAAATTGTTACCCGCACAAAATTAGTTGGGTATTTTGAGAATGAAGGATACAAGGTCAGCCAAGCGGACAGTGGCGCACAGATGCGCGAGGTAATGGCAACGGAAAAGATTGACCTTGTAATGCTTGATATTAACCTGCCTGGCGAAGACGGTTTAATGCTAACACGTGAACTTCGTAGTCGTTCTGAAGTTGGTATTATTTTGGTAACTGGGCGTACTGACAGTATTGATAGAATTGTCGGTTTAGAGATGGGCGCAGACGACTATGTAACTAAGCCTTTCGAACTTCGTGAGCTATTGGTAAGGGTGAAAAACTTGTTATGGCGCATGACGTTAGTAGAAAAAGCGCGTGACGAAACCATGGTTGAAATGCAGGAAGATAACATCATTCGTTTTGGTGAGTGGCAGTTTGATATTAACAAGCGCGCACTGACACATAATGGTCTTCCTGTGAAACTAACAAAAGCGGAATACGAGCTATTAGTTGCGTTTTCATCGCATCCAAATGTAGTGTTAAGCCGTGAGCGTATTTTGAACATGTTGAGCCATCGTGTAGAGGCTCCAAACGATCGAACTATTGATGTTTTAATTCGTAGAATGCGCTCTAAAATGGAACTAGATCCGAAAAATCCACAGATTTTTGTCACCGTTCACGGTGAAGGTTATATGTTTGCTGGCGACTAATTTAGGCCCTAAAGTGGCTTGAAAAAGACAGTTGTAAAGAAATAGTTATGACATAAATTGACATAAAAATGCCCTATTTAAAGCAAATAGGGCATTTTTTTTGGGCTCCATTTACGGCTTATTTTGATTTAGATCATGATTTATCAAGTTATTTTTTTGGGTCAAAATGGAACAAAATGGCTTGTTGAGAATCAATATTAATAAGAAGTTGTTTTTGTAACATCCCATAAACGTATAACAACATATTAATTAATGAATGCTGTTCTTGATGATAACAATGGCATCGAAAAATGAAATCTTATGAACATGACTTTTGGAAAATATTCCCTTGAAAAATTTACTTTACTCAAAAGTCATGGTTTCGGTGTGTGATTGAGTGAATATTGAGAAGGGTAAACGGTACTATTTCATGGTGCTATTCATACTGTAATCATCCGCTGTTCATAGTTGAGTCGCGAGTTATTCATAAAATAGTCATATATTGAATACCGTTTACCATACAGTGAAACACTAAAAAAAGAGAAAAAGTGCGAGATATCCTAAATATTCAAAAAATAACGTATAGATATAAAGTCTTTATCTATCGTTTTTCGCTCTTTTTTCTATGATTTCTTCAGTTAATTTAACTATTTCAGGCAGGCTAATTGTGCTTTGTTGTGCAAGTTGCTGCTGCTCAATAAGCACATTTTCTAATATTTCAGTGGTTGTGAGCGGGTTTGCAAGTACGACACGAAAGACTGTGGTCGGTTTTCGTTGCCATTTTTCAGGTGTAATACGAGTCCGTGATACAAATGATTTGCCTGATTCTCGTTGGCGTTTTTGGATAAATTGAGTGAGATCATTTAAGAGCTCCAATAAAATATCACGCTGCTCCGGCGTCGCTTGCTGTAATGCTTGTTGCGTATTTTCAGGCACATAACGATAGGTAAGAAGACATAATTCGGGGCAGGTGACTAATTCAAAATCAGGATGTTGCTCAATACATTGTGCAAAGTAGTGTGCTTTTTCAATACTATTATTGATCAACAACTCATAGCCAGGGCGACTAATAATATTCATGCTAGCATAGAGCAACATTGCCATTCCACTGCGTGAACCTTCAAGGGTATGGCTACCTAGATCTTTTGAACCTTTGCGAAGAATATATTCGGCATGATGTTCAATTGCTGTCATTAACTCTGGGTTTTTAAATATCACCATACCAGCGCCCATAGGAATATAGAGCTGTTTATGGGCATCAATGGTAATTGAATCTGCGCGTTCTATGCCTTTAAGTAAATGACGGTATTTATTCGACATTAATGTTGCACCGCCCCAAGCGGCATCAACATGAAAATGACATTGATGTTCTGCGGCAATATCAGCAAGTTGATCGAGAGGGTCGATATTGCCCGTTTCTGTAGTACCTGCAATACCAATAATGGCAAATGGTTTGATATTTTTGTGGTTTAAATCTGTAAGAGTGCTTTGAAGTTCATCAAGATCGATACGGTTGTTATCATCAGTTTTAATGGCAATAAGGCTATCTCGGCCTATGCCTAAAACATCAGCGGCTTTCTTGAGTGAATAGTGGCCACGTTCTGAGACTAAAATAGCTAGATCATCATAGCCATAGTGTTTCATCGCTCGCAGTAAACCTTGTTGACCTACGCCAGTAAAATCGCCATCAGGTTGTAATGCAGCGTTACGAGCAACCCATAATGCGGTGATGTTAGCAATAGTACCGCCAGAACAAAAAGCACCTAAAGAATGGTCCGCACTGTGCATCCATTGTTGGTAGAAACTTTCATTTTGATTAAAGATTAACTTATGCAGCATCCCTAAGACTTGGCGCTCAAGTGGTGTAAAAGCTTTTGAGGTTTCTATCTTGACCAGGTTTTGGTTCAAAGCAATCATGATTTTAGATAAAGGCATCATGAAATAAGGTAGGGCTGAGGTCATATGACCAATAAATGTCGGTGCGGCGGTATGCACTGACTGAGCAACCAGTTTATTGAGTAAAAATTGAGTGTGCTCAGAAACAAAAGAGGGAACCTCAGGAATACCTGCATCAGAGAAATCTTTTTCAATTTCAGCTAGTGGCTTTTCTGTTGCTGCAATATGGGTTCGCAGAAATTCATTGAGGTTTTCTGAAAGTTCTTTTTCGATTAAACCTAATGTTGAATCCGGTGCTTCTGGTACAGTGAAAATGCGATGCAAGGATTCTAAAGATGCATCGGCAGTACGATTATTAGCCGCCATAATTTATTTAACGTTTCCATAACTTTGGCAAAGTGTAGTCAATCTAATCGATATTCTGGTAGATGTCTCGAATTATTTCGGTGTGGCTAAAATCTAACCACCCGAAATACAACCTATTTGTTAATGATGAGCTAATCGAATAGATATTTATTACATTGTATTAGAATTTATAGTTTAGGCCGGCACTTACTAAAACATCGTTACTATCATAGAAGTTTATATTTGATTGAGTTGAGCTATAGCCAATAAGAGAAACTAAGCCCCAGTTTTTCCAATTAAATGGTTGGCTATATTCATACGCTAAGAAAGCGCCAAACTTATTATCTTGTTGTTTTTTATTAAACACAGGGTTGGTTGAATCAAACAGTGCTTTTTTATAACTTAATGTAAACGCGAGGCTAGATTGTGGTAATAACTGAATAATAGTCGCAGCGGCACCATAAATATTATTATTCATGGCGTTTCCACTAGCATCAATATTTGTGAAGTTAACGGCGGTACGTAGCATTAAACTACGGCTAAAAGGTTGGACATAAGTTCCTTCAGTATAAAGGACATTAGCATTACGATTTAGAGAGGCGCGCTCATTGGCTGTTAATTTAAGTAAAGGATCGTTGCCACTTTGCTCATGATCGACGCTGAATTTTCCGTAAGCTATTTGACCCGAAAAACGGGAACCACGAATATTATCGAGCTTAACACTAAAGGCATTAATGTTAGATTCTGTTTTACTGCGCTCTACGCCCTGAAGGTAAGGATCCTGCCATGTTTTTTGGCTTAAAATGCCAGGAATATAACTCAGTGTTAGCGTTGATGTATCAGCAAACTTTTGTCGATAGCCTGCTTCAATGTGAAAGCGGCCGAGTGCAATATCTGAACGACTAGTACCAAAGTAGAGTTGTTTATTACCACTATTAAATGTGTAACTGAGGCTACCAATAGGAGCCACGAACATCTTATCTTGCTCATTACCATTATTGTTTAAGTTAGGTGTGGTGTGATTGTCAGTATTAAACTGTGAGTCTGATTTGTTGTAACCAACCATTAAAGAGATATCACCACCAATGCCAGGTGTCCAATCGACAGGTTTCGCTATTGCTGTCGTGGAAATCATAGTGGTAGCAATTAACCCTACAGTGAGTAATGGTTTCATTATTTTTCCTATAAAATAAGGTATTTAGATCATATGAGTAATGCGGTTTTTTATTGATGATATATAGAGTGCACTTAAACAGCTAACAGTGTGATCATCTTTGTAATTATTGTAATTGATATTGATTTTCTTAACAATCTGACCATAGACTTAAGTAACATAATAATAACATTTAAAGGTGGGTTTGTTATGAATATCGAATTGAAAATTGCATTAGTAGTGGTAACGGTGACTCTTTTTACTATAGCTAGTTATGGATTGGTTGCTCTACATGCATAGCGATTAAAGTAAGTAATATTGGATAATTATATTTTTCTAACATTATTTCCTATTAGTATCTACAAAATGTATATTCGACTCTCTTAGATATATTAATGTATGTCAGTTTACATATTTAACAGGGAGGAGAAATGAATTATCTTCCATTTAGTTTACGTGATATCAAGGATAAATCTGTCGCTGATTTTTCCTCGTTGATACACGCAGCACCTCGTAAAAAAATTGCGCTAATTGTCCAAGGTGGCGGTCAGCGGGGCATTTTTTCTGCGGGTGTACTTGATAGTTTTCTCGCTCATCAGTTTGATCCGTTTGAATTGTATATTGGCACTTCTGCCGGGGCGCTTAATTTATCTTCTTTTATTAGTCGTCAACCTCGATTTGGTTATCATTTTATTCGTGATGTATCGATGGACGATAAGTTTTTCAATTTATATAAGTACCTTAGCAAACAACAGCCGATGAACTTAGAGTGGGCATTACAACAAGTGTCATCATCAGGGCTATATCCGTTAGATGTTATTACTGCACATAAAACATTAATCCATCGTACTGCACTCGCGTGTGCGACCCGCAAAGATACTTTACAAGACTATTATTTACCGATGTACCAACAAGATTGGCGTGAGGTGCTATTAGCAACTTGTGCTATCCCATTACTTTATAATCAACCGGTGAATATGAATGATTTACAATGGGTTGATGGTGGGGTCAGCGCCGCAATCCCTGTTAAAGAAGCATGGCGACGAGGGGCTGATTTAGTCGTGGTTATTCGTACTGAACCACTAGAGGCTAGTCGCGGCGATGAACGGGGTATTTTTGATGATTGGCGCGAAAATGTTGAAACGCAATTGCCTTATTATATTGATAAGTTAAGCCTGAATGAGTCCGTTGATAAAATTAAAAATATTCATCAAGAGTTGAGCCAACGATTTGATCAATGGCGACAGCACTATTGGGAAGATAAAGACAGTAATGAAGAAAACGCTGTTATTAAAAGTAAAGTCTTAACTAGAAAGAGTTGGTTTTCGCAGTTAAATGTCGAACGGCTATTAGAGTTAACAGGGCAGGGGACGAATTCTGAAATATTAGAAATGTTAGCGCGTTATCATCGTACATATCGAGACGTAAATGATTTTTTAGTTAATCCGCCGCTAGGGTTACAAGTAATTCAAATTGCGCCAGAGAAAACGTTAAACAGTAGTGCTTTATTAAGTAGTTATGAAGATTTAGAGCTTGATTATCGTCAAGGAAAGCAGATTGGCGAACAGTTTGTGCAGTCTTTTTCTCAGATATTAAATCAAAAAACCAGCTTAATGCAGCATTTGCGATAGCAGTGTTTAATAAAAAAGCCTTGATAACCAGAATGATAGATACACTCATAAGATTATCAAGGCTATTTATAATATTAGATTATCTATTTAAAAAATCAGCCATATCACTTTGCATTTTTGTTGTAGTTGCTTGTGAAATAGTTGGATCTAATAATGATGTATGGCTTCCTGGTGTATATACCTTCCAACCCTTATTTATATTACTTGAGGTTAAATCTAATTGTTTAATTAGAGGCTCAGTACCAGTGAAAGGTGAATAAGGTGAGTTATTAGGAGCACTAATATTTGGAATAGTACTGTCACCTTCAACCATCTGTACCAATACAGGTACTGATGCTGGAATGCCTTTAGCAAGGTTAATTGGATCGACTGGATCCATTACTGTTTGAGCGGCATAAGCAAATTTAACGTAAGTCTCAGTCCATTTAGCGAATAAACTCGAATTATTTTCTTTAATCGTTGGAATGTTATCAACGTAGCATTTATTTAAATCTTTGTGTTTATCGTCTTGAGCGATATAACAAATATTCAAAGCTTGTAAAAATTTACCAGTTTCAATTACTTCAGGTGTAATTTCTGTTGGATTAGATACGGTGCTTTGTAAAACCCCTGCTTTTAGAAGACCACCAAAACTACCTGAGTTTAATAGTAGGTAAGGGATCTCTGCGCCTGGGTTGGCTAATGCTAATTTGTTAATTGCAAAGTATTGTTTATCAAATGCTGGGTTCATTGTCGGACGGTTAGCAATATTACCGACATTGGTACCAACAATTGCACCTAAGGAATGACCTGCAAAACTAACGCCGTTATTAGGATTTAACATCTCTAACGGTGAAACAGTGTGTGGATCTTGGTTATTTTGTTGTTGTTGAATATGAGCAAACAATGAGCCAATAGAAGCACGTAGGTTAACCACATCAATAGTACTTTGGCGTAAGTTATCTCGTGCAACGGTTAAGTTTTCAAGATTTAAGTACATTGATGGATCGATTGCGGCATTTTTATAGTGACTATTACCCTCACTATCGATGGTATGAATACCACGATCTTCACCGTGTAATGGTTGGTTGATGGCAAAGATTGCACGGCATTGATTACCAATTAACGTTTCAGCTAAAGACGGTAAACCATCACTGTGTGCTGTTAATACGCTTTTATCCGAAGTAATACCGTGTTGGAAGATAGTGACATCGTTAGCACCTAGCGTTTGGCATTTTTTATTACTTGGTAGTACTAAAGTATAATCAATGGTTTGTACTGATTTTAGTTCAGGAACAGCACTGTAACGAGTGATCAAACGCTCAGGATCCAGTTGGTTACCATTGGCTAAATACAGTGTTTTACCCATTAACTTGGTTAATACTTCAACTTGTGTTTGTGGGTTAGTCGCCACTTGCGCCATGTCTTGTAGTGATACATTAGCAGCTGCTAATTGATTTAAAATAGTGGCTTTATCTGCATTACTGCCATTACTTAACACATATTTAATCTTTGCAAGGCTCGGCATACCACTTTGCCAAGGGGTGTTCATAAACTTGTTTGGTCGAATATCTAAGTAATAAGGTAGAGAAAGTGTTCCGTGGTAGATACGGACATTACTTTTACCATTAACTTTATTCGTGTCCTCAATTTCTATAGGTTGAGAGAAGGTAAATAGTTTATCGAGTTGCTCTTGAGTAATTGTGTTTGCAATTGCAGAGCCTTGCCATACGTTTTTAGCCCCAAAACTAATCGCTTCTTCGGTTGCCATCTTGGCGGCAAATAGCACATCACCAGACGATAACGTTGTAAACCATGATGAAAAGATGATATCGCGTTTTTCCACAATACCGTGGAAAGCTTCTTCAGTCGCATGGGTGATTTTTTGTGCCGGTAATAATGCCGGTGCTGGTGGCAGATTATCTGACTTTAATAATGCGTATGAGTTACTCATACCTACTGCTTGACCATTGACATCTTTTAGATCGTCAGTCACCGCAAACATATAGTTACTAGCAGGATCTAATGGCTTAAGTAATATAACAATTAAGCTATCACCTGAGGCTTTTACGACAAAATCTCCCGCTTGTTGTGTTAAGCGTGTTGGTTGCGTGGTGTCATCAGGATTAGTTGGATCGCCTGATTTAATTAAGTAAAACCCATTTGCAGCCGTAGCCGGATCGAGGTTCTTACCTGTGAAGCTGATTGTAATTGGCTGCGTTGTACTCCAACCATCAGTTTGTCCCATTGCAACTAATGGATCTGAGGTATTGGTTTTATCTTGCGCCATTGTTTCAGTTGCAAGGGTGCCATCTTGTGGATCCATGGCTAAATATGTCGGTAATATTAGCTTTTTATTTTTTGATAGTAGGTCAAAGTTAATTTTTGTTTCTGCTTTTAAACTTGCTGCTGTATTGGGATCAATCGGCGACTGATTGTCTAAGCTGCTATTACCTTTACATGCAATTAAACTTAGCGCAGAGGTGACTAATAATGCGATAGAACGTATTTTCATTGTGTTTCCTAATGATTTTATAGTTTATTTCGCATTAAAAGCGGTAATTAATTTGCGCGGCAGCAAGGTAGGCTTTACCTGATGAAGTAAAGTGATCATTTTCACCCACTGGTGTTTGCTCAACAAAATCTGTTTTCTTACTATGAATATAAGATACACCCACATCAACGGATAGCGCTGAGTTGTAATGGTAGGTCGCACCAGCTGAATACCAATAACGATTCGTATCGGGAATGCTTAGTGTTGCCTGTCCTGCATTTTGATCAATAGCGAAACCATAGCGCAGTGTCCACGTCGGATTTAGAGTATATGTTGTACCTACAGCCCAGCGATAAGTATCTTTGAAGTTTTCTTTTTTAACAAAACAAGTCCCCGTTGCACACTGAGAACTAGTTGCTCTAATTTCTTTGAATTTATTGTATTGAGTCCATTGCAGGCTATAGCTAATTGCCCATTGTGGGTTTAGCTGATGGAAACCTGAAAATTCAGCAATAGCAGGCAGTGGTAGCTTAAGGTTTGCTGCAACAGTTTCATTTGGTTTGGATGTCGCTTGGCCCAAGTAGTCAGTAAAATGGCCATTAAAATTGAGGTCTACTTGTGAGCGGTAGCTTAATCCAAAACGGTTGTTATTATCGAGTTCATATAACGCGCCAATATTCCAACCCCAGCCCCAACTTGTGCCTTTCATATCGATAAGGTTATGGCTTGGTGCTGCGTAAGCTAAAGAGCCTAAACGGCGGTTAAACTCTGCGGTACCATAAACAAGACTAACACCACCACCAATGCTTAATTGCGGTGATAACCGATAAGCAATATTAGGGTTGAAGTTAACCGTTTCTAATGATGTTTTACCCGCTAAACTGCCTGCTTGCATGGCTTTTGGGTAATCAGTTGTCACACCATAATTACTAAAAATCGCTAAACCAACCGCAGTTTTATCATTAAGCGGTTGGATATAGTAAGCCGCTGGTACAAAGCTGACTGGTGAAATATCTTTTGCGGTTTCATTATGAGTATGATCATCAATATTAATTGATGGGTTGATAACACTGGCAACACCTGAAACTTCAGCATGTTTAAAACGCGTCATTGCCGCGGGGTTACGAGCCAATACTGCTGCCGTATCTGCGACAGCGGCATCACCTGCATATGCTCGACCAAGACCAGCAGCAGAATGTTCAGATACTTGGTATCCAGCAGCTTGAGCTTGGCTCGAAAGTACTGCTGTAATAACTAAGGCGATATATTTTTTATTAATGGACATTATACTGTCTCTCTATAATTTCGAATAGCTTCTTGCTGTTTCACCCTTCAAAGAAGGCAGGATTTTTAAGAGAGGGGAGTATAGTTATACCTCAAGAGAATAATAAGCAAAGATAGATAAATATCACAATAAAAGAGTTTGTTTGCTTAAACTTTGTTCATATCGATGCTTAATAGATGGGTTTTAATTGATAAAATAATTAAAGCATTTACTCTAATATCGATATTTTAAGCCATGATATTTTACTTTTTAGGCGGAGTTAGCCGTATTTTAGCTAAGATAGATCGTAAATTTTGCTCAAAAAAAAGGCCCTTTAAAGGACCTTTTATAATCAATAATCGTGGTGATTATTTACTTAGCAAGTACTGTTTGTAGCCAAGGCCAGCCTTGCTTTTTACGGCTTAGAGTATTTTCCATCATTAATACACCGTCAGTAGCGTGTGTATCAAGAATGTGGTTCCAATCACCGGTGTAAAGTAGGCGCGTAGTGCTTGTTGTAATATCTGTTAGCATCAATGCTGCCATACCTAGACCATCTTCGTCACAACGACGTTGAAGATCTGCTTGAAGCTCTTCAATCATGCTATCAACTTGCTCAAGAGTCGCAAGTTCGATTTGACCAACAACAACATCACGGTTGTTGAAAGGGTAACCTTTAAGGTCTTTTTCAACAAGTTGTGCTGCAGTTAGACCTTTGATATCAGTCTTCGCGATGAGTAGTGCTTTGATGAATGCTTCTAGATCTTGTACATCAGCAATTTGAGCAAGCTCGTGTACCGCGTCTTTATCTTTTTGTGTACAAGTCGGAGATGCAAAACCTACTGTATCAGACAGGATCGCTGACATCATAAGAACCGCTAGTTCACGTGTGATTTCGTGACCTTCGATCTTAAATAAGTTGAATAGCACAGTACAAGTACAACCTACAGGCCAGATCCAAGCTTCCATTGGGTTAATTGTCATCACATCACCTAGACGGTGGTGATCAACAATACCTACAACTTCTGCTTCAGCTAGATCATCAGGTGCTTGAGCAAGATCTGAGTAATCCACTAACCATACTTTCTCACCAGCAACGCTTGTGCGTAGCTCTGGAGCTGTAACGCCTGCTAGCTCAAGGATGTGTAGAGTTTCACGGTTCATTTCGCCTTGACGAATTGCTGTCGCTTCAAGACCACGAGCTTTAAGAAAAGCTGTACACACTAGTGCAGAACAAATGCTGTCACTATCTGGGTTTTTGTGCCCTACAACTTGGATCATGATATTTCCTTTACTTTATCTGTAACAGCGTGTGCTGTGTAACATATATAAGACTAACTTGATTCTTTATTGATTATACCCTGAAGACAGAGTGTTTTATAGGGATAAGCGTGATCAAGAACTTGGGATGGGGGATGATTCTAGAGTATTTTGCAGAAATAACAATTGTGACAAAAAAATAAAGGCGCGAGTGTCTAATCTCGCGCCTTTTTCGTTATTTGAAGATAAACTTTTTAAGTCTACTGAGCTTATTAAGCTTTAGCAGCTTGCTCAATAGCAACAGCAACAGCAACAGTTGCACCAACCATTGGGTTGTTACCCATACCAATAAGACCCATCATTTCAACGTGAGCTGGTACAGATGAAGAACCTGCAAACTGAGCGTCAGAGTGCATACGACCCATAGTATCAGTAAGACCGTAAGAAGCTGGACCTGCAGCAACGTTATCAGGGTGAAGCGTACGACCAGTACCGCCGCCTGATGCTACTGAGAAGTAAGCTTGGCCTGCTTCTAGACGTTCTTTCTTGTACGTACCAGCAACAGGGTGTTGGAAACGTGTTGGGTTAGTTGAGTTACCAGTGATAGAGATATCTACGTTTTCACGGTGCATAATTGCAACACCTTCACGTACATCATCAGAACCGTAACAGTTGATGTCACCACGTTGTGTTTTAGAGAAACGACGCTCAGAAACAACGTTTAGTTCACCAGTAACGTAATCGAATTTAGTTTCAACGTAGTTAAAGCCGTTGATACGAGCGATTAGGTATGCAGCATCTTTACCAAGACCGTTAAGAATAACGCGTAGTGGGTTAGTACGTACTTTGTTAGCGTTTAGGGCAATTTTGATTGCGCCTTCAGCTGCTGCAAATGATTCGTGACCAGCAAGGAATGCGAAACATTGTGTTTCGTTGCTTAGTAGACGAGCGCCTAGACGACCGTGACCAATACCTACTTGACGTTGATCAGCAACAGAACCAGGAATACAGAAAGCTTGTAGACCTTGACCTAGATATTCAGCAGCATCAGCAGCGGTTTTTGCGCCTTCTTTAAGTGCAATAGCTGTACCTAAAACATAAGCCCAAGATGCGTTTTCAAATGCGATAGGTTGTGTTTCTTTAACGATGTTGTATGCATCAACACCATTTTCGTTACAGAAATCACGTGCTTCTTCTAGTGAAGCGAAACCGTACTGTTGTAGTACTGGAGTAATTTTTGCAATACGACGATCAAAACTTTCAAATAATGCAGCCATGATGGAGTTTCCTCTAATTCGGTAAAATCAATTTCAGTGACGCTGTAACTCTAAAGAAGTTAAAACAAATGCGTCATTTACTTGTGTGATATAGGTCTATGATTACTCGTGACGAGGATCGATAGTACGAGCGGCTTCATCAAAGCGACCGTATTGACCAGTAGCTTGTTCCATAGCTTCAGCAGCAGGAACGCCTTTACCGATAGATTCCATCATCTTACCTACGTTTACAAAACGGTAGCCGATGATTTCTTCGTTGTCATCTAGTGCAATTTTAGTTACGTAACCTTCAGCCATCTCCATGTAACGAGGGCCTTTTTCACGTGTACCGTAATGTGTACCTACTTGGCTACGTAAACCTTTACCTAGATCTTCAAGACCAGCACCGATTGGTAAGCCGTCTAAAGAGAATGCAGTTTGAGTACGGCCGTAAACGTACTGAAGGAAGATTTCACGCATTGCAACGTTGATAGCATCACACACAAGGTCAGTGTTTAGTGCTTCAAGGATTGTTTTACCAGTGATGATTTCTGAAGCCATTGCTGCAGAGTGAGTCATACCAGAACAACCGATAGTCTCGATTAGTGCTTCTTCGATGATGCCGTTTTTAACGTTAAGAGTTAATTTTGCTGCGCCTTGTTGTGGTGCACAAGCACCAACACCGTGGCTTACACCAGAAATAGCAATAACATCTTTAGGGCTAACCCAGCGACCTTCTACTGGAATTGGCGCTGACTCGTGTTGTGGACCACGAGAGATAGGACACATGTTTTGAACTTCACTTGAGTATTGCATTGCTCTGCCTCATAGACACCGCAGTATAAGCAATAAGATAATACAAAATGTATGCATTAGCGTATTACTGTTAGCAGTGTAGAATTGATAATTCGTTATCGTGCAGATAATAAGAAGAGGACTTTATACGTTAACAACGTGACGTGTTTGAAAACGAATATCGTTAGGTATTCAATAGAAATTAACACGGTCCTCGACGATTAAAAGCCGAATGTTGTCAGACGTCATTATCCTTAAAGAAATTCGATAAGGCGGTTAAAGGAGGAACATCATCTCCCGCTATAAAGCTTATTATTAAAGCTATCATTTATAGCAACAAAATTGATTTTATTGTCTATTTTGTTAATGGAATAAATATACGCTTTTTTTTGTATCCAAGGTTATTTAATTTTTGGAAAAAAGATTTCAAATATGAAATCATTAACTGATAATTATTCTTATTAGTGTTTATGTATTTTAGGTGTAAGTTAAAATAGTTATAGTGTTGATATTTAATGTTTTTATTTTTTACGATAAATATTTTAAAATACATATAAGAATATTTAGTTTGAATGTATTATTATTTAACCAACATTAAATGATAATTGTTTTTATTACGTCATTGGAGAATACCATTGCAAGACTTTATTTATAGTGATGAACTTTGTTTTCGAAATATAAATATTAATGTCCCGGTTAATTATGAACAAATAAGCGACGGTTCATTAGTAATTTATGCTCGAGAAGTAGTACATAAATCAAACATAGATAAAAATTTACCTTGGTTAGTTTATTTACAAGGAGGTCCAGGTTTTGCGGCACCACGACCAGAAGCGAATAGTGGCTGGTTAAAAACGGCATTAAAATATTATCGTGTGTTATTACTTGATCAACGTGGTACCGGAGCAAGTAGTGCTATTTCTCATCAAACTTTAGCGACTAAATCCCTCCAGCAGCAAGCTGAGTATTTAACCCATTTTCGCGCTGATAATATTGTTCGGGATGCTGAGCAATTACGTCAACATCTTGGTATTAAGCAGTGGGCGTTACTTGGACAAAGTTTTGGTGGTTTCTGCGCATTACATTACTTGTCTTTTTATCCGCAAAGCTTATCTCGTGTCTTTATTACTGGCGGTATACCATCAATAACTGCAACTGCAGATGAAGTGTATCAAGCAACTTATAAAAGAGTTGCAGATAAGAATAAGGCATTCTTTAAGCGTTTTGCTGGCGCTCAACAACAATGTAATGCCATTGCTGAGTATCTTTCAAATAATCAAACTTATTTGCCGAATGGACAATTATTTACGGTTGAGCAATTTCAAACATGGGGCATAACCTTAGGTGGCGCTGGCGGTGATTTAGCGATGTATTATGCCTTAGAGAGCGCTTTTGTGGATGTCGAAGGGCAGCAACGACTGATTTCCCTCGCACTAAATTACCGTTCAATATTGTCAATGTAGATCGAGATATGTACCGTCATTTACCTTCTTCAATTTTCCTACGCTATTTTAAATAAACTTATAAAGATTGATCACGGAGCGAGGACTAATCACATATCCTTACAGACAACTGTGTGCCTCTGGTGTATGATTAATAACGTAGATTATGTGGCGGTAGAGGTATCCCCACGTTAATAATATCAACCTCAATGGTTTATGTGGCGGTAGAGGTATCCCCACGTTAATAATATCAACCTCAATGGTTTATGTGGCGGTAGAGAAATCCCCACGGTAATAATATCAATCTCATTGGATTATCTACGAAAAAAGCCAACGACTATACGTTAGAGTACTGCCATGCTCACGTAGGTTGCGAATATTAAGGGATTTTAATTATATGACTGAGTATCAAAAACAATTGCAACAGAGCATCTATGTTGTTGGCTTTCTGGCCTTCGGCGTTGTTCCTGTCGCTCTAGGTTACCTATTGATACTGTAAGTAATAAATTTCGCATAAAATCAGTGATGTTAAATGACCGCCCATTGAGGCGGTCTTTTTGTATCTGAGGGGGTGGCAGCGCTTATTGGTTGCTAAATAGTAGGGGAGTTGAATAATCAAATTTTATTGTTCTCTGAGAACTTTAAACTATCCCAGTGCTTCATCGTAAGTAAGAAGGATTGTAATGGGTAGAGTTGATAACCTAAACAACGCATGTATAAATCAATACCTGTATATGTGGGTATTATCTCAATATAGGATTCGTCTTCTATCTTTAAAGTTTCAGCCACAAAAAACAGTCCAGAATCTACCATTGATTTAATTTGGGGCATTAATCTTCCAATTGCAATTCCATGATTTTTAGAATCATTCAAAATTTCCTCATGGGTAATATTACAAATTGGAACAAAAGTTGATAAATCTTCTGGATATAAATTTAGTATATCTTTGTAATTAAATGCAAAAATTCCACCCCAGTTTTTATGGGGTCTAAATTCACTTTCATATATTATTTCACCCTTAAAGCAATCTGGTGAGGAACATATAAACTCCAATAACCGAGCTTGGAAACTTGTTAAGCTTTTTAATTTTTCGATATACAATAAACTATCATCAGTTTTACTTGTATGTGATGATGCGGTAGCTAAAAGTCCAGCCCACATATCCTGAATTTTAGGATCTTCAACCCAAGACGCTTCTTCAAAGACTTCCTTTAATACTCTTAAGTTAGCTTTGCCTGATATTTTTATTCCTGTTTTATTGATAATTTCTTGAGATTTTAAGGCTATGCTCTCAATGTTACCGAGTCTATAAACAGTAATTTTATCTTTAATTAAAAGCCCAAATTCTTTAGCCGCAGGCATACAAATAGCAGAGATAAAAGAACTTATACCATCTATTGATGCATCAGCCACCTTATCAACCACTTTTTCAATGGGATCTAGATTTTCCATAGACATAAAATTTCCATAACATATTAAAAATCAAAGCATAATAAGATACTAATGGATAAAAGTCTGTGCATTTAAATGCTTTTATTTGATTATATAGATAACTTTTTTATCTTCGTACTACTTGATGCCGATGTCTGCTTCGGTAAGTTGCAGAACAATCTCTGTTGGATCATCATCATCACAAAACTCGCCACTTACTCGTTTTGCAGCCAACGCCTGAAATATTGTTTCAACCTCTACCCCTAAAGATGCAGCTTTTGCCTTAGTCACATAAGAAAATTCACCATCCATCTATTTATCCTCAAAAAGTCTGAAATTAATGAAAACTGACGCTACTTAAAGCAGCGTCAGTTTAGGGTGTTTCGCATCCTACTACCGACTATAGGAGAGGCTACCCTAAATAATTTTAGTGGTGAGAGTATTAATAAGCAATAAAATACTGTATATATATACAGTAATGGTGAGGTGTAGCCGTTGTAAGTTTGTTTCAGTTTAACCCACGTTATTGTGATTTTAACTCAACACAATTTAGCTGTTACCCCCCAAAAAAAAGCATCCATTAAGTATCATCATTGGTTTCTTCGCTTAGTGCTTTTGCTACTGTCATTTCAAAAGCATCCGTGGCATTTTCTAGCAGCATTAGCATTTCTGTTGCCGTAATTTCCTTTCTTGTAGATTGCAGCTTAATAGAGGCTAAAGTGCGCTTCATTGTTTTGACCGCATTATTTAACTGCACTACGTTAAATGCCTTGTCATAGCCGTTTATGTGCGCTACCGCTAGATGTATGTAGCGATCTAGCGAGGCTATGTTTTTGTGTCCTGTCCATTCCTGAAGTTGCATCTTGAACATTTCGGTATGCAGCAAGGTGTTTCGAAATTCATCAGCGTTATTAATTTCATGCTGGCGCATCAAATTTATTAAATTGTTTGTGATGAATGCATGGCGAAATAGGTGAGGGTGCAGTGGCTCCGTGATGCCAAGCTTCTTTTTCCACTTATTCATCATGTCTGTAATGGAGCCGCTTTGTAGCTGTTTGCCTGTGGTTGTGGAAACTAACAAAAAGCCGTGATCATTTTCTTTACCGAGCGTCTTCTTAATAATTTTTTTACGGCTGCGGATGAGATAGTCGTCCAAAACGCTAAGAAAATCATGTGTAACTGGGATGACTCTATCCTCAACGTCGTCCTGTCGCTTTAGTACGGGAAGTCGCAAGTATGGGTTTTTGTCCATTTTTTTTGCAGCCTTTACCGAATCGACAGTTATCAGGTGGATCTCACTTACCCTGCCACCAAGCTCCTCAAGACACTGATAAACAGCAGCATCTCGGAATCTGCGAAGGATATCCTTTTGTGTTGATATATAAGCCCATAGCTTTACACACACGTCATTGGATACAGGTAAGCGCCTCCTTTCTGCTGATTTTTTTGGTAGTGCTGGGTGATGTATCGATTTGACTTCCTTAGATTTTTTTCCACCGAGTCCTATTTTGCTGGTTTTGTACTCAATGCAAATGGCATTTTCGCTCCCTTCACCTATAAAGTTAGTTAGGTGACTTTTGGACTCCCCTATAAACTCTAAAAAGTGCAGACATTGCTTGCCTATTTTTAGAACATGATTATTTTTTCTAACGTTGCCTTCCTGCAAATAATCGATAAAATTCCGAAATTTTTCATCGGTCATTTTTGTTAGAGGCAAGCGGTTGTTGTAGCACCATCTAACTAGATGGTGGATATCTTTGGCATAGGTTTTAACGGTTCCGCCATTAATACGTAAAGACCTACCTTTTTTGGCTTGCCCTAATAGGTATGCATTAGCTTCATAGCAAGGGAAGCCGTTATCATATGTCACATAGGGCATGTTCGATTTATCAACCAACTGTAATTTTTTAGTTGCGGCACGATAAAAATCCCAAATCTGAAAGTCTTTTAGGTACGTTATTGGCATGACGTCACCCCATACAAGAAAAAGTTTCGCTTTGCTTCATCTCGCTCTACCATTTCGTTATAGAGCTTACAGCGTTCTTCGATGCTCTTATTGCTAAAGGCTATCTGCTTAGATGAAGCAAGAATTTCTTGATGGCTAAGAATCAATAACTCGATTGTTTTTTTGTCGATCTCTGCCGATTTTTTTAATTCTTTAAGTTCGTCTTCGAGTGCTGCAATTCGACCTTTAGGTGGCTTTTTAGCTTTATTTTTTTTACCTAGTATTGCGTCTTGGGCGTGTAGGCGCAGCTTATCTATTTCCGTAAATCCACGTAGCAATAAATCATTAGAAACGCTTTTATAGGTATTAACGGAGCAGCTAAAAATACCTAATTCACGGTTTTCATATTTTGCTATAGCACCTTGAGAAATAAGAGATTTTTTAATAATCTCATCCTCTTTAAATGGCTCAGGGTCGCTAATGATGCTCTCTAACAGTTTTTTTGTTTCTAAAATTTTTTGGTGGTTTCGCTCTAAGACCTTCATTTTGCCCTCCTTAGCCTATTTCTTTCACCTGCAATACAAGGTTATAAAACTGCTGCTCACTGCCCTCAACTTTGAAAAAGTTAGGCTCTAGCGTGATAATATCTTCCTCTAGCAACTCCAACACTTGGCTTTCCAATTCTGCCTGTGTATCCAGATCATCAATTGGGGGAGTGGTCTTGTAGTCATCCTCGTCCTCAAAGGTCTCTACAGCGACAGAGGAAGGATAAAGTCTTATAGCACTACCTGAGACTCCATAGCGATTAGCAATTACCTCTCTGAGGCTGTCAATGCCCTCCAGCTTAACCCCTGATTGCAGTGCCTCTACAAGGTATGCGGCTTTAACGCCCTTAATGGCTCCACCTGTTTGTGATTCCGTGATGTAGTTATATAGGTGTTCTACATCCGAATGCCCTAGCATCCAGCGGATGGTTTCAAGCCCGTCATAACCTGATGACCAGAAGAAAATCATGGCAAAAAAGCGGCGTAACGGGTGTTGTCGAATATAGTAGCGGCGAGTAATACCTTTTTTATCTATCACTGTTTGAGATTCAAGGTAATCACACATCACATCGAAGTTGGCATTAAATTGCTTTTTAGCAGACTTGAAAACAGTCAGGCTTTTATTATTAATGTTATTAAATAATGCCAAATTACCTTTCTTCGCCAATCCGTTATCAATGAGGTCTTGGTTAAATTGCTCAATTTTCCAAATAAGAAGTGCAACACTCCGAGGGATAGGGCGCTGAATCTCATCATTAATCGCATTTTTCCCACCACTACCTGTTTTTTTAACCCTAAAAATCAGGTTGTAATTGGATTTTTTACCAATAGGGCTTGATGGATCGAGATTAGGAGATAGGTTGCCAAAAGGCATTAAAGAAGTTAATTCGTCTTGTCTTCTCGCACACATCGCCCCTAGATGAAGTTGCGCTGAGCCGATGAGCACAGAGAACAGATTAAAAAGTCCGTTATTAGCTCGTAGGGCATCAAACCAATCTTCCCGCATTGGATCAATGAATAGGTTATTAACACCAAGAGTAAGAAGATGATTGTTAACTAAGTGATGCCAATCATCACTCACTTTCCACTGACCGAATATCGACCTTTTAGTAGCCTTTTTTATCGTATTTACTTTTGTACGAGATAGACCTTTTGCGGCTTTAAGGACTGCTAATACGGAATCCAGTATTGCGTCTGTGTGGCTATCACAAAAAGTAAAGGCATCCGAATATAACTTAAATACAACGGGGTAAGGCAGGGTTTGTGTACGGCCTGATTTCTTTAGTTTTACATGACCTTGAATACGACTAACGGTAATGTTTTTAAGGGCGTTGTCGTCAGCTATATGGCTACATTTATCATGGTCATTTGCGACAAGTAAGTACTTGAATGCAGCGATAAAAGGGACTATTGAGAATTCTGTTAATGTGGTGCCTTCTGTTATTTGCTGAACAGGTGCGTATTCACGTTTTGTGCCGCTGTCTATAAGGGGTAGTTCCTCTATCATAGATAATTGTAAATCGTTACAACAAAGGATTTTTTCTCGATAAACTAGATATTTTAATATCGTAGAGTTTCCTTGAGGACGAGTAACTCCCCGATTAGTATTGGAGGTGGAACGGTAGAACTCCTGTTGTTCCAACCAACAACATGCTTTAACACGATCATCAACACTTAAATTTAGTGGTGTTAACTCAAGAGGGAGATCTCTTAGTAAGAATGGGTGTTTTTCTGCGAAATTTTTAGCTTCATCATCGCTAATATTGGTGATTGCATCTCGCAATAACGACTCTGCTTTATCATGGTAGTGGTAAAAACCATTTTCAACACCTCCATCCTCAGCATAATCCACCAATAGTGCCATAACAAAGTCGTCATTAATTGCTGATAAGTGCCTATTAGCTAAGTCAATTTCGTCAGCGTGTAGCAAAATAGCATTAATCAGCGAAATAACGCTACGAATAGCAACTAGCACTGTTTTTGGCTTTAATTGTTTGCCGCCATTCGTGAATGGGTCATCAACTGCCGTTATCCAGTATTTGAATGCGTTTAGTAGTGGAGCGTGTTTGTCACTGGTTAGCCTTTCCCTATCGGGTAAAATCACGTTACCCCAATCGATAACTTTTTGGTACGGCTCTTTCCCTCTAAGGGGGAATTCCAGAGTCCACTCTGGTGCATCAAAGTTGGAAATTAACCAATAGGGAGATTCAGAACTGTAGTTGTAAATTCCTGTATATTCGTTTGTGAGTTCCTGTCGTGGGGTAAGGGCAAGCTTTAACATAACTGCTCCTTGAGTGAGGTTATGCACAGAGGGTTTTCTTTTGCCTGCGCGTATAAATCGTAAAGCTCTGGGTTTAGTGAGCCTTTTTTACTTTTTTCTTTACCGCTATCAGCATCAAGCCACGACAGAATAAATTTTGCTGACTTATACCATCGTTCAACAACCTCTGGAATGGATTCATCAGGCATCGCATTTTCTACTATATCGGATATAGCAATTAGCATTTGCAACAAACCTGTAGAAATCATGAAAACAATCTTATCTGATTGCATCAATTGCTCTTTTTCTTCTTTTTCTGCCTCGTCAGAGTTGATGACCTTTAGGTGTTCTGGCAAATCTTTTAACCGATGATTTGCCAGAAATTCCTCTAATTTTTTTTCATCAAAATCTAACGCTTTAGGTAGTAGCGAATTGTCTTTCATCGCCTCAAATATAAGAGCATTCTGGAAAATTCGAACCCATCGATCATTAAAGAAATTCATGATTTGTTTTGGTAGGTAGGACTCCAGCAAACTCATATCAGGATTCTTGTGACCAAGTGCATCAGCAACAGCTTTAACGCTCTTTGTTTCTAGATATACCTGTAATCCTCGCAAACTACGCAGTGGGCGAAGGTGCAGTGATTTTGCCAACTTTTCAGATTGCTCTTTGGTGAGTATCGGTGATCCGTTTTCATCGGTGGAATCGGTATATAAAGCATTGTTAAATGCGTTCGTTCCACGACCTACTAAGTCACAGATGGAATTTCCTATTTTTGTAGGTTTACGAACGGATCCAAGCGAGCTGATTAGTAACATCGAGCGATACCTGCTATTGCCACTTTTATTGAGGGATTCTCGCGCAAAAGATGTAAGGCGAATTATTGTGTCCACAACTTTTTTAGAGAAGTCGTTTAGAATAACCTCCTGTTGAGCCAGATGTACTCCTCTACGGTTTTTCAAACTAACAGCAACCCACAGGTCACCTGTTTTCCTGACTCCATCAAGCGTGTCTGACTTGTCGTATAACCGCCAATCGTCCAGCCAAGCGGGGGTAATTTTAGGGTGTTCTATAACGAGTAGCGCACATAATGTATAAAGATCAGCGAATGTCGGTAGAGCGCATAAATTAATTATATTATCTGTCTTCATTTTGAGGAATGGAGGGTAAGAAGATGTATGAAATGGTGGGTTGTATCCATAATGATGAAAAGTTGCGACTACGTTTTCTGGATAAGATTCACCAATATTAAAGCGTGATACACTTTTCGCTCCTAGGTAGGGCTTCACTTGACCAACCTTCCTGTATTCGTCAACTCTATCTAAACGTGCATTAATATCTGTCAGCCATTGCTCAGCTATTGTGCGAACATGCAATATTTCACGATTAATTCTATCGTGGATAATATTTATCGCCTGCTCATCTTTGATTTCCATAGGAATGTCGCCAAAGATACTTTCTTCAATTTCGACGGGTAAATCGCCACCTACAGAGATGGTTTTTTGTTTAGTTGGCTCCTTAAATTTAGGTAGAATAAATGGGAAATTTGGTTTCTCGAACTCACCTGTTTTAATGAAGCACTCCGTAAATGCTGTCACTATTTTAACCCAGTCTATCGTGAGACGTTTTATAATTTCTGGTTTTGTTCGCTTCTTTTTTTTGTTTTTATTGCGCTCATCTAATCCATCAACCCGTTGTTCAAGCAGTAGATCAAAAATATCCATCATGGTTCGAATTGAGCACTTGGGGGAGAGTGCCTCTCTAAGCTCTGCCTCAGTTTTGAAGAGCCTTGTGAGGGCATTTAATACTGAAATGAGATATGTGGTAGTGGCTGGTGTCGAGCTGTTTGGTAACGTAAAAAGGTAATCCGACATCCGTTTGGCTATCAGATTGCAGAAGTTTTCCCCGTAGGTATCGTGGATGGTCGCAAGATGGAGAGGCATGGTTTCGGTTACGCCATTCTCTGTATCCCTAAGTCGATATGACCACCCGTTGTAATAAGTCCGTTCTGATTCATTTTTTTGCAGAGAGTTGTATAGGTCAATGCATCGTTGTACATCCGCACTGATTGAATAAGTTGATAATGCTGGTAATTGGATAGTCAACCCATAATCAGAAGCCAATTGTGCTAGTGTTTTAAGAATAGTTTTCGACAGACTATATTGAGAGGCAAGTTTTTGTGATTGAAATTCGACATAGACAAAGCCAACAAAACCCTCAAGGTGTCCTTGAAATGATTTTTCGCAATTTAGTATTTTAATCGGACTGAAAGGTCTGTTTGCGTCCTGCGTGACCACTACATACAAAGAATAGGCATTTATAATATATCCAAAATCTACAAGATTATTGACGCGATGTATTAAATCAATAATGCGGTTTCGATATCGTGGTGGTAATACCGAGTTAAGTTTTGGGTAGTGCTTAAGCGGTGATATTTCCATATATCAAAGTCCAAAAACAAGCCATATATAAAATCTAGTTCTCATGCTGATAGTTGTCAATATGTTGTTAATATAGTTTTTATATTAAAAATATGTAGTTAGATATATTTTGATAACCATATAAAATGGGAAACTCGGGGCTATACTTTTCTTAACACGATGCTGAATCAGCAAAGCTATCAGACCAATCCTATTTATGCCATTTTGCATGAAGCTATTTATTGCCAGCAGCAGGCATCAGATTGGTCAGCTGAACGAGTGCGTCATCAATATCCTCAGTACCAATATCAAACAGGTAAAGACTTGAGTTTTACGGGTGAAATGGTTTATCCGTGGATGTTTGATCAAATGACATGTCTACAACCATTACGAGAAGCCGCACATTTATTGGCGCAAAAAAATGATTGGCCGCAATTATATTGTGCACAACAGTTAGCCAATAATACCGTACCCGTTGCTGCGGCAGTGTATGTTGAAGATATGTATGTTGAGTATCGTTATAGTTGCGAAACACTGGCCTTATTGACGAATGCTAAGTCATGGCAAACCAATCAATATGAACATAATGGTTTACGTGTTGATGGTGAACATATTCTAGAGCAGCTTATTGCGTTAGCCGATAATATCTAGACATTGATTTAAAGCGAATAGATAAAGATGTATTTATTTTATCATTTATACCAATAATACGGTTTATCGTTACAAAATGTTATAATATAACATTTATATTTGTGGTACTAAGTGGTAATGTAACGCATTCAAAATAGATGTGGATCAATGATCCTGATTGATTTTTGATATAGTTGTTGTTGGTACCCTAATTTCGGTATTATTTAGTCATAATCAAATGCCCCTCTACGGCAGGGACATGAAGAAGTGCTTAGGAAGAATATGGTAAATGTTAGGGCAAGAGTGCCTTTTAAAGTAGGTCTTAACAGCAATATCCCAGCTGAATTGCTTTCATTCAATGGTCTTGAATCAGGTAAAGAGCACGTTGCTATTATTTTTCAAGGTGCAGACAAAACGCTAGCACCTTTAGTCCGTATGCATTCTGAATGTTTAACGGGTGATGTGTTTCATTCTTCGCGTTGTGATTGCGGTGAGCAGCTTGATGAAACAATTGAAAAAATGGGCAATGTCGGCGGTATTATTCTTTATTTACGCCAAGAAGGGCGTGGCATTGGCTTGTATAACAAAATCGATGCCTATGAATTGCAGAGCCAAGGTATGAATACCTATGAAGCGAATAATCATCTTGGCTTTGGTGATGATTTGCGCGAGTTCTCTGAAGCAGCCCAAATGTTAGATGCATTAGGGGTTAATGAAATACGTTTAGTAACAAATAATCCTAAAAAGATTTGTGATTTAGAAGAGCATGGCATCAATATTGTTGAAGTTGTTGGTACTAAAGCACATGTTAAAGATGGCAATGAAAGTTATTTGAAAATAAAGGCTTCACACGGTAAACATCGCCTAAAGTTTGATTAATCTTTATAAAATCAAACAGCCCCATAGTATTTTCTTGTAAATTGAAAGTATTACGGGGCTTTTTTATACAAAAAAGGAGGCTAAATTCTCGCATTTTGTTAGCATTAGTTTTTCTAATGTAATTCATAATAAACTATCGTGCTGTATGTACAAGATTCACTTGTTAGTTATTAACCAGAATATTACTATTCGCGCTGATTTACAGGCATAGATACTATTTAAACGAACAAGCTTCGTCTTCGATAGCAGAGATACTCTATTCTATTTTTTCTTCTTCTTTAATATGTTGATTATTAATAATTAACTGACAATATTAATCTTTTTTGAGGGTGATGGTTGTGATTAAGCAATCTTCGGCTAGTAACATGGGTAAGTTATTATTATTACTCATTATTTTGGTTGCTGTTGGGCAGATGACACAGACAATGTATGTGCCAGCGATTCCTGATATGGCAACATTTTTCTCTGTTAAATCCGCGTATTTACAAGCAGTAATGGCTGTATACCTTATTCCTTATGGGTTATCACAGTTTATTTATGGTCCATTATCTGATCGTATTGGGCGTCGCCCAGTGATTATTTCTGGGATGGTGATCTTTCTTATTGGTACTGTTGGTACCTTAATTTCATCAAATTTCCATTGGTTCCTGTTCGCGACGTTTATTCAAGGTTGTGGTACTGGTTGTAGTGGCGCAATGTGTCGTACTGTACCTCGTGATAGTTATGACGGTGATGATTTACACCAAGCTAATAGTTTAATTAGTATGGGTGTGATTTTATCTCCACTTATTGCACCTGTTTTGGGTGGTTACCTTTCTAAACATTTGGGTTGGGAATCGGTTTACGGATTTCTATTAGTGTTTGGTGCCGCGGTAACTGTTGCGATGATGAAATACTTTAGCGAAACATTGCCACCAGAAAAACGCCATGCTGAACGTGTATTCGTGAGTTACCGTTATGTATTAGGTAATCGCCGTTTCCAAGGCTATGTTATTTGCCTTATCGCAACATTTGCTGGTATTGCGGTGTTTGAAGCATCGGCAGGGGTGTTATTAGGTAGTGTGCTTAAACTCGATCCGATTACGGTTAGTTGGCTGTTTATTTTACCCTTACCGGGCTATTTAGGTGGGGCATGGCTATCTGGGCGTTTAGTTCGTCGTTTAGGTGTTGATCGAGTGCTGATTATCGGCATGATTGCACTGGTACTTGGTGCCGTGACGATTATTATACCGGGTTTTTCTGGCTTAGTTACAATTAAGAGTTTGATTGGCGGTGCATTTTTGTACTTTATTGGTACAGGTATGCTGTGTCCAGTTGCAACGACAGCAGCAGTGCAACCATTTCCTAATCATGCCGGAACGGCAGGGGCTGTACTTGGCGGTTTGCAAAATGTCGGTGCTGGAGGTGCAACATTAGCAGCATCATTTATGAGCGCACAAAGCCAATTTAGCCTAGGCGTCGTTATGACGGTGATGGCAATTATCGTGGTGATGAGTTTATGGTGGATCCGTTATAGTAAGCAAGATACAACCATTCTTGCTCGTTAATAGTAGTCACTGTTCATTATAAGATTAAATAAAAGGCGCAGGATACGACTCTTTTTTTCGTTGAGAGTTATATCTAGCGCCTTTTTTATAGGTAGCGTATGGACTTAGTCACGCTTCCATAAGATATGGCAGCCTTTGTTTTCAGGATCACGGCTGATTAGTAAACGAGCGAAAACATCATCAAGTTCGTCATTTTCTTCATTCACAAGACCAACACACACTTCCGCGTAAAGATCTTTATCAATCTCACAAGCTAGATGCTCTTCCCAATCATCGCGAGTTTCAACAACTTCTGCTGCGCCGCGATCGTCAAATTGCATGGTGAAAAGAAGTACATCAGCAGGTTCTAAGTTATCTGCTGCCATTTCTAGAAAAATATCGTATGCGACGTCAATAACATCATCGTATGAAATAAGGTTTTCTGTTTCCATGATACTGATTGATCTCTATCTATGTTTAGTAGTGTTATTATACCGAAACACTTCAAATATGCGATGTTTAGCAATAATCGTTAGCTTTGCTGATGGAATTGACGCTTAAAGTCGATATGGTTTGGGTGATATTAGTATTTATTCGGTAAATTAATGACCATGGTTAGCAATAAAGTGTCATTAATATTTGTTGGTTGATGTAATGAGTATGGTTTGTGGCTAAATTTTTACCTCGTTTGGATAATCAAACATCTTTTCAATTAGATTTCATGCCATTGATTATGGCTACTGTTATGGATTTACAATCCCAATTAACGGTATTACATAGTATTTATCTTAATGGCAGTGTTGCCTATAGACAGGCAACGAATGGTATTTCTGATCTGAATCTTACAGTGGTGATAACAGCCCCGTTGACAGTTGAAGAACAGCACCGAATGGCCGTTATATGCCAAGATTTAAAACGTCGGTATCCTGTGATTTCAAGTGTTGATATTACGTGGTTATTACTTGATGACGTACTTTCTATTGCCACTATTTTTAAGTGGGGCTTTTGGCTCAAACATTGTAGTGTGTGTCTGTACGGGACTAATCTTGGTGAACAATTTGGTGATTTTGAACCCTGTTGGGAAATTGCTAAACTATTTAATGATGATATAGCCTCTTTTTTAATAGATATGCAGCAACAAATTAAGCGCACTAAAAGCATGATTGAGTATCAAGGTTATTGTCGCAGTGCTGGTAAAAAAATGCTCAGAAGTTGTTTTATGTTAGTCGCGTGCCGTATTGATGGCTGGGCATATACAGATCAACAATGTGCTGATTTCTTTCTAGCGTTCTATCCAGATAAAGCCACTGAGATTGAACGACTATTTGTGCTAATTAATGGTCCACAAGTACCTAAGAAAGCATCGTTGTTTATGCTATCGCAATTTGGTGACTGGATTGTAAATGAGTTTAATAATATCGAACGAAAAATTGGTTAACGCCGTTATTGTCGTATCAAGATCAGATTGAGGTTTCTTTGCAGTCAAATTCAACTGGGTTTGTATTAACTCGTCAAAGTCGAGATATTAAAGGACAAACGGAAATTGTTCTGTGGGTGAAAACCGCCACAGGTCCTTGTCGCTTGTCTATTATAGGCGATAAACCCGTACTCTTTATCTGCGCAAGCCAGCAGCAGCAAGCCATGAAAATTATTAAGGCTGCTAATATTCAAGTGCAATGGAAACCTTTGCCGCTTAAAACATTTCAGCATCAGAATGTTGTTGGGTGCTATAGCGAAACGATTCGAGATAACTTCACCATTAGTAAATGTTTACAGGTTGAAGGCGTTAAGCCGTTTGAAGCCGATATTCGACTTGCTGACCGTTTTTTGATGGAGCGTTTTATTCGTGGTGGTTTAGTGTTCACTGGGGATACTAAACTGCGTAATGGATACCATGATGTGCTATTTGCGAAAGCTAAAGCCGCTGATTATATTCCAGATTTAACCTTAGTATCGTTAGATATTGAGTGTTCAGAAAAAGGGGTTTTATATTCAGTCGGTATGCACAGTGATCTCGATAGTCGAGTCATCATGGTCGGTGAACCTTCGGCTAATTCTAACGATGATGTTGAATTGAATATCGAGTGGGTTGCAGATGAGAAAGCATTATTACTCGCGCTAGAAGCGTGGTTTATTCGTTATGATCCTGACATCATTATTGGCTGGAACGTGATTGATTTTGACTTCCGATTATTATTACATCGCGCAGAATGGAACAAGATTAATCTTCGTATTGGTCGTGGTAAGCAAACGCCTCATTACCGCCGTTCAACACAAAATGCTAATCAAGGCTTTATTAGTATCCCTGGCAGGGTGGTGATGGATGGTATCGATACCCTAAAAACAGCCACTTATAATTTCCGTTCTTGGTCATTAGAAGCGGTAGCGCAAGAATTGTTAGGAGAAGGAAAAGCTATTCATAATGTGCATGATCGTATGGCGGAAATTAACCATATGTTTAAGCATGATAAATTATCATTAGCTAAATATAATCTTCAAGATTGTAAACTCGTTACTCGAATTTTTAAACATACGCATTTATTAGAATTTGCCATAGAGCGCAGTCGTCTTACTGGCGTTGAGCTTGATCGTATTGGTGGCTCAGTGGCAGCATTTACTAATCTTTATATGCCACAGTTGCACCGAGCTGGTTATATTGCTCCTAATCTTGAAAGTGAAAATTGGATAGCAAGTCCAGGTGGTTACGTCATGGACTCTAAACCGGGTCTATATGATTCAGTCTTGGTGTTGGATTTCAAATCTTTGTATCCATCAATTATTCGCTCCTTCAGGATAGATCCGATGGGACTGGTTGAAGGGTTATTGTTAGAAGAGGGTAAAGCAGAGCATCAAGCTATTGCAGGTTTTCGTGGCGGGCAGTTTCATCGAACACGTCATTTTTTACCTGAAATGATTGAATCGCTATGGGCTGCCCGAGATCGTGCCAAGCGTGATGGCGATAAAGCCTTTTCACAAGCGATTAAGATCATCATGAACTCATTTTATGGTGTTTTAGGTTCATCAGGATGCCGTTTCTTTGATCATCGTTTAGCTTCATCCATTACTATGCGTGGTCATGAAATCATGAAGTTAACTCGAGAGTTGATTGAAGCACAAGGTTATGAGGTGATCTACGGTGATACTGATTCAACATTTGTATCACTTAAAAAATCCCATTCTCAACAAGATGCAAATGCTATTGGTGATGCGTTAGTTGAACATATCAATCAATGGTGGGGGCAGCATCTCCAGCAGCAATATGGGTTAGTATCAGCACTTGAAATTGAATATGAAACCCATTATCACAAATTCTTAATGCCAACGATTCGTGGACAAGAAACAGGCAGTAAAAAACGCTATGCAGGATTAGTATGGCGTGGTGATGTTGAAAAAATGGTTTTTAAAGGCTTAGAAACGGTACGTACCGATTGGACGCCGTTAGCTCAACATTTTCAGCAAACGCTGTATTCAATGGTATTTCATGATCAGGACGTCGATGATTATGTACGTAACTATACTAATCGTACTTTGGCTGGGGAGTTTGATGATCAATTAGTTTATCGTAAGCGTCTACGGCGTAATTTAGATGATTATCAGAAAAATATTCCACCACAGGTACGTGCTGCGCGATTGGCTGATGAAATGAATGCTAAATTAGGACGGCCATTACAATACCAACAAAAAGGTGCAATAGAATATGTATTTACGACTTCAGGCGCTGAGCCTGTAGAATATCGCCAAAGCGCTATCGATTATAATCATTATTTAGAAAAACAATTAAAGCCTGTCGCTGATGGTATTCTTATTTTTATCGGAAAGTCTTTTGATAATATAACCGCGTCGCAGTTAGGTCTATTTTAATAATAGAGAAAACGCGCTGTTATAAGCGCGTTTTTGAAAGAATGATTTTAATCAAAGTAAATCACACGTTTTACGGTGTCAGTCGTTGCTAAAATAGGATCAAAATTGATAACACCACGGTTTTGGGTACAAATTTTGTAAACATTATCGCATTCGAAAATAGCTAAAATTTCATCGTCAGCACGGAATACCTCTGGCGGTAATTTCCCTACTTCGCCTATACATTCAACACCTTCATGGGTCCAAATTAATTTTTGAATACGTTTATCATTAGTTGGTGTAGGTGCTGAGACATGCTCTGCAATCGATGTATAAACAGATTGAGCTTGATCAATATCTTTAGCCAATGGTACAAAAAAATCCATGGTTCCCTCCAGTTAATACATTCATTATGTTATGAATAATTGATGTATATAATCAATAATTAATTATCTACCGTGATAATGCTAATAACCTTAGCAGAATTAGTGACTAAAAATCAATACGACAAAATAACAAATAAGATTTACAATAAATACATTGTCATTATTTTTAATAACATTTGGTGCGTATTTATACGATTTTAATACAGCTAAGTTAGAATGACTAAAGAGTGAATCTACATGGAGCAACTTGATTTTTTTGATGTGCCTAGCCCTTGTGTTGGCTGTTGTCAGGTAAACAATCGAGGTTATTGTAAGGGATGTTATCGCAGCCGTGATGAGCGATTTTATTGGCAACAAATGACAGCAGATCAAAAAATAAAGGTCATAAAATTATGTCGGCAACGTTATTTACGAGTGATGCGACATAAACAACATAAGAATAATCAAGAAAGTAGTATTCAGTCACCGCAGCAGCAATTTATATTTGATGATATCGATAAACCGAAGACATAAAAAAAGCACTCCGAAGAGTGCTTTTTTGAAGAGTTTTATGAACACGCAATTAGATGCGTTTAAAGTCCATGTGCTCAACCTTTGGCTTGTACACGTGACGTTGGATGTCTTGAGGCTTAACCTTAACTTCCTGGCCATCGATTACAAGAACAAAACCTTCGTAGAACTCAGGCTTATCCATTTGGTTGATGATATCACTGTGCTTTAGAGTGATAGCTACTGGTGCAGCTTCGCCACCGTAAACGATTGCAGGGAAGTGCTCAGTAAGACGTAGGCGGCGGCTCGCACCTTTACCAAGGTCTGTACGTACAATTGCATTAAATTTCATAATAATACTCTTTAATTTAATAATTCACTAAGTAATGCGACCTTACTTAGCGTCGTAAAACGAGCGCGCATACTAACAATCCCAATAAGTACATGCAAGCATATTAAACGCGATATTGTTATTTTTATTATCTCAGCACATTATTGGTGAATATATCGGCGTTTTCCTTAGTTTTTATGTGGCTAAACAGCTGCTTATTAAAGTAAACTTACTTTACAAAAATTGAATGATAATGATAGTAATTATCATTTCGGTATGTATAATCATCATCGAACCGTATCGTTGGATTTTTGTTAAAGCAGGGAATTATGAATAAGCAACTGACACTTATCGCCAGCTCACTCGTTATGGCATTTTCTTCACCATCACTTTTTGCGCAAGATAGCGTTTCTCAATTTGATGAAATTGTTGTTTCAGGTACTCGAACAGAGGAGGCGATAAAAAACATACCGGCTTCGGTCGCTAAAATAACGTCTGAACAAATGAATAAAAACCTCGCTACAGACGTTAAGCAAGCATTGAAATACGAACCAGGTGTGTCTGTTAATGGCCATGGCCGATTTGGTATGGAAGATATTACCATTCGAGGAATGAAAGGCAGTCGCGTTAAAGTATTAGTCGATGGGGTTGAACAACCAGCATCTTATAATCCTGGTGCAGATGCGATGCGTAAAAATAGTAATAACTATGAAATTGATACGCTAACAGCGATTGAAGTTAACAAAGGGCCGACATCGACACTTTATGGCAGTGATGCTTTAGGTGGCACTGTGATTATGCGTACCAAAAACCCAGAAGATTTATTACAAGGTGAAACATCACATGTAGGGTTAAAAAGCGGTTATGCCAGTGCAGATGATCAATATAAGTTAGGTGTAGAGGCAGCAAAACAAATCGGTGACTTGGAAACAATGTTCATCTATACCTACCGTAATGGTCATGAAACCGATGCTTATAATACCCATGATGATAGCAAAGGTGTTACGCGCAAGTCGGCTGATCCATTAAATATTGAATCGCATAACGTGTTAGCTAAAGCTTTCTATCAAATAAACAATGCTAACCGTATTGGTTTCACGGGGGAGTATTATACGCGTAATGCTAATGGTGATATTTTATCGCGTGATGGTTATACGATAGCGCCGGGCTTTACTTACACTAAAACCCGTGGTGACGATCAAGACACTCGTAAACGCTTTGGTTTTGAGCATGAATGGTTAGCTGAAAATGTGGTGTTTGATTCACTAAAATGGCAAGTGAATTGGCAGCAACAGCGTAGTCAGCATGATAACTATGATCATACTGATAGGCTGGGTAATCGTAACCGTTATCGTGAAGGTAAAGACACCAGCACGCAATTTGATATCCAGTTTGCTAAAGCGGTTGAGTTGGCGCAGTCACGCCACCAGCTGACATATGGCGCGACAGTTGTTAATGATAAGTTTGATCTAAACTATGTCGACTATAACTTAGATAAAGGCACGTCAAAACCCGGTCCAACGGAAGTACCAGCAGCAAAATCTGAAAAACGCGGAGTATTTATTCAAGATCAAATATTCTTGTTGAATGATAAGGTTGTTGTGACGGCAGGCGCGCGTTATGACGAATTTAAAGCGAAGCCTGATGCGGCTTCTGGCTTAAAAGATCATGACAGTGATGCATTTACCGGTCGTTTAGGTGCTGTTTATCATTGGACCAATAAATTTAGCACTTACGCTCAATACAGTCAGGGCTTTAGAGCACCGACATTGTATGAAATGTATTACAATAAAAATAATCAAGCACATGGGTATAAGATTGTTTCTAATCCGAACCTTAAACCAGAAGAAAGTAATTCTTACGAAGTAGGTTTCCGTGCTGAAAACCACGTAGGTAATGTAACAGGTTCTGTTTTCTATAATGATTATTCTAATTTTATTCAAGAAGTTACTACTGAAGTGAATAATTTTAAGACAACGACCAATGAAAATGTAGAAAAAGCACGTATTTATGGTGCAGAGTTATCAGCTAATTTATGGCTTGATGAAATCATCAATGCACCAATGGGCACCTATGCTAAAGCGACAATTGCTTATCAAGATGGTGAAGATAAGCAAACAGGAAAAACGCTTGATACCATTGCACCATTAACGTCTGTGGTTGGTATTGGTTATGATTCGCCGAATGAAACATGGGGTACTGCATTAGATGTGACCATGGTAGCGGCTAAAGATAATTGGCAAGATAAAAATAACCTTAACGTAGCAGGCTACACGGTTGTTGACTTAACGACTTATTACCATCCAGTAAAAGACATGACAGTGCGAGCTGGCCTATTTAATGCGCTAGATAAAGAGTATTGGCAGTATCAAGATATGGCAGGCGCTAACAAGACCACTAATGGTATTGAGCGTCGTAGTCAGCCTGGGCGTAACTTTGGCATAAATGTTAACTATGATTTTTAATCGATTAACGTGATAAAAAAGAGTTAAAACAAAGCCGTGCCATGATCTTTTATAACGATCATTGGCACGGCTTTAATCATTACAGATTTCTTAGAAAGGCATTATCTTCTAATACAATTAATGGCTCTATATCACTGTCTTTTTTTATCACGAGTGAATTATCAGAGCGTAAACATACACCACCGTAATTACCATCAACCGTAAACGTACACACTTGAATATACTTATTAGCAACTTTAGGTAAACACCATAATTGCTGATAAATATTCTTTTGATCGTTAAATTTACCGTCAGTTTTATCTAATACTGATTCATTGTGACTTACTAAATCAATATTACTGCCACAACGGCCAGCAATGGGTTTAATTGCATAACCCGTACTGCGTAATTCATCTGTTATATTAAAATCAGTATTTAATAAATAATGATGATTGGGGAATAAAGACCACAATACTGGCAGAATAGCTTTATTGCTTGGGATCACTGTCCATAACGGCTCAAACACTTTTATTTCTGGACGTAATAACACATCAATCAGGCGTACTTTAGTATCAGGGTAGCCGGTATGAATAGGTACTGCGGCATACTCGGTACTACTGACTTCACGAACTTGGTCTATTGCGGTTTCCCATGCCCATGTTTTCCACACACATTCAATCAAACGCTCGTTATCATCAATTAATTGGCCGGCTGGATTCCAGTGAATACAATCTAAACCTTTGAGTATTTTACTTTCAATACCGGCTAAAGAGAGCGCTTTTTGCATGAATAAAGCATGATAATCTTCTTCTGCATCATCATCTTGCATGATATGCACAAATGAATATTCTTGGCTATATTTCCATACACTGGCGAGTTCATTTAGTAAGTCTTCGGCAGGACTATTTTCAGTGATATCGCCGCCTTGTTCTGCCCATTTTTGAATAATTAAACAAGCTTCGGTGTGGCAAGAGGCTGAGTCTGCATTATATTCGTAAACTTTTAAGCCATTATCAGTCATACAAAAATCAAGACGACCCGTTAACATACTGTGACGGTGTTTTTGCCATGATAGTCGTAGACGAGGCCAAAGAATTTTAGGAATATCAAACAGTGCTAATAAATTATCATCTTGCAGTACTTTATCCGTGGCATGTAAGTACATTAGATGTAATTCATTGGTTGCTTTCGCGAGTTCGTGTTCGGCACTTTCTGAAATAGTAAAATAACGATATATATCATCATTAAGTAGTTTATTGGCATTGGCCTGTAAATAAGTCTGCTCAAGTTGATCTGTATTATCTAACCAGTTAGCTGCAAATTGACCACTATTCAGACGTTGGGCGCACTGAATATTAAGTAATTTAGGGTCAGGTGAGGGCTGCGGCAAACTATAGGTCGAGTCAGTATTATAAGCCATCCAACCTAAAATTTCGGTATCATCAAAACTATCTTCAATGATGTAGTGACCATCTTTAACATGTAGTGCTAGTTCACGGGTCCATTGTTGACCTAATGGCAATGGCTCAAAGGTAACATTTTGCTCGGCAATCATCACTTTATCGTCTGCAATATGAGTAATAATTGCAACGTGACCAGTATCTTGGAATTCGCCGCCTTTTTGCCAAATCAGTAATGCGCCTGCAACAGGTGCTTGGCGCGATCCATTTTCAAAAGCATGTAAAGGTAAAATCTTATCGTTAATTACTTGGCGTAAAAAACGTAACGAGAATATCTCATAGGCCATACCAACATCGGTAAATACCAGTCCATAGTTGATATATAAAAAACGTCGCGCAAACTCGACGCATTGCCATTTATAGCCCATATATTCACCATGAACATAACTACGCATGTCACAGGCATCGTCATATTTATTTTCATCTATAGTGCTGTAATCGGAAGAGTAGATAGCGATGCCACCAGGGGCATAGCCGAGCAAAGCACCAAAAGGGGCATTGTTTAAGGTATTGTTTGTATTCATGATCTTGGCCTAGTTGATGGTTTAATCTTTTTACGACCGATGATGTGGCTCAAAATATTGAGCAAGTAAGGTATGCATTCGCATCAGGGGGGTATGGAAATAGAGTCTTTATTAACCTAAAACTTTCGGGAACAGTTTTCAATGCAGAATGTTAAATTGTAATTATATTTCAATGATTTGAACGTTATGTGAAATAAGCTGGATTTAAGGTGAGAAATTAGCAACTGAACGATAGTCGGCTGACATTATTTTATGATTTACCTATTATAAGTCGCAGTTTACATGTGGTTTTTTACTTATCATTGATTTGGCAATTTATTGTATAAGATGGATTTATTGAGTGAGGTTGTAGTGGTGTCATTTAAATAAGTTTTATATCCCTTTTGGAGGCAGTGAAAATGACAGAGAAAAAACAAAGAGACATTGAAAAGCAATACTCCAATGCTGAGTTTGCAGCTAAATTACGTCGCTTGGCTGATGCGGTTGAAAGTGGTGCTCGGTTTGAAATTCAAATTGCAGGGGAGCGTATCTATGTCCCTGTTCGTGCAGAATACAGCGTAGAACATGAGCGGGAAGGTAAGGAAGAAGAAATTGAGTTTCAAATTAAATGGCGTAATGATTAGTCGTAATTATAATCATATTACGCGCATAAATGCCCTACAAGAATAGGGCATTTATGTTGGCGACGATCATTTGTTTTGATACTGATCCAAATCGAACAATTTATCGCGGATCGCCCAAAAGCGACCATTTTTACGAGCAATGACGATCTCTGGTGGCCGTAATCGATGTTCGTTATTCGCCACTTTTGTCGGTGCTGTATCAGTAAAAGGACGATGTCGATCCACTAAGTGCGGGTTAATAAACTTGGCGAGAAAGTCATTTTTTTGGGTCTTAGTTGATAACTGCCAAATTTCGTTAATTTCATTATCTTCATCGCCAATATAAACCACTTTAAGTTGTGGTTTACCAAATTTATTTTTGCCAGGTTCTAAACGCATGTCATGGCATTTCATGATCATTGCATCTTTGAGTTTTAATGCTTCACGTAGCTTTTTATCAGGATCAACCATTACCGCATTACACTGATGGCAACGACGAGCAGCAATGTCATTATCAGCACCACATTCTTCGCAATATTTAGCGCGGAAACGGTAGCCGCATTCTTCACGCTCACCGGTATCATCATCTTCAAAGTAGCCTTGGCAGCGACGACCATAATGCTCAACGAGAAAACCTGCAGGATCAAGTTTGCCCCAAAAGCTATTATTGAAACCACAAGCAGGGCAGGGAACCATAACCACTTCACTGTCACTATTTGGTTTAGGGTCGCCGACTTCAGGTTGATAAAGATCGTAACAGTTACCAGCATATTCAAGAATAAGGCAGTCTTTTTTACCTTCAAATAAGCGTAAGCCACGGCCGACAATTTGTTGGTAGAGGCTAATAGATTCTGTGGGTCGTAATACAGCAATAAGATCAACGTGGGGCGCATCAAAACCGGTCGTTAATACTGAAACGTTAACTAAGTATTTAATCTTTTGTTGCTTGAAATCGTTAATGATCCTATCGCGTTCATCGAGAGGGGTGTCTCCGATGACTAAGGCCGCATTTTCATGTGCGAGATAGCCCATGATCTCTTGAGCATGATTAACGGTTGAAGCAAAGATCATGATGCCGCGACGATCTTTAGCGTAGTCGATCACTTGTTCGATGATCATCGGTGTTGCGCGGCCTGATTGTTCGATAACGCTATCAAGATCTGCTTCTTTATAATGGCCAGTATTTGATGGTGTCAGTGATGAGAAATCATAGCCTAATACTGCCATATCCATGACCTTAGGCTCAGTTAAAAAGCCTTCATCAAGTAAATAACGGATCGGTAATTCAAAAATACAATCACGAAAGAAACGTTCTGTCTCGGTTTTGACTTGGCCACGGGTGTGGTATTTGTAAATCCAGCCCATACCTAATCGATAAGGCGTTGCTGTAAGTCCAAGCACCTTGATGTTGGGGTTTACCGTTTGTACATGTTTGATGACTTTACGATAAGCACTATTTTCATCATCAGGAACACGGTGGCATTCATCAATGACTAATAAAGAAAATTGTTCATTAAATTTATCAAGGCTATTGGCCATCGATTGTACGGAAGCAAATACCACTTGCTGATCGGTCTCTTTACGTCCTAAACCTGCTGAAAAGATGGCTGCTTTAAGGCCATAGCTTTCGTATTTGGCATGGTTTTGTTCGACTAATTCTTTAACGTGGGTGAGTACTAAAACTCGACCACGTGCAATACGGGCTAATTCTGCGACGACAAGACTTTTACCGGCTCCTGTTGGTAGAGCAAGTACAGCGGGAGAGTTGTGTTTACGAAAGTAATGAAGGGTGGCGTTAACACTATCTTGTTGGTAAGGGCGTAAAGTATACATACCGTAAATCTGCTACAAATAAACTATGACTAGTGTACATTTAACCAGTGGTTTAGCAAGTGGCTAAGTTGATTTTATATATTTGAATTGTATTGCGGTATAAACAGTAAAAAGTAATTAGTTGTCTAATATTATAAATAAATAGTAACATTATAATTAGATGTGTTTTTAGGATTATAAAATGGATTTTTTAAATAAAAAAATAATGTTGTCACTTATAATACCCTTATTACTTATAGGCGGTTGTAATAATGATAATCATCTAAGCCATAATAGCTTTTTAAATAAAAAAGAAGCTAATTTTGATGGCGCAAAAATGTATGTTTTACATCAACGTCAAATTTCACAATTAGAGACAACAATCGAAAAACAATCATTTATTTCTCTTGGTAATGATATTAATGTGATGAATGCATTGATAGATACACCATTAGTTGATATTAATCCTGCACAAGTTCAACAATTACAAACTATCATGCAAGGTTATCAATATACTCAACCTGACTGGAATGCTGTGGTAAAAGAGACGCTATTATCATTAACAACAAGTGATAACGATAGTGGTCAAGCATTGAGAGTAAAGTATCAATTAAAACAACATATTATTAAGAATAGTACTTTTATATCGAACGCTATTAATATGCAACGTCAGCGAATAGCTTATGCGGCATTTGTTAAATTAGCGAGAAAGGTTGATGTTGACTCTGATGGTAATTTTGATTTACCCATTTTAAACCATCAAGATGATCGTATCTTGGCTATTGTTGATATGACCCAAGTGAAAAATGCCCGTTATCAAGCTATTGTGTTTGAGACGAATGAGTCAAATATTAATATTAAAGATTTTAATGCTAATAATACTCAGCAAATTAATAAAACAGTACAAGAAATTGTGACTCAGTTAGCATTGAAAATATAATAACTAACGAATATAACTGGGGTTAAAATTTAAGGCGCAGAGTGTTATTTAATTATCACTCTTGCGCCTATTTAATGCTATTAGCTTTTAAGTTGACTCTGTGACCATGAGCCGTAACTACTATTAGGCATAATAATCCATTGAGTACCAAACATCTGTTGGTGTTGTTCTACAAGCTGACGTTGTTCGGCTGTTGGTTTTTTCGTTTTAAATTCCGCAGCAAAATCAGCCAAGCTATCACCTAATAACATGACAACTTGATAGTGCTGGTTGATATCTTCTCGGCGTAGTTGTTTTGATTTATTAGCAAGTAATATATGGTCATTATTAACTTGCGGTAGGTGTAAACTAGCGAGGGTCTTTATCGTTGATTGCTTATTTTCCTGACTGCGATCGGAAACATAAAAGATGGCAATATGTTGCTTATCTACGAAGTTTAGGAAATCTTTAGCGCCTGGAATTAAATTTGGCTTGCCGTTTTTCTCCCAATCTCCCCATGTATCCCATTGAGTATAGTCGTGACATTTATTCAGATCTTTTACTAATAATGGTGTGTTGTCTAATACCGTTTCATCGAGATCTATAATAATAGCCTTTTTTTTCTTTGTTTCTATTCGGGTTAAGTTCTCATTAAGTTGTTGTTGAGCAAACTTATAGGTCTGTAATTGTAGTGCCATAATTTCAGCAGACTGTTGTTGATAACGTAAACCCATTTCGTATTGTTTTATATTGCATGCAGTATCTGCTGCAAATGTTGATGCGCTAACTACTGGCAGTAAAAGAGCAATGAGAGAAAACTTGATGTTCATAATTACGTCCTATCCCTAAGAGGTATGTATTGAGATTAGGGGTAGGCTAGTAGATTAATGTGTCATTTGTATTAACATAGATAGAATATCTCAAAGCTCAAACTGTCAAGGAAATATTGAGTTATTTTGTGTGGATTAGTATGGTCGTTATTGAATTTATATATTGCAGAAATACAATAATATACAAATTAATAATAATGTTACATTGTAACTTAGCTATGATTTTTACCTATAATTAAAAAATTACGACCAATGCTTTATATTTTTAGAATTGTTATTATTTTATCGGCATTTTTATCATGGTATGCCGCTGCTTCGACAACAAAAACGACTGCTCATACGATAGTGCATCATTCTCGTATTTATCGTCATTATTCACACATAAATAAGCATCAAGGAATACTACACCACACACACCATACACTTAAGCATCATCACTTGACGAAGTTGCAAGAGTTACGACATGTTCGATTGGTAAAACATAAAATTTTTCATGCATATTATGGATGGGAAGGAACGCCTTATCATTTTGGTGGCTCAAGCCATCGAGGAATTGATTGTTCTGCATTTGTGATGAAAATGTATCGTCAAGTCTTCCATCGTTATTTGCCTCGAACAACGTTAGGGCAAGTAAAATTAGGTCGACGAATTCGTAAGGATCAAGCTAAGTTAGGGGATTTAGTTTTCTTTAAAACTGGCCATAATGAGCGACATGTCGGCATTTATCTCTCTAATGGTGATTTTATGAATTCTGCTAGTTCGCGAGGGGTTTCCATTTCAAATTTACATCATATTTTTTGGAAACGACATTTTTGGCAGATTAGACGACTAGTTACAATATAATGTGTGATAAAAAACGGAAGCCATGAGCTTCCGTTTTTTTATGGGTGCTATTTATGGTTTAGTCCATATTCGAGTGTTGAGATCTAATTCATTAACGATATTTATCACAAATTGAAGATCGTAATAAATAGAAGCAATAAAGGCGAGAGAATCGGCTTGTTGGAAAAGTTTAGGTTCAAAATAATTCTTTGAACTTGAAATCGCGATATACAAATGATCATTGACGAATGAGAAGGCTATCGCATGTTCAGAGCGATTACTAAAATTAATCAAGCGTTGGATCATTGTTGGTGAAAGTAGATAACGAGCTTCTACTTGATCGTTACTATAAACATTAAAAAGCTGTGAAAATTCAGGATCTTCAAGGATAACTTGCTGTTGGTTATTGGTGAATATATCGGAGAGTTTCTGACCCAATGCTGAAAAAATACTGTGATTATTTGGCATGATGGTTGTTTGGCCAGAAAAGTGCTTATTAGCATCAGCGATGAAAAAAAGACCTTTAAAAATGGTATGCCATTGATCTTGGTTTTTACCACTGTTATCACGACTTTGAGTTTTATATTCAGTATGTAATTCAGAAAAACGTAAATGCGTTTTGTCTATTTGACCTTCAATAAAATCTTCACCGCGATAACGATCATAATGTCGGCCAAAGAGGGCACTATTGTTATAGTCTTGTTTATCAATATATTGTGTTGGTTTATAACTAAAACTACTGTCAATTGAGTTAATAAGTTTAGTGATTATTTTATGCTTATAATCTTTTTTATATTGATCCCAACGTTTGCTATATAAGCGATGCATGACGATAGCGATAATAATGGCAAAGATAATACCAAATGCTTGTAAGTCATACATGAAGCTTAACGGGATGATAATAACTGCAAAACCGACACCGATCAGTAATGATAGCCAGTATTGTTTTATAACTTTCTTACGATCATGATCAAGCGCTTCAAGTTGAGGTTTGAGGTGTGTTTCATACAGTACAGTCAGTTTACTATCCATAGGTAATCATATCCTATTGCTTAAATAAACGAGCTGCATCAATGTTGATGCGTTCGGTGTCAGCAATTTCAAATAAAGGTAAAGTGGTCAGCATCATTTGATTAGCAATAAGGCTTGATGGGAACATCTCAATGGCGTTGTTATAGCGCGTTACAGCGGCATTAAAACTGCGTCGAGCGGCCGATAGTTGTTCTTCCGTTTCATTAATAGAACGCATTAATAGCATTGTATTGTCATTGGCTTTTAATTCAGGGTAAGCCTCAACAGCGACTCTAAAATTAGACACTGCTGCTGATAGTTGTTTATCTAGTTGTGGCTTATTAATCGTGTCGAGATGGTGTGATTTTTCTCTTAATGCCGTTAGCTCAGTGAGCACTGTCTGTTCATGTTTCATATAAGCTTTGGTGGTTTCAATTAAATTAGGTAATAAATCAAAGCGTTTTTTTAGCATTACATCAATACTGGCTTCTGCATTAGCGACTTGATTTTTTTTACCGATGAGGCCGTTACGCATTGCCATATATAACAATGCAACCAGTACCACAAAGATGATTATACTTATTAGCATTTGTATTTCCCTCTATATAAACCAACGGCCGAGATTAATGGTTTTCACGGCAAATATTAAGGTTACGTTCTAGTTATAACGAAAAAAGCCTTGTCAAAACAAGGCTTAAATACAGATTTATTGTTATTGCTAGCTGTATCTACGAGACAACAGTGAGTGGTATATGGGATTCAGTTAGGTTTTTTGTCATCATGCAAAACTGACGACGAGGGGTAAAGCCATGCTTTTCATAGAAATTACGCGCTCCTGCATTACCAATATTGACTTCCAGCGATAATGCTTTAACACCGTCTTGGATCACTAATGTTTCTAGTTGCGGCAATAATTCAGTGCCAATCCCATGTTGGCGCCAATCAGACTTCAAATAGAACTGATCGATTAAGCCAATTTTACCACCGTGTTCAAGGCTAAAACTATAACTGACGATAATGTGCCCCGCGATATGTTTAATACCGTGTTGTTCGACTTCGATAAACCATGCTTGTCCTAATTGTGGATTACTTAGCAGTTGTTTAACTGCAACTGTTGTTTGTTCTGCTTTCTGGGGTAAAGCTTCATAATCAAATAATTCATCTATCAATTGGAGAAATTTATCTAGCGAAGAAAGTGTTGGTGTGCTGAGAGAAATATTCATACTGAGTCCCTAATTTAAACCCTTATTGTTTGAAGGCTTTATTGGTTACAACTTGTGAGTAAATTGTTGTATTTGCATAGAGTGAATGTTTTTTTAATTTGTAATCTAGCAGATATATGACAATCGAGTCATAGAAATGTTCATATTTTTGATAACATAATAACAAGTTTAATTATTTGATTTTTTAGTGGGCGAGATATTTAGCGATGTTCAAAGCATGAATGTGTACGAAAATGAAGTTTTTAATGCATCTATGTCATTTGCTTTCTATAATACCGACCCTTTTGTAAGTAGCGGAGCCAGTCAATGAGGCTTGATAAATTCTTAGGTACCACTTTAGGTATCACCCGTAGAGAAGCCGGTAAACTTCTTCGAGATAAAATGATTGAAGTTGATGGTGAGATTGTTCGTAGTGCTTCTTTCTCTGTCGGTGATGATAACGATGTAGAATTTAACGGTCGTCCACTTCGTCTACAAGGTCCTCGTTACTTCATGTTGAATAAACCACAAGGTTTTGTGTGTTCGCATGTTGATGATTTCAATCCCACTGTTTTTGTGTTGTTTGACGAAGTTAGCCCTGAGAAAATGCATGTAGCGGGGCGTTTAGACAGTGATACTACTGGTTTAACGTTATTAACAGATGATGGCCAATGGTCACACCGTATTACTTCACCACGCCATGTGTGTGAGAAGGTGTATTTTGTAGAAACTGCTGATCCTATTGTTGCAGAGAATATTGCTCAATTCGAAGCGGGCGTGCAATTAAATGGTGAAGAAGGACTTACTCGACCTGCTAAATTAGAGATTGTAGGCGAGCGTGAGGGTGTATTAACCATCACCGAAGGTAAGTACCATCAAGTGAAGCGTATGTTTGCAGCTGTGGGTAACCGCGTTGTTGGATTACATCGTGAGCGAGTCGGTATGCTTGAGTTGGATGAAGATCTTGAACCTGGCCAATACCGTCCATTAACGGCGGAAGAGGTTGCGTCATTTTTAGCTAAATAACGTTATTGCTATTTGAATACCAAGAAAGCATAAATATTATTATTTATGCTTTTTTTTCGCACAATATCAAATGATTATCATTCTCTCATTTTAAGAAAACTTAGAAATTTTTTATTTCCTATCAGGAAACAATGATTCCAGTTTTTTAGCGTACAATGAATCTATTGTCTCTTTAATAGCAATTATATCCTGCCTATCGTTGTTATTTTTATAAAAAGAATATTTATGACTCAACAAGCCTCATCAAAATTGAGTTTACAGCTCATTCTCATTCTCGGTGCCATTGCTGCTTTAACCCCCTTTGCCATTGACATGTATCTACCAGCAATGCCAAGTATTGCAAAAGACTTTTTAGTATCTCCAAGTGCGGTGCAAGTCACATTAACTGCTTATACTGCTGGGTTTTCCTTTGGCCAGTTAATTCACGGCCCATTAGCGGATAGTTATGGTCGCCGTCCGATGTTGATAGCAGGCACTGTCTGTTTCATGGTGTTAACTGTTTTTGGTGCACTGAGTACCAATATAACAGAGCTAACCATTATTCGAGTGGCACAAGGTTTTGCTGGTGCGGCTGCGGCGGTTATCATTGGTGCATTGGTGCGTGATATGTTTGAACGAGAGGAGTTCTCTCGAACAATGTCATTTGTTACCTTAGTGATGACTATTGCACCTTTAATTGCACCAGTACTTGGTGGTCATCTTTCTGTTTGGTTTGGTTGGCGTGCAGTATTTTGGGTGTTAGCTATTTTTTCTGTAATTGTTTTAATTTCGATTTTATTTAAAATTAAAGAAACATTGCCGAAAGAAAAACGAATCCCTTTTCATTTAACGTCAATTATTAAAAATTACAAGCGGTTATTATCAAATCCCGTTGCCTTTGGGTTAGTGTGCTGCAGTGGATTTTCTTTTGCTGGTATGTTTACTTTCTTAACTGTTGGTTCCTTTGTATATATTGATATTTATGGTATCAGTGTTGAGACCTTCGGCTACTACTTTTGCTTGAACATTCTTTGCATGATCCTTTTTACTAGTATAAATGGTCGTTTTGTTAAGCGAAAAGGTACGCATTGGATGCTACGTTTAGGCTTGATAGTACAATTAATTGCCGGCGTACTGTTACTTATTGGGCAATGGTTAGATTTAGGCTTGTGGGGTGTTGTTATTCCCGTCGCGTTATTTATTGGCACACTTTCTACTATTGGTAGTAATACCATGGCGTGTTTATTATCGAGTTATCCTCAGATGGCAGGTACTGCTTCTTCTTTAGGTGGGACATTCCGTTTTGGTATTGGCTCTATAGTGGGCGGACTTGTTGCACTAATGCCTGATAGTAATGTATGGCCAATGGCATTAACGATGGCATCATGTGCTATCTTATCGGCTGGCTTTTATTGGTTCTTAGCAAGAAACGCATAAAAATTCATAAAAATGCATTTTCTCACTCTTTATAATGCATTGTGAATAATAATTACGCCTGAGGTTCCCCCAGGCGTATTTGTATTGCACAGCTTATCAAGGACATGGACGTTCAGATTGTGATCTACATGTCGTAATGTTTCATTGGATCGTCTTCACGATACACAATCCACCCGCTATCATTTTTATGATTGTCACAAATATTATGGTAAGAGCTGTCCATTTTAATTGCAGCATTGATCGTTTCTATAATAGATAGGCTTTCTTTTCCTAGATTAATCTCATCACAGGGCAGTTCCCATAACATCACGCCACCTAAATGATAATTATCTTTTGCTAAGTGAATTTTTGATCGAATTGTTGGTAGGCCATTATAGTAATGCTGTGGGTTATCAATAGGGTAGGTGTCTCGACAAGCGTAATGGGGATTATCTTTGACTAATGCACCGTAAGTAGGACCATGCCTCATATAAGCAGGTAACCCTAATGTAACCCGTTGTGGATCTAAGTGGCGCTCTATTAACCAGTAATTTAAGGCATTGACTGAATCTTTATAGCTTGAGTGATCTTCATCTTGCATGTCATAAGTCATTAAATTAACAGTATCAAAAGCATCTAATGCCACATCAAGATAACCAGCTGCTTTGCCGTCATCATTTGGTTTATCTCTACTACCAATGATTGCCGCAGTGAAGTATTTATTTTCAGCATGAAGCTTATCTGCTAAACGATTAACAAAATCAGCATACTGGGTTGCTCCTTCACCAATTTGAGGGTATTCCCAATCAAGATCGACACCGTCAAAATCGTAGGTGTTCACCACATTCATAATATCGTTAATAAAGTTTTCACGGTATTCAGGTGATGCTGCGATTTTCTCATAAACGATATCTCGACCAATGATGTTATCGTCACTTTCATTTTTCTCGTTATCTCGCCAGCCACCAAAGGAAATGAAAATTCTGCCATCAGGGTTTTGAGATCTAAATTTTGACATTGTATCGGTAAGTTTTATTTTTTGTTCTGCTGAGAGTGGAGAAACATGACCGTCAGGATGAAATATGCCTTGCTCGTCCATATTTGCATTAGGGTTTATAAAGGCAATGTTTAAGTCACTAATCTCATTACTATGACTTTTATCATTAAACCATTTATCGTTTGCATCTTTCATGTAGCTAGCATATACAACATTACGAAACTCAGTGATTTTGGCTGGTTTTGGCTCTTTAGCGATATACCCATGATAATCATCTGAAGAGTTATTATTGTTATTACAGGCCGTGATCGACGTTGTTGCAATCAACATAGCTAAAAGGGTGCGTTTCATTTATAAACCTCATACTTAATGCATTGATAGCGTTTACATTTGATTATCCATGAATATTTATTCATTTCTTGAAGAGAGGTCACAGTCGTTATTTTTTTAAAAGTAACGTTATATTCCAAAGTTAAATTTGTATTTTACGCATCACTTATCTATTTAGTGTTCAGTAAGCTCTATAGCCATATGTTTGGAAGGGGATGTGTTATTATTTATAAGTCATTCATTATGCTTTCTGATAGAAAGCAACGCGTCCCTTTGTTGATGTATTCTGCTTTGTTATTAACGCTCAAATTGCTATTATTGAGCCTTATTATCTAATGATAGACTTCGATGAGTTGTAGCTTCTGCAATGTATTTTGCGGGATGTATTGGTTCCTTGCACGCACAGCTTAGAGGTTGTGTCGTGGTTTGATATTTTTGGATTGTTTGAAATAAATCATGACCATTTTTTTTAATGAAATTTACAATGTAGTTAGTAGTGGGTTAACCGCTTTACAAGAAGCGCAAGCAACAGGTAAAGCACAGAAAAACCCTGTCAGTGAAAGTATCTTTTTAAGCGCTTGGGTAACAAAAGTACTTAAACAACATAGCTTTGATCGTTGTGTCGTGAAAACACTACAAGAATGGCAACAGCAATCACGGACTATGGGTAAAAATGCACAACTAAAACTGCATTTTTCGCGTTTAGCTGAAACTTACGCGAATGTAACAAATGATCAAGGACAATCAACTGTTATTACTCCTGCTGCTATGGCAACGTTTTATACTGCGCTAGAACAGCAAGATTGGTTAGTAACCAATGAATACGAAGTGAACCGTAAGGTTAGCCACCATACTGATGGTAAAGCATCGTTAGTGGTTTGTTCGGCTCAGTATGCCGAATCAATGAATGAAAATGGTGAGTTAGTAAAACCATTATCTCTTTATGTCCGTGGTAATACGCAGCAATTTATCGATATTGCTTATCAACATGGTATTTTGCTTTATAAAATTACTGACTATAAGTCGAAAGTTAAGTTTCATGGTGAGTATATTATTTACCCGATGAATGCTGGTGGACATCTACCTGAATTACCGACAGCGACTAATTCGTAACGATAATTAATATATACACGCCGCATGAGTTAATAATTCATGCGGCGTTTTTATAGTTAAAACAAAATTTTAGTTAGTTTGTGTTTGAGCATTACGCTGTTGGGTCGTAGCGATGAACTTTTTGCTACAAACTAATAATAAACAGCAAGAGCCACAGGCTAAAAGTGTAATCGCTAAGCTTCCTACTGATGCTACAAGATCTAAGCCGAAACCTATAATGAGGTAATAAGATAGCCCTAATAGAGCCCCTGCGCTGCCAAGATGGTCGCGATAATTGGTTAAAGCTGTACTCAATAAGTTCGGTAAAGTAAGACCGAAAGAAAGAGAGATTAGAGCCATTGGAATAAAGAACCAAATAGTGTGTTGTAACAGGTAAACCCCTACACCAGAGATAATCATTAAGACCGTTGCTATAAATACAATAAAGTCACTATTTATCTTACAACGAATTAGCTTTATATTAATTAAAGAGCCTAATACCGATCCTATTGCCAATACAAAACCGGTATAGCCAAAAAATTTCACACTTGCGCCTAGTTGTTCAAACATAAATGGTGCAATATTGTAATAAGAAAAGAGGGCAATGTTCGTTAATCCGATCATTAATGTGATGTACCAAATATGACTATCACGGATCATCTTATTAGCAACAAAAAGTAAGCTATCACGTTTAATATTCTCTGGTTTAGTTTCAGGTAACTGAATGCTTGACCATATAAATAATAATGCAACGAGTAAAATCATAGCGGCAAAGACCCAAGTATAATCACCATGAGATGTTAGCCAACTGCCAATCAGCATGCCAATAACTGGGCTAATACCGATAGATGTTGCAGCAATTGAAAACAGCCATGCTAATTCAGCACCTTCAAAACTGTCCCTTAAAATTGTTTGTGTACATACTGAACCTACAGCCGCGCCAAAGGCACAACTTCCAAATCCAAAGAGAAAGAGATCAAAGTTAGAGGCAAAATAAGTAAATATTGCTGAGATAATAAAAAGCGTCAAACCTGCTAACGTTGAATTACGACGCCCAATTACATCACATAATCGTCCCCAAAAAACAACGCCAAAAGCAAATGCCATGAAAAAAATGGATAAGCCTTGAGCAGCATTTTCAGCACTAACTGCAAAGTGATTTTTAATAGATGTAAGTGCTGGGCTGTACATAGTTTCAATTAGTTGTGGAAACATCAAAAGCGCAATGGCTAATGGTATTGATATTTTTTTTATATTCATTTCTATATCCTTTTAGCCAGTAATTACTTCACTTATATTCATTGCTGTCTTTATTAATATGTGAATATTAATAAGCACGATGAAAAAGGTGTTGGTCTGACTGTTATTTCAATATGGAAAATTATATAGTGTTAATGTAGGGTGCAATATTAATATTGGGACGATCTATATCAATTTAAGGACAAATAGATAAAGGGAGATAAGATGGCTTATATTACGATAGACCAAGAATTTTGTTCAGATGATTATGATAGTTTAGTGGTTGGTCTCGCCATCGATATTGGTGGACATGATTCTGGTGGCCATAGGCATAATAAAGACCAGCTGTTGTTTTCTCATCATGGTTGTATGGTAATTACCTTAGAAGGGGTTAAGTGCGTATTGCCACCGATGAGAGCCGCATGGATCCCTGCTGGTGTGTTTCATAATGCCCAAATGAACAATGTGACCCATTATCGTTCATTGTATTTTGATCAATCATTGCAGTCGCAACTTAGCCGTGAGATGAAGATTATTGATATCAATCCGCTATTGGCTGTACTGCTTGAAAGAATGTCAATGTGGCCATTTGATAAGCCTATAAAAGAACAAGTAAATTCAGTTAACTTATTGATTGAAGAACTTAATCTTGCTACTGAGAGTCATTTAAACCTACCATTACCGCACGATCAACGATTACAGAAATGGTTAGTTGATATTAATAATCCGGACTTTTTAGCGCCTAGACTCGCAGAACTTAGTGCACTTGTTGGTGCGAGCGAGAAGACGATTACCCGTATTTTTAATAAAGAAACAGGGATGCCATATCAGAGTTGGCGCCAACAATGGCGACTATTAGCGGCAGTGGAATTACTTTCACAAGGTCAACGTATTTCAGATATTTCATATCGACTTAATTTTGCTAATGATAGTGCATTTATTAGTTTTTTCCGTCAAAAAACAGGATTTACACCACTTAATTTTATGATTGAATTCAAATAATAAATCCTGCATTCTATGTTTTTATTTAAAGATAGTAAGTTAAAAATCAGCCTAAATTGACTGATTTTTTGCGACAACTTAACGTTAAACAAACATCGAAACAGTCTGACATATTATGTAATGAAAATATTGTGTAAGACTCTCACCTTAGTGGTTTTTAAGTTGAATCTTCATCTTTATCAGTCATGATAGTCTTATTAATTACCGTGAATAATATTGCCATTATGACTATTGATATAATGGTTGCTAAGACCAACAGATAAATATGGATGTCTATGCCTGTTTGTTGTACTAAATATGAAAATGATCATGTCTCGACGCCATTGATATTATCATTTGATGAAACATTAACTTTTTTTCCTTTTGTGCTCGAATTTTATGATTGGCGTGATGGTCTTGCGATGTATAGAGCTTATTCGGATGGTCACCGTGAATTATTGGAAGGGAGTTGTTCGTTTTATATTGAACATATTGAATCGCTTGATGGTGGTAAGGCGTGGATTGAAAGTATTCCTGCGGAGTTAGTGAATAAAGCGCGGGTGTATGCTGATCTTGGTGTTTATATGCTAAAGATTGCTGCTATGAGTAATAAAGCACGACAATTATTGTCTCAACGTCCAATATTGCTTTATTTAGTGTGTGAGCGTTATCCCTTAGATCATGAACACGTTTTGTCTTTATGTGAACTAGGCCAGCGTAATATATTGGCATACTTAGGATTAGCATCGTGTCGCTCAGCATTACGGTTTATTGATCGTATTCAAAGTGATTTTTCTACGCGTTCTGTTGTGATCGTTATTCATCGTTTATTAGATCCAGAAACAATGACGTTTAAATTGTTTCGTCATTATAAGACGATCACAACCTTAACTTTGCAAGTTTATTTACAGTGGCCAACGCTTACGGGAACAAAGTTAGGTTTTTATTTAGTTAAAGCCACACAACGAGAGCGGCTAAAAATCAACCAAATATTATCAGACGTCTTTCAGTTAGGGTATCGCGTTCTTGATGTTGATTCTGTTCGGCGTATTCATGCTATTACCTCATATGATGAACTGAAACAATTGCACGATCGGTGGGTAATTGCGCAGCGAACAGTAAAATTTGTACCGGATCCAAGTTGTGACAAGGCTTACGATATTCCTTTTGCTGGCAACAGTAATATTGTACCGATTCGGAACTATCAGCAGCTTGAACTTGAGGGTGTAGAACAGAATCACTGTGTAGCTATTTACCATAACAGGATCATCAAAGGTGAATACCTAGTTTATAAAATGCATATGCCAGAAAGAGTGACTATTGGCTTAAAGCGACACTATTTTGCTAATGGGCGTGCGAGTGAAATTTATACGGTGGATCAAATTCAAGCTAGAAATAACCGTTTACCGTCTTACGAGACGTTAGAAACTGTCTATAGTTGGTTAGATAGCATGAAATCTGTTAAGCCATAATATAATAGGTTGAATTTATTGTTCTACACTCAAAGGGAATGAATGCGGTTATTTCACTCGATTAAACGTTATGCACCGACAGAAGAAAAAGCACCGCATTCTCATGACGATTTTGTACAACTTTTCTATATCCATCAAGGCTGCGGTATTGCTAGAACACAAGATAAAACTATCTTGGCTGTCAGCGGGCAGCTCATTTGGGTACCGCTTAATCATCGCCATCATTTGAAAGTGTTAAAAGATTCCTGCTTAAGCATTATTCATGCATCTCCTGATGTTATTCCATATTTCCATGACGAGATGGGGATTATATCGACTAATCGTTTAATGGTGCAGGTGATGGCAGAAATGGAGGCGCAAGATAGCGGCAGAGATCAAAATGATGATAGCAATAGCGATGTTCAACATCATTATTTAGCGGTGTTTATTGATCAACTCAAGAAGCAAAGCTACCAAAATGATGTTTATCAAAGTACGAACGACATCGATAAGCGCTTATTACCTATTATTGAAGCGCTGACTATCGAGCCTGATATTAAACTTTCGTTAGAGCGCTTCGCTGAACATTGTGGTGCCTCTTCTAGAACTCTTAATCGTTTATTTATTAGTACCTTTGAGCAGCCATTTCGTGAAATAAGGCAACAGTTGGTGATGGAAAAAGCATGGCAGTTGAGTCGAGCAGGTGTCGCACATACAGATATTGCATTGGATCTAGGTTACAACAGCTTATCCGCTTTTTCTCACGCCTTTAATCGTTTCAAACAAGACAAAGCTAGCCAGAAATTGGCGAAAAATCACAATCTATTGGCGTCAGTTCAACAACAACAGTAAGCGCATTTCTTTAAGCTAAAGACATCAATTAAGGAGATTGTTGTCATGTCTTTACTACGTTTACTTTCTATCAGTTTATTAATGGCGTGTAGCTATTTCTTTGCCTCTGATATGTATGCACCTAGCTTACCTGTGATGTCTGAGGCGCTGAATGTGTCATCGACGGCAGTACAACAAACGGTGAGTGCGTTTTTTATAGCGTTAGGTTTAAGCCAATTAATGTGTGGAGCTGTCGCAGAGCGCTTTGGTCGTCGTCCTATCGCGATTTTAGGTGCGGTGATATTTATTATCGGCTCAGCCCTTTGTTTACATGCAGATCAACTATCAGGTTTGATTATTGGGCGTACTGTGCAAGGTATTGGTGTTGGGGCGTTGTTTTTATTATGCCGAACCATAATGCAAGACTCATTGACTAAAGAGCAGTTAGTGGATGTGATGTCATGGTTTAGTATTTTATTTATGTGTTTACCTGCGTCGACACCTGCGATCGGTGGTTATTTAGAAAGCCATTTTGGCTGGCATAGTAGCTTCTGGTTTATGTTGGGTTTAGCAATATTGTTATTTGTGGTTATTGTCTTAGGTTTAAAAGAAACCCACTTAGAAAAGAATATTCATGCGACAAAACCAAGGGTTGTTGCTCGTGATTACACCATGATTGCAACGAATCCGCAGTTTTTACGCTATTTAATCATGATGGTGATGGCGAATGGTGGTGCGCTGGTGTTTTATTTGATGGGCGCGTTTATTGCGAATGAGCAATACCATTTACCCGTGCAATATTTTGGTCTGTCTTCATTGTTATTAATTGGTTGTAGTTTGTGCGCGCGTATTTTTTATATTCGGTTTCTAAAATATACTCAGACAGAAGGGCGAATTATTAAAGCAGCAAGTTGTATTATGTTGCTTGGTGCGTTGACGATATTATCAAATACGGTATTTCATAGCATGGCGACGATCATTATCGGCATGGGTATCTACTGTTTTGGCGCAGGTTTAACAACCTCTGTCGTGGCAGTCAGTGCGTTGTATTTATTCCCTAAGCATAAAGGACAAACGGGTGCACTATTTGGTTCATTACAAATGGTTGGGATCTTTACATTAACCTTTATTGTGAGTCACTTAGCGAGTATTGAATGGATGATGGCATGTGTACTTGTGACGATGGCATTACTGAATATCTCAGTACAACGGTGGTGGAATGATAATTCATTGGTTTTAATGAAAAGTGGTTGTTAGCGAAAGCTTACACCGATAAGCGCCCTGATTGATTATTTAGGATTGCAGGTAAGCAAAGAGGGCACTTTTTATCGTTATTTCAACACTATTGCTTGGCGTTATTTAATTAAGATCGCTGCGTTTTAAAATCAAATTTGGATTTGGGCAATTATCGCGGTAGAACGCCAGCTCAGCAGGATCAACCACACCAATATAATCATCTTTATTTGTACCCATATCCTCAATGATTTGTAAGTGCAGGTGAGGAGCCCAACCACCATTCTCTGCTGTTGTGCCTACTGCCGTGAACCGTTCTCCGGCGGTAATAATATCGCCCACGTTTAATGTGGCATGTGCTGCTTGGTGTAAGTGGCCATATAGAGTGAAAAAAGTTATTCCTTCAAGCTGATGGCGTAAAATAATAGTAGGGCCATAATCACCGTCACCCTGATGATTAGCAATGCTATGTACTATGCCATCAAGTGGTGCAAAAACAGGAGTAAGGGCAGAGACGCCTAGATCTATGCCCATATGAACAGTGCGATTTTTACTGTCGCTAAAGTTTGCTTTATCTTGATAAATGAGACGTTGCTCTGCGTAACGACCAATCACTATTTCAGCACTAATAGCCGTGGCTTGGCGGACTATTTCATCGGCAAAGCTATGATCACTAGTGACATTTTTCCAAAGATCACTGCTTGGTGAAAGATCGACGATTAATCCCGTGCCAAATTGGAGCGCTGGTGGGATAACAGGGTGAAAACAATGTGCAGCAAGTGTGCGAGCTAATGGTGTCATCAGCAATTTCCTTGTTAAAGATATTAATAAGCAGCAACAGTAACTATTGCTGCTTTTCGTGGTACGAGTACCATAGCAATTAAGTAACCTATAGCAGCAATAGCTGTCGGTAGTATTAAATCTATGTTAACAAATAGGCTCGTTAAATAGCCGCTTAGTGTCCACGCCAAACCTACCATTGCACTAGACAGTGCCATTACCCAGCCTTGATCCGCTTCACTGGCTCTATCTGATAATGCTGTAATGTAAAAAGGAAATGAGATAGCAACCATAACTGCCGTAAAAATCATTGCTGCAATATGTGTATTTGGTGTTGGTGTGATTGCCAATAAAATCATACCAATAGCAGCAAATAGTGTCGTGATTCGTAATGCTGATTGAACATTAATCCGCGCTAAAATAATCCGTGGAAGTACTAATAATGAACTGATCATTACTACACCAATTGCCATCATAAAATATTGATAAAAGCTACTTTCAACACTGATTCCCCATTTCTGCGGGAAAATAAAGGCAATATTTTGGAAATATAAGCTCCAGCTGAATTGGCAAATAAACACAATCGCTAAACAAGCTAATAGGCCGGATTGACTACGTTTTAATGGCGCAATAAATGACAGTGGATTCTCATTGTGTAATGACATTTGTGCTGGTAAACGGACCAGGTTTAACAATATCAAACAAAATATAGCAATGAATAAACAGGCGTAAAATGGAGCTTGAGTGCCATAGGTTGCTGATAATTTACTGCCTAATGCTGGGCCAAATGACATTGCTGCTGTCATGACTACTGCGACCATACTCATTAAGGTCGCTTTGGTCTTGCCGCGGCTATTATCTGCCAGAATTGCCTGTGCAATAGGTTGACTGGCAGAGCCAAGACTATTGATCATGTTACCTGCAAATAATAATGCAATCGAACCGATAATAATGGCATAAATAGGCATTGCAAAACCAATCGCAGCAATAATCAAACATAATATCATTGTCGCTTTGCGGCTAAAACGGTCGGCAAAGCGGGCAATTAATGGTGTGAAGAACATCGAAATAAAAGGGGCGGCTGACATTACGGTGCCAAACAGGGTACGACGTTGTTCGATTGGCATATTTTGTGCGATAGCCAAGGAATGATCAGTTAAAAATAAACTCACATAGGCGGGGATAGTAATAAAAAAGCCAGCAGAGCCAAGGAAAATAATACTGTAGAGGGTCAATAAAGTTGTAGGTTTTAACGCCAAATGTTGAGTAGAGGTTGGCATGAGTGGTGAGATTCCAGAAGACGATAATAATCGACTATTTTAATCAGGTATTACGATCAATCAAGTTATTACGCGATTTATGATTATAGAAATAACCCAGAAAATATCTTATCTCGTGATCTTCTGAGCAAACTCAAGTTATATGTATGTCTATAATGCATAAATGTATAGAATGTTAATCTTTAAGGCAATAAATAAAGATTTGTATAAACTTGTATTTTTGTTGGCGAGGTACAGGTTAAGAGAGGATTAATGAATATTATTGCGCTCAGTTTAGTCATGATCTCAATTATATCGATGTTGAGTATTCGTGCTGAGGCTTGTACTGGATTAGTTGTTGGTAAAAAAGCCACGATAGATGGCAGTATTATTATTGCTCGAAATGAAGATTATGAAGTTAATAATTGGAATAAATATCAAGTCTATCGTCCCAAAGAGATCAATACCGCTAAACTGTGGCCGTTAGGTAATGGACTTGTAGTACCCATGCCCGATGTGTTGTATGCCTATTCAGCAATGCCTGATTGGAACGCAAAGCAAATAGCAGCTAAGAGTAAATATTTTGAAGAGCGTGGCATTAATCAATTTAATGTTGCTGTTTCTGCAACCACCAGTGTTGATATAAATGAGCGGGCTCAGCAATCAGATCCATTAGTAAAGCATGGAGTGATTGAAGCAAATATACCTACTCTTGTTCTTCCCCAAGCTAAAACGGCACAACAAGGTATTGAGTTACTTGGAAGCTATATTGAAAAATATGGAGCAGGTGAGGGCAATAGTTTATATATTGCTGATATTAATCAAGCATGGTTAATGGAAATAGGCTCAGGTCATCATTGGATTGCAGTTAAAGTACCTGATGATAGTTATGCGATGTTAGCGAATGGCTTGAGGATCCATGGTATTAATTTGGATTCCAAAGAGGTATTGCATTCCAAAGGGTTGTTTGAATTTGTTCAGCAGCACAAGTTATTGTCTAACCCGCAGCGAGATGATTTTAATTTTGCGAAAGCGTTTGGTGTGATTGGCGATACCTTTAATGTTGATCGTGAATGGCTCGGACAACAAATACTCTCTAATTCAGTCGATCAGCAAGTACGATTGACACAATATCCATTGTTTATGAAGCCGGATGAAAAAATTAGTGTTAATAAAGTTGCACAAGTATTGAGTGCAACCTACGAAAATACAGTGCTAGCACATTCAGGTGATCGTCCTATTCGTGTTGATCGTCAAATTGAATCACATATTATTCAGTTAAGGCCGACGATGCCAGTTCCTTTTCAAGGCGTGATTTGGCAGAGCTACGGTATATTGGCAGAGTCTATATTAATTCCTTTATATACAGGGCTACATGATTTTCCTACTGCATATAAAACGGGGACCGATACCTATTCTGATGATTCTGCTTATTGGCAATTTAGAAGTTTAACGACTTTAGCTACAACACATCCTATAAAATATTTATCATTTATTAATAATAATTGGCAGCGGGCACAACATAATATTTATCAGACATTTTCTAATACAGATCAGCAATTAATACGTCTATATCATCAGGATCCAACTGCCGCTATAAAAGTGTCGGTTGATTACTCGACAATGCAATTAAATCAAATGCTAAAGTTAGCGAAGAAAATGCGTTATCAAATTATGACGGATTTAACTAAAATCACTGAGCCTGACTATTCAAGCTCTGATTATATGAATATTATGAGCCTTTAGATGCAGCAACGCCTTGTGGGTAAAGTACCGATCACAAGGCGTTATTTTTAGGCAATAATGGGACAATTATTGATTAAGTGTAATTTCAGAATCTAAGTCTTTTAACGCCATTTTTTGAATGTTAATACCAAACATCATCATGATTAAACACCAGTTTAAGTAAGGTAATTTACCTGCACGTAAACTTTCATTGACGTTTTCTGGTTTCCAGTTAAATAGTGCTGCAATATTGTCTGTGGTCATTTCTGCAAATAAGCCACTATCGATTAATTTTGCGAATTGATCGCTAGTTGGACATACAAACGTATTTTGGCTACCAAATGCAGAAGGCTTAAATAAACGTAATACACGTTTGATCTCATCAACTTCAATCACTCGGCCATTGGTTGCGATGTTAGGTCGACCAATAAGTGCGGCAATAAAACACCAGCAAGGGTAAGGGATTGAAGAAACATCTAATGGCTCTTTCTTATATTTAGCAGTCCAGTTACAGATGTTTTTTTCTTGTAGTCCAGTTGCTAAAGTAAGTTGCTTAGCATCATAACCATTATCTTTTAATAAGTTGATTGCTTCTGCAACTTCAGAAACTAACGGCTTGCTCCAAGTTGCAAAAGGGGTAAAGACATTTTCTCTAATCAAAACGATATTCCAATTGACAGTGTAATACAGGTGTTTTGCTAATGATGTAGATCATACGTGTTCGGCGCCGTATGTCTATTAATATCCTCGTAAATCCATGGGGATAGTTTGGGTTTATCATCATGATATAAAGTAGCCATAGATAAAGCAGTTGCATGATGGATTAAATGTATTTATAACTTTTTGAATAGTAATGTTTTATTTAATTGTAGGGGGTATATACATGGGTTGTATTTTTTGTGGAATGGTTGCAGGAGAAATACCTTGTCATAAAGTATGGGAGGATGAGACCCACATGGCTTTTCTTTCTATTTTCCCTAATACCAAGGGGTTTACTGTTGTGATCCCTAAACATCATTGTGGTAGTTATGCGTTTGAGCAATCCGATGAAGTATTAACACAATTGATTTTGGCAACCAAAAAAGTGGCGAATGTCTTGGATCGTGCTTTTGATGATGTCGGTCGAACTGGCATGTTCTTTGAAGGCTACGGTGTTGACCACTTACATAGTAAATTATTTCCTATGCATGGGACTGGGAATGATGCGGGTTTTAAATTAATCGAATCAAAATCAACGAAGTATTTTGAGCATTATGAGGGGTATTTATCATCACATGATTGTAATCGAGCTGATGATGCTGAGTTAAGTGAGCTTGCTCGTTATATTCGCTCTTTTCAGAAGGTGGATGAGTGATTATTGATCACTTGCGAAAAATATATTTAAAATAAGCACTAGACGACTGGTCTAGTCGAGTTTATAGTTAGCGCATGAACACAAAAACAAACGATACACGTCAACATATTCTTAATATTGGTTACCAACTTGTGGTTGCTAAAGGATTCACTAATGTTGGCTTGTCAGAATTATTAAAAACAGCAGCTGTGCCAAAAGGTTCTTTTTATCATTACTTTAAATCGAAAGAGCAATTTGGTGAGGCGTTAATTGAAGATTATTTTGAATACTACCTTGAGCATGTGGCAGCGATTTTAATACAAGGTACAGGTAGTGGTTTTGAACGTTTAACTGACTATTTTTCACGTTGGTTAGAAATTGATGATGGTACCTGTAACGCCAATAAATGTGTAGTTGTTAAGCTTAGTGCTGAAGTGTCAGATCTTTCAGAACCAATGCGAGAAGCATTAAGAAACGGTGCTTATAGTATTGTTAATTTAATTGCACTTTGCATTGAGGATGGTATTAAAGATGGTTCGATTACTGTGAAAGACAGTCAATTAGCCGCACAAACATTGTATCAATTATGGCTTGGTGCCAGTTTATTTTATAAGCTTAGCCAAGATTTAAATGTATTACAGCAAGCGTTAGCTACAACTAAAACTCAGCTACGGCCAGATTTTTAAGTCTTATATTTGATAATTGTCCCGTTATAACAGCAACGGGATTTTTTATAAAACAACACTAGACGACTGGTCTATTATTTGCAAAAGAATGAAAAGGAAAGCTCAATGGAAAACATAAACCGTAAAATCGTATTAGCTTCTCGTCCTATTGGCGCACCTGTGGCAGATAATTTCCGCTTAGAACAAACAACTATACCGATGATAAGTGAAGGAGAGATTTTATTACGTAGTGTGTATTTATCATTAGATCCGTACATGCGAGGTCGTATGAGCGATGCTAAATCGTATGCTGATCCAGTTGCTTTAGGTGAGGTGATGGTTGGCGGTACGGTATGCCAAGTTGAGCAGTCCAATCATGCCGATTATCAGCAAGGAGAGTGGGTTTTATCTTATTCAGGCTGGCAAGATTATGCTATTTCAAATGGTGAAGGTTTAATTAAATTAGGCATGCATCCAACACATCCATCTTATGCTTTGGGTGTGATGGGGATGCCTGGTTTTACTGCTTATATGGGTCTACTTGATATTGGTAAGCCTCAGCAAGGTGATACGATTGTCGTCGCAGCAGCAACCGGTGCGGTTGGCTCAATGGTTGGTCAAATTGGTAAAATTAAAGGTTGCCGTGTTGTTGGTGTTGCTGGTGGTGAAGAAAAATGCCGCTATGCCAAAGAAGTATTAGGTTTTGATGATTGCATTGATCATAAAGCGGACGATTTTGCTGAAAAACTAGCACAATCTTGCGAGCAAGGTATTGATGTTTATTATGAAAATGTGGGCGGCAAAGTATTTGATGCAGTGTTACCACTATTAAATACTGGTGCTCGTATTCCACTATGTGGTTTGATTTCTCAATACAATGCGACTGAACTACCGCAAGGACCCGATCGGATGTCGATGCTAATGGGGACGTTACTTGTGAAGCGGATTAAGATGCAAGGTTTCATTATTTTTGATGATTATGCTGATCGTTATGATGAATTTGCAGCAGATATGAGCCAGTGGTTAGCCGAAGGTAAAATTCATTATCGTGAAGATTTAGTTCAAGGGCTAGAAAATGCACCTCAAGCATTTATAGGTCTATTAGAAGGTAAGAATTTTGGCAAGCTAGTTATTCAAACCAATCAAGCTCAATAATAAAGGTGAGTATATTATGATTACATTGCATCATTTAAATAAATCACGCTCAAAACGTATTATTTGGTTATTAGAAGAGCTTGGGTTGGAATATGAGGTAAAACCTTATCTTCGTGACAGTGTTACTTTTTTAGCGCCGCCAGAGTTGAAAGCTATTCATCCGTTAGGAAAATCACCCGTTATTGAAGATAATGGGTTAGTGATTGCTGAATCAGGGGCTATTACTGAATATTTGATTCAAACGTATGGTGCTAATCTAGCGCCAAAGCTTGGAACGCCTGCTTATATTGAATATTTACAATGGTTGCACTTTGCTGAAAGTTCAGCGATTTTACCTTTGTTATTAAAGATGTTTGTCGCTAAAGACGGGGCAAAAACTAACTTTTTAGAAGGTTATGCTGACGTTGAAGCTGAAAAAGTGATTGGCTATTTTGAGCAGCGCCTTGAAGGTAAAACTTATTTAGTTGAAGAACGACTCACTGGGGCTGATATCATGATGTCGTTTATTGCCGAAATACTGCAAAATAACGGTATGATTAGTCATTATCCTAATATTCAACGTTATCAAGCTCAATTAGCAACGCATGATAAATTTGTTACAGCTGAGCAGGTTGAACATCAATTTGGTTAAAGCGCGTTATTAATAGATAAAGGTCACTCTTGAGTGGCCTTTTTTTGATCACCGCTTGGGGTTCAGCATTGATGTTATGTTAGAAACAAAAACCGATAAAAAAGAAGATAACATAGAAAATAATAGCCGCCATAATAGCGCCAGCGACATGATGTATTACTACAGGAAGGTTCGGTTTTTTTTGTTGGATTTTAGTTTTAGTTAGATGGTAAGTGCCTAGTGCAATTAGAAATATGATAATTGTTGTAATGATGTCAGGCATATTAACTTGAGATTGAGGGATGACTGTTTGTGCAAAAGCGAAAGGAGAAAGTAAGGCTAAATTGGCAGTGATTAAAGATAGACGTTTCATTTGGGTAATAACCATTTAAATAAAACAAACGTTACGACGAATGATGATGTATTTAAATTGCTGTTATTAAAAGATCATGTTGCATAACTAACTATATATTGCGATAAAAAATCGCTACCAGCTGTATGCTGATAGCGATCTATTGATGCAAGATTACTGTTTATTTTCAATAGCGTTTTTCAGTTGGTCACGCTCTTTAGTAATACGTTGTAACTCTGCTTTTAGATGTTTAATCTCTGCATGCACATCAGTATGTGGATGAGATTGAATCTGCTGTTCAGTGTCATCGATAATGATATCTTTACCGCTCTTAGTGCGAACAATGACATGTGAACGACCCGCAAATAACGCTAATAATGCCCAGATAATACATACACCAGCAGTCATTAGTAATGGTGTATGCCAGCTGCCTGTCATTTCATGTAATGAACCAAAAATGATAGGGCCAGTAGCGGCAAGTAGGTAACCCATACATTGCGCCATACCTGATAGTGCTGCTGCTTGGTGTGCATCATGAGTACGAATACCTACGAATGATAGACCAAGAATAAAACCACCACCACAGCTGAAACCAAAAGCAATAACCCATACAATTGCGTGCTCTGGCATGAATAATAGGCCAAGAATACCAACAAATGACAGTATCGCCATTGCCACACTCATACCACGCTTATCTTTCATTTTTGCCATTAGTGGAATAAGTACTAATGCTGGCACTGCTGTTGAAAGTTGAAGAATACCGTGGATATAACCCGCTTGGTTTTCTGTGTAGCCGTTATCAATTAGGATACTTGGTAACCAACTGATAAAGATGTACATAATAAATGAGTTAAGACCAAGGAAAATCGTTACCTGCCAAGCTGCTGCTGAACGCCATAAGTAACTATGGCTATCAATCTCCGCGGTGTCTGCTGCTGGACGAGTATTGCCGCTTAACTGTGGTAACCACACTAAGATAGATAGCGCTGGGAAGATAATGACACCAGCAAGTGAAAATGCCCAGTTTGGAATAGCAGTAATGTGTAGTTTTTCTGCTAAATTAAACAAAGGAATAGCAGAACTAGAACTTACGGTAGAACCAATACCCATGACAAGTACATAAACAGCAGTTAGTGTCGGTACTTGAGTTGGAAAGTCTCTTTTTAGCAAACTTGGTAGCAATACGTTACCGATAGCAATACCCACACCAATAATACAGGTACCTAAAAAGAGCATGGTGGTTGAGCCAGCCGAACGGACAACAATACCAGCAGCCACGAGTACCAGTGCTAACATCAATGAGGGCTCAAGTCCCATCTTTCTTGCTAGGCCAGAAGATATTGGTGAGAAAATGGCAAAGGCTAGCAATGGTAATGTGGTAAGCATACCGGCTTGTGTTGCTGATAAGCCAAGATCATGAGAAATAAAGTCTAGAATAGGGCCTAGACCAGTGATTGGTGCACGAAGGTTACTTGCGATTAGCAAGATTCCTGCGATCACCAGCGCTGGATGCGCAATTTTACGTACGTTGTGTGACATATCAGTCTCCTATAAAGCAATGATGTAATAATAAGCTTTACTTTTATTTCTGTATTCGGGTATATTGACAATTCATATCTAAAAACGGACATAACATGAATTTTAAAACCAGTTTTATGGAATTTGATACAGATCTCTACCCACAAAAGGTACTGGCATTGCGTATTGCTGGTATTGAAAAGGAAGAGGAAGTGCCATTCCATCAACATCATAAAGGCCAATTAGTTATGCCTTTAACTGGGTTTGCTAAGTGTCATATTAATGATGCGGTGTGGATGGTGCCTGCACATTGTGCGGTATGGATACCCAGTCAAGTTCCGCACAGTAATCGGATTTCACCAGATGCTGATGTGTGTATGCTATTTGTTGAGCAAGATATTATCGGTATGCCAAACAAAGCATGTACGCTTTCTATTTCGCCTTTATTACGCGAGTTAATCATTCGTCTTGCTCAGGAAGAACAGGATTATGATAAAGATGGTTCAGTCGCACGTTTAGTTGATGTGTTAGTTGATGAATTAATATCAATGCCAACAGAACATTTTGATTTCCCTATTCCCTCTGAACATAGGTTGAATCAAATAGCGAAACGATTATTAGCAAATCCTGGGGATAGAAATACAGTTGGTGAGTGGGCGACACAATTTGCGATGAGTGAGCGGACATTAGCACGACTTGTTAAACAAGAAATTGGATTAACATTCGGCCGTTGGCGTGGACAGCTGCATATCGTCGTGGCGCTTCAAAAACTATCAATGGGTGAGTCTGTTCAACGTGTAGCTGAAGACTTAGGTTATGAGTCTGTCAGTGCCTTTATTTTGTTTTTCAAAAAAACGTTAGGGCGACCACCAAAGCAATATATGAAAGAGCGCGAATGATATGTTTTTGTTATAAATATATTAATTAATAAGCAAGTCACGATATATGACATAGGCATAGTTATCAAGCGTAGCGCATGATAAATTATCCTGCTTCGTTAGTATTTTTTGTTTTGAGTAAGGAATACGTTATGTCCCGATGGTTAGCCTATCATGGTGATAGTATCTATTTGGATGAATTAATTTATCAACCCGAGCATTCATTAATTCAGCAAAGTGTAGAGTCGAATAAAAAACGAACTATTCGAGTTAATGGGGATGGTTTTGGGTTAGGTTGGTATTCTCATCGTGCATTACCTGGTTACTACCATGATATCTTACCTGCATGGGGTGATGAGAATTTACGATCGTTAGCTCACCATATTAGCTCTCATCGCTTTATGGCACATATTCGGCATTCTACGGGATCACAAGTATCGCGTGTTAATTGTCATCCATTTGTACTTGATAATTGGATGTTTTTACATAATGGCCATATTGGTGGTTTTGATCAGGTAAAATTCACTCTGGTACGACAATTAACGGAAGAGTTATTTTTAAAACGCGTAGGAACAACTGATAGTGAATTGATTTTCTTGATGATGATTAAAAATGGCTTAAGAATTGACCCGATTGCTGCGATTAATCAGACGCTGTATGAAATCGAACAAGCAATGGAGGATAAGGCGATAACCGAACCATTAAAAACATCGCTTTGTATTTCTGATGGCGAGCAATTTTGGGTGGTTCGTTATAGCTCTGATCATCAGCCACCACCAGTATTTATTCAGTGCTCAGCGAAAAAAACCATCCTTGCATCTGAGCCATTAGATCATTCAGACTCGTGGAAAAAAATCGATCGTCAGACAATTACTCATATCGTAAACCATCACTGTACTCAATATGATTTAATTATTGATTAATATCTTTATTAAAAATAAAAAGGCTGTCATTGAATGACAGCCTTTTTTAATAGCTGTAGATGTGACGCTCTAATAGCGTAGTTACGCTATTAGAAGAATATTAAGCTCCTGAGAATTGGTAGGTAGTATTAATATTTGATGTCATTTGGGTAATGATAGCATTTTGGAGTTTACTTGCAGTTGCCATCGCTTGATTCGTGGTGGTTAATTCAAAATCATTTAATAATGCTTGTGCTTTTTGAGGCTGAGTTTTATAGATAGCTAAATATTTTTCCTCAGTCTCTTTCATTAAGGCTTTTTGCTTTTTCTCAAATTTGGCATATGCAGTTTTAACCATTGGAGCAAACTGATTATAGTCAGTCATCGCCAGAGTTTGTACTTTACGTAATTGCCAATAGGCAGAGAAGTTATCGGCTGTTTTACCGATTCCCGTTTTATAGATAGCTGGAATTTTCGCACCTTGATAAAACGCAATATATGGTGTGAGATCTGTCATTCCCCAACCGATATAGGCAACCTCTCCAATAGCTTGAGGGAGTGTTGGCCTAACTTGAAGAATGTGGGATTGATAAGTTCTAAATACTGATATCGGCCGATAAGCTTCATTGGGGTTTACGTTGGTATATGGATCGTGTGTCGAGCCTTGATAGTGGTTACGTAACCCTTTTTTTACGTCGTTCACTGACAATTTATGGGTTGGCATTGCAAATACAGGAAACTCTAATGGATTAGCTAACGTTGTTTTGATGCCATGACTATACATGTGCTGTATAACATGGACTCGAGGGTAGTTATAGAGGCGATCATTGGCATTATCAACAGAATAGATTTTGTGAAAGTTAAAGGGCCCATCATGTGCGGGTTTATATACCCCTTGAGCAATTGCAAAGGTTATGAGCGTTGGGCTTGAAAGGTATTTATCAGTGTCGTTAGGGTGAAAACGTTGTAAACGTCCTTGATTGGCAGAGACGAAATAATCATGATTATCTAGTTTGGTTGCCATCCACTGATGGCCGCTACCTGTTTCTAAATACCATATGCCCGTTTTATCAACAAAAGCTACCCCAAATCCTTCCGCAGCCCCTTTTTTTTCTATAATACTGCCTAATAATTTTACGCCATCTTTAGCTGTTTTTGCCCGCGGTAAAATAACATTAACAATTGAATCTTCATTAATTCCCGTTTCATCATTATAGGGATCAACAGCAAGCATAGTTGGGTTGTTATAGATAGTTTCAGTGGCAGACATACCGACACCTAATTCATTAAAACCTGCCGAACCAAAGGAGGTATCTTGCGTTTTTGCTTTAGAGAAACTGCTATAAGCAAGACTTGTTTTAGGTAGAGAGTAGGTAAAAGAATTACTGTTAGATTTAAATTCACCGTGGGTATTGGTCTGATGAGGGTGATTAAACCAATGAGGATTAACGAGTGGGCTATGATCTGCATTTCTTGCAATAATATAACTACCGTCAATTGTTGCTTGATTACCAATAAGAATAGTTGTGCAAGCAAAAATGGAAGGGGAAATGGTTGCCGCAACGACGGCACAAATTAACGTGGATTTCATTATGTGTCTCTATAGGGGCGTTTAAAAAATGGCTTCTACTATAGGACATAGGAACATGGGTATTTGCGCAAAATGTCACATTCACTGGATTGTTAAAATATGAGAATGGTAACTAAGTTTGCAATGGTATTGGTTGATATGATTTGTTCAGTAATCATTTTTTGAATCGCTAAAATGTTTTGCGGTAATGATATTTTATGGTCACGATGATTTTTGCTTGTTGTTATATTGGTTTGTAGGACAAAATATAAGTTTTTGTTTTTAAATTACAAACTTAGAAAAGTGTTTGTTTGTACGCTTTGGTGTTGAAATTTATAGAGAAATTTATCTGGTGTTAATATCTATATGCTGCTAGTGTGTCTTCCCTCACACACAGCGTGAGAGATTTATGCAACGCAATACAAGCCAAATTAGTAATGATACAACGCCAAATATAGTCATGGGATTGAAAGGTTTAGATAACAAACTCGTTCCAGCACTAACGATTGGGTTTATTAGCTTATTCGTCCTTTCTGCTTTAATTGATATGCCAGCTTTCACCGCAATGATTCAAACATCTTTTAGCTCTGCAGCTAAAACCTTTGGCTCAAGTTGGCAGTGGTTGATGCTTGTTAATTTTTTTCTTGCACTAATTGTTGCGATTAGCCCGTTCGGTAAAAAAGTGATGGGCAGTGTAAGTAAACCGACAATTGGTACATTTCGCTGGTTAGCGATGATCATGTGTACGCTACTTGCTGGTGGCGGTGTTTTTTGGTCAGCAGCTGAACCTATTTATCATTTTATGACACCATCACCATCATTTCCTGGTGTAGAAGGCGGTACACTTGCCGCAGTTACTCCTGCATTAGATCAAGCCTTTTTACATTGGGGATTTCTTGCTTGGGCTGTATTAGGTACGCTATCAACGATAGTGTTAATGTACGCTCATCATGAACATGGTATTAAATTACGTCCTCGCGCTTTATTATTTCCACTTTTTGGACATCGTTTAGAAAATCATTGGCTGGGTAGTGTCATTGACGCATGCTCAATTATTGCTGTTGCTGCAGGCACTATTGGTCCGATTGGATTTTTAGCCTCGCAGTTAGGCTATAGCCTTGAGTTATTAACCGGTTTAGAAAATAACACTCAATCCCAGCTAATTATTCTGGCGGTTGTGGTAGCAATTTATTCAGCCTCAGCAGCATCAGGGATGGATAAAGGTTTACAGTGGTTATCACGCCTTAATGTCATCGGCGCTTTTGTACTTTTAGCTGCAATGTTGATTCTAGGTCCAACAACGTTCTTATTAAAAGAATTTGGATCTGCTTTTGGTAGCTATTTGCAAAATATGGGAACGATGAGTTTGACCACGGCTAAACCTGAGTGGAACTTATGGTGGACATGGTTTTTCTGGGGTTGGTTTATTGGTTTTGCACCAATGATGGCTATTTTTATCGCTCGAATCTCTGAAGGTCGTAGTATCCGTAGTTTAATCTTGTGTGTTGCTGTAGGTGCTCCGATTGCAACAAACTTTTGGTTTGCGGTGTTAGGTGGTACAGGTATTTCATTAGAGCTTAATAACCCAGGTATGATCTCTGGTCCGCTAAATGATGGTGGCTTACCCGCGGTATTATTAGCATCATTGTCTAATCTACCATTGAGTTATATTTTGTTACCTGCGTTTTTAGTGTTAACCACAACATTCGTAGTTACAACAGGTGATTCAATGGCGTATTCAATTGCGATGGTCGTTTCAGGTGATAATGAACCAAGTAGTAAGCATCGTTTATTTTGGGCTATCACTATGGGTATTGTTGCTGCGGTATTATTATTGGCCGGTGATGGTGGGTTGAATGCTCTACAATCCTTCATTGTTATAACAGCAGTACCCGTTTCATTATTAATTGGACTAACGCTACTGAGTGGTCCTATTGCAGCATGGAAAATGACGTGCGCATCAAAAACGGCAAAAACAGCGTAATTCAATAGGGTATTATTACCGTATACCTATGTTGTTAAAATAAAAACCGAAAGTGTGATGCTTTCGGTTTTTTTATAGCTGTATTTTATTATCGAATATCGTGAATGATAAATTAACGGTAGGCGTTATTTAGTGTCGATATTACCTTCTTGTATTTTTGCTTTACAGCGTTTAACTAAAGCGTGAGTCATACCGCGGAAAATAAACAAATGCGCAGGCATCATAGCAAACCAATACAGTAATCCCATGAACCCTTTTGGGTGCCACCATGCACGAATATCTATCGTGCGATGATCGCCACAATCTTCAATCGTGAATTCTAATCGGCCTAAACCCGGTGCTTTCATACCAAATAATAACGACAGGAAATGATTTTTTTCAAGACTGATCACTTTCCATGAATCTATTTTATCACCCAGTTGTAGTTGTTGTGGATCTCGGCGATAACGTTGTAGCGCATCACCACCAATCATGGCATCCATCCATTCTCGAACTCGCCATAAGCTATTAGCAAAAAAGTAGCCTTCTTCTCCACCGATAAGCTGCACTTGACGCCAGAGAGCTTCACAGCTTGCGTCTGTTTTGAGTGTGTAGCCAGCTTGCTTGGGATAATAGCCATAACCGGTTTGCCAGCGTAATAGTGCATCTGGATCAAAGCCCCAAATTTCACTCTTAACTAATTCTGTACTCATGTCTAATGCTTCTTGGATCGCTTCTTCATAACTGATGAGGTGTTGAGGAATACGACGTTGAAGTTCACTGCCATCAGCAGGGAGATCACAACTTAAACCGCCAATAAGTGCGCGTGCGATATTAGTAGGAACGGAGGTTATAAACCGTAGCCAGTAAGTCGCCATCTTTGGACTTAACCATTTTAATGGAATGACGCGAATGGTTTTACCATGGATCTTACTAAGTCTGACCATTTGATCTTTATATGTCATTTGCTCTGGGCCAGCGACATCTAAAATAAGATTATGATCTTGAGGGCATTCGATAAGTTCTGTTAGGTAGTAGAGTAGGTTACGTAATGCGATAGGGGAATTTCGCGATGTAACCCAATCAGGCGTTAACATAATCGGTAGGTGATAGACAAAATCTTGCATTACTTCAAAAGCAGCAGAGCCGGGGCCAATAATGATACCTGCACGCAGTTCAGTCACACACTTGCCACTATCACGAAGAATGTTCCCCGTTTCTTTACGAGCCGTTAGGTGTTTTGATTGGCTGGTTTGTGATTGTAAGGCACCAAGATAAACAACATGCTCAACGTGACTAAGAGCAAGGTAATGACTAAATCGACGAGCGCAATCGAGTTCAAATTCAATGAAGTCATGACCATGATTCATCCCATGAACTAAGAAGTAAACCGTATCAATACCCATAAATAGATCGGTCAAATCTTGGTCGCGCTCTAAATCTAACTCAACTAACTCTAAATTATCTATATGTCCCCAGCCACGTTTCTCTAATAGCTTAAGATTACGTCCTGTTGCTCTAACATGATGGCCAAGTTCTAATAAGTTAGGCACTAAGTGACTACCGATATAACCAGAAGCCCCGACTACAAGAATATTTTTGCTCATTAATTAACCACTCTAAATTCCGTGTTGTGATATAAGGACGAAAATAAACGGTTATTAACTTTTTTAATATCGTCTTTAAAGATAATGGCTTTTTATTGATTAAAAGCAATACTAAACAGTAGAAGATGATAGTTTTTATCATTTAATATGTTTATTATCACTACCTTTTATGGGCTTTTATGCATATAAATATTGTCGCTTTATGATGAAGAAAACCCCTTAAATAATTCACTCAAGGAATAGTTATTTTTAAAATAATCAGTCTATCTATTGTTTAATTTAATATGCGTATTTGTCTTATAGTTATTAAAATTAAATTTTCCGGCATATCCGGTTTGCTGGTGACTATTTATTGCTCTTATTTGGTAGCTGTTTGTTGTTAAAGAGGAATATATCAATAGGATTAGCGTTTAAAGCGATAATAGTTAATGACTAAACTGTTATGTAAAGAATAAAACAGGTAATATTGAATAACTATTATTTTAGTTATTCAATATTAAAATAAATAGTAGCTAATTTGTAATGTAAGTAAACGTTGGTGATTGGACATGTTACGACTATCTGAACTCTGTAAAGGTTATCTAGACGGTACTGAGTTTCATTCTGTGCTTCAGGGCGCTGATTTATCTTTAAATCCCGGAGATCAAGTGGCTCTTATGGGAGAAAGTGGTTCAGGAAAAAGTACATTATTGAATTTAATAGCTGGGCTTGATAAACCTGAATCGGGTGAAATATGGTTGGGGAGTACGGCAATACATGCAATTTCTGAGCGTGAGCGTACTGCTTTTCGTCGTAAAAATATCGGTCTAGTATTTCAGCAATATAATTTATTACCGACGTTAACAGTGGCAGATAATATTCGTTTTTGTCGGCAATTAAAAGGGCTACCAGATGACGATAAGCTGTGGTTAAAATTAATTTCTGCACTGGACTTGAGGCCATTATTATTACGTTATCCTGAAGAAATTTCAGGAGGTCAACAGCAACGAGCAGCGATTGCTCGTGCCATTTATATGGAACCCGCCTTGTTACTTGCAGATGAACCCACCGGCAGTTTAGATGAGCGCAATGCTGATGCTGTTATTCGATTACTTATTTCATTAACGAAACAACTTCATTGCACGTTATTAGTTGTTACCCATAGTGAGAAAGTCGCATCACATATGCAGGGATGTATTCGTTTGCAGGGAGGCCAGCTTAATGTTACGCCCCGTAGCTAATGCGCTTTGGGGGCATTATCGCCGTCATCCATTACAAATTGTTTTAGTTTGGCTTGGTTTAACATTAGGCATTGCACTCTTGGTTGGTGTAATGGGAGTTAATCAACAAGCCAAAGAAAGTTACCGTAAAGGTGAACAACTTTTTTCTAATCCTTTTCCATACCGTATTCGTCACGCTCAAATTGGCATGAATGTACCGCAAGGTTTTTACATTCAAATGCGTCGAGCGGGGCTTAAAAGTTGTGCTCCAGTAATAGAACATCGAATCATTACTGAAAAGCAACGGGATTTTCAACTACTTGGTATCGATCCTGTTGCTATGTTAGGCGCGGTAAAAAGTAATGGAATTGATGCCGGTAAAGTTAAATTATTAACATTAATGCGGCCGCCGTATCCCATTATGTTGGGAAAGCAATTAGCAAGCTATATTGGCGTCAAAAGTGGCGATATGCTCACGCTTGATTCAGGACGTAAAATTGGTCCATTGGAAGTGATCAATGATAGTCGTATGAATGATTCACGGATGATTGCTGATATCTCTCTATTACGTGAATTACAACCCAGTTCTGGGTTTAGTGCTGTTGTTTGTGGTGAAATGAGTCGTAAGCAGTTGATGAAACTGACGCATATTTTACCTCCAGGTTTAACTCTTGAACGCAAACAAAGCGCTAAATTAGAGCCTCTCACCAACGCATTCCATTTGAATTTATTTGCGATGGGTATGCTTGCGTTTGTTGTTGGCTTATTTATTTTCTACCAAGCGATGTCATTATCTTTAGCACAACGACAGCCGTTAGTGGGTGTATTACGACAACTTGGCGTTAATGGAACTCAACTCGCTGGTGCGTTAATTGGTGAGCTGTGCTTATGGGTCTTACTTGGCCTCGTTGGCGGTAATATCATTGGATTACTGCTAGCACAGCAATTGTTGCCATCGGTTGCAGCATCATTGAATGACTTATATAACGCGAATGTTAGTCTTCAAGTGCATTGGAATTGGCAATGGGGGGCGGCAAGTTTAGCGATTGCGATTTTTGGTTGTGCATTTGCATGTACATGGCCATTAGTGCGATTGATTAAAACGCCACCAGCGCGTTTATCAACCCACTTAGCATTAGTACGTTTCAGTGGTCGAGAGTTTGCATGGCAAGCTTTGTTTTCTTGTGTGTTTATTGTGGGTGCTTTTGCTGTTTATCAATTACCCCATGGACAGTTAGCAGGGTTCGCTTTAATTGCTTTTATTTTGATCGCATCTGGGCTAATGATGCCTTATTTGCTGTGGTTACTGTTTCACTTTTTGGGCAATATTAGCCGTAGAGCACGTATGCGATGGTTTTTCTTCGATGCAGCAGCAAGCTTAAGTTATCGCGGTATTGCAGCAATGGCCTTTATGTTGGCATTAGCTTCTAATATTGGCATGGAAACAATGGTCGGTAGTTTTCGTAATACTACTGAAAATTGGCTTGAGCAACGATTAGCTGCTGATATATATATTCGTCCATCAATGAATATGGCACCACGTATTTCAAAGTGGCTGCAAGAACAACCTGACGTTGAGCAAGTGTGGTGGAGCTGGCAAAAAGAAACACGTTCAAACAATGGCACCATTCAAGTGATGAGTATTGGGCAAACATCGGGAGAGCACAAAGCACTTTCGGTGAAGGTCGGTATTAATAATTATTGGCAACAATTGCATCATGATCGTGCGGTAATGGTCAGTGAATCTATGGCGCTGAAATATCATTGGAAACCTGGAGATATTATTAATCTGCCAGCACCAATGAATAAAGATTGGTTAGTTGTCGGTATTTATTATGACTATGGTAATCCTTACGGACAGGTACTCATTTCGCAGCAAAAATGGCAACGCTTTTGGCCTAATTCAGGACAAGTAGGGTTAGCGATTCATTTAAATAAGGGTGCTAAGTCCGAGCAATTACTAGCAAAATTAGGTGAGCAATTCCGTTTGCAGCCTGAACGAATTCGCAATAACGCTGCATTAATGAAACAAGCGATGACCGTGTTTGATCGTACTTTTGTTGTGACATCAACGTTAGGGAATTTAACGTTATTTATTGCTATTTGTGGTTTATTCTTCGCAACAATAGCTGGCGAGATTTCTCGACAACGACAATTCTCATTACTGCGCTGTATGGGAATGACGGGGATTGAATTAGCACTACTCGGTGGCGGACAATTGCTTGTTATTGGTTTGATGACAGCATTGATGGCCCTGCCGTTAGGGTTACTGTTAGCCCAGTTGTTGATTGATGTGGTGTTGAAATACTCTTTTGGCTGGACAATGCAAGTACAGTATTTTCCTTATGATTATTTGATGACGTTAGGGACTGCTTTGTTGGTTTTATTAGTTGCAGGTGCATGGCCTGTATGGCGCTTAGTTCACCGGTCAGCAATTTTATCTTTACGAGAGTCATTTTAATGAGAGCTTTAACTCTACAATCTCGTTGGCAGCAATATTACCTAGCAATAATGCTGCTTATTATAATGCCATTAAGTGGTTGTGATAATCAGCCTACTCGAAGTAATTCAGTGAAGACATTAACCCAATCGAAAGATTTTGTGTTTGAACCTGTTGTTAAAGGAGAGCCGATAGTTTTCCCTCGAGATTATGGCGAACACCCTGAATATCTTGCGGAATGGTGGTATTTAACGGCAAATCTAAAAACTGAAACAGGCAAAGAAATAGCCGTTCAATGGACGTTATTTCGTATGGCAACGAGTGATGATGAGTTAACGGGTTGGAAAACGCCGCAAATGTATATGGCGCATGCAGTGATAACAACACAAGATAAAATCTGGGCGACAGAAAGGTTTGCTCGTGGTGGAATTGGCCAAGCTGGGGTAAGTCTTAAACCTTTTCGGGCTTGGCTCGATAATTGGTCATGGCGTGCAGTCACTAGCAATCCATTTCCGGGAAAACTTGAATTTTCCGATGACGATATGTTAGCTAGACTAAATATTAAGCAAAAGGGTTCTATTGTTTTACAAGGTGACGAAGGGTATAGCCAAAAACATCCATTGCTTGGTATCGCCTCATATTATTATAGTGCTCCGTTTTTAGATATTGATGGCGTCATTGAGCTTGATGGTAAGCAATTCAAAGTGAATGGCCGTGGATGGTTTGATCGTGAGTGGAGCAGTAGTATGCTCAGTGCCAAACAGTTGGGATGGGATTGGTTTTCAATTCATCTTGCGGATGGTAGTGCATTGATGGTGTCGCAATTACGTGAAAAAGGACAAAGGCCCTATTTTATCGGTTCACGATCATGGCCTGATGGCAGAGTCGTTGAATTAGATAATAATCAAATCCGTATGAAACCACAGCATTTTCGTGAAGTGAGTGGGATTAAATTTCCATTAAGCTGGTTAATTGAAGTGCCATCACAAGGATTAAAACTCCAAACAAGTGTTGTACGACGTAATCAGTGGCTTCATTTTATGTTCCCTTATTGGGAGGGCCCGATAAATGTGACGGGGTCGCAGAGCGGTAAAGGGTTTATGGAGCTTACAGGATATGAATAATAATAAGGAATATTGACCGATGTTGAATAAAAACAGCCAGCGAATTAATGCTCAAAATAACTTTTTCTATTTAACATTAGCTTTGGTTTTTTTATTGATCAGTGCATCGTTAGAAAAAGTGATTACGTCAGGTTTTTTACAATATATTCTTGAAGCTTTTACGTTAATGACTTTTGGTATTTGCCTACTAAGTTTACGTTTTGATAAAAATTGGTTTCGATTTTTATCAGCATTAGCCGTAACGTGGCTGGTGGCCGTTATTACTCGTACTGTATTAGGGGTCGAGGAAATAGAGATTATCATGTTGTTATTGATGTTTATTTTCTTCTTTGGCACTTTTCGCTCAATTATGCGTCAAATACTGTTTACTGGTTCGATTAATACCAACAAAATCATTGGTTCAATGGCATTGTTTTTGTTACTAGGTCTTATGTGGGCAATTGGCTATTTAATTTTGATTCATTTCTTACCTGGATCTTTTCATGGTCTCAGCAAGGGATCATGGCATGAAAATTTTTCTGATGCCGCATACTTTAGTTTTGTCACTTTAACGACGCTGGGTTATGGCGATATTTTACCGATAACACCAATTGCTAAAGTATTTTCATATCTTGAAGCCATTGTTGGCGTGTTTTACATGGCAATTGTGGTATCGAGTTTAGTGAGTTCAAGCCGTGAGCAGTATTTTAGTGATGATTCTGATTAATAAGCACTACCGTTATATTATTACTAAAGAGGCTACACTTTAGCGTTTAATTTATAGGTGCGACGATATTCTCGTGGAGTCATGCCTTTGTATTGCCTAAATTGACGATTAAAGTTTGCCTGATTTCGATAACCTACATGTTCAGCAATGTGAGAGATTGGATCGCTGCTTGACATTAATGCTTCGGCAGCGTGATTAAGTCGTAATTTTTTTAAGTATTGAATAAAGCTTTCATTAAAGTGTTGTTCAAACAACCGATGAACAGTACTTTCGCTGGTACAAAGGTTATTGGCAATATCAGCTAGTGTCAGAGGCTCTGCGTAATGCTTTTCGATAAAATTACAAATACGCTCAATCTTTTCTTTATGGTTGCGAGTTATGATTTCATTATCAATGTGGTGAGACTGAAGCGTTTTGCTGGTTTTATCCTTACATAAAATGGCAAAAATCTTAAGTAATTGTGATAATAACTCGATAGAGTCGTAATTAGCTGTGACAATATCATCAACAATAATAGCCACATCGTTTGCAGCTTGTTGGTTGAATAAAAGCCCTTTTTGAGCCCGTTTTAGTAATACATCAATCTTTCTTAGTTCATGACAACTAAACATCATATTAGCTATCCAGTCTTGTTTAAACCAGATAACGATAGTCTCAAAATCTTCATTATTATTTGTTTCGATAGCTTGAATGGCGTGGGGAGTATTAGGAGCAATTAAAATCATACTTAGTGGTTCAAGCTCACCATGATAATGTCCAATATGGCATCTTGAGTGAAAATTTCGATGCAGCATCAGTTCGAACTCTTTATTATGATAATGCCAGCTAAAATCTTTTTCTCTATCCACTATCTGCTTCAAACGCCATGATACGCCAACACGCTGTGGCACTTTTTCTAAACTTGCTTTCAAATTATCTCTCCATTTACAGAGGTCTTAGAAATTAAAATATGACGTAAAAGTATTGTTATTTACGAAGATAGTACATGAATTAGAGGAAAAAAAATGCGACTGATGAAAAAGTACTGTTATTTGCAAGTTTAGTATTAATTCGTACTACGTAAAAAGATTATTTTATTGAGCGATTGAGATGAAATATAGGTTCTGCTTATATTTTATCTGTAGCTTTAATCCTCAATAAAATAAGGCCACGAATATGGTAAATTTCGCTTATTTCCAGCGATTAGGTAAAGCATTGATGCTACCCATCGCAACCTTACCGATTGCAGCTTTGCTGTTGAGGTTCGGGATGCCTGATATGCTTGATATCAGCTTTATTGCTAAAGCGGGTAGTAGTATTTTTGATAATCTGCCCTTAATTTTTGCTTTAGGAATTTCTGTCGGGTTATCTAAAGATGGCTCAGGTGCTGCGGCATTAGCAGGGGTCGTTGGATATTTTATTCTAACGCAGGCAACAATAGCCATTAATCCTGATGTTAATCTTGGATTTTTCGCAGGTATCCTCGCCGGTATTATTTCAGGCCATGCTTATAATTACTCTTATCAAGCAAAAATGCCTGATTTTTTAGCATTCTTTGCTGGTAAACGGTTAACACCCATTGTGGCCGGATTATGCTGTTTAGTGATGGCGTGGTTTTGTGGTGAGTTTTGGATTTTTGCTCAGCATGGAATTGATAATTTTAGTGCTTGGATTGCGCAAAGTGGTGCGATTGGTCAATTTATTTATGGCGTAATGAACCGTGCTTTAATACCTTTAGGGCTTCATTACTTTTTACACTCAGTGTTCTGGTTCAGCCTTGGTGAATGTACTAAAGTGTCTTATGAAGTTGGATCTTCATTACATCAAATTTGTTTAAATCCTGAGGTCGTATCACATCTAACGTTAGGTCAAGCGTTACCAAATATTGATAACTCAGTTATTACTAAAATTGCTGATATGACAACTCGTGGTGATCTTAATCGCTTCTTTGCGGGGGATCCGAAAGCTGGCGTATACATGGCATGGGCATATCCAGTCATGATGGGCGGCCTTCCTGGTGCAGCATTAGCACTAACATTAGCTTCACCTAAAAGTAAGCGTAAGTTGGTAGGGGGGATGTTGTTATCGCTGGCATTAACGTCATTCTTAACAGGTATTACTGAACCACTTGAATTTAGTTTCTTATTTATAGCTCCTGTTTTATATGTGATCCATGCAGTACTAGCTGGTGTTGCAATGGTTGTATGTAATTCATTAGGTATTTTACATGGCTTTGGTTTCTCTGCGGGTCTTATTGATTTTATTCTCAATTGGGGATTGGCGACAAAACCGTGGTTACTAGTACCTATTGTTGGTGTGTTCTTTGTACTGTATTTTGTAATATTTTACTTTGTTATCAAAATATTTAAGCTGCCGACACCGGAAGTTGATGAAGCTAACGATAAGTCAGGATCACAGCTGGTTACAATGGATCCTAAAGCTTATATCGAAGCGCTAGGTGGAACTGATAATATTGTTTCTGTTGATGCTTGTATAACACGACTTCGCCTAGGTGTGAATGATTGTAACTTGTTTGATGATGATGCTCTAAAAGAGCTTGGTGCTAAGGGTATTGTTAGAATTGGCGCTAAAAGTGCACAAGTTATTTTAGGGCCTAAAGCTGAGTCTATTGCTAATAGTATTAAGGCTTCAATTGGTAAATAAAAAGTAATGAAATCAAAGGGAATGATTGTGATGATCATTCCCTTTTTTATAACTATAAATAAGTTAACGTTTTATAATAGCGTTAACTGTTTTCCAAAATTGAGAAAATAGGAGTATGTTAGAAGTAGATATCTATTTGTTTTGTTGACTATTTTGTGTAGGTGATATGAATCGCTTCTTTAAGAAAGTTTATCAATATATAAATCCCTCGGTTAATCCTGACTTAGCGCCTGCGTTTGATGAATGGCAAAAGCATATTCCAACCTTATGGCTATTAGGTAAAACTGGTGCTGGAAAATCGACTATTATTCAAACACTCACTGGAAATAGTTTAGTGGAGATCGGTAATGGCTTTCAGCCTTGTACCCGTACTGCGCATCATTATCTTTATCCAGCTGAAAACCCATTAGTATGCTTTCTCGATACACGAGGATTAGGTGAGGCGGATTACGACCCAGCTGAAGATATTGCTATGTGTAGTGGTAAAAGCCATGCATTAATGGTGGTAATGAAAGCTGAAGAGCCGGAACAATCAGGCCTATTAAATGCCTTAAAGCAGATCAAACGCAGCGGTGCGATTAAACATTTATTGGTTATTCATACCGCTGTTAATAGTATTGTTGATATTCAAGAGCGGCAACGAGCAATTGATTATAATCATCAGCGAGTAATGGATGTGTGGGGGATAAAACCCGCACAATGGCAATCGAAAACTGCAACAATGTATCAACCGATAGTGGTTGATTTTATTCCCGATGATGAACAATTTATTGGCCTTGATGTATTGCAGTGTGCATTAACTGATGCGCTACCTATGTTGAGTTTATTATCAAATCAACAAGCACATACTAATCGCGAAGAACAAAATTTTTACCAGTTACGTCAAGAAGTATTGTGGTATGCCGGCGCTGCTGGTGCTAGTGATGCTATTCCTGCTGTTGGGTTATTTAGCGTACCTGCTATTCAAGGAAAAATGCTACATAGTCTCGCTAATCAATATGGCGTGAGTTGGAATAAGAAAGATTATGCAGAATTTGTCGGTATGTTGGGTTCAGGTTTTTTACTGCAATATATATCTAAGTTAGGACTTAACCAATTAGTTAAGTTTATTCCTGCTTATGGCCAAACTGTTGGTAGTGCAACAGCTGCGGCAATGAGTTTTTCATCAACTTATGCCATTGGTCGAGCAGCATGTATGTATTTGTATCATCGTAGTAAAGGTGAACCCATATCTAAAGATCAAATTAAGTTAGCTTATCAACAAGCATTTACAACCGTTAAGCAAGTTGCTGATCGACAACAATTAAGTAAAGCATCATCGAAAAAGGACTGTGAATGAAACGGGTCAGTAAAAGTTATCATTTAATTAATCAACTCTCTGAAGGCTTTTTGCCGTTAGTGGTATCGGCTATCTGTTTGCCAGTGGTTGTATTAGCCGGTTTTGGCGTGGTTGATTTGATTCAACAAGGTCAGTGGTTGTTGTTCTTTGCTATTATTGCTGGTGGTTGTTTATTGGCTTTCTTGCCATATTGGTGGCTGCGCCGTAAGCGTGTTGTTGCTGATGCTGTGATGGATGATATCGCACCATTACATGTAGCAGCGAATCCACAATGGAGCGAGCACGATCATCAAGTATGGCAACAAATGGTGGCGTTGATTGATAAACAGTTAGCTCAAGATTCTGCATGGGAAAGTTTACAGGCTCATGCTTATGTTTTGGTTGCTGATGTTGCAGCGCAATATCATCAGCAATCTAGCTCGCAAAAATTAGCTTTTACTGCTCCAGAGTTTTTAATGATGGTTGAAGAAGTCAGCCGTCGTTATCGTCATTTTTTACAACAACATGTTCCTTTTTCAGAGAAGATCACCTTAACGAGTTTAAAGCAAGGTTATGCCCTTAAAGATAAAATGGGTTACGCTAAAAGTGCTTATGATGTTTATCGTTTATTTAGAATCGCGACTCCCACGGGGTGGTTATCTGAAGTACGTGGATTAGTGGTCGGTAAGTTATTTGATGATGTTAGTGCTGAAGTTCAAAGCAAATTAAAGGCGACGTTATTACAAGAGGTTGCATCAGTTGCGATTGATTTATATAGCGGTCGATTTAAACTTGATGATGCTGCGGTTCCGCATAGTCAGCTTCATGACCAAGATCAACAAGCGGTAGCAATTGAGGTTGAGCCTTTACGTGTAGCTGTTGTTGGACAGGTGAGTGCTGGTAAATCTTCTGTTATTAATGGCTTACTTGGAGAAATTGCAGCTGAAGTTAGCGCATTACCATCAACAGATAAAGCCACAACTTATAAATGTGAGGTTGAAGGGATTGATTTAATTAATCTTATCGATTTACCCGGTATTGATGGCAGTGCGGAGACAGAGAAAAAGCTGCTGAAGCAAATGACCCAAAGTGATGTAGTTATTTGGGTATTGAAAGCTAATCAATCATCACGACAACTTGATGTGACATTGAAGTCCGCATTAGATGCCTTTTATAAACAGCCTCAAAACCAACAGCGTAAAGCACCTAAAGTGATTATGTTAGTTAACCAAGTCGATAAACTTAAACCGGTTGATGAATGGTTACCGCCATATGACTTGAATGCACCACAAACGGCTAAAGGGCGTATTATTGTGGATGCTGTGAAATATAATCGGGATGTGATGCAAGCCGAATATATTTTGCCATTTTCAGTGAGTAGTGATCGTATTCCATATAATCTTGATAGCTTACAATCCCAGTTACAGCAGGTATATCAAGATGGCGTTAATACGCAGTTAAATCGTCGTCGTGCTCAGGGTGAGAGTATTGATTATAGCGAGCAAGCAAAGCGGTTGTACCGATTAGGTAAGTTAGTGTTTGATGCTGCAACAAAATAACAGTAATAATTGTTGCTAGTTATAAAAAATGGCCTTGATAGGGTTGTATACAACCGCATCAAAGCCATTTTTATTGATTTAATTATTCGGTGGTAGTTAGGCTGCGTTGGTTGTTGAAACTGCCGCTTGGATCAGCTTCCATGGCGCACCTAAATCAGGTTGATTGTTTTGTGACCACCATTGTGCCTCATAAATAGCGCCTTTGTATGAGACCTGTTCTCCACCTGTATAGACTTTATTTTGATCCCAACTTGCAACACCATCAACTGGCGGATCTGTAGGATCTGTTGTACCACCACCAGTGTCTGGAACTAATTCATCGACGACGCGTACGGCTGGCCAGTTAGCGTGTGATCCATAGAAATTAGTAACACATTTTTCATAATCACCGGCCACTAAAGCAGAATAAGCGGTTTGGAAACCGACTAATTCACATTCAAATGAAACACCACCTGGACGATCTGGATAGTATTTCCAATTTGCATCCCAGTTAGTGTAAAGCACATCAGTAGCACCATTTAGATTTAAGCTACCATAAGGTGTTTGTTGCCAACAGGTGTTGGTTTCATCACTTTGTAATGATATTTGGTAGTTTTCAACTAAACCTTCCCAGTAGCGAATACGGTTAACAGGTTGACCTTTATCTTTATTTTGCTCACCACATTCAATACCACCGTTAATAACATTGATAGTCGTACCAAACCCATAACCGATACCTGCATCTGTTTCACGTTGAGAAGGCGTCCAAGTACGGTCAATAACATGTAACATAGCAGGTTTAGGCGCTTGAGGAGTTAGGAAGAACCAAATCGCTGAAGCGAGATTGAGCCAAGAGTCAGCAACTAAACCCGGGTTGTTGAGTAATACGGTTGCATCGCCGTCAAACATTACCTCAGAAAATGCACCGTAGTTAAAGTGATAAGAGAGTTGTTTGGCACCACGACCAAAGTAACCTTGCCCCTCAGCACAAGGCCAACGCTTATTTTGCCAATCATCTTGACCACATCCAGTGGTGTACCCCGGTTGGCCTTCAGACCAACCCATTTCACGAACATGGACTAATGCTTGTTGCCATTCCTCAAGGCCTAATGGGTTATCTGAGACGTTTTCAATACTAATATGGCCACCAGTTTCTTGGGCAAAATGGGCGAAAGCAGTAACAATTGATTTCTTACAAATAGCATCAGAGTCACGGCCATCAGTGTACTCACCACAGAAAGCAGGGAATTTACCTATAGCACGTAAAAAGCGGGTGTAAGTATATTCAGGCGCTGCCATTTGGGTTAGGAAATTCCACTCGGTTTCAGGAAAAACCCGCTCTACGCGCTTTACATTATCAGGATTAGTATTAAATCCTGGCGCGATGGCTTCCACGACAGTATTTGATGCAGTAGCTAAAGCTTGCGCCCAAACATCGTACATAGGATCGGTTGTTTTAGCATTTTCGGCAGCAATAATTTGTGAGCGTTCAATGACATAGCCGCCGACGTTATCTGGATCTGGTTGAGGTGTCATGGCATAGCTATTTGCTGCAAAAGCACAGCCTATAAATAGTGATAAAGGGCGCAGTTTAGTCATCAGATAAATCCTTTTAAAATATAACGTTACATACATTAATAATGAAAATAGATATCACAGAGAGTTAGTTGGCATTAATTATTGCTTAACATTGAATTTATAAAATTAATGGGAATATTTAACAATATAAAAAAAAGAAATATGCGACTGACATAGAAATTATTTACAAAGTAAACATGAATTACATTGAAAATGACTACGTAATCACTTTGTAAATAATCATTAATTCATGATTAGACTGGTATTTCTTTTCTACAAATATGTAATCGAGAGGAGGGGATGCCAGTGAATGAGTTTTGCTTGATTGATAATATTTATGCTCTTAATGTGAATATGTCATCAATTCAATCTTAAAATATTAAGTTTTTTTTTCATAGATATACGCATCTATATAATGGGAGTAGTTTTCTTTAACCAAGTAGTTAAGTGCTTAAGGAGAAAAGCATGACTAAAAAAATAACGCTGTTTCAGTTAATAGCAATGAGTATTGCTTTTTACGGAAGCATTCGAAATGTTCCGACAGTCGCGAGTTCTGGTTGGGAAGTTATTTTCTTTATGGCAGGAGCAGCAATATTATTTGCGATACCTATTTCATTAATAGCAGCAGAGTTAGCGACGGGTTGGCCGCAGGAAGGTGGTCCACAAGTTTGGATTAAAGCCGCATTTGGTTCTAAATGGGCGTTTGTAGTCTCATGGTTACTATGGGTTCAAATGTTAGTTGGTATGCAAATGGTAGGTTCTGCATTTGCAAGTATATTTGCCTATTCAATACATAGACCAGATTTAGTTAATGATGGTAGTTATATTGCCATTACTACTATGGTTATTTTTTGGATTGTAACATTAGCCAATCTAAAAGGTAGTTTAGGTAAGTGGATTAGTACATTTGGTTCTGTCATTGGTATTTATATCCCATTTACACTATTAGTGATTTTAGGTATATGGTATTGGATTCAATATGGTAATGTTAATTTAGGTCCGCTTAATTTTAGTAGTGCTATACCCGATATTACAAATTTTTCTAAGTGGTCATTTTTTGCTGGTATCTGTTTTATTTTTGCGGGCTTAGAAATAGCATCTGTTCATGCTAATGATATAGAAAATCCAAAAAAGAATTATCCAATAGCGGTATTTATTTCAATTGGTGCAATGGTTATTTTTAACTTGATTGCAGGTTTGACTGAAGCGAATGCAATACCTGTACATGATATTCAACTTGCTAATATATTACAGCCTTTTCAGATTTATTTTACAGACTTAAATATTCCATGGATAACTAGTATATTAGGGTTAATGATTTGTGTTGGCATGATTGCTCAGATGAGTGCATGGATTCTTGGTCCTTCAAAATCAATGGTTAAAGTTGCGGAAGAAGGGTATCTACCTGCTATTCTACAAAAAAGAAATAAAGATGATATACCTATTAGCTTTGTATTATTGCAAGCAGCTGCAGTGTCATTAATATCCTTATTATTTGTCTTTATCCCAGGTATAAATACTGTATATTTTATGGTGCTTATATTAACAACTATATTATATAGTATTGTGTATTTGTTTATAATATCAGCTGAAGTTAAATTACATTATGCAGCAACTGATGTTCCTCGAGCATTTAAAATTCCAGGTGGAAGTGCTGGAATGTGGTTAATATGTATTCTTGCTTACTTAGGTGTGGGAATTACAATTATAATTAGTTTTATACCATCAATAGATATACCGAACGATAAAAAATTAACATATATTTTATTTGAGTCTATAGGTACAGTGATTTTCTTTGTTATTCCATTGGTTATTTTTAAATTTAAAAAAGAATCATGGAAAAAAATGGTCGTAGCTAAATAAATGGACGTTTTTATGAACAATAAAGCAACAACTACTCCAATTAATATCGATAGTATGTTTCTTGGAACTAAATCTGAAAATGAAGAGACTTTCACCAAAAATTTAATGAAATTATTTATTGATCATTCTCAGTGGAGGAAAAACTTTCATCCAGAAGATCCTAATATCATTAATAAAGCAGATATGTGTAGTGAAAGCTTTTTACAAAGTACTAATAAAATGGAAGATGCATTAGATGAGCTTTCATCTAAACTGCGAACAAAGATGATGCCATGGCATTCTCCTCGATATTTAGGGCATATGAACTCAGAAACATTAATGCCTGCTCTTTTGGGCTATTTTGCGGGTATGCTATATAACGGTAATAATATTGCTTATGAAGGATCGCCAGCAACAAGTGAGTTAGAAAATGAACTAGCATATGATTTTTGTCATTTAATGGGTTATGACGATAATATTGGTTGGGGGCATTTAACGCCTGATGGATCAACAGCAAATTATGAAGCTGTATGGTACATGAGAAATATTAAATCGATTCCTTTCGCATTAAAAGACGTTGCTCCTGATTTAATTATTGGGAAAAGTGATTGGCAATTATTAAATATGTCTATTAGTGAAATAATGGATATATTAGATCAGATTCCTCAAAAATTAGATGATATTAAAGCTTATTCTGCCCGTTTTAATGATAAAGAAATCCCACTACTTGGTAAGTTAATTGTGCCTGAAACCAAGCATTATTCTTGGTTGAAAGCGGCCGATATTTTAGGCGTTGGTATTAATAATATTATTGAGATTGAAGTTGATGATCATTTTAGAATGAGAGTTGATAAACTAAAAGAAGCGATTGATTCTCTAGTAGAACAAAAGATTCCAGTACTTGGGGTTGTTTCTGTTGTGGGTACAACAGAAGAGGGTTCTGTTGATTATGTTGATAAAGTTGCATTATTAAGGTCAGAATATAGTCAGCAAGGAATAAATTTTTACTATCATGTTGATGCTGCATATGGTGGTTATATGCGCTCAATATTTCTTGATGAAGATTATAACTTTATTCCATTTAATAATATTCATGATAAATATAGTCAATATAATATTTTCCAAAATGAGAAACTAGATTGGCCGTGCCTAGAGGTTTATAACGCTTATAAAGCAATGAATCAAGCTGATAGTATTACTGTCGATCCTCATAAAATGGGATATATACCTTATAAAGCTGGTGGTATTGTTATTCGTGATAAGCGAATGAGAAATACTATTTCATATTTTTCTAATTATGCATTTCAGAAAGACACTTCAATTCCTGATTTATTGGGAGCATTTGTTTTTGAAGGCTCAAAAGCAGGGGCTGCAGCAGCTTCTGTGTGGGTATGCCATAAAATATTGCCATTAAATATTACAGGTTACGGACGCCTGATTGGCGCTAGTATCGAAGGTGCTCAAAACTTTTATAATAAATTGGTTAATACAGAATATGATATTAATGGTATAGCATTACAAGTACATCCTCTTGTTAAGCCTGATACCAATATGGTCAATTATGTTTTTAATTTAAAAGGTAATGCTAGTTTAGCTGTTATGAATCAGTTGAATACTGAATTCTACAAATGCTCCTCATACTATACTGAAGCTTATCTTAATGACTTAATTGTATCTCACACTGAGTTTGATTATTCTGATTACAAAGATTCGCCAGTAGAGTTAATTTCAAGAAGTGGCATAGCACGTAAAGACTGGGATGATATTCATAAAGTTACTTTGATTCGATCTTGTGTTGTTACACCATATTATAATAAGCCTGAAGTATGTAGTTATTATTTTGATCAATTTGATCATGCGGTAGAGCATAAATTTAGTGCGATTTTAAAAGAAGGTAATTTTCAATAATAGCTCTATAGTTAAAACGGTAGTTATTTTATAAAGGATTGCTTTCGTTTTATCTATAAATAATGAAAAGGCTAGTTTAAAACTAGCCTTTTTTGTGTTTATCGTACTAAGAATCGAGCCAGTGGCGTTTTACGCAAACCGCGAACAATTATTGTTGATACGAAATATACGACGGGTACAGCAAAAATACTCGCAATAATCGGATTAATACCTAATATTCTGACGATATTTAAGTAATAAATCACAATAATAAGATGACACAAATAAATACCCAATACATCTTTGCTTAATGAATGAGTAATTTTACTGTCACCTAAGCTTGGTTTCGCTAATAAAACAAAGAAAATACCTAATGCCCATAACGGGGTGCCAAACAGGAAATCATGGAAAAAAGAACCATTTTCTTGTAAGGAAAGGTAATTTGCTTCACCAATAAATAAGCCAAACCCAACCATCATCATTATGATGCTGTATTTTAGGCTAAGGCTAATATTACGGCGACGAATTTCAAAGCCGAGCATAATCATAAAGGTACTAAAAAAAGGACCGTTACGCGTAAAGACAGGAGAACTTAAATCTGTCATTTGTGCATAACTGCCAGCCATTAGACCAAAAATAAATAATACGGTAGCGACAGGAATAATAAATCGAGCTAAGTTGAAACGTAATAGTAGGGTAATAACAGCTAAACCACTGAGTAAGCCTGGAATGTACCAAAGATGGACTAAGCCCCCCTCAAAGAGAGTATTTAACGGCGTTGATAATAGTTTTTGCCAATACAAACTACGTTCAGCAAAGTAGCCATCGGTTGCGACAAGATGAAAGTTAAATGGCAGAATGAGATAAATAATGCTCCATGATACCCACATGATCAGTAGAGGACGTGCATAACGCCATAGGTAAGGACCAAGTTCTGTTGTTAAACGAGGTTGAATAAAATAGCCAGCCATAATAAAAAATAGTGGTACAGCAAAACGACTAACTTGATTAAGCCCCATTCCCAGTAGCGGCTGACCATTAAAGAGTGGGGCTTGCATGAAAATTTGACAATGCAAAGCAATGATGGCGATGGTGGCGATAATTCGACCGAATTCAAAACTACCAATACGGTGTTGAGACATTACTAAAACTCACAGATTCAAAGTGGGATCGAAATTATACGGATTTGAAGATGTTGTAAATTGTATTATGAAAGGCAATACCGTTATTGATCACATAATTAAAGTAATAATCGTTATTTGAATTGAGCACAAAGTAAGTAGGCAACAATATTGTTATTAAAGTTACCTAACTGCTTAAATTATTACTGTTTCTATAATCCAAGTTGATCGAGTAAATCTTGATTGTCGCTGTTATTATCAGTGGTGCTATGGTTTGAGGTTAGTTGGTTTTGTTGTTGTCGAGCATCATAGGCAGTTTCAAAAATAGTATCAGGATCTTGTTCATCTACCTCAAACGCTTCTAGCTGAATAAACTCTGTTTTGTCCATCGCAAGTTCGAGATAAAAAATATGATTGTTTGCAGTCGTAAAACTAACACGTCGCACTTGAGGGCGATCGAGGTTAGTGTCAACGGATAAAATAATTTGTTTATGTAAGGCCAACATTTTAGGTTGGTTTTGAGTAATGGATATTTTTAACTCTCTACCAATTTTTCCAGTAAAGTCACCAACGACTTGGTTCATTAATTCCCCTAAAATATTCGCAACATCATCAGCGGTATGATGAATGGCGAGATCTGAGTCAGTAAATCCCATTCGTAGCATATAATTTTTATACAGTTCCATCGCTGCTGATGCAGAGAAGTTGGTAACGACTAAACCTGTGAAACCGCCGTCAAATAAAACAAAACAACCAATATCAGGTTTGAGGCTGGTTTTATTGATTTTTTGTACCATTGGTGAATATTTAATCTGGCTTTCTGTCGCAACTGATAATACATCAGCTAAAGAATGACATAATTTAATTAAAATATCGTCGGTAGTGATTGTATGATTTTTTCTCATATACAGCCCCGTAAAACTTATTTATAACTAATAAGTGAAAATTCAGCCATTAAAAGCCGATAGCATGCGGTTTTTTATACTTCAGCTATAAAAAACGTAATGGGTACATATCGGCTTATAACATCAGGACTTGAGTGTTTATTTGAAGGTATTATGATACTTATCGGTAACGTTAAGCAAAACGTTTATCTAAGTACGCAATAATATCATTTGATTCATACATCCAGGTGATCTGATCATTTTCTTCAATGCGTAAACAAGGAACTTTACGCTTCCCGCCTTGCTCTAATAGCTCTTTATCCCAAGGACCAACTTTAGCATCACGAGTTGCAAGCGGTATATTTAAACGTTTAGCATGGCGACGTACTTTTACACAAAAAGGACAAGTCTCAAATTGATAGAGCTGCATATTAGCGACGGCAGTGTCAACAACATGTTGTTCTACTGCGGAGCGTTGCATACCTCGTGGTGAAAAAATTGCGTTGAGTATAAGGATGATGCGACCGACAATCCAACGAAGGGCTTTCATGTTTTTTATCCACTGACTACTTAAAATTGTGCAATGATTCTATTATAAAAACTGTCTTGGGTAACTATATTGTATAGCTATTATGCTTAGTTACTATTCAGAAGCTATTAATTGTCAGCTAAGTAATAGTAATTTATAAATTCAATCACCACCGATAAGACATAAATATTTTGTTTTTATATTAGTGATAATTGTTGGAAGCAAGCTCAATAATTAGATGTATGTCACTGAATGCATATTTAAATTACTGTGAAATGTTGCTTTGCATTATACTAAATCAAAGTTTTATGGGATAAGTTATCAGTTGGATGATTAAAAATATAAATATTCTCATTTGTGACGATTCAGTATTGGTACATAAATCAATTACGCGATCACTACAATCATGCTGTAATGCGACTTTTTTCTATGCTAAAAATGGAAAAGAGGGACTTGATTGTTTAAAAAATGTTGATATTGATATTATGTTTTTAGATTTAACCATGCCTGTTATGGATGGTTTTAGTGTGATGAAATCTTTACCTGTACGCGAGTTTAATACAACTATTATTGTGCTATCGGCTGATATCCAATTAACCGCAAGGGAAAGAAGTCTAGCACTAGGGGCTGATTATTTTTTATCTAAGCCATTTAACCATGAAGAACTGACTGAACTTTCTCAACATTTAGGGTTAGTATTTGATAGCAGTCAATTTATCACACCAGATAATCATTTAATAAGTGAACCTATTGAAAGTATTCGTGAACTTGCCAATATTGCTTTAGGACGTGGCGCTGCAATTATCTCTGCTCATTTAGGTGATTTTATTAAAATGCCATTACCAAATGTGGCGTTTATGAAAAGTAATGATCTATCGATGGCGATTGCAGATATCCGTAATGATAATGAGCTAATAGCAATAACACAGCGTTTTGTAGGTGGTGGAATTCATGGCGAAGCATTAGTTGAATTGCATGGTAAAGATATTCATTTATTTGGTGAAAAATTGGGTTTCAGTCAAACCGATGAATATAAAAATGAAGTGGTCATCGATATTGCAAATTTAATGGTTTCGTCTTTCTTAGTCGCATTATCAGAACAAATTACTATTCCATTTTCTGTACGACAGCCGATCGTTTTAGAAGAATATATGAATTTACATCATACCTATGGTGACTCTAATACTTTTTTTACTATTGAATATACTTATAAAGCCGAAGTACTAGATGTTGAGTGTGAGGTTCTATTTATTATGGACAACCATTCTCTGGCCGTTATTAATAAGAAAGTGATGGAATCATTACATTGAACGAAATATCTTTAGCTGATTTTCACTTAACGATGCAAGTATTAGATAATTTTGATGCTGGTGTTGTGATACTAGATGAGAACTATAATGTTTGTGCATGGAATACTTTTATGCAAGCTTATAGTGGAATTTCTAGTGTTCAAATTATGGGGAAATCTCTGTTTGATATTGTGCCTGATTTACCAAAGTTATGGTTACAGAACAAAATACAATCGACGTTTAAATTAAGAATGCGTTCATTCTCTGCGTGGGAAGATCGACCATGGGTATTCCGATTTTTGAATTTTTGTCCAATTTCTGGCAGTTCAGATATCATGTATCAAAATATGACTTTAACACCATTACGCTCATTATCAGGTGAATACCAGCATATATGCCTAACTATTACTGATGTTACTGATATTGCGAAGAATAAGAATCATCTTCATGAATCTAATAAGCAATTAACATATTTAAGTATTACTGATCGCTTAACTCAGCTTTATAATCGAGGCCATTGGGAGAATTGCTTAGCCGATGCGTTTGAGTTTTGTAATCAAACTCAAACGCCAGCCACGCTAGTTATGTTTGACATTGATCATTTCAAACGTGTAAATGATACTTATGGCCATGTTGCTGGTGATGGGGTAATTAAAGTTATTGCTGATGTATTACGCCGCACTAAACGACAAAGTGATATTGCAGGGCGTTATGGTGGTGAAGAGTTTGGTATTATTCTACCGGGAACATCAGCTGAACTTGCGGGATATTTCACAGAAAGGTTACGTAACCGTATTGAAAAAGAAACAGTATTTGATGATCAACGAGGTATTGTTAGAGTCACAATCAGTTTAGGTGTGTGTGAGTGGAACCCGCAGTTAACTGACTATAAATCGTGGTTAGAAAAATCTGATTTAGCGTTATATGAATCAAAGAAAAAAGGCCGTAATACCACGACGATTATCAATTGTGATAATTGTTATAGTGATAGTAAAGGGGAGTTTATTTTAGCGCAGACAGATAAAAACATGGCTACAAAATAACCAATAGCGTACAGCTAATCCTGTAATGCAGATTATGACTGTATGTTTAGTACGGTTTCTGTAAAATGCAGGCGTTTTTCCTGTTTTAGGTTAGTCGCTATGCGCATTCATGCTATACATACTCTTTATGAAGAACGTCTTGCACGTTCAACTCGTCCTTTTCTTGCTCGTGGCTGTAAAGTCCAACGCTGCCGTCAGTGTATGTTACGTACGCATTTGTGTATCTGTAAACATCGCCCATTAGCGACATCCAATGCTGCTTTTTTACTGGTTATGTTTGATGATGAGATCCTAAAACCTAGTAATACCGGCCGCTTAATTGCTGATATATTTGAAGATACATTTGCTTATATTTGGTCACGTACTGAACCGAATTCGGAAATGTTAGCATTATTAGATGATCCTCAATGGCAGCCATATATCGTTTTCCCTGCTGAATATGCCCCAGAACGAGAAGTGACAACGATTGCACTTGAAGCAGGCAAGCGTCCATTATTTATAATGTTAGATGGCAGCTGGGCTGAAGCAAAAAAAATGTTTCGTAAGAGCCCATACCTCGATCGTTTCCCACTATTATCAATTAATCCTGATAAGCCTTCACGTTACAAAATGCGAGAAGCATCAAAAGAGAATCAATTAGGGACTGCAGAAGTTGCTGCTCGTATTATTGATCTATTTGGGGAGCACTATAATGCAGAACTGTTAGATTTATGGTTCGATGTTTTTCGTGAAAATTATATTGCTGGTAAAATGAATCGGTTATTACCTGAATTATCCTCGTTATCTATATTGGAAAAATTTATGTCGATTGATGAAACAACCATTTAAAGATGTGATGTCGATTGAATAATATTAAAACCGATTTTGGTCATCACTAATGAATTAGCCGTAGATCACAGTCATTTTTGGTCTAAATGTGGATAATATTTAGTATATTTAATGAGTTATAAACTCAAGGTGTTGTTTGAACATTATTTGTAGGAGAATAGGATGTACTACGGCTTTGATGTAGGCGGAACTAAAATTGAATTTGGTGCATTTAATGAAAAACTAGAACGCGTAGCAACAGAGCGTGTACCGACACCGAGTGACGATTACGATAAACTTATTGATACTATTGTATCTATTATTACGGCTGCAGACGCAAAATTTGGTTGTGAAGGCTCTGTAGGTCTTGGTATTCCAGGTATTGAAGATGCGCGAGATGGTACTGTACTCACATCGAATATACCATCAGCAAAAGGTCGTACTTTACGTAAAGATTTAGAAGCAAAACTAGGTCGTAGCGTTAGCCTTGATAATGATGCTAACTGTTTTGCTCTGTCTGAAGCGTGGGATGATGAGCATAAAAATGCACCATCAGTACTGGGCCTTATTTTAGGCACAGGCTTTGGTGGTGGTATGGTGTTTGACGGTAAAGTATTCCCAGGCTTAAATCATGTTGGTGGTGAATTTGGTCATGCCCGTTTACCTTTAGATGCATGGTTACACATGGGTGATAAAGCACCATTGTTTGATTGTGGGTGTGGTCAAAAAGGCTGTATCGATAATTATTTATCTGGCCGTGGTTTTGAGCAGCTTTATGCACACTATTATGGCGAAAAACTAAAAGCGATTGAGATTATTGAACGTAATGCTGCGGGTGATGAAAAAGCACAACAGCACGTTGACCGTTTTATGGAAATATTAGCAATGTGTTTCGCTAACTTATTTACAGGCGTTGATCCTCATGTTGTTGTATTGGGCGGCGGTTTATCGAATTTTGAGTTAATTTATGATGAATTACCAAAACGCTTACCTAAATATTTATTGTCAGTGTCACAAGCGCCTAAAATTGTGAAGGCAAAACATGGTGATGCTGGTGGTGTTCGTGGTGCTGCATTCCTAAACATTAAGCCGTAATAATGATATAAATTGCCGACATTTATTTCGTAACAAAAAGCACTTCATAGCAGAGTGCTTTTTTTTTGTGTTAGAATTCGCGCTTGTTTTCTTATGCCGATCTATTGGTATAAGCGTATTTATTGCTAGGAATACACTATGTCGTTTGAAACGCTCGGCCTTCACCCTAAATTATTGCAAATCGTTACAGAGTTAGGTTATGAACAACCAACAGATGTTCAATTGCAAGCAATCCCATTAGCATTAGCTGGGGATGATGTGATGGCTGGGGCACAAACGGGTACCGGAAAAACAGCAGCATTTGCGCTTCCTATTTTACAACGTTTGATGACGTTACCGTCATTAGCAGAGCAGGGAAGTGATGAGACCAAGCCCCAGCAAGGTGCAAAAATTCGTGCTTTAGTGATTACGCCTACGCGAGAGTTAGCGCAACAAGTTTATGATAGCTTTATCGCTTACGGTAAATACAGTGACTTGAAAGTAGCTGTAGCTTATGGCGGTACGAGCATGAATGTTCAAATTAAAGCATTAAGAGCGGGCGTTGATATTCTTATTGCGACACCAGGGCGATTACTTGATCATGTTTTTGTCGGTAATGTTTCGTTAGCGAATGTAGAAACATTTGTATTGGATGAAGCTGATCGTATGCTTGATATGGGTTTTATTATTGATATTAACCGTATCATGAAGCGTATGCCTGCTGAACGCCAAACATTATTCTTTTCAGCTACATTCTCAAAGCAAGTTAAAAAATTAGCGTTTAGTATTTTAACTGATCCAAAAATGGTGGAAGTAACACCTGAAAATATTGCTGCAGATACAGTTCAACAAATGGTTTATCCGGTTGATAAAAAACGGAAATCAGAATTGTTAGCATATTTGATTGGCTCACGTAATTGGCAGCAAGTGTTAGTATTTACTAAAACCAAACAAGGTTCTGACCAGTTAGCTAAAAGTTTAGGTTTAGATGGCATTAAAGCTGTTTCTATTAATGGAGATAAAAGTCAAGGTGCGCGCCAACGTGCACTTGATGACTTTAAGGCCGGTAAAGTACGTGTATTGGTTGCAACAGATGTCGCTGCTCGTGGTTTAGATATTCAGCAACTGGAGTATGTTGTTAATTTCGACTTACCATTTAATGCTGAGGATTACGTACACCGAATTGGTCGTACTGGCCGAGCAGGAAATACGGGTCATGCAATTACATTAATGAGTCTTGACGAAGAATGGGCATTAAAAGCGATTGAAGAGTTATTAAATACTCGCTTACCACAACAATGGCTTGAAGGTTATGAACCTGATCCGAGTTTAATTGAAACGGTGTCTGTTCATCGTGGCGCATCGGCAGAAAAACGTCGAGCAAAAGCTAAAAGTAAAATACATCAAAATCGCGGTAAAAATAATCAGCGTCGTCGTTAAATAAAAGTCATTTATATCTCAAAAAATCATAAACGTCGCATAATAGCGGCGTTTTTTTATGTATATGCTACTAGTGGTGACAGTGTTCGGCCTGAATTGTAACAGTTTGTTTTAATTGGTTGTTTAACCTAATGTTGTCTGATAGTTTGTCGCACGTAAATGCTGTCTTTTACTTTATTTTTCGTAAGTGTTAATGTTTTTCGAGGTATTTATGACGGGGTTAAATAAATGGCTTCGATCAATTGTCTTATTTTTAGTCTGTTTTACAATTGCGGCATATGGGTGGTTTATTCTTGGTGGTGCTAAGAAAGAATATATTGTTACTCCTAAAAATAGTGAATATAAAATCATCGATGATTCAGCTCAAAATGGAGCTACAACAGCAACATTAGATATTCGTAAGCATGGTGCATTATTAGAGTGTAATATTGTTAATAAGGCAAAGTGGCCATTTTGTGAAATTGCTATTTCATTAACCGACTCTATTGAAGAAGGCATTGACTTAAGCTCTTACCATTCAGTTGGAATTGATATTGATTATACCAGCCCAATTGAAGACGAACGAGTACGTGTCTATTTACGTAACTTTGATTCAAATTATGCAAATGTTGACGATCCAGTTTCATTGAAGTTTAACGCTATTGAATATTCACCGGGCGTTGATGTTGGATTACAAATTTTTCCATTACGGACCTTTCAAGTTTTATCGTGGTGGATAGCCGAAAATAATATATCAGTAGAGAAATCGAGTCGACAATTTGACAATATTTCTATTATTGAAATTGCGACAGGCAGTTACGTTAAAGAATCTTATTATGCTATTCGATTAAATCGGTTGGTATTTTATGGTGACTGGATAAGTGAATCTATTTTAGTAAAGTCATTGTTATTATTGTGGGTGGTTACTGCTGTTATTCTTATTATCATTGAGCGTTTTATTCTTTATAACAAAATGAAAAATACAGAAGAACGTAGCCAACGTTTACGAGATGCGAATAAATTACTGTATAACAAAAGTTTAAAATTTGAACATTTAGCTTGTACAGATCCTTTAACACGAATACGTAATCGACATTCTATTGATGAATGGTTAGAGGAAATAACGATTCAAACTAGGCTTAATAATTTACCTTTTTCGATGATTTTTATAGATATTGATCATTTTAAAACAGTTAATGATACTTATGGCCATAGCTTTGGTGATGAGGTGTTAATTAAATTTGCAGCAACAGTTGAAACGTTAATACGCCGTTCTGATGTATTTGCTCGTTGGGGTGGAGAGGAGTTCGTTATTTTCTGTCCTGAAACCAATATGAGTGCAGCAGTTGAAATTGCAGAGGCTATTCAGGCTAGTATTGCGAATAAAGCTTGGAATTTTGATCGAGAATTTAATCTAACATGTAGTTTTGGTATTGCTGAATTAGTGGATGAGACCTGTGAAGATCTGATTAGGCGTGCCGATTTAGCATTATTAAAGGCGAAGAAAATGGGCCGTAATCGAATTGAAATAACTTGGGAACATCAACAGCTTAAATAATATCATAATAAAAAGCCGTGTATTACTTGACGTAAATACACGGCTTTTGAGTTTAAATATAAAGATTAACTTTCTAGGGTAATATGCCCAGTCACAACCATATAGATAGCAAATATAGATAATAGAATTAATAAGAGCACAAAAATACGTTCCTTACCGACGAAGTAAGGCTGATTTAACTCTTTTTTGGCTTTGATGAAGAAATAAAGACCTGGTAAGTATAATAAAGATGCTAATAATAAGTGGCTTAAGCCTGAAGCATAAAGTAACCAAATGCCATAAATTGTTGAGCCTGCACCAATAAATAACAACATACCACGATTTTTATTTTTGATGGCAAGTTTAAGCGTATAAGCAGCAACAAGAAAATAGGGTACTAAAATCATTTCTGAAGCAATAATCAATAGTGAGTTATAAGTACCGCCAGCATAGATAACTGCAAATAATGAAATTTGAATACAAATGATAGTTAGGTTAAGCGCTTTAATTGATGTGCCCGCGCTATTCTCTTTGGCATAAGATTTTGGAAACATATTATTTTGCGCAGCAAGTAATGGTGCTTCTGTTGCTAATACTGTCCAGCTTAAAAATGCACCGCTTACCGAAACTAATAAACCACAACCAATAATAATTGAACCCCATGGGCCAAGAATATGCTCGAGTACAAGTGCCATTGATGGATTGTGGAGTTTAGCTAATTCAGGTGTAGAAATGACACCCATAGAAAGTAGTGTTACGAATACGTAAATGGTGAGTGCAGTAAGTAAGCCTAGAATTGTTGCTCGACCAATGTCGCGGCGGTTACGTGCGCGTGATGAAACGATAACAGCGCCTTCAACACCAATAAAGACCCATACAGTAATAAGCATGGTACTTTTAACTTGGCTTAGTAGGTCATGCTGAGCACCAAATTGAACACCTGTAAAATCAAATGTAAATGTATGCCATTTAAATGCTACTAATGCACAGAAAATAAATAATACTAGTGGGATTAACTTAGCGACAGTAGTGATAGCATTAATGGTTGCTGCTGTTTGTACACCACGTCTTACAGATGCATATACAAGCCATAACAAAATAGAAGCACCGACAATCGATTGCCAAGTATTACCCATACCAAAAATGACATGTCCAGGTTTATCAAAGAACATCCCTAAGGTACTGAATACAATTACTAGGTATGAAACATTAGCAAGCATTGCGCTGAGCCAGTAACCCCAAGCGGAACAAAAACCAATAAAGTCACCAAAACCTGCTTGTGCGTAACCAAAAACACCACTGTTAATGTTTGGCTTTAGTAATGATAGAACTTGAAAAGACATAGCAAGGAAGATCATGCCTACACCAGTAATAGTCCAGCCGATCATGACTGCTGCGGGGCTAGCAACAGCTGCCATATTTTGTGGCAGACTAAAAACCCCCGCTCCAATCATTGAGCCGATTACAAATGCAGTTAATGCACCAAATCCGAGCTTATTATCCATTCTGAAACCTAGTATTTAATTTTGAATTTCCTCGATTATATGGATTTTCATTATGCGTAAAAGCTATTTTTTAAATTTTTAATAATTAAAAAAACATATTTTCAAATAAATATATATTTTCTGTTTCCATTTCATTATTAACTTTATGCAATATTCCAGTGATTGCAACTAAATAGTAACATTGGTGGTTGTAAATTAACTCAATGGAACGTTAATTGTGCTTTAACATTTTGATTTAGTACAAAAGCTAGTGTTTTACCGTGTTCCGCTGCCATTGTGATAATTGGGGTGTTAAATGATTCAATTTCACCAGCAACGATAACTGCTGAACAGTTCCCCATTTCTAAAGCTTTTGCCATTAGTAAATGTTTGCTTTGGTTTTTAGTATTTCGAAGTAATAGCACTTTATTAATATCAATGCCTGCATTAATTAATAAACGTTTATCTAATAATGCATCTTGACCGATAAACATTATCCAACGATTTTCTTCATTAGCTTGTTTTAGAAGGCGTAAAAAATACGCTAATTGTACTTGTTGTTGTTCGCTATAGCTCACTTCAATAGGTACTGCCATTGACGGAGACTCAAAAACATTTGAGCAAGAGCCAAACGTTGCTTTATAAACTTCAGAAGCAGTAATAAATTCTTGAGCCTGCATTAGTGCTTTCATGGTGCCATCTCCGACAGTGGTTATATATACATGCTGTATGTACATACAGTAGTTTTATTCGAGTGTAGATGCAAGTGTTATTTATCTGTATTTTCTAATATCGACTAGAAATCCCCCAAGAGTAATGCGGTAACCATTTTAAATTAAGCTTCTGTTTTATAGTGTTATTTTTGTTTTTTTTTCGTTGTTTTAATCTGTGATTTTCCGGTGAATGATAAAAAATAATAAATTTACGTTGCAAATATATGAGTCATCTCACGTAAAAATATACAGTAGTTTTACTGGGTATTTGTCTGTCGCTTTAAGCGATGAGTATAAATTAGTCTTAGTGCTATGATCGATTCAGAGGTGGGCGGTGATGAGTGCACCAGAAGGAGTTGATAAAGATGATATTTCGATATGGTGATTGTATATCGAAGTATATGATGGTTATTAGAGCATGAGTAAATATTCCAGAAGGTAGAATCATGAACATGAGAGAGTTTTCTAGTTTGGTGGGGTTATCACCTCATACTCTTAGGTATTATGAAAAAATAGGTTTACTGAAAAATGTTCAAAGGAATAGCAGCGGTCATCGAGCATATACATCTAAAGATCTAACATGGATTATCTTTGTGAAGCGCTTAAAAGAGACGGCTATGCCTCTTGATAATATATTGGTGTATGCGAGATTAAGAGAACTCGGTTCGGAATCGTTATCTCAGCGTCAAAAGTTATTAGAGCTGCATCAAGAAACCTTAAAAGTTCATATAGCGCAGCAGGAAAAACATATGGCTGCATTAGAAGAGAAAATCAATCTCTATAAATGTGGGAAAGTCCGTTGACTTAGAGTTAACTCTAACTTGTATGATATTCCGAATTAGCCAATAAGGAATATTACAATGAATAAATCTCGCTTTGAAAATGGTCTAGAACTACTTACAAGTATTGATGGTGAAGCTGGACATAAAGTCCTTGAAAGTTTGCAGGATATTTGTCCTGATTTAGCTAAATACACCATTGAATATCCTTTTGGTGATATTTATGCTCGCTCAGGGTTAGATCTAAAATCGAGAGAAATTGCAACAGTTGCCGCATTAACAGTTTTAGGGAATTGTGTTTCCCAACTTAAAGTTCACTTAAATGCTGCGCTAAATGTAGGATGTTGTGAAGAAGAAATAAAAGAAGTCATACTCCAAATGTCAATCTATGCCGGTTTTCCTGCGGCTTTAAATGGTATGTTTGCTTTTAAAGAAGTACTCGTTGATAGAGCTGTATAATGAAAAAAGCCCTCATAGGAGGGCTTTCTGTGTTTGATTATCGTGTTGTTTGGATACTTAAATAAAGCACCATTAACCAGCAACGTTATAGTAAGTTGCAGCACCTGGACCTACAGGGATACCAAGTATAAATACCCACACATAAAACATGATGCTCCAGCCAATCATAAAGACGATTGAGTATGGCAGCATGATTGAAATCAGTGTACCAAGACCAAGATTTTTATGGTAACGGGTAGCGACTGCTAAGATCATACCAAAGTAACTCATCATAGGCGTAATGATATTAGTGACAGAGTCCCCGATTCGGTAAGCAGCTTGAATGGTTTCTGGTGCATAACCCACGAGCATTAGCATGGGTACAAAGATAGGTGCAGTAATAGCCCATTGTGCCGATGCTGAGCCTATCATTAAGTTAATAAAGCCACACATTAAGATAAAGGCAAAGAATAAGGCAGGGCCAGTCAATCCGATTGATTGTAATAAATCAGCTCCGCCAACCGCAAAAACCTGACCAAAGTTTGTCCACTTAAAGAAAGCAACAAATTGTGCGGCAAAGAAAACCAGTACAATATAGACACCCATTGATGACATTGACAATGACATTGCATTGATTACATCGCGGTCATTCTTCATGGTGCCAACGATTTTACCGTAGACAAACCCAGGAATGGCGAAGAATACAAAGATAAACGCCACAATGCCTTTTAAGAAAGGTGATCCAGCGACTAAACCTGTCTGAGGGTTACGTAGAACGCCGTCAGCGGGAACAATAGTGAGAGCGAGTAGTGCTGAAACAACGAGAACAGCAAGACCAGCGGCTTTAAGACCTTTCTTTTCAAGATCTGTTAATGTACCCATCTTATCGTGGCTAAGATCATCACTCGCTAAGTGACTATCGTATTTTCCCAGTTTTGGTTCTACAATTTTTTCAGTAACAAATGCACCCATGATGGTAATGGCAAATGTTGAGGCAAACATAAAGTACCAGTTAACTTCTGGTCCGACAGTGTAATTAGGATCAATCATCTGTGCTGCTGTCTCGGTAATACCAGACAGTAGTGGATCGACAGTGCCTAGCAATAGGTTGGCACTGTAACCTCCTGAGACTCCAGCAAATGCAGCAGCTAAGCCGGCTAGAGGATGGCGTCCTAATGAATGGAACAGCATTGCAGCAAGAGGGATTAATACTACGTAGCCTAATTCTGCAGCTGTATTTGAGATAATACCTGAGAAGATGACAACGACTGTAACCATGCGACGTGATGCTCCCATCACTAAACCACGCATTGCTGATGATAACAGCCCTGAATGTTCAGCAATAGCAACACCTAACATGGCAACAAGAACGGTACCAAGTGGAGCAAATCCAGTGAAGTTGCTTACAAGGTTGGCCACGATTAACTGTAGACCTTCGGCATTGAGTAGACTGATGACATGAATAATACCATCAGCTGAGCGACCGGCTGCTCCTTCTGGGCGTGGATCTATAACAGATACCCCAAAATAACCTGCAATACCGGAAGAGATTAAAATTGCCACACAAAAAAGTGCAAAAAGAGTGATTGGGTGGGGCAATAGGTTTCCGAGCCATTCAACAGTATCAAGAAAACGTGTAAAGAGTGTTTTCCTTGGCAGTTGTGTCTGCTTTAAATCTGGTGAATACATGATGAACTCCATTATCATATTGATCCCGTCAATGGGATCTTTGTGATTGGATGCTATCTCACCGCTGCTAAGTAAGGAAAAAGTTAATTGTGACTAAATGTTATCGCACTTGATGATATCTATAACTTATTGATAAGTTGGTGTTTATTTGTTTTTTGAATTGGGTTTATATTAGATGTTGTTGCTTTTTATTGTTCAATTGTTAGTTTGTTGTATTGCTTTGATGTTGTTTTATGATTTTATTCTCTACTAATAAGTGCAATTGAAGAAGGTTAGCCATTAATTCATATAATTTAATCGATAATTGGTTATTACAAGAGAAAATAGTCTTAATTGATGCTTTTTGGTGATAAATACAAGAAATAGATGTTTTTTGTTTTAAGTATTTCATCATGGTGTTGTAATTAATTTTTTCTATTAAAGGATCTGATAGTATTAAAAGACTAGTTATATATTGAGAGTTTTAGTTTTTTATTCAGTAGCCATAAGCAGTCTAACTGAGTAAATATGCCAAGTAATAGTCGTTGTTCCATTCAAAATTGTTTTGTCAGCTTTGTTTGTAGATTATATATAGTAGTAACTGATGGTGACTATCCACTGGTTGTATCATCATTTTTAGAGGCGTTTATTAACTGACATTTACTTTGAAGTTTATTGCAGGGGTTTTTATTGAAAGTATCTTAGTAATTACTGCGTTAGTATTAGTATGGTTAGATACTTAACACTGACCAATAAGTGAGTTACTTTTGTTTAATAAATTCCCTTTTTGTTATTTGTAATGGCTTTAAAGTTTTCAATAGATAATTAAGCGTAGAGCCTTTGTATATAATAATCGCTATTAAGGAAGGAGTAATACCTTGCAACTAACGGTTGAAATATTATTCAAAGCGGTGGAATTTATAAATTATTACATATCAATGTGTTGTTCTGAAAAAAATTGATAATAATCTCTTAGAGCGTTGACGTATAGTTGTTTTTTCTATTTAATTCTCTTTTAGAATATACCGCGTCAATAATGCGTTATCGCAATAATTTAAATAGTGATGAGATAAATATTATCCATTACATATCAGAGGTTGGATGTTTATGGCTGAAATTAAAAATGATAATATTAGTGAGTTAAAGATTATTAATGGTACATGTTTTGTTATTAAAAATAACAAAGAGATTATATCTATTAATAGTAACCACCAACTCCAATCTGATGAAATTATTGTAGCTAATAGTAATACTAAAATTATTTTTGTTAAGGATGGTATTGAGCAAGTTATTGAACAACCTGTACCTACTTGTTCTACTGTATCTCTTAATGGGATAAAAACGGTCGATTTAAATAATAGTATTCATTTCAATGAACAAGGTATTAAAAATGCAAATTTTTCTGCCGATGATATTAGTACTATTCATAACATTATTTTAGCAGGACAGGATCCAACTAAGTTATTTGAAGCAACTGCAATGGGTAATGAATTCGCTCCTAGAGCAGGACATGAGGGGAATCAGAGTTCTTCTTCTGCCCAAAGTTTTGTAGGTATTGATTACGATAATGACGCGTTATTAGCAAAGGCTGGTTTTGATACTGCTTATGAGCCAGAGATAAAAAAGGACCATATTGACGAAAGTAGTCGGATTGATCACTCTGAATTATCAGCTGATATTCATATAGTCTCAATTGCTGGCGATGATTTTATTAATGATGCAGAGTCACACACAAAAGTGCCAGTTACAGGTACGGTAGGTGGTGATGTAAAAGCGGGCGATACGGTTACTGTTTCTGTAGACGGTAAAGAGATTGGTCAGGCGACAGTGGAAAGTCATAACGGTAAACTGACGTGGACCGCAGAGGTTGACGGCAGTGTGTTGTCTAATGCTAACAAAGACAGTGTAACTGCTACCGTAACAACCACTGATGAAGCAGGTCATAGCGCTACAGCAACAAATAATCATACTTATCAAATTGATACTGACATTACCGCCCACATTTATATTGCGTCTGTTGCAACCGATGATAACGTCACCGGCCCTGACTCAGAGCATACTCAGTCTATTATTGGTACGGTCAGTGGTGATGTAAAAGCGGGTGACATTGTCACTGTGACGCTGGATGGTCAGCAGTTAGGCACCGCAGAAGTGCAAGCGGATAAATCATGGCGCTTGTCTGTTGATGGCAAGACATTATTAGATGCCAAAGCCGATAACGTCACAGCAACCGTGACAGCGACAGATGCTGCGGGTAACAGTCAAACAGCAACGGATCAACACGATTACAGTGTTAATGTTACTGCGACCATTGATATTGATCCTATCACGGGTGATAACCACATTACTCAGCAAGAAGGTCATCAGCAGAATATTACCATCACAGGTACTGTGGGCGGCCAAGTTCAAGAAGGTGATATCGTCAAGGTCACTCTGGGTGATCACCATTATGAAACTAAAGTTGAAGCGGGTAACAAGTGGTCAGTGAATGTCACGGGCAGTGATGTACTGCACGCAGATGAAGCTACCGCAACCGTCACTACCTCATACAGTTCTCATAATAAAACCGTAAGCAGCGATGAAAACTATCAGGTTGAAATCAACGCGGGTGTGACCATTGATCATATCGGTGGTGATGATGTGATCAACAGTGCAGAGTCACACACAAAAGTGCCTGTTACCGGTACAGTAGGTGGTGATGTAAAAGCGGGCGATACGGTTACTGTTTCTGTAGACGGTAAAGAGATTGGTCATGCGACAGTAGAAAGTCACAACGGCAAACTGACGTGGACCGCAGAGGTTGACGGCAGTGCGTTGTCGAGTGCTAACAAAGACAGTGTTACCGCCACCGTAACGACGAAAGATGAAGCTGGTCACAGTGCAACGGCGACAGATAATCACGATTATCAAGTTGATACCACTATTCATGCTGATATCACGATCACTTCGATTGCCACCGATGATAACGTCACAGGCCCTGACTCAGAGCATACTCAGGCTATTATTGGTACGGTCAGTGGTGATGTAAAAGCGGGTGACATTGTCACTGTGACGCTGGATGGTCAGCAGCTAGGCACCGCAGAAGTGCAAGCGGATAAATCATGGCGCTTGTCTGTTGATGGCAAGACATTATTAGATGCCAAAGCTGATAACGTCACTGCAACCGTGACAGCGACAGATGCTGCGGGTAACAGTCAAACAGCAACGGATCAACACGATTACAGTGTTAATGTTACTGCGACCATTGATATTGATCCTATCACGGGTGATAACCATATTACTCAGCAAGAAGGTCATCAGCAGAATATTACCATCACAGGTACTGTGGGCGGTCAGGTTCAAGAAGGTGATATCGTCAAGGTCACTCTGGGTGATCACCATTATGAAACCAAAGTTGAAGCGGGTAACAAGTGGTCAGTGAATGTCACGGGCAGTGATGTACTGCACGCCCATGAAGCTACCGCAACCGTCACTACGTCATACAGTTCTCATAATAAAACCGTAAGCAGCGATGAAAACTATCAGGTTGAAATCAACGCGGGTGTGACCATTGATCATATCGGTGGTGATGATGTGATCAACAGTGCAGAGTCACACACAAAAGTGCCTGTTACCGGTACGGTAGGTGGCGATGTAAAAGCGGGCGATACGGTTACTGTTTCTGTTGACGGTAAAGAGATTGGTCATGCGACAGTAGAAAGTCACAACGGTAAACTGACGTGGACCGCAGAGGTTGACGGCAGTGTGTTGTCGAATGCTAACAAAGACAGTGTTACCGCCACCGTAACGACGAAAGATGAAGCTGGTCACAGTGCAACGGCGACAGATAATCACGATTATCAAGTTGATACTGAGATTACGGCTCATATCACGATCACTTCGATTGCCACCGATGATAACGTCACCGGCCCTGACTCAGAGCATACTCAGGCTATTATTGGTACGGTCAGTGGTGATGTAAAAGCGGGTGATATTGTCACTGTGACGCTGGATGGTCAGCAGTTAGGCACCGCAGAAGTGCAAGCGGATAAGTCATGGAGTTTGTCTGTTGATGGCAAGATATTATTAGATGCCAAAGCCGATAACGTCACAGCATCTGTGGCGATAACCGATGCTGCAGGTAATCACGCCAGTGATACAGATATGCATAACTACACTGTTGATGTTAGTGCGACCATTGATATTGATCCTATCACTGGTGATAACATCATTACTCAGCAAGAAGGTCATCAGCAGAATATTACCATCACAGGTACTGTGGGCGGCCAAGTACAAGTTGGCGATCAGGTTGTGGTTACCGTTAATGGTACTGACTACAACACCAAAGTTGAAGCGGGTAATAAGTGGTCAGTGAATGTCACGGGCAGTGATGTACTGCACGCAGATGAAGCTACTGCAACCGTCACTACCTCATACAGTTCTCATAATGCCACTGCAAGCAGTGATGAAAATTATCAGGTTGAAATCAACGCGGATGTGACTATTGATAGCATCGGTGGTGATAATGTGATCAACAATGCAGAGTCACACACAAAAGTACCAGTTACCGGTACCGTGGGTGGTGATGTAAAAGCGGGTGATACGGTTACTGTTTCTGTAGACGGTAAAGAGATTGGTCAGGCGACAGTGGAAAGTCATAACGGTAAACTGACGTGGACCGCAGAGGTTGACGGCAGTGTGTTGTCGAGTGCTAACAAAGACAGTGTTACCGCCACCGTAACGACGAAAGATGAAGCTGATCACAGTGCAACGGCGACAGATAATCACGATTATCAAGTTGATACTGAGATTACGGCTCATATCACGATCACTTCGATTGCCACCGATGATAACGTCACCGGCCCTGACTCAGAGCATACTCAGGCTATTATTGGTACGGTCAGTGGTGATGTAAAAGCGGGTGACATTGTTACTGTGACGCTGGATGGTCAGCAGTTAGGCACCGCAGAAGTGCAAGCGGATAAGTCATGGCATTTGTCTGTTGATGGCAAGACATTATTAGATGCCAAAGCCGATAACGTGACAGCATCTGTGGCGATAACCGATGCTGCAGGTAATCACGCCAGTGATACAGATACACATAATTACACTGTTGATGTTAGTGCGACCATTGATATTGATCCTATCACTGGCGATAACATCATTACTCAGCAAGAAGGTCATCAGCAGAATATTACCATCACAGGTACTGTGGGCGGTCAGGTTCAAGAAGGTGATATCGTCAAGGTCACTCTCGGTGGGCACCATTATGAAACCAAAGTTGAAGCGGGTAATAAGTGGTCAGTGAATGTCACGGGCAGTGATGTACTGCACGCCCATGAAGCTACCGCAACCGTCACTACCTCATACAGTTCTCATAATGCCACTGCAAGCAGTGATGAAAATTATCAGGTTGAAATCAACGCGGATGTGACTATTGATAGCATCGGTGGTGATAATGTGATCAACAATGCAGAGTCACACACAAAAGTACCAGTTACCGGTACCGTGGGTGGTGATGTAAAAGCGGGTGATACGGTTACTGTTTCTGTAGACGGTAAAGAGATTGGTCAGGCGACAGTGGAAAGTCATAACGGTAAACTGACGTGGACCGCAGAGGTTGACGGCAGTGTGTTGTCGAGTGCTAACAAAGACAGTGTTACCGCCACCGTAACGACGAAAGATGAAGCTGATCACAGTGCAACGGCGACAGATAATCACGATTATCAAGTTGATACTGAGATTACGGCTCATATCACGATCACTTCGATTGCAACGGATGATAACATCACCGGCCCTGACTCAGAGCATACTCAGGCTATTATTGGTACGGTCAGTGGTGATGTAAAAGCGGGTGATATTGTCACTGTGACGCTGGATGGTCAGCAGTTAGGCACCGCAGAAGTGCAAGCGGATAAGTCATGGAGTTTGTCTGTTGATGGCAAGATATTATTAGATGCCAAAGCCGATAACGTCACAGCATCTGTGGCGATAACCGATGCTGCAGGTAATCACGCCAGTGATACAGATACGCATAACTACACTGTTGATGTTAGTGCGACCATTGATATTGATCCTATCACTGGCGATAACCACATTACTCAGCAAGAAGGTCATCAGCAGAATATTACCATCACAGGTACTGTGGGCGGTCAGGTTCAAGAAGGTGATATCGTCAAGGTCACTCTAGGTGGGCACCATTATGAAACCAAAGTTGAAGCGGGTAACAAGTGGTCAGTGAATGTCACGGGCAGTGATGTACTGCACGCAGATGAAGCTACTGCAACCGTCACTACCTCATACAGTTCTCATAATGCCACTGCAAGCAGTGATGAAAATTATCAGGTTGAAATCAACGCGGGTGTGACTATTGATAGCATCGGTGGTGATGATGTGATCAACAATGCAGAGTCACACACAAAAGTGCCAGTTACCGGTACAGTAGGTGGTGATGTAAAAGCGGGTGATACGGTTACTGTTTCTGTAGACGGTAAAGAGATTGGTCAGGCGACAGTGGAAAGTCATAACGGTAAACTGACGTGGACCGCAGAGGTTGACGGCAGTGTGTTGTCGAGTGCTAACAAAGACAGTGTTACCGCCACCGTAACGACGAAAGATGAAGCTGATCACAGTGCAACGGCGACAGATAATCACGATTATCAAGTTGATACCACTATTCATGCTGATATCACGATCACTTCGATTGCCACCGATGATAACGTTACTGGTCCTGACTCAGAGCATACTCAGGCGATTATTGGTACGGTCAGTGGTGATGTAAAAGCGGGTGATATTGTTACTGTGACGCTGGATGGTCAGCAGTTAGGCACCGCAGAAGTGCAAGCGGATAAGTCATGGAGTTTGTCTGTTGATGGCAAGACATTATTAGATGCCAAAGCCGATAATGTCACAGCAACCGTGACAGCGACAGATGCTGCGGGTAACAGTCAAACAGCAACGGATCATCACGATTACAGTGTTAATGTTACTGCGACCATTGATATTGATCCTATCACTGGCGATAACATCATTACTCAGCAAGAAGGTCACCAAAAGAGTATTGATATTACTGGTACAGTAGGTGGACAAGCACGTGCAGGGGATGTTGTTACATTAACAATTAATAATACAAATTATGTTACTCATGTTAATAAAGATCTGAGTTGGAGTGTTGCGGTAGCTGGGACGAATGTTCTGCACGCAGATCAAGCTGTAGCAAGCGTTACGACATCTTATAGTTCTCATAATGCGACAGTAGAAACGAATGAACCATATAAAGTAGATATTGGCGCATTAGTGACTATTGATTCTATTGCTGAAGATAATATTGTTACTCAAGCAGAAGGTAAGAGTTCGGTAGCAATTAAAGGTTCTGTTGGTGGTGATGTAAAAGATGGCGATACTGTAACATTAACCATCGATGGCCAGCATTTTACTGGCGAAGCAAAAGATGGACACTACCAGATTAATGTTGATGGCAATGCTTTATTAAAAGACAGTGATCGTATTGTAGATGCGTCAGTAACAACTACTGATGGTGCTAGCCATACAGCGTCAGATACAGCCGAACAAAGTTATCAGATTGATGGTTCTGTTATTCAAGGTGATAATGGTGACAACATAATTAATGGTACGGTTGGTAGTGATTTATTAATTGGTGATCTTGTACCTGTAGAAGTGGAACCAAAGCCAACTAACGTAAATTTTGTTATCGATACATCAGGTAGTATGTATTTTGGCCGTTTATTAACATTAGACGCAGTACATGGACATAAAGCCGATTCATATCGAATATATGTTAGTGATAATTCAGAATTAACTGCCGCAGATGGTACTCGTATCGCCAGTACTCAAGGTTGGGTAACTGTAACGTATGATCAACTTAAAGCGGGCTTACAATATGATGCTGGTAATTATGATGACATCTATATTAAATCAGCAGATGGTCAAGATTTTAGTAATCCGTTTTTATCGTTACCTTCAATATTTGATATGACAAAGCAGGCATATGAGACGTTAACAAATAGTATTCTTGATAGTACTGATAATAAAAGTTTATTAGAGTTTAATATTGTGACATTCAGTAATTCTGTTCAGGGAAATGAATCGTTTCATTATGATGCAAAAACACATGAATATGTGAATAGTAAAAATGTATCAATAGATACTTATATTAGCAGTCTTCATGCTGGCGGTGGTACTCAATTTGAAGGTGCCTTAAAAGATGCAAGCGCACATATTACTGATAGCACAAAAAGAAATATTATTTACTTTTTAAGTGACGGTAAAGATGAGGATTCTTTTCATCCAAATGGAATACATTTTTTACCCAATACAGAAATAGTTTCTATTGCTGTTGGTCCTTCTGGTGATGGAAAACAAGTCAATGAAATTGCTCAAATGGGTTCTGGGTATGATCATAATGATCCGACAGCACCAAGCTATTCTAAAGTTATTACTAACGCGAATGAATTAAATGATGCCTTCCATAACATAGGTCAGCATTTTGTCCCTGGAAGTGACACTATCACTGGTAGTGATGATAATGATGTGCTCGTTGGTGACGCTTTAAATATTCAGTGGATGTATGACGATAAAATTCTTGATAGTAAATTTCAACATGACCACGGTAAAGATCAACCCGCTGACCAGCTTAAGCAGTATTTAGCTGATGAACACCATAATGGTGACGTCAGTAAGGTTCTTACCTCAGATCTAAACCACTTTGTTGCTGACCATTTAGAAAAGTTTGGTAATAATGAATATGGCGGTAATGATAATCTAAATGGCGGTAAGGGTGATGATATTCTAATTGGTGATGGTGGTAATGATCACCTTATCGGTGGGTTGGGTAATGATATCTTAACTGGTGGCAGTGGTAATGACTGGTTAGATGGTGGTCTTGGTAGTGATATCTTGATGGGGGGAACAGGTAAAGATGTATTTAGTTGGAGTCAAGATTCATTAGCTGCTAAAGATTCGACTAATAATCAACCTATTGACCATATTAAGGATTTTTCAGTTGGTGAAGATAAAATAGATTTGACTGATATTCTTGATAATAGTAATAAAACAACAATAGATGATTTGTTAAAGCACGTTTCAGCTGAGATTAAAGACGTCGATCATGACAATAAAATGGATGTACAGCTGTCGATTCATAACGCTGATGATTCGATGCATACACTCGTTGTATTGGATAACTTTGCTGCTCATTCAGATTTAACGGGTATTACAACCTCAAATGATATTATTCAGCATTTATTTAATGATCATGTATTTAAATAATAGGGTTCTGTCATAAGAGGAGCTAAGTTTGCATATAAAGGCTGAATTGTTACAGATGTTTTAATTCATGATGTAACAGTTATTTTTAGGCTCTGTGATTTAGATGTCACAGAGTCTAATATTTTCATTAATGGTATTAGTCGAACCTGATTAGAATCTTAGATGGTTTTGTTTTTTAATTAAACTGTTGATTTTATTTGTTTTCTGTGTGTTATCTTTGACAAGGTGTTACTTTAATTTTACTGTGAAATTGGAACATTGTTATCGGTTATTTTATGGAAAATAATAAATAGAATTTAGCTGTCATCGCTTGGTCGTTAAGTCGATATAATAAAAAAAACAGTTAAATAAGGTGATAACATGTTAAATAATTCAATGATTGCATTGATGGTTAATTTTATTGATCTACAATCAGACCAAAACATTATTCCAGCTAGAAAATATATTACAGCTGATAGCTTATCTTATTTACCGTGTGTTGGTGATGTTTTGACTGCTGAAATTGATATTGATACTCAATTACCAGTATCTCTTGCAATTAATGATGCTCAATTTTTTAATGGCAGTCATGAGCAGCCACAAATACCAGCCAAATGTTATGTAGTAAAACAAATAGCAAAAAAACTAATGGTTAATGACGCATGTGATAATATTGATTATCTATTAGAAGAAGTGTCTTTTGTTGCAGCAAGAGATGTTTTTTTAGCAAACCAATAAAGTAATTATGTCTACTATCAATAAGGTAATGGCTTTTCTTATCATTATTAATTTGAAATATTCATTACCAATGAGTAAGTCAGAAGGGCTAACTCATTGGTATTGTTAAGTTACAAGGATGTTTAACTTTAGAGTCTAAAGAGCTCAACGCGAAGGTGAATTTCATCTTCATATGCAATTACAGATTGGAAATACCCACTTTGATCAATTGCAGCAGAAAAAATATCTTTATGCTCAATACTGCCAATAAATAAAATCTGAGTTGATTTAATCATCAGCCCATCATCATCAAAACTTGATGTTAAATCTTCATCGACTACACATACCAACACTTTACCAAAGCGTGCTTTAAGATTGATATTATGCGCTAACGAATATTGCACTTTGGTATGTAGTTGCGACTCGACGTCTTCAATAAGCTCAACAAAACGGTAAAGATCCGTTGAACTGGTTTGCAGAATACGTTCTCGATCATTATTAAGTATAGATTCTAGGTTGGCACCTGCTTTTCTACCGCGTAATAACCAGCTTTTAGTCGATTTTTTAACTGTACGGTATCTATTATCTTTTAGGATGTGCTTTAGATACTGAACAAGTAGGTTATTTTGTTCTATTTGTGTTAGTCGTTTATCAAGTTTTTTAAACTCTAGATGTAGTAGAGCGTTAGTACTTATATCAAGTAATTGTTGAGACTGATTCATTGGTGTACCGAGTTGGAGCGGGTTAGATAATAATATCATACTATTACTGGCGTAAGATAATAGTTAATACGTTAATTATAAATTGCAGAATTTAGCGTAATAATTTTTATATTAAGTGACATTACTCCAATAATTTTTTTGTATTTTTGAGTCAATGACAGCGAAGAATTAGAAAGGGATAATAATATTATCCCTTTGTCGTAGACATTACGTTGGTTAAGGTAATTCGTCGATTAAATCAGGTTTAGGTTGATAATGCTGAGGGTGTAATCCAAGCAACTCTTGAACTGTTGATGCAATCGTGACTGATGACCATGTACCCGTTACCACGCCTGCAAATAAAGTAATAGAGAATCCATAAAGCGCTTCGCCACCTAATAAAAGTAAACAACCAATTGTAAACAATGTCGTACCTGCGGTGATTAAAGTTCGAGTAAAAGTTGCTGATACTGCAATATCCGTACTAGTGAAGATATTAGTATCAGGCTTTGCTCGTAATACATCACGTAAACGATCAGCAATAACTATTGAATCATTAAGTGAGTAGCCAATAACGGCTAATAAGCCTGCAACCACATTAAGATCCATCTCTACTTCTAGAAAAGCCAATAAACCAAGAGTTATAATTGTATCGTGAATAAGCGATGCAATGGCTGCTAATGATAAACGCCATTCAAAACGTATGGTTAAATAAAGCATGATAGAAAGTGATGCAACCAGCAGAGCTAACCCACCTTGATGATAAAGTTCCTCGCCAACTTGTGGGCCAATAACGGTTGCCTGTAGTAAATTAACCGGAAGGTTTAGCTGTTGAGCTAATAGGCTAATGATTTGTTGAGGATCCGTAATGGTTGATTTTGCAGGCAAAGCTAGTTGCCAAATCCCTTGCGCTGCATCTGCCGTTATCGTAGCCCATGAACCAGAGAGTTGTGCTTGAAGTTCTGCCGCTGTTGCTAAGGTTTGTATAGAGACATCAATAATAATTCCACCCGTAAAATCGATTCCCAATTTTAGTCCGTAGTGGCTAATACTTAAAATACTGGCAGTAACGAGTAGTAATGAGCAGCCAAGACCGAAATAACGTAATTGTGTTAATGTACGAAATAGCATAATTATTATCCTTAAATCTTGATGGCACGACGATTATCGCGGCCCCATAATGGGTTGATGATGGCACGTGTTCCCCATATGCCGCAGACCATGCTAGAAATTAAGCCTAAAATCAGTGTGGTAGCAAAGCCTTGTAATGGCCCAGATCCAATACTGTAAAGACAAATAGCAGAAATTAATGTGGTTATATTCGCATCAAAAATTGTTGTAAATGCGGAGCGATAGCCAAAATCAATGGATGTTGCTAATGATGCTCCTTCACGTAATCGGTCTCGAATACGTTCAAAAATAAGCACATTAGTATCGACGGCCATACCTACAGTTAGCACTAAACCTGCAATACCAGGTAAGGTTAATACAGCACCAGGTAAGAGTACCAACAGACCAATTTGCATGATTAGATTCGCGGATAATCCGACAATAGCGACCCAGCCAAAACGTCGATACCAGCAGATTAAAAAGATAGCCATACCAGCCATACCTAATGCTAATGCACTGAATCCAGCTCGAATATTTTCAGCACCTAATGTTGGTCCTATGGCGCGTTCTTCAACAATTTGAATTGGGGCAGTTAAAGCTCCTGAACGTAACAGTAGGGCAATTTCTTGCGCTTCTGTAATAGTGTCTATACCTGTTATACGAAAGCTATTACCTAACGTACTTTGAATCGTTGCAACATTAATAACTTGATCATGAGGAACTAATTTATTGATATTATTTAGTTTATATTCGGTATAAACAGTAGCCATAGGTTGGCCAATATGTTGACGGCTAAATGTTGTCATTTTATCGCCACCGATACCATCAAGACGAATGTCAACTTGTGGTCGCCCCATTTCATCATTGCTACTGTTGGCATTAATGATGTGATCACCTGAAAGTACAGCTTGGCGAACTAGCCGTACAGGGACATCATTTCGGTCAAGAATAGTGAGTGCGCCGGCAGCATTTGCTTCATAAAAGGCTAATGACGCTGTAGCACCTATTACTGACTTTGCTTGCTTAGGATCATGTACGCCAGGTAATTCAATTCGAATATGATCACGACCTTGACGTTGAACACTAGCTTCAACAATGCCTAATTCACCAATACGATTGCGTAAAATGGACATATTTTGTGCCATAGCTGATTGGGCTAAAGAAAGACGCTCATCATCAGTTATTGCTAGTTTTATTTGATTGCCATTATCAATAAGTTGCCATTGATGGGTATAAGTTTGTAACAACGTTTGTATGCTGTGATTAAGATCAGAAGTATTAGTATTAATTACTATATTGGTTGACGCAGTTTTACGAACAGTAATACCACGTAGTTTATCTTCACGTAATGTACGCCGTATTTCATTAACCATTGCATCTGTGTGTTTTGTATATACAGCATCCAGATCAACAAAAAGTAATAATTGCACCCCCCCGCGTAAATCGAGTCCAAGTTTTACAGGGTCTGCCCCAAAAGTAGCAAACCAAGCGGGTGCTGCGGATTGATATTGCACTGTAATATCCGCTTTTGTTGCGATGGCATCTGTTAATGCTAATTTTGCACGTTGTTGGTTATCAATATCCTCAAATGTAACAATGATAGTGCCATCATTTATAGCAACATCAACCGTCGGAATATATTCAGCTGCTAAAATGCTTTTGATATTAGTTAAAGAGACGTGCTCTCCTTTTTTAGGGTGTATGCCTAGTGCGGGAATATCACCGTAAAAGGTTGGGATTGCTTGTAGAAATAAGCTAATTAGCATCAGTAATAAAAGCGCATATTTCCACTTACTGAGTCGGTTTAGTGGTGCTATTCGATTCTTTTTATTCGATATTATCGTCATCTTACATATCCTTATGTAGTGGATTTATCACGAGTATTGTTTTATTTAAACGCCAAATAATGGCAGTTATAAGAGCAATACCTAAGGTTACAAAAGGTGCAATCATTAACCCAATAGTCACGATACGATTAAATGGATCGGGAAGAATAGGTAATAGCCACCCAAGCCCAGAAAGAATTCCCACCCATAAACAAGCACTTATCCATGAGAAATAATGAAATTGTGCTATTTTTTGTGATCGAATTCCCATCATCATTGGGAGAACAGAGCGTACACAAGGAATAAAACGTGCTGCAAAGAGGGCAATTAGGCCATGCCGAATTAATAAAGTGTCAGCCGTATCGAGACCTTTTTGAGGAACTTTATTTAGCCATGAGGTAGCCAGAGGCAGTTTATTCAGCCATTGCCCTTGTAAATAGGCGAGCCAACTACCAAATGATGCTGCTAAAATGAGCAGTGGAAAGATGATTAGTGGATGTAGTACACCAATAGCAGTGAGCGTTCCAACCAAAACGACAATACTGTCACAAGGTAGAGGGGCTGCTGGCAAAAAAGCACTTTCTAATAAAATAAACAGCGTGACGATAATATAAATTACAATGGCGCTACCCGGCGTGAGTAGTGCATCAAAATCCTGACGCCAAAGGGCAACCAGTATTTCCTGGATTGTTTCAAACATAGTTTTCTCCAATATACCAACATATAGAAATAGAACGTTATTGAGGTATAAAAGGGATTATCTGCGACTATGAATAAATCGAAATTGGAGGTTCGCATCTTGCCAGCCAGCAAGACGATGGCTACTAAATGTAAGGTAGTGAGGGGCTATATATTTTAAATTAGAAAATAGACCAAGCAACATGGCAATAGTGAGCAACAAAATTGGCCATGATTGTGGATCTTTAGTTGGGGGTTGTGCTTCAAGTGAATTTATTCTAGATGTTGCATGACGCTGAATAAGAATATCTATTGAAGCATCAGGAGCACGATCTTGGCTTGCTTCTGTAAACGAATGTTGAGAAAAGCCGAGCTCAACCACACTCGCGACATTACAAAAAAGTAATACCGTAAGTAAAGTGATAAAAAAAGATAAGCGCCCGGTTGTCTTTTGCAATCTAATATTCCATTAGTAATTCTCGATTATTTTTACTTTAAAAGCAAAAAAAAGCAATGTTTCTTTTGTTATTAAAAGTCAACGATAGCGGTATTAATGAATCGCTATTGATTGTTGCGTTGTTAGCTCAGCTAGGTATATTGGTCTAAAAAACAATAAAAGAGTACCTAATGGAATACCATTCTTTTGATCCTCACTTTGATTCTGATGCATTTCCACAAAAAGCGATTGCTTATATGCTGAATGGCATTGATCAAGAAAGTGAAACCCCAATGCATCAACACAAAAAATGTCAGCTGGTAATGCCATTAAGTGGATTTGTTACTTGTAAAATTGCTGATGCGATATGGATGATGCCTGCAAATTGTGCAGTATGGGTACCAACAGATACCCCTCATAGTGTACGTGTCTCACCAGATGCCCAAGTCTGTAATTTGTTTATTGACTCAGCAGTTAAAGGTTTACCAGAGCAAGCTGCAATGATATCAATTTCGCCATTATTGCGTGAGCTTATTACATATTTGTGTCATGTCGATCATCAACAGCAGCAACAACAAACAACAGTACGGTTAGCCGATGTGTTAATTGATCAATTGATTGTAATGCCAACACAACATTTCGACTTTCCAATCCCAACGGAACCAAGACTGCAAAAAATTGCAGAACAGCTATTAGATAACCCAGCTGATCGTAGTACTGTGGGTGAGTGGGCGACTAAATATGCAATGAGTGAGCGAACATTAAGTCGCTTAGTGAAACAAGAAATGGGTTTATCATTTGCACGTTGGCGCTCACAATTGCATCTAGTACTAGCATTTAAAAAATTATCGGACGGTATGCCAGTACAACTAATTGCTGATGATTTAGGTTATGAGTCGGTGAGTGCTTTTATTACTTTTTTTAAAAAGAAATTAGGTACTACGCCAAAGCAATATTTAAAACAAATGTAACTGTTTTATTTTGGGGTTAAGAAACAATCGAGCATGCTAAACAAAGTATCGATTTCATTAAAAGTATTATAATGCATGCAGCCGATACGGATCACGCCACCTTTATTAAGCAGATTTAATTGTTCGCATAATCCTTGTGCATAGAAATGGCCGTGCCAGATACAGATGTTGTGTTTAGCAAGATAGGCTGCCACTTCGGCAGGTTCTACATTGTTAATACGTATTGCAAAAGTAGGTGTACGTTGGTGATGATGATTTAAGCCAAATAATTTGACGTTGCTATAGCGATTTAAACGAGAAAGGAAATACTGACTGAGTGTACCTTCATAGATTTGATAATATTTAAAACTACGGCTTAAATGTTGCCGAAGAGATAATGATTGCTCGTCTAAATTACGGCTGTAATCTGCTAAATAATTGACTGCGGCAATAAATCCAGCCAAGGCTTCAAAATTTTGCGTTCCAGTTTCAAAACGAGCAGGTCCATTATTGGGAGCAGGCTCGACCTTATAGGGACGTAATGTCTGGATCCATTGGGGAGCGATATAAGCAATACCCAGATGAGGACCAAAAAACTTGTAGGCAGAACAAACTAAAAAGTCACAATCTAATTCTTGGACATCAATTAAACAATGTGGCGCATAATGTACAGCATCAACATACACTTGTGCTTCTATAGCATGAGCAGCGGTAATTATACGCTTCATATCAATTAGTGACCCTGTCACGTTTGAGGCGTAAGTGACAGCGACCAGTTTAGTCCGCGAATTGAGTAGTGAGCTAAAGTGGTCATAATCTAAATCACAATTAGTATCATCTAAGCGTACTTGATGTACGATCACTCCTTTATCTTCGGCTGCTTGTTGCCAACTTGATACATTTGAATAATGATCGAGGGCAGTTACAATAATTTCATCCCCAGCTTGCCAATCACGACTAATAATACGACTTAGTTGAAACGTTAAGCTGGTCATATTAGCACCAAAAACCATGTTATTGATTGATGGTGCATTAACGAATGCCTGCGCCACTTCACGAGCATTCGCCATTAATGATGTGGTTGCAGTACTTGAGAAAAAAGCACCGCCTAAGTTTGAATTAAAATGGCTTAAATAGTGACTCATTGCATCTAAAACTGATTGAGGAACTTGTGAGCCTCCGGGACCATCAAAGAAACATACAGGTTGTTTATTTATGTATCGATTTAGTGCTGGAAATAATAACCGCTTAGTAAAGGGATCAAACGCCATGCTGGATCTCCTTGGTCGTTAATACAAATACATCCCAGTATCCTTGTTGATGTTTCTTGATCGCCTTAATAGGGTGAGCGTTATGCCATAAAATATCATCAGCTAATATTGCCATTTCACCATGTTGCAATGTTGTACAAAGAAAAGGTGATGCTGTTTTATCTTTATATACTAAAAATTCCCCGCCTTTAATATTGTGACGATCAATCCCAATTACAGCAATATGTTCAAAGCCATCCTGATGGATACCTTCAGGAGATGCTGGAACTTCACTATCGAGGGTGGCAATACGCATCTGGTGAATTTCAATCGGTTGATCATCAGGTAAGGTATTTGCACGTTGAAATAATTTACACATTTCTAACATCCCACCGCAATGAATAAGCTCATCGTCTAAAGCCTCAAAATGGCGTACAACATTGCCTTGAAAATGATTAATATCATTAGATTGGACAAAATCTGTTGAAGGTAAAGGTTCTATCTTACCGTTATGAATACGGATAATAGAATAACGACGTAAACGGTACTCTCCGTCAGCGTGAGAAGTGTGAGGTAAATATTTGAATGAAGGGGCAAGCTCATTAACCGCATGATCACTAAGTTGGGTAAGCTGTAAACTACACATTAATGGCGTATTCATCATACCTCTCCTATATATTCGGTACTTATAATTAGAGTTAGCTAAAAAACCAAATATTACAAATTTAATCGACTATATATTCAGTCGTATTGATGTATACGATATTTAATAGCTAAAAATAAACTTTGAGTAATATTTTTCACTGCCAGTAAGGGTGGGGTTAGTAGTAATAGAATAGGGAGATAATATATACATTTTGGGTTAAAAAAATCACATTTATATTTATCAACAATGCTTTAAACTGATTGTAAAATAAGCATAAAAATCATGATAGTTATATATGTGACTGTATTGACTCAAAGCAAAATAGTACATTTGTAACAAGATATTTCTTTTATTTGCCAGCTAAAGTTTTATTTTCTTATATATCATATACTTATTACTACTATAAGTTTTGTTTATATTTGGTCTGTAAAAATCCATTTCTTAACGGCATGATTTGTTAGGTATATTCACTACACAAATATGAAAGCAATGGCATCGTTATTATCTATATGCTCACAATGGATAGACGGTGTTTTTATAAATAAAAGAGATAAACATGCCTTTAAAATTAAAAAAACTATCATTAGCGATTGCGCTTATTGCAACTAACCTTGCAGCAGCTGGTGCTGTAAGTGCACATGGTTGGGCTGACTTTCCGCCATCACGTACTGAAATTTGTGATCGTGACGGTGGCTATTGGCAGGATAAAATTCCTAATGCGGCATGTCAGGCACTTTGGGATAAATCAAATGCTCATCCTTTTACTCAAAAGAATGAAAATGCTGCAAACACTGAAGATTACTACAACATCGAAGAAGTAAAAAAACAAGTTGTTGATGGTCTGTTATGTTCTGGTGGCGATGAGAAAAAAGCGGGTCTAGATATTCCACATAATGAATGGCAGAAAACAGAAGTTACTGTTGATGCTAACGGCGAGTTTGATTTTAAATGGGTTGCAACAGCAACACATAATCCATCATTCTGGCAGTTCTATATTACTAAGCCGGGTTACAATAAGTCACAGCCGTTAACGTGGGATGATTTAGATCTTGTTGATGAAGTAAGCGACGTTGCGCCATCAACAGATACAGTACCAGCTTCATATAATTTCAAAGTTAAATTACCGAAAGATCGCGTAGGTGATGATGTTATCCTTTACTCTCGCTGGCAGCGTATTGATCCAGCCGGTGAAGGTTTCTACAACTGTAGTGACATTACAATTAAGCAAGGTAATGGTGATATTACTCCACCACCACCAGTTGTAGGCGGTGATTTACACGCAATTCCAGGTTTCTTTGTGAAGCCTGGCTTTACACCTGTTGCTGGCGATACAGTTCGTTTTCGTCTAATGGCACCAGGTACTGGCGCTGAAGTTTTAGACGAGCGTTTAGTGATCACTACTGCTAACCAAGCAACATGGGCACAAACATTAGCAGAGCAAGTAAACGCATTAGCAGACGATAAACTATTTATTGGTGTTTGGAATCAAGCCGCAACTAAGTACGAATTCAATGCTGATAATATTTATGCTAACCAAGTATGGGTAGAAGGTGAGAATTATGGCTTTGCATTAAGTATTTTTAAAGCGCTTGAGCCATTGCCACCACCAGTTGTTGATCCTGAATTACCAGAACCTGAATTACCAGAAGGTAGCTGGAGTAAGGCTGCAACTTATGTTGCTGATGATGTAGTTACACATGATGGTAAAACGTGGAAAGCTGGTTGGTGGACGAAAGGTGAACAACCTGGCGTTGCTAATGTTTGGACACAAGTACTAGCTGAAGGTGAAACACCTGCTGTTTCAGCTTGGTCTGCGGCTAAAACATACAATGAAAATGACGTAGCAATTCATGACGGCATTAGCTGGAAAGCACACTGGAATACAGTTGGTGAAGAACCAGGTACAACAGGTGAGTGGGGCGTATGGCGTAAGCTATAATCCTTAACCTGTAGAGATATAATTAAGGCCTGCATTCGTGCAGGCCTTTTTGTATTTGCTATTCTTTAACGATACGTAAGCTGATTAATTGATTTGGCTTACCTTGTAGTTCAACTAAATAACTGCCCCATTCATGGGTATTTACATGATGCAAAGCCAGATTTTGTTCAAGACAATACTTATTCGTAATGTATTGACCATTAATATCAGCTCCTTTGATGGTTAATTTTACATCTGGGTTGACGGCAAAAACCATTTTTTCGTTCCATTCTTTAATCGCTAACTGAATATACGCTTGTCCTTTAGCGTTGAGCGTTAGTGAGTAACCCAATGTTTTGTCAAATATTTGTTCTAACTGTATTGCTTCATCAGGAGTATTTGCTGTTGGTTGATTAACGGGTATCACATCACATGTTGCTTTATATGGCGTAATAAAATAGGTGTTGCGACCTTGAATTTCAGCATCAGAAGGGATTTGAGGGGCTGCAATTACAGGATAGCTAGCAGCAATAGTGAGCAAAGCCGACAGTGTTTTTTTCATTGTAATATTCTTATTGTTGAAGTGGAAAAGCTGTAATGCAATTAGGTGGATCTTGTTTAGTTTTTAGTGGAATAATTTGGCAAAAGGGTGATTGATGAGCTAGATCTTTACTCATATCATGGGTATTTAAACTTGAAAAAAAGGCGAGTAATGCCTGTTTTTCAGTAGTCGTTAGTGTAAAGCCTTGTAACCGTTGATCTTTATTAGGATGCTTGCGGCCATCACCTTTATTTGGGCCAACATTGATAATACGCCCACCAGCAGCATAACTATCAAGTACTGCTTCAAGACGATTAAAACTACCATCGTGTCCCCATGGCCCAGTATTTATCACATTGATCAGTGACGGAATACGAAATTTACCATCATCGTTTTTTTGTTGGGTAAATTGTCGTAATCCAACTTCATGTTGTGGGTAGCCATATTCATCTGAATTATTTGTGATGCCATAAAGTCCAGTATTGTAATAGATGGTCTTACTGGCTTTCGGCTGGTTTAATAATGGCCCAGCATGACATTGAGAACAATTAAGTCGTTGACTGGTAAATAGTGCTAGTCCTTGTTGCTGTTGCTCATTAAGTGCCATTTTATCGCCATCAATAAAAGCTTGATAAGCTGTATTGGTGTCTTTAATAGTTGCTACATAATTGCTTAATGCGTTAATAACTTTAGATGTACTAAATGTATTGTCACCAAAACTAGCTTTAAAAAGAGGTTGATATAACGTGTCAGCTTGTTGTAACCGCGTTAGTAGCAATGCATCTGTCATCCCCATTTCTGGTGGATGTAAGGAAAATAAGGGTAATTTAATGGTATCTGCTAATGTAGTTAAATGCGGCTGACGTTGCATAAATGTTGTAAGCATCGCGCTGTTAAGAAGCGAGGGGGTGTTTAATGTTGTTGGATTACCATTAATATCTGGCACTTTAGCAAAGCGGTTAGTCCAGCCTAAATCCGGCGCATGGCATAAAGCGCAACTACGATTTCCCGTTTTGGATAGTCGATTATCATTGAAAAGATAACGCCCAAGTGTGATTTTTGCTGCTTGTTGAATTTCATTCGTTGTCTTTGTCGCTGCATATACTGCTGGCGATATGATAAGCATGGGGCTTAATAATAAAACTGAAACTGTGTGGAATATAACACGCATGGTTAAGATTAAAAGCTAGCTCAAAGAGGTCGTAATTGTAATTGAGAACGACTAGTTTCGCATGTGATTTTATGTATCAAGTTGCAACAATAAAGGCTGAAAAGTAATTGAGTGACCAGTATCTATTTTTGGTGTTAATCATTGCTTTATCATTAGATAAATTTAAAAAATCTATGATACTTTTACTTTATAAATATCAAGGTGATAAAGAATGAAAGTTAGTCCAGAAGATAAATTACATAGTCAAAAAGTGTATGTATGTGATGAGGCATTAGCAGCACAACAATTAGCGTGTTTGGAGGTGCTTTATGATTTTAATCATACGCGTCCTTCAGAAATATCAAAACGTGCAGAACTTATGCAGCAGTTGTTTGCTGAAGTCGGCAAGGGGTGTTATATCGAGCCGCCATTGCATGCTAATTGGGGTAAACATACTCACTTTGGTTGCGATGTATATGTGAATTTTAATTTAACCTTGGTTGATGATACCCATATTTATATTGGCAATAATGTCATGATTGGTCCTAATGTCACTATAGCAACTGCCGGACACCCAATAGATCCACTATTACGACAACTGGTAACACAATTTAATATTCCAGTGACAATTGGTAATAATGTTTGGATTGGTGCAAACAGTGTTATTTTACCTGGTGTTTCTATTGGTGATAATACTGTTATAGGGGCAGGAAGTATCGTAACAAAAAATATTCCAAGTAATATGGTTGCGATGGGAAATCCGTGTAAGGTTACTCGTGAAATAAGTGATCATGATAAAGTTTATTTTTATAAAAACCGTAAGTATTAAATTATTTAATACTACTCATAAATATAAGTTGAACTTTTATAAATATAAAGCAAATAGTGTTATTGAACAGATGTCATTATCTCTAGAATTTTTTGATAAATATCAGAAGAGTTACCTGTTAGTATTGTTTCTTTATGGTTGTTTTTATCTAGAATTTTTACTTTTTCTAATGTTATATGTTGTTGCTCTTTGCGAATTTGTAATCGTTCCTGCAATAGTGACTGACTCATTACTATATTTGCTTTAAAAACAGCACGATAAACACCATTTAGAGGCATATTGCTCATAACTAAATTCCTTTGATATCTGTGGTTATAAGGAGATGCCTTATTAATTTTTTTGGAACCATTGAATTGTAGACAACTACAATCAATATTTAAAGGGTTATAAGAAAAATAATAATAATTATATGTTATTGGAAGTTTAGGATTAAATTTAATATAAGATATGGAAATATATAAAATGAACTCATTATTATTATATATTATTTTCTTATTAAATTTATATATAACGAGAGTTTGTTTTTATTACGCATTCTAAATCAAATCGAACACAAATATTTTTATATAATAAAGTCGTTTGTTATTAATGTGGGTAATAAATATAGATAGCTATCTGGTTAATATTACGGTTGGTTAAATTTGTAGCAAATCGTATTGTTTATTTTCATCTTATTAAGATTTTATAAAATACTTGTCATTTTAGATATATTTTTTGTGATTTTTTAGTATAACTGCCTGGTAGAGTAATATGGAGTGCTGTTATGATTTTTAAGCTTTTTGCTATTGAGTTGGTGTAGAGTAATGTTAATAAAGTGTTGTTTTAGCATTGTTGAGAAATCATCGTTGTATCTATAGCGGTATAGTTAAGGTGGAACCTAATAATACTCACAATAAGTATTGGGTTAGGTTAATCATACCCTATGCTTGTAATAGGTGAATTCATGAATATATTTATTCGACTGTTATTGTTTATTATCGCATTACACACATTTCCTGTCTTTGGGCAACAAGTTTGGGTTATTAATATCAAAGGTGGAATTGGTCCGGCTGTCAGTGATTATGTCACGCGAGAAATAACGGAAGCACAAAAAAATAATGCAGCAATGATTATTTTAGAGATGGATACTCCCGGTGGTCTAGACACTTCAATGCGGCAAATTATTCAAGCTATAACAGTATCTACTGTACCTGTTGCCACTTGGGTCGGGCCATCAGGTGCGCGTGCCGCGAGCGCTGGAACTTATATTTTATTTGCAAGTCATATTGCAACGATGGCACCTGGTACTAATCTTGGTGCCGCAACCCCAGTATCACTTGGTGGTGGCAAACCCAAGAGTAATCCATTCTCCTCTGAAAAAGAGGATAAACCACAGCCATCTTCTGAAAGCCCACCGTCACCCAAAGACAAAGCACCGTCAGATGTAGCAGAAGAAGCAGCTAAAGCCGTACCAGCTTCAAATAAAACCTCAATGGAAAAGAAAGTGATTAATGATGCGGCTGCTTATATTCAAAGTTTAGCCAAATTACATGGACGTAATGCGCAGTGGGCAGAGAAAGCGGTGCGGCAAGCTGCGAGTCTTGATGCAGAGCAGGCACTAAAGCAGAATGTTATCGATTTTATAGCTAACGATATCAATCAGGTTGTTAAACAGTCAAATAACACCATGGTGAAACTCAATGGGGTTGAGACTCCTGTTGAATTAAATAATGTGACTTATGTTGAGCGAGAACAAGATTGGCGATTTAAATTACTCTCGGTTCTGACTAATCCTAATGTCGCTTATATTTTAATGCTATTGGGAATGTATGGATTGTTACTGGAGTTTTATAGTCCAGGTGTTGGTCTTGCTGGTGTATTAGGTGGGATCTGTTTAGTGCTAGCGATGTACTCATTACAAATGCTGCCGATTAGTTATGCTGGCTTAGCGTTGCTTGTACTTGGCATCATGTTAATGGTAGCAGAAGCCTTTAGCCCAAGTTTTGGTGTTTTAGGCTTAGGTGGCATTGTTGCTTTTGTCGTTGGGTCGATCATGCTAATGGATACAGATTTGCCTGGTTATCAAATAGCTGCTCCTTTAATTGCAGGGTTTACGATTGTATCCGTTGTTTTCTTTTTCGTTATTGTGACGTTACTTCTCAAATCACGCCGACGGCCTGTTACTACAGGGGTTCAAATATTGATTGGTACCCAAGCTGAAGTCGTTGATTGCAGTAAAGCCGATGGGCAATATCGAGTATTAGTTAATGGTGAAGTATGGCAAGCCAAAGGGCCACAGAGCCTAAAACAAGGTGATAAGGTGACAGTAACCAATGTGCAGGGCTTATGGCTAGAAATAGAAGTCTAGTAACAAGGTAATACTATGCGGTGTCACTTCAGCATACCGCTACTAGAGGAGCATTTATGTTGATTTATTCGCTGGTGACAGTAACTGTATTGGTCATTGCTCTTGTGATCAGTATGTTTAAAATTCTCAGAGAATATGAACGAGCAGTCGTATTTTTACTGGGACGTTTTTATGAAGTAAAAGGGCCGGGATTAGTTATCATTGTTCCGATTGTGCAGCAAATAGTACGAGTAGATTTACGTACTATTGTGCTTGATGTACCAACTCAAGATTTAATCACTCGCGATAATGTATCGGTGAAAGTGAATGCCGTCGTATATTTTAGAGTAGTTGATCCTAAAATGGCGATTATTAATGTAGAGAATTATTTAGAGGCAACCAGTCAATTATCACAGACCACATTACGTTCTGTATTAGGTCAACATGAACTTGATGAATTATTGTCTGAGCGTGAGGAGCTTAATCGAGGTTTACAAGGGATTCTTGATCAACATACTGATAATTGGGGTATTAAAATTGCCAATGTTGAAATAAAACATGTTGATTTAGATGAGAGTATGGTGCGTGCTCTGGCGAGACAGGCGGAAGCTGAACGATCACGTCGAGCAAAAGTGATTCATGCAACAGGTGAATTAGAGGCGTCAGCGAAGCTTCAACAAGCAGCCGTAGAATTGAATAAAGCACCTAATGCACTGCAGTTACGTTATCTTCAAACGTTAACTGAAATTGCTAATGAACGAACGTCGACAATTGTATTTCCATTACCGATTAACTTAATTGAAAAACTCTCTGAGGTTGATGGACTCGCCAACTTGATTAAAAGCGAGAATAACAAGTAAGGTGACTTGCCAATCAGCGTCACTTGTTTTTGTATTACTAGATTGTTGGTAAGCGTTAGTGTCTAGTCACAATTGAACTAATGTTTTTTATTGGACATCAAGCAATAATAATATTGCGTTTTTGGGTGCCTTCTTCATCAATAAACAGGACTATTATAGAGTTAATTCTATTGTGTTATAGATCTAACTAAGGATGATATATGAAGATTTTGGCAATACCAGGAAAAATGCCGATCACAGAAAAGTGGCTATTAAAAATATTAGCGGCGACGCATTGGAGTAAAGAATCTATCGAGATGCACCGTTTTGCAGCGTGGGATAATGAACAAACATTTAGTGTAGATAAAGAAATAAGCTATTTACCATCAGGGCACTTTGATGTGGTAATTACTAAATCAATAGGGAGTTTAATTACCCTGAAAGCGCAAAATACCATTAGTTGGGATCGATTAGTACTTATTGGTGTTGCGTGGAGCCTATTTTCAGATCAAGAGCGGGAATTATTACCCGCATTAGAAGATAAAGATCTGCCTATATTGATTATTCAAGAAAAGCACGATCCTTTTGGTTCTTATGCTGAAATTGCCGCACAGGTAGCAGACAAGCATAATATTTGCTGTTTAGAGGTTAGCGGTGATAGGCATCAATATTCTGATACTGAAACAATTGGGAGACTAATTAATCGTTGGGTAAAAGAAACGCGTACTGTTGCAGTATCATAATCAGTGTATGTAACATATAACAGCATAATTTTTAGTATAAAGATGTTTTTCCTTTGTCATTATTCGTTGCTCAATTTAATATGACCTATGGTTCATATTGTTTAATGACAAAGGATGTTGGTATGAACAAAAACATTAGTATAGCGATGATTCCTCTTCTCGCTGGGTGCACTGAAATCCCTAATGATACGACATTAGAAAAAGCCTTTTACTCCGCAGCACAGTCCTCTAAAGCTAGTACAATCTTGACCGTTGATAACTTCGCTAAAGTCAGTGGATATAAAAAACGGGATCAATATATAGCAGAAGTGAGTTACGACATTCGTTTTATTAGCAGTCAACAAAACCATACTATAAGCAAGGATGCTCGTGCATCAGGTTTGGGTTTACATATGCTTTCAATCGATTATGGGCAGTATAAAGTAGGGGATATTAGCAGTAATCAGCAACAAGTTATCTTTATAAAAACTCATGCTGGTTGGAGAGTTAAGGCATAAAAAAGCAGCCTATTATCAGGCTGCCTTCGTTCGTTCAATTACGAGGTTATATTATTTATTTTTTACTGTCGCGATACGAGAACAAACAGGAATGTTCGTTGCATCAAGACCTGGTGCTGTATTGTGGAAATCAAACTCAAGCTCTACACCTGGTTTGAAGATTAGACAGTGAGTAGAACCACCAAAGTGGAACATACCTAGTTCATCACCTTTATTAATGTGTTGACCTTCTTCTACAGTAACAGCACAAGAAGAAACCTCAGCCATACCAATAGCAATGAAACACATTAAACCAATTTTAGGGTTGTCTGATTCAATAAAGATTACAGCACGTGTCGCAACAGCAGTTAAAAATGGCTGTGAATTATTTGGCGCACTATCATCAGCGCCGTCTGGATTATTAAAACCTTGGTAACGGTTACCTAAATAGTACGAACCATTAACCATATAGGTTTTCTTAACAGTACCACTTACTGGACTGTTCCAGCGGTGGTAGCTTAATGCACTTAAGAAGGCCTGATAAACAGTACCACCAACAAATTGCTCTGCAAGTGGATCAAAATCCATCATGTTTTCTAATGAATAAGGTTGACCTTTAAGCCAGAAGCTTGAAGATTTAGCAACATTAGTCACGACTTGTAAAGGCGCAGATTCACAAGCGTTAGCGATAACATCATCACCTTCTGCAACAGGTCTTACGCCGTCTTTAAAGGTACGTGTAAAGAAATCATCCCAAGACTTAAAGCCGTAGTGTTTATCTGTTGGATCACAGTTAAAGAAATGTTCAAATGGCTTATCATGGTTTTCTGAATCACTGGCTTCAGCTTGACAGGCAACAGTCACCATTTCTTTTTGAGCATTATCACTTAGCCAACCAAATACTTTCGGAGTGCGATCAGGATGGTTTTCAACTAATACTGAACGTGACTCTGGAGATGAAAGGTATAGGCTCCAGTAAGTTAAAATTTTCTTGAATTGTTGATTAACAAGTTCGTTAGCAAAGAACGCATAACCTGAATCAGTTGCCATTGGCCAATCAAGTAGGGCATTAATTGGGAAACCAATTAAACCACAAGGCTCAAGTGCGCCTGTTTTGGGATCTAAAAACTCAGTGCATTCTGGTGCTTGAGTCATAATATGATTTAATAAAACTAAAAACTCATCAAAGTTATTAACCTCAGACGTTTCTAAAGGGGTCAGTTCTTTGTGACTTTTTGCTTCGCTAAACATATCTTGTGAAAGACGTAAAAGTACAGGATCACTTTCAACTAATTCTTTGAATTCAGCAATCGGTTGAGCAATCGAGTGAGACGTTAAATGCGTACGTGTTTTTAAATTTTTAATCCAAGCAGCAACATGTGCTTTATTCTTAGGAAGCCAATTGCCTTTTATTAGAGGAAATGTCTGATTCATAATTTTATACCAATGATAAATTAAATTTAAAAACGCTAAAGCACGGGTACATATTAAATATATATAATTTAATGTACTCAACATTAGCAACACTTTATCGCCAGCAAATATTTAAGTCATTATCTAAAACCTAAAGGTTAAAATTCAAATTTATGTAATCAATTATTATAAATAGATAATTAAGTAAGACTTAAACATTAGCCTCATGAACCATAGACCAAATTAACTATTTAGTTCTAATTTTATTAATTTAATTTTTTTTATAACAATAATGATGCTGTCAAAAAAAGATAAAACCGTATTTTTTTTACACTTTATTGTTTATTGTTGGTTGGTATTTGTTCTATTTTTTATCGTTTGTGATTGATTTAATAGGTGTTATTCAAAAGAGAGTTAACAATGAGAACCTAAAAATGTGACCTGCGTCACGTTTTGTTTTTTAATTTAGGTTCATCTTAATAGTACAAACAATAAATAACTTAATAAATTATTGGTGGATAAAATGACTTTAAAAGTAATTGCTAAAGGTTTTGAATTACCTGACTACATGGAATCTCATATTGAATCTGAGTTTGCTAAATTCGATAAATTCCAAGTTGTATTCCATAGCCGTAATGTATTTATGAAGCTAGAACCTGGTCGTCAATTTATTGTCGAAATCGCAGTTAAAACTAGCGTAGGTGATATTGAAGCATCTGCTGATGAAAAAGAATTAAGCGATGCGCTAAATGCAGCATTTGCACGTTTAGAACGTCAAATTATTAAGAAAAAAGAGAAGCCACTTGCTCACCGTTCTGAATTGAACGAGCGTGATAAAGAAAACTTCCTTAAAGAAGAAGAAGCATCTGCAGAAGCAGCAGCTGACATCGTAATTGCTGAAAATAACAAATAATATCGTTTTTTAAGTGCAGTGATCTTAAAGCATTGCATAGTATTATTAGTTAAGCAGATGAAGCCTCGATCGATATATTGATCGAGGCTTTTTTTTATGCGGCTTGTTGGCACAGTAGCGCATTTTCTTTTTTGATGCATACAAAAATGGCATTACCCGATTTGCCATTCCACGGTACGATTTTATCGTAGCTATGTTCAAACATAGTGACATCAAAAAAGGGTGCTAGTAGTTGCTGTAGCTGAGCAAAATTTATTGCCACCATTGGGTGATTATCACGCCAAGATTGCGTTACATTGTCTGATGTTTTTTCAATATGTAACTGTAATTGTTGATGTTCGCCATCGCCATTGTAATGCCAACCTGACTGAAACATAAAATGACTTCCCTCAAACTCGGTTGTATGACGTACAAACGAGTTATTATCAATTTTATCTTTATCAACAGCGTTAAAGCAGAAAACACCATCTGGACCTAATGCATTAAACGCACTTTCAATACATTGCATTAGCTTTTCGATATTAGCGTTGTAGTGTAATGAATATAAGAAACAGGTAATTAAATCTAATGGTGCATCGACAAGGAAATTACACATGTCGTGTTGTACAAATGTTGCTTGTGGGCAGCGTTGTTGAGCAATATTTAGCATTGGCTGATTAATATCTAAGCCACTTGCTTGGTAACCATAACCAATAAAATGTTCAACGTGAGGCCCTGTACCACAAGCGAGATCAAGATAACGAGTGCCTTGATTGCCAAATAGCTGGTGGAGTCTACGAACACAATTACTTTGTTCTTGGTAATCGATATCAGCACACATTAAATCATAGTAGCCAGACAAATCAGTGTATAAAGCGTTATAAGACATTATTAACCTAATGATTATAAAGAGATTATCTTGGTTGTGGTAATCGTTCTATTACCAAAGTTGCGCGATATTATCCTAGCTTTAGTAATGCAACAAACAATATTTAGCAAATTAATAAAATTATTAAGATTGATCTCATTTGATTCTTAATTGGCATATGTTGACTTGTCGAGGCTGGTGGTAATTAGATGGTTTTTCTGGTGTAGTAGTGGCGTTAATCTATTTTGTTAAGGAAAACGTATGGAAATCGCTATTTACCAAGTTGATGCATTTACATCACAGCCATTTAAAGGTAATCCCGCGGGTGTTTGTATCACTGATACTGCGCTTGACGATGATTTGATGCTATCAATTGCCGCTGAAATGGCATTGCCAGAGACGGCTTTTTTATCCCTTGATGATTTTAGATTAAGATGGTTTACACCCACAGTGGAAGTAAAATTATGTGGGCACGGTACATTGGCTGTTACGCATATTCTTCAACAGCAACATAACGTCACACAAGGGCAGCAACTGGTTTTTCATACATTATCAGGAGAGTTAGTTGTGACCATTAATGATGCTGGCATTGATATGAACTTTCCTGCCGCAAATATTGATTCAACATTTACACCAACATCAGCCTTATTAACGCATTTAGGTTTAGCTGAAACACAAGTGCTTAGCAGTCATTTTTTTAATGGTAAGGCATTAATTGAAATTGAAAATGAAGCAGATTTACTGGCATTAACACCTAATTTTGATGGATTGAACAGTGTTAGTGGATTATCTGCTGTAGTTGTGACTTCTCCATCAACAACGGACTCGATTGATTTTATGTCGCGCCATTTTGGGCCTTGGGTCGGAATAAATGAAGATCCTGTAACCGGTGCTGCGCATTGTGGATTGGCCGTTTTTTGGGGTCAGAAGCTAAATAAAACTATGCTGACGGGCTATCAAGCATCATTACGAGGTGGGAAAGTGAAGGTTGAATTACTTGGAAACGATCGCGTTATGCTTAGTGGTCAAGCTGTAACCGTATTAAAGGGTACAATGCTGGTATAACTATACTGCTTTACCTTTATAATAAGGGATTGATAGTTGGCATACTAAATATAGGTGTAAGTGTTGATTATTATTGACGGACAAGGATAATAATCGCTTTATAAATAGCGATATTTTATGCGCCTTGATAAATTTGTTTGTAAAAGTACCGCATTAACGAAAGCGCAAGTCATTGCTGCGATTGCTCGCGGTGATGTGACGGTTAATGGTGAGGTTATTACTGACATTACCACTCAAGTACATGAAAATAATGATATAACATTGCTCGGTGAGCGGCTTTACCCACGTCCATTTCGTTATTTATTAATGCATAAACCGTCACAGACAATTTGCTCTAATATTGACGAAGTTTACCCATCGTTGTTCAATTATATTGATATAGAATGTCCTCAAGAGCTACATATTGTTGGACGATTAGATGCAGATACGACAGGGTTGGTGCTGATTACGGACGATGGTCGATGGTCGTTTAATATTACCTCGCCAAATAAATTATGCCCTAAAGTATACCGAGTTCAACTTCGCCAGCCGATTGATGCAAGTGCTAAGCAGCTGTTTGCTCAAGGTATTAAATTACAAGGTGAAGCACAGCTGACTGCACCTGCAATGTTAACTATTGTTGATGATAAACAGGTATTACTAACAATCACAGAAGGTAAATTTCATCAAGTAAAACGTATGTTTGCAAGCATTGGCAATAAAGTCGTTAGCTTACATCGTGAGTCTATTGGTAGCGTAACGTTAGATGTTGACGAGGGTCAATGGCGCTATTTGACGGTTGATGAAATCAAGGCATTAAGCTAATAATAAATTCAAAATATGTTGTGCAATATTTATAATTAATCAAGTGCATATCATATGAAATCAAATGAGGATGAATCGGTGAAAAAAAGTCAATTAGGTTTTCTTGTGGTGGCAGCAACAATATTATTATCGGGTTGTAATAGTGAAGCAACAGTGACAGCAACCCCCGTAAAAAATGTTGATACTGTATCGGTCACATCACCTGATGATATTGATGTATTTTGTCCAACGGGTATCTGTACTTTTGAATTATCAACTTCTGCTCCGACAAAAGTAACGGTTACTATGCATTACGACTACAGTAAGCTTTACACCAAAATTGAAGGGGTGAGTGTTGTCGGTGAAGGTGCGAAAGATGCAAAAGTAGTTGATGAAGATCAATTTACTGTTGAGTTAACCAAAAAGAATGCCCCAGTAAAAATTGAAGTGATTGATTTTTACCGTAATTAAATAGGTTACGCCTATATTATAATCAAGCAGTCTTTATTTATCTAAGGACTGCGTTCTGCGTTTTCTGTTTCTTTTCATACCTTATGGCTATTTTTAGCCATAATATCACCATTGCCTTCACTTAATAATTCGGCATGATTTGCTTGTTACGGTTAAAAAGTAGCCACCACTTATGTTGTGCGAAATATAACCATAATTAAGAAATTAATTATTCGTAGTTGTTGTTTTTTATTTATTATTTATTGTTTAATAATGATTTTCTTCTTTTGTAATTAGATATCATATCTCTGTTTATTACGGGGATTGATCTTTTGTCATGAATTAAGTGTCTGATTGCCATAATTGGATGTTTAACTATCATTTTAGGGCCAGAATAACGCATAATTGTTTGTGAATTAACCTTTTGCTGTGGTTTGTAGCAGTGAATAGGGCATTGCTTACAACTGGGTTTATTCTCACCATAAGGACATCGGTCGAGGCGTTGTTTGACATAGGCTCTAAATTGCTCACAGTTAGTACAACGCTGAAATTTATTCGTATTGATTTGGTGATGGTTTAAACAATAAAGGTCGATCATTGCAGTTATGGTATCAAATTCAGTATTAAGCTTACCAAATAGGTGAAAATCAGTGTCTTTATCCATGTTTTATGATCACTATTAGTAAAAGGAATTATTCTAACGCTTATAAAGATGTATTTTAAATAAAACTTTCATAAAATAACAAATAATGAAGATAAAGATGAAATATTTTAGTAATAAGTGTTGATAATGTTATTAAAGTGAAAAATTTAATGATTAAACACAAGAAACATGCCGAGATTGCTTGATTTCATGGGAGTTGAGCAGTAGTATCCACGCCTCGATTTTTATGGTGGTGTATATGAGCAGATTTGAGTGCCTTGAAAGAATTGTCGACGAATATCGCAAAAAAGTTCGTGACGCAGAGTTTAACCGTCAGAACGATAGCGAAGTCGCTAAAGTTCTAGTTTTACTAGTCGGTAACTCAATGTTCAGTCTGGCTGATGAATTTGCTGATTGGGTTAATCGTGGCGGTGATCGTAGCTATGGCGGTAAGTTTTTTGTTTCGAAGCAACTAATGACGTTGTTAGAGCCTGTAACTTTCCGTGGCGTAACGGTTCGTCGTGATTCGATTAAACTATTCAGAATTTCATAACCTGAGTGGCTTCCAATCGTTATTCAATGACTCTCCGATAGAAAAATTGAAAAACAGATTTTTGATCTAGCTATCAGCGTGGTCAATAAAAAGGGGATGCTGCGGCATCCCTTTTTTGTTGATTACTGCCAATCATATTATTTACCTTTCTCCCTCCAATATTCTGCTTTACCTGCTTTACCTGCTTTACCTGCTTTACCTGCTTTACCTGCTTTACCTCTTTTCTGTTTCTCTTGTTTTTACTGATAATCCTTGAGTCTCTATATAAAATTATGGTCAACTAACGCCAAATTAGAGATCACTAGAAAAGGTAATTCATGGACGCTGAATTTTGGCATAGCCGTTGGGCTGAAGATCGTATTGGTTTTCACTTAACTGACGTTAATCCGTTATTAGTGAAATATTGGCCTCAGGTTAACGCTCAGCGTGATGAGCGGGTGCTAGTGCCTATGTGCGGTAAGTCAGAAGATTTAGTTTGGCTAGCAGCACGTCATAATGATGTTGTTGGCATCGAGCTAAGTGATATTGCAGTGAAAGCCTTCTTTGCAGAGAATCTCTATACGCCGTTAGTGACAGGGATTGGTTGTGAACATGTATATTCTTTTGATGAGATCACTATTTATCAAGGTGATTACTTTACTGTTCCGGTAGCACCTGTTGATGTGGTATATGATCGTGCGGCATTGATAGCGATGCCACAGTCAATGCGTGAGCGTTATGTCGAACGGTTATTGAGTTTAATCAAACCCGGTGGGCGAATTTTATTAGTCACATTGGATTATCCTCAAGCACAAATGGATGGGCCTCCATTCTCTGTGCCTAAGGCTGAAGTCAGCGCTTTATTTAGTGGTTGTAAAATTACCCATTTAGAGCGTGATGAGGCAGATGAAACCCATCCTCGCCGTCAACGTGGTGTTGAGCGCTTTGCTGAAGAAGTATGGTTAATCGAAGTATAATTTGATTTAAGACTGCCATATGAAGAATAAAGGCGTCATGATGACGCCTTTGTGGTCTTTAGTGCGCCGCTAAGGCTATAGAATTACTTTAACGTCAGCAGCAGTAGCAATGGCATCAGTTATTGCATTATCGATGCTATCACGGCGTGTGAGCGCCACGCCAAGACGACGACGACCATTGATCTCAGGTTTACCAAATAATCTGATTTGTGTTTGTGGACGAGATAGCGCGGCGGTAAGGTTATCAAAACGAATATTGGTAGATATACCTTCTGCAAGAATAACGGCAGAAGCCGACGCACCATATTGAGTGATCTGCTCAATAGGCATGCCTAAAAATGCACGTACATGGAGTGCAAATTCAGATAACTCTTGCGATATTAATGTGACCATACCGGTATCATGTGGGCGAGGGGATACTTCACTAAATAGCACTGTATCGCCTTTAACGAACAGCTCAACACCAAACAAGCCATAACCGCCTAATTCGTTCACAACCTTCTGAGCAACATCCTCTGCCGCTTTTAGCGCAGCAGCAGACATTTGTTGTGGTTGCCATGACTCACGGTAGTCGCCATCTTCCTGGCGGTGGCCAATTGGGGCGCAAAAATGCACACCATCAACAGCACGTACTGTTAGCAACGTGATTTCGTAGTCAAAATCAACAAAGCCTTCCACAATGACACGTCCCGCGCCTGCGCGTCCGCCTTCTTGTGCATACTGCCATGCAGATTTAATATCAGCGGCGGTTTTAATGACACTTTGACCTTTACCCGATGAACTCATGATTGGCTTAACTACACACGGCATACCAATACGATGCACAGAAGCTTCAAAATCAGCATATTGATCTGAAAATTCGTAAGGGGAGGTTGGAATAGCTAACGTTTCAGCGGCTAAACGACGAATACCTTCACGGTTCATGGTTAATTTAGTCGCGTTAGCGGTTGGGACAATATTTACCCCTTGGTTCTCAAGTTCAACCAACGTATCTGTTGCAATCGCTTCAATTTCAGGAACAACAAAATGGGGCTTTTCAAGCGCAATAATGCGTTTAAGTGCATCGCCATCTAACATATCAATAACGTGGCTACGATGCGCAACTTGCATCGCTGGCGCATTCTCATAACGATCAACGGCAATCACTTCAAGGCCAAGACGCTGACACTCAATAGCAACTTCTTTACCCAGTTCACCAGAACCAAGCAGTAATACACGGGTTGCATCAGAACAAGTAGCTGTACCAAACATTGATATTCCTTACGATTTTTCATTAAAGGTGAAATCTGAAATTAATAATACCTTATTTTTATGTTTGCGCAATCGTTTGCCTTTAATCTGGTTAATGGATAACCATAACCGAAGACAAAAAAAAACCGCTTATGATAAGCGGTTTTTAAAATGGTTATTTTTTGCGATTTTCCCAATGGGTAATAAACGCGACGGAAAGAATAATAATTGCCGCACCCAGCCAGAGTCGTCCAGGAGGAGCCCAGCCAAAGACCAGCCAGCCACCTAATACGTTTAGTGGTAACTTCGCATGATCAAAGGGTTGTACAAAAGACGCGTCAGCGACAGCATAAGCTTTGGCAATCGCCCATTGCGCTAAGCCCGTTAGTAAGCCTGCTAGAATTAATAGCCACCAGCTAAAACTCACTGTTGGCATGGTAAAATCAGGCGCCGCTAAAATAAGATTAAATGGTGTCATTAAAATGAGTAGGTACATCACGATAGTCGTCGGTGATTCATTACTGGATTGTTTTTTCACCATTAATGAATAGGCCGCCCAGAAAAATGCGGCGCCGACAGGCAATAGTGTCGCGATATTAAAATTTTCAGACCATGGTTCAAGAATAATCATGGCACCAGCAAAACCTGCTAACGTTGCAAACCAACGCGCCTTGCCGACCGTTTCTTTTAAAATTAGACCTGAGCCAATAGTGGCAAATAGCGGTGAAATCATGAGTAGGGCAATGCCTTGCCAAATTGGTACCGGATAGGCCAGCGCCCATAGCCATAATTGAATACCAATAACCGCTAAAAACACGCGTAAGCAGTGTAACCAAAAGTGATTTGTTTTAAGCGAGTGGCGAATACCCATAGTACGTAACCAAGGTAACATCGCGATTAGAGCAATGAAATATTGGATCAAAGCTACAGAGGTTGAGGGAACATGCATTTTGATACTAAGGTACTGAGCTAAACTGTTTACGATAGCAAACGCGAGCCCAGCAGTGAGCATCCATGCTGCGCCTTGCAAAGGATTATGTGTTTGAGACATTGTCATTGGCTTCTAATAATAGGTGGCGAGATAATACGCTTTTGATGTTTGATAGCCAACATTGATCAATATTAGGTAATAAAAAACCGCCAGTAAGGCGGTCTTTTTAGATTTTTTAAATCAATTGGTGACTTAATAAGCAACGTACGTTAATTGCACATCAGGATTAAGTGCTTCAAGTAATGCTTGTGTGCGTGCTAGTTGACTAATTTTGCTGTCAGCACTTTCTACTAATGCCGCTTCAACGATTTCAGATAGCGGATAGTTAGACATATTCATATTAATCAAGGCAACTTGCAGCGGAGGCAGGCTAGGGTTGAAGGCTGCATTTTCTGCATACATCCCCTCAAAAATACGGCCATCTTGTGCTTTTAATGCAACACCGCTGAAGTTTTTCGAATAAGGCGCATGTGAGCGGTTAGCGGCTTTACAAGCACAAACAGCTAGCTCTGAATCTTCTTCGATACTAATACCATTATCAATGTCACTTAATAAGCCATCTTTAATGCCTAAATCAAGTGGACCAAATGAATCGGGTAAGTATTGTTGTAATGTCATTGGTTGACGTTGCGGCAGTTGAATCATCATATCGTTAGCTGATGTTAATTCATTCATAAACTGACGACAGTGACCACACGGACTGTAATTGATGGTGACATCTTTAATGCCAACTTCACCTTTGATCCATGCATGGCTAATAGCTGATTGCTCGGCATGAATAGTACAACCCATGCTAGCGTTCTCAAACTCCATATTTGCGCCAAAGTAAAGGCGACCAGATGCGCCACGCACAATCGCGCCGACATAGAAATTGGAAATAGGTACAACAGCATAAGATGCAGCAATAGGAAGGAGAGCCAAGCGAAGTTCAGTATCAGTCATCTGAGTAGTTGATAATAAAAGTTCGAATTGCTCAGGACTAATGGTTGAGTCGAAATCTGAAGCTTCAATAATAGGCTTTAAAGCTGACGCCAATTCAGCAGGTAATAAGCTTAATGCTTTTATAACACGTGCGTACATTGGGTGTTACTCCTTCATTGTTGATGGCAAAACATTCTATGTGAATCACAAGGTATTGGAAGTGATCTTGGTCACATTGTTGGTTTTGATGTTGCACCTATTACATTGTTGGGAGTGGCGTCACACTTGTTTCTGTAATTTTGCAGATAATATTTCAATAACTTAGTGAAAATTAATCAAATTGATTGTTTTTTGCACGTTGCTGTTAGGTGTGTCCAAATAGGCGTAAAAGCAAAGGGAACATCAGCGGTGCTAATAGGGTCGTCATAATGCCGCAAATAACCAATGCTAATGAACTAAATGCCCCTTCTTGGTAGTCTTCCTCAACGGCTTTGGCTGTGCCTAATGCATGTGAAACCGTACCAATCGACAAACCTTTTGCTAAAGGATGTTTAACACGAAATAATTTCATGATTGGGTAACCTAATACGGCACCAAATAAGCCAACAATAATAACCATTGCAGATGTAATCGCAGGAATACCACCAATTTGCTGTGAAGCCGCCATCGCTAATGGCGTTGTGATTGATTTCGGTAAAATACTTGCTGCGAGTTGGGCATCGGCGCCCATTGAAAAAGCAATAGCAGTACCAAATGTCATCGACAATACACTACCAACAAAACACGAAGTTAAGATCGTCTTCCATTTGCTGCGAATAAGCCCAATTTGTTGGTATAAAGGAAAGGCTAATGCAACAACAGCAGGACCTAACAAATAGTTAATTACTTCATTTTGGGCAAAATAGGTTTGGTAAGGTACAGCGAACCATTTAAGTGCCACGATCATCACAATAAGCGTGATCAAAAGGGGGTTAAAAAAGGGATTTTTGATTTTCATTGCTAAATAGCGTGCGGAATAAAAGCACACTAAGGTTGCGACTAGCCATATCATGACTCTTTCTCCTTGTGGTGTACCGCTAAGCCAATAACAATTAATACGATAATGGTACTACCTAGGGTGCTTGCGAAAATGATCGCAGCGTTGTTTTCAATGATACCTAAATAGTTCATCAAGCCAACACCGACGGGTACAAATAGCAACGCCATATGTTTTATTAATAGATTACAGGTACTTTCAACCCACTCAGCCCGACAAATGCCTGTGACAAGACTGATAAAAAGGATAAATAAACCGATAATACTGCCTGGAATCGGTAATCCAGAAAAGTGTTGAATGCCTTGTCCTAAAAAGAAACAAATCATAACGATGGCAAATGAGCGTATATAATTCATGGATATTACAACTCTTAAATATTTAATTCATCATACAAATAAGCATGATAAATGTCACACTAATTTTTCATGATTAATGAACTATATTTGTTTCTGTTGATAAAACAAGCATCAATGTTATTGGGTTGTCATAATCCAATAACCAATCAGTAGTGTAAATGTAATGATTACTACCGTTGTGATGATGGCGTAATTTATGTTAATCACTTGAAGCAAAGGCTTTTTTGATTTGTTTTTAACTAGAGCAGGCCATGATGGAGGGGATTTGAGTGGTGTCGTTTCATTGCGAACTGCAGTGGTATTAGGTAAAGACACTCGAAAGCCATAACTTGGAATAATATAGATAGGTATCGCCATCTTTCCATTGCGGAGTAATTTTTTAGACAGTGATAGCAATAAAACATTTAGATCATAATGATGATCACAGCTTTCTTCGTAGGCGTTAGGGGAGGTAAAGGTATAACGATATATCGATTCAGTGCTAACCACTTCACCAGCGAGGTAACACAGTGAGGCTAAAAAACGGGACTCATCAGCCGTTAATAGTGTTTGTTGATTATCATGCCAGTTAAGTAGTCTATTTTCAGGAATAAAATCAATCCCTTCAAACCGATAACATTTTACTGCTGTTTTGGTTGTCATTAGATCACCCACTTGTAAACGCTTCGAACACAACACCATTCGATAGCATTAAGTGTTGACGGAATTACGACAATCATCAAATAACGGGTCTTATTAATAATAAAAAAGCCCATCACAGGATCACTATGACGAGCTTATTCGTATTCAAAAGTCATAACATAATGAATTACATCAATTTATTAATGTAGTCATATAACGACTTCATGATCTTCATTTTGTGTTCATTTGACTGGCAATCTAGCGCGACAGCTTCAAAGTTTTCCATATATTTGGTCATGTTTTCTTCAAAGAAATCTTGGCAGTGGTGCTTCCAACGTTGCTGTTCTTGATAAGTTAACGTTAATGGATAATTACGTGCGCGATAGCGGAACAATAACGGCTTAATGCGCTCATCATCGACATTAATTTCCAGTGTTGCTAGTGAATCTGCCGCTGTTTCACGAATAATATCCATGGTTGAGCGATCAGCGGTAGAGAAGAAGCCATCATAGAGCATGGTATCAACGTTACCATTATTAGCGTATTCACGTTTAACACTGAACATTTCGAGTAATTTGGCTCGCACTTCAGGATGTTGCTTTAATAGCGCAAGATTCTTAAGGCATAACTCACGATCAATCCCTAAGCGGGCCGCATCTTCAGCTTTAAGTGTTTTAGCTGGCGCAAGTACCGGACATTTATTTAAATGCACTTCTTTAATAGGTACTGGCAATTCATCAGGACCAAGATCAATGCGTTTAGTATATAAACGCTCACGCAGTTGGTCGGCATTAAGTTCAATTAATGGGGTCGGATCTTGCGCAAGATTAACACAAATCACTGCATTTTTATTATCAGGATGCCATGCCATCGGCACGATCCAACTGGTATTACCGCACTCAGTACCGAACATCCCCGATACATGCACAATAGGGGTGAGATCGACAATATCGATTAATTCTTGTAATTGACGCTTATGACGTAAGTTAAATAAGTAATCAAACAGCTTAGGTTGGTTTTGTTTTAAGATTTTTGCCAGTTCGATAGTGGCGTATACATCAGCCATAGCATCGTGGGCATTAGTGTGTTCAATACCGTTAGCAATTGAGAGTTTTTCAAGCTTAAAGCTCGGACGACCTTCATCGTCAGTTGGCCAGTTAAGCCCATCAGGACGTAATGCATAACAGGTACGCATAATATCTAATAGATCCCAACGCGAGTTACCATTTTGCCATGCCCAACCATATGAGTCATAGAAGTTACGGTATAACGTATAGCGGGTCACTTCATCATCAAAGCGAACGTTATTATAACCAATAACACAAGTATTCGGCTTTGACAGCTCGGCATGAATTTGGGCAATAAACTCCGGCTCTGATAAACCTTTTTCCATTGCTTCCTGTGGCGTGATCCCCGTGATCAAACATGCTTCAGGTGACGGTAGGTAATCGGCTGGTGGCTTACAATAGATCACCAAAGGCTCACCGATAATGTTCATCTCCATATCGGTACGTACCCCTGCAAACTGGCAAGGGCGATCATTTGCTGGACTGGCACCAAAGGTTTCGTAATCAATCCAGTATAGTGTTGGCTCGTTTTTCTTGTTCATAGTATTTTCCAGAAGCCATGTGTGTTGTATTAAGTAATTGTTATAACTATGGCTTTTCGTGATATACTGTGTGTATATACAGTAGTTAATTCCAATTGAATTCAGTGTGGGATTTGCATTTGTGTCCTAATGTGTGTCCCTAAATCTGAGCCTGTGTCCTAATTTAAAGGAATAGCGTAATGAGCCTGACAGACCGACAACTTAATCTTATATCAAAGCAAGACGCTTATGACGGTAAAGCTGAAATTAGTGATGGTGAAGGGCTCGTTGTCCGCATAACACCTCAAGCTAAAATCTATTTTGATTACCGTTGCCGCTTTAATAAAAAAAGCCTAAGAATTCGTATAGGTAAGTATCCCGTAACTAGCCTTAAAGAGGCAAGGCGAAAGCATAAATTAATGATGGAATTGAGAGAATCTGGTCGAAATCCCAACATTGCTTTAACGGGCGAGCTTGAATTTATTACTTTAGATGATTGTGTTGCGTACTGGCTTAAACATTATGTCCCTCAATTAAAAGCGGGCACTCAGGCACTTTATCGTTCTTTTGCTAAAAATTATCTTATTGGTGCGTTCCCTGAACGTAACGTTGAAACGATACCAGCTAGAGAATGGATGCAGTGGTTAGATACTATTAGCCTTGATAAACCCAAAACTGCTAATTCACTATTCACCAAGCTAAGAGCCTGTTTAAATTTCTGTAAGAGTAAGTTCATTATTGAAAAAACAGACTTAGACCGCATTAAAAGGCAACACGTAGGTAAAGCTCCTGAAGTTGGAACCCGAGTACCAACGTTTTCAGAACTGAGTATGATTTGGTTGGCCATCGAACGCAGCCGCGCCAGCTCATCTAATAAAGCGTTGCATCAGTTAACTATGTTGTGGGGCAGTCGTCTTTCAGAGTTGCGCCTTGCGCGTCGTAGCCACTTTGATATGGAAGCGGGTATATGGACGGTACCGAAAGAACTCAGTAAAACCAATACGCCAATAAGACGCCCAATTCCAACCAAAGCAAGAGTGATATTAGAACGAGTAATGGCAACTTATGATGATGTGCTTTTCCCTGGTGGCGATCTTGATAAGCCGATAACCATTTCAGCTGCTAATCGTTATATCCGCCGTATCAGAGATAGTTTACCTATTGAAGATTGGCGTACTCATGATTTTAGACGGTCACTATCCACCGGAGTATCAGAATTAGGTGTAATGCCGCATGTGGTAGAGAAGATGTTAGGCCATGAGCTTGGTGGGGTATTAGCGGTTTATAACAAACATGATTGGTTGAAAGACCAATTAGAAGGATATGAGCTGTATGCTGAGAAGCTGGATAGTTATTTGAAATAGGGTTGTTGGTTATTTATTTTTATTTTTGCTCTAGTAATTGTTTTACATAGATCATGGTAAGTGTTTTACTTACGCAACATATAAATATTGATTCATATATTACTATTTAAATAGGAGATTCTTTTTATGAGCAGTAATGCTGGAGGTTCAGCTACAAATGCCGGTATTGATTTTCAACAGCGTATATCTGCTTTATTTTTAACACATATGTTTATGGATGTAGTCTTCATTGATGATTTAGGTTTGAATGGAGATTCAAAAATCATTGATTTGAAATTTGAATCAGCGAATGAAATCGATGATCTAGTTGTCACAACAGAAAATTCTACGGTATATATTCAAGCAAAAAGGTCTATTAATTGTTCAGAATCAAAAAGTTCTGAATTTTATAAGGTTATAAAACAGTTTGTTTCACAATATTTAACTGGAATTAGTAATAATGATCGATTTGTTCTTGCGACAACATCGAAAGCATCATCCAAAATAATATGTGATCTGAAAAAGATATTAGAAAGTATAAGATTTAATGACATAGGATTTATAAATAATCCATTAAATCAATCGGAAACAGATGTTTTTAGGATAATAAAGGAAAACATTGCATCTAATTATAAAGATATTACGAATGAATCTATTTCCGATGAGATAACATATGAAATATTAAAGTTATCACATGTGTCAGTTATTGATATAGAAGAAGGAATGCCTTTAGAAAAAGCTATTCTTACTTTAATTTCAGGAAAAGTTTCTATATCGGCAGAACTTTTTTGGTCATGTTTAATTAAAATTGGGTTGACGTTATCAAAAAATCGTTCTTCTATAAACCTAAAAGGATTAGAAGATAGAGTTGGTAAGTTTATTGAAAAAGAAAAACAAGAAAATAGCAAGGACAATAAGCTTGGTTTTATTTTAAAAGGAGGTTTATGTTCAGGAAAAGAGGTTCTAATTATAGAATCTTTTTATGAAGATTTTGATTTTATAATTGTTGAATTAATTCGTTTCGAAGAAGATGGAAAAAAGACACTTTCATTTTCTAATCAAAAAGTTGAATTAAAAAATGGTAATAAATGGAATGTAATTTATAGAGCATCAACTTTTTTAGGTTGTAGTAGATATATCAAAGAAAATACAGAATTGTTTGAAAACGCTAAAATAGCTATTATAGAAATAAACTCAGAAGAAAATGTTAATGAAATGGAGGCTGCTAAAAGTCATTCTGAATTATGTCTTAATGCTATCAATGATAATAATAAATATATTGAATGTATAATTTGTGGCGATGTTATTTCTGATGACAGCTCTCCAATAATTGAGGTTGATGAGATGGGTATCCCTCATGAGGTTGGATTAGTTCATAGGGATTGCTTATCACCTTTGCACCGAGTTTTAGGTATAATTGATTCTAAATTATTTAGAGATAATAAGAAATTAGTTAATTTTGATTATGAAAAATGGTATTTATTAGTCGTTAAAGGGCAGGGAATGTTCTCTAGCCTATCTTGTTTGCCTAAAACTGTAAGTTCATTACTCTGGAAACCAGATTATAATAATCTATCAAAAGGTAAATATTGTATAAAAATAAATTTGGATGATGGTAGTTCCAGATATGTACAAAATAGAGGCCGTATTCAAAGAGAGTCACTTAACTCAGCTAAAGATAAATCTTGTTGGTTTACTGAGCTTTTTCAGAAAGCAATTAGTGATAAAGACCCACATTGCTATACGTCAGAAAGTGGAGTATTTACTAATTATTCGCATGCGTTGGAATATAAAAAAGATAATGAAGATATACTTATATGTGAAAATGCCGAACCTGCATTATTTACCCTAGCTATAGATAAGTCATATTCTAGTTATGAAAGATATTATGCTCCCTTAATTATTTTCATTAGTAAAGACGATGGTCAGCCTATATTCATAAATGGTGCAATGGTATTTTTATCTGATCCTATTAATATCGATGTTTTTATAAAGAATTGGGAGTTTGGGGGAGTCACCTTACCTCCATTTACAATTTCAATAATTGAAAATGATGAGGAGTTTGATCGATTAGTCATTAGCTTAAAAAAAGATGACATTTCAGTTTTAATTAATCCTCAAATAGATATGAAAGGTCAATTAGTGTCGGGATTAATAGTTGAAGATTTTAATGATATTATAAAATAGTAGAAGAATATTAATTATATCCCTGAATGTTATTATCAAAATAAAACAAAGCGATCTCTCACCAAGACCGCTTTGATTTTAAAACCATTATCAAAATCGACTAGTATTATATTCCTCAACGACAGAACATAATCAATACAAGAGCATAAGTGTAATTGTTTCATAGATACATGTTCACTGTAGCTTTAAAATCGCATTCATATTTTAATCTGTATCGGTATTGATAAAACTTAACCGCGTCCCGTTGATTGGATAGTTCATCATGATCAACAGTGAAGTGCTGAATGACATTTATAGTATCAGTGTCGTTATAGCTGAGTTGCACAAATCCAATATGAGTTAGCTCATGACTGTAGTTATTAAAATAAACTTTGAATGAACAATTTATATATTGATGGCAACACCACGTTAATAATGTTTCTTGAATATCATCAAAAGAATCGTGTTCATAAACAACTAAGATTTTTTCATTGAGTGAATGTTCATAGTTAATACTTGCCATAATTTATCCCTGACTGTTATTACCAAAATAAACAAAGCGATCTCTTACCAAGATCGCTTTGCTTCTAAAACCGCTTTCCAAACCGACTGGTATTAACTTCCTATTCTTCAACAGCAGAACGTAACTAGCGTAAGAGTCGAAATACAATATTCAAGTTGTGGAGTATAGTGGTATAATTAAAATTTACCATTATAAACAATTCGTTATGGTTGGGTGATTTCATTGAACATCAAAGAAAAGCTTAAGTTTCTAAAAGTGAATGAGCATAATATCTATGTGATTCATTATTCGTGCGAAAATTTAAATGACAACAATGAAAATATTTCACCTCGTGTAACCTCTATCGCGGCACTACACCTTCAAAGTCATACAATGCATAGCTTTTCAATTCACCTTGTTGCAGAGAAGCTGCATATAGGCCGAGATAAGATTGCTGAGAACTACAATGAATTAGAAAAACAGATGCTAACTGATTTTTATTCTTTTGTTCGTGATAATAATGGTGCATTGTGGCTGCATTGGAATATGTCTAATATCAACTACGGCTTTGAAGCCTTATCTCATCGATATGAAGTACTTTCCGGTGAGAGAGGTGTAAGAATTCAAGACACGAGTAAACATAATTTATCTAGCTTAATTATAGAAAAATATGGTAAAGATAGTATTGCTCACCCAAGAATGAAAACTCTGCAAAATTTAAATGATGGTAATCATCGTGATAATCTTAGTGGTGAAGAAGAAGTTAAAGCTTTCCAAGATAAAGAGTTTGTTAGACTTCATAAGTCTACAATGTCTAAGGTTTACTGGTTCCAATCAATGTATTTTTTGCTGCAAAAAAAAGGTGTAAAAGTATCTAACTATAACTGGTCTCAGAAGTTAAATAATCTAATGGAAAAATCGTGGGTAAAATTGTTGGGATTTATAGCTGTCATTTTAACTTTAGCACAAGCGGCTCAGATTGCATACGCTCAATTGCCCGTCTTGTAAGAAGATGAATTGGCGAAAATGAGGAATATTTCGAGTGGCCCTGATGAAAGATTTAAGCATGATTATTGAATGTTATTAAAAAAACAAAGCGATCTTTCACCAAGATCGCTCTGCTTCTAAAACCGCTTTCCAAACCGACTGGTATTATCTTTCCATTCTTCAACGGCAGAACGTAACCAACGTAAGGGCATCAATGTAATTGGTTCAGGGAAACCGCGTGTTTGTCGCCACTTATAAATTGTTGCTCGACTTGTGATTTGAAACATCTCTAATACTTCAACGTGACTAATTAAAAGATGTGTTGATTGCTCATTAAGTTCAGCATAAGTTTTTGCTGGTGGCGGTGAATCAGGTAGTTGCTTTTGTTGTTTACTTTTATAATGTGACGGTGTCACGTTTAAGCTGTTTTCTGTGGTATATGAGATGTTTACAGTAGGGTAGCTGTTGTAATCGAACATGTTTGATTCCTTATTCGCATGTTGTACTAACAAAATTAGAAAGCCGAACCCGATTCATGGTGTGCCAGCAACGGGCATCACCTTTAAATAAGCCTCCCGCCTTTAATTTTGCACATCCTTCCGGTAATGACTCACCACAATGTTGGCAAGTACTTAGTGATTGTTTGATTTGTTCCATCTCACCATGAATACGATGGATCGTTAGTTGTAATGCTTCGGCGTTATCACAAGCTGTATTGGGATAAGAGAAAAATTTACAGATCTCATTTAGCCGTTGATTTATTTTGGTTTAATCGAAAAGGAAAGAGGAGGTTAACGCGTTTATTAATTGTGTATATAGGACTAGCAAAAATCAATTTTATACTCATCACTAAGGTTATAGCTAAATCCTTAGTGGTGAGTAATTGAATCAAAATTGTTAAAAGATCTGAATGACTAATCTAGCTCATTAGTAATAAGTATTTCTATCGATGTAAGGTCACATTCTTTTACTGCGAGTATTATGTTGCATGTTTCAGGTTGCATTCTGATATAGACTTGCCATCCGAATTTATTCATTTCACTATTAACTAATTTGCAAATCAATTGATGAATTACATCTTGGTTTTTAATTTCAGGAGCATTAATACCAATATTCATATAACTTTCAAAAGAAACTATTCCTTGTTTTAAGTTGCAATCTATTTCGTTTATTAATGTTTTTACTGTCTTAATAATTACTTCTTTCGGAATATACAACTCGTTGGGATCACAGATGTATAAGCTTGTAGCTGTTGGTTTAAATTTAGGGTCAAATAATTCTAATGGCGTAATCATGTTTTTTTACTCTAATATAGTACTTTATTAATATATTTATTGGTTAAATGTGACTCATTTTTATTTTATTATAGTCAGCTATAATGCTTGGTCCAAAAGTTGGGTCAAAATAAGTTAGCTTAGGTATTAATGTATTATGTTCTTTTGATGTGGTAGAAAATACCAGATTGAATTCATTTGTATATGTACATTTACTTATCTTATCAAAACCTATTTTTTCGTAAAAAGGTAATAATTTCTTATTGCTGTGAAGTAAACAATAATCAGCATTAGTGTCTTCAATACAATTTTTAATTAAAGCCTTCGCAATACCCTTATTTCTATATTTATTTTTTGTGGCTAAATATGATAATTTAATTGAATGTTTATTATTAGGGCTAAAAGCACAGAAGGCATATCCAGCGATATCTCCATCTGTTTCGGCTATGTAAAGCCGACAATACTCAGTCATTTTCATTTCAAAATCATTAGGTTGAGCTGTTATACCTAAAGTTATTCGATAAAAGCACTCTGCTTGTATAAAATCTTTTTCAATGCCATTTTTCATACCTTCTGCCATTAAATGCGCAAAGAAAGATATTTGACCTTCTAATTCTTTACTCATTACTTGAGTATTATTTATCATTTTAATTTTCATCTTCATAATTAATAACCTTATTCTTCAGTTTATATTGATAGTAAATGTTGTTTATATAAATTAGATCTCTTGAAAATCGATATTACTTTTATATCGTTTTGCAAAAGTGTCAGGGTTAAATTCAATATGAGTAAGAGCATCTGTAATACTAACGTCTAATATAGAAGGGCTTTGTTTTATACCTTCACATGGACCACTATTTTGATAAAACTTACCTTCTGGATTAAGCATTAAATAGGACTGCCACATATCATCATTATCTTCAGCAACGATAATATTGGATAATGACTGATGTTTGGTAATATAGTGTTTATATTGTTGTTGTGTTACGCATAAGCTATCTGAGTAAACGGGTAATACACGTAGTATTTTCCATTTATCTGGCATTATTTTTGTTATTGTCGCTGTAAGGGTTTCTTCCCAATTATATTTATTAACAACAGTATTTATTTTTACGATACCGCACGGATTGGACTGACGATAATGAGATACAATTTCTTCAAGGCGTTGAGGAGATAACCAATCTTTTTTTCTATCTACTCGTCCAATATTATCGGCTAATAAATGATCTGCAGTGTCAAAACTGATCCCTAACATATCTAGATGAGGACTGATTTTTGATATCATAGTGTTAGTGAGTAAATGACCATTTGTAATTAATGATGTATTTAGTTCAAGACTTTTAGCAAGTAAGATAGCTTTAATAAATCGACTTCCAAGCATAACGGGTTCACCGCCAGCAAAATTTAAGCGTACAGTTTTATAGCCTAATTTTTGTTTTATTGGATTATCATTAAGAAAGTAATTAGCTGTTTTTGTAACTAATTCTTTGATATTACTGTATGAATGATGTAACTCCTGTTGCGAATTATTTCCATCCCACGTGGCATAACAATATTCGCAACGGAAGTTACATGTTTCGGTCATGTGAAAATTAATGACTAGCTCTTGAATAGACATTGGTGTATCTCTGTTGTTTTCGATAACAGCATAATCATCTAGTGCATTGCACTAACAAGAGCTTTTAAAAATATTTTAACGTGAACTAAAAAAATTCAAGAGGTCATCAAACTCTTGAGCTTCTTCTAATTTATCATTGATCATTTTTTTAAGTTGTAATGCGCCTGATACTTCATCAGATAACGTTATAGCTAAATGTTGAGCTTTCTCCCAATCACCATTGGTTATAGAAACGAGTACATTGTCTATTGGCTCTAGTGCGGATGCTTGTAATAATAAGCAATTTAATAGCCCAGTATTCTTTCCTAAAGCGATTTGGGGAAGTTGATGAAATGGATTAGGTAATCTGGTACAAAATAGATCCAACTGACTTTCAAGTGCCTCAATTAAAGCACTTACGTTATTTGATATTAATGTTTGTCCAGCAAGATTGTTTCTCTGACCAAAAAGGGATCTTATTGTTTCTGCACATTCTATTCTATATTGTTCATTGTTGAATATCTGTTGAACATGTTTAGGATCAGGATAAAATGCATTTAGCAGTAGGGCGTTGTAGAGAACATCAAGTTGTTGAGAATCTTTTAAGTAAACACTTTTTCGTTGTACTTTTTGTTCCGTAACGACTTTAATTAGCTTATTACGGACAAAAGAATTTGCTTTATCCTTTAGGTAAGGACTTTCTTTAGAAACTTCTATATCAAAAAGCTTTTTGATAGCTTGAGGAATAGTAATTTGATTATTCATAACAATAAGCTTTTTTTAATACAGTTGATGATGAGACATTAAAGGTATCGCCATTTTTATAATAAGGTTCATTAGCAATTATTTTAGCCATTTGATACCAATTTCTAACATCAATATCACCATATGAACAATAATGATTTTCTTTATTATATTGTTCTAATACCCCAATACAATATCCTGCTCTCATTGCCTCAGATACTGAGGTCATTTGTGCAGCTAAAAAGCGTTTTTCTGATTTGTTTTCAAATATTTCAATCGCTTCTCTACAGGATTTGATTAGGAAAGAACCATCATTTGTATCAAATGAATTTGTTTTTGCATTTGCTGGAATGATAAAAAAAACAGATATCAATATACAGAATAATTTTGTTGTTTTAATTTGTTTTATCATTTTAATTATCTTCATTAGTGGTGATGTTTGTGTTTTCAATAGGTGATTTTTTATCTTGTGTATTTTCTTTTTTATTTGATTTTTTATGATGTGCAGTAATAGTGGTTTTCGGAATAGGGGTGAATGAATATATTGTGATAAAAATAGAAATAAACCAGAAAAATAAACTGATATCATTTATTTTATCAAGGAATGACATTGTTAATGTCCCTGCTTGATCTAATTTTATAATTAGAATAAACCCCATAATAGCTAATGAAATAAGTGTATTAAGCGTTAATATTAAAGCGTATCGTTTAATTGAGTACCAGATCTTAAATTCATAAACCTTTGCTTTTTTAAAAAAACGCCATGTCAAAATGACGAATAAAATTATTGAAATAATTTCAAATCGATCAACATCAAATAACCCATCATCATATTCAAATGGTTCTGTAAAAAATAGAGTAATAAAAGAAAGTGCAGTGAGAATACTAAAAATAGTAGCCACTTTTTTTAAACACCAATGAATGATTCGTTGCAGATATGTATCTGCTATTGTAATAAATCTCATAACAACCTAATTCAAGAGAATAAAATACCTATTTGGCATAATTGTATTTTATGCTCTTTTTATAATATGTGTATATTTTTATGCAACTATCCACCTGAATTAAGAAAAAAAGCCATAGAAAAATATAAAAGCAAAGACAGGGCAGCCATAATTTTCTCTTCATAAAACTGATAATTCTTACGCTATTATCTAGGACTGGTTATCGTCATATCCTATAGTGAATGCTCTCGCGATGGCGATAGGGAATCTACTTTCAGCGGGTTGAATTTTCAAAGTAAATATATGGCTGTCCTATATTTACTCCAGTTTTATTGAAAAGCGGTGGTTCATTCCTAAAGAAGACGCCAAGTATGACGTAGCAATGAGTTATCCACTTACCACTGAGATGATTGAACTATTACGTTTATATCAAGCATGGCAGCGTGAGCTAGGCTATAACAGTGATCACTTGTTCCCATTATCTCGTTGGAATAATCAGCTAATCCACAGTGCTAAAGCCAGTGAATGGGTACGGGGAGTACTAAGAAAGCATGGAGTGCACATGATCTTAGAAAGCGAGCACGATCAATATGGGCTGAATTGGGTGTTGATTACATTGTGTGTGAATATTTGCTTAATCATGCGCGGGATAAGCTAGATCAAGCCTATATCCATACACATATGGAATTACAGAAGAAAGAAGCGTTAGAAACGTACCATAAATGGCTTAAAAAGGATGGTGTACCTGTCTCGATTCAAAATCTAATCATCGATAAACCCTTATCCAGACTGGCTTGAAGCCACTTTTCATTATAAACCTCAGCGGATGATAATAAGAATGCAGATTTGTACGAAAAACGAACAAATCAACGTTAATTTGATGGAAGCGGCACGAGCTGTTCCTCATCAAGTTGGTCTAATCAAATTGAGTAAAACCCAGTTGAAAGTTCTGCAGTCGATTATGCCTGGTGAAAGGTAACAGCAGAGCAGATAGCCGAGCGTTGTGAGTTGTCGAGTTCGTGGGCGAGTACTTTGTTGAAGCGGATTTGGGAACGAGGGTATTTGGTACGTACCGTTTTGATAAGAAGTGGCGGTGGAATAAGTTTATTTTATAGATTAATGGAGTAATCGTGTTATGACGAAAGATGAAAATATTTTGATTGTTGAAACTTGAATTGCACACACTGAAATATTGAAAATAAATTATAATTATCAGTATCTTACATCTTACAGTGTGAGTGTTGTCATGTTTGTTTTTTTATGTAATCAAAACTCTTAGTGTTATTATTTGTTTATAATTATTTATAAGGAAATAATAATGAAACAGACTCTAACTGCTATTGGTATATCATTGATGCTATATGGTTGTGCTGCAACTACTGAAACCGTTAAACCAAAAGCATTTAGTGATAAATATAGTTATGCTTATAACGTTGCAAATCAAACAGCATTAACAGCTAACAAATCTAAATTAAAGGATTTTACAAAAAAAGAAATTGATGAATTAAAAAAAGTTGATTTAGTTGGTGGTAGTGCTGGTAGCGCATCTATGTTATTCGGTACATTAAGTTTATTGACAGGGGATTTTGCTTCTGCGGCTGTTAATTTAAGTGGTGGAATTGTTGCTGATTTATCAGCTAAAAAACATAGTAGCGGGTATTCAAGGTTTATAGTAACTAATACATTATCAAATGATAATGAATCTGATGAAATAGCTTCAACTATTCGTAAGGCGATTTTAGATACGTTGCCTAATGGGTATAAAATAGAACGTATTAGCTTTCGTGGCTCAATTGTCGATTTTATTGTTGGCGGTAAGTGCGATAGTGTTTCTGCGCTAAATCTGAACTTTGAAAATGATGCATTTTATTCGATAAAATCAGAGGATATTAATCCTGAATTAAATTGGTGTCTTTCTGGTGGTTATGAATCCTTTGCACAAATACCAATGTTTAGTAATTATCAATCTAACTTATATCATACAGTAACATCAAATTATGGATTTGATTCTGGTAGAGCACCTTATGGTACTATCGATTTTAACGGTATTTTGAAAGCTATGAATATTGACATTAATGTTGTTAACTATAATGAATTGATTAAAGAAATATCAAGTAAATTACCTAAGACATACTATTTTTATAAAACAAACTTCTCTAAAACTGTAAATAAAAACACCAATAAAATAGTTACATTGATGGATGTTATGCCTGCAATTTTTAACAACGGTGTGATGTATAACTTTATTGAAACTGAATAATAAAATCAGTTAATACAGATAGTCTTTGTTGGTCAACTAACTCTTCGTTTTTCAGTTCATCACAAAGAGCTTTAATCTCCGGATCATAACTTCTTGCTATGTGTTTTTTATATTCGGAGTTGCTAAGTAAATCATGAATAAGTCTTAATTTTTCTGAGTCATGTGAGATGTAATAATCAAAGAAGAAGTCGTCTTTTTCTGTAACTTTATCATTATCATAATCTGCTTTGGCAATCACATCACTTTGCTTACTTTCTTCGCTAGTGGATAATATTTCCTGTTTAGCCTCAACCTTTGCTTGTGCTTTAGCATCGGCTTCTATCTGCATTTGTTGGCGTTCTTGTTCTGACTGCGATGTTGTAAGACATTCGGTTGTTACCTTTAGGTGGCATTCTTGGTCGTAATTAGTGCCCAAATTAACCCTGTCAGAGATGGCAGGTTTTTGTGGTTGTAAAGTAAGGAGTAGATCACGGTATTTACATGGTGAATGGTTTAGATTCATCGTTTTATTAGGGGTATTTAATGAATCTTCATAAGATTACTCGTGGCTTAGTGTATTACCCAATACTCATAATTATATTTTTTGGTGCAATTCAAGCGGTAAGATTTTCCATACCAATATTTTCTAATGCGAGCATCTATTCCCCACTAGTTATTACTTTTTCATTAGGCTATGTAGCGCTATGGCTGCTGGTCTCATATATGTTAGGTCGAATTCTTTTTTTTGAAGCAAAAAGGGATGACAAGTTATTTACTGTAAATAGGAAGTCGTTAACTCCAATCTTTTGGGCTAGCTTACTTTTCGGGATGGCAGTCATAAATGTAATTGTGCTATCAGCCTTTTCATCTTCCTTATCACTGTCAGCATTAGATCTTGTAAGTATGAGAAACATGTCGCTGGGGTATGGTTTTCTAGCTTTTCTTTTCATGTTTATTTTCCTTCTAGTTGTAATGCAAATGATTAGGGTGATAACAAAAAAAGTTAGCCAGTAACTGTTAACATCCAGACGAACCCTGTCAGAAATGGCAGGGTTTTTTTGTATCCATATATTAAAGAGCAAGAGGTAGTAGTTGTGTAAGGATTTCGTCTACATCCCATCTAAAGATAAAGATTTACGTTTGAAGAACATTGAACGTCAGATGGAAACAGTAATAGGTCGGTTTAATCGTCAATATAATGCTTAGAAAGTTGGTCTAATAAAATTGAGTAAAACCCAGTTGAAAGTTCTGCAGTCGATTATTGTGATTGAGGTATGAGTTTTGTTTTATATATATTTGTTTTAGAAATAGTAAGATTACACTGTGCGGCTTATTTTACTGAATTTAGGGTGCGTTAAATGTCTAGAAATTATTGGGGTTACCGAATTGATAAAACGAAGATTGACTTTTTCCGTCAAGAGTTGGCAGAAGGTAAGTTAAGACAGGGTTGGGGATGGGATGATGAGCAGAATCTAAGGCAGCTCACGATGGATAGTGGCGCTCGTCGCAATCTACCTATTTTTCGTAAGGTAAAGAAAGGTGACATATTATTAGTACCTCGATTACCGACATGGAATGAAGTTGCAATCGTTGAAGCGACACAAGATTTTGATGAAGGTTATGATTTTTTCATTCATCCTGAGCTAGAGGACTTTGGGCATATTTTCCCTGCTCGTTTGATTAAAAGTTTTAATAGAACAAATACGAACGTATTGGGGGATCTAAGAGCGAGCTTAAAACAGGTTAATCGCTTTTGGAATATGAGTCATTGTAAAGACAGTATTGAAGCGCTTATTAATCATGATGAACTTTTAATTGATTCGATTGGTTTTAGTAACCGTTTTAATAATCTTCTCACTGATAATATAAGTAAATCTCTTGAACAAACGAATTTTTATAATAGTTTCTATCAACAGATGAATAAGCAATTTTCTAATGAAGAGTGGGAATACGCATTAGTTGAAGGTATTAGAAAGATTTTACCTGAGCCAATTTTAGTTGAGCGTACTGGTGGGCCTGCTGAGAAGGATCATGGTACGGATATCCTCATTACATTACCTGGTTTACTTGGGAAGAGTTACGGTATTGCTATCCAAGTGAAGGATTACCGTGGATTAATGAGTGATGGCGCTATTAAACAGATTCAAAAAGCTGATTACTGGAATAATGAAAACTTCACTGTTATAGATAAATACGTCATTGTCACTTGCTGTCTTGAAGATGATCATCCAGAAGAAGATTTTAAAGATATTGATGGCGTAACTGTTTTATTCGCAGAGCAGTTGGAAAGTTTGTTGAAAGATATTACTACAGGGTTCATTGGTTTAGATAGGAATTAATGTCTAGGTTCTTCCGAAAGAGCAAATTGTGCTAACGAGTCCAACTCTCGGGAAATAAAAATTTTCGACGCTCTTAACCACCACCACCGAGGTTAGCGATTCTGCCTATTTTCGGTAGTGAAGGGTAGAGCGTGATGCGTAACGTTAATCATATAATATGTTTGGGATAAAAATAATCTAGATTCAATATTTAACACCAAGATATTCACATGAGCTTGATAGAATTCTAGTGTTTCGTTATTCAATGTAAAATTTGTTTACTATTTAGTTACATCAGTTAAAGAGTTAAAGAGTGAAATACGTTTGGAATTGTTTTTTTCAGATAGTAGTAACTCTGCATCATTATAATTAATCCAACCAATGGCTTTATGAGCACTTTGGGTATTTCCTTTACCGTAATCACGCCACCCAGCACAATACATTATTCTCATAGCATTGAGTGCATCGTCAAAATCTTGGATATAAGCACCATTATCTTTCACAGGTGTTTCGCCAACCTTATATCCAGCTTTTGCTTTTTGACCTTTATTAAAAGGAATACAACATGTTTCTTCTGTGGAAACTGGAACGCGATTTATTCTATTTTTCATATAAAATCTCCTTGAATTAAATAACTCTCGTGTATTTTATGGGAAACTCTTTAATGGAAGCGTCCTTATGATATAAACATTACTTTATCACCTAATAAAACTTATATCAGTATAATAAATTTTTAATAACAATATTTATTTTTTATAAATTAATATCAAATTGTTTATAATTGTTCAAAGTGAAGATAATGTATTTATTAGTAATCGTTTTTTTTCTAAAATAATATCTGGGTTAGTTTTTATAGATAATGAGTTTTCAGACTTTTCACCTAAGAAAAAAGCAATTCTTTCAGCATTAGCCCCTGATGGATGTGGCATACCTGCTAAAATTTGATTACGTTCGATATAGCCATTATCAGCCATAAAATACAGCACATCAGCTACCGAATCACCTAATGGAAGATATAAAGTATCAGGTGATAATTGACATAGTTCGTCACCGAGATACTGTTCAATCACATTTCGTAGTAATGGTGAATTCAACATTTTTGGTGTACGGCCACTATAGTTTTTTCCATTTACAAATACAGGGTAACGTAAGACGGAAGTGTAATGTACTAAATCTTTTCGAGAGCTAAATAACTCTTTACAGTTATGAATCCCCAGATGTTCATGTAATCCAATATAATTTAACATACGTATTAAATTCTTACGCATAGATCCTGCGAAACTGGCTGTTTCTTTTGATGATTTATAAACAACGTCTAACGGAGCATTAATTGAAAGTTGTTGTTGTGCATTCTGCAAAGCAATTTGTGCTTGTTGTAAGCCTGGTGTAATACCACAAATAACAATTTTTGCAGATAAGTTAATATAATCAAAAGGAGCGTAGTATATAGTTAGTGATTGATTTTCCTGTAATAATAATGAATTAGGTAATTCATTTAATGGAAAGGTTAAATTTTCTATTGAATCTCTAAATTTAGATAACAACATATTATAAGACCTTATTAGTAGTATTCTTTCACAAAAGCTGTAATTACAGACGGTTCCCACCCATTTGTTGCGATAACATAAATACCATTTCTTTCAAATGTAACTACATTATCTTCCCTTGATTTATTTTTTACAATAAGCCCATATTTAATTGCTAAGTCAATATCATTGATAGTTAATCCTCGCTCTATCATTCGTTGTTGTACATGTTTAGATAAATACATAATAATATCCGATATAGTATTAGATTTATTTTGTTATAATTGAAATTAATTTTATTACTTCTTCTCCATTAAGAACTTTCACTTTAAATAAAGTATCATATGCAAGTTCAGGTATTTTTTTTAAATTACTGTTTCGTCCATAAATATGAGCATTTTTTTCAACTTTATCATATTCTGTAGTATTAAAACTTGTTAATGACGTTGTGCATATTTTTTTTTGTAACCATATATTTACTTTTTTTGTTTTTTCTATAGCAATAACATTTTCACCAATAATCATTGGTTTAATATATTTTGTTTCTGTTATATTTTTGTGTGAATATCCACCAATTTTAATAATATAATCGACAACATCAATATAACTAATGTTTTTATTATTTTTAAAATCTAAAAAAATACTTTCTTTTTCTTTTTCTTTTTCAATAACTATATTTTTTGCATCATTAACTTTACTGCAAAATGATAGGAAGTCTAAAGAGAGTAATTCATTTAATTCTAAAATTGCATGATTGTCATTTAGTAAGTCATAAAAATTATTGTTATGACTTTTCAGTAAATTTGAATAGTATTCTACTTTTTTATTCTTTTCTACTAGGCGGTTTATATACTTTTCAATGCTTAAATAAGGATCTTCGTATGTAGTGAATTCTATATCATTAGGGTTATCTAATGATATGTCAACTTCAATAATTGGTTTGAAATGTCTACGATCTTTTAACCAAGAAATAGCTTTATTCTTATCTATATAGTCGCACTCGAAATCATCTTTAAATCTAAGTTCATCGTCAAAATATTTATTTGACATTAATGATGTTGGACTGCTTATATTCTTTGATGCTAGTCGATCAAAATCAGATGAGTCTAAATACTCAGAATACCCGTAATCACCAAAGCCATGAAAACCAATAACATTCTCATTAGTATATAATATCAATAAAGAGTTTAAATTCTTCAATAAAGCTTGGAAATAATTAATTATTTCTAATTCATCTTGAAAATCAAAATGTTCCGCTTGCTCTTCAAATGTTGATAATAATCCCAAACCACTATTAATGGATAAACATAGTTCAAAATCACCTTGGACGTCTTTTGTAGTTAATTCACCATAAACCATTTTCCTACAAAGATTAATTGGCTCACTTTCACTAATATCAATTTTTGCAAAAAGACAAAGACAACGATTAATAATTTCTTCTAAATGCTCTAATTTGGAATCGAAATCAGTTTTCATAATAATCCTATAAGAATAATAAATATGATTAAACAGTGTTATGTATTATCAATAACGATAATAATAATATTATTACTGTTGTTATTTATCTGTACATAATAACTATAGTCACGAAGTAAAAAATCGCCAGTAAAAATAAGCGAAAACTATTAAAAAGATATTTTTTGGTAAAAAATGGTGGGTAAATTCAAGCTAAAATATAAATTAAGCTGTGTTGAATCATAGTGTTCAGATGCTGGAGGACGATCTAATCTATACTCACTTAATAAAATTAAAACGTGGCTTTGTCCCTGAAGTGTCCTAAGTAATTTGAAAGGTTATTTAGCTCTTTAATATCAAATGGTTACAAGTTACGTATTAGAGTCAATCCAGTACAAGCTTGATTCGTTGGTTTTTTTCATAGTTTTTCTAAAAGCCGTTGGCTCAATATCAAGTTATAGCAATCAATGACATGCTGCATCACAACTTAATATTATTTTAAAGCTATACGTTATAAGGCTAAGTATCCCGTAACTGACCTAATAGAGGCCAGTTTTTAGGGAAAATAAAGCCTTCCTGTTCGTCATTCCCTACAGTGAATGCCGTGAGGGCGATAGGGAATCTACTATCCGCGTGTTGTAGGGTTATTTTTTGTGTCTTTATATGGGTATCATTAATGCTTAAACATGTGATAGATCATCGGTAGCTCATCTCTCAGAATTGCGCGTCGTAGCCGTTTAAGCTATTAAAATAATGACGAACAAGGTGAGATCATAGTTTACAAAATCTAACCATTTTATTTCGCACATTAATCATGTTCAATAAGCAGTACTATTATTCATAGATTATTTTATTTACACATTTTTTGGGATCGTACATGCTTTCAATATTCAATGCAGCAGAATTTTTCTCACTCATTCTTACTCTCGCGACCTTAATAACAGGTATTGTTTTCGCGTTAGATAAGTTTGTATGGAGACCTAAACGAGAAGGGCAGACACAGGAGAGTACATCAGGTTGGGTTGCTCAAGCACGCTCAATGTTTCCGGTGTTGTTTGCTATTTTAATTATTCGATCATTTATTATCGAACCTTTTCAAATTCCAAGTGGTTCAATGCAGCCAACCTTGTTACCTGGTGATTTTATTGGCGTAGAAAAATTCGCTTACGGGCTACGCGATCCTATTTTCCACAAAACACTAATCCCTACGGGTAAACCGCAACGTGGTGACATTACAGTATTTATTGATCCATCAAACCCGAAGATCGATTTAATCAAACGTGTTGTTGGTTTACCGGGTGACACCGTTATTTACCAAAACAAAACCCTTTATATTAAACCGGCTTGTAATGGTCAGAAAGTATGTCCTGTCGCGCAAGAAGTACCCAAACAATATGTTGGCTTAACTAACTTTACTGAGCAAGGCGTACAGTTAAATGAATACAACGAGCAACTAGGTAAAGTGAATCACCATATTTTGCGTGATCCTGCATTACCAGAACAAATTTACAGTTATTACCAACAGCCAGGTTCACCAATGGGCGAGTGGGTTGTACCAAAAGGCCATTACTTTGCGATGGGTGATAACCGAGATAACAGTTTAGACAGCCGTTACTGGGGCTTTATGCCAGAGCAGAACTTAGTTGGCAAAGCGACCTTTATTTGGATCAGCTTTACCTTCAATCATGACGCAGATTCAATGTGGCCAAGTTGGTTACCGAATGGGGTTCGCTTCAACCGTATTGGTAGCATTCACTAGAACCACTACAAATAATAAGATAAAACGAGAAAACCGATATGCTAATAACATATCGGTTTTTTTATTAAGCCATATTGTTTTTAATCAAATGATATTTATCTGGGATGATAAGAAACACCAAAGAAACATAGGATCTTCATAAATGCCACTTAAGCTGACATTACTCATACGTTTCCTAATACCTACCAGCCTAAATAGCCTAACCAATTTCTGTCCATTAGTGTTTATTCATAGCAGAACGCAACCAACGCAAAGCAGCAATATAGTCGGAATTGGGGGGGTGATTACATTGTATGTGAATCTTTGCTAAATCATGCGAGAGATATTGAAGACGGTTTGGGAAAGGGAGATTTAGTGAGAGATAGTTATGTTCGAATGAATGACAAATTTGAATTTGTTTATTCGTCAATGTGAATTGAAATGAAAGTTAATGTATTGGTTTATATATGATCTAACAGTATTGGCCATTTAAGTAGAAGTTAATATTTGCTGGTAATGTTATTATATTAATTGATTTTATCATATAAGCTTACTGGTGCTTGAAATAAGTATGTTAGATCATCCAATGTGCAATCACGTAATTGTGATGGAATAAAAAAGAGTAGATGAATTAAATAAATTCTTATAAGGAATATTTAATGGGATGAGTATTAAAAATGAAAATAATTATTTATAGGGTTAATTATAAAGGTCCAAATTTTCTCCTAATTCGGCCTTAAGTGTAACCTAGTTGTTAAGTAACTGGCGGCATTTTAATTTTTCAAAAATATATACCCTTGTGTAATTAGGATCCCTCATTAAATCAAGCGCAATTTTACGCTCACTTTCAGCTCTTCTTCTACAGCTTATACACCATGACTGTATTTCTGTACCTAGTACGTCTCTATTTCCAAATGCTTCTAATGGGTAGAATACATGTTCAGAATCAAAATCTGAGCACTCAGGGCAAGATTTATAGTAAGTACCATTTTTTTGAGCACTAAGTGAAGTCCTTAGTGGTTGAGGGCAACACAAACATTTCATACATTAATATCCTTACATGCTAATAAGAGCTTTTATTTAATATCTATATTAGAAAAAAGTCTATTTATTTTTAGAGCAAAGCATAAAAACGTATTCTTTTATTAGTTATAAATGATGCAGAATAGTGTCATTCAGTCAATTGAGGACGATTTAGTTTATTCTGATTTAATGGAATTAATAACGAATTTTGCCCTGAAGAGTCCTAAGTGACGAAGAAAGTCATTTAGCGATTGTATATCAAATAGTTACAAGCAGCGTAGTAGAGTCAATTCAATAGTATTACCGAGAATAAAACATAAAATTCTTGATGATAATATTTAAAAACAATGGCTTAAGCTAATTTTCAGTAGGTCGCTTAGGCAGCCTTTGTTGCCTCTAAATGTTACCGCATAATAATATTATGCCTTGAGTGACTGCTATTTGCGGGTTTCTGGCGTTATTTTATTTATGAAATTGATTTTTTCATGATAAATCTTCAGCAACAAATTGATTTTATAGGCGTTTAATTTTGCATGTTATATTAAAAATAAGAATATTTACTCTAATAAATATAGTGTATAAGTATGTATCAATATGAAACATGACGTGTAGATAAGGACAAAAACCACATGGAAGTGGATATAACTAGCAGAACTTCTCCCTTTTTTATAGTGTAGCTGTCGTCTTGATTCTACCTGAATCTAAAATACTCTAATTCCATTATCTAAAGCCGCACCCGAAAGGGATGTGGCTTTTTTATGCTTGTCTTTAGGAATAAGGGGCTGTTATTAAATGGCTACTCATCAAGGTGTTTTTATGTATTTATAAAATCATGGTAAATATATAAGGTGATTATAGTTATTTAACTTGAAGTAGATCACGATAATAATATGTTATTTACTTAATTTGTAAATGATAAAATAAAATCGAGCATATCCCGGTCTATATATCTTCGTTTACCATGAACATGTTCTCTTACATTCAATATAAAAGAACATAAGATACGTAAAGCAATTATAAGTGCATTTATAGCTATTACAGTTATATCGGATATTGGTTTATAAATAGGGATTTTTCTTTCCTATTTTAAAATTAAATGCTTGTTCCTTTCTATCAATAACGAGAAAAGTCGATGAAAACATTTTGCATTATCTTTATTTTTCTTTTGACACCACAACTTTCTTTCGCTGCGATAAAAGTCGGTGTATGGAAAGAAAATATAACACCTACCTCGTCAGAACTTTCTGACAGCTGCATGGGAGGGTACGGTTTACCATTAACTAATCCTCGCTGTGGTGTGACAGAAACGCATGACTATTTATCTGTACGCGCGCTTTATATGGCAAGTAAGAAGACGCAATTATCGATGTTAGTTTTTGATACCACGGGTATTGGCGATTCCATCATTCACGATATTAGGCAACGCGTAAGCGAACTGACCGATAGATTAGATACTAGAAATCTGGTCATTATTGCCACACATACTCACGCAGGGCTCGATTACCAAGGAATATGGGGCGGTGTTGATAAAGAATATCGCAACCGAATTGTTGATATGGCAGCTAGATCTATCATTCAAGCGCAATCCACGGCTAAAGTTGTAAAAACGTTTGCAGCACAAACTCGTGTACCTGTCTCTAATCGCAGAGGTTGGGATGTTGTCGATGATAGTGTTACTACACTTTTTTTCAACAATAGGAAAACAAATCAACCTATTGCTACACTAGTTAACTTAAGTGCACATCCCACCATATTAGATGGCAACAATATGCAATATAGTAGTGATTATATTGATAGCTTAAGAACAAAGATTGAGCGCAATAGAGGGGGAATGACAATATTTGTCAATGGTATTTTGGGTGACGCTCAATTTAATACTTCAGATAGAACGTTTGAAAAAGCAGAGGAAGTCGGAAATTTAGCCGCGAATGCAATCCTTGAATCAGAGAAAGAAAAGAAAAAAGTGAGGGGATCACTCGATGTTTCAACAATTTCATTCAATCATGCTGTAACCAATACCGCTATGCTTCAGCTGCAACAAAATGGCGTATTGGATATTAATTTGGATGATAAAAAGCAAGTTTCTGTTGATTTAAAATATGCACATATCGGTAAAGATGTCAGCTTATTAACCTTCCCTGGTGAAGCATTATCACGATTAGGACTACCGATTAAGCATGAAATGGACGGCAAATATAAATTATTTGTTGGGTTAGCCAATGCTTCTTATGGATATTTTATTCCTAGTGATGAATTCGGGAAAATCCCAGGTAGAAACACAGAAGAAATGTTTTCTATGGATAAATATGCAGCAGATGAAATCAAACAAGCTATTGATTTAAGGTTGAAAAAATCAAATGAGCCATCATCTTTGAGGGATGGATATAGTAAAGGGGATCATTAATCACCTTTATTTATAATAACTATTGGCAATATCTTAATGATGTTAAGTAATCAAAAATACTGTTAGTACGTATCAATTACATGATTGGAAGCCATACCAGAACCACTGCACCGAAAGGCGCGGTGGTTTTTTTATGCCTTTTTAATGAGGTTTTATAGATAAGCGAATTATTCCGTGTAGATGGTATTCTTCTTGAGTCATTTGAACGTCCTAAGTTATACATTTCAACCATAATGGTTGTGTTTGAGAAATACCTTAAAGAGGTATATTCCACTTAAATAAAACAGTAAGTGTGATACTGATCGCATTTAATGGAAGATAAATTGTAAATATGTATTGAATCATTATGCACATGAAGTAGTGTAAATAAGCTTTTCGAACCGTGGGTTTAAGTTTGCTTTCGTAATACGGTTAAATGGATTTACAAGGATGTGAAAAGCTCTTTTATAAAAGATTTATAGCCGGGCGTTGGTGTTATTGTTCTGAAACATATACAACAAAATATAAAGAATTTTGCGGTCGAAATTAGTACTCAAACAAACTTTGCGAGAAATAATAGTTAGTTTGTATCAGATAAAAAACTAACGAATCTTATATTGATATCTATAGTTATTGAGTAAGTTATAATTGAATAATACGGGTGTTAGGTATGACGTGGAATGTTTTAAATATTGATTATATAAATACGCCAAGCGAGGCTCTCAATACAGAGATTCAAATTTCAACAGCTGTAGTTGATTACTTCAATGGCTTACCACTAGGTGCGTTTTTTAAATGCCCCATTTCAGTTATGCATAAAGATAGTCTTCAAATTCAAGTTTTTTTCCCTCCAGAACTAGTAGCCATTGCTTTGTTATTAGGGGCTACACCTGCTCAAAAACCTGATTTCTATGCATTGAATAGAATGACGGATATACACATTAGCCCTATTGGACTAGATGCTGAATCATCTTATTTTCAATCTATTTTTGTGAATTCTAACTACCTCTAATAAACGGTTATTATTAACTTCTGTTTTGCAAAACAGAATAAGCAATATTCAGCGATTCTTTATGAATATACGCTATGTTGGCATTTTCAATACAACAGAGTCAGTAATTTAACCATAAAAAGCTAACAACGACGATTTACTTATCATTTAACGACATCAGAGTTTACGTTTTGTAGTTAAGGATAGCAATGCTCAGTCTACACTCTTGGGGGCGTGACTTTAATCCCGAAATTGACGTTTAGCGTATCTTACAGTACTACTCATGCAATGGCTTATAAATCGGATATATTGCATATAACAGTAATACGAATAATTAGAGATAACATTCTCATAGTACAATAATCATCACAAATTTGGATACGTAATATCTTTATTATGCTGGTTGTTAATTGGTTATGGCGTTGGTTTTACAAATTTAGGTGGGGTATGTGTAGATTCTTTTTAATAAATCCTAAATCTTGTTGTGATGGGGATGAGTGTTTAGAAAATGAAGCTGGTGATATAATTATCTGTGTATGTGGATGTTGTATCCTTTTAGCGTAAAGAGGATGTCTCTTTAAATAACTAAATCCCTATTATTCTGTTGGTAAATAGCAGCGTAATAGGGAGGTGTTATGTTTAAAGGTACAACATGATTTTTATAAACGTTTTTACTAATTAGCAAAATCATCTTGTTCAATATTATTCCAATCACTACAAGTATTTACCATAGATAAAGGTTTTTCATTTTTTTGTAAATTATATTCTTCTTCATCTCTAATAATAGAAAACATCTTGTACTTTAGATCTAATTGTATTTGTTTTAACTCTAAGATATCATTGAAGTTATTTTCAAGCTTTAAGATTGCTTTATCTAAGACATTATATTGAATAAATAATTTATAAAAATGACAGTTTTCTTTTTTTAATTTTATAAATGTATCATTATGTTCATAAAACATATAAGTACCGAATGAATTTGTTTTATTTTCTAAATATAAAGTATAAGACGTTTAATTTATATTCAATCTAATTTAAAGATAAGTTAAGTTTTTTATAAATTAATTCAAATAAATATTTTAATTTATTATTGATACGTAAAAGATCAAATGGGCATTACTTTGGGTAGAAGAATATTAGGTTCTCTAAAGCTATACTCTATGATGGTGTTACCTAGCGTAGAGAAAATATGTGGTGGGTTATTAGTAAGACGACACTGGGTAATATGTGTCGTCTTCTTTATAAAAGAATAGTTAGCATTGAATATTTAGATAAAAAATTGGCCAAACTCACAATAAATATTCGTGTTACTTTAATATTTCAGCAAAACGTTCAATTAAAAAATCAAGAAACAATCGAAGTCTCTTAGGTTGATACTGGCGACTGAGGTAAATCACATTTAAGTCGGCGTTAGCAGAAGAAGTGAATGCGTTGAAGTTTTTCATGTAGCCATTGAGTACAGTGACTAGTCGCTGCTGTTTAATGTCTTCTTGAATATCAAGGATTGATTTTAACGCAATGCCTGCGCCATCTAATGCCCACTGTCGAATGACTTCACCATCATCTGAAAAACGCTTTGGTACCACAGTAATTACGTTGTGCAATTCTTCGTCTTGAAAATGCCATGTTTTCATTTCCTCGTTATTGCGCACCATCGCTAAGCAATTATGTTCGGCTAAATCTTGTGGCGTAATTGGAGTGCCTTTGTTTGCAAGATACTGAGGAGAAGCACACAAAACGCGTCGACTAGAAGCGAGTTTTCGAGAGATGAGGTTGCTGTCTGCTAATTCTCCGTAACGAATTACAACATCCAGCCCAGATTCTGCCAAGTTGGACAAATTATCGTTCAAGTATAAGTAAGGGATCACATCAGGATATAATTCACTAAACTCCGATAATATCGGTGAGATATATTGTTTACCAATATCTCGAGGTGCAGAGATTTTTAGTATTCCACGTACTTCTGTGGTTCCTGTTTGGAGCAAGTTTTCCGTCTCTTTGACGCTGTCGATAATTTCCAGACAAGCTTGATAATACATAGCCCCAGAGTCAGTCAAAGAAATATGTCTGGTACTACGATTGAGCAACTTAACCCTATAGCGTTCTTCTAATGCTTGTAGTCTTATTGTTACCGCGGCAGGGGATAAACCTAATTCTCTGCCCGCCGCTGCTAATCCTTGATTTTTGATGATACTGGCAAACAGCGTCATATCAGAAAATTTGTCCATACCTTATCCTTTAATATTATTGTTTAGTTAAACTAAATAATTAATTCAAATGTTACATAATTATCAAGTTTATTTAAAATAATATACTGTTCCTATCAAAACAAGGTAAGGACAAAAAATTATGAAATTGGAGCAAATAGTTTATGTGCTCATTGGTGGTACATCAGGCATTGGTGCCGAATTGGCTAAACAATTAGAACATGATAACGCCATCGTACATGTTGCGAGCCGTAAAACTGGATTAGATATCTGCAACGCACAATCTGTGTGCGACTACTTTGAAAATATCGGTGCGTTCGATCACCTTATCGTTACAGCTGGCTCTTATGCTCCAGCCGGTAAAGTAGTGGATGTTGAAGTTTCCCAAGCGCAATCTGCCTTTAATACTAAGTTCTGGGGCACAATTAACTCAGTAAAACATGCAGTGCGTTACATCAAGAAAGGGGGCTCTATAACTCTGACTTCTGGCATGTTGTCGCGTAAAGTCGTTGCTAATACTTATGTGAAAACAGCCATTAATGCTGCAATGGAAGCTACCACTAAAGTACTGGCTAAAGAACTGGCTCCTATTCGAGTTAATGCTGTCAGCCCTGGTTTAATAAAAACTGAAGCTTACCAAGGTATGAATGAATACGATAGAGACACCCTGTATGAGCGTACTAAAAATAGCTTGCCGGTAGGTAAAGTAGGTGAGGTTAGTGACGTAGCAAAGGCATATCTGCTTCTTATTAATAATTCTTATATGACAGGGACTGTGATTGATATTGATGGCGGTGCATTACTTGGCTAAGCCTTAGTCATCACCAGGACGTAAACGCATGCTTGCACTCCTTAGTGCTAAGTATTGGCATGCAGAGGCACTATACGATAAGGTTGTAACTTATGAGTAAAATTAACATTAATGAAAAGTTTGGGCTATTCGATGAACAATGGACACCTAAAATTATTGCTGAGTCAAATGGTCAACTGGTAAAAATTGCCAAAGGTAGCGGAGAGTTAGTTTGGCACAAGCATGATAACGAAGATGAGTTATTTGTTGTCTTTAAAGGCCAACTAACTTTAAAGCTTCAAGCTGGTAATATAGTTTTAAATCCAGGTGAAATGTATATTGTTCCGAAAGGTATTGAACATTGTCCTGTCGCTAAACCGGATACTCATTTTATGATGATCGAACCAGCATCTACAGCCCACACTGGTGAAATTGAAACAACAATTACGATTTCTCAAGATAAGCAGGAATGGATTTAGCGCGTAATAAAAGCTTTCAATCGACAGCTAATACGTTTTTGTCCAATAATGGGTTAAGTCTTATTAATGTACATATATCGATATGATACAAAAAGACCGTCTATAGTGGCGGTCTTTTTGTATCTGCAATTTATCTATAAAAAGAGACTTAAATTGTTATTTCTTTATGAGATTTATGCCAATAAATTAGCATCAATGCTGGAATATTCATAAGAATACCGTAGAGCAATGGTGTAACTGCAAGATCTGGTCGTTGTAATTGTACTACTGCGACAAAGATTGCGGTACCCGCATTTTGAATGCCGACTTCAATGGAAAACGTTTTTATTACCGTATTATCGCCACCGATTACCTTTGCGACTATTGCCCCTAGTGCTCCTCCACAGAGACATAAGGACAAAACAGCGACTGATGCAATGGAAAATAGTTGTTCAAAAACTGATAAATTGGCAAGTAACGTTACAAATACCGTAAAAAATAACGCCCATAATGCTGATTTTCCCGATACTTTAATAAAGTTTTTAAACCATATTGCTGATATGTAAGCTCTCATCACCATACCGATAGTTGTCGGTACTATAGTCACTGCTACTAATTGAAGTATCGCAATCTTTATTGGCATGACTAAATGCGCATCAGTAAGTACTAATGGCAACATTAAAGGAAGACTAAATGGGATAATAAGGCTACTTAATGCTGTCATACTAATTGATAATGCAGCATCGCCACCACTTAAATAAGTAATTGTATTTGATGAAGCTCCTCCTGGTGCTAATGCTAGTAGCCAAAGACCAATTGCGATGGGTTCAGGTAATCCTAAAAAGTGAATAAAGCCATAGGCAATAATAGGTAAGCCGATCAATTGCGTTATTAGACCAGCTGTTATTTTTAGAGGAAAAGATCTAATACGCTTAAAGTCATCTAATTTTAGCGTCAGGCCAACGCAATACATCATCCAAGCTAGAGATAAAGGCAGAATAATAGTTAGCATTGCTTGACTCATGATAAAACAGATCCATTAAAGTAAAGGTTAGAAATCAAACATAAGCATGCTGCATAGCATAGATAATGTAAACTTAATATCTGATATTGCTATATCTATTTAAAGGGATATTTACTTTGCACATGGATAATTACTGCATTAATCATAGTATTGAAATAGCGTATTTTCTTTTAATTAATTACTGGTGATATCGAATAGTATGACGTAAGTATTGTAGAAATAGTGAAGCAGCAAGAAATGCGTTTAAGTTTAATGAGGCGGGGCTGTATAGAAATAATGTGTATTGAAAAAATTAGCGATGGAAGGTTTACATGCCATCACTAAGGTTCGTTATTCTTCTTTATTCGTTTTAAGGAGAGCTTCCATTAGCTTAGTTGAGTCTTTGTAATCCTCAATCTTTGTTGGTTCTGCTGACTTCAGATCCTTTTTCAGTTGCGTATTTAGATCGCCGTACTTCAGAGTTACCGATAGCACGTTATAAGCAGGTATTATTACCTTGTTTTCGCCATCTTCGTCTTGAAGAAAAGCTCCAGCCTTTGTATAAGCAACAAACTTCTGTTCAAAGTTTTCTGTATTACCGTGTGGTAGGCGAAAGTTAATGGTAATCATTAATTGTCCTTAAATATTTCTATGTTATCTGGGCTATCATTTTGAGCCGACCTTTACGAAAGCCCAAAGATGATTTGTAGAATGAGTGAAACTTATAGACTTGTTTTATAGGATGAGATTGTGAGTCGACCAACCGATAAGAGGTAATTATGTTTAATTTCAATAGATAGCTCTATCTATTGATAGATTTCACTTGGAGATGTACCAAGATTTAATGTCTGGTAGCATTTGTGCATATCTAAGAACATACCTTCTTGCTCAATTACTCTCGCCATTAGTTCACGTAAGCTTTCCAAGGTGTGGTTATCTTGTACTTCTATTGTGTAAACATCCATTTCCCATTTGTGGCATTTAGTCTCAGCTGAATGATCATTTACTGCTTTTGCTTTGTGGATCTTTACACCTAACTTTGACAGAAGGGCTGGGATAGTCGCTGTGCCGCAAATACATTCAGATCGGAAAGTCATTAATTTCATGGTATGGGGACTCAAAAAAGTTAAAAAATCAGTCTAATGTTGAAATGCCACAAGGGGATAAATAGGGGAGCTAATCTTGTGAGGAATAATTAAGTTTTTATTATTTTCCAGAATTTATACAACGCTCTGCGTGTGCGAAAAGGTGATTACATTCTTTCTTTTGTTTATCGTATTCTGCTGTTCCTACAATCAAAGAATCTAGTATTTCTTTGGCTTTATTGTAGTCTTCTACGATGAGAGCAAATCGATCTTCAAAAGCATTTTTTCTTATTTTTTTTCCGATTTTTCGTCCAGGTTTACGCATAATAGTCTCGTTATATTATAAGGTTGGTGCAAAGACAAAAATCTAAATTAATAATGAAGAAAAAACTATCGCAGGGTAGGTGAGTTAAATAGAAAAGAAACTGAGAGGCTTTTCGATTAAATATTTAATTAATAGTTTGTTGTCTAAACCAAGGCTATTCTACAGGTAATTTAGATAATAGATATAAAAATAAATATTATTTCGCATAGAAAAAAGGATTAATCATAAAATCATATGTGATGATTTATCTTTGCTGTTTGATGAAATAAGCCTGTACATATTCTAATTTAAGTGTTCTAGTGTAACGGCTCTGTTGTTCAGAGTGATTAATGAAACATTAAGTAAAAGTAGAACCCTCAGAATATCTTCGTTATTGTTGCCATCCTCTGTGTTTCCCTTAACTTCTTAGTCATATTCAATAATTCAGCGCTTAGTAAATTGATATTTTTCACGATAAATTTATGGATTTTCATATAAGGGCAAATTATGTCTAATAAAACACTGGGTTTAGTAAAATGGTTTAATGAAGAGAAAGGTTTTAGTTTTCTGAGTCAAGACAATGGTGGTGTTGACGTATTTGTTCACTTTCTAGCTACCGTTTCAGAAGGCTTTAAGGCATTGACTGAAGGTCAAAAAACGACCTAAAGATCTCTTGTGGGATTTGTTTTTTGTCTATTGATACCTCGAAATTAATTATATTAACCTGCATCGGCAGCTTAATAAAATAACGTGATAAAAATACTAATATTATTATTTTATTCGTTAATGGAATAATAGTGATAATTTAATTAGTAACTTTTTAATTTTTAAATGAGAAATATAAATGTCAGCATATAATATAATGTACTTTGATGACGCTAATAAAATAATAAAGTCAGAAACTGTATTTATGAATGGTTTAAGAGGAGCAAAAATATCATCATCTTCTTTTGCTCCATTCTTTACTGTTAAAATAGAATTAAGAGATATTGTTGGTAAACTATTAGCAACAAAAGAAAATAACTCTTGGGTTAATAATGCCGCTATAGCGTTATGATGAAAAAATCCAAAATTTGGACAGAATATTAAAAGGTCGCTAATAATAGCGGCCTTTTTTATATAGGCGCTTAAACATATGCACTTTCATGGCGATTGCTTAACGACGATTGAGTTATAAAATCATGATAATCATTGACAGTGATCAGACTGTAGAGTCTAGGGTAGCTTCCAATGATGCGTTTATAATGAGTCAATCACACCTTAATCAGCTGCTTAACGGGCTCAACGTCATTTACTGTGGATGTAAGAATTGCAGTGCTATACACAATATTTATGCGAATAATTTACGCTAACAGTCTAATTATTCAATAGTTATCACAAAATTAGATATATAAGATAGCGTCTATGTTAATGATTGTTTAAATATAACTATTATTTAACAAGTTTAGGTGGATATATGTGGTGGCTATTTTTAATAAAGCTTAAATATTGTTGTAACGATGATTATATAGAAAACGAAGTGGGTGGTATCCAATTTTATAGTTGCGGTTGTTGCGTGCTTTTTGCGTAAGGTCATGACTCTTTCAAGAAGTGAATCCATATTCTTTTGTTGGTAAATAATAGAGTGGTAGGACCGTTACACTTAATGATTATGGTATTAAAACGAATGGTTAAGATGTATCAAAAAATAGAAATGAGATTCGGTGTTTATGGAACAAAAAGTATTAATAAAGTGAATGAGTAATACCACCGTTTATGGTCTGCGAATAGGGGATGAAAAACGGTGGTTGTGCCTTTTGTTAATAACCCTAGCTACGTCTGTTTATCTTGTTGTATTCCCCTTATTAAGTGGAAGTCATCAGCGTGATGATTACCGTTTCTGAGTCCGCATTACTGTGATATTATAAAAAACCTGTATAAACAACCAGTGGTTAACGTGTCAGCATTTACTGGGTTTGAAAACCAATCTAAGGCCTATCTTGAATATCCGCTCGATCTTGGTGACATTATTCATCATCCGGCATCAACATTTATTTACACTAAAACAGAGTTTGATCGTTATAACTTGTTACACCGTAACGACTGGGCTATCGTCGATGCTTCTCTTCACCCAGAAAAAGGCGATGTCATACTGATTGAACTTAATGCTGAGCAGTGCTTAATTCCGCTAGATAAGGTTGTTTGGAATGAAGATATGCTGATGCTTGGTGTATTAATTGCAATTATTAAGTTCCACCGAGGTAAATCAGTGTTACCTGATCTCAATATTGTGGATTTAAGTAAAAGCCTTAATTCTTTGTTGATAGCCAGTCCTGAAACCAGCTTTATTAGTCAGGCTGTGGGTAATAATATGCTGCCTCTCGGTATCCCCAATGGATCGTTAAACGTTATTGAACGTCATGTTGATTATAAAGATGGGGATATTGCCGTTGTTTATCAGAAAAGTACGTTCTATTGTCGGCGATTAAACTTCTCTGAAGGTACTTTAGAAGATGGGTATGGCATTTCAATGCCGATTCAACGGCCATTTTCTGTGGAGGGGGTAGTAACTAAAACCGTGATTCTTTTTAGGGCATTACTGCAATGAGCCTTATCGCTATTTTTGATGGAACACGTTTTTATGCAAGTTGTGCTGCTGTCTATCAGCCAGAATTACGCGAAAGGCCAGTAGTCGTTCTAAGTGGTAAAGATGGAATTATTATTGCGGCCAGTCGACGAGCGACAGATTTAGGTATTAAGAAGTTTGGGCCTATTTTTGAATATAAGACCATTATTGAGCAGAATAATGTCGCCGTTGTTGATGCTAACTTCAATCTGTTTGGTGGCTTATCTCGATGTATGCATACTATCTTAGAACGTGCTTTACCAATTTCTCATGTTTATAGTATTGATGAATGCTTTGCTGATATTTCTGGTATTCCTGACCCCCTTCAGTTCATGACTGATTTACGACGACAAGTGTATAAGGAAACGCGGTTACCTATCGGCGCTGCAGCCAGTCTGAATTGTACTTTAGCTAAGGTAGCGAGTTGGTGCGCGAAGAAGGTTCCTGGTTATAAAGGGATCTGCGTGTTAGATAATATAGAACAGATTGATAAGGTGTTAGATATTATGCCTGTGGGTGAGTTGTGGGGAGTGGGTAAGGCGTCTACTACTAAACTACAAGCCATAGGGATTAATACAGCATTGCAACTTAAGCAGATGGATTTAAAGAAAATACAACGTGATTTTGGTAAGCCGATGGTTGCCCTTATTCGCGAATTACATGGTGATAAGATATTGAGCTGGCGACAACTTCCTGAGCCTAAACAGCAGATATTTTCTAGCCGTTCAAAACGTGACCGAATCCATAATGCTCAGGACTTACAGCAGGCGATCAGTTTTCATATTCATGAGGTGTGTGAAAAGGCGAGAAAGCAGCAATCAAATATTAAAACTATCCAATATTTTTGTAGTACAAGTACTTACGACCAATATCGACATTCAGCAAGCATTAATATTACACTCGATTACCCAAGCAATGACACGATCTGTTTTTTAAAGTTATTAGCCGAACACATGCCGCAATTGCTTCCTAATGGTGCATTTATACCAATCTATAAGTTTGGAGTGGGGGCTATATCATTAACGGATGCGAGGTTTGAACAAGCGGATCTCTTTGCTCCTAAACATGATGAACGATTAATGGAGGCATTAGACGGGCTTAATACTAAGTTTGGTCGTAGAACTATGTTTTTGGCCAGTCAAGGGACAAAGCTTATTGGTGAGCGATTTGAATCTAAACAGCTTCGCAACGTATTAACAAGATGGAGCGATATTCCTATTATTCATTGTTAGCTAATGGCTAAATTTAAGCTACTCGTTAAGTCGTAGTAACCCTACCCACAATAACCCAAATACTTTGTATATAAAGTATTTGGGCATTGATTTACAAGTTCTTTAGAGATTAAAGGCAGGTTTCAAAACCCTCGAAGTTTGGAGCGCCTAAATAGATTTCTTTGTTACCACGCGCATTCGCATGGGCTTTGCGGAATTGTTCTGACTGAGTCCAACCTTCAAATGCTTGGCGAGAGTCCCATACTGAATGAGATGCGAACAATGTATATTCATCATTCGATGCGCCTTGCAGTAAATTAAAGGATTGGAAACCAGGGACAGTATCGAGATAAGTTTCGCGATTTTTCCAGATATCAATAAATTCTTGTTCAGAGCCTAAACGAATTTTAAAGCGGTTCATTGCAATATACATATAACTTCCTTAGCTGATTGACTGTTATTTTATTTTTAGAGTGCTATGACTATCATAGCCATAGCGCCGTTGACCACAGATAAAAATAAAATGTTTGATTACGATTAATGATTTGTTGTTTTAAATATTAATATATTCAATTGCTTAATAGTTTTCGTTGGTTAAGGTTAGCCTGCTTTATTTGCTATCATTGCGAGCTAATTAATGGCGTTTTAGCCATATCAGATTTAGTGAAAGACGATGTAAACCCGCTGAATAAACCAGAATGAAGCCATAATCCCCATGATGTATAGCGGTACTTGCCGGAATATACTCTTTTGAAAAAATGCGATTTTTGAGCAAATTTTGAGTAACGTCAGCAGTATACTCAGAAAGATGAGCTGTCCGATTTCAACGCCGACATTAAAACATGCGAGTGCTAAAGGAATACTGGTTTGTTGCAGTCCTGCCTCTTTAAGTGCGCTTGCAAAGCCTAAGCCATGCAAGAGTCCAAATGAAAACGATATTATCCACGGGAATCGTCGGCTTAATGTCGGTTGTTCTTTATTGTTAGGTCGAGTTAACTCATAGCATAAAAACAAGATACTCAATGCGATGCCTGCTTCAACTGGCGGTTCGGGTACATGAATGAAATTGAGTGCCGACAGGCTTAACGTAATACTGTGTGCCAATGTAAAGCAAGTGATGGCCTTTAAGAAGGTACGAAAATCACGGGTAAAGAGCAGTAGGCCAGCGACAAACATAAGGTGGTCGATGCCTGTTAATATATGGGTTATGCCTAACGTTACAAATAGTTTCACGGTAGACCAAGTGCTGACTTTTCCCGCTAGTCGTAAGTTATTATGACCCTTATAAAGTTCTAATGTGTTTATTTGACCATTTTTTTTGGTGACTTGAGTCAGGAGCTGGATATTGTTTAATCCTTGGAATTCAATATCTGGCGTTGTATCTTGAGGCGGAAATACCAATAAATAACGGTGCAGATCCATACCAAAACCATCAAGACTATTTTGAGAGCTTAATAGATGAATTTTTCCACCATGGGGAAGTTTTGGCGTAATATTTGTGTGCTCTCCAGCAACCACAGGCAGTTTGAGGGTTAATTCATATTGATAGTTATTTATTTGGCTGATTAATCCAACAGCAGGTTGATAGGGATGTGCCTGTACTTGCGGACTCCATATCAAACTAAATGCTATATATATAACCGCGCATAGGGCAGTGTAAACGTTGTTCTTATACATTTTTAAGTAAGGTCTTTGTTGTTACGTTAATGCCAGAGTTAGTTGGAAGCTGAATGCGGTATTCTTTTATTACGTCGGCTATTTTTTTATCTATAACATCATTGGTGTAGTCGTTAGTTAAGAGAGATTTCGCATCTTTAAAACTCAGAATTCCTGCTTTTTTGTGTTGGATTAATTTAACCGTAATTGGACCAAACGGAGTACTTACTGGATTTGACCATTTTTTAGGTGTGATCATATTTAATGTGGTTATTATTGAATTACCAAGTTTAGTGAGTAATGCTTTTTTAGTTATATTGCTTAAACACTGGTAAGAAATTGGAGCTGTAACTGGATGTGCTTCCTTTTGTGATGATAGAAAGTGATAGCATAGAGAATACATATCTGGATAGCGGTAGTTTTGACGATGTGTTAAGTAATAGCTGTGCAATAGTTTGGTATCTGCAGCATTAATTTTTGCAATTTGAGTCGTGTAAGAAATGAATCGTTGCATTAGCATTGCATTAAGATTTGGATCGCCTTTCTCTAACCCGAGCTTTAGCGCTTCTTGAGATAGAATGCGTTGCAAGATAACCTGATTTATATCGTTGTTTAACATTGCGTGTGAGGGTGCACTGCCAAAGTACGTTGTGTCGTCTCGTTTTTGTTGAGTGATTTGAGATGGTGTGATTATCACTTCATTTAAAGACGGACCTGAATGATAGAACGAATAGCAAATAAACAGGATCGCACCTGCAATTAGGAAATGAGAAAATGGATCTTTAATAAATTTTTTAAGCCAATAGAAAACTATTTTTAACATGTCGCTTGGTCTTTTCTTAATGTCGTATGCTACATAAGAATACACATTATATCTGTATGACCATTGAACGTGCTTATTTGTAATCAGCCTATCAACAATTTTATATATGATTATTAAACATGAAGCTATTTAAAGTAATACCCATCATGGCGATTATATAAAATAGATCAAACATTCTAAAGTGGTTGTTTTTTATTCCAAATTGAAATATTTGTACAGTGTATTATATTCAAAGGTGATAATTACTGCTATTATGCAGTAAATACACTAACCCTTTGTAGTAGTAATATTGTTTACTACGGTAGATAAGTAGTCATGAAAAAAATAATCTTTTTAACCACTCTTTTAGGTTTCAGTACTGCTTCACAAGCCGGTTTACATGTTGAGTTTAAAAATGTAAATAATCTTAATAACAATAATGGTGGTAATAGTAGTCGAGTTTATGTTTGCACTCTGCAACCATTCCGTGATGTTTTTGCTGATGTTGGTATCACTGAGGATATTGCGCGTTATAAGGTAAAACAACGCTGTGAAAAATCTCAAGGTGAAAATAGTATTTTTTGTAAAGCTAAAGAAGCGCAGTGTGTTGCGTCATCACTGGCTTTCGGTATTGATACTAACCGAAGTAATGGCATCTCAATTTATAGCAGTAATAACCAAATGGGAACATCAGTAAATATTACTCATGATGAGCCTAATTTGAGTATTTATAATTTTGATAACCGAATGTCTTCTTATGATATTCCTAGCGGTTGGACTGTGCGTTTTTATGAGGGGACAAATTATACTGGTGGCTTCTATACTCGAAAAGGCGGTGACGGCAATGCGACAGGGTTCGATAATAAAGTAAGCTCAATTAAAATATTAAGTACTTTTTAAATTTGATAATATCATTAATAGCGAATGAAAAAGGGTATGTGTTGAGAAATCGACATATACCTGATGTATTGATATTTAATAAGTTATTTTAAATAGAATAATTATAAGCGATCTTTACGCTCGCTTAATCGGAAAAATCGATTAGCTATATGTGTTTTTATTCTTAGGTTGTATTATTGTTTCATGATATAGCTATTCGTGAATTAAATACAACTAGGATGTTACATAATGAAAAAAATATTATTATCGACATTACTTTTAGCTTCCATCAATGTGAGTGCTGCTGATCTATCAGTTAAAATGACAGATCTTGATACTGGAAAAATAGTAGGCACTATTTCAGCTGAACAAACAAAATATGGTGTTGTTTTTACACCTCACCTTACAAATCTACCTGCTGGAATACATGGTTTTCATGTTCACGTTAATCCATCATGTGGTACGTCTGAAAAAATGGGTAAAACTGTTTTAGGTGGTGCGGCTGGTGGCCATTATGATCCGATGAAAACGAATAAACATGGCTATGCATGGACAAACGACAACCATCTAGGTGATTTACCTCCACTTTATGTCGACATGAAAGGCAATGTTGAACAACCAGTTTTAGCGCCTAGATTAAAGTTATCTGATTTAAAAGGACGCGCTTTAATGATCCATGCGGGAGGTGATAATCATTCTGATCATCCTAAGCCTCTTGGTGGCGGTGGGGCTAGGCTTGTTTGTGGTGTTATAAATTAATAACTTGATGAGTAATTAGTGTCTTAAGGTATATAATTTATTTAATTTTTGTAGGGAAAGAATATTGATAGTTAATATTCTTTCTTTTTATCGAAACTCAAAAAGTTATCGAAATTCAAAAAGGTGTGTTTAAAACAACATTAAAGTAATTGTTAACTACTGTTTGAATATAGTTAGTGTCTTTAAATTGTGAAATTAACATACAACCTTCTAGCGATACAAAATAAAGTCGAGCAGCCTCTGAAGCAACTAACTGTGGTGGAAATTCACCTTTAGTTATCCCATCAGTTATTACTTGTGTTATCCATTGTTCATTAAAAGTAACGAATCGATTAAGTTGGGTTTCTAGACTATCGGTAAGAGAGTAAAAATCGGATGCATACATACCACATAAACAAAGTTTACCTTCATTACGTACAGTAATAAAAATATCGGCTAATGCTTTTAGTTTATCTACAGCAGTTAACTGTTGTTGTTCAATTGTAATTAATGCTGTTTTATAGCGTTCAAGATAACGTTCAAACACCACAATAGCTAAATCTTGTTTAGTTTTATAATGATAATGAATACTGGCTGTTTTTATACCCAGCTCGTCTTGAATATCACGAAAACTAAAACCATTAAAACCACGACATTGGATATATTTTTCGGCAATATCTGCGATTTTTGCTGCCGTCGGATTAATTTCTTTCATAATTGATATTCACATTTTAAAGAGAACCCACAATTTATCATTTAATACCAAAGATAACAATTTTTCTACCTATGAGTAGAAAGGTAATGGCGATGCATTAATCGCCATTATTGAGCAAAATATGACGGCTATCTTAAGGCGAATTAATTGCGTCCTGCCATTACACCACCATCGACATCAAGTACAGTACCTGTGATCCATTTTGCTTTATCTGATAGTAAAAACTCAATCGCATCTGCGATATCATTGGGCGTACCAATGTGCCCAATAGGGTGAAACTCATTAAATCCTTGTAAAGCTGACTCAATTTCATCTTCAGCAATGAATGATTTATAGATAGTTGAAAGTACAACAGCAGGGGCGACAGCATTTGCTCGAATATTGTCGTTAGCTAATTCCATCGCTAAATTACGAGTGAAGGCATGTAAGGCGGCTTTTTGCATTGAGTAAGCTGATGATGGTGTTGCTTTAATGGCTTGATGTGCCCACATTGAACCAATATTTACGATTGACCCGCTACCATGCCGCTGCATGTTTTTTGCAACAGCTTGAGTAATGAAGAAAAATGATTTGTTGATATCTAACTGAAGATCATAATCTTTTTCTGTATGCTCTAGAAAACTAACGGGTTTAAAAAAACCAGCGGCGTTAACTAGATAACCAATATGACGGGATTCATTTTCCAGCTGATTAATGAAAGTGTTAACGTCGGTAAGGTTGTATAAATCGACTTGTGCTGTTTCAACAGTACCACTAGTACGTTGTTCTAAATCGGCTTTTGCTGTGGCAAGATTTTCTGCATTATGCGATAGAATCATTACAGGAACCCCTGCGGTTAATAAGCGTTCAGCGGTTGCTTTCCCCATGCCTGATGAACCGCCAACGATAAGTGCAATTGATGATGTAGTAAACATAATGTAACCCTTTACTTAACTACCTACTGATTGGTAGGTGGTGGTGATAAAAAAAGAAGCGAGCAGTTTAATTAAATGGTTCATGCTTCGCTTCATTGATTTTAAATATAGGGTGGTTTGTTTTTTACGTCAAACAATATTTCTACCTATTGATAGGTAGTTTTTCTATATGATTGATTTATAATGTTTTAAAAATCCCAATCAGTGTCTTCTGTCGCAACAGTTTGGCCGATCACATAGGATGATCCAGAGCCTGAGAAAAAATCATGATTTTCATCAGCGTTCGGTGATAATGCAGCCATGATCACTGGGTTAACTTGGCATAGTTCATCTGGGAAAAGTGGTTCAAAGCCTAAATTCATTAGGGCTTTATTGGCGTTATAGTGGAGAAACTGCTTGGTATCTTCTACTAAACCTACGCTACTATAAAGCTCTTCAGTGTACTTACATTCAACATCATATAACTCAAATAAGAGTGAAAAAGCATAGTCTTTAAGTTCAGCTTGTTCTGTTTCAGTCAGTGTCTGGTATTTTTTCTGGAATTTATAGCCGATGTAATAGCCATGTATCGCTTCATCACGAATGATTAAGCGGATCAAATCAGCAGTATTAGTGAGTTTACCTCGGCTTGACCAATACATCGGCAGATAAAAACCAGAATAAAACAAAAAGCTTTCTAAAAAGACACTGGCAATCTTCTTTTTAAGTGGCGATTCGACCGCATTGTATTGTTGTAAAATCAAATGTGCTTTTCGCTGTAATAATTCATTTTCTTCCGACCACTTAAAGGCCTCATTAATTTGTGGCGTCGTACATAGGGTTGAGAAAACAGAAGAATAACTGCGTGCATGTACTGCTTCCATAAAGGCAATATTGGTTAAAACCGCTTCTTCGTGAGGTGTTAATGCGTCAGGTATCAACGTTGGCGCGCCGATAGTATTTTGTATCGTGTCGAGTAGTGTTAGCCCAGTAAAAACACGAATAGTCAGTTGTTGTTCGTGATCTGTTAATTGTGACCAGCTTTCAATGTCATTAGATAACGGGACTTTTTCAGGTAGCCAGAAGTTAACGGTTAATCTGTTCCATATTTCGAGATCTTTATCATCTTCGAGTTGATTCCAGTTAATAGCACGAGCAAGAGGGTAAGATGCTTGAGAGTTCATGATAACTTTTCCTTATAAACTACAAGAAACGCAACCTTCAACTTGCGTACCTTCCAGTGCTTTTTGACGTAATCTAATGTAATACAGAGTCTTAATGTTGTTTTTCCAAGCGTAAATTTGTGCTTTGTTGATATCCCGTGTAGTTGCGGTATCTGGAAAAAATAAGGTTAACGATAAGCCTTGATCTACATGCTGAGTGGCAACGGCATAGGTATCAATAATGGCAGTCACACCGATCTCGTACGCATCTTGATAGAAGTGCTGATTGTCATTGGTTAGATAAGGAGCTGGATAGTAAACTCTACCAATCTTAGCTTCTTTACGAATTTCTATTTTCGATATAATCGGATGAATAGACGCCGTTGAATTGTTGATATAACTGATTGAACCTGTAGGTGGAATTGCCTGCAAGTTACGATTATATAAGCCATGAACCATGACGGATTGTTTAAGTTGTGCCCACTGTTTTTGAGTTGGAATATCAATCTTAAATTGGATTAAGAGCTGCTTAATACGTGATGTTTTAGCCGAGAAATCATTCGCTAAATATTTATCGAAAAATTGACCGCTGGCATACTGTGACTGTCGAAAGCCTTTAAATGTTGCCTGTTTTTCAATCGCGAGTTGGTTGGATGTTCGTAGGCAATGATAGAGTACCGTTGCAAAATAGACATTAGTAAAGTCTAAGGCTTCTTGGCTACCATAATAAATGTGCTCACGGGCGAGGAAACCATGCAGATTCATTTGGCCTAATCCGATAGCATGACTCTCTTCGTTGCCTTTACGTACTGACGGCACGCTATTGATGTTACTCATTTCTGAGACCGCATTTAAAGCACGAATTGCAATTTCAACTGACTGTGAAAGGTTGTTGCCATCCAATGCTTTAGCAATATTTAATGAGCCAAGATTACATGAAATATCAGCACCTAGATGTTGGTAGCTAAGATCATCGTTATAGGTTGATGCTTCATTAATTTGCAGAATTTCAGAGCATAAATTTGACATTGAAATACGACCATCAATAGGGTTAGCTTGATTGACGGTATCTTCAAACATAATGTAAGGATAACCTGACTCGAACTGTACTTCAGCCAGTGTTTGGAAAAATTGACGCGCATTGATCTGTGTTTTACCTATGCGTTCATCAGCGACCATTTCATGATATAACTCGCTAATTGAAATTTCCGATAATGGTTTCCCATACACTTTTTCGATGTCATACGGCGAAAATAGGCACATCTGTTGGTTATTTTTCGCAAGTTCAAAGGTAATATCAGGAATAACCACCCCTAAACTTAAGGTTTTAATGCGTATTTTTTCATCGGCATTTTCACGTTTAGTATCAAGAAAGCGCAGAATATCAGGATGATGAGCGTGAAGATAAACTGCGCCAGCGCCTTGGCGAGCACCAAGCTGGTTAGCGTATGAAAAACTGTCTTCGAGTAATTTCATAACTGGCACTACACCGGATGATTGGTTTTCAATACCTTTAATTGGCGCACCATAGCCACGTAAATTGGATAGCATTAATGCGACTCCGCCTCCTCGGCGTGACAATTGCAGCGATGAATTAACGGCACGACCAATGCTTTCCATGTTGTCTTCAATTCTGAGTAAAAAACATGAAATTAACTCTCCGCGACTGCATTTACCGGCATTGGTAAATGTTGGTGTTGCTGGCTGAAAGCGACCATTGATGATTTCTTGCATTAATTGCATTGCAAGTGTTTCATTACCTTGAGCAAGTAATAGGGCGGTCATTACGACTCGATCTTCAAACCGTTCGAGGTATTGTTTACCATCACGTGTTTTGAGTGCATAAGATGTATAAAATTTATATGCACCGAGAAAGGTTTCAAATCTAAATTTAACCTTAAATGCAGCTTGCCAAATCTGCTCTAAAAACGGCCATGAATAAGCTGAAAAAATAGCAGTTTCGTAATAATGTTCAGTCGTTAAGTAATTTACCTTTTGACGTAAGTTATCAAACATTAATGTGTTTTTATTTACGTGCTGCAAGAAATATTGTCGAACGGCTTGTTTATCTGCCGTAAATTGAATTTCACCCTTATTATCTACTAAATTTAACATGGCATTTAATGCGTGATAATCGAGACTAGTAGAATCATTTTTTTTGTTGTTAGTCATAACGTTAACCAAAATCGTTTAAGTCCTTCCCGAACGCGTAATACATCCTGCTCCGTACCCGCGAGCTCAAATCGATAAAGCACTGGAACTTGACATTTTTGTGCAATCACATCCCCAGCTTGTGCGAACAATGAACCAAAATTTCGATTACCAGGTGCAATGATCCCTTTAAGTAGTGATCTATTTTTAGGGTTATTTAAAAATCGAATCACACTCTTAGGTACAGCATTACGCCCATAACCATCGGCATAGGTTGGGCATATCAAAACAAAAGGTTCTTCTGAAGTGGGGGGCATTGTGTCAGCGTTTATTGGTAAGCGGATTGCGTTCAAATTAAGCTTTTCAATAAAGCGCTGAGTATTACCAGACTGACTTGAAAAATAGATCAACTTGCACATAGTTGTTCAATTAAATCAGGGCGAAATCCACTCCAATGTTTTGTTCCTGTGATCACAACAGGCGCTTCTCGATATCCAAGCTGAATTACTTTTTCCAATGCACTTTCATCTTGGCTTAAATCAATACTTTGATAATCAATACCTCGAGTATCAAGTGCTCTTTTTGTTGCAACACATTGCATGCAACTTGGTTTGGAATAAACAAGAATAGTCATATTACGTCTCACCTAATTGATGTTAATAACTATCTGAACGATAATCATTATCATATTGACACCTATATCTTGTGTTCTCAAGGTTTTTTTTTACCACATGTTGTTAATCGTGTATTTTTTGTAATTAGGCATATATTATTCATGGTTGATTTGATATTGATAATCATTATTATCTAAAACGAATTTATTGCCAAGGAGATGTAGCAATGACAAACCATTATCAAGGTGTGGAAGAGTTTTCTTTGCAAGATGAAACATGGTGTGGTGTTACGGCAACTTCCTCTGCCGCGAAAAGGATTTTAACGTTGTCACAAGCTGGATTAGTTGTTCGTTTCTCTGTGAAAACATCAGGGTGTACGGGATATGCCTATGTTATAGAGCAACTAGACAATCCTCAGGCTGACGATGTTCGATTTGAATCTAATGGTTGTGTTTTTTATGTCGTATTAAGTGCTTTACCCATATTTGATGGTACTGAGATCGATTTTGTTCGTCAGGGTTTAAATCAATCTTTTATTTATCGCAATCCAAACGTTAAAACAGAATGTGGTTGTGGTGAGAGCTTTGGAATTTAGTTAATGAATAGTCCAGAAATTCAACAAGATATCGATATGGCACTGAATCATAAAGGTTATAAAGAAGGTTTCTATACCGATATTGCCAGTGATACGCTTGAAAAAGGTATTGATGAAGATGTTATTCGAGCAATTTCTGCACGTCGAGATGAGCCCGAATGGATGTTAGCATTTCGGTTAAATGCTTTTAAGCAGTGGCAGACGATGACCGAGCCGCATTGGTTAAAAGCGACCTATCCTGAGCTGGATTACCAAGATTATAGTTATTATTCAGCGCCAAGTTGTAGTCAGTGTAATGATGATAATCAGCAAGATAGTGACAATGACTTTCTAACCAAAGAAGTTGCTGATGCCTTTGAACAGTTAGGCGTACCTGTACATGAAGGCTCAGGTATTGCCGTCGATGCTATTTTTGACTCGGTTTCTGTGGCAACGACATATCATCAAGAACTTAGCGAGCTCGGTATTATATTTTGTTCTTTCAGTGATGCTATTAAGCAATATCCTCAATTGGTTCAACGTTATTTAGGCACTGTTGTGCCAGCTAAAGATAACTTTTTTGCGGCACTGAATGCGGCAGTAGCATCTGATGGTACGTTTATTTATGTTCCACCAGGCGTGCGTTGCCCTCGTGAGCTATCAACTTATTTTAGAATAAATCAAGCTAAGACTGGGCAATTTGAGCGGACTATTTTAGTTGCAGATCAAGGTGCTTATATCAGTTATATCGAAGGCTGTTCAGCACCTGTACGCGATACTTATCAGCTACATGCTGCTGTGGTTGAAGTCATAATCCACCAAGATGCAGAAGTAAAATATTCTACAGTTCAAAATTGGTTTGCAGGTGAAGAAGGTACTGCTGGTGGTATTTTAAATTTTGTTACTAAGCGGGCTGTGTGTGAAGGCGCTAACAGTAAGATGTCATGGACACAGTCAGAGACAGGCTCGGCGATTACGTGGAAATATCCAAGTGTCATTCTTAAAGGTGATAACTCTGTCGGTGAGTTTTTCTCGGTTGCATTGACTAATGGATCACAGAAAGCCGATACCGGCACCAAGATGATCCATATTGGTAAGAATACCAAGTCAACGATTATATCAAAGGGGATCTCTGCGGGTAAAAGCGACAACACTTACCGTGGCTTGGTAAAGATACTCGCAACGGCGGAAGGCGCACGAAATTATACTCAGTGTGATTCGATGTTGATTGGCGATCAATGCGGTGCCCATACGTTTCCTACTGTCGAAGTGAGTAATCCAACGGTTCAAATAGAGCATGAGGCAACTACTTCAAGAATAGGTGAAGATCAGCTGTTTTATTGTGTGCAGCGAGGAATTAGTGAGGATGATGCTATTTCTATGATTGTAAACGGATTCTGCAAAGACGTATTCTCAGAATTACCGTTAGAGTTTGCTGTTGATGCTCAGAAGTTACTTGCTATTAGTCTTGAACACAGTGTGGGTTAATTGATTATGCTAAAAATTACAGATTTACATGTTGCAGTTGATGATAACGAGATCCTTAAAGGAATTAACCTAACTGTGCGTCCCGGTGAGGTGCATGCCATTATGGGGCCTAATGGTTCGGGTAAAAGTACGCTTTCGGCGACATTAGCGGGTAAAGATGATTATACAATCACTCAAGGTGCTATTCAGTTTGAGACTAAAGATTTAATTGAGTTAGATGCCGATGAGCGCGCTGGTGAAGGTGTGTTTTTAGCCTTTCAATACCCAGTTGAAATTCCAGGCGTCAGTAATAAATTATTTTTACGCACTGCACTGAATGGCATTCGCAAATATAAAGGCTTGCAGGAAATAGATCGGTTTGATTTTGAAGACTTATTAGAAGAGAAAGCGCAGTTATTAAAAATGCCGCTGCAACTATTGGATCGTTCCGTTAATGAAGGCTTCTCTGGTGGAGAGAAAAAACGCAATGATATTTTACAAATGGCAGTTCTTGCACCCAACCTCTGTATTTTAGATGAGACAGACTCAGGGTTAGATATTGATGCATTGAAAGCGGTTTCTGAAGGAGTGAATGCGCTGCGTGACGGTCAGCGTGCATTTATTGTTGTTACCCATTATCAACGCATTCTTGATTACATTAAGCCAGATTATGTGCATGTTATGGTGAAGGGCAAGATTGTGAAATCAGGTGATTATTTATTAGCGAAAGAACTTGAGGAAAAAGGCTATGGCTGGATCTCTGCAGAGTAATTCTGATCTTGCTTTAATGCGGTTACAGCCACTGGTTCAAGATTCAGCGTGGCAATGTACACATTGGAATAATCTGCTCCAACTTGGTTTGCCAATGGGAACAGATGAAGATTGGAAATATACCTCACTGGCTAAATTTAATGATGTTGATTTTACATCAGTGAAATCAACAACAGTGCTTTCAAAGTCAGATGTAATGCTATGGAAAGATGACGGTTATCGACTTATCTTTATTGATGGCAAGTTTGCTTCCGATTTATCGGATGTTATTGCAGGTGTTGAGATCCAACGTTTTGAGCAATGGCTGAAGAGTGATGAATCTACCAATGATGCAATAAGGCCTGAATTTACCTCTGAATTAACAGATGCGACAGCAAAAGATGGATTATTTATTACTATTGCTGCGAAAGTGACTGTAGATAAGCCGATTTACTTGCTTCATTTTAGTAATAGTAAAGTAGGGGAAGTGACTTCAGTTCGACATCATCTACGGCTTGAAAAGTTGGCATCATGTCAATTGGTAGAACACCATATTTCATCATCTGATACACAGGGCGTTACGCTTTCTCGATTATCAACCACTATTGCTGATGGTGCTCGACTTGAACATATTAAGTTAATAGAAGCGGGTCGCGAGCAGTATCATTTGGCTCACAACGATATAAAAACAGGCCGTGATGTTAATGTAAGCAGCAGTACATTTTTATTATCGGGTCAGTTAATCCGTCATCAATTAAGTACCGAACTTGGTGATGTGGGATGTGATGTCAGCTTTAATAGTTTGGCATTACCGACATCGAGTGAATGTTTTGATAGCCGAACTTTCTTACACCATAGTGCACCACATTGTCACAGCCAGCAATTGCATAAAATCGTAGGATTAGGCGAAGGGGTTGGTGTGTTTGACGGTATGATTTATGTTAATCAAGGCGCAATTAAAACCGATGGCCAAATGGATAATCATAACTTGTTGTTAAGTACAAAATCACAAGTGAATAGCCGTCCTAAGTTAGAAATTTATGCTGATGACGTAAAATGTAGTCATGGTGCAACAACAGGAAAAATAGATCCTGAACAGGTATTTTACCTTCAAGCTCGTGGTATTCCTAAACCATTAGCTGAGCAGATGATTACCAAAGCTTTTGCTGCTCAAGTGTGTGAAAAAGTGACGTTAAATAATATTCGTCAGTATTTATTGCAGCATGTAACGCAAAAGCTGGAGTGCGGAAATAATGTTTAACAGCCCTTGGCGAAGTGATTTTCCTACACTGAATAATATTCATAATACACTGCCTTTAATTTATCTCGATAGTGCTGCGACTGCACAAACACCATTAACGGTGATTGAGCGCATACAGCGCTTTTATACTCATGAATATGCAACAGTGCATCGAGGTGTTCATCGGTTAAGTGCTAATGCAACCCATAATATGGAACAAGCACGTCAAACAGTGGCTGAGTTTGTAAAGGCTACATCTAGCGATCAGATTATCTTTACCAAAGGAACCACTGAAGCGATCAATTTAGTGGCAAATACTTTTCTTCCTACATGTGCTCAAGCTGGTGATGAAATTATTATTACTGATATGGAGCACCACTCAAATATCGTTCCATGGCAAATGTTGGCTGAGAGGTTAGGTTTAACAATTAAAATCTGGAAAATGACCGCTGAACATACGTTGGAGTTGGATGATTTACGCCACTTACTGAGTAAAAAAACCAAGTTATTAGCGTTATCACATGTTTCTAATGTATTGGGTTGTATTAACCCGATTAAAGCTGCTACAGCGATTGCTCATCAATTTGGCGCTGCGGTATTGATTGATGGTGCGCAAGGTATTATGCATCAAGCTGTTGATGTACAAGATATTGGTTGTGATTTTTATGCTTTTTCTGGGCATAAACTTTATGGTCCAACAGGAATTGGTGTTCTTTATATTGCAAAGCAGTGGATCAATACGCTACCTCCATGGGAAGGTGGTGGTGCGATGATTGACCGTGTTCAATTGCCAATGGGGACAACGTATCAAACTTCGCCGTGGCGATTTGAAGCTGGTACACCTAATATTGCTGGAATCTTAGGGCTGAGTGAGGCGATTAATTATATTAATCATATTGGTATGGATGCGATTATTCAGCATGAAGATAGGTTAATTCGTTACGCTGAAGAACAAATGCGAAGTGTCGATGCTCTTTCGATATACGGCAAGAGAGCTAACCGTGTCGGTGTAATTTCATTTAATTTAGGCAACCATCATGCTTTTGATATCGGTAGTTTTTTAGATAATTATGGAGTAGCGATTCGAACGGGTCACCATTGTGCTATGCCGTTATTGCAACGCTTAGAACAATCAGTAGTGTGCCGAGCATCGGTTGGACTATATAACGATAGTCAGGATATTGATGTCTTTGTTGATCGTTTGCAGCGTATTAAACAGTTATTAGGATAAGTCATGAGTTCAACAATGACGCCCCAAAAAGTATTACAAAATTTTCAGCGCTGTTCTAACTGGGAAGATAAATATTTATACCTTATTGAACTTGGTGATCGTTTTTGTATATTACCTTTAAATGAACAAACGAATGATCATAAAATTCGAGGTTGTCAAAGTAGCGTTTGGATCACATTAACCCCAAACGATAATCTGATTCACCTAGCAGCAAATAGTGATGCAGCGATTGTGAAAGGTTTATTGGCGTTAATTATTATTGCTTATGATCAAAAGAGTCGTCAGCAAATAGCTGAGTTTGATATTGATGCGTGGTTCGAACAATTAGGGTTAACTCAGCACTTAACGCCAACACGGTCTATTGGTATTGCAACGATAATCAAGCAAGTACAATTGATGAGTAATGTGTAATTAAATTATCGACACAGATATTAACTATTCAGTGTCAGACTTTAGTGGCTAATAGCGTAATTTATTAATGGTTTTATATTATTGGCACTAAAAAATAGTTAGTGCCAATATTTTAGGATAATTAGTTTACTGACAATTGATTGATTATTTGTTGAGCAATATATTTATGCATCGCTGTTGTTGGATGAGTTACTCCCCAGAATACGTATTTATCTGAACCATTTTGTGCGCAATCATTTGTTAGGTTGTGGCTAATTAAATAGTCTTTTGATGAACTGCGGTTAATATCCATACAAGCATCTTTAGCGTTAATAAAACCGTATTTTTGTGGATTAGACGTTACATTTTCAAACATCTTATATGCATCAACTAAAGTAATATTAATACCTTTTGCTTTATAATACGCTGCTTGTTCTTTTATAAATGCATTGAACTGCTTGATTTGTTTACTCACAAGAGCAACTTTTTCTGCTGATGAATATTTAAATTGAGGTGCTTTGCTGGCATCTGGCAATGTCATAAGTAAAATATTTTTGGCTCCAACATCAGTTAAACGAATAAGCGCTGTACTGTAATCACTCTTTACTTGTGTCACGTTGCGACCATAATTCATAAAATCATTAAGGCCAAACTCTAAGGTAAATAGAGTATTGCCGATATTATAATTTTTTGCCGATTTCATATACGTATTGAAAGATGATATTTGGTCATAAATTCCAGTAAGAATGCCATATTCATTAACGCCTGCAGCACCACCAACAGCCCAGTTATATAAAGGTAAGTGTTTAGCGTTAGCCAAATATTCTGTCCATACTAAGCCATTGCTAAAATGACCAAGGAACCAGCTATTACTGTTAGGGAATAACCATTGTGAACCATTAAAGGTATTACCTGTATCAGAAAGACTATCACCAAAAGCAACGATCTTATTGATCGCATTGGAGTGGGTGATTTTGTCATTACTCCAAATAGTATGGCTATAAGAGGATTTTATATCTGAGGCATAAAAAGTAATGTCTGCATTTTTATTATTAGTATCAATTGAAGCTTCACAACGTTGCTTAATATCTTTATTTGCCACATCGGTGTAAAACATATTTTTAAATGAAATAGACGACCACCAATAACCCGGAAGTTTATAATAACTGCCATCTGTATTTTTAGCCCAAATCCAATCAGTGGCTGGTTCATCATGACTTACACTCGTTCTATACCAACACTTAACATAGGTATAAGTATTATTAGTATAGGTAGACGGGTTTTGTATCGATGGATAATTTTCAGTATTGTTAACGTTATTAGAAGCGATTGCAGCAGATGGGAGTAGTAACGTTAATAACAAAAATGCTTTGTTCATGACAGTCCTTTATTTAATTATTCAGTGTTAATAAAGCAGGAAATAACACCCAAAGACAATGTAAATAATTGCATTGTTTTTTTTACAGTAATCTACTCAACAATAAGAATCACGTCTAATATTAAGAAATGGGATAGCCTTCTAATAATTTAATTAATTATTGTTTTTTCATGTGGATATAAAGTCATATCATTATGATATTTATTCACTTTTATTGGTGGTTATTCTACATTAGAATCTCGGCGATTGATTAAATGGCACTGGATTTGTAGGGGGAATTAATTTGAGGCGGTTCTTTATAATCATTATTATGGATAATTAAATAATGATATTGATAAACCTTGTTTTATTATTGAAACATTTTTGCGTATTAAGCAACATAATACCAACATTTCGATTGGTCGTATTGATAACAGTAAAATACCTAACTTAAAGTGTAATGTTGTATTAACTTAAAATTAGTCGGGGTAGGTTTATAACGATTGAGATATGGCTGCGCTATTTTATGTTATAATGCGAGCAGTGTTTTTAATTAGATAAACGAACTATGCTTGGCTACTATCTTCATACAAAAAATGCCCAACAGGCGTTAGATGCTATCGCTAAAGGACAATCAAGTGTCCATCTCTCGACTGATCTTCATCTTTCTGAGCAGGATTACTCTGTTAGCGCTGAAGGTTTAATTCTTGACGAAGACAATATACTGTCTATTGCTGATCTTAAAAAAATCGTCAAAAAGACACAAAGAATTTATCTTTGTAGTGATGGCGATATGGAACCGATTGAAGATCGCAGTGTTGGTTACTATAAGTTAGCACCTACAGAAGGCGCACCGCTGCTTGAAATTAGCGGTGTTAAGATGCACATATCTAAAGGAACTGATCCGTTTGTAAGTGCTTCAGATATGGCTAAACAAGCTGTACGTTGTGGTGATAATGTACTCGATTGTTGCAGTGGTTTAGGTTACGCAGCGATTGCTGCACACCGTTTAGGTGCTAAAAAAGTGTTGACCATTGAGCTCAGTGAGTCAGTGATGGGATTACGTGCACTCAATCCTTGGTCTCGTGATTTGAATAACGAGGGTATTGAGCAACGACAAGGCAGTAGCTTTGAATTGATCACGACCATGCCTTCAATGTCATTTGATGCCGTTATTCACGATCCACCGCGTTTTTCTCTTGCTGGTGAGTTGTATAGCGAAGAGTTTTATAGCGAAATCTACCGTGTACTTCGTCAAGATGGACGTCTTTTCCATTACACTGGTAACCCACATATTATGAAAAAGGGCAGTGGCTTTGTTGATGGTGTTATTCGTCGATTAAAAGCGGTTGGCTTTAAGAACGTGCAAAAGGTTGATCACTTGATGGGTGTTAGTGCCCAGAAATAATGCGATAAAATAAAGGAATCGATGAAATTATTAATGCCAGTTCGTTGTAATAACATCGATTCCTTTTTCAAATGACTATTTGATTAATTACTTTTTTCCGAAAATATTTGAGGCTATGTTGAGCAGTCCATCCATGCCTCCAACCGCTTGAAAAAGCTCTCCTGCAATATCACCGTTAGGACTAGCTTTATCTATCATACCTGGCAATGTCTCCTGCAAACCCGTTATCGCTTCGCTTTGTGGTAATTTAACCTCATTGGCAAAATTTGATAATTGGTCTTGGTTAAAGATATTACCAATGTCAGTGGCAGAAATAGCTTCATTGTCACCATTACCAAGCCAAGAAGCTGCGATATTAGCCAACCCCGCGCCATTAAGTGATTGAATTATACTTTCTAAATCAATACCTTTGCCATTACTATCGCCACCGAATAAATGTGATAATGCTGAAGTAATTGTATTTTCGTTTAATCCTGTAGTATTTGCTTGAGATTGTGAGAATAGTTGAGCACCAACGCGTAATAATTGATTAATATCCATGATGTTCACCTCTATTTATATTAAGCAGTTGTTGGTATGCGAAGCTTTTGACCTGGGAATATTTTGTCAGGATCGATAATAACTTCTTGGTTAGCATCAAAGATTTTTTGATAATCAGCGCCATTGCCTAGCGTCTTTTCTGCTATTTTCCATAAACTGTCACCCGATTGTACTTCGTAATATTTTACGGTTTCGGTGGCAGCTGGCGCATTGAGATTATCAACAATAGATTCAATTCCTGCGGTATTACCCGCCATCAAAATGGCTTTTTCTTTGGCTACAGCACTATTCGCTGTGCCAGAAAGGGTTGCTACGCCATCTTTTACTTCAACTTTTAAGTCAGTCAATCCTGGATTGTTATTCTCGATATGTTGGGTAATTTTCTCTGGTGCTTCATCTTCATTGCTAAATAGTTTGTTGCCAATATCGCGTACAAAATCAAGTAATGCCATCTCATTCTATCCTTGTAGTTTGGTCGTAAAAGCGAATGTTGTTACCAAGCTTAGTTTAAAAAATGAGAATGTTGGTTTTTATTTATGTTGGTGTGGTATTTTTTATTGTGGAGAGAATGAAGCTTTGTTAGCAAGGTGATATGACTTCATGAGTGTCTTATCTGCCATTGTTCATTTTTAATGATTAATGAGCGGGTTCTAGGGTAGGGGGAATTGGTGTGTTACATGCTGTAATTACATGATAAATATACAATAAATGAGCACGTCATTGTGCTCATTTTTAATAATTATGGTAATTAGATAATTAAAGAGCAGGAACGGATGCGGGGATCTTTTTGGTTTTTTTTATCACATGATGTTCTTTATTATCAGGGTGGTGAAATTTAGGGTTTATTATTCTATTGCTGTTGATCGCTGGTTTAGAGACCTTTTGTATTACTTTTTTATTATTTGGATTATGAAATTTAGAATTTAATACATCAGTATTAGCCAATACTGATGTTGAGATGAAGAGTAGAGAGAACACAAAATAATTTTTCATATCGATATGCCTTTTTATTAAAAACCGTGCTTAAAAGTAATGATAAACCATATTTCGTAATGGTTATTTACCTATCAATAACACATATATATTCATCTTATGGCACTACAATGGTTTTTAGCAAAGGAAATTATCATTAAATTGTGACATAGTGCAAAACTATAATTCGCCTACGGTATAAATAGTGTTTTTAAAAGCTAACGTATAACAATGATGGTAAATAGTTTATGTTTCATGCATTAATCTTTAAAAATAGCATCAAGATACATTGCTTTTGCCATCGGTATTAGTTGCGTGTTTTTTGTTATTTGTAACGATGCCAATAATCCATTAAAAATCAACTCTGCTTGTTGTGACTTTAGTTCAGGATCATTAATATTATGCTTAGTTAATAAAGCTTGAATCATATTTACTCGAGTTTTTTTATAACCGCTGCAAATATCAGCAATGGTAATATCGGTATGATTAAATTCGCTGTACGCCAATTGAAAGTAACAGCCATTAAATAAATCATCTTTCATTAATGTTACTAATATTTCAAATCGTTCTGAGAGCTTTTGTTCTAACGTTAGTGTTGGATCAGAAAAAACAATATTTAAGTGGTTCAATGCACGTTCACTGAACATTATTAATGCTTCTTTTATAAGATTTTCTTTTGAAATAAAATACTTATAAATGGTTGCTTTAGATACTCCGGTAGCGGTAGTAATGCTATCCATGCTGGTGCCATGAAAGCCATATTGTGCACATAATGTAATTGTTTTATTGATAATATTGAGTCGTTTTTCTTGTTGTTTGCTCATTTCGTAGACCTCTTTTTTCATTGGTCAGATCATATCAAAATAAACTGTTTAGTTCAAAAGTGTTGACAGCAGATTTATTTATAACTAAATTGGACTGAACAGTTTAGTTTAGTTTGAAGGGTCTAATATGAATAGTTTAAGTCAACATACATCAGTACCAGCAGTATCATCAGCAACGACATTTGGTTATAAATTAGGTGTTTTCGGTGTTGTGCTAGTTTTATTGTGGATTGGTATTTTTAAATTTACACCAACTGAAGCGGCAGCAATTGAACCTTTAATTAAAAACCACCCACTAATGGGGTGGGCATATAACTTTTTGTCTGTCCAAATGGTATCTAACCTTGTTGGTTTTAGTGAAATCGTTGTGGCTGGTGGACTTATTTATGGTTTTTTTAATCCTAGAGTCGGTTATTTTTCAGGATTAGCCTCAAGCATTATTTTTATTGTGACACTGAGCTTTTTATTTACAACGCCTGACACATGGAAAATTGTCGATGGGGTGCCGACGACAAGCTTCTTTTTAGTCAAAGATATTTTATTTCTAGCCATTGCAATTATGGTTGTTGAGCATAATAAAAAATTATTAGGTTGTAAGTCTTAATAGGGGACAGTTATGAAATATATTAAGTATGTTTTTTTGATTGTTATTAGCTTAACGTCTTATACCGTATCGGCCAAAGATGGTGATTTTATGGGTAATGTTCGATTTGATAAGACTAAATCTAATAATTTATCGCTGCAAAGGTACATGGTGAATGGTTCGGCTGATAAATCTCATTCTGGTGTATTAATAAAGCAGACAGCAGGGATGCTGACTTTTCAACAAAAGTTATTAGCAGCTGCGGATAAGTGATAACGTTAATTATGAAATAACTACTACGCTATAAATATTCAGCAGCACTATTTGAATAGAAATAGTGTTGCTTTATATTCTTATGGGGAATTTGTGGGTAAGATATTGTCACTAGATTAGTTTAGCCATTATCGGAGTAGTAACAGTAATGACATCTTGTATAAAATTTATTGCAACAGACATGGACGGTACTTTACTGAGCGATACTAATGAACTTCCATGTGATTTTTTTGATGTATTTAAGGCACTTGATGAGAAAAATGTACTCTTTGCTGCAGCTTCTGGACGTCAATACTTTACATTGTTAAATATGCTGGAACCGATTAAAGATAAGGTATTGTTTATTGCTGAAAATGGAACTCTAGTTATGTATCAAGGGAAGGAGCTTTATAGCGTTACGATCCCTAAGTCTGAGATTGACTCAATTATTGATGTTGTACGTAACATTGAAGATAGCCATATTGTGTTATGCGGAAAAAAATCAGCTTACACCGAAACTAAAAATGAACAAGCTCAGCAAGAAATAATGAAGTATTGTCATCAAATAGCATTCGTTGATGATTTATTAGATGTTGATGATGAGTTTATTAAAATATCAGTATTAAACTTAAAGGGCACAGAAGAGCATGTTTATCCTTTTGTTGCGCCTTTGTTCGCAGCAACACACCAAGTTGTTGTAAGTGGTGAAACGTGGTTAGATTTTATGGATAAGAAAGCATCAAAAGGCCAAGCAATAAAAGCAATGCGTAACAAATTTGGATTTACGTTTGAAAATAGTATGAGTTTTGGTGATTTCTTTAATGATGTTGAAATGCTAAACGAAACCTATTTTAGCCATGCGATGAGTAATGCCCATCCTGAGATTAAAGAATTAGCACGCTTTATTGCTCCAAGTAATAATGAACAAGGTGTTATTACTGTTATTAAACAAAAAGTGTTACAGTGTAACTAGTAAGCATTTTAAATTTGTTATAGAGGTATGATGATTAAGTTATGATTCCCTTGACAAATATTATTAATAGATTAGTTTTTAATTAACTTATTGATAAATTGAAAGGGTTAGATAAGGGGGTTCTATGAGTACCGATGAGTTATTTCCTCTATATATCGTTATTTCTGTTGTTGTATTTTTATTTTTTATGTTCTTTTTATTTATACAGTTATACCTAAAAGCAAAAAAAGAAAATGTTGGTGGCTGCTGTGATGCTAAAGTAAAACCTACACCAAAGCATAAGAGGAGTGATGATCATCGCTCGTAGTGTAAATATCAAAACACTACTATGTTATGTAGTGGTGTTTTTTAGATTAATTAGGTAAATAGTTAGTATTTTTCATATTACTCGATTTGTATCTATGACATTTTATGTGTGTTTTTGGTGAAAATTGACATCATTAACAGGTAGAATGTGAGGTATTGATAACATTAAATATCGGAGTAATAATTGTATATGACGTCTTCAATAAAATTTATAGCAACAGATATGGATGGCACATTACTAAATGATGATAAAAATCTTCCTGCTGATTTTTATGATGTATTCGATGCACTTCATACTAAAGATGTTTTATTTTCAGCGGCATCAGGTCGACAGTATCAGAGTTTAGTTAATACTTTTGAACCAGTTAAAGACAAAATGGTGTTTATTGCAGAGAATGGTACGTTGGTTATGTACCAAGGCAAAGAACTCTATAGCTCAACCATTCCAACATCTGAAATTCATACCATTATTACTAGAGTTAAAGCGATTGATAATACCTTCATTGTCTTGTGTGGTAAAAATTCTGCTTATACAGAAACAACAGATACACAGGCATTAGAAGAAATTAACAAGTACTATCATAACCTTGAAATTGTTAGTGATTTATTTGCTGTTGATGATGAATTTATTAAAATTGCAGTGCTAAATTTCAACGGCACAGAGCAGTATATATATCCAATCATATCTCCCTTATATTCACAGACTCACCAAGTTGTTGTAAGTGCAAAGATTTGGTTGGATGTTATGCATAAAACGGCATCTAAAGGGGCTGCTATTAAGGAATTACAACGTATTTTCAATTTTACATTTGAAGAAAGTATGAGTTTTGGTGACTTTTTAAATGATGTCGAAATGCTAAAAGAAACTTACTTCAGTTATGCGATGGATAATGCTCATCCTGAGATCAAACAATTGGCGCGTTTTCATGCTCCAAGTAATAATGATCAAGGCGTAATGACCATTATTAAAGAAAAAATCTTAAAATAAACCACCGCGAATAGGTATGTTAATTGATTTTATTTAAGCATAAAAATTATTGAGGTTGTTTGCCACGCCTAGCAGTGGCTTAATCGCATTAATACATGCTTAAATAAATCGATTAAATCACAGTATTAATATTTAATGGTTAATATTTACCACTGATAGTGATGTGAATCTAATTATTGGGATTATTGAGTATCTCCTATAATTTTATAGGAGTAATGTCTTTTCTCAATATACTAATATTCAGAGGTGATTATGAGTTTGTTTTATGTTGATAAAAATGCGCAAGATAATGGCGATCATGAAATACATACTGCAACATGTAGCCACAGTCCTGGTGTAAAAAATTGTGATGCTCTTGGTTATCATACCGCATGTAGTACCGCATTAGATGCTGCAAAAAAAATATACCCTCAATCAAATGGTTGTTATTACTGCTCATATTCTAGTTATACATCTGAAAGTAAGTAAAATGTAGCTAGCAACGTGACGATAAAAATATCACGTTGCTATTTTATTTAATCATATTGTCATTTCGTTCCTAACGAAGATATAAAAGCTGTCTATAATTTAATAATTACCGATTATGTTAATGTTTAACGATATTAATATGGAATTACTTTATTAAATTTATGGATGAATTTATGGTAACTTTTTTATTATCCTTTTGCTTATTTTTGATTTCATTTAATGTTAATGCCACCGATCTTATTAAGATTGATATGAAAGATCTTAATTCAGGTAAATCGATCGGTTATATTACCGCGCAACAATCACAATATGGTGTAGTGTTTACACCACATTTATCAGATTTATCAACTGGCTTACATGGTTTCCATTTACATGAAAACCCATCATGTGAAGAAACTAAAGAAGGTGGGAGAACAATAGCAGCAGGTGCTGCTGGAGGGCATTATGATCCAATGCTTACCGGTAAGCATGGTTATTCTTGGACTACTGATAACCATCTTGGTGACTTACCACCGCTATATGTTGATACTTACGGTGATGCAACAGAGCCAGTACTTGCACCTCGATTAAAACTTGCAGATTTAGTAGATCGCTCATTGATGGTACACGCTGGCGGTGATAATCATGCCGATCATCCTCATCAACATGGTGGTAGTGGGGCTCGTTTAGTGTGCGGAGTGATTACTAAATAATAAATAATACAGAAATCCATATATAATGGACATTCGATCAACTCAATGTCACTTTAAGGCTGTAGTATGTTGTTAAAACATCGAGCTAGTATTAAAGGGTTAAGATGGAAATTGAATATAAAGTTAATCATCCTATTACGCCAAATCAATATATTGAATTAGTGAATAAAACTGCTTTGGGTGAGCGAAGGCCAACGGAAAATGAAACTATAATAAAAGGCATGCTTGAAAATAGTAATTTGGTTGTAACGGCATGGGTTGACGATCAACTTGTCGGTATTGCTCGTTCAATGACAGATTTTCACTATTGCTGCTATCTATCAGATCTTGCGGTTGATGAAAGTATTCAATCAATGGGTATTGGTAAATATCTTATTTTAGTTACGGCAGAATCAGTATCTGAGAGTTGTAAAATAGTTTTATTATCCGCACCTAAAGCTGAAGGGTATTATTCTAAAATTGGTTTTGTTGAACATAATAGCGCCTGGGTTTTAACTGATGTGAGTCAGTTAGTATTACCTTAATAATCTAATACATCGCATTTGCAGCTATTAATGGTAGCGCTTTAACCACAGAGGAGATTGATCTCTGTGGTTATTAGGGCAGTTATAGTAAAGGAACTACAAACTGATTTTTTGTTGGAGTATCTCGTTGATAGTATCAAGCCATTCATAACGGCGGCGATACATAGCGCGTTTAGGGCGAGAGATATCTTCAGGATTGCGACGAATATCCTCTAAGCCTAATGTATAGAAATGTCGGTCAAACTCGGTCCCACCTAATGCTTGCCAATGTTTATCATAATTAGCTGTAACGCGTCCTTTACTGTATCGCTTAGCTGAGTAAGCATGAGAGTCACTTTTAACAGCAAGTAGCGTGTCAACCTGCCAAATGTTAGCAATAAGTGTAATGATTTTGATCATTAAGTCTTTAGGGCGCTGACCATGTAATGTTTTGGTTAATGCTTTTATTTTAAGGTTATTTTCAGGACTACTTGATGGCCCCTGTAAACCACCAATCACTAACTGACGTTGTCCTTCTATATCCCGCACTGAAAAGGTAAGGGTATAAAAGTTTTTATCTATGTCATTAAATAAAAGCAGGCTCATATCGCCTTCTTTTTGATAACGTGCGTGAAATACTAATTTAAAAGAATAATCTATTTCACCAACAGTAAAATCAAATAGTGTTAATCCATTCTCATTAACATAAATTTCGTCACGGATATGTGCCGGTAATTTTTCGCTTACAAATTGATAATGTTGTACGACAAACTGTGCTCTCTCTATCGCACTACTGTCATTAACAATATAAGGACGAAAGGATTTTTCTAAAAATCGAGGGCACTGCTTACATAATGTTTCCAGCAAAGAAGGGGTAATACTAGAGGCTATAAGCTGAAAAGCATTATGATAATAAGTCGCTCGAAGTACGAATTTAGCGCGATAACTCCAAAGTGGTGAATATTGTTCAGCTGTACTATCGGGGTAAATAATCTTGGCGTAATCGCGGAGAGTTGGAGATGTATTTGCCATTTTGGTAACGCTCTAAAATATGTGTAGTTTGCTATTATCACGCTTTTTGGAAGATTTACAATAATATATTCGCATTGGGTATGTATTATTCTTTTATGGGTAGATTGATTCTGTTATACAAAGATAATGAAATTCTATAATTATTGTCTTGGCTATCTATTAACCATGTTGGTATATCAATGCAAAAAAATAGACTTTGGACTATCATATTACTTGCTATAAATCTGTATCTTGGTGTAATTTCTCACCACTATTTATTTTTGGAATAATGATCATGCCAAAGGCTAGTGATATTAAAAAATTTGCTGCTATTGAACTTAACGGTAAAGTAGCTTTAGTTAAAGAAATTACTAAGCTAACGCCTAGTGGTCGTGCAGGCGCAAGTCTTTACCGTATGCGTATTTATGATGTTGCAACGGGCTCAAAATCAGATGTTAGCTTCAAAGCTGATGAGATGATTACATTAGCAGACTTCCGTCGTCAGAAAGCATCTTTCTCATACATCGATGGCGAAGAATATGTATTTATGGATGATGAAGATTACACTCCATACACTTTCTCAAAAGATGCAATTGCGGAAGAATTGCTTTTCATCAATGAAGATACTAAAGGTATTGAAGTATTGACTGTTGATGGTGCACCTGTTGCGCTAGAGCTACCAGCAACGGTAGAACTAACAATTGTTGAAACAGACCCTTCAATTAAAGGCGCATCTGCAAGTGCTCGTACTAAGCCTGCAACATTATCTACAGGTCTTGTTGTTCAAGTTCCTGAATACATTGCAAATGGCGAAAAAATCAAAATCAACACAACTGAACACAAGTTCATGAGTCGTGCTGATAAATAATAGCTAGATATTATTTTCTAAAGCCAGTGGCGTTTATGCGTCACTGGTTTTTTTATGGAAGTAAGAAAAATAATGAGTAAAGGAATACTGTGGTTCAAATAATTACAATTGATGTCGCAAAAAAAGAAGATGTGCAGGCTGTGTATCAGTTAGAGCAGCGCTTGTTTGGTGATTATTGTTACCCTGATTTTTTTATTCGCCAAGCCTATGATTGTTGGCCCGCTGGTTTCTTCGTCGCACGAGATCATGATAATATTGTCGGTTATGTACTGTGCGCGCCTCAGTTTAATAATACGTCATTAGTTGTATCAGAAGGATGGATACTGGCCTTAGCGGTAGATACAAGCGTGCAGGGGAGCGGAGTAGGTAAACAATTGATGAAAGTAGCAATGAATCAATTAGCGGGCTGTGAAAAATTATGGCTTACGGTTCATCCTGATAATCATGCGAAGAAACTGTATCAGCAGCTAGGTTTTATGGAGGTTGAACAAGAGAGTGATTATTTTGGTCAGGAGCAGCCACGAGTCAAAATGGTCTATGTTGTGGTGTGATTTACTGATATAAAAAAAGGGTATCTAAGATACCCTTTACTTCTTTCAACTGTTCGTTGAAAAATTAAGCACGCTCAACGTTAGCAGCTTGAGGACCTTTTTGGCCTTGCTCAACGTCAAAAGAAACCTTCTGACCTTCAGCTAGAGACTTGAAGCCTTCGCCAGTGATAGCACGGAAGTGAACGAATACGTCAGCGCCGCCGTTGTCTTGAGTGATAAAACCGAAACCTTTCTCATCGTTGAACCACTTAACGATACCAGTTGCTTTAGACATGTTATGTCTCCTGAAAAATAAATTAGTAGCGCACATTACGCTGTTTTACTTATGTACAAAAGAATAATGAAGCGCTTCAGGACAACTGTGAATATTTGAACAGTGTATCGAAGTTTTCTATTTCAATTTGTTGCATAAATAGGCCTTTAATAAAACCATGAGTATTAGGCCATTTTCATATTGAAAGGGCAAGTTTCTCTTGTAAGAACAGGTCAATAATGTGACCACTTTAACAAAATAATATGTTTAACTTATATGAGTCGGTGTGCGTATGGTGAGTGCGAGGATATTAGGGGATGTTGGATATGTATTTTCTTTATATATCAAATAATATTAGCGTGTATTAAGCTTGCATTTATGTTGCTCAAAGGCGTGGTGTCTATATAAACGAGCAGGATTAGAAGCAGAAAAAGGGCTGAATGAGCCCTTTATTTTTGTAGATATTCAAGGTTAAATTACTAGGCTCTTTCAACGTTTGCAGCTTGAAGACCCTTAGGACCCTGTTCTGTTTCGTAAGACACTTTTTGGCCTTCAGTTAAGGTTTTAAAGCCATCACCACTAATCGCACGGAAGTGTACAAATACATCAGCACCGCCGTCATCTTGAGTGATAAAACCAAAACCTTTTTCTTCGTTGAACCACTTAACGGTACCTGTTGCTTTTGACATGTTGTCTCCTGATAAATCTATTCATCACACGGTATAGCCAATATCAGATTACGGAGCGATTTGAGCTTTGAACTCTGTTGCTGATCATGAAGATGACAGCGAAGATATCCTTGTTCAGATTGCTTTAACTGTAAATAAGTACTGGTCTACTATGAAGATTAGGCGTTGATTGGTGATTTGCAAATCAAATTTACTTTTTTTGTAAACAAAGAAAGTAATAATACCGGTGTCATGATAATTTCTTAGAAAGTTTATTTAAATGTCTTCTTCGTCAGACATTCTCTTAAATATTATTGAACGAAATCAAAGCAAACTCGAATAGGAAAGGGCATAATCCAAACAAGAAAGGTTCTTTAAGCGTATGTTAACTCACCATCTAGTCGATAATCTTCGGGTATTACTTGAGTTTACAGCAGATTTTCTGATATAACCGATTTTAGAAAAAAACTGAGACTCGACGGTTATGTACTAGGAAGTGCATTTTTCCTAATTATTAGCATTAAATCAGTTTCACAAGGCTTTATTTTCAGACTAAGGACAAAACATGAACAACATCCTTGAACTTGTTCGTCAGGCTCGCCGTAAAAACAAACTTAAGCGCGAAATCCTTGATAACGATCGTAAAATTCGTGATAACCGTAAGCGTGTAGAATTACTAGAAAACATGTTGGATTATATCAAGCCAGATATGAGCCATGATCAAATTTTAGAGATCATTGAAAACATGAAAGGCGATTACGAAGATCGTGTTGATGATCATATCATCATCAGTGCTGAGTTATCTAAAGAGCGTCGTGACGTTAGCAAGAACGTTAAAGACCTTAGAAAAGCAGAAATTACAGCACACAAACAGAACTAATATTTTGTTTGTGGCTAATTAAGACCTGAGCTATATGCTCAGGTTTTTTTTGCTTATTGGTTAGTAATATAACTAAAGATAGTGATGTAACGAAGATAAAAAGAGCCCGAAACGATTCCTGTGTCGGGCTTAGGGGAACAGGCTCGTGATGAGCCTTGCGCTAACTGGTTTATGTATAGAATTCGGTTACACTATCAATATTAGTTTAGCTTTGATGAATTGCCAGTTTTAATCAAAAATAATTGTTTATTTAGTCAATAAACCACCAGCTAATGCTAACAAGTTGAATATAATCAGATATCAAACAAGTTAGTGTCCCGTACTAATTCGCGAGGTAAGCCATTCTTGATTCGATTACCGACCCATTTACCAATGCCAATAGGGTAATCACGATATGTTACAATTACTTCGCCTTTACCTGTAAGGTTCTCTGGACGAATATCTCGTCCCATAAACCACTCTTTTGCTTGTGGTGCAGTTAGTGCTATCGCAACCGATTCTTTACCCGTAGCAAGTGTCATGATGGCCTCATGCTGCCAGCGATAGCCTTTTTTGTGTTGTTCAGCTAATTTAATACCGATACGTTGGAAACGAATTTCGCCAATTAAATGTTTAAGTTGTGAAGGAAATAGCCACACTTCTTTATCTCGTAGCCAAATATCACTGTTAGTTGATAAGGTGATATTAAGATCAGTATTAAGTTGCTGGGCTATGATCTGCTGCTCATCGGCTTTCACTTGGCTAAATGGGAATTTACCCATTCGCTTTTTAACTGGATCTGTTTCAACAGAGGCATGTTTTCGAATGCGAGCAACAAAAAATCCTTCACTATCAAAAACCTGAGGGTAAACGTGTAAAAAGCCATCAGCCGTTAATGCTTTTTCTGCACCATCAAATAAGTCACTTAAAGACTCAAATTCAACCGCATCACCAAAGGTTTCTTTTAGATAATGGCAGACCTCTTGGTTTTCACGTTGGTTAAGGGTACATGTTGAGTACACCATGACACCACCGGGTTTTAAAGCCTGAAAAGCACTAATAATTAAATTACGTTGTACTGCTGCAATTTCATCAATTGACTCAAGGCTCCAGTTTGCCATTGCATCATCATCTTTACGAATAGCACCTTCACCAGAGCAGGGTGCATCGAGTAAAATAGAGTCAAAAGCTTCAGGTGCCCATGTGCCAAAAACACAACCATCAAAGTGTGTTAATGCTGCGTTATGTACGCCACAACGTTGCAGGTTGGCGTGTAATACTTTAATTCGACTCGCTGCAAGTTCATTAGCAACCAGCGCGCCTCGGTTTTGCATAGCGCAAGCAATCTGGGTTGTTTTTGAACCGGGCGCTGATGCCATATCGAGAACACAATCAAGTGCATCATTATTATTGAGTAGAGCGGTTACTGGCATCATAGAGCTGGCTTCTTGAATATAGAATAACCCCGCCATATGCTCTGCTGTATTACCTAATGAAACACTCTCTTCATCCTCGCGCTTAATCCAGAATCCGGTTTCACACCAAGGAATGGGGGTTAGTGTCCAATCTTTATCTGCAATACGAGTAAGAAAATCAGCCACGCTTATCTTGAGCGTATTTACACGAATACTGCGACGTAACGGTGTTTTACAACAGCTAATAAATTCATCAATACTCAAGTTTTCTGGCATTGTATGCTTGATTAGATCAATAAAAGCGTCAGGAATATAGATATTAGGATGCAAGGTAGCACTCTCAGTCAAACTGGCAATGTCAGAATTCTATACTAAACAGTGGCAAATTTATATCAGCTATCTGTGCTTCTAAGATTGTTATGCATATGAACAATTTTCATTATCATATAGGACGTTAGTATGGTGTTTTTTTAAACATTAAATATTAAAAAAGGGGCATTAAATGCCCCTTAATTATTTGTTGCTTAAATAGTTACTTGATAGGAATAGCCGTTCGCCAACTAAGCCATTTGGGGTTTACTTCTTTATTGAGTAGGAAGTGTTTATTTTGTTTTGCTAATGGCGCGAGTGGGTGTGTTGCTGGCGTAGCAAATGAAATACCACCACGAAGCAAACTATCAAAAGTGCCGGCTTTTACTTTTGCGCCAGTAATACCGATATCAACGTTTAGTCCTGATGCATTCCAAAATACACTATTAGCACGAATAAGGTGACGGTATTTTTGTTCAATTTGGACGGTAATTAAAACGCGATCGGCTAATGCGCCTAAAGCGACTTTAATAACTTGTCCTACTTGAATATCACGATAAAGCAATGGAGTACCTTCGCTGACTGAACCTCTTTCTTCACTTTCTAAAATAAAGGTTTTGCCTGCATCAAATAATTCGGCAGAACCTAATTTGAAAGTATGAGATGTTAAGCCCTTACCTGGCTGTACAGCAATGTATGAGCTTAATAGTGAGTCTAGGTTTTCGCTGCCATTTAAACTTATCTTTGGTTTTACCACCCAGAAATAGCTATCTTTACGCGCAACTACTTTTGCGTATTGAGGGAATAAGCGTGCTTTTATTGTGACATTATTATGTTCAAAGTTAGGCTCAATATTATCAACCTTACCAATGACAACGCCTTGATATTTGATCGCTGTTGATTTTGAAATCGAACGTGCATCATCAGCCGTTAACGTAATCATTGCACCAAAATGTTGGGCATCACTTAGGCTAGGGTAAAGTTTATAGTCATGACCAGAACGGTTAGTAACACCTTTTATTGAATCGAATGCAATCCCGCCTTTTAATAATGTCGAGAGTGGCGCTGCTTTGATTTTAACGCCGTTAAGCCCAGCCTCAACTTCAACGCCTGAGCGATTCCAAAACACAGTATTATTATCGATTAAATGACGATATTTCTTTTGTATATTAAGTTTTATCTCAACCCCTGATGTTTTAAGTGCAAAACTGGTGATTTCACCGACTTGTAAGTTACGGTAAAGCACCGGGCTGCCTTCAGAGATTGCTGGTAAGTTATCAGCTACAAGTGTAATAGAAGTGAAGCCTTTTAACTTTTCATCCGCAAGTTTGGCTAGATGTTTATCTTTAAAGAGAGAGTAACTCTTTTGTATTCCTTCTTTACCATTAGATGTAAAGCTTATGGCACTACTGATCAATTGATCTGCTGCTGGAATAGAAACATCTACGCCGCTGTTACTGATATTGGCCTTAATACCGCCGTCAATAAAGAAACGACTATGAGAGCGAATTAAATGGGTATATTGCGGTTGAATTAATGTTTCTAATCGCACCCGATTACCATCGAGTTTCACTGTTGTTATATGACCAACATCAATTCCGCGGTAACGTAATTTTGTTCCTGCTTTTAAGCCATAGCTTTGATCAGCAAATAGTGAGAAAACAGCGACACCTGGTTGCTGCTCTTCAAGCGTATTTTGGGTGATAGCTGTAAAATGACGTGCTTTTTTACCTTCGCCGGGAATTAAGCGTAAATAATTACCACGAACAAGGTTACCAATATTTTTGACACCAGTGAGTGAAACTTGTGCTTCTTCTAGCAATAACCGTGAGCCATTATTAAGTAAATCACTCATGCTCGGTTCTATGGCGGCATGGGCAATAATTTTATTGGTTTTATCATCCAGTTTTAAATCTGAAATCTTACCAATTTGCAGGCCGCGATACATAATCGGCGCACCTGAATTACTGATATTATTATTATCAGGAAGGGTGATTGTGATAGCGATACCACGACCAGCAGTATTAATATCAGAATACAGGTTAAATAAATGTCCTTCATCAATTGGCTTACCTGCATCGGGAGAATCAAAGGCAATCGCTCCGGCGATTAATGCAGATAAACTTTCAAATTGGACATCGACACCACTAAAACCGATATTGGCACTGACCCCACTGACATTCCAGAAACGGCTCTTGTTAGTGACGAGGTTGGCATAACGTGGTTTTATTAGTGCGTCAATAAGCACTTCTTTTTTATTAGCACTAAGGGTGTAGTTATAAATTTCACCGACAGGGATCTTTTTATAAAAAATTTGGGAGCCAATACTGAGAGAGCCTAAATTAGGTGCTTTTAATTGTAAGGTTAAACCATCATTTGTGGGCATATTTGCAGGTTGATTTTCTAACGCTGTAAACTTTGTTGCTTCATCACCTGTTCCCGGTTGAAGGGCAATATAGTTACCTGAAACTAATGCATCTAAGCCAGAAATACCGGTAATAGAGGCTTTGGGTTTGACCAACCAAAACCGTGTGTGTGTACGTAATGTTTTTACTGCTTCTGGGTAGATATCAGCAGAAACATAGATACTTTTAAGATCTTTCGATAAAGTTACATCACGCACGATACCAACTTCTAATCCTTGGTAACGGATAGTGGTACGCCCCGCGACTAAACCAACAGCATCATTAAAGTGGATTTGAATACGTTCTCCACCCTCATTAACTGCTTTATATAATAACCACCCAGCGACAATAATTGCCAGTATTGGTAATAACCATAAAGGGGATAAGCCGCGATCACGGCGAATACTAACCTGTTGTGGTTGCTCGTTATTTGGTTCGTTGTTCATATTTGTCCCAGATTAGACGAGAATCTAAGCTCTCTGCTGCTAACATTGTTAAAATAACGACTACACCGAAAGCAATGGCGCCTGGTCCCGGTGTAAAATCAAGAAGTTGTCCACGATCGATTAAAGCGACCATAATCGCTATTACAAAAAGATCCATAACAGACCATTTTCCAATCCAATGCACTATGCGAAAAATACGCATGCGTTGTAGGCGTTGGCTACGCTGTTTAAATTGAATGCATAATAATATATACGCTAACCCAATGATTTTAGCGACGGGAACAACAATACTGGCAACAAAGATAATGATGGCAATACTGGTCATTCCTGTTTTTACTAAACCTGCGACCCCTGAAAAGATGGTATCTTCAATACGTTTACCGTTATTCATAAAAATAGAAATGGGGTAAAGGTTTGCTGGTAAGATGAAAATACTAGCGGTAATGAGATATGCCCATGTTTTTTGAAGTGATTTAGGGATTCTGTGATGTAATTGACTGCCACAACGACGACAATGCGGTAGAGCTTCTTGGGTTAAGTGACAGCTATGACAGACAGTATCAAGTTTGTCACTGATATGTTCATTTTCTGGCTGCCAAGCATCCCAATAACGACGGACACTGATTTTAGTTAACAATACCGATAATAAAATCTGCATACTGATCAAGCAATAAAGCCCAACTCCGACATAAATTTCTGCGACTTCTTGCATTTTAAAACATGAAATAGCTAAGCTAATTAAAAAGACTTCCAGCATTGCCCATTGTTTTAAATGTGAGAGGATCCATAGTGATAGCTTAAATAATCGTAATTGTCGAAAACGTAACGAGAACTGTGCTCCTAAAACAGCACTGATTAGTAATAATGGCGCTATTGCGCTACAAAAGAGAATTAATATCGCAACAGCAGGAAAGGTTGGAGCAAGTGCAACGGTTCCAGAGGTTAGTGTTGCAGGGATCATTTGGCCAATTAAACGAATGGTAACTAACGGTAGGCTAATCGTAGGGATATAAAGAATAAGACAGGCAACCGCAATCGCTAATTCTGCATTAAAGCGCGCAATACCGCCGCGATAGAGTCGAGTATGACAACGTGGACAATAGGCACTGTGTCCTTGAGTTGCTGTTTCTGGCAACACAAGTAAATCGCAGCCTGGGCAGCGTCGAGCCTTCGACATGGTGCGTTTCTTCCTTTAGTTATAAGGTGTACAAAAGCGCTCATTGAGTTGTTAGTCACTTATTGTTAATAGAAAAACAATAACAACTATCAATGAGCGCCGATTGGTGCACACTATATTATTTTGTGTTGACGCTGGCTACTGCTTCGTGAGGATTGCTGCCATTCGTGGCGATTTCCGCTGATTGAATTGATCCATAAAGTGTTTGATAAAGACCGTGTTTATTGATCAGTTCTAAATGTGTCCCTGATTGGCTAACTAAGCCGTCTTCAAGTACATAAATAATATCAGCCTGTTTCACTGCAGATAAACGATGGGCAACAATTAAGGTCGTTTTATTCTTCAAAAAAGTATTGAGAGCAGTATGTAAAGCGGCTTCTGTTGATGTATCTAGCGCTGAAGTGGCTTCATCTAAGATAACAAACTCAGGATTAGAGAGTATCATACGCGCAATAGCCAGTCGCTGTCGTTGCCCACCAGATAAGCGAATGCCTTGACGGCCAATTTCAGTATCTAATCCGTGAGTTAGGCGTTCAGTTACATCGGTTAATTGAGCTATATCTAAAGCTTGCCATAATTCATCATCACTGTATGGCGCTCCAAGTGTTAAGTTATGACGTAACGTTTCATTAAATAGTACTGGTTGCTGTAATACGACTGCCATTTTTTCACGCAGTGCTTCGTAGCTAACAGCTTCAATAGGGTGATTATTGATTAAAATATCACCGCTACTTTTTTGATAGATACCTAATAGTAATTGAATTAATGTTGATTTTCCGCCACCAGAGGTTCCAACTAATGCTACTCGTTTTCCTGCGGGAATATCGAGATTCAAACCGCAGAGTACTTCTTTGTCGTTATCATAAGAAAAATGTAAGTTGCGAATTTTAATCGCAATGGTCTCATCATCATTAAAAGGGTAAACCGTTGCCGGTAGACGCGTTTCTTCTTCTAAGGCTAATAAACTGTTGAGACGCTGCATTGCTGCAGAGGCGCCATACCAAGCAAATTGAATCCCTAATAATTCTTGAATAGGGCCTAACATAAACCATAAGTAACTAAATACAGCTAACATTTCACCAATGGTTAAGTTACTAAATAGCACCATGAGCATAGCGGCAGCACGAAAAATTTCAAAACCAATCAAGAATAATAAAAAGGAAACACGACCAGCTGCTTCTGATTGCCATGCATATTTATCTGCACTATGACGAATATCACTAGCATTACCTTTTAATTGTTCTAAAAAGTCACGTTCCCGATTAGATGCCCGTAATTGATAAAGGCCATCTAATACCTCTATTAAACGATGTTGGAACTTTTCGTAAGATTGGTTTTCTTTACGTTTGAGGTTTTTAACTCGGTTGCCCATCAATTTAGAGGCATAGACAACAACCGGATTGATAATAAGAATAAAGAGCCCAAGTTTCCAATCAAGCCATAAGAGGACACCAGCCGTACCGATAACAGTTAATAGTCCAATAATAAAACGGCTTAATGTATCACCAACAAATTTATCAATCGTCTCGACATCAGTAATAAGGTGGGAGCTAATACCGCCACTACCGCGTTCTTCATATTGTCGCATGCTTATACGGCCTAATTTATCGAGTAAATGTTGGCGCAGGTTATAGGTTATGTCTTTTGATACTAATGTAAATTGTCGACTTTGCAGTATATTCAGCGCTTGGCTGAACGTACGCATTAATACAACCAGAACAAGCACTAAAAGAATGTAACCAGTTGCATTATGCCAAGCAGATGGTAAAAGGGTATTTAGATAGGTAATGCCTTCGCCTGGTTTGTGCAATAAAACTTCATCAACCATTAACGGCATCAGAAGTGGAATGGGTACGCTGATCAAGGTTGCGATAACGGCAATAATGTTCGCAATAATTAATCTTGGTTTATGTAGTTTCGCTTGTAGTAGTAACCAAGACCAATTAATCATAAGATGGTTCTTATCTTTCACAGTGAGAATAATTCCTATTATCAATATTATTCTTGCTATTCTAACGGCTATATACGGAGTAAGCTATGGAAAATACAATCGCTTTTTATAATCGCCTCACCCAACAAGCATTGGCATTAATTGAAGGTGAAACAGATCTTATCGCTAATATGTCTAATATTAGTGCGTTATTAAATATGGAGTTAGAACAAATTAATTGGGTTGGGTTTTATTTGCTCAAACAAGACCAATTAGTCTTGGGCCCATTTCAAGGAAATCCTGCATGTGTGCGTATTCCGGTTGGGCGAGGCGTTTGTGGTACCGCTATTTCTGAGAACAAAGTACAGCGGATTGCGGATGTACATACTTTTCCAGGGCACATTGCTTGCGATGCTGTAAGTAATTCTGAGATAGTTATTCCACTAACAGTGAATGGAAAATTAATCGGTGTGTTGGATATTGATAGCCCAATTTTGTCAAGATTTGACCAAAATGATGAACGAGGTCTAGTTTCTTTCGTAGAAGCACTACAAAAAGTACTCTAATTTCATGCTTTCGGTGGTTTTTCCGCGTTAGGTAATTATAATAGCAGCACTATTTCTTTTTGAACAAAGCACAAATAACGAGCAATCCTCGTTTATGTCAGGAAACTCCATGGAAAACTCTGAAAAGTTAACGAACAGTAAAGAAGTTATTGCATACATCGCTGAGCGTTTCCCAAAATGTTTCACTGTTGAAGGTGAAGCGAAGCCACTTAAGATTGGTATTTTCCAAGACCTTGCAGAGCGTCTTAATGAAGATCCAAAAGTAAGCAAGACTCAACTACGTACAGCTTTACGTCAATACACATCTTCTTGGCGTTACCTTCACGGTGTTAAAGCGGGTGTGAACCGTGTTGATCTAGATGGTAATGATTGTGATGTTCTAGAGCAAGAGCACGTAGATCATGCGCTTAAAGCTTTAGAAGAAAGCAAAGCTAAAGTACGCACTCGTCGTAAAGAGCAAGCAATTGCTAAAGCGGCTAAAGAAGGCGAAGTTAAAAAAACTCGAGCTAAAACAGCTAAATCTAGTAATGTGAAGCCAAAAACAGCTACTATTAAGAAGAAGCCTGTAGAGACGACACGTGTACTGAATGCTGATGAAGTAATTGTAGGCAAAAATGTTCAAGTGAACATGGGTTCTGGTAATATGCCTGCGACTATTGTTGAAATTAACAAGGACGATGTGCGAGTTCGTTTAAATAACGGTCTAGTAATGGCTGTTAAAGCGGGGCACTTGCGTTCATAAAGGAGAATGCGCGACACATGAATTGTCGATTCCGTTTCTCACTGATAGCTGCTGGCATGATGCTAGCAGCTTCGGTTCAAGCCGCTGAGGCTAAGTATTCATTAAGTGATGTGCCGCACCTTGCTCCTGAAAAACAGCATGCAACCGCGAGCACTAGGGTGGCTTCGCGTTATACGCGTTCTCACTATAAGCATTTTGCACTTGATGATCAGTTCTCTGGACAAGTATTCAATCGTTATATTGAAATGCTTGATTATAATAAAAGCTTTCTTGACGCAACAGATGTTGAACAGTTTGGAAAATGGAAAAATCAGTTAGATGATCAACTGAAATCAGGGAATACATCAGCTGCATTTGATATTTTTAACAAAGTCCTTCAACGTCGTTTTGAACGTTATCAATTTGCACTTACTCAACTTGATACCGAAATAAAGTTTGATGATAAAGATGATTTTGTTATTGATCGTTCAGAACTTGAATGGCCGAAAAACAGCACTGAATTGAATGAGATTTGGCGACAACGAGTTAAATACGACGCGTTAAATCTTAAACTTGCAGGTAAAGAATGGCCTGAGATTCAAAAAACGTTAACTAAACGTTATAACAATGCAATTAAGCGTCTAACACAAACTCATAGTGAAGATGTATTTCAGTTATATATGAATGCTTTCTCACGTGAAGTCGATCCACATACAAGTTATTTATCGCCACGCAATGCTGAACAATTTCAGGCAGAGATGAATCTGTCATTAGAAGGAATTGGCGCAGTATTACAGGTAGAAGATGATTATACCAAGATCCGTTCTTTAGTTGCTGGTGGACCAGCTGCGAGTTCGAAAAAAATAGCAGCAGGTGATCGCATTATTGGCGTTGGTCAAGAAGGCAAGAAAGTTGTTGATGTAATTGGTTGGCGTCTTGATGATGTTGTTCAGTTAATCAAAGGGCCGAAAGGCAGTAAGGTTATTCTGGATATATTACCTGAAGGCAATAATGCAAAGAGTTACACCGTAACGATTGTACGAGATAAGATTCGTCTTGAAGATCGTGCTGCTAAGTCGGAAGTGAAAACTATCGATGGTAAAAAGATCGGTGTGCTTGAAATTCCAAGCTTTTATGTGGGATTATCAAAAGATACCAAAAAAGAACTGATTAAATTGAATGATCAGAATGTTGATGGTGTTGTAATCGACTTACGTAATAATGGCGGTGGTGCTTTAACTGAAGCGACTGCGTTAACAGGTTTATTTATTTCGAGTGGGCCGGTTGTGCAAGTGCGAGACAGTTATGGTCGAATTAAAGTAAATGGTGATTCAGACGATCAAATTTCGTTTGATGGGCCGTTGACTGTATTAGTTAACCGCTATAGTGCATCTGCTTCAGAGATTTTTGCTGCAGCAATGCAAGATTATGGACGTGCTATTGTTTTAGGCGAGCAATCTTTTGGTAAAGGTACGGTGCAACAACACCGATCGTTAAATCATCTTTATGATTTATTTGATAAACCATTAGGCCATGTTCAATATACTATCCAAAAATTTTACCGTATTAATGGTGGAAGTACTCAAAACCTAGGTGTTGTACCTGATATTTCTTTCCCTTCAGCGATTGATCCATCTGAAACGGGAGAAAGTGTTGAGGATAATGCATTACCTTGGGATAGTATTAAACCAGCAGGTTATCAGAAGTTACATGACTATAGTACGCTTGTACCGATACTAACAGCTGAGCACCAAACCCGTATTAAAAATAATATGGAATTTGGTTTTATCAATGAAGATATTATTACCTATAAAAAGGAAAAAGATATCAATACAATTTCATTGAATGAAAAGACACGTATAGCTGAACAAGATAAAGAGGATGCTGATCGTTTAGCCCGCTTAAATAAACGTCAAAAAGTGTTAGGTGAAAAGCCTTTTGCTGATTTGGATGCGGTGCCGAAAGATTATGAAGCTCCAGATGTTTATCTTGATGAAGCCATTGCGATAACAGCTGATTTTAGTAATCAAAAACAATCGTAAGTATGATACGGAATGACATTATCTTGTTGATGTCTCTATTATTAAAGCGCTCTTAGGAGCGCTTTTTTTGTCTGTGATTTTTTGTATTATTATTGAGAGAGATTAAATCATAAAGTGTGATAATCAGCATATTTTTCATCGAAAATTAGGTTTCCCAACTAGCTTTAAGTATGAGACCTCTGCAATTTGAAGGGGAAATACAAAAGCTAAAATATTCAGCAAGGGGAAATGCGTATGATGAAGACGTTTTATTTTTTCTGGTTATTTATCTTGAGCTTGTTCAGTGTAAATTCGATTGCTGATGATATTACTGAATTTGACTACCCCTTTTTATTAGGTAATTGGTATTGGTTTAGTAATCAACAAGAGGGTATAGAAAGTGATGGTGAAAGTTATCGTGCAATGCATGTAATGTTTAAATCAGACTATCACTTTTCGATGCGATTATTACGGATTGATGGCAAAGTTGAGCAGTGGACGGGTAACTATGATATTGATGATACCAATATCACTTTCTTTTCATCTGGTGATGATGATCAAATGCATACCTATTTGCTTAATTATAATCGGTTTGTTCTTGATGGTGCTCACTTCACCAAACTTGCACCTGAACATTTAGCTGGAAATTGGCGAACAGAAACTATTTCAGGACAAGATGTAGCTGATAATATTTCAGAGTTTGCATTATCTTTACGTCCTGATTTTTTATTTTCGGCTGAAATATCTAATCAAGCAGGGAAAAAGAAAGAGCACCGAGGTGTGTATTATTTAGAAGATGATCAGATAGTATTATTGTATGAAGAAGGGCAACATGACAGTTATTTTGTATTAAATGGACATAACACTTTAACGCTTACCAACAAGCATTTTGGAATGGAAGCAATATTAAGTCGAGAGTAATAGCAACGATGGGTTGTATTAGTATGGTATTAAAAGCATAAAAAAGCGAACAATGATTGTTCGCTTTTTTATTGAATGATAACTTTATCTTTTGTAGCCAATTATTCGTTGACTAGTTTAAAAGCAGTACGTAGCTGGTCTAGATAGTTTTCATCACGACAAATGCTCTTTCCTGGTTCATCAGAAATCTTTGCTACTGGTCGACCTTCACATTCCGTCAATTTTAAAACAACATTTAGTGTTTTAACACCAGGTAAATCACAGGTGAGTTGAGTACCGATACCGAAACTAACATTGATATGATCATTAAAGTGTTTATAAATAACTAATGCTTTATCAAGTGTTAGGCTATCTGAAAATACTAAAGATTTAGTTTTTGGGTCAATACCTAAAGATTTATAGTGCGTAATGGCTTTTTCACCCCAAGAAATAGGGTCACCACTATCATGGCGTAAACCAATAAAGCGCTCTGAAAGGCGTTGATCGAAATCGCGTAAGAATGCATCCATGTTGATACAGTCAGTTAACGCAATGCCTAAATCATGAGGATATTCTTGTAACCAACGATTAAGGGCTAGTTGCTGGGAATCAGCCAATTCACCTGAAAGTTGTTGATGTGCTTGGAACCATTCATGTGCTTGAGTACCGACAGGTGTTAAACCACGCGTGTAAGCAAGATAGTAGTTCGATGTTCCTTTAAATTCAGGCATATTGTCTTTTAAATAATCAACAACATGATGGTGAACATCTTTTGAAAAACGGCGACGAGTACCAAAGTCAACTAACGCAAATTGGCTTAAATCACACTTTTTAGCGTCGTGATAGAAGCGGTCAATTTTTGATTTTAACTGCTCAATTGCCATCGCTGTAGTGGCTTGTGGGTAAAGATGTTTACAGCGAATTTCACAAATAATGGCAAGTAAAGGTACTTCCCATAAAATGATACTCAGCCATGTGCCACGAATAGTAATTGCTAATTGATCACCGGAGGTATCAATTTCAACATCATTTGCATTAAGTTTGAAATCTTTTAGAAACGCAAGGTAATCGGCATGAAAGAAAGTCAGAGTCGATAAGAAGTCAAGTTCACCTTGAGTGAAAGATAAGGTCGCAATTTGATCAATTTGTGCTTTAATTTCAGCAGCATACGGACGTAAATCTTCTTCGCTACGGCAATGAAATTCTGCCACAGCTTCAACGCCTGGGTATTGATGGAAAACGGCTTGTTGCATATGCAGTTTATAAGCATCAGTATCAAGCAGGGAGTCGATAACCCCATTATTGTGTCTGTTATTATTCATATCTGGTAGTAGATACTCAAATTAATAAACTTAAAGAATTTATTTTTATAATTATAGGATCTTTAAATTCAATGTCTTGGACATGGTTTATAAGACTTAGTAAATAAATAACTAAACTATTTAACTGGTGTGAGATTGTGACCTAAGAGGTTAACTACGTCAAGGAATATCAAGTTTACCTATTGTGACTGTTGCATTAATCATCTCAACGTGTATTGCTATTAATATACGTAAACGATTACGTTAGCGATAATAAATATTGTCTATGAATTCAAGCTTGAAAAGTGTTATTGGTGACACAATATCAATTATATAACAGTCAACATTAATCGGTAGCTCGTGCATTTAGCATTGGAGCTAATCATAAAGGATTTCAAATAATGACAGAACATTCTACTGTGACTCAACCAGCAGCAAAATATCGTTCAGACTATCGTTCGCCTGATTATACCATTACTGATATTGATCTGACATTTGACCTTAATGATACCAAGACCACTGTTGTTGCCATTAGTCATGTAGTACGTCTTAGCGAACAAGCGGACGCTGAGTTAGTGTTAGACGGTGATGATTTAACATTAATTAACGTGAGTGTGAATGGTCAAGCTTGGCAAGATTACCACCAGCAGTCAGGACATTTAACGTTAACAAACCTTCCTGCTGATTTTGAATTGGCGATTACGACTGAAATTAATCCTGAAGCCAATACCTTACTTGAAGGTCTATATAAATCTGGTGGTGGTTTCTGTACCCAGTGTGAAGCAGAAGGTTTCCGTCGTATAACGTTTTATTTAGATCGTCCAGATGTTTTAGCACGTTTCACGACTAAAATTATTGCAGATAAAGCCGCTTTTCCTTACATGCTAAGCAATGGTAATCGTATTGCAGAAGGTGAGCTTGATAATGGGCGTCATTGGGTTCAGTGGCAAGACCCATTCCCTAAACCATCTTACTTATTTGCACTTGTTGCCGGTGATTTCGATGTCTTACGTGACACATTTACCACTATGAGCGGACGTGATGTTGCACTAGAGATTTTTGTCGATAAGGGCAATCTTGATCGTGCCGATTATGCGATGACATCCCTTAAAAACTCAATGAAGTGGGATGAAGAACGTTTCGGTCTTGAATACGATCTTGATATCTACATGATTGTGGCGGTTGATTTCTTTAATATGGGCGCAATGGAGAATAAAGGTCTTAATGTCTTTAACTCTAAATTTGTATTAGCCAATCCAAACACCGCTACAGATACTGATTATCAAGGTATTGAAGCCGTTATTGGTCATGAATATTTCCATAATTGGACCGGTAACCGCGTTACTTGTCGTGATTGGTTCCAATTGAGTTTAAAAGAAGGCTTAACGGTGTTCCGTGATCAAGAGTTTTCGTCTGATTTGGGCTCTCGACCTGTTAACCGTATTGCTAATGTACGTATTGTTCGTGGACCACAATTCGCTGAAGATCGTGGTCCAATGTCACACCCAATTCGTCCTGAAAAAGTGATTCAGATGAATAATTTCTATACCTTAACTGTGTATGAAAAGGGTAGTGAGGTGATCCGCATGCTTCATACTTTATTAGGTGAAGCAAACTTCCAAGCTGGCATGAAGCTGTATTTTGAGCGTCATGATGGCACTGCTGCAACGTGTGATGATTTTGCACAAGCAATGGAAGATGCATCGGGAATTGATCTTAGCCGTTTCCGTCGTTGGTACAGTCAAGCAGGTACGCCTGTTGTAACAGTATCAACAGCTTATGATGCGGAGAAGGCGAGTTACGCTGTAACTATTCGCCAACAGACACCAGCTACGGCTGAGCAAGTTGAAAAGCAGCCGTTACATATTCCTTTTGATATTGAGTTATACAATAGCAAAGGTGAAGTGATTGCTTTACAGAGTAATGGCCAATCGGTACATCATGTACTTGATGTAAAAGAAGCCGAGCAAACATTTGTGTTTGATAATGTAGTCGAGCAACCTGTTATTTCTATGCTACGTGAGTTTTCTGCTCCGGTAATTTTAGAATATGACTACACTGATGATGAACTTATTTTCTTAATGGTTCACGCATCTAATGAATTTGCTCGTTGGGATGCGGGTCAAATGTTATTGGCAAAATATATCCGCCAAAATGTAGAACGTGTACAACAGGGTCAAAATATTACATTACCTGACGCGGTTATTGATGCTTTCCGTGGCGCATTACTGGATGAAAATCTTGATCCAGCTTTTATTGCTGAAATGCTAACTCTGCCAAGTGAAAATGAAATTGCAGGTTGGTATACAACTGTTGATGTGGATGCGATTAATCAGGTTGCTGGCGCATTTACGCAATTATTAGCCACTGAGATGGAAGATGAGTTTAGCGCAATTTATCATAGCTTAACTCAAGCTAAATATAGCCTCGATCATGCGGCAATGGCACAACGTGCACTGCGTAATAAATGCTTGTCATACCTTGCATATACAGAGCAAGGAAATGCATTAGTTGCTGCGCAATATAAAGCAGCAGATAACATGACAGATACAATGGCCGCAATGTCGGCTGCAAATAATGCGCAACTTAGTTGTCGTGCTGCGCAAATGGCTGACTTTAGTGATAAGTGGAGCCATGATGGTTTAGTGATGGATAAATGGTTTATGTTGCAAGGTACAAATCCTGCTGCTGATGCATTAGAGAATGTACGTAATACTATGAATCACCCAACATTTAGCCTTAAAAACCCAAATCGCACCCGTAGTTTAGTTGCAGGTTTTAGTGCTAATAATCCGGTACATTTTCATGCTAAAGATGGTTCTGGCTATGAATTTTTAACTGAGATATTAGTGATTTTAAACACCAGTAATCCGCAAGTTGCTGCGCGTTTAATTGAGCCATTGCTTAAACTTCGTCATTACGATGTGAGTCGTCAACAATTGATGCGTGCTCAACTTGAAAAGTTAGCTGCCATGGATAATCTGGCAAAAGACTTATTTGAAAAAGTACAAAAAGCACTTGACCAAAAATAATCATTCGTGATTTAAATGGTTATGAAACTAAAGCCAGCCACTAAAATAGTGACTGGCTTTTATTTTATGCTATTGTTTTATAATATTTTTAAATCTTTAGATATAGGTTAATAAGTTATGCGCAGTTTTACGTTTAACGTTAATATTAGCTACAATATATTCTTACAGCACTATTCTGGTGCCGCAAGTAGTGTGGTGGTATTAACCGATACGGGATTAAAGCTTCAATTGCCAGCGGTGAGGTTACGTGGATTTTTAACTCATGCAGGTATAGCTGGAAAATTTCGTGTTTTAGTTAATAGCGATAACAAATTCGAGACAATTGAACGTATTTAGATTAATACTCCTCTAAAAAGTTACGCCCCCAGCATCAAACTCTATACTTATTAGTATAATTATAAAGATGTTGGAGCATATGCATGACTGCACCCGACAATATCGTCCCCGTTTTACTTGAAAAAGTGTATGACTTAATTGCTGAAAAAGTAAAGCCCCCTCAACGTGTTTTAGTTATGACACTCGCCCAGCAACTATTAGGGCAGCTCGCCGATGACGACCTGTTACAGCGTAACGAATCTGATCTTTATGGTGCGATCCTGAGTTTATGGCAACATTTGGCTATGAACAAACCGGATCAGATCTCTGTTAGAGTTTACAACCCAAGTGTTAGTCTTCATGGCTGGAAATCGACTCATACCGTGGTTGAGATTGTGACACCGGATCAGCCATTTTTAGTTGATTCTGTTCGAATGGTGTTAGATCGACTCGATATAACAAGCCATTTAATGCTTAATGGACCGTATCGCTTTCAACGTGATGATGATGGACAAATTATTAAGGCTTGTAGTGATGATGGCGATCCACAAACTTTATTTCATATTGAGGTTGATCGTTTACCTACAAAAGCCGAAATAGCGCAATTAAAGCGGGAGTTAACTTCTTTATTAAAAGACATTACGCTGGTGGTACATGATTGGCAGCCAATGCAACAAAAGTTACTGCAAATAGCGTCTGAATTGCAAGATCATGATTTACCTATTTCAAAGGAACATAGCCAAGAAGCACTCGAGTTCATTGATTGGTTAACTCAGCATAATTTTACCTTTATGGGCTATCATACTTATGATCTTAGCGTTGTAGATGGCGATTATGAATTAACACCGGTTAAACATACTGGTTTAGGGCTACTCACTAAAACCACATCAGCGGCTTCATTTAGATTATCTAGCCTTCCTGAATCTGCACGTATTGAGGCACAAAAACCTGAAGTACTTATTCTTACCAAGAGTAATGGTAAGTCACGTATTCATCGTCCAGCTTATATTGATTATGTTGGTATTAAACGATTTGATATTGAAGGCAATATTATTGGGGAGCACCGCTTTATTGGCTTATACGCCTCAAGTGCTTATCATCAAACCGTCAGTAATATTCCTTTAATACGTAATCGTGTTAGTCGTATCTTACAAGCCAGTGGATATTCACCTGGATCTTATTCGTGGAAAGCGTTAAATAACATATTAGAAACCTATCCTCGCGATGAGCTTATTCAAGCGAATGAAAATGAAATGCTAACTGTGGGGATGGGCGTCGTACAGATGCAAAATCGTGATTTATTACGGTTATTTATTCGGCGAGATCCCTTTGGTCGTTTTTTTTCATGCATGGTGTATGTCAGTAAAGAACGCTATAACACTGAGCTAAGGCGAAAGACGCAACGGATATTAAAAGCGTATCTTGGGTCTAATGAACATGTTGAGTTTACGACGTTTTTTTCAGAGAGTCGGTTAGCTCGAACGCATTATATTGTGCGAGTTGATAACAATAATAGCGATATTGATGTTAAAGAGATTGAGCATAATTTGGTAGAAGTCGCTTCATTGTGGGAAGACAGATTAACTCATGCTTTAGTCGCTAATCTTGGTGAAAGTAAAGGTATTGCGGTGGCTAAAAATTATGCCAATGCATTTCCTCGATCTTATAAAGAACAAATGCTACCCGGTTATGCTGTCGCGGATGTACTTCAATTAGAACAGCTAAGCGATACTAACAAGCTTGGCATGCTATTTTATCGACCCCAAGAAGAAGCTTCAGATTCTTGTGTCGTTAAACTTAAACTTTTTCACCGAACTCAACCCATCTACCTTTCTGATGTCATGCCAATGTTGGAGAACTTAGGTTTACGTGTTGTTGGTGAATCTCCATATCAAGTTATAACGGCAAAGAATACCGTTTATTGGGTGCTTGATTTTTCAATGCTACATAGCCGCCGTGGTGGTATTGATTTAATAGAAGCAAGAGATCGGTTTCAAAATGCATTGGCTTTGATTTGGCAAGGAACACTTGAGAGTGATGGTTTTAATCGATTAGTGCTAAATGCAGGATTAACTGGGCGAGAAGTGACTATTTTGCGTTGTTACGCTCGCTATATGCGCCAAGTCGGGTTTCCATTTAGTCAGCAATATATTGAAGATACGTTAACGTACCATAGTGATATTGCATGCGATTTAGTAAAGCTGTTTCAGTTACGCTTTAATACAAAATGCAATCATTCACTCAAAAACGAGCAAGCGTTAGTGTCAAAATTAGAGCAAAAGTTAGAATTGGTAGAAAGTTTAGATGATGATCGTATTATTCGACGTTATATCGATATGATTCTAGCAACTGTTCGCACTAATTATTATCAACATGATAGTGACTATCAACCTAAGCATTGTTTAGCTGTAAAACTATTACCCACTAATATTCCCGACATTCCAGCCCCCATTCCAATGTTTGAAATTTTTGTGTATGCACCTGATATTGAAGGAGTGCATTTACGGGCAGGTAAAATTGCTCGTGGTGGGCTGCGTTGGTCGGATAGACAGGAAGATTTTAGAACCGAAATATTAGGTTTAGTGAAAGCACAGCAAGTAAAAAATACGGTAATCGTACCTGTGGGGGCTAAAGGTGGCTTTGTATGTAAACGGCAACTGCAATTAAAAACGCGAGAAGAAGTCACTCATGAAGGTATGCGTTGTTATAAACATTTTATAGAAGCGCTACTTGATGTGACTGACAATATTATAGAAGGTAAGGTTGTTGCACCGGTAGATGTTCGTTGCCATGATGACGATGATCCTTATTTGGTTGTTGCTGCAGATAAAGGCACTGCCACTTTTTCTGATTTAGCTAATTCAATCTCTGCAGATTATCAACTATGGTTAGGTGATGCCTTTGCCTCTGGAGGATCACATGGTTATGACCATAAGCAGATGGGCATTACTGCGAAAGGAGGATGGGAATCAGTTAAACGGCATTTCCGTGAATTAGGGATTAATTGTCAAACGACGCCATTTACCTGCGTTGGTATTGGTGATATGGCCGGTGATGTGTTTGGTAATGGTATGTTACTTTCACCTCATGTTTGTTTAATTGCTGCTTTTAATCATCAACATATTTTCATTGATCCAGCACCAGATGAACAGGCCAGTACTCAAGAAAGGCAGCGCTTATTTGAATTACCACGGTCTAGTTGGCAAGATTATAATTCAACACTCATTTCGGCTGGTGGCGGTGTGTTTTCTCGTCGTAGCAAGGCGATTAAACTTACGCCAGAGATAAAAAAATTACTGCAAACAAAAAAACACAGCTGTACCCCGAATGAATTGATTCAATTGATTTTGATGATGGATGTTGATTTGTTGTGGAATGGCGGTATTGGTACCTATATTAAAGCAGAAACAGAATCAAATACTGATGTTGGCGATCGTGCGAATGATGGATTACGAATTAATGGTAATCAATTAAAAGCAAAGATTGTTGGGGAAGGTGGCAACCTCGGCCTAACTCAATTAGGACGGATTGAGTATGCTAAACAAGGGGGAAGGGTTAATTGTGATTTTATTGATAATGTCGGGGGTGTTGACTGCTCTGATAATGAAGTAAATATAAAAATCTTATTAAATAGCCTCGTTGTTGCTGGTGATTTGACTTATAAGCAGCGCAATGTGTTATTGGATAAGATGGAAGCCGATGTGAGTCAACAAGTATTAGCTGATGCTTATTGTCAAAGTGAATCAATATCGGTTACTCAATACCAGAAGACGGTATTACTGAAAGAACAAATTCGTTTTATTCATCATTTAGAGCGAATAGGGAAATTGGACCGTTGTCTTGAGTATTTACCTGATGATGAAACTTTAATTGAACGAGAAAAAGCAGGAATAGGTCTGACTCGGCCTGAACTATCAGTGCTGGTGGCTTATGGGAAAATGGTCTTAAAACAACAATTAGAGAGTGATGATATTGCTAATGAAGCTTTTCACCGTAACCAGTTAGCGAAATATTTTCCATCAGCATTACAACGATATCACCCACAAATGAATCATCATCCGTTAACTAAAGAAATTATAGCGACAGCATTAGCTAATCAGATGTCGAATGAAATGGGGTGTAATTTTGTTACGCGGCTACATGAAGAGACAGGCTCATTAATAACGGATATTGCATCTGCGTATGTTGTGGGACGTGAAATATTCAATTTTCCTGAACTGTATAGCGCTATTCGTCGATTAGATAACCAAGTTGCCACAGAGACACAATACGACATGCTGTTTCAATGTCGTCGAATGTTACGCCGAATAACGCGATGGCTGTTACGTAATCAAGATAGAAAGTTAACGATAGAACAACAGATCAGTTTCTATACGCCTTATATTATTGATTTACGGGAAAACTTAGAAAGTTACCTTGTCACGGACGAAGTACAAGAGCATCAACAGCAAGCTCAACGTTTGATAAACGTCGGTGTACCTCAAAGTTTGGCTAATGATATTGTGCGGCTATCAAGTTTATATTGTGCGATGGATATTGGTCAAATTGCAGATCATCAACAACAGGATGTAAGCCATATTGCTCGCGTGTATTTTATTGTTGGTGTTGATTTATCATTACACTGGTTTTTGAAACAAATTAATAATCAACCCGTAGATAATCACTGGCAAGCATTGGCACGAGCATCATTTAGGGAAGAGCTCGATTGGCAACAACGACAACTCACTATTTCAGTTATTCAAAATACAGCCTCTCAGCCAGAAGAGTGTGTACGGCAATGGATTGATCAACATCCTGTTCCGATTAAGCGTTGGGAAAGTGTATTAACGGAATTTAAAATAGGGACAGTGCATGAATTTGCTAAATTTGCCGTAGCACTAAGAGAGTTAACATTATTAAATATTCATTCTAAATCAGCTGAATAATCAGAACGCGTTATTTTAAGTAATAAAAATGTACTTTATTGGTTGTTTTTTCGTGATCAACATGTGTCTTGCTGTGGGTTTTTGGCAGCAGCTACGAAAACGTTTGCTTTTAATAACAATTATTTTAAATAAGAGCTATTTATAACTCATTGTAAATATTGACATAAAATATAAGCTGCTGTTTTATTGATAATAATCAAATGAATAAGGATTGTATTTAGCGTTATAACTGTGAATAATACCACCCCGTTTATACGGGATTTTTAATGGAGTTATAATGTTATATCGCATCGCACGATCCGCTATTTTCCAGTTGGATGCAGAAAAAGCACACGACCTCGCTATTCAAAACTTTTCTCGCTTTACTGGCACTCCACTTGATATCTTCTATCGTCAACAGGTACCTGAACGTCCAGTTGAAGTTATGGGCATTACTTTTAAAAATCCTGTTGGTCTAGCTGCTGGCCTTGATAAAAATGGCGAATGTATTGATGCATTTGGCGCGATGGGATTTGGTTTTGTTGAAGTCGGCACTGTAACACCACGCCCTCAGTCAGGTAATGATAAGCCTCGTTTATTCCGCTTAATTCCAGCAGAAGGTATTATCAACCGTTTTGGTTTTAATAACCTTGGCGTTGATAATTTAGTAGAGAACGTAAAGAAATCAACCTATGACGGTGTTATTGGTATTAACATCGGTAAAAATAAAGACACGCCAATAGAAAAGGGTGCTGAAGACTATCTAATCTGTATGGAAAAAGTCTATCAATATGCAGGTTATATCGCTGTCAATATTTCATCGCCAAATACGCCGGGATTACGTTCGCTTCAATATGGTGAAGCATTAGATGATTTGCTATCACAACTAAAACAAAAACAAACCGAACTAGCCGAAAAACACGGTAAGTATGTACCATTAGCACTTAAGATCGCACCAGATCTTGATGATCAAGAAATCGTTCAGGTTTGTGAGTCATTAATTCGTAATAACATTGATGGCGTTATTGGTACAAATACCACATTAGATCGTACCTTGGTTGAAGGAATGGATCATTGTGATGAAATGGGCGGACTAAGTGGTCGTCCATTACAAAATAAAAGCACCGAAGTTATTCGTAAAATGGCAATTGCCTTAGACGGTGCATTACCGATCATTGGTGTAGGTGGTATTGATTCAGCAATGGCTGCTCGTGAGAAAATGCAAGCCGGCGCTCAATTAGTTCAAGTTTATACTGGCTTTATTTACCATGGCCCACGATTAGTAAAAGATATTGTTAATGGTCTTTAATACAATCTTATAATGTAAGCTCATCCTTAGCTATTAAACCAAATTGAATATAATGTTCAATTTGGTTTTTTTATGTCTGCGCACTAAACCCCCTAAAGTAACTGATTAAACCTTCCTCTTTTAATATGTCATTTGTGCAGTAAAATTTTGTTTATAATATCGAAATATAGCAAGTAAGGGAGGGGATATGCTAACTCCAAATAATTACTGGTATTGGCAGTTTGATGTTGAAAGAAAGGTATTGATGCTAGATCTTGGTAATGAATTATTGTTTTGTGTTTCTATACCATCAAAGCAATTAATTGCTGAAACAATGTCTATTTCAAAGCAAGTTTTTACGGTGGCAGATGTTGCTGCTTATCAAACATTTAAAGAGGGGATGGTTGGTTTACCATTATCGGAAGCGCGTAAATCTGAATTGGCGTTAAATGCTGTCGCAGCGTACCGCTTTCAAAAACCGTTGATGGCAAAAAGTTGGTTTTTCACACCACAAATTGGACTTAATCCTCATTGGGGAGAAGTGGTTATTTTAAAAACGGCTTATGGTTGTGCACGTTTTGTTGTTGTTGAAAATGACGGAAATTCAAGTCTTTGTATGCTAGCTGATGTTACACCAATAAAGTTAGATAATAATAAGATGCTTAGTTTTTCAGATACAATCCGTGTTATGAATAATCGTATGTCATCATATTCAGGGAGTATGCCAATGGACTTTGCTCTAGTAGGGTAGGGAGTTACTCTTATGTAACTCCCTAATTACTATTGTGTGTTATTAATATCATTATCTATTCTCTGCTTTTTCTCCTCGATCATAATTACTTATAACCTCGTTATTCCTGCGCAATTAATGCTCTTACATCTACGATTGTTAATCTTGCCATGCTTTCTCGTACCGAGATAAACACATACTTTCTTCATTGTTATTTAATTTACATCAATAGTGATATTAAGCTATTTGAGGCTAAAAAATGGAGCGATAGAGAAGAAAATTTTGTTAGATCTTAAGCTGATCTTGCTGGTGGCTTATATAAAAAGGAATAAAGAAGTTGAAACTAGACATAAATAGTAGTGTGATCAATATCAAAAAAATGATCATTTAAGCATAAAAAACAACCATTATTATCCTAACAGCATAGTCAAAATCGCTATTTTTATTGTTGTTAATGTCATATTAAATCAAATAATTTCCTTATTTTAGAGTGAAAGATCGTCGAATCAATAAATTTACCCAGAGATATTCCATTTATTCCACTGTGATATTTTCCATTAATAACACAGGCTTTTATGTCGCTTAATAGTCTTATGCTAATAGGTTTTGGTTGTTATTTATTATTAAAATTCAATTGATTAGTTGGTGTGCTCTTGTGTGAACAATGTTTTCACCCCTATTTTTGAAGTGTTTAAAATCGGGTTTAGTTGTTAATTGTTCACGTGGGTGGATAATTACAAGTGTAAAAACAAACAATACTGAAGGCAAAAATATGCGCTGAATTTATGTTCAAATAATGGGTCGGGAATGGTCATTGGTTATCAATGGTTTATTTTTTCATCTAATTAACGAATTGATTGTGGTAAAAGCGAGGTATTTAATGTGATTTCAGTTATAATTCGATGCAATATTAGTGTGAAAAGAACGCCATGAATCAATATTTAGCGATTACTTCCCGCGGCCTAGAAAACTTGCTTGCGGATGAATTAGAACAATTAGGTGCACAGAACATTCAAGTTGTGCATGCCGGTGTCCGTTTTAAAGCAGATCAAGCAATGGCTTATCGTTGCTGTCTATGGACTCGTATCTCCTCTCGAATCATCCAAGTGTTGAGTGAGTTTAATGTCCGTGATGATATGGACTTATACTTAGGTGCAACGGCGATTAATTGGATGAGCCACTTTGATAGCAATACGCGTATTGTGGTTGATTTCAATGGTACAAACCGTGAAATCCGTAATAGCCAATACGGCGCGATGAAAATCAAAGATGCGATTGTTGATCGTTTTACTAAAGCGGATCTTCGTCGTCCAAATATCGATCGTGAAAATCCAGATCTACGTATTCATATGCGTCTTTCTGGAGAGAAAGGTATTCTTGGCCTAGATATGGCTGGCAGTGGTTTACACCAACGTGGTTACCGTAGCGAAGCCGGCCGAGCGCCATTACGTGAAACACATGCTGCTGCATTGGTTATGAAAAGTGGCTGGACACCAGAAACAGCATTGCTAGATCCAATGTGTGGCTCAGGTACGTTAGTCATTGAAGCTGCTATGATGGCTGCTGAAATTGCACCAGGTCTTAAACGTAAGCGTTGGGGCTTTGAGTCAATTAAAGATTTTGACAAAGAAGCTTGGCTAGAGATTCATGCTGAAGCGACGGTTAAAGCGCGTCGTGGTCCTGCGAAAGTAACGACTAAATTCTTTGGTCGTGAAATGGATCAACGTGTATTAGCAATTGCTCGTGATAATGCTGGCCGTGCTGGTGTGAAAGGTTTAATTGACTTTGCATACGGTGATGCGACACAACTGATTCGTCCAGAAGGGTTTGAAACAGGTATTATTCTTTGTAACCCTCCTTACGGTGAGCGTTTAGGCACAACATCTGAGCTTATCTCATTGTACAAAGAGTTTGGTAACCGTTTAAAGCTTGCCTTTGAAGGTTCTGTTGCAGCTATCTATTCAGGATCTAATGAATTGTTAAGTTGTATGCGTATGCGTGCAGACAAACAATTTAAATTAAGTAACGGTGCACTTGATTGTGTACTTAAAACATACTTAATTACTGCTGGTAGTGTTAAGAAAGAAGACGGCGAGAAAGAAGGCGTTATTGTTCAAGAAGACGTCGCTCCTGATTTTGCTAACCGTCTGAAGAAGAATATCGCGAAGTTAGGTAAGTGGGCTAAGCGTGAAGGCGTTGAGTGTTACCGTATTTATGATGCGGATTTACCTAACTACAACGCTGCTATTGATAAATACAATGATTACCTAATCATTCAAGAATATGCAGCACCAAAGACAGTTTCTGAAGAAACAGCACGTCGCCGTATTATGGATGTATTACGTGCCACTATTGAAGTAACGGGTGTTGAGCCAAATAAAGTTATTTTAAAAGTACGTGAGCGTCAAAAAGGCCGCAATCAATACCAAAAACTATCAAGTGCTGAACGTCACATGATCGTTGATGAATACGGTATTAAGTTTAAAGTAAATCTTTATGATTACCTTGATACAGGCTTATTCTTAGATCACCGTATTACTCGTCGTATGTTAGGTCAGATGGCAGCAGGTAAAGATTTCCTTAACTTGTTCGCATACACAGGATCTGCAACGGTTCATGCTGCAGTAGGTGGTGCTAAATCAACCACAACCGTTGATATGTCAAATACGTACTTGCGTTGGGCTCAAGAGAACATGGAGCTTAATAATCAGCTTGGTGATCAACATGAGTTTGTGCAGGCAGATTGTCTACAATGGTTACAAGAAGTTGATGATACGTTTGATCTGATTTTTATCGATCCACCAACGTTCTCAAACTCTAAGCGAATGAAGCAGACTTTTGATATCGAACGTGATCACATCATGTTGATGGAAAATCTAAAGCGTATGCTGCGTCCAGATGGACAGATTGTATTCTCTAACAATAAGCGTCATTTCAAGATGGATCTTGAAAAACTGACTGAACTTGGCTTACAAGCTAAGAATATTTCAGATAAGACATTACCACTTGATTTCGCTAAAAATAAGCAAATCCATAACTGTTGGATTATTACTCACAAGGAAGACTAAGTGCTAATCACACTTTATAGCACACAAGGATGTCATCTCTGCGAGCAAGCTTATGGTTTGCTGGTGGAGATGGGAGTGCAGCATCAAGTAAGCATCATCGATATCGCGTTTGATGATGCTTTATTCTCTCGTTACGGTGTAACTATACCCGTACTCTCAGTTCAAAATCATGATCACACTATTTCGATGCCAGAACTCCATTGGCCGTTTGACAGAAATAGGTTAGCGGCATGGTTAACTACTTATAAGCTTGGTTAAAATAAGATGGCACTAATTAAAATCAGTAACGCCCAACTAGCCTACGGCGATCATGCTCTACTTGATAAAGCAGAATTCCTTCTTCACTCTCATGAGCGAGTTTGTCTTGTTGGCCGTAATGGCGCAGGTAAATCGACATTAATGAAAGTGATTGCTGGTGAGGTATTACTTGATGACGGTAGTATTCAACGTCAAAACGAGTTGGTGGTTTCACGCTTAGAGCAAGATCCACCACGTAATGCTGAAGGTTCAGTATTTGATTATGTTGCAGAAGGTCTTGCTGATGCGGGTCGTGTACTGCGTGAATATCATCATCAGTTAGATTTAGTAACAGAAGATCCTAGTGAAGCAAACATTAATAAGTTAGCACGTATCCAAGAACAAGTTGATCATCACAATGGTTGGCAGCTTGATACACGTATTGCCGCTGTACTAGAAAGCTTAAAATTAGAACCACATACGCTGTTAACTGACCTTTCTGGTGGCTGGCAACGTAAAGCAGCACTTGCTCGTGCGCTTGTATGTGACCCTGATATTTTACTATTGGATGAGCCAACTAACCACTTAGATGTAACAACGATTGAATGGTTAGAAGGTTTCCTAAAAGACTTCCGTGGTTCAATTATCTTTATTTCGCATGACCGCGCATTTATCCGTTCAATGGCAACACGTATTATCGATTTAGATCGTGGTCAATTAGTGTCTTTCCCTGGTGACTATGAAGCTTACTTAGACGCTAAAACTGAATTATTACGTGTAGAAGAAGAACAAAACGCGTTATTTGATAAGAAACTGGCGCAAGAAGAAGTATGGATCCGTCAAGGTATCAAAGCCCGTCGTACGCGTAATGAAGGTCGTGTACGTGCGCTTAAAGCATTACGTAATGAGCGTAGTGAGCGTCGTGATGTTGTCGGTAAGGCCGATATGCAGCTACAAGATGCTAACCGCTCAGGTAAGATTGTCTTTGAAGCTAAAAATATCGGTTATAGTTACGGTGATAAGCAAATCGTTAAAGACTTTAGCTTTAATGTCATGCGCGGCGATCGTATTGCATTAATTGGTCCTAACGGCTGTGGTAAGAGTACGCTGATTAAAGTGATGCTTGATAAATTACAAGCAACAGAAGGTGATTTCCACTGTGGTACTAAACTAGAAGTGGCTTACTTTGACCAATACCGTGAAATTCTAGATCCAGAGAAGACGGTAATGGATAACCTTGCTGATGGTAAGCAAGAAGTAACTATTAATGGTAAAACACGTCATGCATTAGGCTACTTGCAAGATTTCTTATTCCACCCACGCCGTGCTCGTACACCAGTTAAAGCACTTTCTGGTGGTGAGAAAAACCGTTTATTATTGGCAAAATTGTTCCTTAAACCTAATAATTTATTGGTTCTCGATGAACCAACCAATGATCTAGATATCGAAACATTGGAACTTTTGGAAGATATTCTTGCCAATTATCAAGGAACATTGCTTTTAGTGAGTCACGATCGTCAATTTGTTGATAATACTGTGACAACAAGCTGGATTTTTGAGGGGGATGGCGTTGTTAACGAATACGTTGGCGGTTACCATGATGCTCAATCTCAGCGCGCTAATTCTTATGCAAATCAAGCAAAAGAGCAGGCTGCTCAAATTGAATTAGCAAAAAAGAAAAAAGCTGAACAAGAACAAAAGCAGCAAGAAGTAACACCTAAACGTGCAGGTAAGAAGTTATCTTTTACGCTTCAACATGAGTTAGCAGGCTTACCGCAAAAAATTGAAGACTTAGAAAATGAAATCGCAAAATTGCAGGAACAAGTTAATGATCCTGCGTTTTTCTCGGATCCGAAAAATGATACTCAAACAACGCTTACAGCTTTAGCTAAGCTTGAAGAAGAATTTGAAGTAGCTTTTGAACGATGGGAAGAGCTGGACGCGATGCAAAAGGAATCCTAATGCCACATAAGATATTAAAGCTTTCTACACTTGCTATTTTAATCGCGGGTGCCTCACAAGCCAATGCTGCTGTGTATACAGTTGTACCTGTTGACCAGAATAGTACATTAAAAGATCAGCCATATTTTGATACGGCACAATCAGATGCTCCGCTTTTATACTCAAGTACTGGCATTCAAGACTCAGGGACTGATCCAAGTTGCTTTACGGCTGATTGTACAAGTGAAACATATAAAGTTACGGGTGAAGCTCTTCGCGGTACAGAAGGTACACCAATTGCTGATACCACACCGTATAATCAAAATAACCAACAGATAACTAATTTAAATCAACTGAATATCTATTGTAGCAATAACTTAGGTTATGGCACTTGTGAGACTTGGGCTGAGAAGCGTTTCTTCGGTGATGGATATGCTGATGGTGATGAGTGGAATGGCCAAGGCTTAGGTGGCTTACAGAAAAAACAAGCTGCTTGGGTTAATGGCTACCATTCAAATGCTCAAGGTTTAGTTGATGGTGCACCAGTTAATACATTTGCGTCTACGATTGCAGACTATAATGGCACTCAGAAAGCGAATCTTGGTCATATTATTGCAGATACTACAGATACTATTGTAAAAGGTGCTGTAGGTACTGACTTTGTTTATGGTATTACATCATCTGCATTGTTTAAAAATGATTCAGGTATGCCTAGAGCATTTAGCAAGCGTGGCTTTGTTAATACAGATGGGCAATCAATTCAATTAGCACCTGTAACGACATCGAATGAACTTGTTTCGAATATGGGACAAACTCAAGCGAATGATGCTGTTGCTATGTCAGACGGTAAATTGCTTGTAGTTGGTTCATCATCTTATGCGCCAAGTTTTTATGCTAAAGATAGAGATGGTAACTATCGTGAAGATACCGATAAATTACCAAGTTCAGGTGATATTTTAAAAGATAGCCCACTAGATCTAAATTTTGATGCATTTAGACAATGTGCAACTAATCCATCTAATAATCTTTATCAGAATTGGGAATGCCAGTTTAGTACGTTTGCTAATGAAGCTGCAGTTTGGCTAGTTAATGCTGATGGTACAGTGACATCTCATGCAATTACTGTTGCTAGTGGCGATAACCGTGATGGTTTAGCCGTTATTGATAAAGATAATGATACGTTATCATTCCAAGCATCTGCCCAAGCTGTTGCATTAAATAATGGCAATCCAATTGCGGTTGGCTATTCGACTACTGATGTTAATAATGACTTTTATGCAATGCAGGCTGCGTATTTTACAGCGTCAGCGGGTAACTTATCATCATGGACTCGTACTCTAATTCCTGGATTATCTATTAAACCAGGTGATGATCGTGATTTTACTTATACTATAGCTAATGGTGTTAATAGCCAATCTGTGATTGTAGGTGATGCAAAAGGGAATGGTGAGAAACCACAACGCGCCTTTATTTACAAAGTGGGTGATGGTTCTGCTAAGTTCTTAGATCAGCTAGTTCCTTCAATTTTCTTCAACAATTCAAACAGTAATGCAGCTGCGATCAATAATAATGATCAAGTTGTTGGTTGGGTTGATATTCAGGCGAGTAACGGCGCAGAAGCGCGTCATCGTGCATTTACTTACATTAATGGTGCAGCTCAAGGCCCATTAAAGGCTGGTGGTGCTTGGATGCTTGATGATCTGACTAACGATAATGGTGCCGCTAACTCTATTGCTAACTCATACCGTATTATGGATGCTACTGGCATTAATAATGCAGGCGTGATTGCAGCAACGGCATATTATTGTAAAGGTGGTTATGAAAATCTAAGTAAGCTTGCACGTTGTAGCGTTACAGAGCAACAAGTCGCTGTAAAGTTAGTTCCTATAGCTAATGCAACAGTTAGTGATATTCAAGAACGTGCTAATGATGATGAACAACCGTTTAAACGTTCTGGTGGTTCACTTGGCATTCTTGCTTTGACAGCGTTAGGCTTTATTGGTTTCAGAAGAAGAAAATAATTTTTTAATTAAATTGTTTAATTATATCGGGCTCACAATTTGTGAGCCCGTTTTGTTTTTAGGCTTGATCAATTTAGAAATTTGACCCATTTTTAATAAAGGAGTTAAAACACTCCGTCATTACTTTAGTGTGATGAAAAGTACCAACAGATAAGGAATGAGGATCGAACTATGAAGAGACAAAAGCGGGATCGTTTAGAACGCGCACAAGCTCGAGGTTATCAAGCCGGTTTGAATGGCCGTTCTACAGATGATTGTCCGTACAACGGTACAGACGCCCGTACGAATTGGTTAGGCGGTTGGCGAGACGCAAGAGAGGAAATGCAACAAGGTCTCTATAAATAAGATAACCTCCCTCATGGTTAACCTTTCTGATGCCCCTTAGGAGAAGGGGCTTTTTATTACCAATATATATTATTGCTATCATTTTAAAGATTGGGTTTTTATAACCACACGATAAAAAGCCATCTATTTATATTTTACTGTTATTAGTTACTCAATAAGATGGCAATAATGATAGGAAGGATGATGAGTCTTTTACTATATTTTTTTGATGTTATTGCTGGTGGACTAAATAATATATTACTGTGAAAAAGTATTAAAAAAAAAGCCCTGAAGAAGACTTCAGGGCTTTAGTATTAAAATTGGAAAAGAATTAAAAGTTGTCAGTATCTTTAAAAAGACCTACTTTTAGATCTTTAGCAACATAGATTTCTTTACCGTCAACAAGTACACGGCCATCAGCAACACCCATAATAAGCTTACGGTTAATAACACGCTTAAACTGAATGTCATAGGTTACTTTTTTCGCTGTTGGTAAGACTTGGCCTGTGAATTTAACTTCACCTACACCAAGAGCTCGACCTTTGCCTTCACCGCCTGACCAACCAAGGAAGAAGCCAACAAGTTGCCACATAGCATCTAGGCCAAGACAGCCTGGCATAACAGGGTCACCGATAAAGTGGCATTTAAAGAACCATAGATCAGGATTGATATCTAATTCCGCATGGATAAAACCTTTGCCGTGGTCTCCACCTTCTGCAGAGATATTAACAACACGGTCAATCATCAGCATATTATCTACTGGTAGTGATGGAAATTCAGGACCGTATAGTTCGCTTTTACCACATGCAACTAGTTCTTCGTGTGTATAAGAATTCTGGCGTGTCATTAGAATCATTTACTCCTTCAAAAGTATGCAAGCAATTTAGCTTACACGTGTACGCTAAACAACTCGGATCAGTTCTGGCCCAACCAGTTGGAAATCATTAATCGTAGTCGATTAATAACACCAACCTCATTTGAAAGGTCACCATGATGGAAATAATCAATACGCTCTTCAATTAAAGAGAGGATTGTTTCATCATCTTCATTTTCACTACGGAAAGGTTTACCTGTAAGACGAGGAATAGCCTCATCAACGTTATTTACTGCCCAAATATGGAATTGTTTTGCCTTAATAGCTTCAATAACTTCATCATTTAAGCAAAGGTTCGATAAATTGGTATGTGGTAAAATTACACCCTGATTACCTGTAAGGCCTCGGTGCACACAAACCTTATAGAACCCTTCAATTTTTTGGTTAATACCGCCAACAGCTTGCACACGACCAAATTGATCGACAGCACCAGTAACTGCGACTTCTTGATTAATTGGTTGTGACGATAATGCTGACATAAGTGCACAAAGCTCAGCAAGAGAAGCACTGTCACCATCAACTTCAGAATAGGATTGTTCAAATACAATTGATGCTGAATAGGGAAGAGCCTGATCTAAGTCTAATGCCGTTGCGACAAAGGCTTGCATAATCATCATGCCTTTTGCATGAATGTTACCGCCGAGTTCAACTTTACGTTCAACATCTGCAATATCACCATCACCAAAGTGAACCACACAAGAAATACGAGCCGGTTCGCCATAAGCATTCGGGTGTCCTGGCATTTCAACAACAGTTAGGCCATTAACTTGTCCTACTTCTTCACCTTCAGTCGCTATGAGCACTTGGCCATGGTGAATATCTGCAATTGCACGCTCAGGTAAATATGATTCTCTATATTCTTTTGCTCTTAATGACGCTTTGATGTGCAGAGCTGTGATTGGTTTTCCTTCAGATTCTACAGCAGCTTCTGAAAGTAAATTTAAATGCCATAATGGGCACAAAGGTAACCGTGTTTGGTCTTCAGCATGGCGAGCAGCTGCCTGTAATATCGCGTTAATCGCATCAGAGTCGGCAAGTTCTGGCAAACCATAATGAGCACCAATACCTTTAATGTAGCTCAAGTAATCTGTCAGTGTAGCTTCATTAAGTAATAAATCTTGCTCAAATTCACCATACATTGCTAAGCCATCGCTTAAATCTGGCTCCGCTGTATCAAGCTCAGCCATTAGATAACGTTCGCCAATAATTATAAGCTTAACATTAACTGTTTCTGCTGCTGGTATAGTATAGAGCTGCTTATTAGTGATGGGATGCCATTCGAGTTGACCATCCGTTAATACGTTTTTTAATTGTGGCCATAAGCTTGGATCGCTTAAAATTGCGGTAATAGATAAAACGAGATAACCGTTATGTGCTTGATGGAGTAAGCCGTACTTTAGCTGAGGTTGTGTTTCACCGTTTTTAGCTGGGTAAACTGCGCCAAATAGCTTTTCATGAGTGACGTTGTCACCGGCAGTGATGATTGGCTGTTTTACGGTATTTTCATTATCGTTGCTTGATTTATTAATGCTTTTTTTTAGCAATTCAATAATGTAATCACGATATAACGTGTTATCGGAAGCCGTAATGCGTAGAATGCGTGGCTGTAAATTCATCGCGGTGAAGCGGCGTACAGCATCTGATAGGCGGGACTGAAGGATGCCAACCATAGTAGGGTCTAAATCATCATATTGATCTAAAACGTGCTGGTATGGGCTGTAATCAGGAAACATGTTACGCCAAGATTCTTCATGCATAAATTTATGATTTCTATTGTTACTGTGAAAAGATGTGCAGTATAAAGCAATCAAAGGACTCATAATAGACACTTATCGTCTATATTTAAATTTCAATATTAAGGTTATTTAATATTGGGGGAATAGATTGTTATTTTACTTCTCTGGAGTTACACTGTAACGGTCAGTTTAAATAGTTTGAGAATTATCAATCCTATGAAATATCAGCAACTTGAGAACCTTGAAGCAGGTTGGAAATGGACTTATTTGGTTAAGAAATGGAAAGAAGGAGAGGCAATAACAAGCTTTATAGATCAAAGTGAAGCGAATGCAGCGGTAAAAATATTACTTGATATTGAACACGAACCAACCAAAGTTATCGAGTGGATTGATAACAATATGTCCCGTGATTTAGAGAATAAACTAAAGCAAGCTATTAGGGCTAAACGGAAGCGACATTTTAATTCAGAGCAGATGCATACAAGAAAGAAGTCAATTGATTTGGATTACCGTGTTTGGGAAAAGCTAGCGGAAAAATCGCAAGAGTTGGGTTCAACGTTATCGGATACTATCGAATATTTGATTAGCGAAAGCTCTCGTACAGAGCAAGCAAGTCAAAAAGTTTCTGATTTAAAGAATGATCTCAACCAACTACTTAATTCAGATTCTTTTGAATAATTTACTTTTTGATTAAGTCGTTGGTACTTCTCTTTCAAGTTAAACTTTACTATTAGGGAGTGTGTAATGGAATATGTTCTTTTATTAGCTATTGTAGTTGTTTTCCTTGTATTTAAGGATCGTCCTATAATGGTACTAGAGTTTAAAGATGGTGAACTTATTAAGACAAAAGGACAAGTACCAACGGGATTTCAAATAGCTTGCCGAGATATTGCTCATAAAACACCATTTTCAGGGCGAGTAAAAGTATATAAAACACGATTTGTTACAAAATTAGATTTTTCAAAAAATATCCCAAACAAAATTAAACAACGTATTAAAAATGTATTTCCGCACAATATACCCACCTCAAAACGCGGAAAGAGAGCATAGGCGACTAGAGTTAAAATGAAACGTTATCGATAAGATAACGTTTTTATTATGAATGAAAAGGTTACAAATAATGACACCTTATGCGAAACGATTATTACAAGGGGATGACTTACGTTATTCATTACTGGAATTTGTTCAGAAAAATAGTATTCAAGCGGGCTCATTATTAAGTGGGGTTGGATGCTTATCTAAAGCTAAAATCAGATTAGCGGACGAGAATAATGTATTAAATCTAGAAGGGCCTTTAGAAATTATAACGTTGTCAGGAACATTAACACCACAGCACGTTCATATCCACATTTCCGTTGCTGATGGAAAAGGGTGTGTATATGGGGGACATTTAATGCCTGGTTGTATTGTCCACTATACAACGGAATTATGTATGGTAGCGTTTAATAATTTAAACTTTGAGCGTGAATATGATAGCAATACAGGGTTTGATGAATTAGTTGTAGTTGATAATAATAATTAGTCCAAGGATTAACTCCTTGGACTAAGTCTATCAATTAATAGATTTAATTAAAGCTTCTTTACTTTGGATAAAAAGGGCAACTTTTTCTTTTAATTCAGCTAGTTCTTTTTCTGCTTTTAGACGTCGATTAGTCTCTTGTTCTAATTGTTCACCGATTTCAACGGCTAAATAACCACCTTTTATTAATGCTTTCGTTGTTACATTTGTTTCTGTCAGAGACTTTAATGCTTCGATCATATAATAATGCTGATCGATATCTCTAATGGTAATAGCCATAGTTACTCCTTATTGAATATTTATAATAACAAGAAGATACATAGACGTGAATCTTTTATTCTAACGCACTATAACTTTATAGTTTTATTAAAAATAAAAGCCATCTCACAATGACTTTTACTATATTAAACACTTATTTTTTTGCCTAATAATAAATCAGAAAAATCTTTATCCAAACACAAAGAAGGAGAGCGTGGTATATAAATAGCTTCTCCTGAACGTAATGAATCAATAAAAAAACTACTGAACATGAATTGAGAATTATTATCTATATGTTCAATGCCAAATAAATAATAATGATTTTGAAATCGTAAAAATAAACCATCAAAATGGATAAAGTCTTGCCTATTTGAATTACGAGAAATCAGCATAGACGCATGACCATCATTTAATGTTAATTTTAATGTTTCTTTTTGTTCAATATTATTATTTATTGAAAACTCATAAGTAGCCTTAGTATTAACGGAGCTAATTATTGCCTGTACAATCAAAAAAACAAGAGCACTAACAATGCCTATAAGCGCTTTATTTAACACTACAAATTTCCTGTTTTATAGTAGGTGAGTAATTAATAAAATGATCATTACTTACACTAAATAACTGATAATAATTACATGATTTATTAATAGGAAACGCATACCATCTGCTTATACTACTATTATCATTCTGTAAAATAGCATTTTGGACCGGTTTTGGTAAATCAGCACCATTGTATATAACAGGTAACCCCTCAACAGAGGTAGTATCAATGAAAAATAAAAAACGATAACATATTGTTAATGTAGCAAAGAAAAAAGCAATGCCAACAATAATCTCAAAAACATTAATATTACATATTCGTGGCGTTAATATTTTTATTTTTTTTGAATTTTCTACTTTTTCTTTAGCAACAACAGGTTGAACTTCAATTAAAGGTCGCGTGTTTTTTTCTTCGCAACTAATCTCATCACTTTTAGGTGGGTGAGAGCCGTCATCAATAAGTGCAGATTGTCGAATACAATAACCTAATTTAGGCTCTGTTGTTATTATTTTATTCTCGCCAATTTTTGAAAAAGCAGTACGTAAATTTTTAATTGCAACTGTTAGCGAATTATTAGTAACAATTTTTCCTTGCCAACATTCAGCCAATAATACTTCTCTATATATTGTATTATTAGCAGACTCAGCAAGAAGAGTGAAAATTAAGGTTTCTGAGCGTGAAGCTTTAATAAAAGCGCCATCACTAATTCGCGTTATGGTTCTACGTGCAAAATCAACATCGAAACGCCCAAGACGTTTACAACCGTCGTTTACTTCATCGTTCATTTTTATTCTTATCTATCAGTTTTAGCTATAAATCGATAGCTAAATTGTCATCAAATTCACCGTATCAAAATAGATAAAGCGCCTTAGTATTTTATACAAAACCGCTAAATATGCAATTGTGAAACAAGTATAACTATCATAAAAGCTATAATAATACGATAGAATAGATGTTTTTTTAGACCAATACTTCAGTTATCTATACTTAATTGTCTTATATCTAAGTGATTATGAAAAATATATTAAGATTAAGCATATCTAGATAAAGGCAATAACAAAATTAATTGAGTGAACTATGGATACAGAAATTCTTAGCTTACAACATTAAATGAAGACATTTTTCGCTTTCAATATCAGTATTAATGATTTATAGAGCAGGGAAGTCAGAACTTTTTCCTGTTGATGGTTAAATTTCCAAGGCTTAAAATTTAACTATTAAGGCGTTTTTTTCGGTGATGATGGTCATTTTACTCAAGAAAATTTCGAACTAACATTTGGATTAATTAAATAGAGAGATAGATTTAACTAAACGATCTTTTAATGTTTGCTCGCATGTTCAATCAGGTCTTAATCAGAACACTGAAATGAACATGCGATTATATACTTGCGAGTCGTAGGTGTAATAATCAAAGACATACTCCGCGAACAGGCAACATAAGTCGTAATCAATATTAATACTAATGCTCTATATAAGTGTAACGATAACATGGTTGATAGACTCAAGGTTTTCGTTTTAAATTCGGAATCCTAATATCATCATCTATTGATGTATTATTCTTATCAAATATTGAGACGATGGCGCTCAATTATTTTTCTTGTGCTGATAAGTCATGGTCTTATAACACAGAACTAAAATCTTTATAGCAGGTATTAGATCTGACAATAACATATTAGTTTAGCTCAAATTGATCAGTAAATATCAAATAGAAAAATAAGAATTTATCGGTGACTCATTAACTAATGAATATAAGCCGTCATCAAAGAGCTAGACCAACGAACTAGGTATAAGAACCCGACACCTTTGTTTTCTCTATTTTAAAATGTATCCTTTTAAGGTAGTTCATAGGGGGAAAAGTAGGGAAGTCACAGCTTTTTTGCTTCGACGACGTGTTTGCTGTTGGTCATATTGTTGCTGTTTAGCCTGGGAAAATTTCAATACTGCACCCAAAGGTTTGTTATCAATCACCTAACCTTTATCAATATCCTCGATCTTATCAAATACTTTAAATCCTAATTTTCGATGACCATATTTTTTTGCTCTTGCCATGCAAAAATATCATGTAATTCATTTTCCGATTCGCGTAATGGCCGATGCATGTCTATTGAGCAGCTTAGTAAAACGTTGGTTGAAATCAGTGATAAAGTCGGGGAGCCACACATTCGATCAATGTGTTGTAAGTGAATTTCTTTGACTAAGCGATCTTGTAAGGTTTTGTTCACGCGCTCAACACTGACTTTGGCTTGAGGGCTATTTGTACAATCTTTAAGTTCTGCTATTAGTTTCTACATCCGTTTAATGACATGAAAGGAGGCATGCCGATCACTGTAAAAAGCAGTGGATTTACCATGTGTTCAACATATTCACGAGTGGCAACCATGTAATCAAACGCAGATTATGTTTCGCTAAATCGTAACTTCATCAGTTTTTCAGTGGCATCATCAATGAAAACCAATAAACGTAATTACCATTATGTTCCAGTATGAAACATACTACATTATTAGGGATGTTATGTTTTAGAGCGTTCCATGGGGTTTCAAGGTATTCGATTATTGCTTGGTTTGAACCAATCTCAATTAGCTGAACATCTTGCTGTTTCTCTAACAACGGTTTATCGACTTGGAAGTAATCTTTTAGAAATCGACAATCGTACACTTTATGCGGCTAGGTATTTACAGTTTATGGTGACACGGTTGATTATGTTGATACGAAAAAACCAGTAAGAGTTAAGTCTAATGTTCCAATCTGCAACAAGGCTCCAAATGAAAACCTTAAGTCAGCAACTAATGAACCTAAGCCCAGTATCAAAGAATAAAGCCAAACGGCCTAGAAAGAAACACCGATAATAACCTGACACTTAAGTGCGCATTATGTATATTATGTTAAATAAGGTATTAAGTAGTGGGATATAATGACTATCTTTCTTTGAACTGCTCTTTATTACCTCCCTCTTTAACGATCTGTATATCGTTAAACTCTCGCTATTTAACAGTATTGGCTATTTACCATAAAATAGGTAATTAACACCTAATTTAAATACTGCCGCACATTACATTTGCTTGGTACTTAAATTAGATCTTAATTACTTATGAACTAAAAACTGACTGTGTTTAACACAGTCAGTTTTTGATCGTACTTAGTTATTTGAATATTTAGAAAAATCCCAGCTGTCTTGATCATGTATAACTAATGTTATGTTACTTGTTTTAAAATCTGATATTTTACGAGCATTAGATCTAGCTCTTCTGGTTGAATTGGCTTAGCTAAAAAACCATTCATTCCTGTTTGCTGGTACAGAAATTGATCATTCTGCATAGCATTTGCAGTTAATGCGACGATTGGCGTATCAATATTGAGCTTTCTGATGTATTTAGTTGCTTCTAACCCATCTAAAACGGGCATTGATATATCCATTAGCACTAAATCAAATGATCTGTGACACTGTAACAGTTTTAATATTGCTTCTTGGCCATGATTAGTTATCGTAACCTGATGTCCTCGCCGTTCTAACATTAACCTAGCAACAAGCTGGTTTGTAAGACTATCTTCTACGAGCAATATATTAAGTGATTGTATTAATTTTATTTGTTTTTTTTCAGTTGGATTATCTATTTTAACTTCTGCAGGATGAATAGGAAATGTAACGGTAAAACAACTACCAACAGCTAACTCACTTTTAATTGTGATAGTTCCCTTCATTTTTTTTATCAATAACTGACTAATCGTTAATCCTAATCCTGTACCACCATACTTACGGGTAATGCTACCATCAGCTTGATGAAATGGATTAAAGAGATTTTCCAATGCATCATCAGCAATTCCAATACCTGTATCTAAAACAGAAACTTCAATATTATTATCTATCTTACGTGCAACTATTTTAACAGAGCCAATATTAGTAAATTTTATAGCATTACCAATAAGGTTAAACATGATTTGAATGATGCGATTTTTATCTGCAAAAATATATTCAGGAATGGATTTATCAATATCGCATTGTAATAGTATGTTTTTCTTATTGGCTTCTGGCTGAAGTTGATTTTTAACCAAGGTAATACTGTCTGAAAAATTAATATTACTATTGAATAATTCAAAGCTACCAGATTCAATTCTAGATAAGTCGAGGATATCATTGATAATAGTTAAGAGTAAATGTGCTGATTGCTCCATTTGTCCTAACCATTGTTGTTGCTCATTTTCTAGGCCTGAGGATGATAATAGATCCATTAAACCTAATACAGCATTTAATGGCGTTCTTATTTCATGGCTCATCATTGCTATAAATTGTGATTTAGCTTTATTTGCAGATTCTGCTTGCTGGCGAGCTTGCTGTAAATCACATAACCGTTTTTTTCTGACACTTATATTTTTTGCTGTACCACGATAACCAAGCAGCAATCCACGTTTATTATAGTAAGGAGTACCACTAAAACTGAGCCATTGTTTTTTTCCGTCTATGACTAATTGCCACTCAAGATCTTCAAATGACTGATTTTGCTGTAATTGTAATCGAAATTTTTGTTTAAAATCCTCATGGCCATCAAAGAATGCCATGATATTATCATTATCTATTAAATGGTTAGCAATATGAGACGCTGAAATATAGCTAAAGTTATAATCAGTGTCTATCTCCCAGAACCAATCACCAACAGTACGCGCAAAATCTTTAAAACGTTGTTGGCTATGAGTGAGTTCTTGTGTTCGTGCTGTAACTAACGATTGCAATCGCTCTCGATAATCAATATCAATAATTGCGCGTTCAAGTAATGGTCTAAATCTATTTAAAACACGTCGACAACTAGAAGTGAAATGTCCTTTTTCGGTGCTCATTAGAATAATCATAGCATCGCCAGAACTGATTTTTACCCCAGTAATCAAACTTGAATTACATATATCTAATAAATCAGAGCTTTTATTTTTAAATTCTTCAATGTCTTTGGGAGAATATAATGCAATACACTCCCCATTTATACAGCGATTAAATGTACTTCCGACTTGCCAATGGCTAAAATCAAGCGTTGTAACAGTACTCATTAAAACATGTAAATCTGAAGCCTCGTCGTCACGAGTTAGAACTATCGCATTATCAAAAGCAATAAACTTCCGTAAAACTTCTAATAAACTATTAAAAACTTGACGCTTATTATTTGCGCCAGCCATTGCAGAAACGCCTTCAAGAATTGCTGCATTCTCTATCCGTAATTGATTTTCTCTCTCTTGACTGCGCTGAAGATCTAATAATGTTTCTTGTAGTTTTTCTGAATCAAAACCAATCATAATTATTAGTCCCTATGAAAAACAACAGCTGAAATCATTAAATTACCATGTGCATTCTCACCAGTAACGAATTGCCCCTGCTCACCAAAAGTAAATGGGCAAACAAAAGGTTTGTCATGCATCGCAATCTTTACAAACAATGCGACCTCTTTCATACGTTTTTGAACTTTAAGCATGCAACCTGCGCAATATATTGTTAGGCCACCAATTGGGTCTAATTTAATTCCATTTGTTGCAGTAACAACTCGACCTGCTCGAGTTATTAATCGTTCATCTGTACCAGTCATGAAATATAAACGCTCACCCTCAATGATAGAGGCAAACATTTTTAAACCATTGGTTTTAGTTACCATTAAAGGATGTGCTAATTTGAAATAAGGTAAATCATGAATTTCTCCGACTAAGCGTCCGAGAGGATTTAAACTACTTTCATTAATAATACTACTGTTTGCGTCAAAACTTTGTTTTATCCATTTTTGATAAATATCCGCAGCTGGCTGATAATCTAATTCAATTAACTCTCGACCTTGCACTTTTGTGGCAATGGCTGAATATGAAGTTGCAGCATAACCTGAGTGAAAAGAAAAACTTACTTCACAATTTGGATAAAAAACAGCAATGCCTATACCCTGTTGTGTTTGTTGTTCTTGGTTAAATATCTGCCATTTACCTTGAACATGATCATCAGCCGCACTACCACCAATGATGGCAATGTTTTTACCAACAACATCTTCTATTCCTCTAATCACCTCTTCTTCATATCCTGGTGTCGCATGAAGTAAAATTAATGTTGGTGCTTCACCAAGGCGACCACTATTATTAATTGCTTTAAGTATTGCTTGGCGAGCAATATTAAAAATAGAGCTGTTAGATGAAACAATAGATGTCCCATAAGCACCAACAATATCATTAATAGCCCAAAGTGCGATACCTTGGCCATTAATATATCCTTCCTCCGTCATAAACCCCTGACATGATGAACATGCGAGAAACGGTGTATTTGGGTAGCGCTTCGTTAATATTAATTGTAAAACGTCGTAATCGTAATTTTCCGAAAAATACAACAAAAGTAATGATGGAGGTGCTATTTTCTCATCTAATTTATTAATCGCGTCAACGATCGCATCATGAGAATTATTTAGCACTGAAAAACTTGTTGCAATATCCATAGCCATATCTTTTTAATTTTTCCTTATAATAATCATTTTTCTTAATATGATCAGTAAACAAATCATTTTTAATTATTATTTTTTATCTTATTATTATGAATTAACCTATTATCACCTATCATAGTATACAGTTAATAGACTCAAGGAGCGTTATGTCATATTCAATTGTTCAAAATGTTATATTAGTTACTGGTGGTGCAAAAGGTATCGGTAAAGGTATTTGTCAGTATTTATCTAAAAAAAATAATATTGTAATTGCTGTCGATATAGATATTGATGCTGGCCATCAACTAGTTGCAGATAACCCGAAAATTAGATTTTGGCCTGCTGATGTGACTAATAAAAATGAAATGACAGCAATTATTAATGAAGTAACATTACAGTTTGGTCGACTCAATGGACTTATTAATAATGCAGCGATTGCTAATCCTTACAATACACCATTAGCGTCTTTACCATTGGATGAATGGCAACGTATTATTGATATTAACTTAACTGCTCCTTTAATGATCACTCAACAATGCTTACCATTATTAAAGATCTCACATGGTAATGTTATTAATATTGCATCAACGCGAGCACTTCAATCAGAAGCAAATACAGAGGCTTATAGTGCAACTAAAGGTGGTATTGTTTCATTAACTCATGCATTAGCGGTTAGTTTAGGACCGGAAATTAAAGTAAATTGTATATCGCCTGGGTGGATCAATTCATCTAACGAAATTTTAAATAGCGCAGACCATCAACAACATCTTGTTGGTCGTGTTGGTAATACAGACGATATTGCAGAAATGATTGAGTTTTTAGTCTGTTCTCAATCTGGTTTTATTACAGGGCAAAATTTTGTTATCGATGGCGGGATGACAAAAAAAATGATTTATACAGAGTAAACATTTACCATTAATATTTACTCTGTATTTGATATATAGTGAAAAATAGCACTACTTATCTTATTTAGTTACTGTAAATTTTGACGAATATATATTGTCATCAACCTTAATATCGATAACCCATGTCATATTGTCATGGGTGCATTGAGGGACTATAAACTCACCGCTCCAACCATCATTTTTTTGTTTAAATATAATTGGTAAGGTACCCATATTCATACTAACACCACTTACATTTGCACTAGGTTTTATATCAACAGTTTTAATATTCAATATAAGCGGTATATCAGCTTTCGGCGCTACAGGTAATAATGCGACTGTAACTGTTTTATTATTAATATTAAATAAACAATTTCCCGCATTTAAACTACAGACCTTCGCTTGAACTTTTGTTATAGGTTGTGCTTGATATGTTACTGTTCTCCAAACAAATGCAGTAATTAAAACGATCATTAAAACAATAATTTGAATTAATCTTCCCCTGGTTAATTTTTGTGCTGCCATTTCTTATGTATTCCTTTGTTATTACTATTTAGCTATTAAATGACTAAAAAAATTCATATCTGATATTAAGTGCTAACCTTATAAGGAGCCAATACTTTTCCTATATTAATACATAGGTATAACAAGGAATGACTTTAAACAGTATAACACCGCCGCCTATTCAACGTTGTTATCATTGTGATGAACCAATATCTCAAGAGTGTCAATTTCATCTTGAGATTTTAGGAGAGTCACGACACTTATGTTGTGCGGGATGTGAAGCAGTAGCGAGGCTTATTGTTGATAATAACTTAACTAATTACTATGAACATCGAACTCAAACTGCGCAAAAATCCAATATTATTCCTCCGAACCTACAAGCATTGCAACTTTATGATCATCAAGATATTCAAGATGACTTTGTAATTGAAAATGACCAACAGCATAAACAAATATCACTTTCTGTTGATGGCGTTTCTTGTGCCGCATGTGCGTGGCTAATTGAAAAACAATTGAAGAAACAAGCAGGTGTCATCACGATTGAAGTGAATATTACAACTCATCGCGCTTTATTAGTGTGGGATGCAGCAACTGTAAAATTAAGCGATTTACTGATTATTATTCATCAATTAGGCTACCAAGCCGCTCCCTTTGAAGTTGATTCTCAAGAACAAAATTATCAACAAACTATGCGTCATTATCTGTACAAGTTAGGGATTGCTGGTATTGCAACAATGCAAATTATGATGATAGCTATTGCACTTTATTTTGATGTTTTAGATAAGCATGATAATAGTTTTCAAAATTATTTACGTTGGATTAGTTTATTGATAGCGACCCCTGTCTTATTATATTCAGCTCTCCCTTTTTATCGTAATGCTTGGCGAAATATTAAGACGTTAAGTTTAGGTATGGATGTGCCTGTATCTATTGCTCTATTGTTTGCTTATAGCGCCAGCTTATATGCCACCATTACTGAACAAGGTGAAGTTTTTTTCGAATCAATTTCAATGTTTACTTTTTTCCTCTTGCTTGGTCGTTTTTTTGAAATGCGAGCTCGGCGTCATGCTGCAGCTATAAGTGCTAATTTATTAAAACTTATTCCGACAATGGCTACGCTTATTTCAGGCAAGAAAGTTGCAGCTAAAACACTTAAAAAAAGTGACGTTGTCACAATTCTCCCTGGTGAGTGTTTACCGGCTGATGGAATCATTGTTAAAGGCAGAACAACTATTAATGAGTCAATGCTAACGGGAGAATCTGTTGCGGTTCAACGAACTGAAAACGATACTGTATTTGCTGGTACAATTAATGTCGATGGCAATATTTCTGTTAGGGTCATGCATGATCGTAAAGACTCATTAATTTCCAATATTGTCCGTTTACAAGATCATGCATTATATTCAAAACCCCAAATAGCTTTAATTGCTGATACTGTTGCACGCTATTTTGTTGCAGCAATTTTAGTCATTGCGCTTTCAACATGGCTTTATTGGTATATCTATCGCCCACAAGATGCATTATGGATAACATTAGCTGTATTAGTTGCTACCTGCCCTTGTGCATTATCGCTTGCTACACCAACAGCAATAACTTGTTCAACATCGTCATTAGGACGACTAGGATTATTGGTTCGTCGCGGCCACGTATTGGAAACATTGTGCAAAGTAAATCATGTTATATTAGATAAAACAGGTACCTTAACCGAAGGTAATGTTCAACTCGTTACAACCAAAGTATTTGGTCAGCATTCCACTGCAGATATTCTAATGTACGCAGCAGAGTTAGAACGCTATGCAAATCACCCGATCGCAAAAATGTTTATACCTTATCAAGCAAAAACAGCACTATTTGATAAAGTTGAAAATGTAATTGGTCATGGTTTAAGTGGTACTATAAATCAACAACAATGGCGAATTGGTAAGTACGAATTTGTCAGTCACAACCAATCTACGCATCCTCCTGCTACTAACAATCAACACCTTAATGACTACTCGATATGGTTATCATGCAATAAACGTATTATTGCTGCTTTTAAAATTGAAGATCCAATACGTAAAGATAGCAAACAATTAGTTAATGCTTTAAAACAACAAGGAATGAAAGTCACAATGTTAACAGGCGATTGCTCTGTTAATGCTCAACGAGTAGCGCAACAATTAGATATTGACCATTTACAAGCGAATATGACCCCAATAAGCAAGTTGAATTACTTGCAAAAAATACCATCGACTGATATTTCATTAATGATTGGTGATGGTGTTAATGATGCACCCGTTTTGGCCGGGGCTCACCTTTCTATTGCGTTAAGTGGTGGTACCGATATTGCTAAGTCATCGGCAGATATAGTGTTATTAGGTGATCGATTATTACCTATCATTGCCGCACGACAATTGGCATTACGGACACGTAATATTATTCATGAAAATCTGGTGTGGGCATTAGGCTATAATTTAATTATTCTACCATTAGCTATAATTGGTCTTGTTGCTCCCTATATTGCAGTTATAGGTATGTCTACAAGTTCTATTATTGTTGTATCAAATTCTTTAAGGTTATTAAAATAAATGTCAATTCTTTACATGTTAATACCTATTGCACTTATTTTTGTTTGCCTCGCAATTTCTGTCTTTTTATGGGCAGTAAAGACTAATCAATTTGATGATTTAGAGCGTCGAGGTTATGATATTTTGTTTGATGATGATTTAGAAAAGCCCCAAAATTCGTCTCAAACTTCATCAAAAAAGGCAGTGTTATCATCAAACTCTAGTCATGATCGAACTTAATTTTCTGACGGCATTAATCATAGGTTTAACCGGTGCAGGCCATTGTATTAGCATGTGTGGTGGTATCGCGGCAGCAGTAACAATGGGGATGCCAGATAAACCGCAACACCATTGGATATATTTATTATGCTATAACTTAGGTCGAATAAGTGCCTATATGATAGCTGGATTAATTGTTAGCCAAGCCGTCGCTCAAGCTGCAACTCTCAGCAACTCAAGTAGCACATTGATTTTGTTGCGTATTTTAGCTTCTATCATGATGATTATATTAGGGCTATATATCGGTAAATGGTGGTCTGGTCTTACTTATATTGAGCGTATTGGTCACCGTATATGGCGTTATATTGTACCTATAACTAAGTATTTTTTACCATTAACATCACCTTTTAAAGCCATTCCTTTTGGCTTTCTCTGGGGATGGTTACCTTGTGGTTTAGTTTATTCAACATTAACATGGGCTGCAGTCTCTGGAAGTGCAATCAATGGTATGACTATCATGTTAGCTTTTGGTCTAGGTACTTTACCGGCTATGTTCGCTATAGGAACCGTCGCAGATAAACTAAAATTTTTACTCCAAAATAGTTACTTTAAACGTGGTAATGCGTTATTTATTATCATTTATGGTATGCATACTGGTTACATTGCAATCAATCAAATATGGTAAGGTTTTTAATACTCGTAATATTGCTTCATAATATGTTAAAATATTGACCTACATCAAATTGGTTAGATAGGCATATGATTTCAGAAAAATTCACCACAAAACGCATTCAATCCGGTGGGTGTGCTATTCACTGTCAAGATTGCAGCATTAGCCAACTGTGTATTCCATTCACTTTGAATGAATCAGAGTTAGATCAGCTGGATCAAATAATTGAACGTAAAAAGCCGATTCAGAAAGGTCAAGAACTCTTTAAAGCTGGCGATGAGCTTAAATCTTTGTATGCTATTCGTTCAGGTACAATAAAAAGCTATACTATTACAGAGCAAGGTGATGAGCAGATCACTGCATTCCACTTAGCCGGTGATTTAGTTGGTTTTGATGCGATCAATGAAATGCAACATCCTAGCTTTGCACAATCATTAGAAACATCAATGGTATGTGAAATACCATTTGAAATTCTTGATGATTTATCAGGTAAAATGCCAAAACTTCGCCAACAGATCATGCGTTTGATGAGTAGTGAAATCAAAGGCGATCAAGAAATGATTTTACTATTGTCTAAGAAAAATGCAGAAGAGCGTTTAGCTGCGTTCCTTTACAATTTATCATTACGTTTTTCTCAACGTGGTTTCTCTCCTCGCGAGTTCCGTTTAACCATGACACGTGGTGACATTGGTAACTATTTAGGCTTAACTGTTGAAACTATATATAAGTCGCTTATTGGGTCGTTTTCAAAAAACTGAAATGTTAAGTGTAAAAGGTAAATACATTACGATCCTAGATCATGATGAGTTAGCAAAACTTGCTGGTGTCAGCAAGAGTAATAATTTGTAGTAGCAAAATACCCTATCTAATCAATTTATAAACAGGCATTATTTAGTGCCTGTTTTTATATCTATCACCTTTCTTAATTAACAATCTATCTGTATTGTGAATGTATATAATTGTTCCTTTGTCCCATTTTTGCATTTTCTTGCTCAAACTACTCCCCATATTGGTTACTTTAGAGTACAGTAAATATTATGTTAATTTTTTAATCACTTGATTTAAAAGTGTATCAGACAAATGCAACGGTAAAGGTGTTCTCTTTGTTTTTATTCATTCAAAAAGAGATTCTGCCGTAGGGAGACATTATTATGCAAAAATATAAAAACATACTTGTTGTTGCGGATCCTGAACGAGAACAACAGCCTGCAATATCTCGTGCTATTCATTTAGCTAAGACTTGTGATGATGTGAAAATTATTATATTCCTCGCTATTTATGACTTTTCGTATGAAATGACATCAATGCTTTCTTCAGACGAACGTGATGCAATGCGTCGTGGTGTCGTTATGCAACGTGAAGAATGGCTCAAAGAAATCATAGAACCTCATACAGATAAAGATATTAACATCGAAATAAAAGTCGTATGGCATAATCGCCCTTACGAATCTATTATAGCTGATGTATTTAGCCAAGATATTGATTTACTAATAAAAGCCACCTATGAGCATGATAAATTAGGTTCGGTTATTTTTACGCCAACTGATTGGCATTTATTACGTAAATGCCCTATCCCTGTCTTATTAGTAAAAGGGGAAAACTGGCCATCTAATGGTAATGTTCTTGCGTGTGTGAATTTATCGGCTGAAGATGAAACCCATGAAGATCTTAACGATAAAATTGTAAAAGAAGCCATTGCCTTCTCATCAATCACTCATGCACATGTTAATTTAGTTAATGCCTACCCTGCAACACCAGTAAATATTACCATTGAATTACCTGAGTTTGATCCGGCATCATACACCGACGCTGTTCGTGGACATCACTTGATGACAATGAAAGCTTTACGTCAAAAGTACACAATTGACGAAGAGCAAACGCATGTTGTAGAAGGTTTAGCTGAAGATGTTATTCCAAAAGTTGCTGATGAAATTAATGCAGAACTTGTGATTCTTGGTACCACTGGTCGTACCGGGTTGTCAGCTGTATTTATTGGTAATACTGCAGAGAATATTATAGATAGTTTAAATTGTGATTTACTGGCCTTAAAACCTGATGGTTATATTAGCCCGTTAGCGCCAAATTCAATTGATTAGTAAGTCATATTATTATTTTGAATAAACGCCTCAATTGAGGCGTTTTTATTATTTAGGCTTTGCTGCTTTTTCATTCATTAACCACTTAGTAAACTTAGTTAAATACCATTCATTTTCTAATTCTGAACAATAAGCATGACTTAGTTTTCTATGCTGCCATTCTGCCGCCAAAGATACACGAGTCTGATTTGTTGAACGTTCACCAAGATAAGTGGCACAAAGTTGACTATTAGACATATGCCGAGCATAGCTGTTAACACTACTATCTTGAAATCCCAGTTGTTGTGCTTGATGTGAGCTACAACCCATAATTATTACGCTAAGACTTGTCAGTATAATTAACTGTGATTTGATCATTCTCAATCCTAAGACATATGTTTTTTTAATAATATCAATAAATAAAAATGATCGATATGGATTCTTACGATTACTAAAAATCAATAAACAATTATATAAAGAATATTGCACTACACTGTAGCTATTAGTTAGTAATTAAGTAGTTCATTATGTGTAAGATTCATAAAATAGTAGTGCTATTTATATGTTTACTCTCTTTTAATGGATATTCTATTGGTATTAATGACAGCAAATATATTGAGCTAGGTGGCAGTTTAGATCCTGTATTAGTGAACAACGTTAGCACTAAATTGCACTTACAAGCAAATCAACAAAAATATAATTACGTTGGATTGGTTATTGGGCGAGGTTATTGTTCTGGGACTTGGCTTGGCAGTGATCAACAATATAGTTATATTTTAACAGCTGCGCATTGCTTATATGGTTACCACAAAGACCAGCATCAAGGTCAATATGTTAGCTTCAAATTATATGATGGCACCATAATTAGCTCAGGAATATCAACAAACTACTTCAATAAATATACAGGGTGTAGTTCTGATATTGCTGTAGCAAAAATCCCTAAAATTACAGATCCGTTAGATAAAAATGGTAATGTGATTAAGCAGCCATATATAGATAATCATTTCAATTCTGACCTTTTGCTGGATGCTATAAATTTAACAGGCTTTGGTATTTTTGGATCGCGTTCTTTAGGTCAATTAGGTTGGCTTGGTAAACGTAGTGGTACCGGTCAATTACGGTTTTCATATCAAGATTGCCTAATTAACCATGCAATTGAAAACACACCATCATGGGCATTTGCTTCACCTGGTGATAGCGGCTCTGCCATTTGGCAACAGCGTAAAGGCAGCGATGTTGCTGTTGGTATTTCATCATGGTGGTTTGGATGGCAATACGGTTATTCAGGCCATGCCCCCATTGCTTTAAATAGTTCGTGGTTACAAAGTATTGTTCCGATGTTAAAAACAGTTGACGATATCCCCACTGATACAAAAGAACCTATCTTTCTATTAACAGAGAAAACCATCTTAGAAACGGATCCGTTAGAGAAAAATGTAAGAGGATCCATTTACTATTTAAAAAATAACAATGTGATTAATGGCCCTACTCGTTATATATGGCGTTATCCTAATGCTACTACATTATTTTCAACTAAACTTATTCACCAACAAACAAATATTGCTTATCTTGTGTGGTTACAAGGACAACGTAAAACACATTGTGGATGGGGTAAAATTAATAATAGTGCTTGGTGTTATCCAGCTGCAAACCTTGGTCAATTAAAATTACACTTTGATCAAAAAGATAACCCTAATTTACCTATAGGTCGCTATAGTGGCGAATTTACTTTTAGTGCTAAAAGTCTTTATAACCGTAATTATAATGATACTGTCACTATAAATGCTGATATCACTATTAATGAAGCCCTACCAATTGATGGCACAATAACAGCAGAATCACCTTTTATAAGTGAACGATTCGAGCGTACGATACATGGCACAGTCTATTATCAGTCACCTAATAAAATAGGGACAAATAGACCACAATGGAGTCGGCGTACTGGTCTGTATAGCAAAATCAATGTTGATGTAAAAAATAACCAAACAGGAGCGGTAAAAAGCATTATTTTACGAGGTGAACGTTATCTCGGCTGTGGTTGGTCGATGATGAATAACGCAGCTTATTGCCGTAAGACTGGGCCTATTTATGGTGAGCTTAGAATAAGTTTTATTGCTGACGATAACCCAAAATTAGACATAGGAGAATATAAAGGTAGTTTTCCTATCACGGTTCGAGGGTTACATTATCGTCGCTTTAAACACGACCTCCGCCTTAACGTACATTTAAATATTACTGAGTAATAAAATGAATAAGCGTTATATCTCTCTTCTCTCTATGATGGTTGTTGGTATGTATGTTTATTATGCTTACTATGCGCCTCCTTCCTCATCAATAGATATTAAGGTTAGACATAGCTCTCCTACTGTTAAGGCTAATGACCATAGCAATGGGGTTTTACCTATACCTGACAATTTTGATGAGCTTATTGCAAAGAGAGATAATGACACACTAGTTATACCTTTATCTGATAACAATCTCTTAGTAAGTAATCCATTCCATGATGATAATGAATCACCCTCATTGATGGAAAGCAGTCAATCATTAGCAATCGACAGTAATATTAATTTATTAACTGGTAGTGACTTATGGATTTATCTGCCGAACTTAAAAGAGCAAATTGAATTAGAGCAGCAAATATTTTTACCTAGTGATTCCACCATAATACAAGTCGATACAACATTGCTTAAACAGTTAGCTATCGGTGATAGCCTAATACTCTCATTGCCAGATAAGGGTAAACAACAAATTATAATTGCATCGATTCAAAGGAAAAAGAACGATATTGTGGTATGGGAATTACAAAATACTCAGCGTCAAGATATAGGCAAAATAACGCAAATTAAAGCAATTACGGAAGGAAGTTTTATTACTGATGATAAACAAGAATATCATTTAAGAACAATAAAAAATAAAGGCTGGATAGCAAGTAAAGATCAGTTAATTGATAATAATAATCAAGCAATTAATAAAAACAGACAACAATTTTCTGAGAAATTCTTAAACATAAAATAGTAAAACGACACCGACTCATTAGTAAGGTGTCGTTTTATTAACAACCGTCGTTAAACGTTAGTTACATCAATGAACATATTTTCATCAATATTAGTCGATGATACAGTTGCTTCGGTGAAAGCATATTCAGCCCTATCACCTTCACGATCCAATGGTAAATTAACAAAATCAAACAAGTTCTTATCTGCCAACTGACTTGGGCTAATATTTTGAATTGATTTGAAAATAGCATCAACACGACCCGGTGTCTTTTTATCCCAATCAATCAACATTGCTTTAATACTTTGACGCTGTAGATTCTCTTGTGAACCACAAAGGTTACAAGGAATAATTGGGAACTGCTTATATTCTGCGTATTTGATCAGATCTTTTTCACGGCAGTATGTTAACGGACGAATTACTACGTTACGGCCATCATCTGAACGCAATTTAGGTGGCATTGCTTTTAAGCGTGAGCCATGGAACATATTTAAGAATAATGTTTCAACGATATCGTCTAAATGGTGTCCTAATGCAATTTTAGTCGCACCAATTTTCTCAGCAAATGAATACAACGTACCACGGCGTAAACGTGAACATAAGCCACAGGTTGTCTTGCCTTCTTCAACTTTTTCTTTAACAACAGAATAAGTATCTTTATCGACAATGTAGTAAGGAATATTTAAGCTTTGAAAATACTCTGGCAAAATATGCTCAGGAAATCCAGGTTGCTTTTGATCAAGGTTAACCGCGACAACGTCAAAATTAATAGGCGCCGCTTTCTGTAAATTAAGCAGAATATCCAGCATCGCAAATGAATCTTTGCCACCACTAATACATGCCATAACAACATCACCTTCTTCGATCATGTTGTAATCAATAATGGCGTTACCCATATTGCGGCGAAGACGTTTTTGAAGTTTGTTATATTCAAGTGTTTCTTTACGGTTATCTGTCTGATTCATTACTACTTCTCGAACTACCGACAACATCGATAGTAGAATTGCGGGATAAGAATTTATAGGGCGTGAATTATACGTATTTTATTGTTGACTGGAAATAGCTATGCGCAATAAAAAAGCCCAGCGCACAATGGCTGGGCTTTTTTACGTTAAATGAAATCGTAATTACTTAAAAAAGCTCATCACAAATTTATGTACTTGATCAATGATACGGCTAAAGAAACTACCTTCATCAACAGGCTCTAGGGCAACAAGTGGTTGTTTGCCTACTTCTTTATCATTTACCGAGTAAATAATTTCACCAACTTGCTGACCTTTAGCAATAGGTGCTTCAAGTTCACTATTCAATTCAACACTAGCTGTCAGTTTCTTAGTGTCATTACGTGACAGGGTCACATAACTTGTTTCATCGACGCCTAATTTAACCTGATCTTTATCACCAAACCATACGCGTTCAGTTATGATTTCATCGCCCGCTTTGTGTGGCGTTACTGTTTCAAAAAAGCGGAAACCATAGTTTAATAATTGTTTACTCTCAATTTCACGTGTTTTGGTACTTTTTGTACCCATAACAACAGCAATCAAGCGCATGTCACCTTCAGTCGCTGAACTGGTTAGGCTATAACCTGCTCCGCTGGTGTAACCTGTCTTCATACCGTCAACATTCATGCTTGGATCATTTAACAAGCCATTACGATTACGTTGGGTAATGTTATTATAAGTAAATGATTTTTCACTGTACAACGGGTAAATTGTAGGTAAATCACGGATAAGAGCTTGACCAAGTAGCGCTATATCATAAGGCGTTGTATATAAGTCTCCATGATCTAAACCATGCGGGTTAGCAAAATGAGAATTATTCATACCTAGCTTTTTCGCCCATGAGTTCATTAAACTCACGAAAGATTGCTCAGAGCCAGCAACATGTTCTGCTATTGCGACACTCGCATCGTTACCTGACTGAACAATCAAGCCACGGAATAGATCCATTAGAGGTACTTCACTACCTACTTCAATGAACATTTTTGAAGAATCAGGGAAATTTTTAGCCCAAGCATTACGGCTAATAACAACACGATCTTTATCGCTGATGTTACCCTGCTTCATTTCTTGACCAGCGACATAACTTGTCATTAATTTCGTCAAGCTAGCTGGATTTAGTCTAACGTTAGCATCTTTTTCTACGAGAACCTTACCTGTATTGTAATCCATCAATACATAGCCTTTAGCACTTAACGTTGGTGCATCAGGCACTACCGTCGGCATAGCTGCAGACGCTGAAAATGATAAAGAGTAAAGCGCTGTAGCACCAACCAGAGAGAAAAACCGAGTCGTCTTTTCCATGTGAGGCAAAATTCCTTTAAAAAACGATAATATCAATCTACATAGCTATTGAGGACTTGCAGATAATAACCTAATAGGTATTTATATGATTGCCAGTATAGCGAAAAAATATAATAAAACAGGACTTCGTAACATTGTCTTACTAATTGCTATTACTAATTACATTTATAACGTTAATAGCGCTAAATATAAATCATTAATAGCAATTAATTACTGCTTATTTTCATTTTAAATTAATAATTACTGCTATGTTCGCATTTTTATTACTCGACACATAGAGTATTTCTATTAAATAGTGAAAAGTTGGGTTAAATTTATTTTATTGCTGTTTATCAATTAGGAACAAGTATGAACTATTACAATAAATTAGAACGTCATGCTAAAAAACTTTCTCGCCTTGGGCATCTCAATGCTATTTGCGGTTGGGATCAGGCTGCAATCATGCCTAATGGTGGTGCACAAGCGCGCTCAGAAGCAATGGCTGAACTTGCCGTTATTTCTCATGAACTAGCAACTGCCGATTACCTAGAAGATTGGTTTACAAAAGCAGAGACAGAAGATCTCACACCAGAGCAACGTATTAGTCTTTTAGCTCTTAAACGTCAATGGACGATGCAAAATATTTTACCCGCAGATCTTGTAGAGCAACAATCACTTACAGGTTCTCAATGTGAACATGCTTGGCGTTCACAACGTAAAGAGAATGATTGGGAAGGTTTTAAAGCTAATTTGAAACCTGTTGTTGAATTAGCCCGTAAAGAAGCATCTATTCGTGCACAAGCGACGGGATTAAGTCGCTATGATGCATTATTAGATATTTATGAGCCAGGTATGACATCTGCTGTATTAGACGGTATTTTTGCAGATGTAAAATCATGGCTACCTCAATTAATCCAACAAGTAGAAGCTAAACAGACGAGTGACGCCGTATTACCACTATCAGCTCCGTTTTCTATCGAACAACAACAAGCGCTAAGCCTTGAAGCGATGAAATTACTCGGCTTTGATTTTGAACATGGTCGATTAGATATCAGTACTCATCCATTTTGTGGTGGCGTACCAACGGATGTACGTATTACTACCCGCTATGATGAAAGTGATTTCACGTCTGCACTCATGGGCGTTATCCATGAAACAGGTCATGCGCGTTATGAACAAGGTTTACCTAAACAATGGCGTGATCTACCTGTTGGTGAGGCACGCTCAATGGGGATACACGAATCACAAAGTTTATTTTGTGAAATGCAATTATCGCGTAGTTCGTCATTTAGTCGTTTATTAGCGCCTATGATTCAACAGGCTTTTAATTCAAAAGATAGTTCATTATCTGTTGAGAACCTGTACCTAATGAATACGCGAGTTAAACCGGGTTTTATTCGTGTTGATGCGGATGAAGTCACCTACCCTGCGCATGTTATTTTACGTTATGAAATAGAACGTGATTTGATTGAGGGTAATATTGAGGTTGATGATATTCCGATTATTTGGGATCAAAAAATGACTCAATATCTTGGCCTATCGACATTGGGTAATTTTAAAGATGGTTGCATGCAAGATATTCACTGGACCGACGGTAGCTTTGGCTATTTCCCTAGCTATACTTTAGGTGCAATGTATGCTGCGCAGTTTATGGCTGCGATGAAGAAAGTAGTCGATGTTGAAGCTGCAATCACATCAGGAGATTTATCACCTATTTTCGCATGGCTTGAAACGAATATCTGGTCAAAAGGATGTACGCTTTCAACGGATGAATTAGTTAAACAAGCGACGGGTGATACATTAAATCCTCGTTTCTTTAAAGAACATTTAATGGAACGTTATAACCAGTAAGTTTCGATATTAGCCATAGTGTTTTTACAACAGCCAGACATAACTCACTATGGCTTTATTATTCATATTTTAAAGTGATCCTCACTCAGTCATTAGGCGTCATAATTTAGTGAAACGCGTCTCGCACCTTTTTATGACAATCATTTTAATGCGCTATTTGTATTAGAGAGCCCAATAAAAATAGGCTTAAGGTTAGCAGAGATTATACCGATCCCATCGAATGGTACGCAAAAGTCACCAAAACTCATACTTTCTTTGAACGTAAAACCAAATTATTTTTGTAAATGCCTTATCGCGGTGCCTTTTGATGCTGTCTTATGCATTAAATCAAGCCAAATCTTTGCACTAACAACAACTTGGTGAGTATCACCAGTTATTATAATATTTACGAATTTCGTTAAGAGCTCGTTCGCTGGTGGCTTCAGTATAAGCTGAGTTTTACCGCACAACACAATGTCACAATCAGGCACTTGCTGAACATATTTTAAAATGGTGTGGATTTCATCAGTAGGCATAGTGGAACTGTAAATCTGCGACAAGACAGTTCCAGAAAGTATATATCACACTACGCATTAATAATTGGTTACATACACGATAAATATTATACTTAGATCACGGTTTAGTGTTCTGATTTTCTATATTGTTCTGAAATAACTAACTATAAAACAAAGGATAAATTATGGCTTACCAAGCTAAAGATCTTAACTACCGTGGTGAGAACTGTGGTGTACATAATTGGATCACAGATGGCGGTCAATCTTTTTACTGGCATCCAGACTGGCTTCATATCGCTGAAGAAGAAACAGGCTTATACGGCAAGCAGAAAATTGACGTTGAGCAAGGTGGTGAAGTGACAAAAGGACACGCCGTTCATACTATTTTGAAAAAGCTAAACGAAATGCTTAAAGGTACAGATCACGAGTAAGCAATTCGTTTTTAAGTATCCAAACTAAGGTGCAGCTATTTATTCCGTACCTTAGTTTGAATAATGTTTTAATCTTTTTTCTTATACACCACTATTTCAATCGACGCTCCCAACGATTTTGCCGCTCAAGCATCAATACACAACAGAATGGCTTATGATTTATAGCAGTTGTTGAGCCCACTTCTTACCGCTCTTTTTTTAATTGTTGGTCTTTATTTATATTTGATGCAATAACATTTATTGTTTCTGCTGTATCAATATTTACGTGTAAGCTTCTAAAGTCATAATCGATCGCTCTGACACTGTTAATATTTCATCAGTATTAGGAAACATTAAGAATTACTTAAACCATCCCTCTCTTAAATCATTGTGGTTTGCTTACCTATCAGCGGCGAGTGCATCAGCGGTGGTATTAGTTAATACCGTGGTTTATGTGCATAAGATTCTGAACGGTAACGAAGCACAAACTGCAATAGCTATAGTCTGATTCGCTATGGGAGTTGGTATGTCTTGCATTTAAACATCAGCAGGATTATTAATTACTGAGCTTGCTCTGAAAATGATAGCGCTCCTTTTTTTCTGCTCGCTTTTCACTAACCCATTTTTGGTGGTTAATAACATACTTAATTGCAGGGTTTAGCGTAACTACATGGGGCTTATCTGTAGGATATTTAACAATGGGAATCCTATGTGATTAGTTGCTTCAGAATCTCTATATATAAAAGATAGTCTGATAAATATAAATTCATCACTAAACACGTATACTTGGAACATTAAACTAAAAAAATTTTTTTTACAAAATTACAATTATAAGAAACAATGCATATAAGTACACTTAACTAGATATTTTATTAGTCGAGGTTAAGAAAATGTACTTACTTAAAGAAAAAAGTTTAAACGATAGCGCCCACGTAGAACTTGAGCTAAAGTCCTTATTAAAAAATAGTGTTAACGTAAACAAAAATAATCAGAATGAACTTTTATGCGCAATTGATACTTACATAGAAATAAGCGGTAATATTGATATTTTCCAAAAGATTGTCTCATACCGAATAAAAGAAATTGAAAAAAATCACACCAAAAGACCTCTAAAAGGAAATTTATATACAATATTAACATCATATATTGCTAAAAAAAATATAAGTGAAAATTTATTATTTGGTTTACCGCCACTATTTAGACTCATTGAAAAGTGTGCAACTAAATATTTTGAAAATATTCTTGAGTGTTGGGCTACTTATGAATGTTATAAAATAACGTCAAAAGCTACAAAAACTCAAAACAACCATAAAGTTGAACACTTTGTGCTTTCAAACACCTGTGATGAGGATGATAGTTATAAATATGAAATTGTTAGTAACATCGAAAATGATACGCGACTATTTCATACAGCATTTAGTAATGTTGCACTGGATCTATCTTCAGCTAACCTACTAATAAACATAGAAACATTTATCAAACAACAGCATTGGTATGAAATGCTTTATTGTTTAGATGTGTCTTTAAGCAGTGAACACTTTATCCTATACCAAGAAAATAATGGCGAATTACCATTGTTATTATCGACGGCTCTTATTCAACGGGGGAATAATCAGCACAAGTGGTTAACTTTTCAACCATTTTTTCAAACAGAAAATTGGACAATTGAGCTATCAAATGAGAATCTAAATACATTAAATAATTGCGGTATGTATGAAGATGATGTCAATTATTTGGCACAAGAAAAAAGAATTAAAAATCTAGATAGGAAAATGCTACAATCGGTAAAGAATAAAGATCTTGTATGCGAGATAATAAGAATGGCAATAAGTGGGGAAAATAAGAAACTGAATTTCATTCTTTTCTTAACACTTAAGTATTTGACCATAGAATTATATAATATAGGATTAAAGATCGCCTATACCATTGTAGAGCAACCATCAATATTAGGCTTTTATCATTCGGTTAATTCTGAAAATTGTGAAATAAGCCCATATATTTCCGTTTGCAGCCAACACGTTGAAGGAACTAAACTAAAAACATACCAGGGAATTGTTCTAACTGAGGTTATGAGTAAAATATTCAAGGAATGTAACTTCAGAAGTTACAACAAAAGGATTATAACTATGCGTAAGCTTGAAAGAACAGGAATTCATGGCTGATTTATATCAAGCTGTTACAACAAATATTATCGCGATCTTTTTGGTCGCGATTTCTGCTGTAATAGCCGTATGGACTGGATATTTTGCTCGTTTTTTATACAGCAAACCATCACTTTCTCATGATAAACGTATATATTTCCCTTATATCATTTACACTTCTTTTATTTCATTGTGGATTTTATCCAATGCCTACTTTCAATCATCTCTTCTTATTGAAAGAAGCGATATGGTTGCAGTTAACATAGCACTGGCTGCGAACATTTTCTCCGGATTAGCCTTCATTTTTGCTTACTTGTTTTCATGTAGAATAACATCAATAAAAGAAAACTTTAGCCTCACATATACACAAAAATTTCTATTATATACAAGCATAATTATAACCTTGCTTACAAATATAATCCCTAAAATAAATATTATATCAATTGATATTAAGGCAATTGGGGTATTTTCTATAAATTTTGGAGCGTTAAGTTTTATTTTCTTTGGAATGTTAATAATAATACTTTTGTTAACAATAATAAATTTATTAATCCTACATAAAAATAATACCTGTATAAATAGAGTAAAAGCAAAATACATGATTACAGGAATAATTGCTTTTATCTCCTCTACCTTTTTAATTCACTTCATAGCAGCAGTGATTTTTCATAATTTCTCAGCGGCTTGGCTACCTCCTGCCCTATCAGTAATAGAAGTCTTTTTAATAGGCTACGCCTTATTCAATAGTAGATTCTACTCTTTAAAATATATAATATTTATTACATCAAGCTCTTTCATTAATATTATATTTTATATAGTTCCAGTCATATTATTAGAATTATATCACATAAAGGAAACACCATTTTTCTTGGTTTTATGGACATTAATTACTGGCTTTTTTTGGAATAGAACATTACGTTTAGTTCGCCTAATTTCAAATAAAATCATTTATCATAAGAAAGGAAATCCAGTTGAAAATATCACAAAAATAATAAGTGAATTTAAAATTTCAACAGATTTGGGAATTTCAAGACTGAATGCAGTAATTTGTTCTAATAATGGCCTTATTCTACAAGTGTCAAATAAGAACCAATTGCTGAGAGATTACTTTAAGACTGGAAGAAATATTCTATTAAAACAAGACCTAGATGTGTTGTTAAATGATAATATCTCAGCAGACAATCACTTACACCTTGTCTCAGAACAACTTCATAAAATGGATGTAACATTAGTTGTTCCTATACTAGATGAGAACAAAAAAATAACTCATTTCTATATAACCTCTAAAGAAATGAGCAACGAATTATTTTCTTGTGAAGAAATAATGGGACTACAAAGGCTTTTTGAAAGAGCTAATCGTTTTATAAACACAGAAGAAAAAGTGCGTAAATCTCAAGTTTTGGCAGGTTCAATCGCGCATGAAATACGTAACCCATTATCAAAAATCAAATATCACTTTGAGAAAATTGATTCTGACTTCTTAAGCGCCCATAAAAAATCAATAAACTCACTTGCGACAATTGAGATTGAAAAAATTCATCAGGAATTATCTGAAGGCAAAAAAGCATTACAATTAGGTACACAATTTATCGATGTTATTTTAGATGAATTACGTGGCTCCTCTATTAGTACTTCATTTTTCCAACATTATTCTGCAGCATCTCTTACCTCACAAGCACTCAATGACTTTAGTCTTTATAGTGAAGAGCATAAGAAACGTATTCATCTTGAGACAACAAATGATTTTTATTTTTATGGTTCTGATACCTTATTTAGTTTTGTTTTATTTAATTTATTAAAAAATGCGGCCTATTATTTTGACTCTTTTCCTGAGAGCCATATCACTATTAAATTTGAAAAAGGGCTTAAACAGAATAAGATACATGTTCGTGACACTGGGCCTGGAATTACAGAAGAGCAATTAGAAAACTTATTTGATGAATTTTATTCTTTTGGGAAAATTTCAGGTAATGGTCTTGGTTTAGCTTATTGTCAGAAAGTAATGGAATCATTTAGTGGCTCAATCTCTTGCCGCTCTATTTTAGGTGAATTCACCGAGTTCACACTCACCTTCCCTGCAATCAATATTCAGTCTAATGGCGAACTAACTAACCCAAGAATTAAGCAACACTTATCAGGTCAATCATGTTTGATTTTAAGTACACCTAGATTGAGTAAAAAACTTACCGAGAATTTTAATGGGCTCAATATGGATATTGAATGCTCTAATGATCCCTACCTGAGTTTTACAAGTCTTAAAGACCACCCATTTAATTTTATAGTAATAGATCATCGACTATACATTACTCATTACGATCAAATAAATATGCTACGTGAAGGAAAATATGGTCATTTAGCTCAAATAACACCGCTTTTTATTTTTAATAGTACTTCAATAAATTTAAATAACGATCGTGTCTCTGTTTCTAAACATGCACAAGGCTATATTGATACACTTAACGGAGCATTAGCTTTTGAGTGTTCACTAGAAGCTATAATCAATGACGCAAAATTTGCCCCACTAGGAAACCTTAATGATAAAACAGTCCTAGTTGTTGACGATATGCACGCTAATAGATTATTAGTGAAAGCATATCTATCTAAAGAAGGGGTCAATGTTATACAAGCTGCATCAGGATATGAGGCAATAGAACAAGTCAAAAAAAATAATATCGATCTGATTTTTATGGATATTCATATGCCAGGAATGAATGGAATTGATGCAGCTAAACAGATAAAAAAAATAGATAATACTTTGCCAATCATAGCTTTATCAGGCGAATATGGAGAGCAAATTGCCTCTGACATACATAAGATAATGGACGACTATATTGTAAAACCAATAGAGAAATCATCTTTAGTTTCGTTAACGTCTAAATGGCTGATAATTAACAAGGTGATAGATTAGATATTGTTCGTTCTTCAAATCGCACAACGACTTTTTTCATTTTTATCTCTACTTTTCTTAAGAGCATAATTTCATTTATAAAAATGCCCTTTAAATAAAGGGCATTTATTGATTGTTAAATCAGCTATATTTTTCTGCTGTTTTTTCAGCTAATTTTACGATCACATTCACTGCCTTTTCCATCCCTTCGACAGTAATAAACTCATGAATACCATGAAAGTTATAACCGCCAGTAAAGATATTCGGGCATGGTAATCCTTTAAATGATAAACGCGCACCATCTGTACCACCTCGAATCGGTTTGATCTCTGGTTGTATATCGCATTCAATCATTGCTGATTTCGCTAATTCAATAATATGTGGGTATGGCTCTACCATTTCACGCATATTGAAATATGAATCGGTCAACACCAACTCTACGCGCCCTTTTTCAAGCTGTAGATTTAGTTCATCAACTTTCTGTTGCATAAAGGCTTTGCGCTGTTCCTGCCCTTCACGGCTAAAATCGCGAATAATGTAGCCAAGCTCAGTGCGAGCAACTGATGGGTTCATTGATTTAAGGTGATAAAAACCTTGATAACCATCAGTGCATTCAGGCGTTTCATCTGCTGGCATCATTAATTGAAACTGTGCCGCAATATTCATGGAGTTAACCATTTTATTTTTTGCTGTACCTGGATGTACATTTACGCCATGGCAAATAACATCTGCAGAGGTTGCATTGAAGTTTTCATACTCCAACTCACCAATTGGACCACCATCGATAGTATAAGCCCACTGCGCCCCAAATTTTTCAACGTCAAACAGATTCGCACCACGCCCGATTTCTTCATCAGGTGTAAAACCAATGCAAATATCACCATGCTTAATGTTAGGGTTAGCAATAAGATAAGCGATAGCCGTCATTATCTCAGCAACTCCCGCTTTATTATCAGCACCGAGCAAGGTTGTTCCGTCTGTCGTAATAATATTGTGACCATGTAACTTATTAAGATCGGGATATTGGAATGGTGATAACACCTCATCCCCTATTCCTAAAGCAATATCACCACCGCGGTAGTTTTCAACCAGCTGTGGACGAACATTTTTACCTGATGCATCCGGTGCTGTATCCATATGAGCAATAAAGCCAATTGCTGGAATATCACCCGCCATATTTGCGGGTAATCGTGCAGTAATATAGCCATTATCATCTAGAGAAATGTCACTGAGTCCAAGTTCAACCATTTCCGATTGAAGCACTTCAGCTAATACACGCTGTCCTGATGTACTAGGACAAGAGGAAACTGCACCGTTAGATTGAGTATCAAAGCTCACATATCGTAAAAAACGTTCTATTAACTTATCCATTAAATAACCTTTATTGCTGAAGCTGACAGCTTGTACTGCCACTATTTACTATTAATAATATTATTATTGAATAGTTAGCAAATGGCATTGAGATACATCATCATTTGTGATTCTTTTTTGTAAAATTAGTCCCTGTTTTTAAATAAGAGGCACTACTTCTTAAATTCATATAGTTTTTGACTATTTTAAATAGATTGATATTTTGAAATAATGATACAATTATAAAGTTATAGTGCGTTAGGTTTTTGTGTTAAAAAAAAGCCCCTTATTTAAAGGAGCTTTTTGGAGCTATTATCATTAAATTACGCATTAAACGTATCATTGTTAATCGGCTCACTGACATTATTATCAGACTTTGATTCAGGTTTATTCCCATCCACTTTTGGTATTGCTGCTGTAACCTGTAATGTAATACCAAACATATTACGATAGATAATAGCTTTCACATTAAAGAAAAATGGTAATGTCCAAATTAAACCAATACCCGCAGTAACAATAGATACAAAAAACAAGATCATTACGACTAAATAAATTGCAGTCATTGGCATAACTTTTCGAACAGTCGCCATAAATGAATATTGAATCGCTTTAATCGGTGTTACTCGCTTCTCACATACGAGTAAAATGGCCATGCTTAATGCCATTGTTAAAAATAACCCTACCAATGGGAAGATACTGCTACCAATCCCCTGAATTGAGGAAATTAATAACATAGTAATAATAGATACTAATGTGAACGAAAAACCTTTAACGATTTGACTAGGTTTCGTTGGTAGCCCTACTGAATGATTAAGCGCCATTAAGCTAACACCAACATATAAAGGAGCAATCAAAACATCAGACCAAAAGTTAGCCATAAAGCCTGCTTTCAAAATATCTGCTGTAAATCCCTTTCCCGTAATAAAGGCGTCAAAAAATACACTAGGGTTACCTAACTGTATTTTTAGGCTTAAAAGTAACAATGCAATCTGTGCAATAAACAAACAAATAACAGCAGGTAAAAACTTAGTGAAATTCTTTGCTGTTATCTTAAACGCTTCTTGAAGAACAGCTATTGGCTGTAGCTCAACATCGCCAACCATTGCTTTTTCGATTGAACCGCCAACATGAAAACTTTTTTTAGTTGTCTCTTTCATACTCATATCATCATTATTTGTGTAAGCGTATTGTACGTTACTCATCATTGTACAAAAACACTATTCGCGTAAAAATTTATTTCAACCCCCCGTTACTGCATGAAAAACGGACAATAAATCAATCGTAAGGCGATAACTACCGCTTTTTTCTATTTTATAAGAAACGCATTCACTATGATTGAACATAAGTAATAAATTTTTGGGCGTAAAAATAAAGCGTTATTATTATTGACTGAATCGTAATTTATTTTTTCAGTATTATTTGTAATAGTGCCCCTATTGCTAGGAATCAACGTGCTATCATTAACGTAAGTAGCAGTTAATCTATAAATTTAGTGAGAAAACGCTTTAAATTGAAAGACTACAGGTCTATTATGCGCCCCTAATTTTAGCCAAAATATTGGGGCTTAACCAATCAGTCCCAAGGTGGAGATAACGTAGAATTGAACGTTGCAAAAACATCTAAGAAACCTGTAATCCAGCTGAAGGGTCTTAGCAAAAGCTTTGACGGTAAGCAAATCATTACAGGTTTGGACCTAGACGTAAACGATGGTGAATTTTTAACCATCCTAGGTCCATCAGGCTGTGGTAAAACCACAGTACTTCGTCTAATTGCTGGTTTTGAGACTGCTGATAATGGGCAGATCACAATCGATGGCAAAGATGTTACTGACATTCCAGCTGAACAACGTCTAGTTAATACGGTGTTTCAGAGTTATGCACTGTTTCCACATATGACAGTGTTTGAGAACGTCGCGTTTGGTTTACGCATGCAAAAAGTGCCATCGAGTGAAATTGAACCTCGAGTTATGGAAGCATTGCGTATGGTGCAACTTGATAAATTTGCCCCTCGTAAACCTCATCAATTGTCAGGTGGTCAACAACAACGTGTTGCGATTGCACGCGCAGTTGTTAACAAACCAAAAGTTCTTTTGCTTGATGAATCACTTTCTGCACTTGATTACAAATTACGTAAACAAATGCAGCTTGAACTGAAACAACTTCAGCGAAAACTTGGCATTACCTTTATTTTCGTAACTCACGATCAGGAAGAAGCACTTTCAATGTCCGACCGTATCATCGTTATGCGTGATGGTTATGTTGAACAAGATGGCAGTCCTCGTGAAATTTACGAAGAGCCGACCAACCTGTTTGTTGCTCACTTTATCGGCGAAATCAACGTGTTTGATGCTATCGTTAAAGAACGCTTAGACAGTAAGCGTATTATGGCAGATTTAGAAGGTCGTCACTCTTTAATTCACTGTGAACTTGATGTTGCCATTGGCGATAAAGTGAAAGTGCTTTTACGTCCAGAAGATATTCGTATTGAAGAAATTCATAACGGCGATCAAACAACGGGCATTTTAGGCAAAGTTAAAGAGCGTACCTATAAAGGTATGACGCTTGATTCTGTGGTACAGCTAGATTCAGGAAAATCGGTAATGGTTAGTGAGTTCTTCAATGAAGATGATCCTGACGTAGACCACTCTCTTGATCAAAAAGTTGCCATTACTTGGGTTGAAAGTTGGGAAGTGGTGCTAGCAGATGAGCAAGAAGTTTAATCTCCAAAACATCATCATAACGATTGTTGTAAGTTGGTTACTACTGTTTGTATTTGTACCAAACCTTATGATTATCGGCACGAGTTTTTTAACCCGTGATGATGCAAACCTGATCAAAATGGTGTTCACACTAGATAACTACGAACGTCTTTTCGATCCAATGTATGCAAAAGTACTTTTGCACTCATTTAATATGGCAATTACAGCAACGTTATTATGTTTGTTGATTGGTTACCCTTTTGCGTATGCCATTGCCAAGATGCCTGAAAAATGGCGTCCATTTATGCTGTTTTTGGTTATTGTACCCTTTTGGACTAACTCGCTAATCCGTACATATGGCTTAAAGCTGATGCTCGGTACACGTGGTATTCTAAATAATGCGTTAATGTACTTAGATATTATCGATAAGCCCATTCGCATCATGTACACCGAATATGCAGTAATGATCGGCTTAGTTTACATTCTATTGCCATTCATGGTGTTACCTTTGTACTCGGCCATAGAAAAGCTTGATAATAACTATATCGAAGCCGCTCGAGATTTAGGTGCGAATAAGTTTCAAACATTTATCAAAGTTATTTTCCCACTAACAATGCCAGGTATAATTGCTGGTTGTTTATTAGTGTTGCTACCTGCATTAGGTATGTTCTATGTAGCAGATCTACTTGGTGGCGCGAAAAACTTACTAATTGGTAACGTGATTAAGAGTCAAGTGCTCAATGCGCGAGACTGGCCATTCGGCTCTGCAACCAGTATCGCACTGACGTTAGCGATGGCAATTATGCTATATGCCTACTATCGAGCAGGAAAATTACTGAACAAGAAAGTGGAGCTTGAATAATGGGTCGTTTCTTTAAATTCAGCTTTATGTCAGTGGTATATGCATTTTTATATGCCCCTATTATAATCTTGATCGTTAACTCATTTAATGCCAGTAAGTTTGGTATGAAATGGGGTGGCTTTACCACCAAGTGGTATGAAGAACTCGTCAATAATGATAGCTTGATGCAAGCTGCTGGGCACTCAATTACAATTGCCGTGATTTCAGCAACTGCAGCATCGTTGATTGGTAGTTTGACAGCTGTTGCCCTATTTCGTTATAACTTCAAAGGCAAGAAGTTCGTGTCAGGTATGTTATTTTTAGTAATGATGTCTCCTGATATTGTAATGGCAATCTCGTTACTGGCTTTGTTCCTATTACTTGGGGCTAATCTTGGTTTCTTAACGTTATTACTATCGCATATTACTTTTTGTCTGCCGTTTGTTGTAGTAACTGTTTATAGTCGTTTGAAAGGTTTCGATGTAAAAATGCTTGAAGCCGCGCGTGACTTAGGTGCAAGTGAATGGGTAATTTTAAAGAAAATTATCCTACCACTAGCTAAACCTGCTGTTGCTGCTGGTTGGTTACTAAGCTTTACACTGTCACTTGATGACGTAATTGTGAGCTCGTTCGTTACTGGGCCGAGTTATGAAATTCTACCTTTAAAGATTTACTCAATGGTTAAAGTTGGTATTTCTCCAGAGGTTAATGCATTAGCAACCATTATGCTGGTCATTTCATTATTCCTTGTAATTTGTTCGCAATTACTCGCAAGAGAAAAAAAGTAATCTAAACGCTTTAACGATTATTGAATGGCTAACTTACTTAAAGTTAGCCATTTTTTTATACATCCCTTCTCATTTATTCTTTAATTAGCAGCCAAATATCCGGTTACAAATGGACACATTTTTTTACTACTAATCTCATCAAACTTGCTCTAAATTGCGCTCCTCTTTTCTCTCAAATCATGATGAAGATACGTTAATGAAAAAATGGCCATCCCTTTTTATTAGTACTGTGCTGCTATCTGCAAGCATCAATGTTTTTGCTGAAAATACTAAAGATAAACAATTAGTATTTATGAACTGGGGCCCCTACATCTCGACTGAACTGCGCGAGCAATTCACAAAAGAAACGGGCATTAAAGTAATTTATTCGACTTACGAATCGAACGAAACAATGTATTCAAAATTGCTAGCGCATCCAAGTAGTTATGATTTAGTAGTGCCATCAACCTATTTTGTAGCAAAAATGCGTGATGAAGGGATGCTACAAAAAATTGATAAGACCAAACTTACCAACTTTAATCAATTAGATAGCAATTACCTAAATAAGCCGTTTGATCCTAATAACGATTATTCTATTCCTCATGTTATTGCCATGACAGGCCTTGCCGTAAACACTGATATGTATAACCCTGATGACTTTGATAGTTGGGCTGATTTATGGAGCCCAGAACTTAAAGGTCAATTAATGCTAATGGACGATACTCGTGAGGTGTTCCATATTGCATTACGCAAATTAGGTTACTCAGGCAATACAACTAATCCTAAAGAGATTGATGAGGCTAAAGAAGAATTAAAAAAATTAATGCCTAATGTATTAGTCTTTAACTCAGATAATCCAGCAGTACCCTACCTAGCTGGTGAGGTTGGTTTAGGCATGCTATGGAATGGTTCTGCAGCAGCCGCGCAAAAAGAAGGATTACCAATTAAACTTATTTGGCCTAAAGAAGGTGGGATTTTTTGGGTTGATAGTTTAGCTATTGCTAAAAATGCACAAAATGTTGATGCTGCCCATAAGATGATTGATTTCCTATTACGTCCAGATATTGCAGCACAAATATCGGAGCAGACGGGCTATCTCACTGCCGTTGAAAAATCGAATGCTAAATATAAAGATAACCCAACATTATTCCCACCCCAAGCAGATCTGGATCGTGGAGAATGGCAAGATTCAGTGGGCGAAATGAATATTCGCTATGAAACTTATTTTTTAGAGTTAAAAGCAAATCAGTAAAATGTTTCATTTAAACCGCCAAATTTGGCGGTTTTTTCTGATTTTATACAATCTTCTCTTATCCATTTGTATAACAATATTATATAAAAGTTAACTACCTGTTATTAATCAATGCTATGCAAACAAATATCTCATTCAACTGTTTATATTTGTGATGGAGGTATGATTTTATCTGCTATACTAGCCACGTATACCAATTCATATTTGTTTAAAAAGCATGCTATTTTAAACAATACAAAATTAGGAGAAGCGGTTTAAGCCGCTAGAGAACATTCTCGATATCCTGTTTAGTTAGGAGCTAACAACAATGAAAAAATGGTCTTTAATGATGGCCGGTGCAGTTTGTGCGGTATCAATGTATTCGAACATTGCTACAGCCGCAGATTCAGATAGTAATAAGTTATACTTTTACAACTGGTCTGAATACATCCCTAACGATGTACTAGAACAGTTCACAAAAGAAACCGGTATTAAAGTAATTTATTCGACTTATGAGTCGAATGAGACCATGTACGCTAAATTAAAAACTTACGATAAAGGCTACGATTTAATTGTTCCTTCAACTTACTACGTTTCTAAAATGAGTAAGGAAGGTATGCTGAAGAAAATCGACAAATCAAAAATCCCTAATTTTGCTGGTATCGGTAAAAACTATTTAAATAAACCTTTTGATCCTAACAACAATTACTCAATTCCCTACATTTGGGGTGCAACAGGCATCGGTGTTAACACTGATGTGATTGATAAATCAAAAATCACTAGCTGGGCTGATTTATGGGATCCTAAGTGGCAGGGTCAGTTAATGATGATGGATGATGCACGTGAAGTGTTCCAAATTGCATTACGTAAATTAGGCTACTCTGGTAATACGCAAGATCCGAAGCAAATTAAAGCCGCTTACGAAGAACTTAAAAAACTAATGCCTAATGTATTAGTATTTAACTCTGACTTCCCTGCAAACCCTTATATGGCAGGTGAAACGTCATTAGGTATGCTATGGAATGGCTCTGCATACATGGCACGTAAAGAAGGTGCTCCAATTGATATCGTATGGCCAAAAGAAGGCGCTATCTTCTGGATGGACAACCTTGCGATTCCAATCAATGCCAAGCACGTTGATAATGCATACAAGATGATCAACTTCTTACTTCGTCCAGATATTGCAGCAAAAATTGCGCTACAAATCGGTTACCCAACACCTGTTGAGGCAGCGAAGAAGCTATTACCTGCAAGTTTCGTAAATGATCCAAGCATCTATCCACCACAATCAGTGATGGATGCTGGCGAATGGCAGAACAGTGTTGGTCCTATGACTGAAGTTTACGAAGAGTACTTCCAAAAACTAAAAGCTGGCGAATAATCGCTGCTATTAGTTAGTGAAATACAAAAAACCGAGCATTTAGCTCGGTTTTTTATTATGGCGATAAATGAATTTTACTCTTGCGCTTTTAATAGTTCATCGACATAAGCTGGCACCAATTCAGAGGCCTTACCATAACGTTTCTCTTCAAATTCATTTTCAACATTACTTGGTTCTAAATTAAGCTCTATCGTATGCGCTCCTTGCAATGATGCTTCATGGACAAACCCTGCTGCAGGATAAACATTACCTGATGTTCCAATAGCAATAAACAAATCCGCTTTCACTATCGCATCATGAATTTTATCCATATCAATAGGCATTTCGCCAAACCACACAATATCAGGTCGTAACGGTGCTGCAATCTGGCAACAGTGGCAATGATCACTGGTATGCAAATCACCATGCCACTCTAATGTTTGGCCTGACTCGCAACAACGTACTTTTAATAGCTCACCATGCATATGAATAACATTATGACTACCCGCTCGTTCGTGGAGGTTGTCGATATTCTGAGTAACAATAGTTACTGTACCGTCTAATTCAGCTTCTAATTTTGCCAATGCATAATGAGCAGCATTAGGAGTAACAGATCCGTTTTCTATCTGTGCTCGACGAGCGTTATAAAAAGCTTGTACCAATTCAGGATCTCGTTGATATCCTTCAGGGGTTGCGACATCTTCAACTCGATGCTCTTCCCATAATCCGTCTGCAGCACGAAAAGTACGGATCCCCGACTCAGCTGAAATGCCTGCCCCCGTTAGCACGACAATATTTTTGTAAGGAAATAACATAACAACATCCTTATGTTGGTAATAATGATTAACCTGCTAACCTATTTATACCACTGATTTTATATGATTTAACGGTGTTTTTTATTAGACGTTAGTGTAAGGAATACTTTATTGTCATTAACGACAAATTATGACCATAAAAAAACCGACACAATGGATTGTGTCGGCCTTGTTTTTAATGCTTAACCTTAACTATCGACTGATGGTTTAGGTTTATCTGAAACCGTTTTTTCTGGTTCATAGCCTGGTTGATTTTCAGGTAAATCTTTCACCTCATCAAACCACAAGTTATGATGTTCACGTGCCCACGTTTCATCAACTTCACCTGTAACCATACCATCGAGACCAGCTTCCATACCAAATAAACCAATATAAATATGGAAGATAAAGCCACAGATTAGAATAAGTGCTGATAGCATATGGAGTAAGTTTGATAACTCCATATCACGGCGAGTTTGATCAAATATAGGGAAATCTAACACAAAACCACTGGCAGCAATCGAAAATCCAAAGATAATCAATAACCAGAAAATAACTTTCTCACCACCGTTAGAGAAACCAGCAGATGGATGCGAGCCTTTATGCTTACCTACCATACCGCCCATTTTCTTAAACCACTCAAGATCGACTTTATTAAAGGTACTTTTACGCCACCACTTAACCAATACTGCAAGCAATAGAATCGCAAAAATAGGCCCCATATAGTTATGATATTGTTTGGCAGCTAAAATGATCCATCCCCAAATTTCAGTAGGAACAATTGGCTTAATAAAGTGTTTACCATAAACGAGCGTTAAACCACTGAACCCTAAAGTAAGAAAGGTAAATGCCATACTCCAGTGCAATGCCCTATCAATACGGCTCCAACGCTTTATTTTGCGCCCTGTTTTAGGCTTACTTAATTTAAGCGGTCCAATGACGACATAAGCCAACGTCACCATCACAAGACTACCAAAAATGGCTAATGCACCTAACGGTGACATCCACTTTTCTTTGAGGATATACCATGTTTGTCCAGGAACACTGATCAATACATCGTGCTCAGGCCAACCAGATGTGGTGTAGCCCTTTTCCCCATCTTTCACCATTCGCCAATAATCAGCTCCAGCAAAACCGATCACTTCTTTTTTTACTACGGCTTCACCAGCTGTCTTCGCATCACTACCACTTGCCATAGTGGATACCGAAAATGCCATTATTAATGCGGTAACCATGATAGTTAACCAGCGTTGAATTCGCTTAGTCATTAAAGCTCCTGTCCACTTCAGAAAGCGGATTAATTGGCACACCTAAAAACGGGGCTGCCAAACTATTACAACAAGTCTATAAATGGGCTTAAATATAACCTTAAGCCCATCTTAAGATGATTAAGCTTTACGTACTTTACTTGCATCGTAAGCTAAATCATCAGTGCTGGCCCAACCCGCATCTTTAGCACCACGAGCAACAACACGCTTACTGAAAATTTCAGATATTTTTTCAGCATCGCCAGCAAGCAGTGACTTAGTTGCACACATTGAAGCGCACATTGGCAACTTACCTTCTGCAATCCGATTTGCACCATATTGCAAACGTTCTTGCTCAGAGCCCGGTTCAGTATTTGGACCGCCAGAACAGTAAGTACACTTATCCATTTTGCCACGCTCAGCAAAAGCTTCTTGCTTAGGAAATTGTGGCGCACCAAATGGACAAGCAAATAAGCAATAACCACAGCCGATACATAAATCTTTATCGTGCTGCACAATGCCATCTTCTGTTTGGCTAAAACAATCAGCAGGACATACCGCCATACATGGCGCATCACTACAATGCATGCATGCTACAGAGATTGAGGTTTCCCCTGGAAGACCATCATTTAAGGTAACAACGCGCCGACGCTGAATACCCCAACCCACAGCTTCTGAGTTAGCATTTTTACACGCCGTTACACAACCATTGCACTCAATACAACGCTTAGAGTCACAAAGAAATTTCATACGTGCCATCAGGTGACTCCTTACGCTTTAGTGATTTTACACAAAGTAACTTTGGTTTCTTGCATTTGGGTAACAGGATCATAACCATAAGTGGTTGCAGTGTTTGCCGCTTCACCTGAAACATAAGGCGCACAACCTTCAGGGTAACGATCGCGTAAACTAACACCTTCAAATTCACCACCAAAGTGGAATGGTAAGAAAGCCAACCCTTCGCGAACACGTGGCGTTACCATCGCTTTCACTTTAATGCGCCCTTTCTCTGCACCTTCAACCCACACCATTTCACCGTCTCGAATACCAATGTCATTAGCATCTTTGAGGTTAATTTCTACAAACATCTCTTGTTGTAATTCAGCTAACCATGGGTTTGAACGTGTCTCTTCACCACCACCTTCATATTCCACAAGACGACCAGAAGTCAGAATAATTGGATATTCTTTTGATACATCTTTTTCTTGAATAGACTTATAAAGTGTTGGTAAACGGAACATCGCTTTGCTGTCATCCCATGTTTGGTATTCAGGCAATAGATCACGACGTGGTGTGTACAGTGGTTCACGGTGAATAGGCACTGCATCAGGGAATGTCCATACCACAGTACGAGCTTTAGCATTACCAAATGGAATACAACCATGCTTAATAGCCACACGCTGAATACCACCCGAAAGGTCAGTTTTCCAATTCTTACCTTCAGCAGCGGCTTTCTCTGTGGCTGTCAGCTCATCCCACCACCCTAATTGCTTAAGCATTTTAGCGGTAAATTCAGGGTAGCCATCCTCAAGTTCACAACCTAATGAATAACTATCATCAGCCAATAAACTCTCACCATTACGCTCAACACCAAAACGGGCACGGAAATTACCGCCACCTTCTGCTACTGTTTTTGACGTATCATAAAGAATGTGTGTACCTGGATGCTTCATCTCTGGCGTACCCCAACATGGCCACGGTAGGCCATAGGTTTCACCATTTGCAGGGCCGCCAATAGCTTCAAGTGTGGTGTGATCAAATGTACCCCAGTTTTGCTGGTGCTCTTTCAATCGTTCAGGGCTTTGGCCTGTGTAACCAATAGTCCACATACCTTTGTTATATTCACGAGTAATATCTTCAATACTCGGCTGATCATTCTCAACTTTTATGTGTTTGAATAATTGCTCAGAGAAACCAAGACGCTTGGTTAATAGGTACATAATTTCGTGATCAGGTTTTGAATCAAACAATGGCTCAATGACTTGATCACGCCATTGGATAGAACGGTTAGTTGCGGTTACAGAACCATAAGTTTCAAACTGTGTGGTTGCAGGGAAGAGATATACATTGTCTGTACGACCATTCATCACTGCCGCAACACCTGGGTATGGGTCAACAATAACCATCATATCCAGTTTTTCCATCGCGGTTTTCATCTCAGGACCACGGGTTTGTGAGTTAACCGCATGGCCCCAATAGAACATCGCACGAATATTATCGCGTTGTTCAATCTTATCTTTATTTTCTAAAACACCATCAATCCAACGTGATACGGGAATACCGGCGCTGTTCATTGGCTTTTTACCGTTATAGGTATTCTGATCAAAACGGCCTTGTAGCCATGAATAATCTATATCCCACACTTCAGCCCAGTGTTTCCAAGCGCCTTCTGATAAACCATAATAACCAGGTAAATTATCAGATAGCACCCCAAAGTCCGTCGCACCTTGAACGTTATCGTGACCACGGAAAATATTTGCACCGCCGCCTGACTTCCCCATGTTGCCAAGAGCTAATTCAAGAATACAGTAAGCGCGAGTATTGTTATTACCCGTTGTATGTTGCGTACCACCCATACACCAAACAACACAACCAGGACGGTTTTCAGACAACATTTTCGCTGTTTGATAAACTTGATCTTCCGGTGCGCCCGTTACACGCTCAACTTCTTTCGGGTTCCATTTCGCCACTTGCTCACGCACTTCATCCATGCCGTAAACACGTTGACGAATAAATTCTTTATCTTCCCAACCATTATTGAAAATGTGGTAAAGCACGCCCCATACAAAGGCAACATCTGTACCTGGACGTAACGAAACATAATGATCCGCTTTCGCAGCCGTACGAGTGCGACGCGGATCAACCACTACAATTTTACAACCGTTAGTTTCTTTCGCGATCAGAATATGTTGCATTGCTACAGGGTGAGCTTCTGCTGGGTTAGAACCAATAAATAGAATCGACTTACAGTTATGCATATCGTTCAAAGAGTTGGTCATTGCGCCATAACCCCATGTATTTGCTACACCTGCAACCGTGGTTGAGTGACAAATACGTGCTTGGTGATCGACGTTATTCGAGCCCCATAGCGATACCATTTTACGGAATAAATAGGCTTGTTCGTTGTTATGTTTAGCTGAACCTAAAAAATAAACGGAATCAGGGCCAGACTCTTCACGAATTTTTAGCACTTGCTGGCTAACTTCGTCTAACGCTTGCTCCCAACTCAGTTTTTTCCACTTACCATTAACCAGCTTCATTGGGTATTTTACACGTCTAGCACCATGACCATGCTCACGTAACGCCGCTCCTTTTGCACAGTGCCCACCAGCATTAAAAGGATGATCAAAAGCAGGTTCCTGATGAGTCCACACACCATCTTGAGTTTCAGCATAGATGCCACAACCCACAGAACAATGAGAACAGATTGTGCGTTTAACAACTTTAGGTGCACTGTAATCAGCTTCAGGAAAAGCTTCCGCTTTACGCATAAAACTCGGAGCAAAAAGGCTCGCACCAGCAACGCCACCAGCAGCGGCAAGAGAAGAATTACGAATAAAAGAACGACGAGAAATACCTAATTGGTTTTCATCCTTGCTCACTTTATCGGAACGTTTAGTTAGTTTCATTTAAGGCTCCGCTTATAGGGTATTGTAGTAATCACGAATATGTTGGGTTTCGTGATACCCTTTTTTTGTTTTAGGATCTTTCTTATCCGTCTCAGTTGTTGATGCTTGAACAGCCGTTGTCGTTCCAGCAACGACAGCGCCCGCAGCAACAGACAAACCAATATTTTTTAATAATTGGCGACGACTATTATTTGTTTTTTGCTCACTCATTGCGTTTGCTCCTCTATCGCCACACTCATTAATAGGTGTCGATTTTTTATTATAGCGAGTATCTTTTTATTGGGATTCTAAGAAACGGGTTTTCTCAATCGTTAAAAATTGCCATGCTAATTCACCAACCGCGGTATAAAAGACAGCACTTTTTGCTGCCTTTAAATCCGTGCAAAATTTCTCACACCATTGTGCAAGATGACGATTAAAGAATGTTTGTTGAAGCTGTTCATTGCCCCCCTCCACCAGCATTGCCATAACTTCTAGCAAAGCTGAAATATGATCTTCTGGTTCAATGACAGATTGAGCACGTTCAAAGCCAAGTTGCTTTAAGTCTTGACGTAAGTAAGCCAAAGGCATTTCCATTAAAGATCCGGTTAAATACCATGAACCAAATGGAATAACTTCCCCACGACCAATACCAATAAAAACATCTTGATATTCTTCTTCAACACTAAGAAGTGTCGTTTTTTGAGCTGCTAATTTTAATAAAGGCCAAGCTGATGCCATGGTTTGACGTTGAAATGTTTGTGCAGTATCCACATCAAGATTAGCAAGAAATTCAAGCACCGATTGCTCAGGAGCTTGACGACATAAATGTGCTAACATGTTATAAATTTCAATACGTAATAAATCGTCTTGATCAGCAAGATTAGCGTGATAATTCATAGCTGCATTTTCCATATAATGACCTTATACCCTTACCTGACTTTGTGGATCTTGTTCCATCTTTTCGAAAATATCGCGAACACGACAATCTTCACACATAGATAGACGACGAATAGCTTCTCCTTGAAAATGTGAATGACTTTGAAGTTTTTCTGTCAACATTTTCACCATAGATGCAGGGGCAAAAGGCTTTCCACAACTAATACAACAGGCTGCGGGTTCTTCATGAATAAGCTTATCGGCTTTACGTGCTTGCCAATCCCAATTAAAGCCAGCTTCAAGGGTAATCACTTTTTCAGGACACGCTTTTTCACACATGCCACATTGAATACAATCTTGTTCTACAAATAATAATCCCGGACGATCACCAATGGCATGCAAAGCACGTGTTGGACAAACAGATACACAACTCATACATAACGTACAATCATCAGTTTCACATGTCACAGAACCATAAGGAGCATTCGACGTTACAGCTGAATGTGTTGGTTGTGCAGGACTTGATTGATTTAAGGTTTCTAAAACAGTAAAGAGTTTTTCACGCTTAGTGCCTGTTAGTGCGGCTTCAATCGGAGTAATAAGTGTGGATTCATAGCCCTTAAAATGAGCACTATCAGAAAAATCGAATAAACAAATGCGATCAGCGTCATAACCTAATTCAGTTAAGAAATTTTGCGCAATCGTTAATTCATTGGTTAATACAGTATCAATGGTCGCTGGAATATATTTTGTATTCGTCGCTAACAAAACTTGATGCGCTCCATAAGCTAAAGCACTAAACCAAGTATCAATACCTACCGTGGCTAACTCTTCTAATGCAAGCGTAATAACACATGAAGGAAGCTCAGTAAGTGCATGAGCGACAGCATCGGTATCACGCTCACCATAAAGTAAGAGTGTTGGCGTTTGACCACCTTCTTGTTTATAACGCGCTAAAACACTATGAACAAAGTTTTGGGTAATTTGAGGATCAGGTAAGGCATAACTAATAGCTTCTGTTGGACATGCCGTCGCACATGTTCCTACTCCCTGACAAAGGTAAGGATCAATCGCAATAGCAACCCCATCTGAACTTAATGCTCCAGCAGGACAGGCATCAATACAACGACCACACCCTTTTATGCTTCTCGATGAATGCGCACAAAGATCAGGATTAAGGCGAAAATATTTAGGTTTATCAAACGTACCAATCATGGCCGGTAGTTCATCCACCAGCGCTGCTAATTTTGCAGAGACTTGAGCTTCAGAACGTTGACCCACCGCATAATAACCAGCCGCAGGAATTTCGACATTCATCACCCCCGTTGCCGTCATATCAACCACAATATCAAAGCATTCACGGCCAATAGCGATTTTCGCTAAATTAGTATCGACGGCAGTGGTCTCATGCCCTATGCGACAATAAACATCAAATGCACCAAGATAACCTTTTACGGTAATAGCTTGACTGTAATACAGCGTATGGGCTGTTTGGGTATGAGATGTGTTTGAATCAGTCGCCAGTAACGTCACACTGTTTAATGTTGAAAATTGATCCGCAAGTTGAAGTAGTTGCTCTGCCGTACCAATAATCAATAAATTACCACGACTTTCATACGTCACTGTAGGCGGAATAAGATTGGCAAGTTCCACTGTTCCTGTAATAGCCGTAGCTCGTGCTACACCATTAGTATCAGTAAATGCATTTAATGTACTTTTTAACATTGTTATTCCTGTATGCTCACTACCGCTAATCAGTGTCGTTGGAAGATAATAATTTTTCTTCTACTCTCTAATAGAGCAATAACCGATCCAACTTTTCACGGAATAAAATGACCTAAAAGGAACTAAAATCATAACGATCATATTTTGCTATTGAGCAATGAGACATTTTGTCTTACCTGTAGCGAACTAACGCGCCAAATTGTCTCTCTTTATGATTTTGGTCGTATTCCCTTTTTGTCCCAGTGTATTTTTACGAATAGTATTAATGGCTAACTAACTATTCTATTTTTTGTGTTATGACTTATGCTCGTGACCATTAATAATTGGTGTTAACGATAAATCTGCCGTAGGGAGTGCATCATCATCAGGATTAATAGCTTCGAGGTTATTAACTAACAAATCATCCTCTGTATCATTACTCTCTATAGCAGTATGAGTTACTGTCGAATGATCTGTTGTTGCAGCAACGATATTGTCACCGCCGGTATTTAACTCGGAATCAGTAACTGCTGAATGCGTAGAACCACCAGCAATAGGATCGACAGCATCAAGTGTTGGTGAGGATGTCGATGTTAATGCTGATATTCCATCGTTTTTCAATTGTTCTGTTGCTGTCTCTGTTGCAGTATTTATCCAACCACGCATTTGTGATGCGATCTCTGGTGCCAAACCCTGCATATTGCTAAAATCTTCAGTACTATCATCCATGTCACTGATATAATTAAACTCTTCAGAATGAAACAATTTCCTCAAAGCCGCTTTCTTAACAGATTTAGTCACTTGTTGTTGCATAAATGACGCAACACCAGATTCATAAGTCACTTTATCTGCATCATCAATCGTCAATTCAATAATCGGTTCTTCTGCTACAGAACTTGATGGAATCGTTGATGAATCAACTGATGATGGGTGTTTACTATTAGGATTCGTTACCTCATCAATTGTTATATTCTCGGGAGTCTCAATATGCTCAGATTCAAAGATTATCGAATCATCAACGGCTTCAGTATCCGTAATAGTCGACTCTGTCTTTTCACCCGGAGTTAACTTACGATTGGACCAACGTTGAAAAAAATTAGTTGCCACTTGAGCGTCCTTTTTTCTTATCGCCGCCACGTTTACGTTTAAATTCAAATAATTCGCCATGACGACCTAAAAACGCTTCCATCCATGCTTGAACCGCTAATGGAATTTCTATGTGTAAAACAACATAATCACCATCCATATAACGAGCAGCAACACCTTGCGCGGCGGTCACTAAAACAGGTTTTAATTGCTCATTTTCTTCAGCACAAATAAAGAATAAATGCGGGCTTTGCGAATTAAGATTAAATCGATACTCCATGCGTTCATCACGGAAAAGTTCTAAAGGCATCATATAGTTACCTGCGCCTATAGTTGCTACTTCCACCGCAGAGATAAGATCTTCTTCATACAAACAAATATCTTCAATCGTCCATGCATATGTTGTCCAACGACCTACTTGGCGTTCTTCTGCTTGTAGGCGAAAATTAATAGGCCAAACATGTTCATTTTTCTTTAATTCTAATTCTGCTTGTTTTGGCACATCTACTCCTACTGACAGATTTTGCTCTGCCTTTATGTTGTTATTTCATAACTTTTAATGATAAGCGTTATTTCGCTACTTATTAGATATAAGCAAATATTAGACCAACAACAAAAAACCACATGAAATATACGCATTTTTATTTGTTTTTATTAATTAACTGCGTATTGGTTTTATTTAGATAATAGTGGAACAGTCCTTGCTTAGGTTTTAGTTCCTATATGCCTTCTTAGATGTATATAAACTTATTACGCAGGAATTTCAGATGGCGACATTGCCTAAAATAATAAAAACACAAGCAACAGTGCAGCAAACTATGTCAGTAGAAATTGTTGATGAATATGGCGACCAACAAACAAAAGAGATTGCTTGTGAGCACCCCTTAACGGTTTACCTTAATTGGGTTGAAGTCGTCACCTTAATGACCTTAGGTGAACGCCCCTCAGCATTAGTATTAGGTTATTTAAAAAACCAAGGCTTTATTAATGATCTTAGTGCTATTGAATCGGTGATGATTGATTGGCAAACCAATGCCGCAGTTGTTATTACCAAAGAAAATACAGAGAACCTTGCTCAGCAATTAGAAAAGAAAACCGTCACCTCTGGCTGTGGGCAAGGCACCATGTATGGCAATGTCATGAAAAAACTCGAAGGTATTACGCTACCGCAACCGCAAATTAAACAATCGATGTTATATGGGCTCCTTGAAGCATTAACCCATCACAATGAAACTTATAAAGCCGCGGGTGCGGTACATGGGTGTGCCGTATGTAAAGGCACCGAAATATTATCGTTTGTAGAAGATGTAGGTCGTCATAATGCCGTCGATACCTTGGCGGGTGAAATGTGGTTACAGCAACAAACCGGTGACGATAAAATTTTCTACACGACAGGTCGCTTAACCTCTGAAATGGTTATCAAAGTGGCTCAAATGGGGATTCCAGTGTTACTTTCTCGCTCTGGCGCGACTCAAATGGGCTACGATCTGGCTAAAAAATTAGGTATTACCATGATTGCGCGTGCTAAAGGGCTACGCTTTCAAATCTATAACGGTAGCAACAACATTGAACTTGATGTTAAAGGTAACGCTATTGAAAGGAATCAAGACTAATGGCTAACTTTCCTGAATTCATGAACGCCAAGTTAGTCGCTGAATATCTCGATCTTAATGAGAAGAAAGTATACGCCTTAGCCAATGAAGGTTTACTACCCGCCACTAAAGTCACAGGGAAATGGTTATTTCCTAAAGCAATGCTCGATAAATGGTTATTAGAATCTTGTCATAACGGTGTGCTAACCGATCGCTTACTGATTGCGGGCTCTGATGATCCTCTATTACAGTGTGTTGTCGGTAAAATGGCCAATCAACTTGGCAGTACTGCATTGGTTGGCTATACCTCAACAGGTACACGTCAAGGGTTAGCAATGTTAAGTAAAGGCCACGTTGATATTTGCGCTATTCATTGGGGGAATGTTGAGGAAGCTAGCTTACGTCATCCTGCATTACTACAACAATATCCAGGCCATAAAAACTGGGTCTTAGTCCATGCTTTTGAGCGAAAACAAGGGCTGGTAGTTAGCCCTATCGTTGCTGAAGCCGTTAATAGTCGTTCTATTCAACGTCATGAATTATTATCACCTCGTTGGCGCTGGGCATTGCGTCAACAAGGCGCTGGTAGTATGCGAGCTTTAGAAGAATGGATTCATGGTCATGGCTATGATATGACAATGCTAAATCAAGTCGATTGCTGCAACAGTGAACGAGAGTTGGCCTCTGCGATTGCGAGAGGACAAGCAGATATAGGCTGTGCCAGTCAAAGTACTGCTGGAGAATTTGGGTTGGGATTTATCCCCCTCTGTACTGAAGCCTTTGAACTTGTAATACCTAAAAATATTTACTTCCGCACCTTACAACAACAGTTATTACAATCATTAACCCAAGGTGAAATTCAAGCTCATGGTGATCAATTGGGCGGCTATAATTTTACGCGTACAGGGCAACAAGTATGGAGTGCTAATTGATTTTAACACTTCCAGCAAAGGTCATCAGCAGATGGCCTTAATGCAAGCATTAATAGTGACAGAGCCAGATACCTCCCACAGAAAAAGCCATCAAAAATAGAATCACTAAAAAAACCAAATGAAAATAGCAATCATCAAGAAAATATTCCTACTTAAATACTATCCTAAAATTTGTAATGCTAATTCGACCGACTTTTAACAGTCATTTAATGCTTCAAAATCACTTTTAGAATTAATATTCTAAACAATTATTTTTTTGAATAATGTTTAATTAGTGACATTGGTTTGACTGCTGGTTTTATGAACAATTCTAAAAGGATTAACACAAACATGACTTGCTTAAATACAATTGAAAGGAAGACAATAATAAGATAACTATTCCCCTCTCTAAATGGGATTCCAAGGAGCCATTGTGCGCAACGCTTTGATTTTATTTTTTACACTTGCAAGTATCAGTTTTTCTTCTTTCGCAAGTATCAACACCAGCAAACTTAACCCAAGTAATCTTCAGACGGCTTCGGTAAGTAATTATGTTATCGATTTAAGTTCAGGAAAAACACTTTACCGAAAAAATTCCAATGTCGTGATGCCAATTGCTTCACTGACAAAGCTAATGACTGCAATGGTGACATTAGATGCCAAACTTCCGCTTAACCAAAAAATCACTTTCACTAAAACGGATAGAGAGCATATGTACAATACATATTCTCGTGTTCGTGTTGGTTCTGAGTTAAGCCGTGGCGAAACAATGCACATTGCATTAATGTCATCTGAAAATTTAGCAGCTGCTGCCCTTGCTGCTAACTACCCAGGTGGCTACAACGCATTTATTCGTGCAATGAACGCTAAAGCAAAAGCTCTGGGAATGACACACACACACTTCGTTGACAGTTCAGGCCTAAACCCTAAAAACCAATCAACAGCATCTGATGTTGCTAAGATGGTACGTGCGGCTTACAAATACCCTGAAATTCGTAATTACAGCACTAATGGTGCAGTGCATACTGCTTACTTTACGCATCCTCGTTATAAATTAGGCTACACCAATACTAACGCGCTTGTGCGTGGTAAAAAATGGGACGTAAATTTAAGTAAGACAGGTTACCTTGATGAAGCGGGTCGTTGTCTAGCAATGGTTACCACTATTGATGGTAAAAAGATCCTAATGGTCATGCTTGATTCACAAGGTAAGCTAACGCCAATCGGTGATGCTGGCCGCATTAAGCAATGGCTACAAACAGGTAAAAGCAAAGCCATTACTGCTGACGCTAAATACTACCAACAGCAAAAATTGAAAGAATTAACAAAATAACGATTGGTGTTAGTTCATAACCAAAAAAGCCAGCATTCAAGATGCTGGCTTTTTTGTAGGGATTTTACAGAGAATGGATAAATAATAATTTTTACTCACTCAACATCAATAACCTATAAAATATTTAAACTTATACGTACGTCGCTCTCATTAAGCCATTGCCGTTATCCATTATTTAATGACTCAATATTTAGCAACCTTACATCTCAATTAAACCACTATTAGTAACTAAATCATTTGGTTATCATTAAAAATTAACGCTTTTTTTTGTATTTTCAACCCGTGAGAGTTATATAAAAAATGGCATTATATATTTACATTTTATAAAACAACCGCAAGTTAGCTGTCTCTTGTTGCATAGAGAAAAAGGAGGATGATTAACCCCACTCATTTACCTCAATCAACATACTTATTATGAATAACCCTTTGAAACATCATCTTGGCAAAAAAACACTACTCGCTTGTATTATTTCTCTTGCTTCTGTTAGTTATGCCAACGCAACAACACACTCACAAAACCTAACCCAATATCCGCCTAAAGCGTTATTAGCCCAAATCACCGCCCCTGTTACTGGTGAACTATACAAAACAAAACTAACGGCCGAGCAACAACAAATCGTTGATCAAGCCAAATTAGAGAAAAAAAATGGCTGGTGGCATGTCGGAATTAAAGGTAATGCTTTTGATCGTGGCTTCCAATATGGCTACCTCATCGCGCCTGATTTTAAATTAGCGTGGAAAGATAGCTGGAGCATGACCTACCTAACAACAGGTGTCCCTTACAGCTCATGGCAAAAAGCCGCATTAGAGCAAACTAAAGATAAGATCCCAACTGAACTTCGCCAAGAAATGGAAGGTATTGCAAAAGGCCTAAATGCGGCAGGCTTGCATGTCACTCTAGCTGACATCATTACTTGGAACGACATGATCGAGCTTACTGGCTACTGGTGGCCTTCAGTGGGGATGCATAATTATACCAAGTGGGTTGATCCTGGTTTAATTAACGCATCCGCATTCCCAGCCCCATATACTAAAGCGGAAATGGACTCGAACAATATTGGGCTAAGTAAAAACAGCGCCAATATTGAAGGCGCTAAAGGTAATTGCAGTGCTTTTATCGCAACAGGTAAAGCCACTGATAATAAAGGTATCGTAATTGGTCATGAAACCTTTAATGATTTCTGGTCTGGTCAATTTTCTAACGTCATTCTTGATATAACACCAGACAAAGGCTACAAAATGGCCTTCCAAACAGCACCGGGGATGATTGAGTCTGGTACTGACTTCTGGGAAACAGGTGCAGGTCTAGCGGTTGTTGAAACCACATTGGCAAATGTTATGGATTGGAAAGCTGGTGGCATTCCTGAGTTTATCCGTGTCCGTGAAGCAAGCCAATATGCCAATAATATTGATAGCTGGATCAAACTTGAAGAAAAAGGCAACAACGGCGGCTACGCCAATACATGGTTAATTGGTGATATTAATAACAACCACATTGCTAAATTTGGTCAAGGTCGTGTCTACCAATACTTCAATGAACTAAAATCTGGTTACTTCACTGGCGAAAATGTCTCTGTCGATCCTCGTCTACGTTATATTGAAGGTTCTGATGTTGACTACAACGATATTCGTCAACAAGAAGGTGCGCGTCGTTTACGTTGGATCCAATTGATGCATAAATACAACGGTAAAATTGACGTTGCTGTTGGTCAAAAAATGCTTGGTGATACCTACGACGTCTACCTTAATAAGATTGATGCATCATCACGTAATATCTGTGCTGAATACGACAAAGATTCGCAACCTTACGTATCTGATCCAGCGGCAGTATGGAACGTACCATTCACACCAGCAGGCTCTGTTGACGGTAAAGTCGCTAACAGCAATGATATTAAAAATTTAACTATCAGTGCCCGCTTTGGTCGTGCCAACGGCGCACCATTTGATGCTAAAGCCTTTATTAAAGCCCACCAGCAATGGGGCTGGCAATCTGGCTATTTATTAAGTCGCCCATCAGAACCATGGACTGAAATGAAATTTATCTAACAAGCTACAACCTAATATCGCGATCATTGAGTTATTAAAGATGATCGCGATTCTTCCATCGCGTTTTATATCTCAATAGTGAACATTAAAACAGTATGATATTGATCTATAAACTATGCTTTAAATATTCTTAAAATAAAAGGATCGCTTATGCAGCATACAGAAATGATCACCCCTTCTTCATTAGGCCTTATTAGCCGAATATCTCTTTCCGCGTCACTGTTTCTTATTATTGGCTTATCTCTGATGTAACAACTCGTTGTATTACAATAACTAAAAAAGTGACAAAAAGCCCCTTGGTAATTGCAATAAACATGCGATTACCAAGGGGCTTTTGTTATAACGCACATTCTTTTATGTTACACTGTCACTTGAAGATCTAGCTCACTAGGGCATTCTTTTTTATGCTTGAGATAGACAATAAACGTTGAGCCTTGACCTTCTACTGATTCAACCGTCATCTCTCCACCAGCATTAGCGATAATACTTTGACTGACTGATAAACCGAGTCCTGTACCTGAACGACGCGTGGTGAAAAAAGGATCAAAGATACGCTTCATGTTTTGTTCTGAAATACCGCAACCATGATCAGTAATTGCAACCATTGCGCCACGTAGTTCTCCATTTTCATCAAACCAATCATCGGTGGTTATCTTTAATACCCCTTTGTCATCCATCGCATGGATACCATTCATCTGCAAATTAACCAGCACTTGTAATAATTGATGGCGATTAACTTCAACACTGCATTTAGCGGCAAGGTTGACTTCAAACTGAATATCCATTTTTTTAGTACCAGAACGTACTAATGTGAGGCTCTCTTCAACAATTAAGTTTAAGTGATGCCATGTCACTTCATCTTGTACTCCACCTTGACGGCTATATTGCAGTAAGCTACGAGTAATGTTCCGAATACGATCAATTTGTAAATGAATAGCAGTCAGCTCTTCTTGAACTTCGGCAGTATTGTCGCCTAACTCCAACTGAATTAATTCAATATTGCCTAAAATTACTGCGATTGGATTATTAATTTCATGAGCAATACCAGCCGTTAACTCACCTAATGCGGCTAGCTTTTCCGTTGCGACTAACTTTGAACGTGCTTGATGCAATAATCGAATATGACGTTCTAACTCTTCCGTTTTTTGATGTAAACTCTGAGTACGTTGTTCGACTTTTTCTTCTAGTTCTATCGCTGCTAGTTTAATCAAACCATTGCGTTGCTCTAATTGATCCAACATTGAATCAAATTGCTCACCCAATATCTGTAATTCATGCCCATCACATAAATCTAGTTTACCAACTCGACGTTTTAGCCCCATTTGAACGGCTTTAGCGACTTGATAAATTTTCTCAATCGGTAAAAACAAATCACGGGAACCTCGGTAAACGATAATGCTCGTAAATAACAAGACAAGAAAGATGCTGACACTCATTTCTATAATATTGGTTAAATAACGATGAATTAATGGCCATTGCAAATAACCGGTATAAAGCATGCCAATCACTTTGCCATCATTCGCATGTAAAGGCTCATAAGCTGACACATACCAACTATCATAAACAAAAGCGCGATCAACGAAGGTTTGCCCTTGCTGTAAAACTGTTTGCCGCACATCTTCAGAAACTCGTGTACCCACAGCACGACCGATAAGATTAGCACTGTCTAACGGCACATTAGTGCTAATACGCACATCCCCCATAAACAATGTTACCGTCCCCAGACTTCCTTTCGGCAATGTATCTGCGGCATAAACCAAATCACGAATACGATCCACCAGCAACGTACTGTTATTTAATAAAATCCCGCCATCTAAAATCCATTTAAGCTCACCTTGATGATTAAAGATTGGAACTAAACTGCGACTAACCAGCCCTTTGTGTTCAATCGTGCCTTCTTTTAATAATGGTAATTGTGCGCGTGCTGGTAAATCATGATTTAACTCAAATAAAGCACTGCGATCTAATACTTGGAAAAAAGTCTGATCTTTCCCTGCACGCAATAATCTTTGCTCTTGCGCTGAAAATATTCCAATATCACTCACAGGATGTAACACCACAAAATCTAACTGATATTGTTGATTTTGCAGATGTACCCACTGCGGTAATGTTGTTTCATCAAACCGTAATCGCCGTTGAAAATCGTAAGAATTAGCCAATGCTTGCAATTCCATCCGCTGCTCTTTTTTCAAAAGCACCATACTATGGTGGGCAACCGCTAAATCCGCTTTTACATTCATCAATGCACTTTGCCAGGTATATGTCACCGTCCAATAGCAAGTTATGCCAATTAAAGCTAGTAGCGTAAGAAAAATAGGAACAGAGGTAAGCACTAATAGTCGATAACGCACCATCGTTTTAAAGCGCCGTAACCACATGAAGACAAATGTTTTTACTTTCATAGCCTTAACCTTATAGTAACTCGTCTGTCCATTCTTTATATTTACGCTCTAAGGTTTTTCTTGCGACACCAAGCTGACGCGCTGCTGCTGATTTATTACCTTCACTAGCATCGACAACCTGCATGATATGCGCTTTCTCAACTTCTTTTAAAGTCCAAGTGACGGGGTAACAATATTGATCTTCACCCTCATCATGACATTGGCATGGGCGTTGAGGATGAGCGGCATTTAGATCGACCTCAATCGCTGTTATCGTCTGCCCACCTGTCGCCGCGACAGCAGTAACAGGTAAGGCATCACCTTGTAACTCCCGCCAATAATCAGCAGGCGGCTTGCCTAATAAAATACAACGCTCCATCATATTGCGTAATTCACGAATATTTCCCGGCCAAGAATAGGCTTGCATCGCCAAAATATCTTCATGGGTCCAGCTGATGGCTTTCATGCCCAGATCTTTTGATAATTGAAGTGTAAAATGATGGGTTAACGACGGAATATCTTCTACGCGCTCACGTAATGAGGGCAAATCAATCGTTAGAACATTTAATCGATAATACAAATCACGCCGAAAGCGGCCTTCCTCTACTTCAAGCTTTAAATTACGATTTGTTGCAGCAACAATACGGACATCAATTTGAATTTCTCGCTCTGAACCTACAGGACGAATGGCTTTTTGTTCTAATGCACGTAATAAGGAAGACTGCATTGCCAATGGCATTTCACCAATTTCATCTAAAAATAAAGTGCCGTTATTCGCCACTCGAAACAGACCTTCTCGGCTTTTCTTCGCACCAGTAAAAGCGCCTGATACATGACCAAACAATTCACTTTCTAAAAGTTCTGGAGCAATCGCTCCACAGTTAATAGGCACAAAAGGCCCTGTACGCTTACTTAATTGATGTAATGCGCGCGCAACCAATTCTTTACCTGTTCCCGATTCGCCTTCAACTAATACAGCGGCAATAGATGGCGCCACTTGAGCAATCAGTTTTTTCATTTGCTGTGTCGCAGGCGCATCACCAATAATATTAACTGGGTAGCTCCGCTCAACGTCACGCTGTAACGCAAAGTTTTGACGTTCAACTAAACGCCTTTCAATACAACGATTCACTGACTGCATCATTTGATCAAGGTTAAATGGCTTAAGAATAAAATCAGACGCACCAGCACGTAACGCTTGAATGGCCATTTCTAAATCAGCATACCCCGTCATAAAAATCACATCACTACGACGGGTTGTCGGATCAAACGCCTCATGCCATTCAATACCAGAACGGCCAGGCAAGTTAATATCAACAATTAATAAATCAAAATGACAGCGCTTACGAATTTCTTCAGCTTCTTCAATACTTCCAGCGGTATCAACTTGAGCAAATTTTTTACTTAAGGCTTTTTTTAAAATCGTGCGCATTCCCGGTTCATCATCAACCACTAATACAGAAACCGCAGCCCAAGATGAAGACAAACTAAAATCAGACATAGACATAGGGACATTTTAACCGAATTAAAATTTGCGACATTTTGTCTCACGGCTAATCATTAAGTCAAAACTGTTTTATCATTCTGTTTAACTTCGGTTATCTTTAACCTATTCCATGTAATAATTGATACCTAAATCACATAATTAACCTTATTCATCAACATTCGAAAGATGGCACTTTACTTGCTTATAGCTGAGCAGCGCTATTTATTAAGATGATGTGAGTCATTTTGCCGCACTTTTTAGGCATCAAGCACTAACGACTTATCATCTCAAGACTTTTTAATGTAAACCAATCGATCAGGAACGTTGATGAACTTATTAAAAACCACTTTCGTTATTCTTAGCTGCGCATCAGCAACCATGGCTTATGCAACCACAGAAACAACAGCGAACAAAACAGTGCGCCTAGCGACGACCACCAGCACTTATCACTCAGGATTACTCGATTACTTATTACCTGTATTTACTAAAGACACAGGCTATAAGGTCGAAGTATTAGCGGCAGGCACAGGCAAAGCATTACGTATGGGTGAACATGGTGATGTTGATTTAGTTATGACTCATGCACCACAATCAGAAGCCCAATTTGTTGAAAAAGGCTTTGGGGTTTTACCGCGTAATTTAATGTACAACGATTTCGTCTTAGTCGGTCCTAAAAATGATCCAGCAAAAATTAAAGGCGATAAAGATGTTGCACACGCATTAAAAGAAATTGCTACGGATAACGCTGTGTTTATATCTCGTGGAGATGATTCAGGGACCAATAAAAAAGAACTCAATATCTGGGCGCAAACAAAAATAGAACCTAATTTCGGTGGTTATAAAGCGGTTGGCCAAGGAATGGGACCAACCCTGAATATGGCATCTGAATTACAGGCCTACACATTAACTGATCGTGGCACATGGTTAGCCTATGAAACCAAACTTGATCTGGAAATTATGGTTGAGGGCGATAAGCGTTTATTTAACCCATACCAAGTTATTTTGATTAATCCTAGTCGTTACCCAGATCTTAACTACCAAGGTGCTAAAACATTCAGTGATTGGTTAGTGAATCCAAAAGCCCAAAAGTTAATCAATAATTACCAACGCCACGGTAAGCAATTATTCGTTGCAGATGCTCAAACACAATAACGATAACAACTTAATTTAATATGACATTTCGTCGATGATTGTTTATTTGATACATAAAACATTATGGGATCACAGTTATAGCATAGGGCCTTAGACTTAATGCTAATAACATTAATGATGACATCATCGGCGTACTTTTTAGGTTAAAAAAAACATTAGCATGAATATTTGGCAGACAACTCAGCAAGCGACTCAACTTCTCTTTAGCGGCGATAGCGCACTTTGGGGCATTGTCGGAGTGTCATTTTCAGTGTCTCTTTTTGCCATCGCCTTAGTTATTATTCCCTCGCTCTTAATTGCCTTCGCATTAGCTTACGGTAAGTTCCCAGGGCGTTGGCTAATACTCTCTTTAATGAATACCTTACAATCAGTGCCGACGGTAGTGATTGGTTTACTACTTTACATGTTGTTATCACGAGCAGGGCCATTAGGCGATTGGCAAATGCTCTTTACTCAAAAAGCGATGATTTTAGGCCAAGTAATGATCTGTTTTCCTTTACTTATTTCTATGATGCATGCGGCATTTCAAAATAGCGATCGTCGCGCATGGGAAACAGCACTCACCTTAGGCTCTAGTTATCCACGTGCATTACTGAGTTTAATGTGGGAAAGCCGATTTCCATTACTTGCAGCGATTGTTGCTTCTTTCAGCAGAGTAATCACTGAAGTCGGTTGCTCCATGATGGTGGGTGGTAATATTTTAAATTCAACTCGAAATATTCCGACTGCAATTGCCCTTGAAAGCTCAAAAGGTGCATTTGCTCAAGGTGTTGCCTTAGGAATGGTGTTACTTATTTTAGCCTTAGGTCTAAACTTTATTTTATCTATTGCCCGTGGCAAAGCTCATTTGCGCACTAACTAAGCCGAGGCCTCATTATGACTCATGCATCCATTCAGGCACTCGACCTTTCAGTCCGTTTTAAAAGTCGATTACTGTTTCATATTCCACTGCTTAATTTAGCCCCTAGAGAAGCTATCTATTTAACCGGTGATAATGGTGTTGGGAAAACAACATTATTGAAAGTGTTAGCTGGCTTACAAAAACCCACCACTGGCAGTATTAATATTCATCAGCATACTTTTTTTAGACGGCTCTTTAGTGGCCGTTATGAAGGGAGTATCATCTATCTCCATCAAACGCCGTATATGTTTGATGCAACAGTGTTTAACAATGTATGCTATGGGCTAAGATTTGCAATTAAAGACCGTCAAAAGCGCCGTAATGAAGCCATTAATGCTTTGCGTATGGTCGGTCTTGAAACGCTTGCTAATGAACATATTTCTGTTTTGTCAGGTGGTGAACGCCAACGTGTAGCAATGGCACGAGCATGGGTACTCAAACCCAGTGTGCTATTAATGGATGAATCTAGTGCCAGCATGGATCAAGAATCCATCAATCGCCAAGTTATTCTAGCGGAAGATTTATTGTCACGTGGCACCAGTTTGGTCATTACTAGCCATCAGCAGAATGCACTGACTGCACTTTGTCGTCGTCAGTGGACAATCAATGATACTCAATTAATTGAACGAGCCGATCTCCAACTCGTTACAAATATCAAAAACAATAAGGATAATTATGCCTACGCCTGAACAGACCCATTGGATAATTTTAGCTGGTGGCCAAGCCAGCCGTATGGGGGGCAACGATAAAGGCTTGATTGAACTTGCAGGCCAGCCATTTATTCAACATGTTATTGATACACTTGCACCACAAACATCACATATCAGTATCAACGCTAACCGTAATCAGGATATCTACCGCCAATACGGTGATGTCTTCGGTGATAGCATTGAAAACTACCCTGGCCCATTAGGTGGAATGCACGCTGCACTGCATCACATTAATAACGACTGGATTGGCTTTGTGCCTTGTGATTGTCCGCAATTACCCCATGATTTAGTTGCTCGAATGGCTACAGCATGTCAACCCGATACTGATATCGCAGTGGCTCACAACGGTGAGCATATTCAACCGGTAGTGACACTGCTTCATCGCCGTATTCTTCCTAAACTAGAAGCCTTTTTAGCCAATGGTGATCGCAAAATCATTTTGCTTTATCGTCAATGTAATATGATCACCGTTGATTTCAGCGACCAAGCAGATGCCTTCATTAACCTTAATACCCCAGAGGAATTATCACAATTTGGAGTACGCCATGAATCAAATTAACGCATCAGTACCCTTATTAGGCTTTGCTGCATTCAGTGGCACAGGTAAAACAACCCTTATTGAAGCGATATTACCGAAATTAGTCGAACGTGGCCTCCGTGTCGCCGTAATCAAACACGCACACCATGATTTTGATATTGATCAGCAAGGTAAAGACAGCTACCGATTGCGAAAAGCGGGTGCGGCTCAAATGCTAATCTCTTCTCGGTATCGTCGTGCGTTAATTACAGAAACACCAGCAACTGAAGCGACCTTACCGCATTTGATTCGCCAATTAGATCAAAGCCAACTCGATCTCATTTTAGTTGAAGGATTTAAAAAACTTGATTTCCCAAAAATTGAATTACGCAGGAAAATCATTAATAAGCCGTGGTTATATCAAGATGATAGCAATATTATTGCGATTGCAAGTGATACCCAAATAGATTCAAGCTTACCGCAAATAAATATAGATGATATCGACCAATTAACAGATTTTGTGGTTCAGTTCAGTTGCCAATCATCATCACAATCTCATCAAACCCAAATAGCTAGCTGTGATGATATTCAACCACAAGGTATGTTGTCAGTTAATGAAGGCCGTACACGCATTCTTGATCAAATAAAACCACTTGAAAATCCTCAAACGGTTGAGCTTAAACAAGCACTGGGTCATATAGTACATACTGATATTCACTCACCCGTTAATGTACCTCAGCATACCAATTCAGCAATGGACGGTTATGCTATTCGTAGCGCCGATATAGCGCTAAATAGTTATACTGTTGTCGGTCAGGTTTTGGCTGGACATCATTACTCACAGCCGTTACAAGTCGGTGAAGCTGTCCGCATTATGACTGGCGCACCAGTTCCACAAGATGCAGATACGGTCATTATGCGTGAGCAAGCACAGCAAGATGGTGACACTGTCACATTCAATCTTAGTATGGGTGCGATTAAAGCTGGTCAAAATGTGCGATTAGCTGGTGAAGATCTCGCTATTGGTCAAGTGGCGGTTGCAAAAGGACAAACAATCACTGCACCAGAACTTGGAATGATAGCGTCACTTGGGCTTAATAAAATCACCATCAACTCCCCTATTCGAGTTGCTATTTTCTCAACGGGTGATGAAGTACAAGCACCTGGCGAATCTCAGCAACAAAACTGTATTTACGATTCAAATCGCTATAGCGTATTTGCTTTACTGATGGGTTTAGGTTGTGAGGTAGTCGATTTAGGAATCATTGAAGACAGTGAAGCTGCACTGGAAGCCACATTGCTCCAAGCTAGCCAACAGGCTGATATGATTTTATCATCTGGTGGCGTGTCTGTTGGTGATGCGGACTATATCAAAACGGTACTTGATAAACTTGGTGAAATTAATTTTTGGCGAATTAATATGCGTCCAGGGCGCCCATTAGCCTTTGGTCATATTAATGGTATTCCATTCTTTGGTTTACCGGGTAATCCTGTTGCCGTAATGGTGACATTCCTACAATTTGTTGAGCCAGCAATTCGCAAACAGCAAGGTTATCAACATTGGCAACCACAAACATATACTGCTATTGCAGCAGAGCCGCTACGTTCTCGTATTGGACGAACAGAATATTTGCGTGGGTATTTTAAATGGGATGCCAATGGTCGTCTTAGCGTACAAACTATTGGCTCACAGGGTTCTGGTATTTTACGCTCAATGAGCGAGGCTAATTGCCTAATAGAGATTCCACCACAACAAGAATATGCTCAAATTGGCGATAAAGTTACAGTGATTCCACTCGACATACGCTTATAAGAAATAAAAGCATCCTCCCAAAAAAGCCAAGCTCAACTAGATTTACTTGGCTTTTTTATGTCCAGTACTTTTACTATTTATTTTATCAATATATGTATTTACATTAATATCATCTGGCTAGACCATTAAAGTGATATTTATGTTGTAGAATAGCTACAGTCTTATTTTTAGGTATTATAAGTAAACATGTTTTTAGATTCATATTATTCAAATAACGATGGTGAATTATCTTTTACTCGTGAGCAAGCAAGCCATTTTGCAAAACGCGTAGCCGGTGACTTTAACCCTATTCACGATGAAGATAACAAGCGTTTTTGTGTACCTGGCGATCTGCTTTTTTCGGTTCTTTTAGCTAATGTTGGCCTTAGCCAAAAAATGCGTTTCGAATTTGCAGGCATGATCAATGAATCAAGTTGCCTACTTATAGACATTAAATCCCCTACAGAGCTAGCTGTTATCGACTGTAAGGGTAAAGTCTACATGGATGTAATACGCAGTGGTGAAACAACAACGGATAATGTATTAATTTCACAAGTCACTAAAAACTATGTGCAATTTTCTGGGATGAACTTCCCTCACATCATGGTACCTTTGATGAAATCAAAAGATATCATGATCAATCCAACTCGCCCATTAGTGATCTATGAATGTATGGAACTTGATTTCACACGTTTAGATCTTACAGCGCCAACCGTTGAATTAACTGACTCTATCATTGAAGTGGAAGGTAAACGCGGTAGCGTAACACTTCATTTCTGCTTTAAGGAAAATGGAGAGATTGTTGGTACGGGTAGTAAACGTATGTTAATGAGTGGATTAAAACCTTATTGCCAAGATGGTATTGATGATTTAGTTTCACGTTTTAACGAACGTAAAGATAAATTTAACGCTATCAATCGCTAATAAGTCTTACGATTCTTTCCAACAAAAAGCCCAATCGAAAATCGATTGGGCTTTTTGCTACATGTGATTTTAGCGTATTATTCACTGCTCTTTGAAACTAATTCAGACGCTAACGGTAAATATAATCGTGACCGTAAACCTGGATTATTATCACTGAAAACCAATTCGCCATTATGACGAATAACCACAGCTTCAACTAATGATAACCCCAAGCCAAATCCTTGATGAGTACGGCTACGATCAGCACGAAACATCGGTTCACGAATAAGCTCTTTATCTTCGTCTGATACACCCATGCCATTATCAGTAACCACAATACCAAAATGATCAACGATCACTTTAATTACACCCTGCTCTGGTGTGTATTTAATTGCATTTTCAACCAAGTTATATACTGCCCGAAATAATAAACTTGGCTCTCCCTGTAATCGATATGGCTGATCTTCTCGAAACGTAAGTTGCTGCTGTTTCTCTTCTGAAATAGGTAATAAAAATTCAACTACATCGCGACACACTTGAGATAAATCAACCCATTCCTTATCTATCTGCTGCTTACCGCTGTTTAAATTTGCAATTTCTAACATACCATTAAACATGCCCAATAAAACTTCCAAATCATCGTGGCATGCTTCTAATTCTTGCGTATGTGGTGAAGTTTCTTGTGTCAATAATCGCTCTAAACGTAGTTTCATTCGTGCAATAGGCGTTCGTAAATCATGTGCCATTCCGACCGATAACGCTTTAAGCGAAGTTTCTTTTTTTTCTACCTGTTCAATCAAAAAATTGAGATGAATAGTCAATACATCAAACTCATCATCATTAGTACTAACTGGCAGCTTGACCCCTTTTTCACCTAAAATAACCCGATTCATACCATGATTCACACGGGCTAACTTTTTTAGAATCACAATCGCAAATAAGGAGGCGCCAGCCAACATAAGGATAACCGGAACAGCAATGCCTGAAAGTAACATCGGAATAACTGTCTGCCGATAAGAACGCATAAATTCCGGATTAATTCTTATTACTAGCTCCATCCCCAAAGGTAATGTCACGACTTGTGATAGCTGGCTAGTTTTACCGCGACCAAAAATAAATGATGCTGCTGGGTACATAGCTGGATCATCAGTGATCTGTTTTATCGGCTGTACAACATAACTAAATGTAGAATTGTTTTTTTTACGTTGCGCTATTGTTTTATACAATCCAGAAGTATCACCTTTATTCACCATCATCGTGAACAAATTGGCTTCATTAACCAAATCACGCTTCAATTGCTGATGATAAAACGTTTCAGAACTAACGACTACCTGATTAATAAATAGAATAAATATAAAAGCGACACAGGTAATAAAATACATCAACACTTTAAAAATGGTTGATCGCGACAGGTTTTCAGACCCGGCGTAAGACATAACCAGCCCCTCGAACGGTATGAATTAAACTTGGCTCACCTTCTTGTTCTAATTTTTTACGTAAATTAGCAATATGAACATCAATGACATTGGTCTTCGGATCGAAATGGTAACTCCAAACAGATTCAAACAGGCTCATGCGAGAAACCACATTTTCAACATGTTCCATTAAATATTGTAATAACAAGAATTCCTTTTGTTGTAAATTAATCAGTCGAGAGCCACGCCATACACGATGCGATTTAATATCTAGTCGTAGATCGTCATAACTATATTCGGACGAAACAGTAGCAATAGATTGGCTCCGTTTAACCAGAATTTTCGCGCGTGCTACTAGTTCAGCTAATGCAAACGGTTTAGTCAGATAGTCATCACTTCCCGCGGTTAACCCTACAACACGATCTTCGACACTGTCCATCGCACTTAATATAAGTACTGGAGTTTGATTTTCAGTGGCTCTTAGTGCCGCTAAAACTTTTAAGCCATCTAATTGCGGTAACATTCGATCTAAAACAATCAACTGATATTCACAACTGGTTGCCATCATTAATCCTTGATGACCATCTTCAGCTTCATCAACCACAAACCCATGCTCTCGTAATCCTCGAGCAACAAATTCACGGGTTGTAAGATCATCTTCAATTACTAATATTTTCATTTAATGTCCAGACTTAGCCTATCACTCTTTAACGCTATTCAGCTCAATTACGATGATTATACACAGTCCACAGATGTTTTTTGAGATAAAAAAAACGGCCTACCAAAGGTAGACCGTTGACGCGACCATAGGGGGAAGTTATGAAATCGCGAATTCTGTATTTTGCTTAATCAATGATGCTTACATTGCTTTCATTTGGTTAGCAATAATTTCAGCTTGTGGACCAATAATAACTTGAAGGTTATTTGAGCCTACATTTACAACACCTTTAGCGCCTAACTGCTTAAGTTTAGCATCATTGATGATTGAACGGTCAACAATACCTAGGCGAAGACGAGTAATACAAGCAGAGATATCAGTTAGATTATCTTTACCACCTAGTGCTTCTAGGTATTGTAGTGCCAAATCAACTTTGCTATCTGAACCTGGGTTTGAATCTTCTTCAGGTGCATCTTCACGGCCAGGTGTTTTAAGATTAAACATCTTAATTGCACCAACAAAGATCACGAAGTAAATCGCACCAACCACTAGACCCATTGGAATGATTTCCCATGAATTATGTGCTGCTGGAGCATTGTAGTTCAGAACGTAGTCAATCAAGCCAGATGAGAAGCTAAACGCCATGTGAATATTAAGCATTGATGCAACAACAATACTAATACCCATCATAATAGCGTGTACTAGGTACAAGCCAGGTGCTAGGAACATAAACATGAATTCGATTGGTTCAGTGATACCAGTTAGGAATGCAGTCAATGCCACACTCAATAACATACCGCCAACAACTTTCTTGTTTTCTTTCTTAGCTGTTACATAGAATGCTAATGCAGCACTTGGAAGACCAAACATTACTACAGGGAAGAAACCACTTAGAATACGTCCTGCAGATGGGTCACCAGCGAAGAAACGTGAGATTTCACCCGTAACAATCTGACCAGTAGCAGGATCAGTGTAGTTACCAAATACAAACCAAACCATACTGTTAAGAATGTGGTGCAAACCAAGTGGAATCAATAGACGGTTAGCAACACCGTATACAAACTCACCAGGCATACCACTAGTAAGAATCCACTTACCTAAATGGTTGATCGCATCTTGAACTGGAGGCCATACAAGGCTAAATGCGAACGCAAGAACCAGTGCAACTAAACCAGTGATGATAGGAACAAAACGCTTACCACCAAAGAAGCCTAGGAACTCTGGCAATTTGATTGCATGGAAACGGTTGTATAACAGACCAGCACACACACCAATAATAATACCGCCAGCCACACCAGGGTCGACATCGGCATTAAGGGTCTTCATTGCGGCCATCATAATGAAGTAACCAACTGCTGCTGCAATTGCTGCTGCTGCTGAGTTATCTTTCGAGAAACCACCAGCAACACCCATTGCAAAGAGCAGTGCTAGGTTTGTGAAAACTGCCTGACCACCTGCCGCAATAAAAGGTATATTTAATAGATCGGGTTGTCCAATACGCAATAAAATACCAGCAATAGGCAGTACTGCGATCGGAAACATTATCGCGTTTCCGAGCTTTTGGAAATGTCCAAGAATACTCATTCCCTTCTCCATATCATCACATCAAAATTAATAAACAACATATGTTGTTTAAGCATGTGTTAACCATACAGTAGTTAGCTAAACTTAGTTTAAGCTAAACATTAAGTTTTCTTAATGTTTGCTCTATTTCGCGTGACAGCCTTCACAGATTAAGAAAGATGACAAGAACACACTAAAAAAAATTACAAAATTCACATTACGGCAACCGTTTGTTTTGTGAACTTTATGCGCACAATTTATTATCTCATTGTTGAATAAATAAGAAAGATGAACCTTACCTGACAAATAAGCATAGAATGTGCTACTCAATGATATTCTTAATGACATTCAGTATGATTTATGCGAAAAAGGCTCTCGTTTGAAAAAATGTCAATTTTATGACAGTTGCATTTTTTTTTATGGCTTACTTAACAATTATATAATGATAAGATTGAACCTTCTCCATGATGACTTTTATATCTAAAAAACTACCTAACTTTATTGCATTAGCTTTATTTGCATTACTGCTCTTTATCGCTATTCATATTTTCCCTGTACCAGTATTAACTACACCAGTAAGTAATGCGGCTGGTATATCATTTGCTTTATTAACTGATAGTGCGGGTAGTCCATTTTTCCTTATCACCGCAGCATTACTATGCCTTATACCTGTATTTCTGCGATTACCGAAAAAAACCATCACAAAGGTATGGATTCAATTTGGTATTCTGCTCGTATTAAGTTTCGCTACTAAAACGATATTGAAACATGAAACTGCCATTCCTCGTCCTTATACTTACGAGCTGCAATACTTACACCTAGTCGATTCACCAAAAGATTTCTATGCTTTAGATTCAGTAGCTAAAGATAATGTAGTAAAACAAGCAGAAGCATATGTTAGCCCTTGGCGTTTACGTAGCTGGGAAGGAGAAACAAATTATTCTTTCCCATCGGGTCACACGATTTTTGCTGCTATTTGTGTACTATTCTGGGGCGGTTTCTTTATTCGCAGAGGTAATTATCTTGCTGCAGGCGGATTAATTATTTGGGCAACAGGTGTCGGCATTAGCCGTTTATGGCTAGGTATGCACTTCCCCTCTGATGTAATGGGCTCCATACTCTCAGCGGCAGTACTTTATTTCTTTATCCCAGAATGGGACGAACATACAAAGAAAAAAAAGAAATAACCTGACATCATAACAGTCGCTAAAAAGGCTCATCGCATTATGCTATGAGCCTTTTTTTATAGATTAAAAATGAGATTATATTTAACTAGCGGCTGGTGTATGCTCATATTCAACAACAAGTTGATTACCCACATAGGTTACCTTTTTAATCTCACCATCAAATATAAAAGTATTTTTAACGATAGAGTGAGTAAATGTACCCTTCTGAACTGCTTCACGTAATGAGGGAAGTATTAACACCGGATCAATATTCAAAATACCACAAAAGTCATTAACAAACTGATGTTGAATAATAGTCCCCCCTCGCAGAATGTCTGAAAACTCAAGTTGCGTTAACCCTAGCTTTTTAGCCATTTCTATTTGAGTAATACGCATTTTTGCTTTGTAACTCATCCATGTATCGTGCAAAACTCGACGATCATTTTCAGTATATGCCATTTTCTTTCCTAAGACGCTTTCAACGTATTGAATAAACCCAACGTTACTCATCCTACTGCGCTAGCGTGAATTTAAACGAATTGATTTTATTCATCCATAAATTTGCTGTAAGAATGTGTGTCTCGCAATCCATACAACTATTACAGTCATAGCAATTTCATACTTTATTACAAGTTATTTATTGTTGAATTGAGCATTACATCTATAATGCCCACTTATCATAAGGATAGTTAGTATAAAAATGATACGTCGTTGGTTATATTTTATTGTACATAGTGTGCTGATCATAACTGTATTAACCAATGCAGCGTATGCGCACACCACAAAAATAACACCAACATCGGCATCACATTGCAGCAGTATGGAAAGTAGTAGTTGCTGTGAGAACACAACGACTGTAATTAATCCTCTTACTGCTAATTGCAACGATGACTGCAATGGTAATGATTGTTCATCACAGCATCACCATCAACTAGCCCTGCTCTCTAGCTTTAGTTTTCAATCATTCCGTAGTACAGAAGTACTAATGAATGCGTTATGCCAACCTCCTCGCGATTACCATGAACCATTACTAAAACCACCGATGGCGTAAGGGCTATTTCAATATTAAGCACCTTCGTTACATCATCTACCACTTTGCACCCATTACATTATTAATGTGCAAACTTGTTATTTTAGGAATGTCATCATGATCATCAAACGCACTCTGTTAGCTTGTACTCTTTTTATTTCAGCAACGGCGACAGCAGCAACGGCCCCTATCATCAAAGGTACTAATTACCTATCGCCATATTGTGGCTGTTGTAAAGAGTGGGTAACGCATATGAAAGATAATGGTTTTGAGTTAGAGAACGTTTATCAAGAAAACCTCACCCCAATCAAAATTAAACTAGGTGTATTGCCGGAGTATGCTTCTTGTCATACTGCGCAAATTGAAGGTTACACTTTTGAGGGGCATATTCCGGCAGCTGACATCAAACGATTTTTAGCTAACAAGCCAACACGTATGAAAGGACTTGCTGTAGGTGGTATGCCAATGGGATCCCCTGGTATGGAGTACGGCGATCAAAAAGACAGTTACAGTGTGGTCGCTTTTGATGACAAAGGCCGTACTATGGTTTGGGCACGACATAATTAATCGTCCTTATCCTTTTCGTTAATCAAATAAAAAGCCCGTTGATTTAGTTTCAACTCGAAAGAGAAAAACTTATCAACGGGCCTCTTTATTTAACGGCCTTACTTAAATAACGCCCTATTTGGATCGTCATTATCTGCCCATAATGGATCTAATTCGCGTTTTTCAAAATAAATTTGTAAACCATTAAAATAAGTAAACGCAGTGAGCTCTGAATCTTTACCAAAATGTTCAAAAAACACCTCTTCATGATCAGCTAACTCTACCAATGTTTGAATACCACGCTCTAATGCCCACTGAATTGCATACGGTGAAATAATAGTACGGTACAACATCAATTGTTTAATATCTGTAAGTGCAACCTTACGCTGTTCTTGCATCAATCGTCGTGATGGTTGTGCATTAGCTTGCTCTTCTGCCAATAATGCTCGTAAGCTAGCAAGGCTCGACTCTCGCTCTGCAGGCGAATAACCATAAGTCGTTTTACAAAAGCGTAAGGCATAAGTCATTTTATCGCGCCCGACCAGCTCAATCACCTGCTCAAGATAAGGCTGTGGAATGGCATATAAAGCTGCTAACTGAGTTACTGCATGATTTAAACTGGTGTAAATAATACCATCATATTCAAACTGGTATGTCGTCGTCACATCATAGCAAGGTAGCCCATCAATATTAATTGGCCAGCCAACATAATTGACTCGCTCTTTGGCTATCTCAAACATTTTCCAGCCGCTAATACGAAATCCTTCTAATGCTTTACCATCCATTTCAGAAGACTCGAGTTCCTCTTTGGTCCAGTTAACACCAATTTGTAAATGCTTATGGTATTTCTTATGCAGTTGTTGTTTTACTTTGTCACGTAGCAAATCTAAACTGCTTACTTTTATGGCATTGGCAAAAGAAAAACACTCCTGACAACACGGCAGCATAATCGGCAACGTTTGATTATCATAATTTGGAACAGCCATAAATGCATGACTGTCAAAATACGGCTCACCACAGAACCAACAGGTATGACGATAGTCAAAAGGCACATCAATATTATGGTATGAAGAAATCATTTATCTGCTATTTATGATTGAAAGTACGTTGAGTATTATGCAAAGACTAGCGTTCAACAACAAGATGATTATTTGTCACGAAGATTATTGACCATTTTATCTAAGAATCGTTGAAACAATGCAATCTCATCTGAGCTAATATTGCTTGGTTACCAAAATTGAGAATCTTTAATGTAGCTCAATGGCACATAACATCAATTCACAATAATATTAATGTTATATCCGTCGGAATCTTGGTTTTATTTGCTTGCTAGTGGCGGTATTTTACATACACTCGCGCGACATTTATTTTGTTCGTGAACTTTACATGAAAAACATTCTGGTTAGCTCAATGTTAGCCTCAACATTGCTATTAAGCGGCTGTGTTACTTTTCCAACTCCTGAGTCTAATCAAGTCGATGTGATTTGGGATGATGTAAAAGCAATAGAAAATTGTCAACGTTTAGGCATAGTATATGGCTCTGAAGGCCATTTTTATGATTACTGGTTCCATGCTGATAAAGATATGGTTTGGGGTACATTAAACCAAATGCGTAGTAAAGCAGCTCAATTAGGTGGTGATACGATCTATCTCTACCAATCACTTGATTTCTCAAGCTCGGTTACCATGTTTGCTAATGCATATTTGTGTAACAACACTGCAATACCAAGTGAACCTACAACTAATAAACTGCCATAAAAAATGTAGATCGTTATTGGTAATAAAGTAAAATTTAGGGCCGTTATTTTTAATAATGGCTACCCTAAAACTCTTGACGTTATAAAGTTTCCTCATGACCTAATAACCGAAAATCCCAACGCTCCACTTCCTGACTCTCAAGGCGAGCTATTACCTTACATTTCCAGCTTTCTGACAATTTACATTGTTGTTTTAACATCAAAAGTTTATTCTGATTTAACGGATCACCAAAGAAAATATCGCAAACTTCACGTAACGTCATCGCATTAGGCTCCTGAGCAATTAATATCAGAGGCTCATCGACACTAACCATTCCTGTTTGAATAACACGATAAAACCAACCACAACGACTTACCTGCTGCATATCAGCAGAAAAGTTATCGATACCCCACCGTTTATTCAATTTAAAGCATGGTGAGCGAGGTTGACTTACTTCAATAACGGCTTCTCCCCATTGATAACGGTCTCCTAAACAAACTGTTTCCTCTGTCATACCGTTAGAGCTTAAGTTTTCTCCCATTCCAGGAACGACCCAATCCATAATTGAACTATATTTTTGTTGCCAATAAGCATAATGCTCTGAAGGATATTGATGTAACGCACGCTCAAACCCGCCATGATGACGTAAATCTGCACATTCATCACCTTCTAGTCCTTCAAACGAAAGATATAACCGCCCCTCAACTAAAGACTTATTTATCGCCGTTTTCAGTCCGTAACAATACTCAACATTGCCACTATAAATACTATTAAGATAGATTTCCTTTTTCATACTGCCTCATTTACTTGTAAGTCTCACTTCCAACTTATATAGAAACACTGAAGAGTCAAATATTTTAGTTATTATTTCAGTTCCTTATGTTTAAACGGTTACATAGGCTACTAAAACAATAGTAGCCTATATAAAAACAATGTACCTTTATTACTAATATGAAAATACTAACGATAGTCTGTTATTGGAAATAATAGTTTATTCCCATTGTGACAGTTTGATCATCTTTTTGGGTGGTTTTAATACCATCTTCATATTTATGATCTTTAAGATGGACGTTATAATGGTAACCAAGTTCAAATCCTATTTGCTGATATCTATATTCCGCACCAATTTGGGCTCCGATTACAGGGCCATTTATCATTATTTTATCAACTTTATGGGCAGCAAATTGATATCCCGCCATTGCACCAGCTGTAAGATTTATATTACGTGCTATCGGAAGTAAATAATCATACTGTGTAAATAACATATTGGTATGAGCGTATTGTGAAGGCTCACCAGCTTTAAACTCACCAAAAGTATAGCCGAACTTAACCCTATGATGTTGCTTCAATATAGCACCAGCACCCACTGTGTATTGATTCGCAGCATGTGTCTTAAATTCAGTCGGCCCATAATTAAATACAGGTTTTTTTAAATATGTACCATAATTACCAAAAACAAATTGCTGGGGGTTAGTTTCATCTGCGTGAACAGCACAAGATGCAAGTGCTAATAACGGTACACAAAACTTAAGTGGTATTTTTGAAATCATTGACATTTTACTAATCCTTTACTTTAAATATTTACATCTGATTTTATATAAGAAGAAATGTGACAAATATACTGTTGATAGCATTTACACGTATAATATAAAATAAACAATAACTATAAACCAAAACACATATAAGCATATTATCGTCATAAATTAATTACACATAATTCATTCTTAATACCAATAGGCTACTCTTTAATTTGTATTTTTAAATGACGTAAAGTTAAGATGGCGTCAATTCCGCGTCAGTAATTAATAGAATATTAATAAACAAAAGCGTTTTTGTGTTACCGCTGAATATATATTTAACGATTAAAGAAATTATTATAAATACTCTCTCCAATAAATTAATTAAATAACTGAAAATATTTATTCGTAGTAATAAATACATATTAAATAAAATTAATATAATTATTTTATAGATAAACACTGATTCCTATTAAATTATCTTTTATCTAAATCAACAAGTAAGATAATTAGATTTGTTATGCCCTTTACCATAAGTTACCTCGCTGTAACTTACGGTTGATATGCAGACTATGTTGCCTTTCTCGTTTGTATTTATCATATTCAATTAGGAACACTGTTCGCTGTGAGCGATCCTGAATATTTTCGTACCTCGACGTTGAGATGACGAACGATCGGTCAGTGTCTTATCCAATGATGCGACTAAATGATAGATTTTTTACAAAACATGTCTCTTAAACAACACATTTTCATACTTAAATTTGGTTATTTATGACTAAATATCAATCCCCTATCGCAATTAATATCAATTAGCACAGTTATCACAATTACATACTTGTAGTCTGAGGCTATAAAGCGGTAAAATATGTGCCCTCTTTTAGTCATGAGTATGTTTAATGTCAGAACAGAAGCGAAAGGCCCTCAAGAAAATTGCAAAATGCCTTGAGTTGGGTAATTCAGCAAATGTAAACGAAGCAGCCCAAGCCATTCGTATGGCTCACCGCCTCATGCTTAAATATGGTCTAGAAAAAGACGATATTGAATTCATTAAGATGGGCAAAACAAAGTCAAAAACATTATTACCGACAGATATTAGCTCACAAATTCTGAAAATTATTCGCGGTATTAATCGTCGCTTTGGGGTTGAGTGCGTTCTCACTAATTACAAAGGATTAAAGCAAGCTGAATTTATCGGGGCAGCAGAGCGTGCTATTTTCGCAGCCTTTGCATTTGATATTGTTTACCGTGAAATGAACCAACAAACAGGTCAATTCCGTAATAGCTTTGCAGGAACAGGAACTAGCACCCAAGAAGTAACCCGTCGCGTATCCTCATTTCTTGCTGGTTGGATTGAAGGCGCACTAGAAAAACTACCAGTGTTAAATACCGATGATGACCATGACCAACGCATGGCAAACTACATCGATAAGCAGTTTGAAAATTTAGACAGAGAAACGTTCAAGAAACAACTTCAAGAAGCGATGAAAGCATTGACAGATGATTACGAAAAAGGCATGAAAAAAGGCCGTTCTATTTCAGTAAATCGACCTGTTGGTGGTACAAGTGCTCAACAAGAACTAAAACGCTTAAACTAAATTTATTGTTTCTGAATAAAAAAAGTCGCTTTTGCGGCTTTTTTATAAATAGCTCTTCTAACAACCAGTTATAGCAATAAATACACATCCTTAATTTATAATTAAAAATACGAATTGAACAATAAAAGCACCGACAAACTTGCGTTATTAGCATCTAACCATAGCTTTTTGAACAAGTCGTTTAAAAAAGCGGCAAAAGAATCAATTTCAAGGTAAGAACACCAAAGAAATGGGATTTATCTCTCATTTTCATGATAGAATGAATCAAAATCCCTTATTTCTATAGCCTTTAGACATGAAATTTCCTGGTCAACGTAAGTCAAAGCATTACTTCCCTGTCAATGCTCGCGATCCATTGGTTGTTCAAATTCAACAAGAAAACCCGTTAGCTAAATCACATCTTGTTGGCGTAGGTCAAACGATTGTTGATATTGAAGCGCGCGTCGACGATGACTTCTTAGCCAGACATGCTCTAAGTAAAGGCCACTCTTTAGTTCTTGATGAAGATAAAGCTGAACTACTGTATCAAGAGTTGAAAGAACGTAAATTGATCAGCCATGAATACCCTGGTGATACGATTGGTAATACGTTACATAATTACTCAGTTTTAGCTGATGATAAGTCAATTCTACTTGGGGTAATGAGCAAAGATCTTCAAATTGGATCTTATGCTTACCGTTACCTTTGCAATACTTCTAGTCGTATTGATCTTGATTACCTCCAGCCAGTTTGTGGTCCTATTGGTCGTTGCTATACGTTGATCACCAAAGATGGTGAACGTACGTTTGCGATCAACGAAGGTCAAATGAACCAACTTAGTCCTGATAGCATTCCTGAATGTGCATTTAAACAAGCTTCTGCTCTTGTACTTTCTTCTTATTTAGTACGCGGTAAACCCACAGATCCAATGAAGGATGCTGCACTTAAAGCGATTGAGTTTGCTAAAAAGAATAATGTACCGGTTGTACTTACTCTTGGTACGAAATACGTTATTGAAGACAAACGTGAATGGTGGATTGAATTCATCAAAGAACACGTAACTTGTATTGCAATGAACGAAGAAGAAGCCGAAGCACTTACAGGCGAAACAGATCCACTGATGGCCGCAGATAAAGCGCTAGAATGGGTTGACATGGTATTATGTACAGCGGGTCCTGCCGGACTTTACATGGCAGGTTACACTGATGATGAATTAAAGCGTGAATCAACGCTGCCATTATTGCCTGGTCGTATTGCTGAATTTAATAAATATGAATTTAGTCGTCCAATGGCAAAAGCTGATTGTGAAAACCCCATTCGTGTTTACTCTCATATTGCACCTTATCTTGGTGGCCCAGTCGAGATTAAAAATACCAACGGTGCCGGTGATGCTGCACTGTCAGCGCTACTACATGACATGTCTGCTAACCGTTTCCATAAAATCAATGTACCAAACTCTGCTAAGCATACTGCACAGTTTTTGTCATACTCTTCATTTTCCCAGATTTGCCAATACTCAAACCGTGTAAGTTACGAAGTGCTAATTCAACACGCTCCTCGCCTTTCTCATGGTTTACCAGAACGCGAAGATTGTCTTGAAGAAGCATACTGGGAACGTTAATTTAATAAACCAGCCATCTTAGATAAGATGGCTGGTTTTACTTATTTCATCATCAGTCGATATTCTGTCAATGTTAATATCGCTGATTCGAGATCATTAAGCCCTTCAATACTATACCCATAAAAATTAGGAATGACTTTATTCCGTAAGTTCACAACTAATTCTGAGACATTATCGCCAATAACAAGCGCTTCAGATAAGCGATAGAATAGTTTTTGTTTTTCTTGATCAAGTGGCATTAAAAACTCACTATAGCCAGCAATAGATGAATAAAGATTACTAAACTCTCCCACTGGATTTTCTTCTATATAATAACTAACAGAGCGTGAAGCATTTACTCGAATATCCGTTACTGATTCTTTTGATGAAAATGGAGTAAATAATAAATTATCGCCACCTGCATGCTCAGAAGTATTTGGAATAAAGTTGTTCTTAGGAAAAACTAAAAAAGCAACTATAGCACCATCTCGAGTCACTGATGACAATATAAATCTCTTATCTTTATAATATTTAATAAAGTCGCCAGATGTCGTTTTTTTAATATATGATGGCGCTCCAAAAGTATCATCTAATAATTCCTCAGACGCTCTTACATAAATCTTACTCAATTTATTATGTGATGGTATATCCGTAAATTGTGACAATGTAATGTTATATATTTTATCTACAGCATCAATCGTGTCATTTAACCCACCAAAAGCAATAGCAACAATCGAAAAAAACGCAATTATTTTAGCCCATTTATGTTTTATATTATTCTGTGAATTATCGTCATTAATCAGTTTATCTATTACTTCTTTCTTAATTTTTACATCGTTAAATATGACCATTATTAACGTCCTTAATATTTTTCTATTTATATAATGCAATTCTATTATTAACTTTTTTTAAGTAATTTTTAGTTTCATCATAAGGAAGATTTTTTACTAAATGATCATAAACTTGTTGAGAGCTCATTGAATTAATAACAATGGCAGCTTTATTTATATTAGTAGAACGATCTTTATTAAAGGCTCTAGCTACATTACCAGCCCCAGTGTTATACGCTGCAATCATACAATACATTCTACTTTGTTCATTTGTTATAGCTTTTAAATAACGATTATTTAAAATATTAAGATATGCAGAACCTGTTTCCACATTAACTAACGGTACATATAAATCACTTACTTCCATTGGTGCATCGATTTTGTGAATATATTTATTAACATCATGACCAGCACTTGTTGGTACTACTTGCATTAATCCATAAGCAGGAATATATGATTTAGCATTAGATTTAAATGATGATTCACTGTGTATAATTGCCATAATAAGGGCACTATCTATCAACCAACGTTTGCTTTCTTTATCAACAATAGCCTGATATTGAGCTGCTCTTTTTTGTAAACTATTAGCTGGTAATAATAGATTATAACTAACAATCTTCTTTGGTTTTATTACACTCTCTTTATCATTACTTTTTTCTTTCGCTAAAATATTAAACTCTTTTTTAGATGTAGAATCTAATATCTCTATCTTAATTTTTGATTGACTAGTAATAACACTTTTATTATTTGTTTCAGGTGTTGTTAACTTAGGTTTATTCTCTACTCTTTCAATACCTAATTCAGTTCTCTTTTTTTCATATAAATCAACTATTGTTAATAAACGTTTTTTACCCGATTGTAATAACTTTTCTTTTTTATCATTACTCCTCTGATAAATAAATGATGGCGGAATACCCGTTTCAGCTAAAATTAATCGTTCCGCTTGTATATCTAATTGCTGCATTTGAGATTCTATTTGATCGATAACGAAACGTTTTTCTTTTCTCTCATTTTCAAATGAATAATTAACAGTTTCAATACGCTTATCTGCTTGAGATAAATTAATATTAATACCATCAATATCTAATTTTTGTGGTACTAATTGAGCTATTTTTTTTTCATTTATAATTTCATCTGTAAGTACAGAAATGGTTACTGTATTATTATCGTAATCAATGACCTTTTTAACTTGATTATCATCACTGTACTCTACATATTTATTCTTATCTGAAACATCTCCACGCCCCCACTGTTCAATTAATGCAGAACGATAAATATCTAGATCATTAATGTAAGCGTCACGCCATTGTTCATAGCCATCAAGATAATTATTTAACCATAAATGAAACTCTGCCACTTTTTCTTTAGATAGCGAATTAACATATTTTTTTTCTGATTCTAATTCAACGAAGAGATCTTTCGCACTAACAGTATTACTCATTAGCATTGAAGTAATCGCAATAGTTATAATATTTCGGTTTATCAATTCCATGTTTATTATCCTAATCACATAGAAAAAGGTTATCTCAAAGATAACCTTATATTTCATAACACATTACTTACGAGAAACTAAATCTGTTTTAGAGAATCTAATACTTTAGTTAAATTTTCAGCTGCTTTCTCATTGTTGAATTTTTTCCACAATTTTGAATCTTGACCTACTGCAGCCACAACTGAATTTACGTTCGTTTTATAAGCTTGTTCATTCATCCCAACTAATACATATAAACCACCAGTAGGGCTCATCTGACTCATTAGCACTTTGCTATTAATCAGTGATCTTGAAACTACAGTTTTAGTCGCATTTTCAAATGATTCAAATACAGCTTCATTAACACTGTCGATACCATCATTGTTCGCGGTTTCTGTTGTAGCAGACATCGCTTGTTTGAACATATTATTAACGTCAATTTCAAACTGTGATGCTAACATAACACGCGCATCATTCATGGCGACCTTGCGCATTACAGATAACCCAGCAGCATTTTTTTTAGCATAACCCATGGCTGCTGTAGATATATCTGATGGCATGACATCGCAAATCCATGCTGGAGCTTTATCTTTTGGAGAATCAGGATAAGTACAAGTCGAAAAATTTTGATTCTCAACAATGGTAGTAGTACTTGTACTTGCACATGAACTTAATACACCGACGATAAATATTGATAATATTGTTTTATTAATCATAAATCTAACCACATCCCTACTGTACAATTACTATCCATAAGTGGACTACATCCTGGTACAATTTTAGCTGCATCACCACGACGTAATTTTAAAGAAAGATCCTCTTCAATCGCTACCCATGAAAATGTTGGTTTAATGCCATCATTCTCAATATCGACTACATTTCCCTCTCCTATCGTATATGTTTCAATTTCACCTAATTCATTTTTATAAATTTGAGAAAAGATAATATCTGAACCAGGTCGTATTTTCCTATTACTTCCCATACCGATTTTTACCATGCTGCCAGCGCTACACTGACGAAGCTCAATAACTGGTGCAATAGGCGCAAGCATCTTTTGTAAATCGAAACTATGCTTTATTGCATTAGTCGCAGCTTCATTAGCCATGCCAACATATTTAGCTTGAGAAATAGGACAATCCGAATCCCGCGTTTCTGTTGAACTTGAATCAGATCCAGAAAATTCAATACGTTCTAATAACGACATATCAGGTAAAGAAATAACTTTTGTGATAGCTTTTACATCAACATCAAATTCACATTTTGATGGATAATATTTTGTTTCTCCATCTTTTGTTTTTCTTTTCCTTTCTTTCTCAAATGAATAACTCAGATTACTTGCTGTTACTTCTGTTATTACAGCAATATCGGCAATCGGCACGCCATTAGTATTATAGCGACCACTTTGCTCCGCTAATTTAATTTCATTTTTTAATTTGCTGGCCAATTTTCTATCAACGACATGACCACCAATTTCTGTAATAGTCGCTTCTAACTCATTGAGAATTAAAGCCTTTAACGAATAAGCTGCAGACTCGGGAAAAGGAATATCAACTGGCAATACAATAATTTTCCTATCCTTATTCGGTACAATAGGTACCTCCGCATTATTCATTTCAATTCTTTCTGACGGCAAACATAAGCGATCAGGATCCATCGAAGAACATCCTGAAATTGTCGAAAGTAATGCGACTGCTATCAGTCCTTTTTTAAAAAACACCGTTATACTCCATGTGTACTAGATATTAGAAAACCCTAATGATTGCCAAATTCCCATTTCTACCATGCGCTCAGAAAAATGGCGCTCTGCCCCATCTTTAGAAACCTTATAATTCGTTAAAGAATTAGCATTAGAAATAATTTCATTTTTTGATAACGTTTTGCCATTTTTATTATTCGTTATTAGATCTGTAAATTTTGTAGTAATAAATGCATCGCCAACAATAGACTGACGATAATTAGATTTCATGATTATCGTATGCGTTATTTGTGGCTTAGTTTGCTCTATTGTCGCAATACCTTCTAAAGCCAATTGCTTTTGTAAAACACCAATGCTTATTCGATCTCGATGATCAGAAACAATTCTAATTAATAACGATGATCTTACTTTTTCAACTTCAGTCGCTAATTGAGGTAAATAAGTCATCTTATTCACAAGTGTTACATCTAATGCCGATAAAACCCCTACCTTCACCTGATACTGCCGAAATAAATGATCTACTGTTCTATTAGCTAACCACCAAATAAGCAAATCTTGATGAGCTTTTTGCTGAAGGATCATTTGGGCTCTAACTTCAATTGCACCAAGGTCGGCTTTAAGTTGGTTTTTTATATTCTCACGTTTAATACGAGCCTGAACAAAAAAACCAGCATCATCTTGCGCTGATTGGAGAAACTCAATACCTGTAAATATCATTTCTGCTGATTGAGTATTAATTCTATTATCTGCAGATTGATGACTAAATTGGTTTTCATTAACTTGTTTAAATTGCTCAATATATGCTGATGATGAACTTACTTGTGTCCATAACTGCTCATTAATTTGACTTAAAGCAGATTTTTTTGCGCTAGATAAACTTCGACCATCTCCAACTGCATAAATATAATCAATATCATTACCTGCAATATTGCTATACCAATCAGGTCGAGTTGTTGATTGACATCCCATCATGAATATAGATAGTAGAAGACAGCAAACATTTAAAATAATTCTATTATTCTGTTTTCTGTTATTTACTCTACATTGCTTAATAGACATATTACTTTTATTCAAAATCCCGTAATCCCTTACACGTAATAGTATTTGGAATAAGATTTCAAAAACAAATACATTAGACCAAAGTTATTGATATTTTTGATATTTTATCAATCTAATAGCATTTTTTTCAACGTATAAATTATATGTAACTTTAAAAATGAGAGGTTGTCGCACATCTGATCTCAATAACCTAATGTCTTTTCGTATTAATCCCCCCTTTTAACCAACAATATGTCCCCCTAGCCAGCAGTTCTCACTAATTAAACATAATTAATTGATATATCAGGGTTATTTTATTGTTTATATATTCAAGCCTTATTTTTTCTACATTTTTCTTTATTGTTACTGATCAGATAGCAACTTTTAACTAAATCACATCGTCGACACACAATGAACAACAAACTGTGACCTAGTTAAAGGAAAACGTTTTCACTCCTATATTTTAGTAAAAGTTTTACTAAAATCCATTTCATCTTAACTAAATTGATAGTTTTAATGTTATTAGTTTAGTGGTTTCTTTCTCGCATCTTTAGATAATTCTCACCTGAATTATCATAAAGTTGATTCAACGGAGGACATTATGTCTGAATCTATGCGCGGTACGATTGGAAAATTTGCTCTACTGTCTATGACATTTGCAGCAGTATTCAATGTCCGAAATATTGTTAATAACAACATCGAATTAGGGTTAAGTTCAGCCCCCATTTTTCTCTTTGCCACGCTAGTTTATTTCATTCCTTTTGTTTTCATTATTGCTGAATTTGTTTCTGCGAATAAAAACTCTGAATCCGGTATGTATGACTGGATCAAACAACCTCTAGGAACGAAAGCCGCTTACATGGGGTCATTCTTATACTGGTTTGTAAATTTATTTTGGTTTATTTCATTGTTACCTAACGTTATTGCCTACGCATCCTATGCTATGTTGGGTTATGAATATGCGTTCTCGCCAATGGTAACCTCAATGATTTCAATTGTTCTTTTTGCCGCTGCCACGCATATTTCAACCAAAGGTGCATCTTGGCTAGGTAAAATTTCTGAAATCGTCGCCTATGGTGTATTTGCACTGTTTGCTATTTACGTTATTGGTGCATTGATGGCGCTAAGTGGCGATACTCCACCAGCAGAACCTATTACTCTTGAAGCAATGACCCCAACCATTAATTGGGCAACATTGGGTATTATGTGTTGGATTTTCCAAGCCGCTGGTGGTGCTGAAACGGCAGCAGCTTATTTGAACGATGTTAAAGGTGGTCAGAAATCATTCATTAAAGTAATTATCGCAGCAGGCGTGATAATTGGTAGCATGTATGCTATTGGCTCACTATTGGTTAACGTGTTTGTAGCACGTGGCGATCTAACTTACTCTGGTGGTATGGTTGAGATCTTTACTGGCATGGCACATTACTTTGGCCTTTCAGCTGAATTAGTCGGACGTTTTGTTGGTATCGTACTATTTATTGCAATGTTTGGTGCGATGATGATGTGGACTGCAGCACCGGTTAAAATTCACTTCTCTGAAATACCAAAAGGTGTTTACGGCGAAAAAACTACCCAGTTAAATAAGCATGGTGTACCAGTACGCGCAGCATGGTGGCAGTTTGGTTTTGTACTAGTCATGCTTATTGCTAACGGCTTTGGTTCTGAATCAGTACAAGAAATGATGAGTACGGCAATTAACCTAACTGCAGGTACTGCAATGTTACCGCCAATCTTTATCATGGTTGCATACTTTGTATTCCGTTTAAAGCATGATGATACCCCTCGCGATTTCCGTATGGGCTCACGTATGTTTGGCATGGGTATGGTGTCGGTACTGATTGTTATCTTTATGGTGAGTATGACGGCATCGGCATTCCCTCCAGGTGTAAACCTTGTTAAGGCTTTCTTTATTAATGTCTTTATGACAGCTGTATTTGCAGGGCTCGCTTACTTGTGGATCTCTCGTTTCGAGAAAAAAGCCGCTAAAAAACAGCCTCTGACAGAGACTAAAACAGCAACGCAAACACACTAGCTGTAGATATTCCCCCTGAAAAAAAGGCCGCTGCGGTTATCGCATCGGCCTTTTTATTTATACTATTTTGATTATGCGTTAACTAAATAACTAGCACTCATTAATCGCATTACGAACACGTTTATCAGAAATTGGATAAGGTGTGCCTAACTGTTGAGCAAAGAAACTAACGCGGAGTTCTTCTAACATCCAACGGATCTCTTTTACTTTATCTGGTACAGGCTGCCCTTTCGGGATCTTATTCAATAACTCTTTATAATCATTAACTACTGATTCAATTTTTAAAACATGTACTCGATCTTTATTTGGATCAATCGGTAGTTTTTCCATACGGCGTTCAATTGCACGCATATAACGTAAAATATCGGGTAAACGCTTCCAACCACACTCAGTTGCAAAGCCTTTAAATATTAAACTTTCTATTTGTGCTTTAATATCAGACATTGCAAACGCCATGCGTAAATCAATGCGTCCTTTCAGGCGTTTACTGATATTAAATGCCGTTGTTAGAATTTCTTCTACTTGCTTAGCAATTTCAACTACCGTATCACCGAGTTCAGCACGTACGTACTCTTTCAGCGCTTCAAACGTTTCAGGCTGCCAAGCTAAACCGCCTTTTTGTTCAATCAGCTTATCGATACCACACGCAATGCAGTCATCAATAAGATCTAGCACACGACCATACGGGTTAAAGTACAAACCTAACTTTGATTTGTTTGGCAAGTTTGAGTGCAAGTATTTAATCGGTGACGGTACGTTTAATAAAATCAAACGACGTTGACCGGCTTGCATTGCGTTATGCTGCTCTTCTTCGGTTTCAAATAGTTTGATACCAACTGAATCTTTATTATCCGTTAGTGCAGGGAAAGCTTTAACTTCAAAGCCACCACGTTTTTGCTGATAACGCTCAGGTAACGCACCAAAACTCCACGTTTTCAAACCCTCTTGTTCAATATCATCATCAGCTACTTGTGATAATGTTTCTTGAACTTTTTCTTTTAGGTTATCTTTTAAGCCGTAAATATCTTTGCTTTCACGTAACTTACGATTGTGATGATCAACAGCACGATAGGTAATTTTAAGGTGATCAGGAATTTGCTCTAATTTCCAATCTTCGCGAACTAAGGTCACACCCGTCATACGTTTAAGTTCTTTCTCAAGCGCATCTAATAATGGCATTTCCATTGGCTTTACACGCGCAAGGAAAGCATCAGCATAGTTAGGCGCTGGAACAAAGTTACGTCGTAACGTCTTAGGCAATGATTTAATTAATGCAACCACAAGTTCATGACGTAAACCAGGGATCTGCCAATCAAAACCATCAGGTTTAACTTGGTTTAAAATCGCTAGCGGTACATGAACAGTAACACCATCGTTATCTTCACCAGGCTCAAATTGATAACTTAACTTTAGTTTTAAGTTACCTTGGTGCCAGAAGTTAGGATAATCGAGATCTGTTACATGACTGGCATCACCACGGAAGAGCATTTCACGTTCAAAGTTAAGCAATTCTGGATTTTCTTTTGAGGCTTTTTTCCACCAACTATCAAAATGGCGCCCAGAAGTTACTTGTAAATCAATACGTTGATCATAGAACTCAAATAGCTCATCATCATCAATCAAAATGTCACGACGACGAGATTTATGCTCAAGTTCTTCTACTTCGCGCAATAATTTACGGTTTTGCTGATAGAACTTATGCTTAGTATCCCAATCCCCTTCAACCAATGCTGAACGAATGAATATTTCGCGTGATAATGCAGGATCAATATTACCGTAGTTAACCTTACGCTTACCTACGACAGGAATACCATAAAGGGTAACTTTTTCAAACGCATGTACTGCGGCTGATTTTTTCTCCCAATGTGGCTCACTGTAGCTACGTTTGATCAAATGTTCGGCTAATGGCTCAACCCATTCTGGCTGGATTTTTGCACCAATCCGTCCCCATAAACGTGAGGTTTCAACCAGCTCTGCAACCATAACCCATTTGGGTTGCTTCTTAAAAATGCCCGATCCTGGGAAGATATTAAAGCGAGCATTACGCGCACCTTGATATTCATTCTTCTCTTGATCTTTCATACCGATATGCGATAGCAAACCACTAAGCAGAGCAATATGGATGCCGTCATAGCTAGCTTCATTACCATTCATTTTTAACTCAAGTTCTTTGACTACTTGATTAACTTGGTAATAAATATCCTGCCACTCACGGATACGTAAATAGTTTAAGAACTCTTTTTTACATAAACGGCGAAAATGATTATTGGATAATTCTTTCTGCTGCTCTTGAATATAATTCCATAAGTTTACAAAAGTAACAAAATCAGAATCTTTATCGTAAAAACGACGATGCTTCTCATCTGACTGTTGCTTCTTATCTGATGGACGCTCACGCGGATCTTGAATAGATAGCGCACAGGCAATGATCATCACTTCACGCAATGAGCCTGTTTTAGGTGCTTCTAAAACCATTCGAGCCAAACGTGGATCAATCGGTAAACGGGCTAACTGACGTCCAAGGTTAGATAAACGCTTACGTGGATCTGTCGCCTTAGGGTTAATTGCCCCTAATTCTTCTAGCAGACGAATACCATCTTGAATATTGCGATTATCGGGCGCTTCAACAAATGGAAAGGCTTGAATATCACCTAAACCAATCGCTGTCATTTGCAGAATAACGGATGCTAAGTTAGTACGTAGAATTTCTGGATCGGTAAACTCTGGGCGTGATAAAAAATCATCCTCAGAATATAAACGAATACAGATACCTTCTTGAACACGGCCACAACGACCCATTCGCTGATTAGCACTCGCTTGTGAGATCGCTTCAATCGGTAGACGCTGTACTTTAGTACGATAGCTATAACGACTAATACGTGCTGTACCTGGATCGATAACGTACTTGATCCCAGGTACTGTTAGTGACGTTTCCGCCACGTTGGTCGATAGCACAATACGACGACCAGAGTGTGACTGGAACACTCTATTTTGTTCATTAGCTGATAAACGTGCATACAAAGGCAAAATCTCAGTATGACGTATATTACGTTTTTCCAATGCATCAGCGGTATCACGAATTTCACGCTCACCGTTCATGAAGATCAGAATATCGCCCATGCCTTCATCGCACAGCTCATCAACCGCATCAAAAATAGCATCCAGCTGATCGCGATCAGTATCATCACCATCTTCAACCACAGGACGGTAACGCACTTCTACAGGGAAAGTACGGCCTGATACTTCAATAATAGGCGCATTATTAAAGTGCTTTGAAAAACGCTCAGGATCGATAGTCGCCGACGTAATAATGACTTTTAAATCTGGACGTTTCGGCAATAATTCGCGTAAGTAACCCATGATAAAGTCGATATTAAGGCTACGTTCGTGCGCTTCATCGATAATGATGGTGTCATATTGGCTTAAAAAACGATCATGCTGAATTTCAGCCAGCAAAATACCGTCAGTCATTAGCTTAACGTGACTACGCTCAGAAACTTGATCGTTAAAACGTACTTTATAACCGACATGCGAACCAAGTTCACATTCCATTTCCTCAGCAATACGGGTGGCAACAGAGCGCGCAGCAAGACGGCGCGGCTGAGTATGACCAATCATACCGTGAGTACCACGACCAAGCTCTAGACAGATCTTCGGTAACTGAGTCGTTTTACCCGAGCCTGTTTCACCTGCAACAATAACCACTTGATTATGTTTAATCGCTTCTGCTATGTCGTCTTTTTTCTGACTAACCGGCAATTGAGCTGGGTAAATAATTTTAGGACGATGATTACGGCGTAAATCTACCATTTGCATCGATTTAGCAATATCTAACGCAATTTCATCAAATACCGCGTGCTTGGCTTTTTCATTTTTAATTCGTGCCGCACCTTGCACACGTTTGTGCAACCGAAAACGATCGCGCATCATGCAATCTTTAATCGCGGCTTTTAACGTTTTTTCATTATTCAAAACGTCTGGTTGAGTTTGATTAGACTGACTCAATGTTATTCCTGACTTTTCAATGACTAAGTAAAACTCAACCTGCAAATTTTAAGCATGTGTTGAGTATAGATATACTACAAAATTTTTTGTTAATTCTATCACAAAATCAGGCCATTGCAGTGTGCTAAAAAGACAATTACCTATAACGCCATAATCCATCATAAAAAAAGCCCATTTGCTTGCATACAAATGGGCTATATCTTGCTTATAAACAGCACTTTTACTAATAACTATACCGATACTAATACTTGGTCGTGATCATTAACCAAATTCGCTAGCCACTTACGACCTCGAATACGATAAGCGGTTAAACCAACTTTAACGACTTCTTCAGCCAAAATAGCCATTAATACCCAATGCAAAGGCCAGCCCAAAAACACACCAGTAAAAATAGCCAGTGGAATACCTATTCCCCATTGACCAAATAAATCAATGAAAATACTGTATTTAATATCACCACCACTGCGTAATACGCCACCAATACCTACCATATTAAACACTTTTAAGAATAACCCCAACGCCAGCACCATAGTCACATTTAGCGACATTGCTAAGTTCGGCGTATCGGCCCGTTGCAACCATAAACTCACAGTGTCACTAGCTAACCAAATCGCAATACCCAACACCAAGGCCATTGAAACGCTAAGCGCGATAAAAAACCATGATTGATACCAAGCACGTTGGTAATTTTCGGCACCTAATTCATGACCTAAAATAGTCGATGCGGCAACAGCAAAACCAATGAAGGCAGAGATAAGAACCCCCTCTATCGGTGATAACAAGCTGATAATAGCCAGTTCAGTCACTCCCAACTGAGCAAAAATAACACTATAAACTAAGACTCCCATTGCCCAACCTGCATCATGAATGATCATTGGTAATGCAATAGCAAAATAACGTTTACGTGCGTGTGGCGTTTTAGCTGTATCAATATCAATCGCTTGAGGCAAGATTTCTCGATGACGATAATAGGTCACGACCAATAAAATAACCGTTTGAATACCACGCGAAATCGTCGTCCCTAACGCAGCGCCAGCTACACCCATTTCAGGAAAGCCATATAAACCAAAAATCAATAATGCATTTAGCGTCGCGTTTAATAACACTGCCACTAAACCAACATAGGTTGGCATTTTAGCTTCACCTACTGCACGCAATGCCGCTTCTAATGGCACCACAATAGCGGTAAAAATAATGCTCCAACCGCAAACGTAGAGGTAATCTCTAGCATGGAGAACAAAATCGGCTTGATCACTAATCACACCAACAATTTGCTGTGGAAATAAACGGTAGATAATCGCAAAAGGCAATGTAAACACAATTGCACACACCCAAGATTGCAATAGGGTTCGTCTTACACCGTCCATTCTACCAGCGCCAAAATATTGAGCAGCGAGTACCCCAACGGCACCACTAACACCGACCACCAGCAACAAATTAAAAAAGAAGATACGGTTGCCAATACCTACAGCCGCAACTGAAGATTCGCCTAATTTAGAAACCATAAGTACATCGACTAAACCCAATAATGCAAACAGCATTGACTGCATCGAAACAGGTAATGCTAATCGCCATGTTTTTTGCCAAAAGTTTTTATCTGCAGATGTACGCCATGTTGTCATGATTAAATACCCAATTTACGGTTTCGTTGTGACAATGATCATACCTAGTGTTACGAATTTACGGTTATTCTAAGTAATCAAAAACGTTTGCCAAACTATCAACTTTAATTAAATAAGGACTTTTTAATGGCATGGTTTGAACATTTGAATATTTCACCGCTGTGTCAATCAATCATTATTGACCAAGTACAATCATTAGCATTAGAACAAAAGCATATTATTCAATGTGGCGTTAATTACGGTAAAGAAGCCTTTACTATTTACCGACGTAACCCTGACATGCACATGCTATTGTTCACCATAAAAGGACGTGGAATGCTAAGCAGTACAGATAAGCAATGGGACTTACAACCCGGTCATGTTATCTATGTTCCACCTGGATATGAAAACGGCTTTGATATCAATCCCGATGATAACAATGATCTTATTTGGGATATGGCATGGGTAATGTTAGAACAACATAACTACTGGGATCAGCGTTTACCCCATGAAATAACCTACCATCAATCACAATCAGGAGAATTATTGTTTCAAACTATCAGTTGTCTTCAACAAGCTCTCTGTTTGGGTTACCCGTTAGTCGATCAGCTTTCAACGAATATCACCGAACAACTTTGTTTACTGGTTGCCAACCGTACCGCCCCTCACTCACCGTTAGCCTTACAGCGATTAGAACATGTGTTTCAACACGCTAAACGGCAATTACATCATCTTTGGCAAGTAAAAGATCTCGCTGCAATGTACCCTTGTTCCGAACCGCATTTACATCGTTTATGTCAGCAATACTATAATCATGCGCCGATTGAACACTTAACCCATCTACGTATGGAGCATGCTGCGGGGTTATTAACCACGACTTCATGGCCAATTCAACATATCAGTGATTTTTGCGGTTACCCTAATCCCACTAATTTTAGCACTCGGTTTAAAGTTTGGAGTTCTTTTAGCCCACGCCAATTTAGAACTCGATTTCAGACTAAATCTTGAGCAGTAAACTCTAGAATTAATAAGCTTTATTTATTTTATTTTCTATCGATGACTTATATCGGTTAAGCTTATAGTCATAAAATAAATAAGATTTAAGTACGAATGCTATTAAAGGGAACCACCATGCCAAATTGCTTTGCTTACTGTTATCAACTCAATAGCGATCATCCCAAACAGGCACTAACCCTTGATAAAATTAATAACTGGCAAGCAGATGATGGTTTGTTGTGGTTACACCTTAATTTTACCCAACCACAAGCACAACAGTGGATACAGCAAAGCCATCTGCCTGATATCGAAAAAGACTCACTCATTAACGATCGTGATCGCCCTCGTCTTAATCAAACTAAAGACGGATTTTTTTTAGCGTTACGCGGTGTCGATATTGATAAAGATGCACAAGCTAAGCCGTCGGATAAAATGCTTTCTATCCGAGGCTATTTCACTAAAAGCCTCATTATTACCACTTCAAATCAACCGGTTGTGGCTATCTCACGTATAGCAGCTCATATTGAAGGAGGGTTTGGCCCAACTTCTATTGGCAACTTTATTTTAAGTTTATGCGATCATCTCGCGAGTCATAAAATGAAGGTCATTGATACGCTTGATGAGCAATTAACTGAACTCGAAGACCAAGTGATGACAGATAGTGGAATGAATCTACGTAATAATATCGCCGTCTTACGCCGCGAAACCGTTAAATTACGTCATTCGGTTACACCTCAACGCGACGCATTAGCAAAATTGATCACTATTGAAACACCACTACTTTCTTTATCTGAGCGCCAAAAAATCCATGAAGTAAATGAAAAAATCAGTCATGCGCTAGATGATCTTAATGCCATTCGTGAACGTGCTAATGTGACTCAAGAAGAATTAATGAGTTTACAGTCAGAAGCTTTAAATCAGCGTTTATATTTTCTCTCTCTAATCACCACCGTATTCTTACCGCTCGGTTTTCTAACAGGTTTATTTGGAGTCAACCTTGATGGAATTCCTGGTGCAGAAGATCATTTATCATTTTCAATCTTCTGTGGATTATTAGTCGGAGTCTTAATTCTACAGCTCGCACTCTTTTATCGCCGCAAATGGATATAACGTATAAAACTGCAAACGTATATTTAGCGACTTTCATTTTTATAGCATCTCGATATAAACTTAGAGGTTAGTTATACGCAATTATCATCAAAATAAGGGCCACAATGTTTTCAACATTACGAACTTTGTTTAGACAAGTTATGAATGAAAGTGCAAGTGCTGGCGCAGTCGATACGCCGACACTGAATTTAGCGATGGCCTCACTTTTATGTGAAGTAGCTAATGCAGATCATGATCGTGACCCACGAGAAGAACAAGCAAAAACACAACTATTAATTAAGCTGCTTGATACAACAGAAGAGCAAGCAACAATATTACTTAGTCAAGCGCAACAACAGAGCCAACAATCAGTATCTTTGTATGAGTTCACGAATAAATTACGTGAATTATCACAACCTCAACGTTACCAACTGATTGAAGCAATGTGGCAAGTAGCTTATGCCGATGGTGTTATTGATCCTCTTGAAGAAGCCGTGATCAGACAAGTCTCTGATCTGATCTACTTAGATCACTCCGAATATATTCGCGCAAAAATCAATGCGGGTAAATTAGCGTCATAATATAATGCGTAATCAAAGCAATACCACGGTAGTTATTTGCTACCGTGGTTATTATCTACAAGAAAATTAGTGAATATCAATGGTACGACTCGCTTTCTTATATTTAATCCGCCACCCCTGCCAGCGTGGTAACTCCCACCGCTTAGGATCTTGCTTACGATTACCTTGTTGATAATGAGCAATCACGGTTTTACGACTGATTTGATACTCTATCCGCATCTCAAAATCATTCAAATTAACACTGTGAGGGTATTGATTATCAAACTCTTCACGTTCCCAGTCAGGGATCCCCTCAAAAATAAAATCCTCGGCACTGAATAAAGCAATATCATCAATTGTTTCAATCCCAAGATCTGCAATTTGTTGTGATAACCACAACGCTAGATCAATCACCTCTGGCTCTCGCTGACAAATATCAGCTTGATAACGCCCTAAACCTAAATATAAATTCCATTGTTTAATATCAATGCTTAAGCGCGCAGCTAGCCCTTCTAATACTTCATTGGCTAAAATTAAATTAACAATAGCGACACCTGCCGCCTCACCACTAACATCTTGCCATTGAGTATCAATAACTCGTCCTGCATAAACTCGTTCAATGGCTGTTTGAAAGTGCCCAGCACCGGCTTCAACGGTTTGTCCTTGTTGTTTATCACCCAAATCAAGCGCCACCATTTGTGACAACGTCACTGGAGAAACGCAAGTGGCCAACACAATATTTTGCTTGATGCCTTTTCCAGGTAAAGCAAATTGATCAAAAACTACCGCTGCTTCAGTGGACTGATCATGTTCTATACCAAATAAGGTATCACGGCTTAATGTTACTTCATTAAAACCATTGCCTAATGCTTGTCGGCGCCGCTCTCGACGTACATACACCAGCTCAGGAACAGCGGCCATTACAGCTTCAATCCATGACTGACGACGAAATGCACTCGCCACTTCTAATTGTGGTAATTGCAACACTTCTCGCATTTTGGCTGCTAACAGTCGCGCTTCTACACGCATATTGTCATCAACTGTTAGCCATTCAGGCACGACATCTGCTCGCACAATTTTAATCAATGCCGTAGCATCACAGTATTGCTGTCCAAGCCATAACCATAATGCGTGTTGATCTTGCTCTGATTTAGGGGGTTGCCATAATTTTTGTGGAATAGATAATGCTGCCGCTAAATCAACCATCGCTTCTTGATGACGGCGATCTGGCATTGCTGTTATTAAATGGGCAAATAAACTATCAATTGGTAACTGATACAAACGACGACCATAATCAGTGACGACTTCATCCTCGGTTACCGCATTCATTGCTTGTAATGCTTGAAACGCACTTGCTAATGTTTTTTCAGGTAAAGAATCTATAAATGATAGCTGTGAAAATTGAGCATCACAGCACAAAGCAGCTAAATAAGGTTCAACCAATTCTTCACGTTGTAATTCTGCTGGTGTTAACCGTTCCAACGGTGCAGCTTTACCATATAAACGTATACAAACCCCATCTTTCACACGACCAGCACGCCCTTTACGCTGTTCAGCACTCGCTTTTGAAATTGCATGTAATGATAATACCGTCCGTCCATTACGCTGGTGGGTACGACGTTCTAATCCAGAATCAATGATCAACGTTACACCGGGAATCGTTAGTGATGTTTCAGCAACATTAGTGGCTAAAATAATACGTTGTTTCTCGCTTGCCGTTAATGCTCGTTGACGTTCATCATCAGTAACAGAAGCATGTAATGGAATAACATCCATCTCATCGGCTGCAACTGCATCAGTAAAATAGCGTCTTAGTGCTTGAGTTACGGCCGTAATTTCTTTTCTGCCAGGTAAAAATACTAAAATATCTTGATGAGTATCATAATGCTGACTCACTAACTTAACGATTCGTTGCTCTAGATGATCACCACTAGGCATGGTTTGGTTATCATTCGCATGGTAATAAACATCTACCATGAAATTACGTCCTGCTGCATGTAAGTGAGTCGCCTCTAAATACTCAACAAGGCGTTGGCTATCCATGGTGGCTGATGTCGCAACCAAACGATGACTTTGACGCTGCTTTAATAATGCCAGCAGTAAATCAGTATCCCAACGACGTTCATGAAATTCATCAATAATCACGGTATCAAAATGCGCTAACTGATCATCACTTAACCAGCGTAAGGCGACACCAGGTGTTGCAAACACTACCTGGGTACTCGCATCAAAATGTTGTTCAAAACGGATTGCGTAACCTACTGAAATCAGAGAAGGGTTTGCAGCCTTGGTGGTTAAGTATTCCGCTAATGAGGTACAAGCTACTCGTCGTGGCTCAACCACCAGCACTCGGCCTAATTCTGCTGCCCATAATGGTAAACGGGTTGATTTTCCAGATCCTGTTTCAGCTTCAACCACTATATGCTGTTGAGATAATGCCGCTAAAAAATCGGACTTAATACTATCGATAGGCAATGAAGAGTACATAATTCAATCTATTACTGATTTTGACTGCCTTATTGTGACAATATTCAATGGTATTGTCATTGTACAGCTTTCATAGTTGCTGATTACATAAACAATCAGTGGTTAATTTCAGTAAATATGTCAGTTTATCCCCTCAATAATTGACTTTTTGCTGTAACTCCCTAGCCTTACAACATCTACTTATGGAGGCTGCGTCGTATGACTACCAAAACCATTTTTAACCCTGAATTATGGGAAGCCGTTCCGGGCTTTAACTTTGAAGATATCACTTACCATCGTGCTAAAGCGCATGGCACTGTACGTATTGCCATTGATCGCCCTGATTGCTTAAATGCCTTTCGTCCTAAAACTGTCGATGAACTTTACACCGCGCTTGATCATGCTCGTCAATGGTCAGATGTAGGCTGTGTGTTAATTACTGGTAATGGCCCATCTCATAAAGGACAGTGGTCTTTCTCATCAGGTGGTGATCAACGTATTCGTGGTAAAGATGGCTATAAATACGAAGGCGCTGAAGAAGGAACTGCTGATGTTGCTCGTATGGGTCGATTACATATCCTTGAAGTACAACGCCTTATTCGCTTTATGCCGAAAGTTGTAATTGCTGTTGTCCCTGGTTGGGCTGTTGGTGGTGGTCATAGTCTGCATGTTGTGTGTGACTTAACCCTCGCTTCTAAAGAGCACGCAGTCTTTAAGCAAACCGATCCTGATGTTGCATCATTTGATTCTGGTTATGGTTCTGCATATTTAGCGAAAATGATTGGTCAAAAACGTGCTCGTGAAATCTTCTTTTGTGGCTTTAACTACAGTGCTCAAGAAGCCTATGACATGGGTATGGTTAACAAAGTGGTTGATCATTTTAAGCTTGAAGAAGAAGCTCTTCGTTGGGCGAAAGAAATTAATAGTAAATCCCCAACAGCAATGCGCATGCTTAAATATGGTTTTAACTTACCTGATGATGGCCTTGTCGGTCAGCAATTATTTGCCGGTGAAGCAACACGATTAGCTTACGCATCGGAAGAAGCTCAAGAAGGCCGTGATGCTTTCCTTGAAAAACGCGATCAAGATTTCAGTAAGTTCCCTTGGCATTATTGATCCCAATAACAGCAAAATAATAATAAGATGATCATGTTTCGATGGCGGTACCGCCATTGAACGTATCTCATAAATAAAAGCCCTTACTTAAGGGCTTTTATTTTATAAAACGATTGATTGTTGCAAAAACCAGTCAAAAATTCACGTCCTAATAAAATAAACATCAGAAATATGACCGCTTTCTCGAAATAAATCACTCTACCCTTTGAATTATCAACGATGAAGTTCTAGCATTAGCAGCATTGAAATTCTCAGTCCTTTTTCTGGCTAATAGCAACAGAGTTTATCGTATGAACAACCATAAAAGACCTCTATACATTCCTTACGCCGGCCCAATACTTCTTGAGACGCCATTGTTAAATAAAGGCAGCGCATTCTCTGTTGAAGAGCGTATGTTCTTCAATCTAGAAGGTCTTCTTCCTGAAGCTATTGAATCAATCGAAGAGCAAACTGATCGTGCTTATCAGCAATATCAAAAATTCGATAATGATATGGATAAGCATATTTACTTGCGCAATATCCAAGATACTAATGAAACACTTTTTTACCGTCTTGTAGAAAATCACATCACAGAAATGATGCCGATCATCTACACGCCGACAGTTGGCTCTGCATGTGAAGATTTCTCAAATATTTATCGTCGTGGTCGAGGTTTATTTATTTCATACCCGAACCGTGATCGTATTGATGACATGCTTAACAATGCCTCTCGTCAAAATGTAAAAGTAATTGTTGTTACTGATGGTGAGCGTATTTTAGGTCTTGGTGATCAGGGTATTGGCGGTATGGGAATCCCAATCGGTAAACTGTCACTTTACACAGCTTGTGGTGGTATTAGTCCAGCTTACACCTTACCAGTAGTACTTGATGTAGGTACAAATAACCCACAACGTTTATCTGATCCAATGTACATGGGCTGGCGTCATGCTCGTATTACTGGCAAAGAATATGACAACTTTGTAGATGACTTTATTCAAGCAGTTAAGCACCGTTGGCCTGAAGCATTAATTCAGTTTGAAGATTTTGCTCAAAAAAATGCAATGCCATTGCTTGAACGTTACAAAGATAAAGTGTGTTGTTTTAACGATGATATTCAAGGTACAGCAGCTGTCACTGTTGGTTCATTATTAGCTGCATGTAAGGCTGCTGGCAGCAAATTATCAGATCAACGTGTAGCCTTCTTAGGTGCAGGCTCTGCTGGTTGTGGTATTGCTGAAGCGATTATTGCACAAATGGTTGCTGATGGTATTACTGATGAGCAAGCACGTAGCCAAGTATTTATGGTCGATCGCTGGGGCTTATTAGTTGAAAACATGCCAAACTTGCTTAACTTCCAGCAAGCATTGATCCAGAAAAACACTAATATCCAAGATTGGGAACTACTCGATAGTAATATTTCATTGTTAGATGTGATGCGTAATGCAAAACCAACAGTGTTAATCGGTGTTTCTGGTGTACCTGGATTATTCAGTGAAGAAGTGATCCGTGAAATGTACGCACATTGCCCACGTCCAATCATCTTCCCACTATCGAACCCAACCAGTCGTGTTGAAGCAACACCGTTTGACTTGATTCATTGGACTGAAGGTAATGCGTTAGTTGCAACAGGATCACCATTTGATCCCGTCATTTATGAGGGTAAAACTTACCCAATCGTTCAATGTAATAATAGTTATATTTTCCCTGGTATTGGTTTAGGTGTTCTTGCTGTTAATGCTCGTCGCGTAACAAACGAAATGTTAATGGAAAGTAGTCGAGCTTTAGCTGAATGTTCACCATTAGGCATTCATGGCGAAGGTCCATTATTACCAGGCCTAGAAGACATTCAAATAGTCTCTCGTAAAATTGCTTTTGCTGTTGCGAAAAAAGCGGTTGAGCAACATAAAGCACCTAAAAATTCTGATGAGCGTATTCGCGAAAAAATTGACGCGAACTTCTGGAAATCGGAATATCGCCGTTACAAACGTACTTCGTTCTAAGCCCAATATCAATTTATCACTAACATCCGAAGTGTTATTTAACGCTTCGGATTTTTTGCTAAAAGCGATTTAAGGCATGAGGTTGCGCACAAAATCCACAAACTATCTCTATTAGCACTACTGTTTTGGCTTTTTTAGACAAAAATATAAATTATTGAGGTAAGATATTAATAAAGCATTATATTTTGAGTTTGGATAATTATGAAACTGCTCAACATCATTCGCATTACTGCAGTTCTCTTTATCATCTTTGTTGCGACATTGTTGTTACTTGATCGTTGGGTTTCTGCACAAACAGAAAGTCGAATTTACCACGACCCAGCTAAACTACCGTCTTATAACGTAGGGTTAGTACTGGGAACCAGTAAATATATCGCTAAAACGCTTAATCCCTACTATGCCTATCGTATGTCTGCTGCTGTCGACCTATATAAAAAACACAAAGTAGATGTTTTTTTAGTCAGTGGTGACAATGCTCATCGTTCATATAATGAACCTCGTACAATGAAGCGTGACTTATTAAAAGCTGGTGTGGCTAAAGATGAGATTGTGTTGGATTATGCTGGCTTTCGTACTCTTGATTCTATTGTTCGAGCAAAAGAAGTCTTTGATACAAACCATTTTGTTATCATTACTCAGCAGTTCCATTGTGAACGCGCATTATTCATTGCTGATCACTACAACATCAATGCTACCTGCTTAGCGGTTAAAGAACCTCGCCGCGGTATTGCTAGTTTTAAAATTCGAGTGCGTGAAGTATTTGCTCGTGTCAAAGCGATGATTGATTTATTTATCCTACATGTACAACCTAAATTCTTAGGTCCTAAAGTACCCATTATAGATCCAGTAATAAAAGCGACATTTAAACAAGCCCCATTGCCTACAACTGAAAAGGTCGCTGTTGATATAATCTCCCCCTCTTCAGCAGTAACAACTACACCACAACCATCAATATCTGCACATTAAAAAAGCCAGCCACATTATAAATGCGTCTGGCTTATCGTTATCTATTATTCAAAAAATAACTAACTAGGTTTCTTACTATTCACTTGCGCAAAGACTCGATTACGGACAAGTCGCATATGCTCTTGAGCCTCTTTGTGAATTTTTTTAGTTAAACACAATTTTTTTTCTTTCATTGTTCACTAACCATAATGAAAACCAAAATAAACATCGTGTTGCATTTTCAATGCTAGCATAGATAAAAATCCTCTGCACTGACTATATTTTACAAAATTTTATAAAGCCCAACAGCAGTAAAACCACAACAATCCGCTATAAAAAATAAAACAAGAAATCACAGCAAGATCACAATAACCACAAAAAACAAACAACTATAACCTTATTAATATAACCCCATCACATTAACACCACCTCAACACAACGTATTATCACTTCCGCGAATTAAAGCTAACTATAAAAATAATGTAGCCTCAATATATGGAAGATTCACCTATGACAACCCTTACACTTACGCTCAAACATTGGCTATTAAATAGAAACAGTTTAATCCTTATTGGCAATAGCTTAATGATGCTTATTCTCCTCAATACATTACCTTTTGAACGTAATGTTGTTATTGGTTTAAGCATTCTATTTTTCGTTGCCGTTATGTGGTTGACTGAAGCTATTCATGTCAGTATTACTGCCCTACTCGTACCTCTATTTGCCGTTGGATTTGGCATTTTTGATACTTCCAAAGCGTTAGCCAGTTTTTCTAATCCAATCATCTTCTTATTTCTAGGAGGATTTGCACTTGCTGCGGCCTTGCATAAACAACAACTTGACCAAGTTATCGCAGATAAAGTTCTCATTGCGGCAAAAGGCAGGATGTCAGTTGCCGTATTTATGCTTTTTGGTGTTACCGCTGGATTATCAATGTGGATCAGCAACACTGCGACGACCGCGATGATGTTACCACTTGTACTTGGTGTCCTAAGTAAAGTGAATACTAAGAGTGGTCACAAAACGTATGTGTTTGTCCTTTTAGGCACAGCTTATTGTGCCAGCATTGGTGGTATAGCAACGATTGTCGGTAGCCCACCAAACGCCATTGCAGCAGCTGAAGTAGGTTTAAGCTTTACAGAATGGATGGCATTTGGTGTACCCGTTACAATTATTCTATTACCTCTTACTGTCGCATTACTGTATGTGACATTAAAACCGGACCTAAACCATCAATTTGAGCTAAATCATAATCAAATCCAATGGAGTAACGGTAAGTTAATCACTATGGCAATCTTTTTAGTGACAGTGACTTTGTGGATTTTCAGTAACCCTATTAATGCTTTTTTAGGTGGTTATTCCAAGTTTGATACCTTGGTGGCTTTAAGCGCAATTATAATGCTAGCCGTATCAAGAGTTGTAGAGTGGAAAGATATAAAAAATTCAACAGACTGGGGTGTATTACTACTCTTTGGAGGCGGTATTTGCTTAAGTAATATTCTTAAAGCAACGGGAACTAGCGTCTTTCTTGCTACTGCTCTAAGTGATATGTTACAGCAAGCGGGTCTTTTATTAACGATTCTCTGTGTAGCAATTTTTGTCGTCTTTCTTACTGAGTTTGCTAGTAATACCGCGAGTGCTGCTTTACTTGTCCCTGTTTTTGCAACAGTGGCTGAAGCACTTGGCGTATCACCCGTTATATTATCAGCCTTAATTGCAATTAGTGCATCTTGTGCATTTATGTTACCTGTTGCGACACCACCAAATGCAATTGTATTTAGTACGGGTTATATAAAACAAAGTGAGATGATGCGAGTCGGATTTTATTTAAATATCGTCTGTATTATCTTTTTAACTGTATTTACATGGTTATTCTGGTAAAAAGAAAGTACGCCCCAACAAAAAAGGTGACAGTAATCGTCACCTTTTTTATTAATAACTTTAATCTAAATTAAACAATAGTTGCTCACTATTACCCTGAACAAATTCAATAGTGCCATTAATTCTATTATCTAATTCCTTTATTTGTTGTTCATCAAGAGAGTATGGAAGATAAACAATAAGCTGCTTAATGCCCTCTTGCTTAGCTAAATATAACAATCGAATTAAATTATGTGTGTCACTAACATTAGTTGATAACACTTTTAATGCTTTTTTTTCTAATTGCTCAGCACAAGATAAAGGATTTTTTTCCGTTGTTTTTACTGCCACTTCAAATGAAGGGATTAGATATTTTAGAACATCTATAAATGACAAACGTTGCTGACATGATTTAGACAGGAAACCTGTATAATCATAAATAATCGTATTTTCTGCAACGTTATCAATTACTGCTTCCATAGCTATCCTTAGTCAGAAACATAATATTCATTATCATATAATCTATACATCGTTAATAGGACTAACGAATGTAATTACTATACGTCTATATCAATTTTAATTGTACATATCACAATTAAAATATGCGACTAATATCACAAAAACAACACAGATAAATAAATAAAAACACATGAAAAAACAATTATTTAACAATGAGTGTACATTCTAGATATTATAAAAAAGCAACTAATATACAAAATCCCTCACTACTCTAAAAATAGCTGATAGCAATAATTTTAATAAATGCCACCAGCGGCCATTCGTTTTAAGAAGGCCTTTCTCCAGATGCTAATTTCTCATTAATTTCGCGAATAACGGTTGGTAAATCAGCTATTGTATCAATCATATAATCAGGTTTTGAGTGACTAAAAGCCTTTTGAGCAATATCGCGCGCCTGAGCTAAAGTAGCCAAATCCGCAGCTTGATACTCAGCTAACGTCATTCCAGCCTCATTACCAGACAATAGCAATGCAACTGTCCACACGCCTGCATTTTTACCTTCCATAATGCCAGGAGCCGAGTCATCTACTTTGACACATGTTTTTACATCATCGACACCCAATTCAATCATATTCTTTAATACCATATAAGGTGCAGGTCGTCCTCCAACGATTAAATCATCAGTTGCTACAACATAATCAGGATTAAAACCATTATCCTTTAATGCTGGCAGCAAAGCATTTAAGACTGCTCTTGGATAACCCGTACAAGCACCAATTTTAATATTTTGTGATCGTAATTGACTCATCACTTGTTCTGTATGCGGAATTAATTCAGCATGATCTTCAACTTTAGCTATTTGTAATGGCATAAAGGTGTCATAAATTATATTGATATCCGCAACTGTCATTGGACGATTAAACTGCGCCAGCCAGCGTGCTGCAACCTCAGGTAATTCACCAACAGCTTTTATATGATCCCATTTACCTAGCCCCATCGGCACTCGTGCTTCAGTGAGTGATATATCAAAGTCAAATCCGCGTCGAAAAGCCTCAACAAAAATAGTTGTTGGTGCGAATGAACCAAAATCAACGACAGTACCCGCTAAATCGAAAATGACAGCTTGAACTTGTTTCATTATTATTTCCTTATATATTTAATTAGATAGAATCTGAATTTTCATGAATATTAATTTTCATCACGCCAATACATTGATGTTTTAATTACTGCAATTAAACGGTTAATATCATCTGGATATACATCACCGATATTACCAATACGGAAACAATCGGCATTTGAAACCTTGCCGGGATATATAACAAAGCCTTTATTTTTTAGTTCATTATAAAAAAGTTTAAAGTCGTACCTTGGATCTGTTGGCGATAAAAATGATGTGATAATTGGAGAATGTAAATCTTCACTAAGCAAACAACGAAAACCTAAATTTTGCATTCCGCTAACTAATAAATATTGATTCGTTAAATAACGTTGATGACGAACATTCACTCCACCTTCTTGCTTTAATTCAATTATCGCTTGATAAAAAGCTCGTACTGTATGCGTTGGAGAGGTAAAACGCCATTTCCCCTGATGCTGTTGCATACATTGCCATTGTGCATATAGATCAAAAGCTAATGATCGCGCACGCCCTTCACATAATTCAAGTTGTGATTGTTTAGCTATAACAAATGCAAATCCTGGTACACCTTGAATACATTTATTGGCTGAACTGATCATAAAATCAATCCCTAACTCACCAATATCCAATGGAATTCCGCCAAAACTCGACATCGCATCAAGGATCATAATTTTATTACGTGTTTTTACGACATCACAAATAGCGGCAATAGGATTTAACATTCCAGTTGTCGTTTCGCAATGCACCATCGCAACATGGGTAATTGTATTGTCAGCATCTAAGATATCTGCAATTTGGGTAGCTGTTGGATACTCAGTTTCAGCCAGCCTAATAACGTGATGATCAATTTTTAAATATTGGGCAATTTCTCCCATTCGTTCGCCATAAGTACCATTGCTTACCACTAATAATTTATCATCATCCGTCATTACTGAACCGATAGTGGCTTCTACTGATGCACTGCCACTACCCTGCATCAACACTGAGGTATAGCCTTGATGTTTAGTCGCTAATTTCACCAGTTCAGCACGAATAACTTCAACAATATCTTGGTTATAATCATCATCCCATGTACACCAATCTTGAAGCATTGCAGCTCGAACAGTGGCCGTTGTTGTTAAGGGCCCAGGGGTTAATAGCAAATATTGGTTGGTTGTTTTTTCCATCATAAATTCCATTTGGACTATACCAGATGACAAAACTATAACGGCATCCAGTTGATCCTGTAAATCCCTCAGAATCAGAGTTAATAAAACATTCACAAACCCTATTTGCTGTTTTTATGCTGTCATATAAAGCCAATAAAACCGCATTAAAAGTGCCATTTATTAATAATAGAAATGTCATATCTCCGCTCTAGCATCAGTAGCATTCAAACTGGTACATACCAATACGATTTAACATCAATATTGTGAAATTTCATATCATGGAGATCGTTTAATGAAAAACCGCTGGATACTTGCCCCATTAGCTGCCATTGCCACACTATCGACACCGCATGCTTTTGCTGCGGAACAACTCACAGTCTATAGTGCTTTTGAAACGGATATGCTAGCTAAATTCAAGCAGGGTTTTGAACAAGCAAACCCAGATATTACAATTAAATGGGTCCGTGATTCGACAGGAATAATGACCGCTAAATTACTCGCAGAAAAAGACGCTCCACGTGCAGATGTTGTATGGGGGTTAGCGGGTTCATCAATGGCATTACTTAAAGATAATGGCATTTTAAAAGCCTATACACCGAAAGGAATTGAGTCGATAAGACCTAACCTTATCGACCCCCAACCCAATAAAGCATGGTTTGGTAATGATGCCTTTTTTATTGCCGTTTGCTATAACGAAGTCGTTGCTAAACAATTAGGACTAGAAAAGCCAACATCATGGCAAGATTTACTTAAACCGCAATATCAAGGTCATATTGCCATGCCAAACCCTGCCTCATCAGGCACTGGTTATATGCAAGTTTCAGCTTGGCTACAATCAATGGGTGATAAAGCCGGCTGGGCTTATATGACCGAACTTGATAAAAATATCGATCATTATACCCATTCAGGTTCTAAGCCTTGTGTACAAGCGGCTCAAGGTGAAGTTGCTATTGGTATTTCAATGGCTATTCGTGGTGCGACCTTAAAAAATCAAGGAGCTCCAATTGATATTATCTTGCCTAAAGAAGGTGTTGGCTGGGAAGCTGAAGCTGTCGGTCTCATTAATACTCAGTCCGATGCCGCAAAACGCCTAGTTGATTGGTCGGTGTCTACTGATGCGAATAAACTCTATAATCAATTTTATCCCGTTGTTGGTATCAAATCCGAATCTCACCCAATTGCCAACTATCCCAATGTAGAGCAAGCAATGGCTAATATGGATTTTTCTAAGATGGCCTCCCACCGCACTGCCATTCTTAAATTATGGTCGCAAAAATTTGATAGCAAATCAGAGCCAAAATCATAATTAATAATATATACCAATAAAGAACAATACCCATAGCGATCACTTGCTGTGGGTTTTTGCGTTATTTAAAACAAATATACTGATTTACTGCTGTCTTATTAACGTCAAACTTACGTCATTGAAGTGTCACGCTTTACCTCTAGATTTGGTATATACCAATTTTAAAGAGTTAAATAATATGGATACTTACCTTAAAGTTAACAATGTTTGTAAGCATTTTGGTCAATTTACTGCATTAAATAATATCTCCTTGGAAATTTATAAAGGAGAATTCATCTGCTTTCTAGGACCTTCTGGATGCGGTAAAACGACCTTATTGCGGGCTATTGCTGGAATGGATTTAGCGAGTTCTGGTTACATTGAGCAAAATGGTATAGAAACGACTTTTCTCGCACCTGAAAAACGTGATTTTGGGATTGTTTTTCAATCTTACGCTTTATTTCCTAATCTTACCGTAGCTGAAAATATTGGACTCGGATTAAGAAACCAAGGAAAAAATATAAAACAAACCGATGAAGTCGTTCAATATTGGTTAGATCTGATTGGCTTGCCTGATTCTGGTATCAAATATCCCAATCAACTATCAGGCGGCCAACAGCAACGTATTGCACTCGCACGTGCTTTAGCTCTATCTCCAGGATTATTATTATTAGATGAACCGTTATCGGCACTAGATGCTAAGGTTCGAACCCATTTACGTGATGAAATCTGTCAACTTCAGCGTAAATTGGGAATTACCACAATTATGGTCACCCATGATCAAGAAGAAGCTCTAGCGATGGCTGACCGAATCGTGGTCATGAATCATGGTGTCATCGAGCAAATAGGTACTCCCCAACAAATATACCAACAACCAGCCTCTCGTTTCGTTGCCGAATTTGTTGGTAACATGAACTTTATTAGCAGTTCTGTTGTGAGTGATAGTTGTATTCGAATAGGTGAAACACTCTTACCCAAACCATGCAATAGCCTAAAACGTGGTGATAGATTTGAGATGGGTTTACGCCCAGAGGATCTCCACTTCACAGAAAATGGTCATCATTCTGCGTCCTCTTTTCCTGTCCAAATTGAAGATCTTGAATTCCAAGGTACTTATGTGCGCGCCAATTGTAAAATACGTGGAATCCATAACCATAATAACATCAAAGTTGATGTTCCTATTCGAGAATTACGCCGTTTAGCGTTAGAAGAAGGTCATTACCTCAACGTAAACCTTAATCATAAGCACACGCATATTTTTAGTGCTCAGTGCTGATCGTTGGCAATAGGAATTATCATCATGGCTTCAATATTACCCACTCATACCACCGCGCTATTACCCCAAAAAACACTGACAACTAAATTAACGCTTTTTCGTCACAGTTTAAGTCGCGATAACCTTCTTTTAGCAACTATTTTAATTTTATTAACGATTGGCATGAGTGTATTTATTCTTGCGCCACTTTTTACCATGCTACTTAAAAGCCTCCAAAGTAACAGTGGACAATTTATCGGCCTGAACAATTTTAGAGACTACTTTTCGTCATCAGCAATGTGGCAGTCATTACGTAATACCCTCTTTATTGGTGTTATGGTTACGAGCTTAGTTAGCGTGTTAGCATTTGGCTTTGCTTACGCATTAACTCGAAGTTGTATGCCATTTAAAAGTCTATTTAATGTGTTGGGATCGGCACCTATTTTAGCGCCATCATTATTACCCGGTATTAGTCTTATTTACTTATTAGGTAATCAAGGTATAGCAAAAGATATCTTAATGGGGCATTCAGTATACGGCCCTATAGGTATCACCATTGGTTTAACATTTTGGTGTTTCCCACATGCTTTAATGATAATAAAAACCTCATTACGTACTTCTGACGCCCGCCTTTATGAAGCAGCACAGGCTCTCAATACTTCGCCAATAAAAACCTTTTTTATTGTCACTCTCCCTGGCGCTAAATATGGCCTAATTAGTGCCATTATTGTTGTTTTCACATTGGTCGTATGTGATTTCTGTGTACCTAAAGTCATTGGTGGAAGCTATAATATTTTAGCTACTGATATTTTTAAGCAAGTCGTTGGACAACAAAACTTTTCAATGGGTGCGGTAACAAGCGTAATACTGTTAATCCCTGCTTTATTTGCTTTTGGCGCTGACCGTTGGGTACAAAAAAAACAAAAAGGATTATTCGATTCCCGATCAGTGGCTTATATACCTCAAAAAAATATTATTCGAGACACAGCCTGTTTATTTTTTTGTGCCGTTATCAGTATTTCTATTATCACTATTATTGGGATGGCGATCTACGGATCTTTCGTCACATTTTGGCCTTGGAATTTAACGATCAGTCTGCACAATTATGACTTTTCACAATTTAGCACTGATGGCTGGCAACCTTATTTTAACTCACTAAAGTTAGGCACATTAGTCGCGACTATTGGCACTGTAACTGTATTTATTGGCGCGTACTGTATTGAAAAAGGCCGTTCTCTTGGGCCACTACGTAACCTATTACAAATGTTAGCAATTGTACCTATGGCTGTACCCGGCATGGTATTAGGCCTAGGTTATATTTTCTTTTTTAATACTAGTCATAATCCATTATCAATGCTTTACGGCACTTTAACTATTTTAGTGATTAACACTGTAGTTCACTACTATACGGTAGGACATATGACAGCGGTTACCGCTCTTAAACAACTCCCCGCAGAAGTCGAGGCTATTTCCGCATCAATTAACCTACCGCAATATAAAACATTTTTTAAGGTCACCGTACCTGTATGTGCCCCTGCGATTTTAGAAATCATGGTGTATCTGTTTATTAATGCAATGACAACAACTTCTGCCATCGTTTTCCTATACGGTGCCGATACGATGCCAGCTTCTGTTTCTGTGCTTAATATGGATGATGCAGGACAAACAGGTCCTGCAGCAGCAATGGCTGTCATGATTTTACTCACTGCCGCCTTGGTAAAACTTGGGCATATTGGAATTGGGCATTGGTTGGAAACTCATACTCAAGCATGGCGTAAACGTTAATCTTAATTAAAAACAACAACTAAAAAGCCACTACTGGGTATAATTATTAGCCATGATAATCTATGGTTATGATAACTGAGGTTATTGTAACTTAAGTTACCATGGCTTATTTTTTCATTCGCTCATATGAGTACTTATATAAAGAGAATACTGGTGCAATATTTAAAAATTAAGGATGCCATCAACCAACAAATAAACACAGGCATACTACAAATCGGCCATAAACTTCCCGCAGAAAGAAAACTTGCAGAGTCATTTAATACCACCCGAATTACCTTAAGGGAGGCATTAGCATTATTAGAATCAGAGGGTAAGATTTACCGAGAAGATCGCCGCGGTTGGTTTGTATCTCCACCAGCACTTATCTATGATCCTAATTACACCACTGAATTTGCAGCAATGGCAATTGCTCAAGATAGAAAACCACATTCAGTGTTATTATCTGCACAATTGATTCATGCGAATCAGCATATTGCCACATTACTCAATATTACAACCAACGACAGCGTTTACCGTATTGAACGATTACGTTCTCTCGATAGCCGCCCAGTGGTAGTGGTCACCAATTATATTCTACCCGAATTTTTTCCTGACTTACTCAAACACGATATTACCCATTCATTAACAGTAACCTACCGCGAGCACTATCAACGGATCTACACTAAAACCCGCTTTCGCATCAGTACAACCTCGCTTAACGGTAATACTGCGAGTGCATTACGAGCAACGGCTGGAAGTCCAGCAATGTTTGTTGAACGACTCAATTATGATCAACATGATAATTTAATCGATTGTGACTTAGAATATTGGCGTCATGATGCTATTCGTATTGAGTCCCTTGCGACTTTATCATCAGCATGCTTACATAAAACAACGCAAAAAAAAATGAGCTAACATGTTAGCTCATCTAAATTCTGACTAACAACGCTAACAAATTAACGTTTATCCGCCTTCCCTGCTGCATTCGCAAATTTAGCCAATTGCATATCAATCCAAAATGGCTGTTGCTCATTATCTTCAGCAGTTTCTTTACGTCGAATCGCATTACGCACTAGCATTGCCCCTATCCAACGTATCGGCTCAGGTGGGAAATAACCTTTAGGACCAGAAACAAGTCCGCATTGACTCCATTGATTCTGCTGCTCTAACACTAATGATGCCAGAATTTGGCCGCCAATCCATGTTTGAGCAACACCATTACCAGAGTAACCAAGCCCATAAACGATATCCTTATGATTATTTAAATGACCAAAAAAAGGCAATCCCGTTGTCGAGCGATCAGACGCTCCTGTCCATGTTGCTGCAAAAGGTTGTTGCTGTAATGAGGGAAAAATACGATTAAATGATTGACGTAACAACGGCGTGTAACGGCTAGGCTGATCAAAAACAGCTGAAATTTTATTCGCAAAAGCAAAATGATTTCCGCCTTTACCTAACATCAACCGTCCATCAGGCGTACTACGGTAATAATGCACAAAAATGCGTGAATCAATGACTGTTTTACCGTCTTTTAAACCTGTTTCAAATAGTTTTTGTGGGATCTGCTCAGTGATCGCCATATCAGAAGACACTAATACCACGCTGCGCTTAAACTGCGGAAACTTCTCGAGCATCCACGCATTTAATGCTAATACGACTTTATTCGCAAAAATATCAGCGTTAGGGGTCGTAATCGTCACTGGTGAATCAGTGCTAATCGCTTCCATTGGCGTATTTTCATAAATCTTTACGCCTAACTGCTCTGCTACACGTTTTAAACCACGGGCAAGCAATGCAGGTTGTACACTCGCTGCAGCAGGAGAAAAGAATCCCTCACGATGTAATGCTGACCCCGCAGCCTGCTGAACATGCTCGTGCTGCCATTGTTGCCAACTATTTATTTGATGCTTATCAAGTTGTGCCATAACAGCATCCATACCACCTTGTTGTGCGCTGTTAGTCGCAGTATATAAAGTGCCATTTAGACGTAATTGGGCATCAATATTATACTCACGACAAAAATCATCTATTGCATACACTGCCTGCTCTGATGCTTTCACTAGCCGAACTGCTTCTTGTTCACCATAGAGCTTTTTCATTGAAGTATATTTTGTAGACCATGTCAGCATACAGCCGCCATTACGTCCAGATGCGCCACTCCCACAAAGTCCTTTATCAATGACGACAATATCTAGCTCAGGCTGTTGCTGCTTTAATAATATTGCAGTCCATAACCCCGTATAGCCACCACCAACAATGCAAATATCTGTTTGGATATCATTCTCAAGTGGTATGGGATAACTGTTTGGTTCTTGTGCTAATGCTTCACTAAACCAGTACGGTGTAAATGTTTTTTGTTGATTTGAAGAGTCCATTAATCGCCCTTTATTGGTATAGACCAAAACAGCATTTATCGTATCGTGCTCATATTAAGAATTAGTGACCGTACTTGCAGTGCAACATAAACTTCATTTTTGAGCATATTGTCAGCGAACTAAGCTGCCTATTCCACACAACTAAATAATTAAACGATATTTTATTCATCAAATTCACACGCAATCGCACCAAATTGAAGCAATTTAAGATATTGCGCCAAATTAACCTCAAAAACGACTGGTAACTTATCGCGTACAAGTCTAAAATTGCCCCGTTTGGGGAGTAGTCACATTTGTTCGCCTGTCGTCATCTCGAAGCCATAAGCTTCCGGCAGCCGTGAATGGATTTGCTTGCAGTACCGATGTCAGCCATAGATATCGCTGCTAGCACCATTTTGACGAGACCAATGCCATTATCGTTTACATAAAAATGTAATCGAACCTATGCAATATAATTGCGTGGGTTTTTTTTAATGCGCGGAAGGTTTTGTTTAGGCTCGCCTATGGCATACCTTTCGTATTTTATTCTGCGTAATAACATATTGTTATGAAACTTGTTTTTGTTTAACTCTATTATTTTACAAATTCAAATAAACAACAAAACTAATAGCAATAAATTATCACGCCAGAAATTTATATAAAGAGAGAACTCTATGAGTATTTTTAGTTATGAAGGGTTTGCTGTATTAACAATATTAATGCTTGCGCTCGATTTGTACCAAACACGTGGTGGTAAAATATCGATTAAAACAGCTGCACTTTGGAGTGTTTTTTGGGTATTTTTAGCCTTCATTTTTATGGGCTTTATTTACCTATATTGGCCACAAATGGCACCAGAGAGCACATATACAAATAAACAAGCAGCAACATCATTTATTACTGGCTACTTATTAGAAAAATCTCTAAGTGTTGATAACTTATTCGTCTTTGCGCTAATTTTTGGTCAATTTGCGGTACCAGAACGTTTACGTCCTCGTATTCTAATGCTTGGTATTGTTGGCGCTCTCATCTTACGTGCTGGTATGATTGGCGTTGGTGCTAAACTATTAGCAGACTACCACTGGATCCTTTATATCTTCGCTGTTTTCTTACTTTACACTGGCTTTAAGCTTTGGCGTGAAGGTGAGGAAGAACAAGAAGATTTCTCAAATTCAGCGCCTGTTCGCCTCGTAAAGCGATTTTTTAGAATTACTGACGATTACCATGATCATAAAATGTTCGTCAAAGACGATAAAGGCTGGCTTGCAACACCATTATTAGTGGTAGTCGCGGTTATTGCACTTACCGATGTGATGTTCGCACTAGATTCGATTCCTGCTATTTTTGCTGTTACGCAAGAAGCATTCCTCGTCTTTACTGCTAACGTGTTTGCCCTACTTGGCTTACGTTCACTATATTTCGTATTAGAAGGTATGCTAACCCGTTTCTGTTACTTACGTGTTGCTTTAGCCTTCATTTTAAGTTTCATCGGTATCAAAATGTTACTTGTCGGTTCGCCATATGCGATTCCAACAGTTATTTCACTTTGCGTGATCATTCTTTCCATCACGATAGCTATCAGCGCATCACTATGGAAAACACGTAAGCTTGAAACAACCGAACAATAATCACTACGATTAACTGATTAAACAAAAAATGCCACTGCTAACTGCAGTGGCATTTTTATTTGCTATTCAATAAGATTTGATAACTACGCAAAATGTTGAGTAATCACATCTAATAGTTGCTGAGGTTCAGTCACAATATACATTGGTGTAATTTGTGAAAGCTTATCGTGATCACTTGCTTTGCCTGTATCAACCCACACGCTAGCAATACCAGCATTGTTTGCCCCAGCAATATCTGCCGTTAATGAGTCACCCATATGTAACGCTTCATTTGGCTGACAACCCACTAAATCTAATGCTTTTTGGAAAATACTTAACGCCGGTTTTTCTGCCGGTTCTTCCCCGCCAACAATAATATAATCGACATGCTCATCCATCGCTGTCGCGGCAAGTTTAGGATGTTGCGAAAAGATAGGGCCATTAGTAATCACCACCAGCTTATAATGTTGACGCAAAGAAGCTAACATCGCTTTTACTTCAGGAAAGAAATCAAACCCTGCCATTCGACCATCATCAAATGAAGCTTGAATAACGACAGCTTGCTCAACGGTAATAGTTAATTGTTGTTGAGCAAATAAGGTCTGTACTAACGTTTGCCTAAACAGCAATTCATTATCTAATAACGCCACTAATTGTGGAAATTCATTGTTAAGCTGTTTATAAACACCTGCAATATAACGTTGACAAAAAACATCTGCATTCAAGGTCGGAAATTGGGATTGGACATAATGTTTTAAAGTAGCCAATGCCTGTTTATCTGCAATCGATGTCGCGCATAATGTTTCATCCATATCTAAAAAAATAGCTTTTAACATTACTTCCTCGTTGTGCCACACACGACACCCTGACAATATTGATTTCAAAATAATCGCTAAATTCTACCCTGAGTAAATACATTTAGCACATAAAAAAAGCCAACACCTAAGTGCTGGCTTTAATATATATTACATAATTAGCAATAATTTAGCGTTTAACAAAATCTTTCATAGTGATGAACTTTGTTTTGATAGGCGTTGCTCGTGGTGAGTCATAACCATAAATATCATTACGCATTTGTAGATGACCATTCTGATCAACCCATGCGGTTAAGTAAACAAAATCAACATCAATACGTTTTGAAAGACTTACAACCTTATGCTGCTTTGTATCCAACATTGTTTTAAAAGGCGCAATATTACTACGCTTTTGATAATCGATAACATAATTTGCCAAATCATCTGCACGTTCAACTCGAACACAACCAGAACTCAAGTCACGTTTATTACGGTTAAACAAACCATGTGATGGCGTATCATGCAAGAAGATAGCGTAATCATTTGGCATCAAGAATTTCACATTACCCAATGAGTTATGAGGACCTGGGCCTTGTTGGAATTCATGCGGGAATGTTTTTGGATTTACTGTCGCCCAATCAATACTACTTGGTGGAACAACAGTACGATCACTCCAGCTATTTAAAATCTGCATATTATGCTCTTTCAAATAATCACGAGAAATCTTAACTTTTGGAATCACATCATGCTGTTTAATCGTAATAGGCACGTTCCAATATGGATTTACTACCATGGTCGTGATTGCTGATGAGAATAAATTCGTTGGACGCGTATCACGCCCTACAATCACTTTTGATTCAAATACTTTTTTACCGTTATCGTACAGTTCTAACTTATAGTTAGGAATATTAACCCAAATATGAGCACGCTTATCGTTATGACGATTTAATGCTGAAACACGCAAAGTATTTAACGCTAATAACCGCGCAATATCACTGTATGGCACCACTAATTGCTTGATTGTAGCTGGGCCTACAATACCATCAGGTACTAAGCCATGACGTTGCTGGAATAATTTAAGACTCGCTAACAATGCTCCTGAATTAGCCACTGTTGGTTGTACTGATAACGTATCATGATCAGCTTGGCTTAAATCACCTAAATGATAAAGAACCTGTACCACTTCATGTCCATTAGGTAACACATCTCCTGGACGATAAACGACAGATTTAAAACTTGCACTGGTTAAATGATGAGGTGCCAATTGTTGGTACTTCTCAATCATTTTCATGGTTGATTCAAATGGAATATAGGTAGGACGATATGTTTTAAGCTTCGCCATTGTCATTGGGTAAGCATCCTCACCGCCGCCATATTGAACCATTACTTGGCTCATATTTACAGGCTGAGATAAGAACAATACATCACGGTGATGAGCAATATAATTTAGGAATGCGCGATAGACATAATAAGTATCGGTAGCTAAAAGATCATAACCTTGTTGATTACCCTCTTTTTCTAATCGGTGCATTTCAGTAAGACGCTGACGAATACCAGATAACATATTAGTATCTGCGAGTGCTTTTAGCTGCAATTCAAATTCATTACGTAACGCTGCGTTTTGCCAAAGTGGGTAGAATTTATTTTGCGCATAAGCTTGTTCTATTTGTGTTGTAAAGCACACATTACTCGTCGTGTTACCACACAACATTTTTGTACTCAGTAAATGTTGATTATTTAATGAAGACCAATCAACACTACCTGTTGTTAACGGTGCTTTTCTCACACCAACAGGCATTGTAGGTAGTACTGTACTTGGGCCAACAACCTGCACATTATTCGGTGCAACGGCAGCGACATTTTGTGGAACAGCAGGGCTCACTTCAGCAGCAAAAACACTACCAGGAACCATCAGCGACAAAACTAAAAGTTTGCTAACACGCTTAGCAACAATACGTTGAGGATTTAACATCGTCAAAGCGATCCTTACCTATATAATAGAATGAAATACACCATACCTAGCATTACAGCTTATCTTACTTGATATGCAATGACGGCAATCCATAGTTTATAAAAAACTAACTTGCTATATTTAGACAAATTTTAGCAAATGATACAATTCAAAAAATGGAACTTTAAAAATTAATTATGCCCTATCATGATTTTTTATCTTTAAAAATTAGAAATAGCAAGTACAACAATTTGATTTTATAGCATTTTAATTCGTTAAATTTAATATAGCACTATAAAAAACATTCTTTTATTAAAACTTAATATCAATGTGAAAAAAATACGAATTTCGTTTTTCCGTATAATTTCAGCTTAATAATTAAGCTTATTTGTTATTTTCTCGATACAAAATCCACTCTTCAACCACTTTACCATTACTTAAATGACAATAACCAACCGTCCCTTTCTCTTCTTGTTTCATTACCACCTTGCCACCTTGATCGGCACAATATACTGATGCGGGATTAGCCTTACTTACAGACTCTGATATAGGCTTTTCATCTTGTGAACATCCGATGAGAGTCAAACTACTTACCACCAGCGTGGTCACGACTAACTGCTTTTTCATTATGGATTCCTTTTTATAGAGATTACCGTTATGGATTTCAATTTTGGAAAAACATTATTCTATCTTTTTCACTTCTGGAAATAGACTTCATGCGTTAGATTAGCCGCACAAAACTTATGGATATAAGAAGAACATAGCAATGTCACTACAAACTAAAATTAAAAATATCATTACTGATGCAACATTAAGTGCGAAACAAAAAACATTGTTCCTATCATTAGAAGCTGAAGCAATTGTAGACTATATGCCAATTTCTGCCGACGTTTTAGCAGCAAAAGATGCTGGCATATTTTGTGATATGTTTGAAGGCAACGCTCCATTCAAGCCTCGTTATGTTCTTCCTGATTATGCTAAATTTTTACAACAAGGTTCAGAATATCTAGAACTTGAACCCGCAACGAATTTAGATGAAGCAATTAACCTACTAACAATTATTTATCATCACGTACCATCAGTTACAAACATTCCAGTTTATCTTGGCCAACTTGACGAAATCTTACTACCATTTGTTGCTGATGTTAGCGAAGAGGTTTTATATCGTAAGCTGAAAAATTTCTGGATCATGCTTGACCGCACGCTACCTGATGCTTTCATGCACGTAAACATTGGTCCAACAGACAACATTGTTTGTCGTATGATTTTGAAAATTGATGCCGAGCTTAAGCAAGTAGCACCAAACTTAACCTTTATGTACGACCCACAAATCACGCCCGAAAGCCTATTACAGCAAGCGTGTGACAACATTTGTGAATGCAGTAAGCCACACATTGCTAACTACCCTATGTTCTCAGAAGCTTTTGGTGCACCTGGTTTTGGTATCGTCAGTTGCTATAACTCACTGCCCGTTGCTGGTGGTGCTAATACTCTCGTACGTATGAATTTAAAAGAAGTCGCACTACGTAGTAATACCATTGAAGAGTTTCTAACCACGACCCTGCCACATTACAGTACCTTGATGTTTGAACTTATTGAAGCTCGTTCAGCCTTCTTACATGAAGAATCAAACTTCTTTACTGGTTTCTTAACCACTGAAGGTTTGATCAATGAAGACCGTTTTGCACCAATGTTTGGCATCTATGGTATGGCTGAAGCGGTAAACATATTGATGGAAAAATCAGGCTCAACCGCTAAATACGGTCACAATGAAGAAGCAAATGCTATCGCACTGCAAATCAGTGAAGCATTGAATGAAATCGTAACTACCACGCCAGTAAAACACGGCTTAAAAGGTCGAGCTCTATTACATTCACAAGGTGGGATTAGTTGCGACCACGAAGTAACACCAGGGATTCGTATTCCTTACGGTACAGAACCAGATCCAGTTGTTCACATTAAGGCGCTTGCTGCACACCATAAATACTACGTATCTGGTATCAGTGAAATCTTAACAATCGAAGAAACTATCAAGAACAATCCACTGGCATTGATGCAGTTATGTAAAGGGGCACTTGCATTAGGTTTTCGAGAGTTTACCGCTAACGTGGCCAGTAACGACTTGGTCCGTGTAACTGGTTACATGGTTAAACTATCTGATATTTCGAAGTTTAAAGAAGAAGGTTCTCGTACTAATACAACATGGTTAGGGACAGAAGCGTCTGAAAACACACGTATCCTAGAGCGTCAACCGCGTGTTGTTAGCCGTGAAATGTCACCTGTTTACCCAACAAAATAAATTAAAGATACACATACTATGATTTCTGCCACAGTCAGCAAAATATTGAACTACTCATGTGTTGATGGCCCGGGTAATCGTATGGTGTTGTTTTTGCAGGGGTGTAACTACCGCTGCAAAAATTGTCATAACCCGCAAACAATTGATATGTGTAATCAATGTGGTGATTGCGTTCCGAGTTGTCCAACGCAATCATTACAACTTACGACACAAAACAATAAACCGTTTGTTGTATGGCAAATGACGACGTGTACTGAGTGTGATGCGTGCCTAACTGCATGTAATAAACAATCAACACCTAAAACACAGCAGTTAACTGTCGCAGATACCTTAATATTGATTAGAGATAATTTGTTCTTTATCAATGGTATTACAGTAACGGGTGGTGAGGCGACATTACAATTACCGTATATTATTGCATTATTTAAAGCGATAAAGTCCGATCCGACCTTGCAACACTTGAGCTGTATGATCGACAGTAATGGCAGTTTAAGTATTACAGGCTGGCAAACAGTATTACCCTACCTTGATGGGGCAATGATTGATTTAAAGGCATGGAATAACACTACCCATCGCTGGTTAACAGCTCGTGATAATAATCGAGTATTAGCAAGTATTAATTGGCTAAGCCAACACCAAAAACTATACGAAGTACGCTTATTGCAGATTCCAGGAATCACAGATTATGAGCAATATATCGATGATATTGCTGCTTATTTAATGACGTTGGATGATAGTGTACGAATTAAGCTCAATGCTTTTCAGCACCATGGGGTTACCGGTGAATCTCTCAACTGGACAACATGTAAAAAAGACGACATTGAAACATTAGCAGCATTACTGACTGACCGTGGTGTCGCCAATCTGATACTACCAAGTGTGTATGTATAACCCCCTCTAAAACCCATTATCAGTGGTGATTATCTGATCATCACTGACTTTTATTGTTATATCTCTTGTTACTTAATCATTTATTCACCCAGCCCTATTTGTTGTCCTACTGTGGTGATTTGTTGATATAACCATCGCAACGCAGGATCATTCATGCTCGGTTGATACCACACTAAACTATAAGCAACTTGACCATAATTAAACGGCAGTTCTTTCATGATTAATGATTGTGCCTGCGCTGCTACTTCAGCCCATTTTTTTGAACAGGTAAACAATAACTCAGTATTTTTGCACAGCGTTGCTGCAACCCCAAAATCTGCAACATTAACCATCACTTTACGCTTACGGTGTTGCTGTGCGAGCTGCATTTCAAAAAATGGCACACTGAGATCATTATCAACAATACCAATATGATCGTACTGCAAGTAATCATCAATCGTCAGAGACTGAGTCGCTAATGGATGCTGATGTGACATTAAACACACCATTTCATCAGTAAATAACGTTTCCCAGACTAAGTTATTATCGATGTTCGGTGGCTGACTGAGATCATGAGGCAAGATTATAAAATCCAACACTCCTTTCGCTAATCCACTGACACCGATATTATCTTTAGACCAAATATCTAATCGAATATTAGGGGCTAGTTTCAATACATGCTCACACAATGGTGCCGCAATTAATTCAAATGTACTTTCTCGCATTGACAACGAAAAACTGCCCGCATAATTGGCGACATCAAATTCTTCTTGGGTCATGATCTGATTCATATCACTGATCATCTGATGCACTGTTGGTCCTAGACGGCGCGCTAATGGTGTCGAAACCAAGCGATTACCATTACGATAAAACAACTCATCATTCAATGTATCTCGAAGCTGACTCAATGTTTTACTAACGGATGAAGGACTAACACACAATCGTTGGGCACAATCTGTCACACTCAGAGTATCTAACATCACATGCAGGGTAATAAGGTGCTTCATGCTAATACGAGAAAGCTTAATCAGATCCATCTATTATCCTTAGGATATAAATAAAAAATGCCAGCCAATAATCTATTGACGGGCATTTATATAACAATCAGTTATCACGACGATTAACGATTAACGAATTCCACTTAGAAACTCAGCACGTGTAGCAGAGTTACGTTTAAAAATTCCCCCTAACGCAGTCGTTGTCGTCACACTTGTCGCATCCATCACACCACGAGATTTAACACAATAGTGTGTGGCATCAATGGTAACAGCAACATCTTCACTCTCAAGTAACGTTTGTAATGCCACTAAAACTTGCTGAGTTAAACGTTCCTGCACTTGTGGCCGCTGAGAAAAGAAGCGTACTATACGATTAATTTTAGATAAACCAATGATTTTTCCGCGCGGAATATAAGCAATCGTTGCCTTACCATCAATAGTAACTAAATGGTGTTCACAAGTACTGGTTAACGTAATGTCTTTTACTCGCACCATTTCATCACAGTTCATTTTATTTTCAATCACTGTAATTTTAGGGAAATTGGTGTAATCCAAACCTGAAAAAATTTCATCGACATACATCTTTGCAATACGGTGTGGCGTTTCAACCAAACTATCATCGGTAAGATCTAACGCTAATAGCGATAAAACTTCACGCATATGGTATTCAATTTTTTCTTTCTTTTCTTCACGACTTACAACATCAGCCGTCATAGGGGTTTCTAGGCCACGGGCGGCTAAGGCGTCACGTACTTGTATTGCAGATACACTTAATGCTGTCATTCTCTTCCTCCAGCTGACCTAGGTAGAATAAAAAGACATACCCTTCTGACCTTGCCAGCACTAAAATCCCTAGCAGAATACCTCCAAATGAGAATAATTTCACCACCAAATTTCCTATGGTCATCCACTTCAAGTGTATTTTAGTATATTCAATCCCTTACAGAGGTAGTCAATAAAGGGTAAACTACGCATAAACTAGCGTTCTGAACAATACTTAGTAAAAACTCAGAAAAATATAAACTGAGAATTTTTCAGACCTGCTCTCCTTCATTATTACTAATAAATAAAATGGACACGATTATGGGATGCTGCGACGTACCAGGTTTAATGACGATTGAAACTGCGTTAGATAATATTATGACTCAAGTTTCACCATTAACAACAATCACCACAGTGGCATTAGCTGATGCAATGGACATGGTGCTTGCCGAAGATATTCTTTCTCCTATTAATGTGCCTCCTTTTGCTAATTCAGCTATGGATGGTTACGCGCTTCGAGTGGCAGATCTTGAACAGAGCAATACATTAACCATGATCGGTAAGTCATTTGCAGGTATTCCTTTCACTGGTACTTGTGAAGCAGGCCAATGCGTACGCATTATGACTGGCGCTGAAATTCCCGCCGGTGCCGATGTCGTTATCATGCAGGAAGAAACCCAAGTCGATGGCGATAATATTCAATTTAACATCAAGCCAAAAGCTAACGATAATATTCGCCCTATTGGTGATGATGTCCATTATGGTGAAACTGTTTTAGTTAAAGGTACGCGTTTAACTGCTCGTGAAATGCCACTACTAGCGTCATTAGGTATTGCTTCTTTCGCAGTATATCGCCGCCCTAAAGTGGCTTTTTTCTCGACTGGTGATGAATTACGCCCTGTTGGTGAAGCGCTTGCTGCTGGTCAAATTTACGATAGTAACCGTTATGGCATGAAAGCATTATTAGAAAAATTTGGTTGTGATGTACTCGACCTAGGTATTATTGCGGATTGTCCTGAAAAACTACGCCAAGCATTTATTACAGCGTCAACAGAAGCTGATGTTGTGGTTACATCTGGTGGCGTTAGTGTCGGTGAAGCTGATTACACCAAAGATATTTTAGATCAAGAAGGTCAAATCGGTTTTTGGAAAATAGCGATGAAACCAGGTAAACCATTTGCGTTTGGTACCATTAATAATGCATGGTTCTGTGGCCTTCCAGGTAACCCAGTATCAGCAATGCTAACCTTATACCAATTAGTACAACCTATGCTGGCAAAACTAGCAGGTCATAGCCAATACCAACCACCAGTACGTTTACAAGCTAAAGCAACATCGATGTTTAAGAAACGTCCAGGGCGCACTGACTTCCAACGTGGTATTTATAGTATTAACAGTGACGGCCAATTTGAAGTTGCGACAACAGGCAATCAAGGCTCTGGGGCATTTAGTTCGATGCACCATGCCAACTGCTTTGTCGTCCTAGAACAAGATCGCGGTCGCGTTGAAGCAGGTGAATTAGTGACCATTGAAATGTTTAACCACACCATGTACTAATTTGTCATTAATGTATTAGCCGATCATTAATCTACCCATAAACGGCTAATACATTATCAACTGCGCTTGCGCTCGAATAAACAGCTAACAACGGTAATTTCACTTATGACAACAGAACAACATACTAGTGCTGAATTATCAGATGACGAAATGCTGCGCTATAATCGCCAGATTATTCTGCGCCAATTTGACTTTGAAGGCCAAGAAGCATTAAAAGCCTCATCAATGTTAATTTTAGGTGCTGGAGGTTTAGGCTGTGCTTCCTCTCAATACCTTGCTGCTGCTGGTGTGGGAAAAATTACACTTATTGATGACGATAAGGTTGAGGTTTCTAACTTACAACGCCAAGTCTTACATACTGATGCCACTGTCGGGATGCTCAAGGTTGAATCAGCTAAACACGCATTAACTGCTATAAACCCTTATTTAACTGTTGAGACCATAGCTAAACGATTAACTGATGACGAGTTATTGCCACTCATTCAACAACACAGCTTAGTGCTAGATTGTTGTGATAACGTTGATACTCGTAACCAACTTAACCGCTTATGCTTTGCCGCTAAAACACCACTTATTTCAGGTGCCGCTATTCGCATGGAAGGTCAAATAAGTGTCTATAGCTATCGCGATGGTGAACCTTGCTATCAATGTCTAAGTGCCCTTTTTGGTCAGCAAACATTAACTTGTGTTGAAGCCGGGATTATGTCGCCAGTTGTCGGTATTGTTGGTGCAGTACAAGCAATGGAAGCGATTAAAGTTGCAGCCAATGTCGGTACACCGTTAACAGGTAAGATCTTAATGTTAGACGCGATGAGCATGAGTTGGCGCGAAATGAAATTGATGAAGCAACCAAACTGTTCGGTGTGCGGCTAATAGAGAAACGAATTAATTATTATGAAACGTATTACTCTGTTTACTCAAAAAAACTGTGCTCACTGTAAAGATGCACAGCAATATATGAAAACCAAGAGCTACCCTTTTCGTTTAGTTGACGTCGCAACACCACAAGGCAGAAAAGAGTTAAGTCGTACTGGTGCACGATCTGTTCCCGTTATAAAAATTGGGGATAGTGTGCTGATGGGCTGGAATATGACTAAATTCGAAAAGCTACTCCACGAAAAAGACGAATAACCCACAATATAGATTCATAAAAAAACCGACACCTTTAACTATTTCTAGTTGAATGTCGGTTTTTATTATCTTCACTAATACAGGCAGTGATTAATCGTTGTCGTTAAGACGAATACCATCTTTCTCGATAATAATTAAACCCTTCTTATAAAGGCCACCGATAGTTTTCTTAAACGTTGCTTTACTCGTACGGAATACACGGAAGATCTCATCAGGGCTTGATTTATCACTTACCGGAATAAAACCACCTTTAATTTCAAGCGACGTTAGAATCTTATCAGCTAAGTCATCAACTTTGCCTAAGCCTACTTTTTGTAGTGATAGGTTAATTTTACCATCTGGACGAATTTCTTGAACGTAAGCTTTTAGTTGCTTACCAATAAACAGCTTACCAAACGCTTCTGTTTTAAAGAATAAACCCCAATGCTCACCATTAATAACCGCTTTGTAACCCAACTCAGTTGTTTCAGCAATGATCACTTGTACTTCTTGACCCACTTTATAATTAGCAGGAGTAAGATCAAGGAAACGATTAAACTTAGTTGAGCCTACAATACGGCCTGATGCACGATCCGTATATACACGAACCATGACTTCTTCGCCTTCTTCTAAGCGACGACGTTGCTCACTAAACGGAATTAGCAAGTCTTTACGTAGACCCCAATCAGCAAATGCGCCGATAGTCGTTGCACCAACAATACGCAGTTTTGCAAATCCACCAACTTCAACCAATGGTTCGTCAGTAGTTGCAATCACTTCATCTTCAGAATCGAAGTAAATGAAAACTTTAAGCTTGTCGCCGAGCTTAGTACCTGCTGGCACAGTGTTCTTTGGTAACAAAATATTACCGAAATCATCACCGCCATTAAGAAACACACCAAAATCTACCAATTTGATAACTTCTAGTGTGTTGTATTGTCCAATTTTAATCATGTATCAGGTACTCTCTATATAGGCAACAACACGCTTACAGTGCAGTTGGTTCAATATCTTTATCAATCAATTTATTAGCAGCGATTATTAATGTCTACCGCTGACTAGGCAATGCGCTATAATGCGCGGGTTGCGCTTATGATGTCGGTATTATACGTGATGTTGTTAACCTTCGCCCAACCTATCTGCAATTATTTGATGTTTTTTGACTCAATTAGCATCAATAATTGTGATTTATAAATAATGGACAAAAAATTATTCTAATATAATCTCAAGGAAAGCCACTTTATGCCGTTTAGCATTAGCCATTGGAGAGCAAATAAAAAGTGATTACTGTCGATAAAAAAGATGGGCATAAACTCAAAATATCTCATGTGATTCATGAAACAACTAATCGACAGCTTGATATGTTCATATTTATCCCAGGTGAACTTGGGCTAAATGCCAATATCATCTCTGAAGAAGAGTTTTATCATAATGCCATTCATGGCAAGCGTACTTATTTCAGTGATATCAATCATCTGCCATTAGTACATAGCCGTCTCGCAAGTCGTGGCAAACTCTCTATCGAGCAGTATCGTTTAAGTTTAAGCCTTTATGCCTACCAATATGCGTTAGCCTTGGAAAAAACAACGCAGCAATTGTTAGGCGATAGTAGCGAATCTAAGCAAGAAGAGATTGAAGAAGCTGCGCAGTTAGCCGCTCGCATTCTAAAGCGGTTACGCCGTAACATTCCAACTGATAAAAAATTGCTTAAATATTATGAAAATATTGATAACTATTTATCATGGTTTACAGAGCAACGCTTTCTGCAACTTATCGCCCACTTACCCCGTGGTGGTGAGTACAATGAAATTAAACCACAATTATTAGAACTGTGCCAAAAAGAAGCCCAGCACCGAATAGATAACAATTACAACTCAACCAAAGCAATGCAAGATCCGACACGAATGTCGAATAAGATGCGATTATTACGCCGCTTAATTGAATACCCTGTCACTATGAATGAAAAAACTGTTGAGCTAGGTAAGAATACTCGCAAAATTGTCACGGGTGCAGCCGCCGGTATTGTGATGATTTTTGTTACTTTAATACTGATCAAAGCGCGAGGCATGTTAGGCGATATTACCGCCTCGTTTATTGTGGTTTTATCTTTTATTTATGCGGCACGTGAAGTATTTAAAGACGACTTAAAAACGATGTTGTGGCGATGGATGCGCAAAGGAAAAGCACGTTGGAGAAAACAATTTTTCGATGCTAATACTGGACACGTCATTGGACGACAACTTGAATGGTTAGAGTTTGTTAATTACGACAGTTTAGCGGATGTTATTCGTAAAACTCGTAAGCACAATGTATCTCACCGTGAAGAGACCATTTTGCATTATAAAAGTACCACCAGAATGTCACCGACTAAATTCTTAAGTGGTTATGAACAAACGCGCGAATCGATCATTCTTGATCTACGAGCGGTCGCTTCATTAATGGAAAAAGGTTCACAACGGTTATATCAACTTAATGATGGCCAAGTAACTAAAGAATCTGTTGAAAAAAGACATTTAATTAACTTGATCACTCAGGAAACAGATGAAGATAAAACAGTCAGAATTCAACGCTGGAAAATCATCATGAGTCGTTCAAAAATCATTGATATTGAAGCTATTACTACGCCAGAACCTAAAAAATCGAAGCCTAAAAAAGCGCTCGACGTCGCCAATTCATAACAAAGACAAAAATGCCCTCATCACGAGGGCATTTTTATTAATGGCACTCTATTTAGTTAGAACGTACACACAAAGGTAATTCAGCACCTTTTTTCGTCAAACCAAATTGCCATACATTCAAATCACGGCAACGGAATGCACCAGCACACGATAATAAATAATAACGCCACATACGATAAAATTTCTCACCGTAACGTTCTGATATTTGAGGCCAATTTTGTTCAAATTTATCGTTCCATGCAACTAAGGTTTTATCATAATCAGGACCGATATTTTGCACATCTTCAATATTAAAATAATCTTCTGTCGCAGAACCAATCTGCGTCATTGATGGCACGACACCGTTAGGGAATATGTATTTATTAATCCACGCATCAGTTTCTGTTTTAGAGTTTGGACTACCAATGGTGTGTAATAAGAAGATACCATCATCAGCAAGGTAACGATGTGCTGCTTTAAAATAATCTTCATAATTCTCAGGACCCACATGTTCCATCATACCGATAGACACAACGCGATCGTAAGGTTGTTCTGGTTTATGTAAGCGATAATCTTGTAAAATGAATTTCACTGGAAGGTTTAGATCATCTGCTCGCTGTTGCCCTAATGCTGCCTGTTCTTTTGAAAGCGTTAAGCCATCACAAATTACACCATAATTCTCTGCGGCATAAATCATAAAGCTACCCCAGCCACAACCAATATCTAGCAATCGCATTCCAGGTTTTAATCCCATTTTACGACAAACTAAATCAAGCTTTGCTTCTTGAGCACTATCCAAATCATTTGCATCTCTCCAATACCCACAAGTATATGTCATGCGTTTATCAAGCATTGATTCAAATAAATCATTACCTAGATCATAATGGAAAGGTACATCCTTAGTTACTCTATCGATACTCTGACGATTAAAAAGATGTTTTACTTTTGATGCGCCAATTTTCAAGCCAACGGCCAGTTTAGCGGATAAATCAAGTTTTTCATCAATACGAGCATGTAATATACGATTAATCATTTCATCAATCGCATCACAACTCCACCAGCCATCCATATAACTTTCGCCAAAGCCTAATGAACCGTCTTTTAATACTCGTTCATATAAACGTTCGTCATGAACTTGTAGGTCCCAAGGTCGAGAGCCATTAATAATTACATCAGCATGAGATAATAGGTTTTGGAAAAAAGTTTCATTTGTCATCGTTATCATTCCTTATATGACCAATAAGTATGACAAATTGCCTTTAAATAAGGCCAGCGACAACTTTAATTGTTGAAAAATAAGATTTAACAAATTATTACATGCATATTTTAAATCTAAATTTACAAAAAAGAAAATATAACAAATAAAATAAAACCTAATTAGGTTAAATAACATCCTATATATTAATTGAGATGAGTATCTTTCTTTATTTATAAAACATACTCTATGAATAGTTTATGAATAACGGCTGTTTTATATTTATTGGTAGCTATTGCTTTATTTTTTATCTTTTAAAATAGTTTAATTAATAGTTATTTTGTCTAATAACCCTACTTTTCATCCCTTGTTTATTTGTCATAACTCGATAAGCTTAAATAGCACCCTTTTTAGGCTATAGGTATGCCCATGAAAACACTTTCAACGCTGACGTTTGCTAATAGCTATAGCGACCTTCCTACATCATTAGGTACTCAAGTTGCAGCCCAACCTTTAGATAACCCTTTTCTTATACATTTTAATCCACTTGTTGCAGAAAAACTTGAGCTAGCTTCCACTACTGCTCTAGACCCAAGCTTTATCAATATCTTTAGTGGTAATACAACCTTAGCTGGATTGTCGCCATTAGCGATGAAATATTGTGGTCATCAATTTGGACAATATAATCCAGATCTTGGTGATGGCCGAGGGCTACTACTAGGAGAAGTACTTACCAGTAATGGTAAAAAGTGGGACTTGCATTTAAAAGGCTCAGGTAAAACGCCTTATTCAAGAATGGGAGATGGGCGAGCGGTATTACGCTCTTCTGTTCGTGAATATCTTGCGAGTGCAGCCATGGAAGGACTCGGTATAGCGACAACTCATGCATTAGCGATCATTGGCAGCCAAACGCCTGTTATACGAGAAAAAATAGAAACTGCTGCCACGCTAATTCGCGTTGCTGAAAGCCATATCCGCTTTGGCCATTTTGAGTACCTTTTTTATACTGGCCAACATGATGAATTACAGCAATTAGCTGACTATGTCATTGAACATCATTTTCCTGCATTACTGACAGAAGCCGCCCCTTACGCCGCGATGTTTAAACAAATATGTCAGCGGACAGCAACAATGATAGCGGCTTGGCAAGCCGTTGGGTTTGCACATGGCGTCATGAATACCGATAACATGTCGATCTTAGGGCTAACATTTGATTATGGGCCGTTTGGATTTATTGACGATTATGAACCGAGTTATATTTGTAATCATTCAGATTACTCTGGACGTTATGCCTTTGACCAACAACCTGCAATCGCCTTATGGAACTTATCAGCTTTAGGTTACGCTCTTACGCCATTACTTGATAAAACCGAGATAGATCATGGTTTAGAACATTATCAAACCGAACTACAGCAGCAATATAGCCATAATATGCGCCAAAAATTGGGATTAACCATTGCAGACGATACTGATACCGTATTATTTTCAGATCTATTTCAATTACTGAAACAACATCACGTTGATTACACGTTATTCTTTAGAACATTATCCTATATAGCCATGGATGAACTGCCCTACAGTGAGCACCTATTTACCTCACTATTCTCATGCACCTCAAGGCTTAAAACATGGTTAATAGGTTACCAACAACGATTGCTGCTCGAACCTAACACCAGCCAACGCTTAACTATAATGCTACAGCATAATCCAAAATATATTCTGCGTAATTACCTTGCACAGCAAGCAATTGAAGAAGCAGAACAAGGTGATTTTCAGCTGATTGAACAGTTAATTACCATTCTAGCGCACCCTTTTGATGAGCATAAAGACGCTGAAGTATTAGCTCAATTACCACCGAATTGGGGTAAACACCTTGAGATCAGTTGTTCATCATAACGACTCTCTTTCTCATATAAAAAAGCCTCAGTATTAACTGAGGCTTTATCTTTGACATTAACTCTTAAGTACTTAAGTACTCTTATAAATAATAATATTTTATTGCTTTCAAATTGCTGTCTAATTCATAGACTAGCGGTACTCCAGTAGGAATTTCCACCTGAGTTATTTCATCATCAGCGATATCACTAAGATGCTTCATTAATGCACGTAAGCTATTACCATGCGCTGCAATCAGAATATCTGCACCACTATTGATTTTAGGTACAATTTCTTCGTTCCAGAATGGAATAACACGCTCATAAGTATCTTTTAATGATTCGCCAACAGGTAACTCGTCAACAGTTAGATTCGCATAACGTTTATCATTACCTGGATAATAAGGGCTTGAAGTATCAACAGCTGGTGGCGGCGTATCATAGCTTCTACGCCAAATGAATACTTGATCATCACCAAATTTTTCTGCTGTTTCTGCTTTATTCAAACCTTGTAAATTACCATAATGACGTTCATTTAACTGCCAGCAGTGATCAACAGGTAACCAAAGTAAATCAAGTTCTTCAAGTACAATTGCAAGCGTTTTAATAGCGCGATTCAACATTGATGTATAACAAAAGTCAAAATTGAAATTATTTTCTTTTAGTTTTTGACCTGCAGAGTGTGCTTCAGTTTCGCCTTGCTCAGTTAATGGTACGTTTGCCCAGCCGGTAAAGCGATTTTCTTTATTCCATTGACTTTGACCATGACGGATTAAAACAATTCGAGTATTTTTCATAGCAACCTCTATATTATATTTTGATATTTAGAACGGCGCTAATAAATTTCAGGAAAATATATAAATTTATTAATAATAGTTTTATTCATAATCATTCCAATAAAAAAGTGACTGAGAATTAATACTCAAATAAATATGAAATGATAATTTTAGCTATCAATAATTTATATACTTCAATAAGAACATTGCATCATTAGCGTGTTTCTTAAACACCTTAATCTTATTGATAATCATTATTGCCTATGTCAATAAAGATATCACTCTCCTGTTTTCATAGCAATACTGACTGATAAAATAATATAAGCCACAAAATGCCCAAATTAAGACAAAAAGAGGTCTATAAGTTAATCTTGATTTTTCAGTTAAAATTAACCTATTGTATTATAATGATATTTTTAATTTTAAATCGAGAAGGAAACATAATGTGTAACGTAATATTTACAGCTATTATTGCAATAGCCAAAACCAATCAATAAAACGTCTTAACACACCAATGTTAAGACGTTTATAAAATTAAGTAATCCGTGATAGACCTTGTTCAAGATCATCTAACAAATCATCACAATCTTCTAAACCAATATGAACCCGTACCAAGGTACCGCTAAAATCAACCTTACCAGCAGGACGAATACGATTAAGTTCTTCAGGTTGATTAGCTAAAATAAGAGACTCATAGCCTCCCCATGAATAAGCCATACTAAAATGTTTAAAGTTATCGAGAAAGTTAGCTATTTGTTGGCTATCTAAACGCTTTTTGAGTACAAAAGAAAATAGCCCACAGCTCCCACTAAAATCTCGCATAAAGAATTCATGCCCCTTACAGCTAGGTAAAGCAGGGTGATTGACGCGTTCAACTTGAGGGTGTTGTGCTAACCATTCAGCAATTTTGATACTACTTTCATGATGTTGCTTTAAACGTACTCCCATCGTACGTAAACCTCTAGCAGCAACATAAGCGGTATCGGCATCAACCATCTGCCCCATTAAATATGATCGCTCTTGTAACTGATTCCAACAGCGACTATTTGCAACAGCAGTCCCTAACATTGCATCAGAATGACCGACAATATATTTTGTGCCTGCTTGAACCGAAATATCCACATCATGATCTAACGCTTTAAATAGCACCCCAGCAGCCCAAGTATTATCAACAATGATCACTGCTTCTGGATTTATTGCTCTGACTGCTTTAACAATAGAAGGAATATCTTGTACTTCCATCGTGATCGAACTTGGTGATTCTAAAAATACAACTTTTGTATTAGGTTGCACTTTGTCAGCAATATCAGCACCAATCAACGGATCATAATACGTTGTGTCAACATTGAGTCCTTTTAACACTACATTGCAAAACTCTTGCGTTGGCTCATAAGCCGCCCCAGTCATTAAGAGATGATCACCAGCGCCCACAAACGCTAAAATAGAGTTAGCAACCGCGGCTGCACCACAAGGATAAAGGTAGCACCCTGCCCCACCTTCTATTTCAACCATCGCTTGCTGTAATGAGAAATGCGTTAATGTACCGCGACGACCATAAAACAATTCACCATTGGCACGATTGGCTGTAGCTTGCTTTTTATCTGCAACGGAATCGAACACTAATGATGATGCTCGTTGAATAACACTGTTTACCGCACCTTGACCAAATTTCTTTGATCGTCCAGCAGTAATCAGTTGAGTATTTATTTTATTACTAGACATGTTACTCCCTCAATGTGTCACCCATATGTTATTGAATATTCATTGTATAGCATGAATACCCCCATCAAACTAGCAACCAAAAGTTATTGATTATTCTTATTCGCATATCACAATTCGTTACTAATACTGTATATTATCTATACCTCTAATACGGTAATAGCCCAATGAAAAGAATATACATCGCAATATTGACCCTAATACTATTTTCTAGCAATGCCTTCGCCGATGGTAATATCTGGCTAAATAGCAATCATAAAAATATCACCCCCAATGCCGTCATAAAAAACAACCAAATATGGTTATCAAATAACCATACTCAAGCACCTAATTTCATTATATTTCACCAAATGAATAAAAATAAAATCACTCAAGCGTTGAGCAATAACCAAGGGGTAATTGTTATTCAAAATAATAAAATATGGGTGAATGAAATTAGTAGTCAGCCTCCTTTTGCTATCCTTAAAAATAACAACCAAATTTGGCTACAGGATAACCACGGTACCGTTGCCAATGCGATTATTAAATCAGATGGCACCCTATGGTTATCTACCAATACTAGCTCAATTGCTGATGCCTATATTGGCGGAAGTCATCAACAGCAAGATGGCCTTATTGTCGCTGCATTAATATTATCTAAACAATTATGATTTTATCTACACTGGTAAATAGCTAATCAGCCACGCTTACAGATAGCGTTATCATAATTAGGCTAGTCTAATTAGAAGAATTTACTTAAAATGAACTATTGCAACAAGTAATCACTCAAAGAGTACAACATGATTAATAATGAACTAAGTGTTATCGATAGTCTTGAAGAACTAGAAGCGTTTCTACTTTCAATTGAAAGTGGTGGCCTTGGTCTACAAGGGGTTGAAGGTATCGGTATGGCAACTAACAATGCTGATGGTCGTCACTTTGTCGCTGTTTTTAATAACCAACATCAGCTGATTTACGGACGTTGGATTAGCGATGATGTGTTTGAGAACGGTAAAGAATTAGTCAGTAAAGGCCCTCGCCGTAGTCATTAATTAACGTTATTACACAAAGCTATTAAACCACTAAGCGCCTCTAATAATAACAGGCGCTTTTTTTGATCGATAAAAAAAACCAATAAACAATGGTTTGCTATTTTATAAGTTGATGTACTACTATCAGGCGGTAACGCACAAGATGACACATAAATACTGTTATCAGTTCTAATATTTAACTGATTATTTTTAGTAATACGGAAAAATAACGCCAATAACATAACTGATAAAAATATGAAGGACATTATCATGCCATTCTCTTCTCGCTCGAAATTATTATCTGTCGTTATTGCTTTATCCTCAGCTATAGTCAGTACTAATGTAAATGCTGAGCCACAAAAATGCAGTCAGTTAACGTCCGCTATCGAAAAAACAATTTGCGCATCTCCTGAATTAACAAAAATGAATCATCAGGTTGAGCAACAATATACACAATTAAAAAAAGCCCATAGTCTTGTCGATAATGTTGTTATAACAAATACTCAAAATCAATGGCGTGAACAAATAAAAAAACAATGTACCACATTAGAATATATGAAAGGTTGTATCCGTATTAGCTTACAACGTCAACTGTATGATATTAAAAATCAAGTTACAGCGTTAGCAACTGTCAGTAAAAAATGGCGACGCGTAAATAGTTCATTACGACAATATGTCAATACAGTAAAAAGTAATATTAAGCAATGCCCTACAATCAGCATTAAGCCAACGAAAAATATAACGCAACTGATTCCAAGTCAGTATGTTTACGTTAAATCTTTAGTTAACCCACAATGTAATACTGTTATAAGAACTTTTGCTGGATGCAGTATACTCAAAAATAACCGCTGTAATAAATGGCAGTTAAAACTTGTTGCCTCTGATGCTAATAATCAACACCCCTATATTATCGGCACATTAGCGCCAACAAGTAGAACAGGAAATAGTGGTGCTATTTTTGTTCCTTATAAATTTAGCCCCAATGGTAACAACCTAATATTAAAAGCAATGATGGAGCCAGCAGGTGCTGGTGGTGGTAGCATTAATTATGGCTATGATATTATTATTCAAAATAGCAAGCAGCAACTTGCGACATCAACACAACATTATCTAGCACCCGCTAATGCACATTTCTATGCTAATAATACACGTGTCGTTTATTTAGAAAATTCGTCGTTATTACCTAATTATCCGCAACCTGGTGGTGGTTCTAATAATGGCAAATTAGTCATAAAAAACATCAATAATGATAAGGTACTGCTGACTAAAGAACGCACAGATACTAGTTACACGATTAAAGAGATAAATTCAGCAGACCATACTATGACTATCACGACAACCCATCATCGTTTTGGTGGTAAATGTCCAAGAATGGAAGATTCGCTTGGCTGCAGTTCACGTACTACGACTGAAGAAAAAATAACATTACCTTAGTTTTAATAGTCTCCATTTTTATAGTATCTAAGCGACATTAGCCCTCATATTTGAGGGCTATATTTATTCTTTTTTTAGATTTACAGTTTCTGATTTATTTTTGTTTTCTTTTACCCGATAAGTACCATCTTTATAAGTAATATTAAAAGCAAAGTTACTTAGAACAAGTCCAATAAAGATAAAATTATACATCGAGTGAATAATAGCTAATGCTTTAGCATCATGCCCTATTGGAGCCATATGACCATAACCAATCGTTGTCGCCGTTATAAAACTAAAATAAATAGCATCAAAATTAGACACTAATTCACTCACTCCACCCGTTGCTTTATAAAGCACAGCAAATCCCAAACACACTTCTATATAGTTAATTACAAGCATTAAATAAGAGCGTTTTTTAGATATCGGAGGGCTATATATATCAGAAAGAAAGATAACACCTAGTAAATATAATAATGTTTCAAGTAGAAGATAACTAATAAGAATAATTGCAAAAATTGAATCCTCTAAGTTACATCTAAAAATAATAATTGGTGTTATCAATTTAAATATAACATAAACCTCTGAACAAATTTTTCGAGGCAACAAACCAAATTTACCAGATATATGACGAAGGTATAACCCTGGAAATACATAAGAGGATAATACTAGAAATAATTTAAATAGACGTTCAATACCAAATGTATTCTCTTTTTCATCATTCCAAACAGCTTTTAAATGATCATTTTGAATAGTAATTGCTGGTCTAACACATCTAAATTCAGTACTCCAATTACTCAAAAATAGCTTTTTTAAAAACCTCAAAGTAACTCCTATAACTACTGTGATTATATATTCTTACCACTTTTCATAGCATATCATTATTTAAGAAGTATTTCTGTTCCATCGATCTCATAGTAAATTAATATCGCAATGATTAGATCATAAGTTATTATATCTATAGCACAAAAAGATGCAGGACATAATATACATACTTAATAAATATGCACATTATATCCTACATCGATTTTTATATTATTTTGTAACGTTTGACTATATTCAACAATATTTAAATGAATAAATACGCATTATTATTGTCAAAGATTATAGCAACTTATGAGCGAGATGCTTGATAAATTGGCTCAATTGTTTTTGCTAATGCTGCATCAAAATCGGCTTGAGCTTGATCAGCAAATAAATCATCAGTTAATACACGAGAGAAACTAGCAATGATACCATTATTAGCTGCTAATTTTTCACATGCTTGCATTAACGGGAAACCACCTGATAACGCAACAACTTTAACAACATTCTTATGTGCAATTAAATCACTGTATAAATTAGCTTGCTCTGGCAATGTTAATTTTAGCATCACTAATTGATCATCACTAAGTTGATCAAGCTGTGCCATTAACTCGCGACGTAGAATAACTTCTGCTTGTGCTTTTTCTGGACTATCAATGCTAACTTCTGGCTCAATAATTGGTACTAAGCCACCTGCAATAATCGTTTTAGCGACTTCGATCTGCTGAGCTACAACCGCTTTGATACCAGCTTCATTTGCGTCCCAAATAACAGAGCGCATCTTGGTACCAAATACATCTTTGCTCTTAGCTTTAGCAACTAGAGCTTCAAGACCAACAATAGGCTTCATTAGTTGAACGCCATTCACCTTATCTTCAAGACCTTGGTCTACTTTAAGGAAAGGTAATACTCCTTTATCTTCCCAAAGGTAAAGTGAAGAAGGTTTACCTTCAATTTCACGATCTAGCGTATTTTCAAATAAAATAGCGCCGATAACTTTATCGCCACTAAACGCAGGGCTAGTAATAATACGAGAACGCATGGCATGCACTAAGTCAAACATTTGCTCATCATTGCTATAGGCACTTTCTTCGATACCATAAGCTTTTAAAGCCTTAGGAGTACTACCACCACTTTGATCTAGTGCAGCGATAAAACCTTCCTGAGTGCGCATTTTTTCTAATTGTTGTGTGTTAAATGTAGTCATAAATTGTCCCTCTGCGATTCTAGTTAATTCTGCATACTCGCTCAAACAAGAGTAGTATTAATTAATCAAAAAACAAAAAAAATTATAGTTATCAAGATGTAGTTCGTTTTTTTATTTAATTCCCTTGACTTGCTATCTACTATATCCAGTATCTTACTAGCATAATATAGCTCTTTCGACAATTAATAACCAAAAGCGGACAATGTAAGTTTTACGAAATCACCACCTACGTGAAATAACACATAACTCATTGTTTAAAATGAAAAAACCGCATATCTCGATGAGATATACGGTTTAATAGTCAATATATTGATTCAGGATTTACATATTTATCTATTAAAAAGCAAACCATTACTACGCTTGCAGATCAGCATACTGGCCAAGTTCTGCAACGGTAACTGCAGTAATAAACTCACCGTCGAGATAAAAATTCACAGCATCGCCTGCTTTCTCTCCACGTAATAGCGTTATTGCCCCACCACTATGAGACACTTGCATTTCTAACGTCTTATCATCAAGCTGTTTAAATGTAGCAGCTTCAATATCACTATTTTGTACACTTGCTAATGGCACTGTGGTTAATGAACGATCTAACATATTGTTGATTTTCAAAAATGTATTCAGTTTCATGTCAGCAACTGCTGGTGATTTTCCCGTAATTGGGTTTTTACCGGTCCAAAATTCAATTGAATTGAAGATAAATAAATCGGCCGTTGCTGCAATGCCGTACACAGGGCTCAGCAATACATACAATCCCGCACGCCCATAACGGTTATCAACAGCAGACAAGTTGGCTTTAGTTACCACCTTTGACGCACCCATTTGGCCAATACAACCCGTTAATGAAGTGGTTAATACTGCAATTGCTACGGCTTTAAGTGCAAGCTTTTTCATTTATAATTAACTCCGAACATATGATCTGACGAGATCAAAAACATGCGGATTATAAATTTTTCCGTATTCGTTACGAGCAAATAAGTAATAGCAAATGTTTCATTTGAAACAGGGTTGTCACATTTATAAAGATAAAGAATTAGCGTTTATTATCATATGATACAATTTGAAAACTAAGAACAAAAACCAACCGCATAATAAATCAACAAAAACGACTTCTTATTCAAAAAATAATTATTAGTTAATATAAACAACTATCCCTTACAAGAAACAAAACATCCCTTAATGGAATAACCTTTCTCAGATTATGTTTTTTCCCCGTGTCGTATTTTTAATACAAAAGCATAATTTTTTGATTATTTCATTTAAAAAAAACATAACCATATTGTAGAATACCTAAACAATCTGCCTACCCAGCATATTTAAATGAATATAAAAATACTTAGACTTAGGTATTCATTAAAACTATCGCAGAACGATATGGCCCTTGCTTTAGGAATATCAAGAAGTACGTTAGTTAGAATTGAACGAGGCCAGATTTCACCTAAAGCAGACATTATAAAAAAACTATCTCTATTGTCAGAAATGGAAATTAGTTATTTTTATCATTCTGAGGATAAATATATAAAAAAAATAGAAACCATTATCACTGACAATAACCTTAATGCTGATGATGTTTTATTATTATTAATCAACAAGATCGAACTTGATACCATTAGCGAGATTTATGATAGAAATACATTATAAAAAGACGTTAATGTCTATAAAAATAATGCGCAATTTCATACAACAGAAAATATTGAACAATGACTTATCGGATATCGAACAATTCCTAGAAATATACAATTTTAAAATTAATGAACTATCTATAATAATAAATTTAAAAACTGGAGGTGACATTTAAAATTTATGCATAACAAAATAAAAAAAGCCCGTTCCGAGTTAAAAATATCACAACTAGAAATGTCTAATTTATTAAACATATCAAGGCAATCATATATTGACATTGAAAATGGAACACGAATTCCACGTGCTGACTTACTCTTTAATATTTCTTTGATTACAAATAAAAAAATTACTTTTTTCTATAATGAGCATAACCTAAGTAAGTTAGATCATATTGCCTTTTTATTAAGAGGAAAAACAGAAGCAGAAAAAAATCATTACCTAAAAATATTAGAATCACTAATAAAAAAACACAAAAACAATCATTTATCTTAATGGTACAATATGAACAGCATTGAAATTACAAAAACACAAATAACCGATGCCATTTCAACAGGAAAAATACAACCTTTCATACAGACAATAGTTAATGTAAACAAAAACTTAGTTGGTTTTGAAGCGCTTTCTCGTTGGATTGTATCAGACCACGAAATCCGGTTACCCTCAGAGTTCATACCGATAATAAAAGATGACCAGCGACTATCTGAAAACTTAACCAATAGCATTTTATTACAGCTAATCGATCACTTTAAGCCTCATAATAACAATGGATTATTTATTTCTATAAATATCTATAGCCATAGTTTAACGACACCAGTCATCCATTTACTGGTAACATTAAATCAATCTATCAATGTTGTTATTGAAATATTAGAAAATGATGATCTAGAAAATATAGATAATTTTAGAATGACCTTACATTATTTAAAAGTGAAAGGTATAAAAATTGCTCTAGATGATTTTGGCTGCGATAAAAACATTAATGACCGCCTATTTGATCACCCTTTTGATTACGTAAAAATTGATAGACTTTTTGTACGTGATATTGACACTAATTTATCTAAATTAAAGTCATTACAAGCAATGGTAACGTTAATACAATATTTTAACTTACCTATTATTGCCGAAGGTGTAGAAACCGAAAGTGTTTTTAAGTTATTAACAAATCTAAATATAGAAATGTATCAGGGATACCTATTTTCTAAACCAAACCCTTTAGGAGCTAAACCGTATCAACCAACTCCCCTAGCAAGTAATGATTTCGAAAATAACTAATATTTTACCAATTACGGTGCTTTAACCTACTAACACATAAAAATTAACAACAAAGCACCGTAAGCCACAATAGTATCCACCGCCCACCATCAATACCATAAAGACATATATAATGACTTCATTTTACACTTTTTTATACTAAAACCATTGCCTAATATTTTTGATTATGCATAAAGTATAAATAAAATCATTAGATACCATAATAAAAATTAAGACCATTCATTTGATATCCTACTGACTTCATTCTCTAGTAAACACTGCACTATTCTTTCATACTACCAACTGAATAGTCTTAAGTAAGTCTTAAGTTATGCTGTAGATAATAGCGTCATCCGTTAACTAATAAAGAATAAACAATGCGCAAAATTTTTCACTTAAAAATGACCAGCTTTATTGTATGGCTGTCTCTTTATTTCACTCTATGCTTCAATTTTCCGACATTAGCAAAGATCTTTTCGTTAAGCCATACGGTATCAAATCCACTTTTTCCCTATACAGCACCCATTGTTTTAATTGCCGCTTTTATCATTATTTTTAGCTGTTTATGCTGGCCGTATGTGTTTAAAGCCATCATGATCTTTTTAGTAATAACGTCATCAATGGCATTATTTGCTGAAGTCAATTACCACACTTTATTTGATAATGCGGTTATCGAAAGCATCTTCCAAACACGCTCTGATGAAGCAATGTCATATGTGAATTTGCATTCTATAACCTATATTGTGGTATTTGGTATAGTGCCAAGTATTTGGATTGCTTGCGTTAAGATCACTAAACGTGAATCATTTATTAAAGAAATCATCGCTCGTATTATGCTTATTGGTATTGCCACCACAGCCCTACTTATTATCGCGCTAACTAACTACAAAAGTTATGCTGCCGTTGGGCGTAATAACCATTATTTAAACCGAATGATCATACCTGGCCATGTTTACGCCGGTGGTAAATACTTATACAAAGAATTCATCTACAAACCTTTGCCTTATAAAAAACAAGGCTTAGATGCGACATTACCCTCCACGAAAAACCACAAGCCAACATTGTTTGTAATGGTGCTCGGTGAAACGGCTCGTACCTATGATTATGCCTATAACGGTTATGATCGAGATACCAATCCTTATACTAAAAATGAAGGTATAATTTCATTTAAAAATGTTCAGTCGTGTGGCACATATACGGCATTGTCAGTGCCTTGTATGTTCTCTAACCTAACTCGCGCTCACTACAATCAAGATCGTGCTTATAGTCAAGATAACGCTGTTGATATTATTCACCGTGCAGGCGCAGAGGTGTTGTGGATAGACAATGATGGTGGCTCAAAAGGCGTTGCAGATAGAATGCCTTATGTTACAACTGATACATCAAAACATAACCAATATTGTGACGGCACCAGTTGTTATGATGGCGTAATGCTGAGTAAAGCAGCAGCCTTTATACACAAAGATGATAAGAATAAATTGCTGGTTTTACACCTTATCGGTAGCCACGGCCCGACATATTACCAACGTTACCCAAAACAGTTTGATCGCTTCAAACCATCTTGTAACCGTAGTGATATTGAAAATTGTACCGACCAAGAAATCAAAAATGTTTATGACAATACCATTCTCTATACTGACTATGTAGACGAACAAGTTATTAAGCTATTGAAGAAAAATGAAAATAAATACAATGTCGCAATGTTATATATGTCCGACCATGGTGAATCACTCGGTGAAAATGGGTTTTATCTTCACGGCGCGCCTTACCCTATTGCACCGAAAGAACAAAAACATGTGCCGTGGCTATTATGGATCCCCACTCAATATGCTCAGCAAAAAGGCATTAATCTTAGCTGTTTAAAAGCGAAAGAAGACGTTGGTCATTTATCACAAGATAATTTGTTCCATAGCTTATTAGGCCTTTATGGTGTGCAATCTAACGTTATCAACCCTGCACTTGATATTAGTGCTAGTTGTAGAGTTAAACCATAAACGACTAAGGTAACACTATGATTTAATGTATACTTATACATCCCGTATGAGTATACATTTTTACGTTGAGTTTATAATGAAACTATTGATTATTGAAGATTCCTCACCGTTGCGCCGTAGTTTAGTTGTTGGGTTCAATAACTTAGGGATCACAACCGATGAGGCAAGTAACGGTACCGATGGACTCAGCTTAGCACTTAATAATCCTTACGATATTATCATCTTAGATCTGATGCTGCCGGGTATTGATGGCATGGAGATACTCAAGCAATTAAGGCAATCTGCGCTACAAACTCGAGTTATTATCCTTTCAGCCAACAGTCAACACCAAGATCGCATTAATGGATTACTGCAAGGTGCAGACGATTACCTTACTAAACCTTTTTCTTTTGATGAACTGCACGCCAGAGTTATTGCTATTTCTCGGCGCGGTATTATTAATAATTTCACCAACACCATAACAATTAATAACTTTATTTTAGACTCAAACACGATGAGTTTGCGTTATGAAGCGATCGATATTGATCTCACACCTAATGAATTTAAAATTATTGAATACCTCTTTAATCATCCGAATCAAGTGATGAGTACAGCCATGATCAGCGATAATATTGCCAATAATTTCGATTATATTTCTAAAAACACCATTGAAGCGCATATTTCTACTATACGGAAAAAAATAAAATCCCACCCAATTACAGCGACTTTTCCACTTAAAAACAAACGTGGTTTTGGCTACTATATTGAGAGTTAATAATGATTAAAACACGCTCAATAAAAAGAAACTTAATTAATACCATTTCCGCTATTTTTGGATTATTTATCATCATTGTGTATACATTTATTGATACTAGTATTGATGATTGGGCTCAACAACAATTCAAAACTGGACTAAAAGAGAAAATGGAGCAGATAAAAGTCCTGCTCCATGATGATGTCACTCCCATTGTCGATAATTCTAGTAGCCATTATTTCTATCAAATCTGGAAAAACAATCAAACGATCAAACGTTCGGCCAATCTTCACCCCTACCCTGAACTAAACCTACGCCACACTAAAATTGCAACTAACTCACATCAGCTTGTTCAAATAATCATGCCAAATAATACACCAGGGCAAGCGCTTTTATCGTCATATATTCATCGAAACAAAGATGGATCAAGTGACTATATGTATATCACCGTCGCAACCTCAACCAAAAGCCTTAATCGTATAACAGGGATATTAGATCTTTTGCTGATTGGCAGCTTTTTATTATCAATGGTCATCATTCGAATTGTGACTAAAAAAATTGTTAGCCAAGGCTTGCTGCCTTTAGATTCATTAAACCAACAAATTAAAACCTTCAATAACAATAATGACGATTCAAATAAGCATTTTATTTTTGATGGCAATAAACATTACTCTGAAATTGATCTAATAATTAACGAATTAAATAATTTCTTAGCCATTAATCGTAATAGTATTGAAAATGAAAAGCGCATCACATCAGATATTGCCCACGAAATAAAAACCCCTATCGCCGAGCTGATTACACTAACAGAAGTCCACCAGCGCTTTCCTGATGATGAGCGATTAGCTAAAACATTTACTGATGATATTTTGCAAATATCTAATAGAATGCGAATAATTGTCGAAAATTTATTATTACTTCAACGTACATCGTCAACGATTGAGCTGTACAAAGAACCGCTTTATATGATGGTATTATTAGATGAAATTCAACAAAGATTAGCCTTTAAATATTCTAATATTACGAGCAGAATGACAATAAATATCCAGCTTAAATCAGCAATTATTGCCGATGAATTTAGTCTAAAAACAATCTTAACAAACCTAATTGATAATGCCTTATTTTATAGCTTACCCGATGACAATATTAAAATTAATGTCTTAGACAATACACAACAAATCAGTATCGAAGTCGTTAATATCGCGACCATTCACTACTCAACAACCGAACTCGAAAAGTTAATCCAACCTTTGTATCAATATGACAGCTCAAGATCAAACGATAGCCGCTATGGTCTAGGGCTATCGATCGTTAGTAACATTTGTAAAATAAATAACTATCGATTATCGATAACGCAATCTGTCAATGGCGATTTCAGTGTCATGGTGCGTATGCCTAAATAACAAATCATCATATTGTTATTATGAAATTTTTTGATCTATTTCTACCATACTTTGAATCCCTGCGGTCATTATTTCCATAAATAATCGCAGTCTTTTTGAGTAATAATTTGAGTAGGGATATACCAAATAAATCGGTAATGGATCAGCTTGCCACCCTTCAGCAATATGTACAAGTTGACCTGTTAGTAAGTAAGGTTCAACTAACCATGAAGAGACGGTACTGATCCCTAAGCCATCCTTGACGCATTCGACAGCAGAATACAGGTTATCTGTCGATAGAATAGGATCTAATTCTAATATAGAGGTTGTATCGCAAGCGGTATTCTTTAACGTTAGCTCATTGTTATAAAAACTACTAATCGTAATCCATGGCCATTGCTGTAGTTCAGTAATATTATTAATTTTCCCGTATTTTTCGATCAGTGAAGGAGCAGCAACCACAATACGAGGAACATGTGCGATGAGTTTAGCAACTACATTTGGAGTTGTAACAGCGCCTACATGAATAGCGCAATCTATATTATCTGAAAGAAAATCAGGTAAGGTATCATTCAACAACCAATCAACACGCATTTCTGGATACATCGTAAGGTATTCTATTAACGGCTTAACTAACTGTTTCTGACCAAAAGCATGAGGTACCCTTACTCTCAATCGCCCTTTAAGGGTAGCCGTATCGTTCACTACCGAATCTTCTAATATTGACCACTGCGCCAATAATTGTTTAGCTTGCTGATAACAACTGTCCCCTTCATCGGTTAATTTTAATTGATGCGTAGTGCGCAGCATTAACTTGCAATTAAGAATTTGTTCCAATGATTTCAATCGTCGACTGATCGTCGGTTGCGTTGTATTTAATTGGATAGCCGCAGCACTTAAACTTCCAGCTTCAACAATTCTTACCCATGTTTTAAGTAATAATATTCGGTCGAGGTTTTTTAGAGTCTGTATATTCATACGCTGAGTGTATAACAGTATTACGATTATGCCATCTATAAAATTGGTATTCGTTCAGGCATATTCCGTTCATCTTTTTCCGCAAACGGACACACGATGACTCTTAAAGCTTACACACTGACTAAACAGCAAACATTACCTCTTAAGCAACTCTTTGGCTTATCTGTCGGTGCTGGATTTAGTGTCTCTGCCATGTATTATAACCAGCCTATCATCGGATTATTATCACATGCCTTCCAAGTAAAAGTCAGCGAAGCAGGACTCGTTGCGATGCTCACTCAAATCGGTTATGCACTCGGGATCTTTTTTCTCGTACCTTTGGGAGACATGGTTAATCGAAAAAAACTGATCATTTCTAAATTAGTTCTTCTTTGTGGTGCACTGTGGCTCTGCAGCCTTTCTTCTACCTTTCCAATCTTATTAATAACGAGTTTGTGTGTTGGAATTTTAGCTACATCCGCGCAAGATATCGTCCTTGCTAGTACAGTAATATCACCGCCTAATCAAAGAGGAAAATCAGTCGGTATTGTAATGACCGGGTTATTATCAGGAATACTCTTATCCCGCGTATTTAGCGGTATTATTGGTCAATTTTGGGGTTGGGAGATAATATTCCAACTTGCCGCTTCAATTATCATGGTATTAATTATCTATTTTTGGTTTTCATTACCTACGATGCCATCCCAAAACACGCTGACATATAAACAAATAATGGCTTCATTAAAGCCGCTATGGCAACAATTCCCACAGTTAAGACAATCCGTTATTGCTCAATGTTTCGTATCAATTGCCTTTAGTGCCTTTTGGACAACCCTAGCACTCTTTTTGTCGCATAATTATGGATTAGGTAGCGCTACTGCTGGCGCTTTCGGCTTAGCTGGTGCAGCAGGTGCTATCTCGGCACCGTTAATCGGTGGATTATCAGATCGCATTGGCGCCCATAAAATACTCTTAGTCAGTATTAGCATCGTTATTTTATCATTTATCGCAATGCTATTTATTCCACTCTTCACTATACACCTTCAAATTGGATGGCTGGTTTTATGTGTAATACTTTTTGACTTTGGTATCAACGCAACATTAGTGTCACACCAAACGATTGTTTATAGTTTAAAACCTGAAGCAAGAGGACGCCTTAATTCAATTTTATTCACGTTTATGTTTATTGGTATGGCAATAGGATCTGCCGCGGGTGGCTACCTTTATCAGCACGTAGGATGGAACGGCGTTTTAGTGCTCGCTATCGTTGCTCCATTGATCGCATTAATGATTAGAATGAAATCAACAACACCAATAGCGTTAGCTTAGCTTTTTCTATATTAATAAAAGGTTGTAACATCATCACCATCTTGTAACTATTCAAGATGTTACAACCTATTTTATGCATTAACATTTTGATATTCGTATAAAGAATGCGATTATGCTCGTAATTTATAACGTCATCTTAAAGCGAACGATCAAATGCATAGTAAAGTACATAATGTGATGGCGTGGCGTCAGGATATTTTTGCAGGATTATCCGTCGCAGCCATTGCGTTACCCGCTCAAATGGCAACAGCACATTTAGCAGGCTTCCCCGTTATTTATGGTTTATACGTTTTTGTTGTATCCAGTGTTGGTTTTTTCCTTTTTGGCAGCAATCGTTATTTATCTTGTGGGGCAGATTCAACCATTGCACCTATTTTTGCCGTGAGTCTTGCAGGTTATGCTGCATTGTTCAGTGCGCAATACATGGCACTCGCCTCATTATTAGCATTACTTGTTGGGGGGATCTTATTAGCAGTTTATATTTTTAAACTCGGTTGGGTCGCCAATTTACTGTCTTACCCGGTAACATTAGGCTTTTTAGCTGGCGTATCAATTCATATTATTGTCAGCCAACTGCCTTCTATTTTAGGCTTACCGCATGATTTGGCATCACCATTTCAAGCCCTATATCATTTAGTACTAAATATAGGACAGCTTAACGTCATCACAACCTTAATTGGTGGTGGCGTATTTGCCTTTATCTTTTGGTTTAGTCGCCAATATAAACGCTTCCCCGCGGCACTGGTTGCCTTGACGGTAAGCATAACAATTGAAATGGCGTTAAATGCTAACAACATTCATATACCAACATTATCAAATCCTGCCGGGTTTGAACTGCATTGGGCAATTATTGGATTACCGTGGCAACAAGCATTAACTATTTTTCCATTAGCGTTATTGATTGCAATGATTTGTATTGTCCAAACATCGGCGGTTTCTAACACCATTAAAGACCGTAATACGACCCCTAATTTTAACCGCGACTTTGCAGGTATCGGCTTAGGTTCTGTTTTATCAGGCTTAATTGGTGGCTTTCCAGGTAATGCTAGTCCACCCCGCAGCATGTTAATTCAACAAACTGGAGCATACTCAAAATGGGCAGCACTCTTTTCAGCAGCAGTGATTTGTCTGGTATTACTCTATGCTCAAAACGTTTTTCATTTAATCCCTAAAGCAACCTTAGCGGGGATCTTAATGTATGTCGGCTTAAGTATTTTCAAATGGACTGAGATTAAGCGGATCTACCAACAAAACCGTCAAGAGTTCTACTTATGTTTAGCGACTATGTTGATGATAGTCACTTTTCGAATTGATATTGGGGTAATGTTTGGCGTTTTATTATCATTACTACACAGTGTATTTATTATCACTCGCCCAAACTGTGAAGAATTGTTCCGTGAGCCTAACTGCGACCATTGGGGACACCGCTCGCGTTTAAATCCAGAAGATAATCTATCAACTGAAGAAGATGTTGCTGTGCTTCACTTTTCAGCGCCGTTATATTTTACGACCTTTTCATATTTTGAAGAACGTATTTTACAACTCGCCAATACTCGCCCACTGCTGCATTTGATCATTATTGATGCCAGTAGTATCAGTGATATGGATTTAACGGCCGTTGATAAGATTGAGGTATTAAGTCAAAAACTGACGCACCGTAATGTCACATTAGTCTTTGTTAATATTGAGCATCCAAGATTTCGACGTTTGGTTGAAACCACTAACCTGCTAACTATTTTAGGTCAAAAAACCGAGTACAGCAGTATCGAAGTTGCTATTAGCGCCCATCACTAATTAACGCTGACTGATTTAAATGGTTACGAGATATGTGTCACATCATGGCACATATCTCATTATTGTTATGCTAAGTGCTTGGCTTGTTGTTGTAATTCTTTTTCCGCTTTCACTAAATCCTCAAAAGTCCAACCTACCGCTTCTGTTTTAGCCATAAGGCCACAAATATCAGCGATCTGGAATACATCTTCTGAACTGTCACTGTAAGTCACGACTAATTGTTGATCTTTCATATCCCAAGCCTCTGGATCTTTATCACCAATAAGTCCATCTAAATAATCGCCTAAACAGCAATGCACGATTAAGAAATGTTGCATTTGCAATTCTGAAACACCCAAAATATTAGCGGCTTCAACATAATCATACATATAGCTTGCAGATTCAGTATCAATAAAAAATTTAGTGACTTCTGCATCCCAATACTCAAAATCTGCAATTTTAGATGATACATAACACTCAATTGCGTTCACAACGATGCAATAATCACCAACCATTGACTCATATTTTTTAGACATAACGACCCTTTAAATACTACTTATATACATGATGTTGAACTAACACATGCACACGTCTTAATTATCTCGCAATTATACTCAATACCAACTGCGTTGATAGCATCATACATAAAATATATGGGATAATATTTATAATCATAGCTTCTCTTTATAACATAATCTTATAAAGCGAGATCTAAAACCAAAACCCACTATTTATAAATATATAGATAAATGAAATAAATATAGATATAAGTTCAACAACTTATCGTTTGATATTTATCATACAATACTTTCAATACTTCATTTATATTGCTTGCGATTTATATCATTACATAAAGAATAATTATCATGAAAAACAATAAACTTGGCCTACTTTATAGTAGTATTACACTTTTATTCTGGGGAATATTACCTATTGCATTAAAACTTTCTGAAGAATTCATTGATGCAACATCACTGAGTTGGTTCCGTTTTTTTATCGCTTTTATTATTATATTTATAATTCAATTATCCTCTAATAATTTAAACCAGTTTAGAAAAATAACAAAAATTGAGGCAATAAAACTTTTATTTGCTGGTGTTTTTTTAACGCTTAACTATGTTACGTTTGTCTTAACATTAAAATACTTATCGCCAGGAGAAGCACAGCTAAATTTTCAAGTCGCCCCCTTTTTTCTCGCCTTTGGCAGCCTATTGTTTTTTAAAGAACGCTTAAGTGCCATTCAACTTTCGTGTTTATTCACTTTAGCTATCGGCATTATTCTTTTCTTCCATCCCAATATAAGTGGCCATATCAACACAGGAAGTAAAGTCTTAATTGGGGTTGGCATTATTGAATTTTCAGCGCTATCTTGGGCATGTTATACCTTGCTACAAAAATCACTAATGGCTAAGTTATCCACCTCAAACGTTTTACTGTGTGTATTTGGAATTGGTATGGTTTTACTCACACCATTAACTGATTTTACTCGCTTAACGACATTAACGGGATTTGATTGGAGTATTGCTCTATTTTGCGCCTTCAATACCTTAATCGCTTATAGTGCATTAGCAAAAGCATTAGTTTTCTGGCCTGCAGCTCAAGTCAGTGCCGTCGTTGCCGTAGCACCGGTGATCAGTTTTACATCGACCGCCTTTGTTGTTGCAATGGGATGGTGGCCAAGTCTTATCAAAGCACACCATCTAAGTTCGTTATCAATCATTGGTATTATTGTTATTGTTGGATCTGTTGCTGCGATGCAATTATTACCTCATTTGTTAAATCAACATAAACAGATTGAACAACACAGTTAATTATCACTAATATTGCACTATTCAACACTTAGATATGTATCAATAACAAATGATACATATCTAACTATTTCCATAACTCATCACAAACTAACTAAAAGGAAACATGTATAGGAGCATTTAACATATTCAATCGAACATGTTCTGGCAGACATCACGCCGTTCCCTGAAACAAAAAGACTGCCACTATGGACAGTCATTTAACAATAAAGCGATGGAAGTAGACCTGTAACTAACCACCAATATCAGTGTGGCCTTCTTCAAACTCCCACTGAATTCCATATTTATCAACGAAGTAAAAATATTTTATATTACTAATAATATGACAGACCTCTTTTTTCATCTGTAGGTTCTGATTTTCATCTTCATCAAAAAAGAAAAACTCATCTTGATTTATATTTGAAATTTTAAATGGCTTATATTCGTTATGATCAGAGATTAATCTAACATCATGGTGGTTTTTTATTCGATTAAATTCATCTTCAATATTCGATACTTTCAAGCATACGTGTCCAATATTTCCAATCGTATTCGTTTGCTTTGATTGATTTTGATTGTTGATACCTTGAGGACAATGATATTGCATCAATTCTATAAATACATCACTTTCATCAATTTTCAGAAACTCTATTGATACATCTACATCATTAGGACTTTCCATAAATCCAGCAGATTTTGAAAAACCTTCATTTCTAAAGTTTGGAAATCTTTGTTGTGGTTCAGCTTTTAATAGCGATGAGTAATATTTTGATGCAGAATCAATATCATCTACAATAATATTCAAATGACCTAAACTTTTTATTGTCATAATGCCCTAACCTATTTTTTATAATGTTATTAATAATGAGTTAAAACATCATACAATATGTTATTAATTAGATTTTAATAGAAGATCTCAATTCATAATATACTGACACACTATTGACATATTGAGTTTATAAAGCTGAAATTTACTAACAATAAATTTTTGTTGATTAATAC